>NZ_JAHWFK010000011.1 GCF_019710575.1 Paractinoplanes polyasparticus | reverse complement strand
GAAGCTAAGCCCTCCAGCGCCGATGGTACTGCACTCGGGAGGGTGTGGGAGAGTAGGACGCCGCCGGACTCAACGTGAACAGTAGGCCCACCCCTTACCGGGGTGGGCCTACTGCCATTTACGGACCATTCCTTACGCCGGCCGACGAAACGCCGGCTACCCGGCCGCACAGCTTGGGCCGCGACCGCGGATCGTCTCGCCAGCCGCAGCGAGACGAGCCGTCTCGTCTAGCCAGTTGTGCCGAGACGAGACGGTCCGTCTCGCGCCCGCCGCACCGAGACGTGACGACCCCCCCGCCCTCCCACAGCGAGACGAGACGGTTTGTCTCGTCAGAGGCTGGGACAAGACGGTTCGTCTCGGGCGAGGCCGCGTTTGTGGTGTTGCGGTTCTGTTGGCCGGGTCGGGGAGTGTCAGCGGGTCTCTGTTGCGTTTCTGAGGGCGAGCATCAGTGGGGCCGCTTCCTCGGGGGTGCGGTTGTTGAACATCGCCAAGGCCAGGCTGCCGTGGTCGGCCCAGCCGCACACTGTCAGGTCGCCGTCGGCGGACTTGGTCACGCCGCACTTCATGGTGCCGTCCAAGGGGCCGGCGTCGACGTCTTTCAGGTCGGTCACCGCGCCCTCCTCGTCGGAGATCAGGTTCATGGCGGCGTCGAGGTCTTGGCCGGGGGTCCAGAGCAGGCCGGTGCCGGCCAGGAACAGGACGTTCTTGTCGGGGGCCTCTTTGTAGACCGCGCCATAGGTGTGGTCGAGGTCGACCTCGGCGGCCAGGGCTGTGCGCAGGTAGTCGGCCGTGGAGGCGCCCTCCTGCGAATAGTCGAGGCTGAGCGTGCCCACGCTCGGTTGGATCTCGAGTTCGGCGTGCCGCTGAGCGATGATCCGCCAGCTGGTGAACCCGAGCATCGACACCGCCACCACCGCGAGCGCCAGAAGAATTGAAATCAGCACGCGTCGTACGCGCCCTCGAGGTTTGGCCTTGGCCTCTGCCTCGGGGTCGTCGGGGTGGAGAAGATCGGCGTCCTCGTCGGAGGAGGCGGGCGGGGGCGTGCCGATGTCGATCGGTTCCCCGATGTCGATCGGGTTGGGGCCGTGTTCGGGCATTGCAGGAGCGTAGCAACGGCGGGCGATGCGAATTCGGGGTTCCGCCGCGGCATCCGTAGACTTGTCGGGTGACCGAGACGACCCAGCAGCGCACCCCCGACAGCCGGCCCACCGGTGGCCTCTCCGCCCAGTACCAGCCGGGCGAGGTAGAGCAGCGGCGGTACGAGAATTGGGTATCGCAGGGCTACTTCACGGCCGACCCGGCCGGCGACAAGCCGCCGTTCTCGATCGTGATCCCGCCGCCCAACGTGACCGGCTCGCTGCACGTCGGCCACGCGCTCGACCACACCATTCAGGACGCGCTCTCCCGCCTCAAGCGGATGCAGGGCTTCGAGGTGCTGTGGCTGCCCGGCATGGACCACGCCGGCATCGCCACCCAGAACGTGGTCGAGCGCCAGCTCGCCGCCGAGCAACTGTCGCGCCACGACCTCGGCCGTGAGAAGTTCGTCGAGAAGGTGTGGGAATGGAAGGCGCAGTCCGGTGGGGCCATCCTCGGGCAGATGCGCCGCCTGGGCGACTCCGTGGACTGGTCGCGTGAGCGGTTCACGATGGACGAGGGCCTGTCCCGCGCCGTTCAGACGATCTTCAAGCGGCTGTACGAGGACGAGCTGATCTACCGGGCCAACCGGATCATCAACTGGTGCCCGCGCTGTCTGACCGCGCTCAGCGACATCGAGGTCGAGCACACCGACGACGAGGGTGAGCTCGTCTCGATCCGTTACGGCGAGGGCGACAGCGCGATCGTCGTCGCGACGACGCGGGCCGAGACGATGCTGGGCGACACCGCGGTGGCCGTCCACCCCGACGACGAGCGCTACAAACACATGATCGGCACCGAGGTCGAGCTGCCGCTCACCGGCCGGCGCATCCCGATCGTCGGCGACGAGCACGTCGACCCGTCGTTCGGCACCGGCGCGGTCAAGGTGACCCCGGCCCACGACCCCAACGACTTCGAGATCGGCCAGCGGCACAACCTGCCCAGCATCAGCATGATGAACGAGCGCGCGGTTGTCACCGTGCACGGCCCGTTCGAGGGGCTCGACCGCTACGAGGCCCGGCCGGCCATCGTCGCCGCGCTGCGCGAGCAGGGGCGGATCGTCGCCGAGAAGCGCCCCTACCTGCACTCGGTCGGCCACTGCTCGCGCTGCAAGACCACCGTCGAGCCGCGGCTGTCGCTCCAGTGGTTCGTCAACACCGGCCCGCTGGCCAAGGCGGCCGGCGACGCCGTGCGCGACGGCCGGGTGACCATCGAGCCGGCCGAATTGTCCAAGCGCTACTTCGCCTGGGTCGACAACATGCATGACTGGTGCATCTCGCGCCAGCTGTGGTGGGGTCACCGCATCCCGGTCTGGTACGGGCCGGCGGGCGAGGTCGTCTGCGTCGGCCCCGACGAGCAGCCGCCGACCGGCGACGGCTGGACGCAGGACGAGGACGTTCTCGACACCTGGTTCTCGTCGGCGCTGTGGCCGTTCTCGACGATGGGCTGGCCCGAGCAGACGGCCGAACTGGCCAAGTTCTATCCGACCAGCGTGCTCGTCACCGGCTACGACATCCTCTTCTTCTGGGTCGCCCGGATGATGATGTTCGGTCTGTACGCGATGGACGACGTGCAGCCGTTCAACGTGGTCAACCTGCACGGCATGGTCCGCGACGGGCTCGGCAAGAAGATGTCGAAGTCGTTCGGCAACGTCGTCGATCCGCTCGACTGGATCGACCGCTACGGCGCCGACGCCACCCGCTTCACCCTGGCCCGCGGAGCCAACCCGGGCTCGGACGTGCCGATCAGCGAGGAGTGGTGCCAGGGCTCCCGCAATTTCTGCAACAAGCTCTGGAACGCCACCCGCTTCGCGCTGATGAACGGCGCGACCGTCGAGGGCGATCTGCCCCCGGTGGAGGAGCTGTCGGCGATCGACAAGTGGATCCTGTCCCGCCTGCAGCACGTGATCGGCGAGGTCGACGAGCAGTTCAAGGCCTACGAGTACGCCAAGGTCTGCGACACGCTCTACCACTTCGCCTGGGACGACGTCTGCGACTGGTACCTCGAGCTGAGCAAGCCGGTGCTCGCGTCCGAGCAGAACCAGAACACCCGCCGCGTTCTCGGTCACGTGCTCGACCAGCTGTTGCGTCTGCTGCACCCGGTCATCCCGTTCGTCACCGAGGAGCTGTGGATCGCGCTCACCAGCGGCGAGACGCTCGTGCGGGCGTCCTGGCCGGCGGCCGACAAGGGGCTGATCGACGACGCTGCCGAGGAAGAGCTGGCCGCCTTGCAGAAGGTCGTCACCGAGGTCCGGCGGTTCCGGTCCGACCAGGGTCTCAAGCCGAGCCAGCGGGTGTCCGCGGCGCTCACCGGCCTGGGCAACGTCGGCATCGACACGCACGAGCCGCTGATCCGGTCGCTGGCCCGCCTCGACACGCCCGGCGCCGACTTCACGGCCACGGCGACGCTGGCGGTGTCCGGGGCGATCACGGTCGACCTCGACACCCGCGGCACGATCGACGTCGCCGCCGAGCGGGCCCGCCTCGAGAAGGACCGCGCGGCCGCCGAGAAGGAGGCGGCGCAGTGCCGGGCCAAGCTCGGCAACGAGTCGTTCATCGGCAAGGCGCCCGAACAGGTCGTCTCCAAGATCAAAGACAGGCTCACGACCGCCGAGGCGGATCTCACGAGAATTGCCGCGGCTCTGGAGGCGTTGCCCTCAGCATGAGCACTTACGAAGAGGTTGTCGCCGCGCTCGACGGGCGCGGTTTCACCCGCATGGCGTTCGACATGCAGAAGATCCGGGACCTCATGGACGTGCTCGGCAGCCCGCAGCGCGCCTACCCGGCCATCCATCTGACCGGCACCAACGGCAAGACCAGCACGGCGCGGATGATCGACGCGCTGCTGCGGGCGCACGGCCTGCACACCGGCCGCTACACCAGCCCGCACCTCGAGACGGTGCGCGAGCGGATCAGCCTCGACGGGCAGCCGATCTCCGAGGAAGGGCTGGCGACCACGTACGACGAGGTCGCGCCCCTGGCCGAGCTGATCGACGCCCGCAATGCCGAGCCGCTCACCTACTTCGACATGACGACCGCCATGGCGTACGCGGCCTTCGCCGACGCCCCGGTCGACATCGCCGTCGTCGAGGTCGGCCTGGGCGGCGAGGAGGACGCGACGAACGTCATCGAGGCGGGCGTCGCCGTGATGACCCCGATCGGCCTCGATCACACCGAGTGGCTGGGCGACACGATCGAGGACATCGCCTGGGCCAAGGCCGGCATCATCCACAAGGGCGCCACGGTGATCTCGGCGTTGCAGACCGAGGAGGCCATGCGGCCGATCCTCGAGCGTTGTGCCGAGATGGGTGCGACCCTGGCCCGCGAGGGCAGCGAGTTCGGAGTGGTCGAGCGCACCCAGGCGGTCGGCGGCCAGGTGCTGCGGCTGCAGGGTCTCGGCGGGGTGTACGACGAGGTGTTCCTGCCGCTCTTCGGAGCGCACCAGGCCCAGAACGCCGCGCTTGCGCTGGCCGCAGTGGAGGCTTTCCTCGGCGCCGGCACCAACAGGCAGCTTGACATCGAGCTCGTACGCGAAGGCTTCGCGGACGTCGACTCGCCGGGCCGGCTGGAAAGGGTGCGCAGCGCCCCGGCCATCCTGCTCGACGGCGCGCACAACCCGCACGGCATGGCGGCGACGGTGGCCGCGCTCGAGGAAGAGTTCGCCTTCCGGCACCTGGTCGCGGTCGTGGCCGTCCTGGGCGACAAGGACGTCTCCGGCCTGCTCGACCTGCTCGAGCCGGTGGCGGCGCGCATTGTGGTCACCCAGAACAGCTCGCCGCGGTCGATGCCGGTGGAAGAGCTGGCGCAGTTGGCGACGGACATCTTCGGCGAGGACAGGGTGACGGTCACGCACAACATGCCGGACGCGATCGAGGAGGCCGTGGTCATCGCCGAGGAGGACGCGTCCGGCGAGCTCAGCGGCGTCGGCGTGATCATCACGGGGTCGGTGGTCACGGTGGCCGACGCGCGGAAGCTCCTCAAGCGATGACGTCGCCCGAGCCGCGCGGCGAACCGGCTCCCGATTCAAGGCCGGCCGAGCCGGCTCCGGATTCCGGGTCGGCTCCGCCGTCCGGATCGGCTTCGCCGTCCGGGTCGGGGGAGCCGGCTCCGCAATCTGGGCTTCGCAACCCGGAGGCGGCGGTACGCGGGCTGGGCGCGGGCACGCTCGTGCTGGAGGCCATCGTGCTGCTTCTCGCCATCCAGCCGATCCGGATCATGGGTGGCGAGCTCAGTGGGTGGGGCGTCGGGTCGGTGATCGCGCTGGCGGTCGTGGCCGTCCTGCTGGCCGGCATGATGCGCCGCTCGTGGGCCTGGACTGCCGGCACCGGTCTTCAGGTCCTGCTGCTGGCCAGCGGCCTGTTCCACTGGTCGCTGGCCGCGCTCGGCCTGATCTTCGGTGGGGCCTGGGTCTACGCCCTCTACGTGCGGCGCACCATCCTCGGCTAGTCGCCGATCAGCGGATGGCCCGCCACTGGGTGATGGCGATGTTGTGGTCGTCGGGGTCGCGGAACGTGGCCGACCAGAGTTCGAGACGGTCACCGCGGTTGACCGGGCGCGGGGGGTGGACGAACTCCACTCCCTTGGCCTGAAGCTCCTGGTAGACGGCTTCGACGTCGCCCACCTCGAGGTTGAGGTAGATCAGCCGGCCTGCCTCGCTGGAGAGGTCGTTGACCGTCCGCAGCACCAGGCGGGTGTCGCCGGAGGCCAGCACGGCGCTGCCCTCGCCGCTGTCGATCTCGAAGAAGCCCAGCATGTCGCGGTAGAACCCGACCGACCGGGCGAGGTCGGTGACGAGCACCGTGATGCCGACGCCGTGGATCGCCCCGGCCGGGCCGGGGCGGGCACTGGGGTACGCGGTGATCACGTCGGCGGCGCCCTCGTCCGGTTCCGGCTTGCCGGCGAGATCTCCCCACGGGCCGCGGTCTCCCGCCGCTGCGGCAGCCGCCGCTGCCGCAAGCGCCGCCGCGGCCGGCGACGGCTTGGGATGACTCGGCCTCCCGGCGGACGGCGAGGCCGGCTCACTCGAATCAGTGACAGGCGCCGCGAGTGGCGGTGTCGGCTGACCGGAGGCGCTGGCGGGTGCTGCTGCCGGCGGCGGCGCGGGTTGGTTTGGGGCGCCGGCAGGCGCTGGCGGCGGCGGTGCGGACCGGTTCGAGTCGCTGACAGGTGCTTCGGAGGGCGGCGCTGGGTGGCTTGAGGCGCTGCTCGGCGCGCCGGGCGGCGGCGCTGGGTGGCTTGAGGCGCTGGTGGGTGCGTCGGGCGGTGGTGCCGGGTGGCTCGGAGCGCTGACGGGTGCCCGAGTGGAGGTTTCTTCGTCGATGGGCGCCTGCTTCTGGGACGGGGCGTCGCTTCGGCCGACCTTCTTCACGGCTGCCGCGGCCGCTGCGACGACGCCGATCGCGCCGGCCAGCAGCCCGCCGCCGCCGGCCTTGTCAGGCGCGGTTGATGCAGGCGGTTCGGTGGCTGCAGGCGGTTCGGTGGCTGCGGTGCGCTGAGGAGGCGCGGCGGCCGCGGTGGGCGGTGCGGGTGCTGCGGCGGCCGGAGGGGGTGCTGCCGGCGCCGCCGACTCGGCGGTGGCGTCGTGGGCCGCGTTCGACATGAAGCGTGTCGAGGGCCGGAGCGGCGTCTCTTCGGCCGGAGGTGGGGCGATCAGGTCTTCGCGCCGGGCCTCGGCTGCGGCGGGCGCGTCTTCCGGGGCCGGATCGGGGTCGCCGTCGAGGAGAAGGTCGATCTCGTCGTCCGGAACGGGTCGGGGGCCGGGTCGCCCCTCGGAGCGGGCGGCCGAGGGCGGCGGCGAGGCGGGCTGAGGAGCCGTGGGCGGCGGGGTCGACGGCGGCGGAGCGGTGGGGAACGAGCCGACCGGCGATGGCGTGGCCGGGGTCGACGTCGCTGTGGGCTCGGGCCGCCGGTACGGCGACGGGGCCCCGGTGGCGGGATCGTCGAGCGGAAGGTCGGTCTCGAGGGTGTCGTCGGGGTGCGGTTCACGCTGCGACGGTGCGGTCGGCTCGGCCGTGGCGGTCGCCGTGCCCCGCCGCGGGCGCGGGCTGGGACGCCGGCCGCCGGCAGCCCCGGCAGCCGCGCCGACAGTGGCCGCCGTGACCGATCCGGCCCCGCCGCCTTCAGCAGCGCGCGTCGAACCGGCGGCGTAAGCCGTGTCGGCGGCACCCGCCGGATCCCCGGCACGCGCCGAGTCGGCGGCGTAAGAGGAGTCGGCGTAAGGCGAGTCAGCAGCGTGGGCCGAATCCCCGGCACGCGACGTGTCAGCAGCGTAAGGCTGGTCCCCGGCACGCGACGTGTCGGCCGCGTACGGGGAACTCGCGGCCCGGCGGGGCAGCGGGGACGGGCTCTCGTCGTGGTCGACGAACTCGCCCTCGACCACCTTGCCGGCCGGGGTGTCGCGGACGACCACCGGGCTCTCGCTGTATTCCTCGGAGTCGAGGTTGGCCGGGCCGGGCGCTCCACCAGCTGACGGGCTGGGCGGCGGGGCCGGCGGCGGCGGGGAACTGCCCGGCGGCGGTGGGGGCGGCGGCTCGTCGGGGCCTCGGCCCCAGGTGCGGTCGCGGCCGGCCCACGGGGGTGGCTCGACGTCGCCCAGCAGGTCGGCGTCGAGGTCGGCGTCGGGTTCGTCGTCGAAGTCGGTGACCGGCGGGGGCGGCAGGTCCGAGCCTCGGTCGCGCGGGGCGGCCTCGTCCCAGTTGATTTTGACGCGGCGCAGGTCGTCGACGTCGACCGTGATCGGCAGGGTGTCGCCGGGCTCGGGCCACTTGACCACGGGGATGCGGGACTCGTTGATCTCGATCTCGCGCGTCGGCAGGCCGGGCGCCACGATCACCGCCTGGATGCGGGCCCGGGCGTAGACCGCCGTGGTCATCGGCCGGGGCGTGATCGCCGAGACCTCGGCCGTGCCGGCCACCCAGGCCCGGGCGCCGCGGCGCACCACGTTGACGACGCCCAAGGCCACGGCCAGACCGAGCAGGGCGACCCCGAAGATGACCACCCCCAGGCTGGACATGCCGAAGCCCAGCGCGACCACGAAGACCGCGATCGTGCCCGCGACCGCCGCGACCAGCTTCCGTGCCGGCGCGATCGGACGTCCGGTCTGGTTTGCCAATGTGGACCTCCCGCTCGTACCCGTCAGGTTATTGCCCGGCTCAGTGTGAGCGAAAGTGCGGTAGGTCCGGCGTTGGCGCTCGCCGCAATCCCGGTACCGATAGGCTGAAACTCAGCCCCCGCATCCCTGTCCTGGAGGAAAGTCGTGTCCAGCCCCACCGAGCGCTCGCTCGTGCTCATCAAGCCCGATGCGGTCCGTCGCGGACTTCTCGGCGAGATCCTCGCCCGCTTCGAGCGCAAGGGCCTGGTGATCGAGGCGATCGAGCTGCGCACGATGGACGCGGCGCTGGCCGACCAGCACTACGCCGACCACGTCGAGAAGGCGTTCTACCCGCCGCTCAAAGAGTTCATGACCTCGGGCCCGCTGGCTGCGCTGGTGCTCACCGGCGACGAGGTGATCGAGGTCGTCCGCGCGATGATCGGCTCGACCGACGGCCGCAAGGCGGCCGCCGGCACGATCCGCGGCGACTTCTCGCTCTCCAACCGGGAAAATCTGGTGCACGCCTCCGACTCCCCCGAGAGCGCGAAGCGCGAGCTCAACCTGTGGTTTCCGAACTTGGCGATCTAGAGCACGTCGAGCGACGCCGTCCGGCGCGACTCGAATTCGAAGATCTTCAGCAGTGCGGCCGCCGCGACCGCGTACCCCGCTCCGACCAGCAGTTCCTGGCCGAGTGGGGCCGCGGCCGCGGCCAGTCCGTCTCCGGCCGCGAAACGCCGGGCCGCTTCGGCCGCGTGCGTGATCGGCAGCCACTCGCCGACGGCCGTCATCCAGCCGGGCAGGCCGGACGGCGGCACGTTGACCCCCGTGAGCAGCAGCAACAGCGCGACGGAGACGTTCGAGATCACCCAGACGTCGCGGAAACGCAGGCCCAGCGCGCCCAGCGTCAGCCCGAAGAACCCGCAGGCCAGCGATCCGGTCGCCATCGCCAGCAGCAGGCCCGGCACGGCGCCGACCGGAATCCGCAGGCCGAGCAGCAGCGCCCCGGCGCTCAGGGTCACGACCGCGATCAGAAGACCGTTTCCCGCGTACGGGATCACCCGCCCCCAGAACACGGCCGTGCGGCTGCGGGGCGACAGCAGCACGTGCCCGAGCGTCCCGTACCGGCGCTCGTTGGCGACCGCCATCGTCCCGCCGAAGACGCAGGCCAACGAGGCCGTGAGCACGGCGTTGCCGACGATGTAGAACCGGTCGTCGGCCACCTGCAGCTGGCGCCCGAGATAGGCGAAGAAGAGCAGCTGGAAGAGCGGCCCGATCAGCAGCGTCCCGATGAACATGCCCGGCGTCGTCCAGTTGAACAGGGCCCGGTAGGCGATCACGCCACCGACCGTCATGAGGCGAAGCGTCTTCATGGGGTGTGGCCCTTTCGTCCCGCGGTCGCGCAGGGCTGGAGAAGCGGTCAGCGAACAGGTGGAGAGCTGAGAAGAGGGGGAGAGGGAACGGAGCGTGTGGAAGGGGCTCAGAGGGTGGAAGCGAGGGCGGTTCCGGTGGGGGCCGGTCATGCCAGGGCCAGGGTGGCAGCGGCCCGGGCCCGGCGCTCGACGTGGGTCAGGGACAGGGCGCCCAGGGCGAGGCAGAGCAGGCTGATGCCGAGGCAGATGCCGACCGACGGCCAGACCGGGCCGCCGCTGGTGGCTTCGCGCAGAGCCCGGGCGCCCCAGGTGGTGGGCAGCACGGCCGCGATCGGCGCGGTCCACGACGGCAGCACGGTGATCGGCACGAGCATGCCGGAGACCAGCCACACCGGGTATTCGAGCGTGTTGGCCAGGGCGTTGGCGTTGCGCATCAGCACGAACGTCGCCGCCAGCAGCAGGCCGAACAGGCCGAGCGCGACCACGCAGACGACCGCGGCCACGACGAAGGCGACCGGGTGCGCGAAGTCGAGCCTGATCCCGTACAGAAGCCGCCCCCAGGCCAGGGTCGCCAGCAACGCGTAGGTGCCGGTGAGGCCGGTGGCGATCGTGATGGGCAGGATCACGAGCACCGGGCGCCGCGGGGCCAGCATGATCATTTCGAGGGTGCCCTGCCAGCGCTGGCTCTGGATCGCGCCACCCGAGCCGAAGAGGACCGACGACCAGACGCCCATCACGCCGGCGCCGACCGCGGCTTCGAGCAACCGGTGCTGCTCGCCGCTGGAACGGAACAGGTAGACGGCCAGGGTGGCCTGCACCACCGGGACGACGAGGGCGATCGCGATCTCGAACGGGGACCGGCTGATCTGCTTGGCGTGCAGCAGCGTGCCGATGGCCAGCATGCGCAGGGTGTTCATGCCGCGGCACTCACGATCGCGACGTACGCGTCCTCGAGGGTCGGCTCCCGGCTGTCCACCCGGCCGAGGCGGATCCCGGCCAGCTCCCGCAGCACGTCACTCTGCACGTCCACGTGCGCGTCGGAGTGGACGGTCAGCAACTGCAGCGCGCCTCGGGCCTCGACTGCCGTTTCCCGTACGCCGGGCAGGTCGCGCAACGCGTCTACCGCGCTCTCTGGCACCCCGTACGCCTCGACCTCGACCACCCGCCGGCCTTCGGCCCGCCGCCGCAGCTCGGCCGGTGTGCCCAGCGCCTGGATGCTCCCGTCGGCGATCACCGCGATCCGGTCGCAGAGCTCGTCCGCCTCGGCCATGTAGTGGGTGGTGAGCAGCACCGTCGTGCCGGTCGAGGCCAGGTCGGCGACCGTGCGGCGCAGCTCGCGGGCGGCCACCGGGTCGACCCCGATCGACGGCTCGTCGAGGAAGAGCACGTCGGGCGAGTGCAGCAGCCCGCGTGCGATGTGCAGCCGCTGCCGCATGCCGCGCGAGTAGCCCTCGACCCGTTCCCGTTCCCGCCCGGCCAGCCCCACCAGGTCGAGCAGTTCGGCGATGCGCCGCTTCTGGTCGCGCGGCGCCACCCCGTACAGCTCGGCGAAGTAGCGCAGGTTGTCCAGGGCGGACAGCCGGTCGTAGAGCCCGCGGTCGCCGCCGAAGACGTAGCCGATCCGCCGCCGTACCTCCCGGGTCTCCCGCTCCACGTCGTGGCCGCACACCCGGGCCGAGCCGGAGGTGGGGATCAGCAGGGTGTTCAGCAGTTTGATGGTGGTGGTCTTGCCGGCGCCGTTGGGCCCGAGCAGCCCGAACAGCTCGCCGCGGCCGACCGTGAAGGTCACCCCGCGGACGGCCTCGACCTCGGTGCGCTTCGGTTTCAGCCAGCCCGTGCGCGCCCGGTAGGTCCGACGCAGATCGTCCGCCTCGATGGCGTAGGTGCTCCCCATGGCCCGAACCGTAGGGGAGCGGCGGCCGCCTACGAAACGAATTCGGTGCGGGCCGAATCCTCGCCCAGCAGGGTCACCAGAGCCGTTCCCGCGGGTTCCAGACCGTAGAGAACCCGGCGCCCCACCCGCCGGCGGTGGACGACCCCGGCGGCGAGCAGGCCGGCGAGATGTTCGGACACCGTGCTGGGGGCCAGGCCCAGGGCAGTGGAGAGCCCGGTCGTGGTGGCCGGCACGGTCAACGCGCGGAGCACTCCGGCCCGGCCGCGACCGACCAGGATGGCCAGGCGGTCGTCCGCCAGAGGGGACGCGGGCGTCTCGGTCAGCACCGCCGAGCCCCGCGACTGGTAGGTGACCATGATGAGGTCGGGCTGGTCGCCCGAGCACAGCAGCGCGCCCCGCGAGAAGATCAGCGGGACGAGCAGAAGCCGCTGGTTGACTGCCTCGAACGACTGGTCGAGCGACTTGACCAGGGTGAGTACCGGCCGTTCCCAGCGGATCCGGTCGTGCAGCCGGGAGAGCAGCGCGTCGGGGCCGTCGGCGGCCAGCGCCCGGGCGCGCAGCAGCACCTCTTCGTCGAGGGCGGACCGCATGGCCGGCCAGTAGGGCGCGATCGCCGCGTCCCAATATGCCTGAACGCCGTCCGCGAGCCGGCCGAGAGCCGCCCGCTGATCGTCGCGGAACGGCCGCATCAACTCCGGCAGCGAGCCGTCCGGGTAGTGCTTGGCGAACTCGCTTGTGATCACCTCGGGCGGGGTCGCCCGGAGCTGGTCGAGCTGCTCGCCGATGGTGGGCATCGGGCTGTCCGGCGGCGGGCAGAGGAAATCGGGCGAGACCGACGGAAGGTTCAGATAGAGCGAGACCGGGCCGGTGGCCGGGTCACGACGCAGGATCTCGCGGGTGCGGCGGGCCCACCCGTCGTAGGGCCACGGCACCCCGCCCGGGTTGCGTTCCAGCAGAAAGAGGCTGCAGGCGACCTCGGCCAACGGGTTGATCGCGATCCTCGTGCGCGACAGCGTGGGCTCATCGATCTCGATGCGGATCACGGGGTGCAGTCTAGGATGCAGCCGCATATGGCCATGACCCCGATGACCCGGCGCGGCCTGCTCGGCCTCGGCGTCGTGGGTGGTGTGGCCGGCCTGGCCGGCAGCGCGCCCGCGCTCTCGCGCAGCCTCGATCGATCTTTGAATCGATGCGCCGGCGGCGGCCCGACTTCCTGCTGCACAGCGGAGACGCGGTCTATGCCGACGAGCCGTTGACCGGGACGGTGACGCTGCCCGACGGCCGGGTCCGGCGGAATCTGGTCACCGAGGAGAAGTCCAAGGTGGCCGAGACGCTGCGCGAGCACCGGGGGCAGTACGCCTACAACCTGCTCGACGACGCGTACCGCCGATTCGTGGCCGAGGTGCCCCAGATCAACCAGTGGGACGACCACGAGGTCGCCGACAACTGGTACCCGGGGGAGATTCTGGACGACCCGCGCTACACCGAGAAGCGGGTGGATGTGCTGGCTGCGCGGGCCCACGCCGATCCGGCGCGCGGCCTGCTCGGCGCCGCCCAGCGGGCCTGGCTGATCAACGGCCTCCGCGAGTCCCGCGCGACGTGGAAGGTGATCGCCAACGACACGCCGCTCGGGCTGGTCGTGCCGGACAGACCGGCCGCCCAGGAGGGTGTGGCCCAGCGTGACCCGGGCGCCCAAGGGCCGCGAGCTCGAGTTCGCTCAGGTGCTTCGGTCGGCCCACCGGCACGGCGTGACCGGCATCGTGTTCCTGACCGCCGACGTGCATTACACCGCCGCGCACCACTACGTCCGGCCCGCGCGGCGGTCCAGGACTTCACGCCGTTCTGGGAGTTCGTCTCCGGCCCGGCGCACGCGGGCGCGTTCGGCCCGTTCCCCCTGGACCGCACGTTCGGCCCACGGGCCGTCTTCCAGCACGCTCCGCCCGCGCCCTTCACCTCGCCGGCCGTGGGCTTCCAGCACTTCGGCGAGGTCGAGATCGACGCCGAGACGCGCGAGTTCAAGGTCAGCCTGCGCGACCGCGACGGCGTGAATCTGTGGTCGGTGACGTTGCCACCCTGAAGTTCAGGGCACGGCCACCGGGAGGCCATTCGGGATCGATAGGTATCAGAGTCATGACCTCGATCTCACGACGGAATCTGCTCCGGGCCGGAGTCGCCGGCGGCGTCGTCAGCCTGGCCGGCGGCGCGCCCGCGTTCTCCTGGGCCGGCTCCCGGCCCGTCCTCACCCACGGCGTCCAGAGCGGCGACCCCGTCGGCAACTCGGCCGTGGTGTGGAGTCGCGCCGACCGGCCCGGGCGGCTCTGGGTGCAGGTCAGCAAGCGGCCCGACTTCCGGGGCTCGCGGGTGCTGCGCGGCCCGATCGTCACCCCCGGCTCCGACTTCACCGGCAAGCTGACGCTGCGCGGGCTGCCCGCGGGTGAGCGCATCCACTACCGGGTGCGGGCCGAGAGCCTGGACCGCCCGGGGTTGTTCGGCGCTCCGGTGAGCGGGTCATTGCGTACGGCGGGCCGCAAGGGCGTCCGGTTCGTCTGGACCGGCGATGTGGTCGGCCAAGGCTGGGGCATCGATCCCGCGTACGGCGGCTTGAAGCTCTTCGAGTCGATGCGCCGCCGCCAGCCGGACTTCCTGCTGCACAGCGGAGACACCGTGTACGCCGACGGGCCGCTGAGCGAGACCGTGACGCTGCCCGACGGGCGGATCTGGCGCAACGTGGTCACCGAGGAGAAGCTCAAGGTGGCCGAGACGCTGACGGAGTACCGCGGGCAGTACGCCTACAACCTGCTCGACCCGGCCTACCGGGCGTTCGCCGCCGAGGTGCCGCAGATCAACCAGTGGGACGACCACGAGGTCACCAACAACTGGTACCCCGGCGAGATCCTGGACGACGCCCGCTACACCGAGAAGCGGGTGGATGTGCTGGCCGAGCGGGCGCGGCAGGCGTACCACGAGTGGGTGCCGACGCCCTTCCGCGAAGGGCCGGTGCACCGCAAGATCTCGTACGGGCCGCTCCTGGACATCTTCGTGCTCGACATGCGCACGTTCAAGGACGCCAACGACGGCAACACGTACGCGGACCCGGCGCGCGGCCTGCTCGGCCGCGAGCAGCGGCAGTGGCTGATCCGCGGCCTGCGGGAGTCGAAGGCGACCTGGAAGGTGATCGCCAACGACCTGCCGATCGGCCTGGTCGTGCCGGACGGCGCGGCCGCCCAGGAAGGGGTGGCCCAGGGCGACCCGGGCGCGCCGAAGGGCCGTGAGCTCGAGTTCGCCCAGGTGCTGCAGTCGGCGCACCGGCACGGCGTGACCGGCATCGTCTTCCTGACCGCCGACGTGCACTACACGCAGGCCAACCACTACGACCCGGTCCGGGCGGCGATCCAGGACTTCACGCCGTTCTGGGAGTTCGTCTCCGGCCCTGCGCATGCGGGCGCGTTCGGTCCCAACGCCCTGGACGGCACGTTCGGCCCCCGAACCGCCTTCGTGAACGCCCCGCCGGTCGCCAACACGTCCCCGGCCGACGGCTTCCAGCACTTCGGCGAGGTCGAGATCGACGCCGGGACCAGGGCGTTCACCGTGCACCTGCGCGACCGTGAGGGCGCGTCGCTCTGGAGCACCACCCTGGCCGCCCCGCGGCGCTGAAAATTCGGGAGGGCCGGTATCGTTGTCTGTGCGCAGGCGACGATCCGGCCATCACCGGGGAGCTTCCGGAAGAACAGACCTGGCGGTCTCAGTAGAACCGGCTGGCGGCGGCCAAAGGAATTGAGCGGGCGGAGAGATCCGTCAAGCGAGGTGGTACCGCGGGCTGAACGCTCGTCCTCGCAGTCTGATGACGACTGCTATGAGGGGAACCGCCGACCATGGCCTATCCGAAGCACACCGACGCCACGGGCGTGCCGGCCAGCCCCGACCTGCCCGCCGTCGAGCGCGCGGTCCTCGATCACTGGGCGGCCGACAAGACCTTCGAGGCATCCGTCGAGCAGCGCCCGGCCGGGCGGGACGGCGCCAACGAGTACGTCTTCTACGACGGCCCGCCGTTCGCCAACGGTCTGCCGCACTACGGGCACCTGTTCACCGGCTACGTGAAAGACCTCGTCCCGCGCTACCAGAGCATGCGCGGCAAGCGCGTGGAGCGCCGCTTCGGCTGGGACACGCACGGGCTGCCGGCCGAGGTCGAGGCCGAGAAGCAGCTGGGCATCAGCACCAAGGCCCAGATCGTCGAGCTCGGCATCGACAAGTTCAACGAGGCCTGCCGTACGTCGGTGCTCGCCTACACCAAGGACTGGGAGCGCTACGTCACCCGGCAGGCCCGCTGGGTCGACTTCGCCGACGACTACAAGACCCTCGACCCCAGTTACATGGAGTCGGTCATGTGGGCGTTCAAGACCCTGCACGACAAGGGTCTGGTCTACGAGGGCTTCCGCGTCCTGGCCTACTGTTTCCGGTGCGAGACCCCGCTGTCGAACACCGAGACCCGGATGGATGACGTCTACCGGGACCGCACCGACCCAGCGCTGACGGTCACCTTCCGCCTGGAGACGGGCGAGGACATCGCGGTGTGGACCACGACGCCGTGGACGCTGCCGTCCAACCTCGCGCTCGCAGTCGGCCCGTCCCTGGAGTACGCGATCCTGGAGAAGGACGGGAAGCGGCTCATCATGGGAGCGTCGAGGACACCCTCGTACGCGAAGGAGCTCGAGGGCTGGACACCGGTCGGCACGATCCTCGGCAGCGAGCTGGCCGGCCGCCGGTACACCCCGATGTTCGACTTCCTGGTCGAGAAGGGCGGACCGAACGCGTTCCAGGTGCTCGCGGCCGACTACGTGAGCGACGAGGACGGCACCGGCGTCGTCCACCAGGCGCCGGCCTTCGGCGAGGACGACCAGAACGTCTGCAACGCGGCCGGCATCCCGACCGTGGTGACCGTCGACGAGCACACGCGCTTCACCGCGCTCGTGCCGGACTGGCAGGGCACGCAGGTGTTCGACGCCAACAAGCCGATCATCGCCCGTCTCAAGGAAGAGAACAAAGTCCTGCGCCACGAGGGGTACACGCACTCGTACCCGCACTGCTGGCGCTGCGACACGCCGCTGGTCTACAAGGCGGTGTCGTCGTGGTTCGTGGCCGTGACGAAGTTCCGCGACCGCATGGTCGAGCTCAACCAGGAGATCACCTGGACGCCGGCCCACATCAAGGACGGCTCGTTCGGCAAGTGGCTGGCCAACGCCCGCGACTGGTCGATCTCGCGCAACCGGTTCTGGGGCTCGCCGATCCCGGTCTGGAAGTCGGACGACCCCACCTACCCGCGGGTCGACATCTACGGCTCCTTCGAAGAGCTCGAGCGCGACTTCGGCGTCAAGATCGAGGACCTTCACCGCCCGTACGTGGACGAGCTGACCCGCCCCAACCCGGACGACCCGACCGGGCAGTCGACCATGCGCCGGGTGCCCGAGGTGCTCGACTGCTGGTTCGAGTCGGGGTCGATGCCGTTCGCCCAGGTGCACTACCCGTTCGAGAACAAGGACTGGTTCGAGCACCACTACCCGGGCGACTTCATCGTCGAGTACATCGGCCAGACCCGGGGCTGGTTCTACACCATGCACGTGCTGGCCACCGCGCTGTTCGACCGGCCGGCGTTCCGCAACTGCCTCAGCCACGGCATCCTGCTCGGCGAGGACGGCCGCAAGATGTCCAAGTCGCTGCGCAACTACCCCGACGTCTACCAGGTCTTCGACACCCACGGCTCGGACGCGATGCGCTGGATGCTGATGTCGTCGCCGGTGCTGCGGGGCGGGGACATGCCGGTCACCGAGGTGGCCATCCGCGACTCGGTGCGCCAGGTCCTGCTGCCGCTGTGGAACGTCTGGTACTTCTTCAGCCTGTACGCGAACGCCTCCGCCCACGAAGCGAAGTTGCGCACCGACTCGCAGCACCTGCTCGACCGCTACATCCTGGCCAAGACGGGCGAGCTGGTCACCGACGTCCAGAACCAGATGGACGAGTACGACATCTCGGGCGCCGCCGCCTCGGTCCGGTCCTACCTCGACGCGCTGACCAACTGGTACGTACGCCGGTCGCGCGACCGTTTCTGGCAGGGCGACGCCGACGCGTTCGACACCCTGGCCACCGTGCTCGAGACCCTGTGCCGGGTGGTGGCGCCGCTCGCGCCGCTGACCACCGAGGAGATCTGGCGCGGTCTGACCGGCGAACGCTCGGTGCACCTGACCGACTGGCCCGACGCGTCGGCCTTCCCGTCCGACCACGAGCTGGTGGCGTCGATGGACGCGATCCGCGACGTGGCCTCGGCCGCGCTCTCGCTGCGCAAGGCGCGGGGCCTGCGCGTGCGGCTGCCGCTGGCCAAGCTCACGGTGGCCACCGCCGACGCCGCGGCTCTGGCCGGCCTGGCCGACCTGGTGGCCGACGAGGTCAACGTCAAGGAGGTCGTCCTCACCGACGACGTGGCCGCCTCCTCCGAGCAGGTCCTGACCGTCGTGCCGCGGGCGCTCGGCCCCCGGGTCGGCAAGCAGGTGCAGCAGGTCATCAAGGCGGTCAAGGCCGGCGACTGGCAGCTGGTCGACGGCGCGCCGGTGGCCGCGGGCGTCACGCTGCGCGAGGGTGAGTACGAGCTGAAGCTGGTGGCGGCCGACGTTGAGAACTCGGCGCCGCTGCCGGGCGGCGCCGGCGTCGTCGTGCTCGACACGGCGGTGACCCCGGAACTGGCGGCTGAGGGCCTGGCCCGCGACGTCATCCGGGTCGTGCAGCAGGCCCGCCGCGACGCCGGCTTCGACGTCTCGGACCGGATCGCGCTGGTCGTCTCGGCGGCCGGGCCGGTGCGGGCAGCGGTCGAGGCGCACCGTGACTTCGTCGGCGGCGAGACGCTGGCGACGTCGGTGACGCTCGCCGACGCGGGCGCCGAGGGCTTCGCCGGCGAGGTCGGCGACGGAGATCAGGTAACAGTTCAGGTCTCGAAGGCGGTCTGAAATCGGCGGCCGGTCCGGATATTCCGCACAACTGTGACGAATGTTCGGGCCGGTCGGTCGGCTCGACGAGGACTTCCGCGTTTCCGTCCGATAACCTGACCGCGCCCCCCACATTTTCGTGCGCACGCCTGTCCCCGGAGGAACCCCAGTTGCCGCTGCTCTACACGATCGGCAAGTTCACGGTCGGCAACGCGATGATGCTCGGCTGGCGTCCCCACGTCGAGGGCCTCGAGCACATCCCCCGGACCGGTGGCGTGGTGTTCGCCGGCAACCACCTCTCGGTCGCCGACGAGCTCTTCCTCGGCTCGGTGGTGCCCCGTCACCTCGCCTTCTGGGCGAAGGAGGAGTACTTCGACGGCACGGGCGTCAAGGGCTGGTTCAACCGCAGCCTGATGCACGGGCTCGGCGCCATCCGGGTGGCCCGCGGCGGCGGACGGGCCGCGCTCACGGCGTTCGACGGCGCCATTCCCGTCCTCAAGTCCGGTGACGCGGTCGCGCTCTACCCCGAGGGCACCCGCTCGCCCGACGGGAGGCTCTACCGCGGCCGCACCGGCGTGGCCCGGCTCTCGGTGGCGGCCGGGGTGCCGATCGTCCCGGTCGGCATGCTCGGCACCGACAAGGTCCAGCCCATCGGTCAGCTGCTGCCCAGGCCGGCGCGCGGTGTCGTCACCGTCCGGTTCGGCGAGCCGATCTCGACCGTCGGCCGGTCCGACGACCGCACGGCGTTGCGCGAGCTCACCGACGAGGTGATGACCGAGATCCAGAAGCTCACCGGTCAGGAGTACGTGCCGCGGTATGCCCCGGCCAAGCCGCCCAAGGAGTAGGGGTCAGGGGGCCCGCGAGCCGCGCGCCTCCTCCTGTTCGATCAGCGCCTCGACGTCGCTCAGCCGGTGCAGGCC
The DNA here is from genome assembly GCF_019710575.1 of Paractinoplanes polyasparticus. Taxonomy (GTDB): domain Bacteria; phylum Actinomycetota; class Actinomycetes; order Mycobacteriales; family Micromonosporaceae; genus Actinoplanes; species Actinoplanes polyasparticus. The sequence goes on along the minus strand of NZ_JAHWFK010000011.1, from coordinate 148,370 downwards.
GTTGAGCGGCTGGCGCATGCGGTGGTTGCCGGCGAACGCGCCCTCGTTGTGGGCCAGGAACGCCCAGTAACCGGCCGTGTACGGGCACGCGTCGTCGCCCACCCGCACCTTGGGGTCGTAGCGGCAGCCGCCGCAGTAGTCGCTCATCCGGTTGATGTAGGCGCCACCCGAGGCGTACGGCTTGGTGCTCATCCGCCCGGAGTCGGCGTACTGGCTCATGCCGATCACGTTGGCCGTCATCACCCACTCGTAGCCGTCGACGAACGAGCGGTGGAACCAGTCGGCCATCGCGCCGGGCCGCCACCCGCGCTGCATGGCGTAGTTGCCGAGCACCATCAGGCGCGGGATGTGATGCACCCAGCCGCGGTCGCGCACCCCGGCCAGCACGTCCGACAGGCAACGCGCCTCGACCGCGCCGGCGTCCAGGTCGGCGAACCAGCGCGGCAGCTCCCGGCGCGCCCCCAGCTCGTTGGAGGCCCGGTAGTCCGGCTCGAAATACCAGTACAGGTGCCAGATGAAGTCGCGCCAGCCGATGATCTGCCGGACGAAGCCCTCCACGCTCGCCAGCGGGGCTTCGCCTGCGCGGTACGCCTGCTCGGCGCGCTCCACGACCTCGAGCGGATCGAGCAGGCCCAGGTTCATGGCGGCGCTCAGCAGGCTGTGGCTCATCAGCGGGTCGCCGGCGAGCATCGCGTCCTCGTACGGGCCGAACGTGGGCAGCCGGTGGGTCACGAAGTGCCGCAATCGGGCCAGCGCCTCGGTCCGGGTCGCCGGGAACATCCGCGGGCCGTCGTTGCCCACGAACTCGATGCCGTCCTCGCTCTGCCAGCGGTCGAGGTCGGCCCGCACCTGCTCGTCGATCTCGTCCTCGACGATCGCCGGAGGAGCGGGCACGTCGAGCCGCTGGACGCCGCGCGGCGGTGGCTCGCGGTTGTCGGCGTCCAGGTTCCACTTGCCGCCGGCCGGCTCGGCGCCGTCCATGAGGATGCCGTGCCGCTGCCGGGCGTCGCGGTAGAAGTCCTCCATCCGCAGGTGGCCGCGGCCGTGCGCCCAGGTCGTGAAGTCGGCCGGCGCGGTCACGAAGCCGCGCGGCGGCAGCACCTCCTGCACCTGCTCCAGGCGGTGGACCAGGTCGCGGGCCGCCCGTGAGGTGGGATGGCAGACGGTCACCGGCTCGGTCAGAGCCTCGGCGTACGTGTCGGCTGCGACGAGCCGTACCCCGTTGTCCCGGGCCCGGTGCCGCAGGGCGGAGAGGATCAGGTGCGCCTTCTGGCGGTGGAAGGCGCGGCGCCGGAACACCGCCTTCGACTCCACGAGCAGCACCTCCTGGCCCGGGGCGTCGAGGAAGTGCGGGCCGAGCTGATCGGCGAAGAGCCAGCGTCGGGTCATGTGGTCATCGTGCCCGGCCCCGGCCCGGTCAACCGGGAGACAGCACTTCTTCCCGCAGGCGGGCGACCAGGTCGGCGCTGTCGGTGATCGAGCGGCGGGTCAGCAGCACGGTGGCCAGGCTGCCGTGGTCGGCCCAGGCGCAGACGACCACCGAGACGCCGTCGTCGCGGCCGACGCCGCAGCTCTGGTGGGCGCCGGACTCGCCGAGGTCGAAGGACTGCACGTCCTTCAGGTTGTAGGCGGAGGCGACCTGGTCGAGGCGGCCGCGGACGTCGGAGCCGGGGGTGAGCCGGAAACCGGTCTCGCCGTAGACGGAGACCCGCTTGCCGCGGCCGTCCCGGTAGACGCCGGCGAAGCCGTTGGGGCCGGTCTCCTCGGTGTCGCGCAACTGCAGGTCGGCGAAGGACTTCGGCAGGGCGGCGCTGACCGGGTACTGCCGGGCGCTCGGCCACTGGAACCAGGCGAAGGGGAGACCGCAGCAGCAGACCACGCCGAGCAGGCTCAGCAACGCGAGCCGGCGGCCCCAGCGGCGCTTGCGGCGGGGCGGAGGCAGGGGCCGGCTCGGCTGGCGCGGGGCCCACGGCGGCGGAGCCGGCAGCCGGCGGCCCTGGACGATCGGGCCGGGCGGCGGCGAGGGCGGGGCCGGGGGACGGGTCTGGACGGGCAGGCGGTTGGCCGTGGCTGCCTTCTCCAGGCGCTTGCGTTCCTTCTTGGAGAGCTTCGGCGGCGGCGGCTCGGCGCCGGCCGGCGGCGGGGCGGTGGGCGCGGCGGTGGGCGGCTGCTCGACCTTTGTCGGTGCCGGCGGCTCGACGCGGGTCGGGGGCGGCGGGGCCGCCGGCTGCGCGGTCGCCGGCACCTCGGTGACCTCGGGAAAGGGGAAAGCGTCCCACGGCGTGTCCTGGTCGGCCCACGGGTCGACCGCCGGGGTGGTCGCCCAATGCTCCTCCTCGACCGGCTGAGGTTCGCCGTCGCGACGCCACCAAGGCTTCTTCGGCGACGGCTCGGGCACGGCCGCGGAGGCGCTCCAACGCGCCGGCGCGTCCACGGTAGAGGGTTCGGAGCCGGTGTCGAGCCGGGTCGGGTCGGGCACTCCGGCCGCCGGCTGAGTTTCCTCCGGCTGCTCGTGGGCCATCGGTTGATCTCCTTCACTGCCGGCAGGATTCCCGGCGAGGCGGTCAACTCCCAGGTTAGAGGCGGTGCGCCACCCGCGGCCTCTGTCCTGAGACCGGTTCCCGCGTACAAATGCCGGACAACCAGGGCGATGTGCGAGACGCTCTGGAGCCGTAGAGTTACCGGGACATGAGAACGACACAGCGGAACGCCGTCACTCTGACCGGGAATCCCACCGGTCAGCCGATGGTGTTCGCCCACGGTTACGGCTGCGACCAGAACATGTGGCGTCTTGTCGCTCCGGCCTTCGCGGACTCTCATCGGCTCATACTTTTCGATCACGTCGGCAACGGCCGGTCCGACCTGTCGGCCTACGACGACGACCGCCATTCCACGCTCGGCGGCTACGCCGACGACATCCTCGACATCCTGCACGAGCACGACCTGTGGGACGTCGTCTTCGTCGGCCACTCGGTGAGCGCCATGATCGGCGTGCTCGCGGCGATCAAGGAGCCCGAGCGCTTCGCCCGCCTGGTGCTCATCGGCCCGTCCCCGCGCTACATCAACGAGCCCGTCGAGGGCTACGTGGGCGGCTTCAACAAGGACGACATCGAGTCGCTGCTCGTCTCGCTCGACAGCAACTATCTCGGCTGGTCGAGCACCATGGCGCCAGTGATCATGGGCAACTCCGAGCGGCCCGAGCTCGGTGCCGAGTTGACCAACAGCTTCTGCCGCACCGATCCCGAGATCGCCAAGAAGTTCGCGCGGGTCACGTTCCTGTCCGACAACCGCGACGACCTTCTCGAGTTGCGCACACCCGCGCTCATCCTCCAGTGTTCCGATGATGTGATCGCGCCGGCCGCCGTCGGCGACTACGTTCACAAGCACATCACCGGGAGCACACTGGTGCACCTCAACGCCACGGGCCACTGCCCCAACCTGAGCGCCCCGGAGGAAACCATCGACGCCATGAAGGCCTGGCTTTAGAAGCGGCGGACCGTGAGTGACTCTGGTGGGCCGGACGTGACGCAGGACCTGCGGCCGCCCTGGGACGAAGACCCCGACGACCTGTACGAGCACGCGCCGTGCGGGTACCTGACCACGCTCCCCGACGGCACGATCGTCCGGGTCAACCAGACGTTCCTGAGCTGGACCGGATACACGCGCGGCGAGTTGGTCGGGCACCGCCGGTTCCGTGACCTGCTCACCTCCGGCGGGCAGATCTATCACGAGACCCACTACGCCCCGCTGCTGCGCATGCAGGACGAGGTGCACGAGCTCGCGTTCGATGTGGTCTGCTCGGACGGACGGCAGCTGCCCACGCTGGTCAACTCGGTGCTGGCCCGCAGCGGGACGGGGCAGCCCCGGGCGATCCGCACGACCCTGTTCAACGCCACCGAGCGCCGCCAGTACGAGACGGAACTGCTGCTCGCGCGGCAGATCGCCGAGTCCTCCGAGCGGCGGGTCCGGGTGCTGCAGCAGATCGTGGCCGACCTGGCCGCCGCGCCGACCGAGGCCGAGGTGGCCGAGGCGGTGGTCCGCGCACCCGAGGCCGCCTTCGGCGCGGCCAGCAGCAGCATCTACCTGGTCGACGACGAGCGTGACGTCATCTACGCCGTGGCGTCGACCGACCCGACCACCGGCAACTGGGACGACATGCCGCGCACGTCCGAGCGGGCCGTGGCCCGGGTGGCCGAGCGCGGCGACCTGCACGTGGTGCCCTCGGTCGCCGAGGCCCGCACGCACTTCCCCGACCTGGTCGAGAGCATGCGCCGCTCGGGCCGCAACACCGTCGTGCTGCTGCCGCTGACGACCGGCCCGGCCGACGAGCGCTCCACCGTCGAGACGCTCGGCGTGCTGGCGTTCAGCTTCAAGGGCGAGCGCAAGCTCACCGACGGTGAGCTGCGGGTCGTCCGCCTGCTCGGTCAGCAGTCCGGCCAGGCGCTCGACCGGGCCCGGCTCTACGACGAGGTCCGCCGCCGCGAGGACCGCTCCAAGTTCCTGGCCGGCACCACGCGGTCGCTCGACGAGCTGCACCGGCTGCTGCCGCGCACCCGCCGGCTGATCGACCGGGTCGTGCCCGAGATCGCCGACTGGGCCGAGGTGCGCCTGCAGGTGGGCACGCCCGCGCTTGTCGAGCACGGCGGCGGTCCCCGCCCCGACGAAGAGCTGCTGACCCAGCGGCTGGGCAAGGTGGCCGCGAGCGGCGAGCCGGTGTTCGCCGCCGAGGGCGACCAGCTCGACTGCTCGGTGCTGCCGCTGACGGCCCGGGGGCTGGTGCTGGGCACGCTGGCGCTGCGGATGTCCACCAACCGGCGCGGCATCGCGGCCGAGCAGGCGTTCCTGATCGAACTGGCCGACCGGGCCGGGCTCGCGCTGGAGAACGCCCGCCTCTACGAGCAGGAACGGCAGATCGCCCGTACGCTCCAGCGCAGCCTCCTCGCCGGCGACCTGCCCGGCGGCGACAGCCGGTTCGCGGTCGAGACCCACTATCAGGCGGCCGCGCTCGACCTCGAGGTCGGCGGCGACTGGTTCGACGCCTTCCTGATCACCCCGGACAAGCTGGCCGTCGTGGTCGGCGACGTGGTCGGCCGGGGCATCGAGGCAGCCACCACGATGGGCCAGCTCCGCAGCGCGGTGCGCGCGCTCGCCTCCAGCGCGACCGGGCCGGCCCAGCTGATCGAGGGGCTGGACCGGTTCGTCGAGCGGGTCGAGTCGGCCCGCATGGCCACCGTGGCCTACGTCGAGGTCGACCTGGCCAACGGCGAGGTGGCCTACTCGTGCGCCGGCCACCTGCCGCCGCTGCTGCAGGAGCCGGCCGGCTCGCCGGAATACCTGCTGCAGGGCCGCTCGGCGCCGCTGGGTTCCAAGGCCGGCAACAAGGTCCGCACCGAGCACCGCCGCCGGTTGCCCGCCGGCAGCCGCCTGCTGCTCTACACCGACGGCCTGATCGAGCGCCGCACCCGCCCGATCGACAAGGGCTTCGAGCTGCTCGCCCGCGAGTGGGCGCGGCGCCGGGACGCCCCTCTGCAGGGGCTGGCGGCCACCCTGGCCGACACCCTGGTCGGCCGCGACCACAGCGACGACGTCTGCATGCTCTGCCTGACGCTCGGCGCCGAGGAACGCATCGAGCGCACGATCGGCGCCGACCGCATGCAGATCGCCCTGCTCCGAGCCGACCTGCGGGCCTGGCTGGTGGGCCACGAGGTCGAGCCCGAGTGCCGCGACGCGGTGCTGCTGGCCTGCTCCGAGGCGGTGGCCAACGCGATCGAGCACGGCTACCGCGACGACCCGTTCGGCATGATCGACGTCGTGGCCACGGTGACCGCCGACGCGGTCGAGGTGCGGGTCACCGACCGGGGCACCTGGCGCGGCGCGGTCAGTGACGTGGCCCGCGGGCGCGGTCTCCAGCTGATCCGCGAGTCGATGGACCAGGTCCTGTTCGACCGCAGTGACGGCACCACCGTCACCATGCGGCGTGGGCGGCGGGAGGTGAGGTGATGGAATTCACCCGGGGTGGCCGCCCCGTGCCGAGGGGCGATCTGCATCGCTGGGTCACCTTCTCGACGTTGGGCGACGCCGAGCTGGTCTCGCTGACCGGCGAGATCGATCTGTCCAACGCGCCCGAGATCGGCAAGGCGATCGTCGAGCGGATCGAGAAGGCCGGCAAGGTGCTCATCGACCTGACCACCGTCTCGTTCCTCGACAGCGCCGGGGTACGCCTGCTCGACGCGCTGATCGGTGATCTCAACGACCACGGCAAGCCGGCCCGGCTGGTGGTGGGGGAGACGGGCGCCGCCCGCATGACGCTCCAGCTGTGCGCGTTCCGCGAGGACGTGCTGGCCACCGACCTCGACCGGGCCGCAGCCGAGATAGGCAGCTGACGCGCGTACCCTAGAGGCCCATGAGCGAGCGGAGCGAGCGAATCAACCAGCACAGCGCGTTGGTGCCTCATGTCGGCACGGAGCGAAGCGGAGTGCCGGCATGAGTGTCCGTTCCGTCTTCCCGCAGCTCGAGCAGCTGCTGCCCCGGGTCAGCAAGCCGATCCAATACGTGGGTGGCGAGCTCGGCGCCGTCGTCAAGGACTGGGACGCGACGACGGTCCGGTGGGCGCTGATGTATCCCGACGCCTACGAGGTGGGCCTGCCCAACCAGGGCGTCCAGATCCTCTACGAGGTGCTCAACGAGCAAGAGGACGTGCTGGCCGAGCGCACCTACGCGGTCTGGCCCGACCTCGAGGCGCTGATGAAGGAGAACGGCGTCCCGCAGTTCACGGTCGACGCCCACCGCCCGGTCAAGGCGTTCGACGTCCTCGGCCTGTCCTTCGCGACCGAGCTCGGCTACACCAACATGCTCTCCGCGCTCGACCTGGCCGGCATCCCGCTGATGAGCGCCGACCGCGACGAGAGCCACCCGATCGTGCTGGCCGGCGGTCACGCCAGCTTCAACCCCGAGCCGATCGCCGACTTCATCGACGCCGCCGTGCTCGGCGACGGTGAAGAGGCCGTCCTCGAGATCACCGGCATCATCCGGGAGTGGAAGGCCGAGGGCTGCCCCGGCGGCCGCGACGAGCTGCTGCTGCGCCTGGCCCGCACCGAGAGCATCTACGTCCCCCGCTTCTATGACGTCGACTACCTGCCCGACGGCCGCATCCAGCGGGTGGTGCCCAACCGCCCCGACGTGCCGTTCCGCGTGGCCAAGCGCACGACGATGGACCTCGACGCCTGGCCCTACCCCAAGAAGCCCCTGGTCCCGCTGGCCGAGACGGTCCACGAGCGCTACGCGGTCGAGATCTTCCGCGGCTGCACGCGTGGCTGCCGCTTCTGCCAGGCCGGCATGATCACGCGCCCGGTGCGCGAGCGCTCGATCACCACGGTCGGCCAGATGATCAAGGAAGGCCTCGAGTACTCGGGCTTCAGCGAGGTCGGCCTGCTCTCGCTGTCGAGCGCCGACCACTCCGAGATCGGCGACATGTGCTCCGGCCTCGCCGAGCAGTACGAGGGCACCAACGTGTCGCTGTCACTGCCCTCGACCCGGGTCGACGCCTTCAACATCGACCTGGCTCAGGAGCTGTCGAAGAACGGCCGCCGGACGGGCCTGACCTTCGCGCCCGAGGGTGGATCCGAGCGCATCCGCAAGGTCATCAACAAGATGGTGACCGAGGAAGACCTGATCCGGACGGTCGTCACGGCGTACTCGAACGGCTGGCGCCAGGTCAAGCTCTACTTCATGTGCGGGCTGCCGACCGAGACCGACGACGACGTGCTGCAGATCGGCCGCATGGCGCACGAGGTGATCAAGGCCGGCCGCGCCGCCGCCGGCACCAAGGACATCCGCTGCACCGTCTCGATCGGCGGTTTCGTGCCGAAGCCGCACACCCCGTTCCAGTGGGCGCCGATGGTGCGTCCCGAGGTCATCGACGCCCGCCTCCAGATGCTCAAGCAAGAGATCAACAGCGACCGGTCGCTGGGCCGCGCGATCGGCTACCGCTACCACGACGGCGAGCCCTCGCTGATCGAAGGCCTGCTCTCGCGGGGCGACCGCCGGGTCGGCGCGGTCATCCGCCGGGTGTGGGAAAAAGGCGGCCGGTTCGACGGCTGGAGCGAGCACTTCTCGTACGCCCGGTGGGTCGAGGCCTGCGCCGAGGTGCTGCCCGGCTTCGGTGTCGACCTCGACTGGTTCACCACCCGCGAGCGTCAGCACTCCGAGGTGCTCCCCTGGGACCACCTGGATTCCGGCCTCGACAAGGACTGGCTCTGGCAGGACTGGCAGGACTCGACGTCCGAGTTCGAGCAGGACGACTGCCGCTGGACCCCGTGCTTCGACTGCGGCGTCTGCCCGTCGATGGACACCGAGATCCAGATCGGCCCCACCGGCAAGAAGCTGCTGCCCCTGACTCCGGTCAACTCCCTGCGGCTGCCCGCCTGACATGGCCCCCAAGAATCAGCCCGTCGGCGGCCAGGCGCCGGTCGTCCAGCGCATCCGTCTGCGCTACGCCAAGCGCGGCCCGCTGCGCTTCACCTCCCATCGCGACTTCGCCCGCGCGTTCGAGCGGGCGTTGCGGCGGGCCGCCGTGCCCATCGCCTTCTCCCAGGGCTTCACCCCGCACCCCAAGATCTCGTACGCGAGTGCGGCCCCGACCGGCGTGGGCAGCGAGGCCGAATACCTCGAGATCGGTCTGCAGGCCGAGGTCGATCCCGGGCAGCTGCGCGTCGCCCTCGATGCCGCGCTCTCCCCGGGCCTCGACATCCTCGACGCGGTGATCGCCGGTCCGGGCAGCCTGGCCGACCGGATCGACGCCTCGCACTGGCGGATCGAGCTGCCCACGGTCGAGCCGGCCGACGCCGAGGCGGCCGTCCGGGCGTTCACCGGGCTTGAGGAAGTGCTGGTAGAGCGCATGACGAAGCAGGGTCGGCGCTCTTTCGACGCCCGACAGGCAGTGGCCCGGATCGATGTGACGGACCAGTCCGCCGTACCTTCCGAGGCGGACGGCGCGTCGTGTGCGATAATCGACCTTGTCGTACGACAGGTGACACCCGCCGTACGACCCGATGACGTCCTTTCCGGCCTGCGCGTGGCGGCTGGTCTGGAGCCGCCGGTGCCCCCACGGGTTACCCGGCTGGCCCAGGGCACGCTCACCGCACAGGGGGATATCGTCGATCCGTTGGACGCGGATCGCGAGCCTGCCCTTCCGGGGTAAGGATCGCTCCATCGGAGGCGCTGGCTGCAACCGGCGCCTGTTGACAGACTTCGGCAGCCCGTCCGCTCACCCGGCGGGACCGAAATACTTGCGGCGACCCTGCGTGGCAGCGCTCAAACGCGCCCGGGGCCGCCAGAACTGGAGAGCGCCCCATGCTCGATAACGAGCCCCAAGACAACTTGGGAGAACAGGGCGGTGAAGGGGCCGGAGCAGCCGCTCCGCCCGAGACCGCCGCAACTGCTACCCCCGCGCGCAAGCGTGCCCCCCGCCGCAAGGCAGCGGCGCCAGCCGCCGAGTCCGAGGCAGCACCGGCTGCGGGTCCGTCCGACCCCGTCGCCGCCGTCCACGAGTCACCGGCTGCCTTCGAGGAGCCCGCGCCGCCCGTCAAGAAGGCGACGCGGGCCCGTAAGAAGGCCGCCGCGCCGGCGGTCGCTCCGGCCGAGGCGGAGTCCGCCGCCGAAGAGGTCGCGCCGCCCGTCAAGGCCACCCGCACCCGGGCCCGCAAGAAGGCTGCCCCGCCCGCCCCGGTGGAGGAGCCGGTCGTCGCCGCGCCGGTTGCGATCGAGCCCTTGATCGAGGGCCGGCAGCCGGTCGTCGAGGACGAGGCCGTCGAGGTCGCTGAGGCGGCCGAGGGCACCCCGATCATCGGAGTGATCCCGCTCGACGCCGACTTCGTCGAGACCGAGGCGCCCGCTCCGCGCCGTGGCCGCCGCGCCGCGGCCCTGCCCCCGGCTGTGCTGTTCATGCCGCCCGAGGCCACTGAGACCACTCCGGCGCCGGCCCGCCGGTCGCGCCGGGGCGCCGCCGTGCCGCCCGTGGTCGCCGAGACGCTCGAGACCCCGCCGGTCGCCGAGGCTGAGACCGCGGTGGCCGAGGTCCCGGCCGTCGTGACCGAGGAGCCGGCCGAGGGCGCCCGTCGCAGCCGGCGCCGCCGTCGCGGCGCCGCCGACGAGCCCGCCGAGGCCCCCGCGGCCGAGGTCACGGCCCCGCCCGCCGACGAGGCGGTCGACGAGACCGACGAGAGCGCCGACGACGTCGAGGACGGCGACGACGAGGCCGACGATGACGACGACACCGCGGCCGGCCGCCGCCGCCGTCGCCGGGGCCGCCGTGGCCGTGGCCGCGGCAAGGGCCCTGCCGAGGACGGCGAGCAGGACGAGGCCGAGGAAGGCGCCGAGGCGTCGGCCGAGGAGGAGTCCGAGGACGAGGAAGAGGGCGACGAGGGCGACGGCGTGACCCGTCGTCGCCGCCGCCGGCGCCGCAAGGGCTCGAGCGGTGACGCCGAGACCGGCGGCATCGAGGACGGCGTGCACACCGTCGTGCGGGTGCGCGAGCCCCGCCGCACCTCCGACGAGGTGCAGGGCGTCTCGGGCTCGACCCGGCTCGAGGCCAAGCGTCAGCGCCGCCGCGACGGCCGTGAGCAGCGCCGGACCCGTCCGCCGATCCTGAGCGAGTCGGAGTTCCTGGCCCGCCGCGAGGCGGTCGACCGGGTGATGGTCGTGCGCCAGAAGCCCGACCGCACCCAGATCGCCGTGATGGAAGACGGCATCCTGGTCGAGCACTACGTCTCGCGCAGCACCTCCGGCACCATGGTCGGCAACGTGTACCTCGGCAAGGTGCAGAACGTGCTGCCCAGCATGGAGGCGGCGTTCGTCGACATCGGCCGCGGCCGCAACGCGGTGCTCTACGCCGGCGAGGTCAACTGGGACGCCACCGGGCTCGAGGGCCGGGCCCGCTCGATCGAGCAGGCGCTGCGCTCCGGCGACTCGGTGCTGGTGCAGGTGACCAAGGACCCGATCGGGCACAAGGGCGCCCGGCTGAGCAGCCACATCGCGCTCTCCGGCCGGCACCTGGTCTACGTGCCCAACGGCAACGCCTCCGGGATCAGCCGCAAGCTGCCCGACAACGAGCGCAAGCGCCTCCGGGACGTGCTGAAGAAGCTGGTGCCCGACGGCGCCGGCGTCATCGTGCGCACGGCGGCCGAGGGCGCCAGCGAGGACGACCTCGCCCGTGACGTCAAGCGTCTCCAGGCGCAGTGGGAGGAGATCCAGCGCAAGTCGGCCGAGGGCCACGCGCCGGTCGCCCTCTCCGAGGAGCCCGACCTGGTCATCCGGGTCGTCCGGGACCTCTTCAACGAGGACTTCCGCGAGCTGATCGTGCAGGGCGACTCGGCGTACGGCGAGCTCGAGAACTACCTCAACTCGGTCTCGCCCGACCTGCTCGAGCGCATGCACCGTTACACCGGCACCGGGGACGTCTTCGCCGACAAGCGCATCGACGAGCAGATCCTCAAGGGTCTGGACCGCAAGGTGTTCCTGCCCTCGGGCGGCCACCTGGTCTTCGACCGCACCGAGGCCATGACGGTGGTCGACGTCAACACGGGCAAGTACACCGGCGCGGGCGGCAACCTCGAGGAGACGGTCACCCGTAACAACCTCGAGGCGGCCGAGGAGATCGTCCGGCAGCTGCGGCTGCGCGACCTCGGCGGCATCGTGGTCATCGACTTCATCGACATGGTGCTCGAGAGCAACCGCGAGCTGGTGCTGCGGCGGCTCACCGAGTGCCTGGGCCGCGACCGCACCAAGCACCAGGTCACCGAGATCACCTCGCTCGGCCTGGTGCAGATGACCCGCAAGCGGATCGGCTCGGGCCTGCTCGAGGCGTTCAGCGAGACCTGTGAGCACTGCAAGGGCCGCGGGGTGCTGATCCACACCGAGCCGGTGCCCGAGAAGCGCTCCAACGGCAGTGGCGCCGGGAACCAGGTCAAGGCGGTCGCCGCGGCGGCCCGGACCGAGACCGCCCCGGCCCAGCAGCAGCAGCCGAGCGGCAAGTCGCGGCGTCGTCGTGGCGGCGGCGGCGACACCGTGGTCGCCGAGCCCGTCTCGGAGCCGGTGGTGCCGGACCCGATCCGGGACGAGCTGCCGGACATCGAGGTCGAGCCCGACGAGCCGATCGAGATCGTGACCGACGCGGTGCGGCACGAGGGCGACGACCCGGCGGCCGAGACCGCTGGCCTGCCCCCGGTGGCCGGCTCGGGCATCGTGACCGGCCGGGCGCCTGTCACCAACGCGGACCCCGAGGACGACTACGACATCAGCGGCTACGACCTGTCGCGGTACGAGGCGCCGGCGCCGGCCGCCGAGGTGGAGCCGCTCCAGCTCACCGGGTCCGACGACCCGGACGCGGCCGAGGATGAGGACGAGGACGAGGACGAGCCGGTGGGGGCGGGCGCCGGACGACGCCGCTCGCGGCGGGGCGGCACGCGGAGGCGTACGCGACCCTGATCCTGCCCTTCCGGATCAACAAAGGATCGACAGGAGCGGTTTGGTAAAGAAAGTTAACTGCCAAGCCGCTCCTTTCCGTCTCCGTCGGTTACCCTCGCGGGATCGATCAGCCTTTCCCCCGAGGAGACCGAGCCCCGATGTTCCGAATCCCCCTGATCCGGGGCCTCGCCGTGTGCGTGGCGCTGGGTTCTCTCACCGCGACGGCCGCCTGTTCCTCGTCCTCCGGCGATTCGTCCGGCGCCGCGTCCTCCGGCTCGGCCGTGACTGCCCCGCCGCCGGTCGCTGTGCCCCCCGCTCCGGTCGACCCGTCCGTGGCGGCCAAGGCCGACGCCGAGCTCTCCGGCAACACCAAAGAGATCTGCGCCCAGGCCGAGCGCGCGAGCACCAGCTTCGGTGAGATCTTCATCGCCGACCTCAAGCTGCAGATCGACGCCGCGAGCAAGGGCGAGCAGGCCAAGCGGCAGGCCGCCGAGAAGGTCTCGCGCGACGTCCGGAACTACTCGTTCGCGCTGGCCGACATGGCCGGGCTGACCACCGATCCCACCCTGAAGAAGGCTTTGACCGAGATGAGTGCGCAGGTCAAAGCCCTGAAAGGGGACGTCACCAAGATCAACGCTGAAAAGATGTCGGCCCTCACGGCCCGGCTCGACAAGGCGTGCGGCCGGGGCTGATCAGGCCCCGGTTTGGGATCGGAGCGCCTGATGAAGTACTCTTTCTGCTGGCGCTTTTCCAGGCGCCGTGCTTCCGTGCCCGCCCCCTTTTTCGAGGGGCCGAGAGCCGGAATCTCAGCTTCATCCGCCAAGCAGCGGTCAACGCTGCGTAAGTCTCAGGGAGTCCGCGTCCGATGTACGCGATCGTCAAGACCGGCGGCAAGCAGTACAAGGTTGCCGAGGGCGACGTGATCGAGGTCGAGAAGCTCGCGGGTGTGCCCGGCGACTCGCTGACGCTCGCCGCAGTCCTCCTCGTCGACGGTGACAACCTGGTGACCGACGCGGCCAAGCTTGCCAAGGTGACGGTGTCCGGCGAGATCGCCGAGCACACCAAGGGTCCGAAGATCCGGATCCACAAGTTCAAGAACAAGACCGGTTACCACAAGCGTCAGGGGCACCGTCAGCCGCTGACCAAGATCAAGGTCACCGGCATCAAGAGCGGGAAGTAAGGGGCGGATCACTCATGGCTCACAAAAAGGGTGCATCCAGCTCGCGCAACGGCCGTGACTCCGCCGCTCAGCGGCTCGGTGTCAAGCGGTTCGGCGGCCAGCTGGTCAGCGCCGGCGAGATCCTGATCCGCCAGCGCGGCACGAAGTTCCACCCGGGCGACCTGGTCGGCCGCGGCGGCGACGACACGCTGTTCGCTCTGGCGACCGGCAATGTGCTGTTCGGCACGAAGCGCGGTCGCAAGACCGTCAGCATCGTTCCGGCGGCGGAGTAAAGTTTCTTCGAAGCGGGCCGCGGACCTTTCGGGGTCCGTGGCCCGCTTTGTGTTTTCCGCCTCCGCGTCCGCGCGGCCGGCGGTTCTGTCGAGGAACAAGCCCGCCTGAGGCCGGCGTTGACACCTCGGGACATCTTTGGCAAGGAGTTGAGCAGTGACCACGTTCGTCGACCGCGTCGTGCTGCACCTGCAAGCGGGTGACGGCGGGCACGGCTGCGTCTCGGTGCGCCGCGAGAAGTTCAAGCCGCTGGGCGGGCCCGACGGTGGCAACGGTGGGCACGGCGGCGGGATCACTCTGGTGGTCGACCCGCAGATCCATACGCTGCTCGACTTCCACTTCCACGGGCACGTCAAGGCGTCCAACGGCGGCGGCGGCGCGGGCGCCAACCGCGACGGCGCCAACGGCAAGGACCTCGTGCTCAAGGTGCCCGACGGCACGGTCGTGCTGAACGCCGACGGCGAGGTGCTGGCCGACCTGATCGGCGAGGGAACCACCTTCGAGGTGGCGCGGGGCGGACGCGGCGGCCGGGGCAACGCCTCGCTGGCCAACACTCGCCGCAAGGTGCCCGGCTTCGCCGAACTGGGCGAGCCCGGTGACAGCCTCGACGCGGTGCTCGAGCTCAAGAGCGTCGCCGACGTGGGTCTGGTCGGTTTCCCCTCGGCCGGCAAGTCGTCGCTCATCTCGGTCATCTCCGCGGCCAAGCCCAAGATCGCCGACTACCCGTTCACCACGCTGGTGCCCAACCTCGGCGTGGTGCAGGCGGGCGACCAGACCTTCACCGTGGCCGACGTGCCCGGCCTGATCCCGGGCGCGGCCACCGGCAAGGGCCTGGGCATGCAGTTCCTGCGGCACATCGAGCGCACCTCGGTGCTGGTGCACGTGCTCGACTCGGCGGCGCTCGAGATCGAGCGAGACCCGCTGGCCGACCTCGACGCGATCGAGGCCGAGCTGTCGGCGTACGGCGGCCTGGAGGACAGGCCGCGGCTGGTCGTGCTCAACAAGATCGATATCCCGGACGGGCGTGACCTGGCCGAGATGGTGCGGCCCGACATCGAGGCCCGCGGCTACCGCGTCTTCGAGGTCAGCGCGGTCACCCGCGAGGGCCTCAAGGAACTGATCTTCGCCCTCGCCGAGACGGTCGCCCAGCACCGCCTGGACAAGCCGGCGCCCGAGCCCAGCCGGGCCATCGTGCGTCCGCGCGCGGTCGACGAGTCCGGCTTCACCGTCGAGCGGGACAGTGAGGGTGTCTTCGTGGTGAGCGGGCCCAAGGTCGAGCGCTGGGTCCGCCAGACGAACTTCGACAACGACGAGGCCGTGGGTTATCTGGCCGACCGGCTCGACCGGCTCGGCGTCGAGGACATGCTGGGCAAGAAGGGCGCCAAGGCGGGCGATCCGGTGCGCATCGGCGATCGCGAGTTCGACTGGCAGCCCAACGCCGGCGAGTTCGTGTCGGGCCCCCGCGGCACCGACGCCCGCCTCGAGGACGACGATGCCCGCGCCAGCGCCGCCGAGCGCCTGGCGGCCCGCAAGGCCCGCCGCGTGCGCTCGGACGACGAGCTGTTGCACATGTCGGCCGACGGCACGGTCACGAGCGTGGCCAACGCCCATCGGCCGGTCCTCGTGACAGATGACGAGGACACCGACGAATAGGGCGTAGTCCAGCTCGGCGCAACCCTGCGGCAAGGGTGGCCGCCTAGGGTCACAACGTGTTGATCGAAGCCAGGCCCGCCCTGGACCCCGAGCTGGCCGCCCTCGTGGTGGCCCAGCTGCACGAGGGCGGCCAGAGTTTCGCGCCGGACGACCGTGCCGCGTACTTCGTGGCGGTCGTCGACGGCCGGGCCGTGGCCTGCGGCGCCTGGCAGCCGCTGCCCGAGGTCGGCGTGGCCGAGATCAAGCGGATGTACGTGCGACCCGCCTTCCGGGGGCGCGGCATCGCCCGTCAGATGATCGTCACGCTCGAGGAGGAGGCGCTCGTCGCGGGCCGCCCGGTGATCCGACTGACCGCCGGGGTCACCTCGCCCGCGGCGATCGCCCTCTACCGGTCCTCGGGCTACGAGCGCGTCCCGATCTGCGAGCCGGCCGCGTTCTGCTTCGAGAAGCGGCTGACCGCCTCAGTCCAGTAGGCCGAGGGCGGCGCGGGTACGCCGCACGGTCTCGGCAGCGCGTGGCTGCACCCAGGCCTTGCCCTCGGCCAGGATCTTGCGTACGTGACCCGGGTCCTCCGACAACTCGGCGTAACGCGCCCGGATCGGCCCCAGCACCGACTCGACCGCGTCCGTGACCTCGCGTTTCAGCGCGCCGTAGGACGGGAACGGACCCGGCTCCCGGTCCGCGCAGGCGCGCAGGATCGCCAGCAGGTTGGTGACGCCGGGCTGCCGCTCCGGGTCGTCACGCACGACGCCCACCGTGTCGGTCACCGCCCGCGCGATGGTCCGGCGGATCACGTCGGGCGGGTCGAGCAGCCCGATCCGGCCGGCCGCCGACGGCGTGCTCTTGCTCATCTTGCGGCCCGGGTCGGCCAGGTCCATGATCCGCGCGGCGTTCTCCGGCCGGATGCCCTCGGGCACCGTGAAGGTCTGGCCGTAGCGGGCGTTGAACCTGGTCGCGATGGTGCGGGTGAGTTCCAGGTGCTGGCTCTGGTCGTCGCCGACCGGCACCTGGTCGCAGTCGTGGACGAGGATGTCGGCCGCCATGAGCACCGGATAGGTGAGCAGGCTGAGCCGCACAGCCTTGCTGGACGCCGACTTCTCCTTGAACTGGATCATGCGCGCGGCCTCGCCGTAGCCGATCGCGCATTCGAGCAGGTAGTGCAGTTCGCTGTGCTCGGGCACCTGGGAGTTGGCGATGATCGCGGTGCGCCGCGGGTCGACGCCGGCGGCGAGCAGCACTGTCGCGACCTGCAGCGTGTTCGCGCGCAGCTGCCGGGGATCGTGTTCCATGGTGAGCGCGTGGAGATCGGCGATCATGGCGATGGACGGCGTGGCCTGGGCGGCCACCAACGGGCGCATCGCGCCGATCAGGTTGCCCAGGTGCAGGTGGCCGGTCGGCTGGAAGCCGGTGAGGCGGCGGGTCATGGTGGTGTCCTTCCGGGTCAGGACCGCCTTTTCCCGGACATGACAACGGCCGCCCGGGAAGGGGCGGCCGCGAAGATGAGTGCGCGTGTGGGGAAGCCGCCCGTCAGGGCAGCCACCAGCCGAGGTTCGCGAAGCGCATGGGGCCACGATAGCAGCGGTCCGGCTCGTACCGGATGATGGTCGAATGCCGAGCCTGACCCGCGCCGAGGCTACCGCCCGGGCCGCCACCGTCGATGTCCGCGAATACGAGGTCGACCTCGACCTCACCACCGAGGGCGACACCTTCGGTTCCCGCACGGTGGTGCGTTTCGACGCTCACGAGGGCGCATCGACGTTCCTCGAGTTCGAGCCGGTGCGCGCCGGCAAGATGACGCTGAACGGGTCGCCGCTGCCCGACTCGGCGCTCGTCGACGGCCGGCTGCTGCTCACCGGCCTGGCCGACGTCAACGAGCTGGCCGTCGAGGCCGTCATGCGCTACTCGAACACCGGTGAGGGCCTGCACAAATACGTCGACCCGGCGGACGGCTCGGTCTACATCTACCAGCACATGTTCATCAACAACGCGGGCCGGATCCTGCCCGCGTTCGACCAGCCCGACCTCAAGGCGTCGTTCCGGATCACCGTGACGGCGCCCTCGAGCTGGCGGGTCGCCGCCAACGGGCCGCTGCTCTCGGGGACCAACGGGCGGTGGGAGTTCGCGGCCACCAAGCCGATCTCGACCTACCTGTGCTCCCTCATCGCCGGGCCGTACCACGAGGTCACCGACTCGCACGACGGCATCCCGCTGGCCCTCTACGCACGAGCCGCGCTGGCCGGGGCGCTGGAGGCCGAGGCCGCCGAGATCTTCGAGGTCACCAAGCAGTGCTTCGACCGTTACCACGAGATCTTCGACATCCGGTACCCGTTCGGCCACTACCAGCAGGCGTTCGCCCCCGAGTTCAACTTCGGCGCGATGGAGTACCCGGGCCTGGTGGTCTTCCGCGACGAGTTCATCTACCGCTCCGCGGTGACCGACAGCGAGCGCGAGCACCGGGCCAACGTGATCGCCCACGAGATGGCACACATGTGGTTCGGCGACCTGGTGACCATGGCCTGGTGGGACGACCTGTGGCTGAACGAGTCGTTCGCCGAGTACATGGGTACCCGCATCGCGGCCGAGGCGACACGGTTCCCGGGCACCTGGACCACCTTCGCCATGCAGCGCAAGGCCTGGGGTCTGCGCGCCGACCAGCACCCGTCGACCCATCCGGTGGCGCCGGCCGAGGTCTCCGACACCGACCAGGCGCTGCTGAACTTCGACGGCATCTCGTACGCCAAGGGTGCGGCCGTTCTCAAGCAACTGGTCGCCTTCGTGGGCGACGAGGCGTTCCGGACCGGCGTCAACGCGCACTTCGCGGCCCACGCCTACGGCAACGCGACGCTGGCCGACCTGCTCGGCGCGCTGTCCGCGGCCAGCGGGCGCGACCTGACCGCCTGGGCCGACGTCTGGCTGCGCCGGGCCCAGGTCAACACGCTGCGCTCGTCCTTCGAGGTCGACGGTTCCTCGTACTCGTCGGTGGTCATCGAGCAGACCGCGCCCGGCGCCTATCCGACGCTGCGCCCGCACCGGCTCGGGATCGGCCTGTGGGACCGGGCCGACGGCGCCCTCGTCCGGCGCAAGCTGATCGAGGTCGAGGTCGGCGCGACCGGCCGCACCGAGCTGCCCGAGCTCGCCGGCGAGCCGGTGGCCGACCTGCTGCTGCTCAACGACGGTGACCTCACGTACGCGAAGATCCGGCTCGACGAGCAGTCGACCGCCGCCGTGCCGGCCCTGCTGCCCCTGATCGGCGACTCGCTGGCCCGCGCCGTGCTCTGGGCGGCCACGCTCGACGCGGTCGTCGACGGCGAGCGTCCGGTGGCCGAGCTGGTCACGCTGGCGCTGGCCGCGTTGCCGGTCGAGTCCGAGGTGGTGATCGTCGAGGACGTGCTGCGGGCCACCCGCAGCCTGGTCGACCGCTACTCCACCCCCGAGACCCGCCCGGCCGCCCTCGAGCTGGTCGCGCAGGCCGCCGACCGGCTGCTCGCGGTCTCGGAGCCGGGCGGCTCACGCCAGCTGGCCGCGGCCCGCGGACTGATCGGCGCCACCGTCGACATCGCCCGCCTGCGCGACTGGCTCGACGGCGGCGCCGTGCCCGACGGCCTCGCGGTCGACGCCGACCTGCGCTGGCTGATCGTCTACCGCCTGGCCGTGCTCGGTGCGGCCGGCACCGAGGTGATCGACGCCGAGTTCGAGCGTGACCGCAGTGCCACCGGCGAGCAGTGGGCCGCCCGCTGCCGGGCCGCCCGCCCCGACCCCGACGCCAAGGCGCTGGCCTGGGCCGCGATCATCGGGGACGCCGCGCTCTCGAACCGCCTGGTCGAGATGACCGCTTCCGGCTTCTGGCAGGCCGAGCAGCTCGACCTGCTGCGCGACTACGTGCCGCGCTACTTCGCCGAGATGCCCGCCATGATGCGGCTGCGCAGCGGCATGAGCGCCGAGCGTACGGCCGCTGCGGCCTATCCGGGCCTGGTGGTCGAGCAGCGCACCCGCGACCTGGCGGCCGACCTTCTCGCCGACGCTCGTCTCGACCCGATCCTGCGCCGCGTGGTGCTGGACGCGGACGACGATGTCCGCCGGGCTCTGGACGCCCGTTGATCTCCGTTGTCCACCCCGCCCGCCGTCCTTGATCGGAAAAAGACCTATCCTTCACGAATGTCTTCACGGCGGCGGATAGGCATCATGGGCGGGACGTTCGACCCCATCCATCACGGCCACCTGGTCGCGGCGAGCGAGGTGCAGGCACGATTCGACCTGGACGAGGTCGTCTTCGTGCCCACCGGTCAGCCGTACGAGAAGGGCCGGGTCTCGCCGGCCGAGGACCGTTACCTGATGACGGTCATCGCCACCGCGTCCAACCCGGGCTTCCACGTCAGCCGGGCCGACATCGACCGGGACGGCCCCACCTACACGATCGACACCCTGCGTGACATGCGAGCCGTGTTCGGCGCCGACGCCGCGCTCTACTTCATCACCGGCGCGGACGCGCTGAACCGGATCCTGAGCTGGAAGGACGCCCTCGAGATGCTGGCCCTGGCCCATTTCGTGGGCGTCACCCGGCCCGGCTTCGAGCTCACCGACGACCACCTGCCGGACGACAGCGTCACGCTGGTCGAGGTGCCGGCCATGGCGATCTCCTCGACCGCGTGCCGCGACCGCGTGGCCGCCGGTGAGCCGGTCTGGTACCTGGTGCCCGACGGTGTCGTGCAATACATCAACAAGCGGGGCCTCTATCGGGGGTCGGGAAATGTCACACCGGTGTGAGACGCTTGACTGACCAGATTCTCAGACCGAGAGGACTCTCTTGCCCGTCAGCGAACGCGCTCTTGAACTGGCGATGACGGCCGCCCAGGCCGCCGCCGACAAGAAGGCGCAAGACATCGTCGTGATCGATGTCGGCGACCAGCTCTACATCACCGACGCTTTCGTGATCGCCTCCGCGTCCAACGACCGTCAGGTCGTCGCGATCGTCGACGCGGTCGAGGAAGCACTGCTCAACCTCCCCGAGAAGGCAAAGCCCGTCCGTCGCGAGGGCGAGCGCCAGGGCCGGTGGGTGCTGCTCGACTACGTCGACATCGTCATCCACATCCAGCACGCCGAGGAACGCGAGTTCTACGCCCTCGACAAGCTGTGGAAGGACTGCCCGATGATCCCGTTCGTCGACCGCGACCTGGCCGACGCCGAAGCGTCGTGACGAGGCTCATCGTCTGGCGTCACGGCAACACGGACTGGAACGCGGGCAACCGCGTCCAGGGGCAGACCGACGTGTCGCTCAACGACCTCGGCCGCCAGCAGGCCGTCGACGCCGCCGAGCTCCTGGTCAAGCTGAAACCCAGCGCGATCGTCAGCAGCGACCTGCGCCGCTCGGCCGACACCGCAGCGGCGCTGGCCGCGCTCACCGGGCTGTCGATCAGCTACGACAAGCGGCTGCGCGAGCGGTACTTCGGCGCCTGGCAGGGCCACACCATGACCGAGGTGGCTCGGCTCTTTCCCGACCAGCACGCCCGCTGGCAGGCCGGGCAAGAGGTCGGCGGCGACGTCGAATCCCTCGACGAGCTGGGCCGGCGCGTGTCCGACGCGGTGCTCGACGCGGCTGCTCTCGCTCCGCCCGGCGGCACGGTCGTGGTCGCCACGCACGGCGCCGCCGCCCGCCAGGGTGTCGGTCACCTGCTGGGCTGGCCGATCGAGCAGCTGCGCACGCTGCGGGCCCTCCAGAACTGCCACTGGATCGAGCTGACCCTCGACGACAAGCGCGGCTGGCAGGTCGCGGCCTACAACGTCGGCCCGTTCAGCGAGCGCCCGGTGCCACCGCCGGTCTGATCACGGGGAACCGCCGGTGATCCGGTAGCGTCCAAGCATCATGGTGAAACGGACCGTTCCCGCCCTGCTGCTTCTGGTTCTCGCCGCCGGCTGCGCCAACAACGCGACCGACAGCGGCGCCGCAGCACCGGCCGCCGCCCCCTCCCCGTCCGCCTCGGACGTGATCGACCTGCCCCTGCCCTCGGCCAAGACCAGCGGCCCGGCGGGCGAGCCGTCGTCCGGGCGCCCGGCGGCCGGCGGCCAGACCATCACCGGCACGGTGACCGCCGGCGTCGAGCCCAACTGCCTGCTCCTCACCGACAAAGCGGGCTCCCACCTGCTGATCTTCGACGACCCGGCAATGCGCGCCGACGCTGCCGTGGGCAGCAAGGTCAAGATCGTCGGCCAGGCCCAGCCCAACATGATGTCCACCTGCCAGCAGGGCGTGCCGTTCATCGTCGTGTCGGTCGAGAAGGGCTGATTCACCAGGGACGGAGCCGATCGGCTACCGTGCCCGCATGCCCGTCGCGGTCGTCACCGACTCCACCGCGTACCTGCCCGCCGAACTCAGCGGCTCGTATGAGCTGACCGTCGTGCCCCTCACGGTGGTCATCAACGGCGAGGACGGGCTCGAAGGGCTCGAGATCCAGCCGGCCGAGGTGGCCCGGGCGCTGGGTGAGCGCCGCGCCGCGGTCAGCACGTCACGGCCCGCGCCGTCCCAGTTCTCGGCGGCGTACCAGCGGTTGCTCGACGCCGGCGCCGACGGCATCGTCTCGATCCACCTGTCGGCCAAGCTCTCCGGCACCTTCGAGGCGGCCTCTCTGGCCGCGCTCGAGCTGGGGCCGCGCGTCGAGGTGGTCGACAGCGGCACGGCCGGCATGGGGCTGGGATTCGCGGCCCTCGCGGCGGCGGCTGCGGCCCGCGAAGGTCAAGACCTTGATTCCGTACGGCGGGTGGCGGTCGACCACGTTTCGCGGGTGAGCACGCTCTTCTACGTCGACACGCTCGAGTTCCTGCGCCGCGGCGGACGCATCGGGGCGGCGTCGGCGCTGCTCGGCACGGCCCTGTCGGTCAAGCCGATCCTGCACATAGCGGACGGCGCGATCGTGGTCACGGACCGCGTGCGGACGGCCGGGCGGGCGCTGGCGAAGCTCGTCGACCTGGCCGTGGAGGCCTCCGGGGAGGGGGAGGTCGACATCGCCGTGCACCACCTCGAGCAGCCGGACCGGGCGGCAGCGCTGGCCGACGCGATTGCGATGCGGCTGGGGGACAGGCTTCGCGACTGCTACCTGACCGAGGTCGGCGCCGTGGTGGCCGCGCACGTGGGGCCGGGCCTGGCCGGCGTCGTGGTGCACCGCCGCGGCTAGCCGCGCTGCCACCGGATCGGGTTGAGGCCGGTGACCGGTTCCAGGCGGGGAGCCAGCTCGGACCAGGGGATCGTGCGGTCGCCGATGATCACCTCGTCGGCCGTGGGGAGCAGGGACTTCTCGTCCCAGGCGGCCCGGGTGCGCCAGCCGGCGCCGTCGTCACCCACCACCTCCAGGTCGGCCGCGGGCTCGGTGAGGTGGGTGGCCTGGCGGGCGTACTCCTGAACGGCGAGGATGGCCTGAGCACGCTGGACCACGTGGTGCAGGGGATGGCCCGGGTCGGCGGTGTAGGGCACCGTGCAGCCGTTGGCATCACTGACGTACGCCATCGGGGTGATGGGGCGGGCCGACCGGGCGTAGAGCTCCTCGGCCTGGGCGAAGAGGGCCCGCAGGTGAGGGCTGGTCGCCGAGGTGATCAGGAGGGTGCCGCGCTCGGGGACGAACGCCAGCGGCGGCCCGTCGACCTGGGGTGCGAGGCGTTCCAGCCAGTGCTGCAGCAACAGATGCGAGCTCCAGTACGCGTCGCCGTCGTCGACGAAGCGGACGACCTCGGTGGGGGCGCTCTTGAGGGTGGCGCCCACCAGGTTGGACCGGGCCGCCGCGAAGACCTCGTCCGGGCGTACGGCCCAGGTGTCGATCTGTTCCGCGGTGACGTAGGTCATCGCCTCGGGGTGATCGATGACGACGTACTCGAAGAGGTAGGGCAGGGCTGGGCGGCTCAGCGGCGTGCCCGGGGTGCAGCCGCGGAGGACGGGCCGGAGCAGGGGCCGAGCCAGCTGCCAGGTCGGGGGAACGGGGTTGGCGGTCAGCCCGGACAGGTAGCTCTTGACCTGTTTGCGGCTCTTGGCGAGCAGCGGAGCCAGATCGACGATGGACGGCTCTTGCTGGATATTAGGGGCGAAACGGACCTCGAAGGCTCGGGCGTCGTAGCGTACGGCCTTGAAGCCGGCCTTGCGCAGCTGCCGCACCACCTGGGTGGCCAACCTGACCCGCGCCAACCTTCGCATCGTCACTAGACCTTCCGGGCCCTGATCACTCGGGCATCGAGATCTTCGTCCCAGATCACCTCGCCGTCCAGACCCGATTTCCGCAGGGCCTCGATCGCCGGCCGTTCCTGGGCTTCGGTGACCTCGGAAAGCAGGACGCCGCCGTCGGCGAGCCAGATGG
This sequence comes from Paractinoplanes polyasparticus, assembly GCF_019710575.1. Lineage (GTDB taxonomy): Bacteria > Actinomycetota > Actinomycetes > Mycobacteriales > Micromonosporaceae > Actinoplanes > Actinoplanes polyasparticus. Next base: position 124,472 of record NZ_JAHWFK010000011.1, on the reverse strand, counting down.
GAGCGCTCCCGGCGACGCGGCGAAAGATATCAAGACCATCCCGGCCGCCGTCGAGGGCCGTGCGCGGCTCATGATCTCGGGCCTCGGACGGCAGGAACGGGAGGTGGGCGGTGGCCACGTACGGGACGTTGGCCAGCAGGACATCAACGCGGTGATGCAGGGCCGGGGGGAGCGGGGCGAAAAGGTCCCCCTGGTAGACGCGGGGAACGCCGTTGTCGCGGGCGCAGGCGGTGGCGGTGGGGTCGAGGTCGGCGGCGTGCAGTTCGACATGGGGGCGACGGTGACGGACGGCCAGGCCGAGAGCGCCGGAGCCGCAGCAGAGATCGAGCAGCACGCCGGGGTGATGGGCGGCGGCCAGCTCGACCAGCAGCCGGCTGCGGACGCGGGGGACAAAAACGCCGGGCCGCAGGCGTACGCGGATGCCGGCGAAATCGGCGTGACCGACCACCTGCTCCAGGGGCTCGCCGCGAGCCCGGCGGTCGACGAGGACGCCGAGGGTCGCGTCGTCCGAGGCGGCGTCACGCAGGACGGCCACTTCCTCCTCGGCGAAGACGCAACCCGCCGCCCGCAGCCGGACGATGGCCGTGGCCAGCGCGTTCTCGCTCGTCGTCACGCTCATCCCATATCACAGCCCGGCCGGATCGCCGAGTTATCCACAATGCACCTCTGTCCACAGGGGCGGGGTCGCGGGGGCCGGAAACTCCCTAGCGTGCGTGGCGTGCGAGAGCGGAAGCCACCCGACGACGCCGTAGCCCAGAGGCTCCGGTCGGTCCTCGGTCGCCCGGGTCCATCCTTGCCGACGGCTGCCAGCCCTGTTTCCGGCGGTGCGGGGCGGGGGTCCGCCTTCGGGGGCAGGCCTCTGCCGTCCCAGCCGCCGTCGTTCGGTGACGCTCCGCCCGGCTTTGATGCGTCTGTCCCTCCCTCTTCTGGCGTTGGGTCTGCGGCTTTTGGCGTTGCGTCCGCGCCTCCTGGCGTTGGGTCTGCGGCTCCTGGCGTTGCGTCCGCGCCTATTGGCGTTGCGTCCGCGGCTCCTGGCGATGGGCTGGCCGATTTGGCCGAGCTGCGGGAGCCGTTGCAGTGGTCCGACATCATCCCGGCCTGGCCCGACGACGTAAACCTGGAGGCGGCGCCCAGCGCCGTATTTCACCCGGGCCGGTCGGTCGCGCCTCCTGGCCCTGCTGAGCCGGGTGGGCCGGCTCCTCTCGCCTCGGCGGACGGCTATCGGCCGGGGACGCCGTGGGCCACGCCGCCGGCTTCGCACCATCCCGCGGCCGAGGACGCCGGACCGTCAGTGAGCGATCTCGCGTCGAACCACGCCATCGCCTCGACGCCGGCCGTCGTGGCGTCGCCGGATCTCACTCGCCCAGCGGCACTTAACGGGTCGTCTGGCCCGGCTGCGTCGTCTTTCCCTGGTGCCTCACGTGGTCCTGCCTCGTCTGACCCAGCTGTGCCGTCTGGTGCGGCAGCGTTGGCTGGCTCTGTGCGCTCCGGCGGCGCTGCGGCACTTGGGTCTCATGGTCCACCCGGTCGTACCGCGTTGGCTGACCCTGCCGGCCTCGGCGGCTCTGTCGGTTCGGCCGGTTCTGCTGCGGCGGGGCCGGTCGCTGTTTCACCGCCGCCGGTCATTGTGGCGGTGCGGGCGGGCACGAGGGCGTACCCCGTGGTGGGAAGTGCCGATCCTTTGACTTCACACCTGGGAGATCTCATGCCTGAATCCGAGCCGTTGCCGGGCTGGGCCGGTATCCGGACGGCCGTGCCTGTAACGGTGCCAATGCCTGCGCCTGTGCCCGCGCCTCCGGAGCGTCGGCTGCCTCCGGCCGACTGGACGGCCTCGGAGAATGGGACCTACTACGCGCCCGGCCACCCGCTCTATCGCGCGGCCGGCGACGGAATCGCCGAACAGGCGGATGCGGGCTATCCGCCGTCCGAGAGCTACACGTTCGACCCGGCCGCGGAGCGGTTCGAGTTCAGCGGCTCGAATGACTCGAATGCGTCCGAACCGGAGGGGCTGACCGGCGCGGGCGCCTTTGGTGGCACGGAGGACGGCGGTCGCCGGTTCGGGCTGAGCGCCTTCGATCCGGGACGTCGCGGCGTTCGTGCCCTGGCTGCCGTCGCCGCCGTGGTGATTCTGATTGCAGCCGTGCTGGCGTGGCGCTCGCGGCCCCAGATCGATCCCGTCGCGCCGCCTCCGCTCGGCGCTGTCCAGTCGGAAAGCGGCGACGAACCGTCCGCTGCGGTCCGTGGGCCGTCCTCTGCCGCCAGCGAGGTGGTCGTCGCGGTGGGTGGCAAGGTCCGCCGGCCCGGCCTGGTTCGCCTGGCGCCCGGAGCCCGGGTCGCCGACGCCCTGACCGCCGCGGGCGGTGCGGATCCGGGCGTCGACGTGGCCGTGTTGAACCTTGCCCGCAAGGTGATCGACGGCGAACTCATCATGGTCGGCGTGACTCCGCCTCCGGGTGTCGTCCAGCCCTCCGGCCCGGCCGCTTCCGGCCCCGGCGCGGGCACCCCGCTCAACCTGAACACAGCCACCCTCGCCGACCTTGACCAGCTGCCGGGCGTGGGCCCGGTGCTGGCCCAGCGCATCCTCGATGCCCGCGACGCCCAGGGCGGCTTCCGCGCGGTCGGCGATCTCCGCAAGGTCGACGGCATCGGCGACGCCCGCTACGACCAGCTCAAAGACCTGGTAACGGTATGACCGCCGGCCTCGGCGCTCGCAACCTGACCGGTGTTCGGCTTGCCGCGTGCCTCGCCGGCCGACGTCGTCCACATGAGCGACTCATCCGCCTACGAGCCGCAGCCCAGCGGGCTGGGTGGGCCTCGGCCGTCGTGTGCCTTTTATCGGGCTGTGCCGTGCCACCTCAGCTCGGCGCAAGGGCTGGCTCTTGCTCGGCCTCCGTGTGCCTTCTAACGGGCTGTGCTGCGCCACCTCAGCCGGGCGCGAGGGCTGGTTCATGAGCGGGGATCGTGGCGACTCGGGCCGGGACCGGAGGCCTTCCGAGGCGAAGGGCCGCTTCGGCGGGCGGGACGTCGTGGATTTGCGGCTGGCGGGCTTTGCCGTGGCGGTGTGGATGTCGGCGCTGGCAGCCCTCTACCTGTCGGCTCGCACGGGCTTGCTGATCGGAGCGGGTGCGCTGGCCCTCGCGGCTGCGTTGGTCCTGGCCACGCGGCGGGCGACCCACTCCGAGTCCAGAGCACGGGAGGGGCCGGAGAGGTCGGACGACGCGGGTCGGCAGGTAGACGCTGCGCTTGGCCGGCGGTCGGATTTCGCTTCGCCGGGGGAAACCGACCGTTCGCGGGTGCGGTCCGGTTCGGCGGTTGTGGGCGGTAGTGCGCGAGGGCGGTCCGATTTCATGCGTGTGCGAGCGGGTGGGGGGCGGGGTGCCGCGAGCGGCGCGGGTTGGGTCGGGGCTGGGCGGTGGGTGGGGGTTGCGGTTCTGCTGGGGGTGGGTTGTGGGGCCGTGGCTACGGCGGCCCGGGTGAGTGTTCGGGAGGCGCGGGGGCTGGTCGCGCTGGTCGAGGCGGGGGATCCGGTGTGGATGCGGATGGTCGTGCGCGACGATCCGCGGGCCGCTCGAGGGTCGGTGGGGCGGCCGCCGACGTACATCGTGGCGGTCGATCTCGAAGCGGTTCGGGCGGAAGGGACTGGCGGGCTGCGGCTCTCGGCGCGGGCTCTGGTGCTGGGCAGCGATCCGGGGTGGCGGGGGCTGCTGCCGGGGCAGCGGGTGACGGCCAAGGGCAAGTTGCTGCCGCCGCGCGGTGGGGATCTGCGGGCCGTGGTGGCCTCGGTGCGGGAGGCGCCGGCCCTGGTCGGGCGGCCGTCGTGGGCGCAACGGGCCGCGGGCGTGCTGCGAGCGGGGCTTCAGCGGGCCTGCGAGCCGCTTCCCGACCTGCCCGGCGGGCTGCTACCGGGTCTGGTCGTGGGCGACACCAGTCGGCTCGACCCGGGGCTGGAGGAGGACTTTCGTACGACCGGAATGACCCACTTGAATGCTGTTTCGGGGGCTAATGTCGCTATTTTGCTGGGGGTGGTGCTCTTCGCCGTGCGGCGGACGCGGGCCGGGCCGGTCGTCACTGCGGTGATCTGTGCGATGGCGCTCGTCGGGTTCGTGATCCTCGCGCGGCCGTCGCCCAGCGTGGTGCGGGCGGCGGCGATGGGCGCCATCGGGCTGATCGGGCTGGCTTCGGGACGGCGGCGGGCGGCACTGCCTGCGCTGGCGGCCGGCGTGGCGGTGCTGGTCGTGGCCGACCCGGAGCTGGCGTCGGACGCGGGCTTCGCGCTGTCGGTGCTGGCCACCTCGGGATTGCTGCTGTTGGCTCCGGTCTGGCGGGACGGGCTACGCCGCCGGGGATGCCCGGCGGGCCTGGCCGAGGCGCTCGCCGTTCCCGCGGCGGCGCAGGTGGCGTGCGGGCCGGTGGTGGCGGGGCTGTCCGGCACGATCAGCATCGTCGCCGTTCCCGCCAACCTTCTGGCCGTCCCGGCCATCGCGCCGGCGACGCTGTTCGGGGTCACCGCGGCTGTCATCTCGCCGGTCTGGCCGGCCGGGGCCGAGTTCGCCGCCTGGCTGGGGCACTGGCCGGCGCAGTGGCTGGTGCTGCTCGCGACCTACGGCGCGCGGGTGCCTGCCGGTGCGTTGCCGTGGCCGGGCGGGCTCACCGGCGCGCTGCTGCTCGCGGTGATCACCGTCGGACTGCTGATCGCCACGCGCCGGCCGTTGATCCGGAAGCTGGTCACGGTGGTGGCACTCGGGGGCGTGCTGGGCGCCCTGCCCGTCCGGTTGCTCGCTTCGGGCTGGCCGCCACCCGACTGGGTCGTGGTCGCGTGCGCGGTGGGACAGGGCGACGCGATCGTGCTGCCGGCGGGAGCGGGGCGCGCGGTCGTCGTCGACGCCGGCCCGGAGCCGAACGCTGTCGACCACTGCCTGCGGCGTCTCGGGGTGCGGCAGGTCGCGCTGTTCGTGGTCAGCCACTTCCATGCCGACCACATCGGCGGCGTCGCCGGGGTCATCCGGGGCCGGGACCTGCGCGGAGTGGTCGGACCGGACTGGCCGGAACCGCCCGCCGGCCGGGCCGCGGTCGCCGAGGCGGCCGGGCGGGTGCCTGTGCACGCGGTGCGCGCCGGATGGACGTACGCGGTCGGTGGTCTGCGGTTGACGGTGCTCGGGCCGGTCGAGCCGCTGCGGGGCACCAACTCGGACCCGAACAACAACTCACTCGTGCTGCGCGCCGAAGTGGACGGCCGGACGATCCTGCTGCCCGGCGACGCCGAGACGGAGGAACAGGAGGACATGCTCGATCGCCTCGGCCCCGGTGCCATGCGGGCCGACGTGCTGAAGGTTTCCCACCACGGCTCGAGCTATCAGTCGCCGCGGTTCATCGACGAGATCCGGCCGTCGGTGGCGCTGGTGTCGGTCGGGCTGGGCAACGACTACGGCCATCCGAACGTCCCGCTGATGGCGCGGCTGTCCCGGGGCGGTGCGCGCGTCCTGCGTACGGATCAGTCGGGTGACCTCGCTGCGGTGGCCACCGGCCGTGGCCTGGCCGTCGTGGCGCGTGGCGACCCGCCGAGGCCGTGAGCCGCAGTGGCTGACGGCTGCGGTTGGCGGTAGTCGTGTGCGGGGATCCGCCGAGGCCGTGGGTTGCGGTGCCCAATGGCCGTCGTCGCGCCGGGGGACCCGCCGGGGCAGTGAGTGCAGTGGCTGACGGCTGCGGTCCTGGCGCGTGGGGACCTGCCGGGGCCAGCCTTCCGCGTACGCCAGGGCGACCTCGACGGTCGGTTCGAGGCCGGCGATGCAGCGGTCGGCCAGCAGCCGTGCGGCTCACCGCCACCCTGCCGCGCCCGTGCGCCGCGGTGGGTAACGGTCGTCGCGTGCAGCGACCCGCTGAGGCCGTGCGTCGCGGTGAGCGCCGGCGACGGCCTGGTCGGCGGCGCGGTGAGGGCCGGCTTCGGCTGGTCGCTGCACGCGGGGACCCGCTCAGGGTCTGACCTGGCTGGTCGCCGGACAATGCCGGGATGGAGCGAGAGACGATCAGCGCCGGCGGCATTCGGTTGCGCCCGTTCGAGGAGTCGGACATTGCCTGGGTGGACGCGGTTTCGCGGGATCCGCTCGTCCAGAAGTACGTCCAGGTTCCGGTTCCGTACCGCAGGAGCGACGCCGAGTACTTCGTCCGCGAGATGTGCATGGAGGGGTGGGACTCCGGCCGCCGGGCCGAGTTCGTGGTCGAGTCGGCCGGCGACGGGGCGGGACGGCGTCTCGGGCGGATGGGGCTCGGGCTGGACGGAGCGGGTGCGGGGCAGATCGGTTACTGGATGGACCCGGCGGCCCGGGGTAGTGGGGTGGCGACGGCGGCGGCGCGGGCGTTGTGCGGGTGGGCGTTTGGAACGCTCGGGCTGGGCCTTGTCGAGTGGCGGGCCGAGGTCGGCAACGTGGCGTCGCGGCGGGTGGCTGAGAAGGCCGGGTTCACCGTCGAGGCCGTTCTGCGGCAGCGGCTCGTGCACCGGGGCGCCCGGGTGGACGCCTGGGTCGGCTCGATGCTCCCGTCCGAGTTGCCGCAGGACTGACTCGCGGTGGGGCGCGCCGACACGGCTGCCGCGGGACTGGCTAGCGACGGGGCGCGCCTGCAGCGCTTCGCGCGGCACTCACGCCTGCGGTGGGAATGGCTAGCGAGGGGGCGCGTCGGCACGGCTGCGGTGGCTACTGGCTGGCGATGGGGCGCGCCGACTCCCCTGCGGCGGGGACTGGCTGGTGGCATGGCGCGCCGACACGCCCGGGTTAGTCCTTTCAGGTGGGAGTTGTAGCTAATGATGGGGATTGATGGGCGATCGGATACGTGTGAGTGGGCCGCGGAGACATTCAGCCTGATCGAGCGCCGGGCAGACGGGCGCCGGCATGGCTCGGCGCCGATATGTCTGCTTTCGCATTCCCTGATCCACGAGTCTGCGCTAAGGAGTGAGGCTCGCGGAAACGTCAGCCCTTCGTGCAACGATGTTGGGCGTGAACACCGCGCCTCCCGCCCCGTTGCTGCTCGTCCAAGGCGACGAGGAGCTGCTCTCCGCTCGCGCGGTCACCGCCGCCGTCGATGCGGCCCGGGCGGCCGAGCCGGGCGCCGACGTCCGGGAATACGAGGCCGGTGCCCTGGCCGCCGGTGAGGTGGCCGAGATGCTGAGCCCGTCGCTGTTCGGCGGGCGGCGCGTCCTCGTGATCCGCAGCGGGCAGGACGCGCGGAAGGATCTGATCGCGGCCCTGCTGGCGTACGCGAAGAACCCCGACCCCGACGTCTCGCTGATCGTCACCCACCTGGGCGGGGCCAAGGGCAAGGCGCTGGCCGACGGACTGCGTTCGGCCGGCGCCACCGTCGTGCCGGCCGCGAAGCTCAAAGGCGACCGCGAGCGCATCGCCTTCGTCCGCGACGAGTTCCGGCGCAACGGCGGCCGGTGTGACGAGGCGGCCGCGTCGGCGCTGCTCGCGTCCGTCGGCAACGACCTGCGTGAGATCGCGGCGGCCTGCTCGCAGCTGCTGGCCGACACCGACGGCAAGATCACCGAGGCCGTCGTCGCCCGTTACTACAGGGGGCGGGCCGAGGTCAGCGGGTTCACGGTGGCCGACGCGGCGATGATCGGTGACGTGCCGGGGGCGCTCGAGGCGCTGCGGTGGGCGCTGCACGTCGGCGTCGACCCGGTGCCGATCGCCGACGCGATCGCCGACGGTGTGCGCACGGTGGCCAAGGTGGCCTCGGCCGGGCGCGGAAATCCGTACCAGATGGCCAGCTCGCTCGGCATGCCCGCGTGGAAGATCCAGCGCGCGCAGGAACGCAGCCGCGGCTGGACGCCGGAGGGCTTGGTCGACGCCATGCGCGCGGCCGCCGACTGCAACGCCGCGGTCAAGGGCGGCGCCGAAGACCGTGGCTATGCCTTGGAACAGGCCGTCTTCGCGGTGGCCGCGGCCCGCGCGGGCGGTGCGCGATGAGCCGGCCGCACAGCCCCGAGCCGGTCGGGCACCGGCCGCTCTATGCCCGCATGCTTCGGCTCCGGTTCCTGACGCCCAGCGGGTTCCTCTGCTTCGTGTTCCTCGAGGGCGCGGTCGCGCTGGGCATCCTGCTCGCCCTGGCCGAGCTGGTGAGCTGGTGGGGTGTGCTGGTGCTGCCGGCCACCGTCGCCATCATGGTCAAGCTCAACGACGTGATCGCCGGCTCGCTGGCGCCGCCGTCGGCGCCCGTGGGCGCAAACCTTGGGTCCGGCCTCGGCGCCGTGGCCCGCGCGGCCGGCGCGGAGCATGCGCAGGCGGTGTTCCTACGGCCCGCCGGCGTGCCTCACGAGGTCACCAGCAGCGCGTTCGCGTCCTACGAGGCCCGCGTGGGCGAGGATGCGACCACCCGCCTGCCCGGCGTGATCGACCATGGCCGCGGCGCCCCGATCAAGCGCCCGTGGGCGGAGCGGGCTGAGGCTCAGCAGCAGTGGATCCGCCAGTCCGCCACTCGTCGCTACGAATAGCGCCGATGGCCTCGCGCCACGATTCGAGGTAACGCCCGAACCCGGCGAAGAAGTCCCGCAGGTCGGGCTCGGCCTCGGCGGCCAGCGCCGTGAGGTCGTAGCTCACGGTGACCTCGGTGCCACCGCCGGTCGGGCGCAGGTTGACGAGGACCGTGCCGGCCGTGACGCCGGGGACGACCCTGGCGTAGCGGATCGACTGGCCCGCCACGCGGTCGACGACGACCCACGTCGTGACCTGATCGCGGGTGGTGGTGATGAAGACCGTGCCGGGCTCGGTGTCGTCGATGGGGGACGCCGGGAAGTGCGGCTGCCACCCTTCCGCCCACACCTGCTCGCCGCGCGGTGTGAACAGGTGGAACGCCTGTCGCGGGGGCATCGGTAGGGCAAAACTGCCGGTTGCGGAGGTCATTGCTGCTCCTCAACGCGATGCGCGCTGGTGGCGGTCATTGCCGCTCCTCGAGGCGGTGCGCGTCGGCGGCGGTGAGGCTCAGCCCGTACACGGAACGCAGTTGATCGATTTTGGCCAGAGTCTGCGGTGTGAACGGCGCCTTGCCCTCGAACGCGTGCAGGGTGATGCCCTCGAGCAGCTCGCCGAGGGACATGTCGAGGTATTCGGCCAGGCCCTTCAGAACCTTGAGCGTGTTGCGTTCGAGACGCACGCCCGTCTGGGTTCTCTCGATGTTTACCACGGTACCAAGGTAACACCCGAGACAAAAAGACACCGGGCGCCGCCATGGACTTGAAGTCCGGCGGCGCCCGGAGTGCAGCCTTTACAGGTGCTACCCGCGAAGGATCAGGCGGACAGCGCGGTGATGCGCTTGGCGATGGCCGACTTGCGGTTCGCCGCCTGGTTCTTGTGGATGACGCCCTTGCTCACGGCCTTGTCGAGCTGACGAGAGGCGTCACGCAGCAGCGTCGTCGCGGTCTGCGTGTCGCCGGCCTCGCTCGCCTCATTCAGCTTGCGGATCACGGTCTTCAGCGACGACTTGACCGACTTGTTACGCAGCCGGGCCTTCTCGTTCTGCCGGTTGCGCTTGATCTGGGACTTGATGTTCGCCACGCGACAGCCTTGTCCTGACTAGGTGTTCGGAAAACGGTCTCAGCAGGGTGGTCGCCGCCGCCGACCGGAATCAGCGGACAATGGCGCTTCACCACACGCGAGAATCCACACTACCAGCCGCCCGGCGCGCCGCCAAAACGCCCTCACCAGCTCCGGCGGTCGGCCAGCCAGGCCAGCGCCTGCTCGCCGCTGAAGCGTTGATGCTGGCGGCTGTGCGGGGACGCGCTGCTCGGCCCGCCGTCGGCGCGCACCAGCCAGTAGCCGGCCAGCGCGGCCAGCGCCCCGTCGACGCCCTCGGCCGGCGCGTTCCAGGCCGCCAGGTACCCGTCCGCGTCCAGCCCGCTCGCGAAAGCGGTGACCAGCAGGGTCACGGTGTCGAACCAGGGCGCGCCCAGACACGGCCAGGTCCAGTCGCAGAGCAGAGCGTGGCCGGCCCGGTCGATGAGGACGTTGTCGACCCGCAGGTCGCCGTGCATGAGGGCGTCGCCGGCGACCCGGTCCGGCAGCTCCTGCTCGAGCCGGGCCAAGTGGGCGAGCCGGGTCGGCGCGACGGTGCCGTGGGCCGTGCGGGGCATCGGCTCCCGGCCGGCGGCGATCTCGGTCCACCAGGACATCTCGCCGCGCACGATGTCGGCCAGCGCCGGCACGCCGGCCTCGAGCAGATCGCGGCTCGGAACGGCGAGCGCCTCGGCGGCGGCGGACCAGGCGGAGAGGGCCGCGCGGAGTTCCGGCGGCGACCACGGCAGCGCCGGCACGTGGCCGTCGACCGGTTCGAGGCACAGCACGAAATGGTCGGACTCGACCATCGTCCAGAGCGGCCGGGGAGCGGCCACGGCCGCGGGCAGGCGTGACGTGATGAAGGCCTCACGGGCGTACCAGTCGGAGGTGGGGTCGGGCCGGGGCGCGGCCTTGACGAAGCTGGTCACCCCGTCCGCCGTCGTCACGAGCGCCGCGAACGCCCGGGTGAAGCCGCCGCCCGCGGGTCTCACGGTGACGACCGGCCCGCCGAGGCGGGCCGCGACGGCTGCGCGGAGGCTTTCGGGTAGGTCGGACCAGCCCGGGCGGACCGCGGTGGATCCGTAGGGCACGTCAGGCACCGAAATCGTTCGCACGACCCCATCCTGCCCGGCCGCGTTCTGTCGTACCCCACTGGCAGGATCTGCGGCATGAGAACCGACGACTTCTGGGCAGTCATCAGCCGGGCGACCGCCGACCGGCCCGCCTCGCCCGCCGATGTGGCGCAGCGCGCCGTGGCCGACCTGGCCACCCGCGATCCCGACGAGATCGTGGCCTGGGGTCGTCATCTCGACAAGGTCATGGTGGCCTCCGGCACGCAGGATCTTTGGGCGGCGGCCTATCTGATCAACGGTGGCTGTTCCGAAGAGGGCTTCGACAGCTTCCGCGGCTGGCTGATCGCCCACGGGCGCGACGCGGTGGCCCGGTCGGTGAAGTCTCCCGACTCGCTGGCCGACGTGGCGGTGGTGCGGGCCGCGGCCGACTCGGGCGCGGTCTTCGAGGCCGAAGAGGTGCTGTCCATCGCGGCCGAGGCCTACGCCCAGGCGACCGGCAACGAGTTCCCCGCGTCCGACCGCCCGGTGACCCGGCCCGAGGCCGCCGATCTGTGGGATTTCGACAACGAGGAGGAAATGCAGCGCCGCCTGCCGAAACTCTCCGAACTCTTCCTGGCCCCGCCCGAGTGAGCTGAGAAATGGGTCGAGCCGGTCGGCGCGGTTCGGTCAGACTTCGGCCCATGGAGACTGCGCACGGGGAAGTGGCCTCGGTCAACCAGAACGGCGTCTACTCGTTCACCAAGCCCGCGCGAGACGCGATCGTGTTGGTGGCGGGCCTGGGCGTCGAAGGCGACACGCACGCGGGTGTCCACGTGCGGCACCGGAGCCGCGTCAAGGCCGACGCGGCGCAGCCCAACCTGCGGCAGGTCCACCTGATCCACGAGGAGCTGTTCGCCGACGTCGCGCGGAAGGGCTACGACGTCCAGCCGGGCAACCTGGGCGAGAACGTGACGACCCGCGGCCTGGCCCTGCTCGACCTGCCGGTGGGCACGATCCTGCGCTTCGGCCCACCGCCCGGAAGCGCCGACCGCGCCGAAAGCGCCGACCGCGCCGACCGCCCGGAAAGCGCCAACCGCGCCGACCGCCCGGAAAGCGCCGACCGCGCCGAAAGCGCCGACCGCGCCGGGAACGTGCTGGCCGGTGTGCTGGGAGCGGCGGCCGCGGCGACGCTGAACGAGCCGACCGCCCGCGCCGCCGAGGCGTTGCGGGCCGCGCTCGCGCGCGAGGAGGCGGCCGAGCAGGAACGCGGCCCCGACTCCCGTCCGGCCCTGGTCGTCGCGGGTCTCCGCAATCCCTGCCAGCAGATCAACAACTTCCGGCCGGGCCTGCTGAAAGAGGTGATCGCCCCCGACGAGCACGGCGGCCTCGTGCGCAAGGGCGGGATCATGGCGGTGGTGCTCCGCGGCGGCGTCGTCCGGCCCGGCGACGCCATCACGGCCGAGTTACCGCCTTCCCCGCACGCCCGCCTCGAGCCGGTGTGAGCGGGTGTGAGTGGGCCTTCCGCGCGGACGTGGGACGATAGAGCACGCCGGCGCCGCGCCGGACCACCACTCGGACGATAAGAACGGAAGATCGTGCCTGGACCGCTCGACCCCGGCGTGAACGTGATCGGTGCGACCGATCCCGCTCGCATCCGCAACTTCTGCATCATCGCTCACATCGACCACGGCAAGTCGACGCTGGCCGACCGCATGTTGCAGATCACCGGGGTGGTCGACCCGCGGCAGATGCGCGCGCAATATCTCGACCGCATGGACATCGAGCGCGAACGCGGCATCACCATCAAGTCGCAGGCCGTCCGCATGCCCTGGACCGTCCGCGAGGGTGGCCGGCAGGGCGAGACCGCGGTTCTCAATATGATCGACACCCCCGGCCACGTCGACTTCACGTACGAGGTCTCTCGTTCCCTCGCCGCCTGCGAGGGCGCCGTGCTGCTGGTCGACGCCGCGCAGGGCATCGAGGCGCAGACCCTCGCCAACCTGTACCTGGCGATGGAGAACGACCTGCACATCATCCCGGTGCTCAACAAGATCGACCTGCCGGCCGCGCAGCCCGAGAAGTACGCCGAGGAACTCGCGAAGCTGATCGGCTGCGAGCCCGACGACGTGCTCCGCGTCTCCGGCAAGACCGGCGTCGGCGTCGGCCACCTGCTCGACGAGATCGTCCGCCAGTTCCAGCCGCCGGTCGGTGCGGCCGACGCGCCCGCCCGCGCAATGATCTTCGACTCGGTCTACGACGTCTACCGGGGCGTGGTCACCTACGTCCGGGTCATCGACGGGCGCATCGAGGCGCGTGACCGCATCAAGATGATGTCGACCGGCGCCGTCCATGAGCTGCTCGAGATCGGCGTCGTCTCGCCCGAGATGGAGAAGGCCGGCGCGCTCGGCGTGGGCGAGGTCGGCTACCTGATCACCGGCGTGAAGGACGTGCGCCAGTCCCGGGTGGGTGACACCGTCACCGGCAACGTCCGGCCCGCCAAGGAGGCGCTGGGCGGCTACAAGGACCCCAAGCCGATGGTCTACTCCGGTCTCTATCCGATCGACGGCTCGGACTACCCGGCACTGCGCGACGCGCTCGACAAGCTCAAGCTCAACGACGCCGCGCTGGTCTACGAGCCCGAGACGTCGGCGGCCCTCGGTTTCGGCTTCCGTGTCGGCTACCTCGGCCTGCTCCACCTCGAGATCATCGGCGAGCGGCTGGAGCGCGAGTTCAACCTGGACCTGATCTCCACCGCGCCCAACGTGGTCTACCGGGTGTACACCGAGGACGCGGTCGAGCGGGTCGTCACCAACCCGAGCGAGTTCCCGGACGGCAAGATCGCCGAGATCCACGAGCCGGTGGTCCGGGCGACCGTGCTGGTTCCGAACGAGTACGTGGGCGCCGTCATGGAGCTCTGCCAGAGCCGTCGCGGCAGCCTGCTCGGCATGGAATACCTGTCCGCCGAGCGGGTCGAGCTTCGCTATACCCTGCCCCTGGCCGAGATCATCTTCGACTTCTTCGACCAGCTGAAGAGCAAGACCAAGGGGTACGCGTCCCTCGACTACGAGCCGTCCGGCGAGCAGGTGGCCGACCTCGTGAAGGTCGACATCCTGCTGCACGGCGAGCCGGTCGACGCGTTCAGCGCCATCGTGCACAAGGACAAGGCTTACGCGTACGGCGTGGGCATCGCCGCCAAGCTGCAGAAGCTCATCCCCCGGCAGCAGTTCGAGGTGCCGATCCAGGCCGCCATCGGCAGCCGCATCATCGCCCGCGAGACCATCCGCGCGATCCGCAAGGACGTGCTCGCCAAGTGCTACGGCGGTGACATCAGCCGCAAGCGCAAGCTGCTCGAGAAGCAGAAGGAAGGCAAGAAGCGGATGAAGATGGTCGGCCGCGTCGAGGTGCCGCAGGAGGCGTTCATCGCCGCCCTGTCGACCTCCGATGGTCCGGACACCAAGGGAGCAAACAAGAAATAAATCGGTTTGGGTTTTCGGCTACTCGGGAACTCTGGGGCTCGACGGACGCAACAAAGCTTCACCCCCGAGAGGAACCCCCAATGACTGTCACCGGCATCATCACCGCGCTCATCGTCGGTCTCATCATCGGCGCCCTGGGCCGCCTGGTCGTACCGGGCAAGCAGAACATCCCGATCTGGCTGACCCTGGTCATCGGTGTCGTCGCCGCGCTGCTGGGCACCGTTCTGGCCCGCGCCACCGGCGTCGCCGACACCAAGGGCTTCGACTGGATCGAGCTCCTGTTCCAGGTTGTGCTGGCCGCGATCGGTGTGGCTCTGGTGGCCGGCGTCGGCGGTCGCCGCCGCATTCACCGGTAACGATTGCTAAACCTCGAAGCGCCGGACCGAATCGGTCCGGCGCTTCGCTGTGTCCACGGAAGAAAGGACGTCCGGAATTGTCAGCGCCGGGGCGCGCCGGTCGTCAGTAGCGGAACTTGTGCTGGGCGCTTCGGCGGTTGATCCAGGCCGGGAGCTCGTCGACGTTGTCGCGCAGGGGAACGCTGTCGATCGGGTCCTGAGTGTCGCTGACGTTCTGCATGGTCACCACGAAGCCCTGGACCAGGCGGTCCCCGCGCAGGTCGCGGTAGGTGGCCTCGACCAGCACCTGGCTGTGGTCGGGGCGGCGGAGGGCGCAGAACATCGTGCCGTCGCCGCCGGCGGCGAACGCGCGGCGGATCTGGCCGCGGTCGTCGGGGTGGACCAGGTCTTCCAGGGTGGCCAGGGGCGAGATCTTGTCGTCGCCCAGCACTTCGTGCAGGGCGGGGCTGGCGTAGCGGATGCGCTGATCCTCGTCGAGCACGAGCATCAGGTCGGCGGTGTTGCTGATGACCGCGCGCAGGTAGAGGTCGCTGTCGCGGCGGCCCACGGCCTCGACCAGGCTGATCCGGTCGAGGGCCAGCGCGGCCTGGCCGGCGAGCACCTCGAGCGCGTCGTGCGCCGCGGTCAGTGCCTCACGGCGGCCGGTGAGGACCAACGCGCCGCCGCTGGGACGCGCCACCGCCAGCGGCTCCAGCCACAGCGGGCAGACCAGCGTCGTGTCCTCGTTGGCCGACGGGGTGCCGCTCGTGCTCCACCAGCGGCCCGGGCCGCCGGACCGGAGCCGGCCGCTCACGCCCGCGGCGCCGAGCCGGACGGGGCGTGGCGAGCCGGCAGACGTGCCGGGCCGGAGCCGGCGGACGCGGGTGGCAGCGGATCGGAGCGTTCGGCTGAGCCGACCGGAACGACGGAAGCGACCTCGGGTGTGGGCGCGGGGCGCGGGGCGATCGGTGACAGCGACGGCGGTGACGTTCGGAGTTTCGTTGCTGTCAGCGCGGAGGGGTCGCTCGGCGTAGCTCATGGGCTCGGACGGGGCGGACGCGCCGGTGGAAGGATCCGGGGCGACAGTGGCCTCGATGGTGGGGGTGGAGTCGGCCCACCAGCTGCGGGGCCGGCGGCCGGTGGGGGCCGGCGGGAGCTGGGCCGCGGCGAGCCGGCGGTCGTCGGCGGCGAAGACGACGCGGCGCAGGGCGTTCGGCGGGATCAGCGCGGCCACGCCGGCGCGGACGGCCTCGTCGACGGCGGGGAGGTCGGCCGCGGAGACCAGGTCGGCCGTGGCGCTGCGCAGGCCGCGCTCGCGGGCCAGGGCGTGGCTGTTGAGGGTCACCGAATCGGCCAGGCGGGTGATCGTCAGGGTCAGGGTGATCGCGCCGGCGATGGCGATCGGGACGCCGTCGCGGACGGTGCCGTCCAGGGCCTCGATCAGCAGCACGATCGGCGGGGTGGCCACCGAGGCGCCGAGCAGCGCGGCCCAGCGGCCGTGCCAGTGGGTGGTGCGCGGGGGCATCGGCTGGGTCAGGCGAACCATCGACGGGTGCAGTGCGGCCAGGCCCCAGGCGACGTAGAGAACGCGGAAGCCGGATTCGGCCGCTTCGTTCTGGAACAGCGGGTAGAGGACATCGCCCGCCAGCAGGCCGATCGAGCCGGCCAGCAGCAGCATCGCCGAGACGTTGCGGCCGGTGGCGAGATTGAGGCGCAGGGCGACCCCGATCAGCAACAGCGAACCGATCACATCGGACGCCGAGATCCGCGCCCACGGGTCGTTGTCGGCGATCACGAAGACCCACACCACGAGCAGCGCCGCGCAGGCGAACGCCAGCAGGTCGAGCAGCCGGGCCCGGTCGACCAGCAGTGATCCGCCCTGGGTGAACCGCCACAGCGCGCCCGCCACGAGCACGAACATCCCCAGATAGCAGCCCGTAGCCGCCGACATCATGTCGAAGGCGTAGAAAACGTCACCGACAGCTAACGTGAACACCGCGCCGGCCAGGAGCAGCCACGGCCCTACGCGGGCGGGGCGGTGCCACCGCAGACCAACGATGATCGCCGTGCAACTGCCGGCACCCAGGAGAATCCACTCGATCGCCCTTGACACGTCCTACTTAGTACCAGGGTGGTAGCTGTCTGTCCATGTCGATGTATACGCTACGCAACTGCGTACCCGAGACGCCCGCTATCACCGGCAGTCACTATTTGTCGGACCGAAACTTTCGAGGCCGGACCGAAACGCGACGTCAGCTGAACACTTCGGCGACCACGCGTCCGGGCCCGGCGCCACCGTCCGCGCTCACCGCCTGCCACCGGCCGTCCGGGGCGTGCCATTCGAGATTGCCGAAACGTACCCGTTCGAGACCCGTGGCCGAGGCGTGCGACACGAGCCAGTGCGCGTACCGCCAGCCCGCGCTCGCCGTGCTCACCTTGACCGTGAGGCGCGCCGCCTCGGTGGCTGTCGCCGACTCGGGCAAACCCTTGCCCCAGTCGAGCCGCATCCCCTCGGCCAGCGCCGCCGCGGCGGTGGCCCCGCGCAGCACCGGGGAGCCGCTCACGCTGCATTCCACGGCCCCGGTCGCGCGGCCGGTCAGCGCGCGGGCCAGCACGGCCGATTCGTCGGCCCACTTCTCGTACGCGTTGGGATAGGCCGACCGCTGTACCTTCTGCGCAGCGTCGGTGACCCGCATCTTCTGATAGTTCTTGACCTTCTTCAGCGACGAGTAGAACTTGTCGGCCGCGTACCGGGGGTCCTTGATCTGGTCGAAGGTGCCCCAGCCCTGGCTCGGCCGCTGCTGGAAGAGGCCGATCGAGTCGCGGTCGCCGTCGTCGAGGTTCTCGAGCTTCGACTCCTGGAACGCGGTGGCCAGCGCGATCACCACGGCCCGCTCGGGCATGCCCTTGCGCAGCCCGACCGCCGTGATCGTCGCGGCGTTGGCCATCTGGACGTAGTCGAGTGTGACCTCGCCGTCGGCCCGCACGGTGCACTCCGGTCCGATCTTGGGGAGCTTGATGCTGCCGGAGAACGTGTTGACGACCACGACGACGCCGAGCACACCGATGAGCGCGGCAATCGCGACCGCCACGACCGGTGACTTGCGCACTCGCACCCCCACCACTTTGTTGTTCAGGCGACAAGAGTAGACAACGAGGTCACCTCGTACGCGTCACCCGTCCGCTGTCGGTGCGGCGGGAATCCAGGCTGCGGGTCTCTTCTCGCGGAACGCGGCCATGCCCTCGCGTCCCTCGGCGGAGCGGAAGTAGCCCGCCGACCGGGTGGACAGCTCGGCCAGTTCGCCCCGGATCGCCGTACGCCGCAGAAGTTGTTTGGCGCCGGCGAGCGCGAGTGGCCCGCCCCGCACGAGGCTGTCGCAGTAGCCGCGCACCCTGCCGTCCAGCTCTTCGGTGGTGACGGCCGCGGTGACCAGGCCGATCTCGGCCGCCCGGACGCCGTCGAAGACATCGCCGGTGAGATAGAGCTCGGCCGCCGCGCGCGGAGCCAGCCGGGGCAGCACGGTCGCGCTGATCACCGCCGGGATCACACCCAGGCGTACCTCGGAGAAGGCGAACGTGGCGTCGCGGGTGCAGACCGCGATGTCGGCCGCGGCGATCAGCCCGAGCCCGCCGGCGCGGGCCGGACCGGCGACGCGGGCGACGACCGGCTTGGGGAACTCCCAGAGCGCGGCCAGCACGTCGGCGATCATCTCGGCCGGTACCCGGCCGTCGGGGCCCGCCGCGACGGTCTCCTTGAGGTCGGCGCCCGAACAGAAGACGGCGCCCGTGTGCGAGAGCACAACGGCGCGCACCCGGGTGTCGGTGAGAGCCTCGGCGAGGGCGTCCAGCAGCTCGCGCATGAGGGCGGTGGACAGGGCGTTGCGGTTCGCGGGGGAGTCCAGGGTCATGGTGGTCACCCCGGCGTCGGTGACGGTACGGACCAGAGCCATGGCGGAAGATTAACGACCGGCGTGCACACTTGAGAGATGGCCGGCGCACTTCCCGATGGTGAACCCGTTCCGCAGGACGGGTCTCTGCCCGATTCAGCGACGGCGCACGTCGGGAAAGACGGGTTCGCCGTCTACGTTCATGTCCCGTTCTGTGCCAGCCGCTGCGGCTACTGCGACTTCAACACCTACACGGCCAGCGAGCTCGGCGGCGGTGTCAGCCGCGAGACGTACGCCGAGACGGTGCTGCAGGAGCTCGACCTGGCCCGCCGCACGATCAACCCGGCCCGGGTCGACACGGTGTTCTTCGGCGGCGGCACCCCGACGCTGCTCGACGCCGACGACCTCGGCCGGATCCTGCACGGCATCGACGCGGCCTGGGGGCTGGCGCCGGGGGCCGAGATCACGACCGAGGCCAACCCCGAGTCCGTCGACCCCGCCTACCTGCGCCGCCTGCGCGGGCACGGCTTCAACCGGATCTCGCTGGGCATGCAGTCGGCGGCGCCGGGCGTCCTCAAGATCCTGGATCGCCGGCACACGGCGGGCCGCGCCCCGCAGGCGGCGATCGAGGCCCGCGAGGCCGGGTTCGAGCACGTCAACCTCGACCTGATCTACGGCACGCCGGGCGAGACGGCCGACGACTTCGCCGGGTCGCTGCGCAAGGTGGTCGAGGCCGGCGTCGACCACGTCAGCGCGTACGCCCTGATCGTCGAGGACGGCACCCGGATGGCGGCCCGCATGCGGCGGGGCGAGATCCCGTACCCGTCGGACGACGTGGCCGCCGACCGCTATCTGGCGGCGGAGGCGGCGCTGAGCGAGGCCGGCTTCCAGTGGTACGAGGTCTCGAACTGGGCCACCTCCGAGGCGGCGCGCTGCCGGCACAACCTGCTCTATTGGACCGGCGCCGACTGGTGGGGCCTCGGGCCGGGCGCCCACAGCCACGTCGGCGGGGTTCGCTGGTGGAACGTCAAGCATCCCGCCGCGTACGGGAAGAGGCTCGTCGAAGGTCTGTCGCCCGGGCACGGGCGGGAACTGCTGAGCGACGAGGACAGGCACGTCGAGGACGTGATGCTGCGGGTGCGGCTGCGCGAGGGCATCGCGCTCGACCGGGTCGACCGGGTGGGCGCCAAGCAGGCGCTGGCCGACGGGCTGCTCGACCCCGCGGCGTACGAGAGCGGCCGTCTCGTCCTCACCCTGCGTGGCCGCCTGCTGGCCGATGCCGTGATCCGCGACGTGGTGTGACGCGCCGGGCCCCCGTCCCCGGCGCATTTGCCGCGCCCTACTTGATCAGGTTGATGGTCATCGGGTAGTTGTACGGCTCGTTGTTGACCGCCTTCAGCCCGGCGATCACGCCGAAGATGATCGAGATCAGCGCGGCGATCGGGATGATCACGAAGCCGATGACGACACAGGCGGTGGCCCAGCCGATGATGCCGGCGATCGTCCAGACGATCTGGAAGTTCAGCGCCTTGACCGCCTCGGTCCGCACCACCGGCGACTGGTTGCCCTTGGCGAGCATGACCACCAACGGCGCGATCCAGCCGCCGAGTCCACCGCCGACGAGGGCGCCCAGCGCGCCGCCGAAGTGCGCGATCAGGATCCAGGTCTTGTCGTCCTGGGCCGGGCCGGCGCCGTAGCCGGGCTGCTGGTAGCCGTACGGCGGTGGCGGGTTGCCGTAGCCGGGCGGCGGTGCGCCGTAACCGGAGCCCGAGGTGGGCGGGGGTGCGCCGTACCCGGGGCCGGAGGTGGGCGGCGGCGCGCCGTAGCCCGGACCCGACGTCGGCGGGCCGTAGCCGGGGTCGGACGGGGGTGGCGAGCCGTAGGGCGGCGGAGGAGGCGGTGTCGAACCGGAAGTCGGGTCGTTAGCCGCATAAGGGTTGAACGGCCGCGTCGGGTCGTTCGGGTTACCTTCACCGGGCGGGCGAGGTGGTTCAGTCATGGCTGACACCGTAGAGCCGCAGTTCAATGCGGTCGAGAGCGACATGCTGATCGAGTCGGTGAATAGACAGGCGGCACGATCATCGCGCTGACGCCGGTGGCGACGTAGACTGGCACTCTGTCCGTGGGAGTGCCAAGCAGCAGGAGAGGGGGAGGGGTCATTGAGTCTGGATGACCGCAAGCTCGAGGTGCTGCGGGCGATCGTCGAGGACTACGTCGAGACACAGGAGCCGGTCGGCTCCAAGTCGCTGGTCGAGCGCCACCAGTTGGGCGTGTCGCCGGCTACCGTGCGTAACGACATGGCGGTGCTGGAAGAGGAAGGTTACATCCGGCAGCCGCACACCAGCGCCGGTCGCGTGCCGACCGACGCCGGCTACCGGCTCTTCGTCGACCGGCTCTCCAAAGTCAAGCCGCTCACTCCGGCCGAGCGCCGGGCCATCGAGCGCTTCCTGATCGGCGCCGTCGACCTCGACGACGTGGTGCACCGCACGGTGCGCCTGCTCGCCCAGCTGACCCGCCAGGTCGCGGTCGTGCAGTACCCGTCGCTGGCCCGGTCGTCGGTGCGCCACCTCGAGCTCGTGCCGATCTCGACCACCCGGCTCATGCTCGTGATGATCGCCGACACCGGCCGGGTCGAGCAGCGGCTGGTCGAGCTGCCCGGCCCTGTCCCGGCCGACGACGTGACCGACCTGCGCCGCCGGGTGAACGAGAAACTGGCCGGTCAGCGGCTGTCCGACACGCCGCCGCTCGTGCAGGGCCTGGTCGACGAGTGCGCGCCCGGCAGCCGTGCCACCATGGCCTGTCTGGCCTCGGTGCTGCTCGAGACGCTCGTCGAGCGCAGTGAGGAACGCCTCGCCTTGGCGGGCACGGCTAACCTGACTCGTGGGGGTGTGCTCGACTTCCAAGGCACGCTGCGCCCCGTCCTCGAAGCCCTCGAGGAAGAGGTCATCCTGCTGAAGTTGATCGGCGATCTCGAGCCCAGCATGACCCGGGTGCGGATCGGTGACGAAAACAAGATCGACAACCTGCGGTCGGCGTCGGTGGTCAGCACGGGTTACGGCCCCGGCGCGACGATCGTCGGTGGGCTCGGGGTGCTGGGTCCCACCCGGATGGATTACCCCGGCACCATCGCGACCGTGCGCGCGGTGGCACGCTACGTGGGCGACCTTCTAGCACAGAACTGACGAGGATTGCGGAGCCCGTGGCCAAGGACTACTACGGCATTCTCGGCGTGAGCCGGGAAGCCACCGACGACGAGATCAAGCGCGCCTACCGCAAACTGGCTCGGCAATATCACCCGGACGTCAACCCCGATCCGGAAGCGCACGAGAAGTTCAAGGACATCAACGCGGCGTACGAGGTCCTCTCCGACGACCAGAAGCGCCAGATCGTCGACCTCGGCGGCGACCCGCTCGCCCCCGGCGGCGGCATGGGCCCCGGCGGTCCCGGCGGCGCGGGCGGCCCGTTCGTCGGCTTCCAGGACATCATGGACGCGTTCTTCGGCACGGCGGCCGGCGGCAACGCCCGCGGCCCGCGCCCGCGCACCCGTCCCGGCGCCGACGCGATCCTGCGCCTCGAGCTCGACCTGGTCGAGACGGCGTTCGGCGTCGAAGCCCCGATCACCGTCGACACCGCCGTGCTGTGTACCCAGTGCACCGGCGCCGGCACCGCGCCCGGCACCCACCTGGCCACCTGCGAGACGTGTGGCGGCCGGGGTGAGGTGCAGAGCGTGCAGCGCACCTTCCTGGGCCAGGTCGTCTCGTCCCGCCCCTGCGCCACCTGCCAGGGCCACGGCACGGTCATCCCGCACCCCTGCCCCACCTGCGCCGGCGACGGCCGCGTCCGCACCCGGCGCTCGCTCACGGTCAAGATCCCGGCCGGCGTCGAGGACGGCATGCGCATCCGCCTGGCCCAGCAGGGCGAGGTCGGCCCCGGCGGCGGCACCCCCGGTGACCTCTACGTCGAGATTCACGAGCGCCCGCACGACGTGTACTCCCGCAAGGGCGACGACCTGCACTGCCGGGTCACGCTCCCGATGACCGCGGCCGCGCTCGGCACCCGCCTGACGATCAAGACCCTCGACAGCGAAGAGGGCATCGAGGTCAAACAGGGCACCCAGCCGGCCAGCACGCTGCGCATCCGGGGCAAGGGCGTGCCGCACCTGCGGGGTCAGGGCCGGGGCGACCTGTTCGTCCACCTGGACGTGAAGACGCCGACCAAGCTGACGGCCGATCAGGAGCGCATGCTGCGCGACTTCGCCAAGACCCGCGGCGAGGACGTAGCCGAGCTCAGCAAGCAAGGCGGCTTCTTCAGTAGGATGCGGGATGCTTTCAACGGCCACTAAAGGCCAGGTCAAGAGCAAGATGTCGTAGCGGGGCGGTGGGTACAGACCGCTGCTCCCGCCGAGGGTCGCGGCGGGGTGAGCTGGCCGCTGGCGCGTCCAGAACGCTCACCCCACCACGACGACGTGCGAAAGCGGTTGCGCTTCAAACGGAACCCGTCGTCAGCCGGCCCATGCTTTCTCGGCCCACGCTCGGAAGGTGGCCGGGTGGCCGGGCGGCGCGAGGTTATTTTCTCGACGTCCGGGGTGACGATGGCGTTGCCGCCGGAGCGGACCAGGCGGGCGCCCGCCGTGGCCGCCTCGGCGATCTCGGGCGGGAAGAGCTCCGGGGAGGGCTCCCGGTCGAGTACCTCGATCGGCCGGCCGACAATGTCGGCCAGCACGGCCAGTTGCTCCGGCACGGTGATCAGTTCCGGGCCGGTCAGCGTGTAGGTCCGCCCGTGGTGGCCGTCGCCGGTCAAGACCTCGGCCGCCACCGCGGCGATGTCGGCCGGGTCGATCACCCCCTGCTTCCCGTCGCCGAACGGGTTCACGACCGGCCGGCCCGCCCGGATGTCGGGCGCCCAGGCCAGCGAGTTCGTGGCGAAGGTCGTCGGGCGCAGCACGGTCCACTCCAGTCCGCTGCGCCGGAGGGCCAGTTCGCCCCGGAAGTGCCAGGCGCCGAGATGCCCGGGCGGCAGTTCGTGGCCGGTGTCGGGGGTCCCGATCGCGGAGAGCCGGACGACCCGGCCGATCCCGGCCTCCTTCGCGGCGTGGAGCAGGTTCTCCTCGTAGCCGGGCGGCGTGCGCGCGGCCGGCGGCAACAGATACATCGCCTCCGCCGGGACGACCTCGGTGGTGGCGGTCAGACCCGGGCGGGCGGGGACGCGGGCCGGGTCGCGGGTCATCGCGGCGACCTCGAGGCCTCGGTCGAGCAGGTCTCTCACCAGAGCGGAGCCGGTGGTGCCGGTGGCACCGGTAACCAGAATCATGGAGACACGGTGCCGCCCGGGGCGGTGGTCGTCTTGGAAGATCCGGCACTCCCCGGTCTCGCGCGACCCGGCTAGGTTGACGTCATGGCGGTGTTCGTACAGGTGCCCGAGGTGACTACATCGGTGGTTCTCCGGATCACCGCGGACGGCCGCAGCGACCTGATAGTGACGGGTCCGCGGACGCGCGGCCGATACCACCCGCTCCGCACGCCGACGACCTGCGTACGGGTACCGGTCCGCCCGAGCCGGGTCCGGGCTGCGCTCGGGGTCGCACCGGAACGCCTGGTGAACCGCGCGGTCCGGCTGAGCGACCTGTGGGGTGGCGCCGCGACCGACCTGGCCGCGGAGCTGGCGTCTCTCGCTCCCAGCCGCTGGGTCGACGTGGACCCTTTTCCCGCGCCTCCGCCCGCCGCCGACGGGCCGGCGTCCGAGCGGGTCGCGGCCATCCGGTCGCGGATCACCGCCGAGCTGGATCGCCGGGGCGCGGGGCGGCCCGGCGGCGAGCTGGTCGAGTTCGCGATCGGCGAGCTCACCGGGGCCGCCCGGCTGGGCGAGGTCGCCGCACGGGCCGGCGTGAGCGAGCGGCGGCTGCGCACCCTGTTCAGCCGGGACGTCGGGCTGTCGCCGAAGCACGTGGCCCGGATCAGTCGCCTGCGGACCGTGCTGTCGCTCGCCGGCACCCGGGAGTGGGCGGTGGTGGCCGACGACGCCGGCTTCTTCGACCAGGCCCACATGATCAGCGACTTCCGGACCCTGATGGGCGTGCCGCCCGCCGCCTATCTGAGCGGCCGCCTTCCCGGCCCGACGCCTTGCGTGCCGTTGGAGCAGCATGTCGCGGACGGCCGATCAACGTCGCGGCCAGGAAGAGGGCGATGACGATTGTGTCAACGACCGGCGTCGGCGTGCTCATGGTCGCCTCCTGAACGGCATTATGTGCCGCCAGCAGCGGGTCAGTCGTCCGAGGGGAACAGCAGCATGTCGGCGATGAACGAGGTGACCCGGCCCGAGTGGTCGCGGCCGATCCACGTCGGGTAGGCGCCGTCACCCCAGCCGCTGGACCAGGCGATCATGTTGCCACCCGACAGCGTGACGAAGCGTGGATCCCGCAGCTCCAAGGACTGCCACTCGTCGGTCAGGCGTTCGCGGTTGTCCTCGTCGACGAAGCAGGCCAGGCCGGCGTCCACCCCGAAACCGAAGAACTCGCCGTAGCCCAGGTCGAGCAGGTCCTGGCCGTCGCGCAGGGCCAGTTCCCAGCGCACCGGGTGCCGGTCGCTGATGTCGATCCGCACCGCCGCCACGCGGGTGTGGGCGGGGTCGTCGGTGAAGGTGGCCAGGCTGACGGTCACCGGGTAGGTGCCGGCCGGGACCGTGGTCAGGAACGGCTCCTCGCCGTAGTCCAGCGAGGACGGGTCGGCGGCCACGAGGCGGCCCGACGGCAGGTTGAGCTTGCCCGCCGGGCGGGTCGACAGGCGCATCCGGCGGTCGCCGACCGTGCGCTCCGCACCGTCGCGGAACAGCGAAGCCAGTCCGCGGGGCTGGAGCGGGCGCGGCGGGTGCCACGGGCGCTCGTCGGAGGTACGCACCGGGAGGTCCTGAGCCCCGGGCGAGTCGTTGTTGATCCGGAACGGGCCGTCGATCACCCGGGGCACCGCGCAGATCTCGGCGAACTGCCTCACGCAGGCCTCGGCGTGCACACGGGCCGCGCTGTCCAGCAGGGCCTTCCATCGTCCGAAGGCCGGGATCGGCAGGCGCGGGGGCGTGAAGCCGCCGTCCGAGAAGGTGTGCCGGCCGCCGCGGTCGCCCGCGGGCTCGATCGAGTCGTTGCGGCGGCCGCCGATCTGCCAGCTGGTCCGGTGCCGTGCGCCGGTGCCTGCCGGGTCGTGCCACGTCTTCGACTCGCGCAGGAACAGGTCACCCTCGGGAGCCCGGCGGAACTCGTGGACGGCGATCCGCCGGCCCTCGGCGTCGTAGCGGGTGACAGCGCAGTACCCCTCGGCCCAGGAGATGTCGAGCACGGTGTGCGGGCGGCCGCCGGCGAGCAGCACCACGGAGTACGGCTCGCCGGCGGAGTCGCGCGACTCGGCCTGATCCTGCGTGAGCGGGTTGACCACCCCGTCGTCCCAGCCCTCGCAGTACACCGCCGCCACCGTGGTCTCCATGGTCGGCGATCTTATTCAGGGGTGACTCCGTTTCGCCGCCCCGCAGAAGCGACTTTTCCGGTCGTGTCGGGGGCGGTGAGAGCCGAACGAGAGCCGGACGAGAGAGATCAGCGGGAGGCGAGGGTCCGGCCGGCGTGGGTGGCTGCCTCGTGCGCGGCCTTCTTCAGCAGCTCGGCGGTGTCGCGCAGCGCGTCCATGGCCGGGTTGACGCCGGCCAGGGTCAGCTCGCGCTCGATCAGGGTCAGGTCGGCGCCCCAGATGTCCCCGACGACGCGGCGCAGGTAGGCGGTGTTGTGGTCCCAGCCCTCGCGCGGGGTGCCGGGGCCGTAGCCGCCGCCACGGGTGGTGAGCACGATGACCGGCTTGCCGTCGAGCAGCCGCTCCGTGGGGTCGGGGGTGCCCGCCATGACCAGGTCGATCCAGCTCTTCACGTGCTGGGAGACGCCGTAGTTGTAGAGCGGCAGGGCCAGGATCGCGGCCTCGGCGTCGCGCACCTCGGAGGTGAGCTGCTGGGCCAGGGCCACCGCGGCGCGCTGCGCATCGGTCCGCTGGCTCTCGGGCGTGAAGTTGGCGTGGACGGCGTTCGCCCAGGCGTCGGCCGGCAGGGGCGAGGCGCCGAGGTGCCGGCGGACGAACGCGGTGCCCGGGCGGACGGCGGTCCACTCCGCCTCGGCGACGTCGGCCAGCTCGCTCGAGGCCGAGACGGGGCCCTGGATGCTCGAGTCGATGCGGAGAACGGTCATTGCATGCTCCCAACGGGATTGAATGTTCAAGTGGAATGCTGACACCTTCGGCTTGAACATTCAAGTGCGGGAGGGCGGTATTCTTTCGACGTGACTGTTGACACGCCGAAAGACGTCCCCTGGCTCGACGGCGAAGAGCGCGCGGCGTGGATGACCCTGATCGCGATGCTGATGACGGCCCCGGCCGCCATAGACGCCCAGCTCAAGCGCGATTCCGGGCTCAATTTCTTCGAGTACTCGATCATGTCCCACCTGTCCCAGCCGCAGGATCACGCGGTGCAGATGAGCAACCTCGCCCACCTTGCCGGCGGTTCGCTCTCCCGGCTCTCGCACGCGGTCAGCCGGCTGGAGAAGCAGGGCTATGTGACGCGCCGCATCGGCAGCGACGGCGAGAGCCGGTGCGTCCAGGCGTTCCTGACCCCCGAGGGCTACGCCGCCCTGGTGGCGGCTGCGCCCGCCCACGTACGCGAAGCCCGGCGCCTGGTCTTCGACAACCTGTCGACGGCACAGGTGCGCCAGCTGCAGAAGATCGCCCACGAGATCGCGGCGGCCGCCTCGCCCGAGTCGGTCGAGCGCATCGACGCCGCCATCGCCGAGGCCGACCGGGCCGAGCGCGAGGGCCGGTCCGACCCGTGCGTCCCGGGCTCCGTCTGCTGAGGTCTCAGCCGCTCAGCCGGGAACGCGCCCGGTCGATCAGCGTGGGCAGCAGTTCCGAGCGCCAGGTCTCCAGGTGGACGCTGCCGCTCGACAGGCCGCCGTGCGCGAACTCCTCGCGGTAGACCCAGGGCGCGCTCTCGGTGGCCAGGTCGATGCCGACCACCCGGTCGAAGGTGGCCTTGAGCAGCCGCTCGACCTCACCCACGGACGGCGGCAGGGCGAGGCCGGCGACGTACTCGCTCATGGCCCGCCACACCCAGGGGTCGCCCCGCAGCCCCCATCGCGCCGGTTCGGGATCGAAGAGATCGGATACGAGCCTCACCGGAACAGGGTGGCACCACTCGGGCCCGGCCGCAGCGCTCAGACCGTGACGGCCGGAACGGATCCGGTCAGCGACCAGTCGTGGCTGATGTCGGCGGCGGTGCGCAGCAGCCGGGGCAGGTGCTCCTCGACCAGGGTCTCGACGGACGTCTCGGCCGCGTGCACGGTCACGTTGATCGCGGCGATCACCCGGCCGTCCCCGTCCCGCACGCCGGTCGCGACGGACCGGATGCCGGGCGCCAGATCCTGGTCGGCCAGCGCCCACCCCTTGGCCCGGACCTCGCGCAGGGAGGCGTCGAGCTCGGCCGGCGTGGGCTGCCGGCGCGCGCTGATGCCCGAGCGGGAGGGCTGGTCGAGCACGGCCGCGAGCTCCTCGGCGGGCAGGCCGGCCAGCAGCACCTTGCCCATCGAGGTGGCGGGCGCGGGGAAGCGGGTGCCGATGGTGACGGCCAGCGTGACGATCTTGGGCACCGCCACCCGGGCCACGTAGACGATGTCGCTGCCGTCGAGCTGGGCCATCGAGGTCGACTCGTTGGTCTGGGCGACCAGCTTCTCCATGTGCGGGCGGGCGACGTCCCACATGCTCAACGAGTTCACGTACGCCATGCCGAGCTCGAGCACGCGCGGGGTCAGCGCGTAGCCCCGCCCGTCGACCCGCACGTAACCGAGCGCCTCGAGGGTGATCAGGATGCGGCGGACCGTGGGCCGGGCGAGCCCGGTGTGCCCGGCGATCTCGCTCAGCGTCATCGTGGGTGTGCCCGGGCGGAAGGAGCGCAGGACGTCGAGGCCGCGGGCCAGGGCCTCGATGAAATCCGGACCCGCGCCCCTTCCGGTGTCGGTCATGGAACGGGACCCTACTTGGTGTACTGATAAGGGTTGTGCAGCATGCGGGCCTCGGGGATGTCCGGGTTCATGCCGCGCTTCCAGGCGTCCTCGCCCAGCGTCGAGCGCAGGTGGTCGATGGTGGCGCCGACCTTGGCCCGGGCCGCGGCCAGATCCGCGTCGACCAGCCGGCCGTCGCGCTTGACCACCCGGCCGCCCACGACCACCGTGTGCACGTCGCCCCGCTGCGCCTGGAAGGCCACGTGCCCGTACGGGTTGAGCACGGGGAACATGACCGGCGAGGCGTCGTTCTTGAGCAGCACCACGTCGGCCTGGCGCCCCGGCGTGAGCGCGCCGATCGACGAGTCCAGGCCCAGGGCCCGGGCCCCGCCGCGGGTGCTCCAGTCGACGACGTGCTCGGCCCGCAGGTGGTGGTGGGTGACCGTCTCCTGCTTGCCGTGGGCCTCCATGTGCTCGCGGACGCGGTCGGCGCTGAGCGTGGAGCGCATCGCCGAGAACAGGTCGCCGCTCCACCACACGCTGGTGTCCATCGACAGCGACACCGGGATCCCGTGCTTGCGCAGCTGCCAGGTGGGCGGGTAGCCCTGCCCGGCGCTCTGCTCGCTCTCGGTCGACACCGACACCGAGCCGCCGGTGGCCGCGATGCGGTGGTACGAGTCGCTGGAGAGCGTGGCCGCGTGCACGTACACCTGGCCCGGGCTCATGAAGCCGCTGTCGTGCATGAGCCGGATGCCGTCGTCGTTGGTGGCGCCCCACACGCCGGCGTGCGTGGTGACGGAGACGCCGAGCTCACGGGCGACCTCGAAGGCGGCCTTCTCGGGGAACGCGGGGTCGCCGGTGACGTCGAACGCCATCTGGAAGCCGGCCAGCCGGCCACCGTCGATGCGCCGGCGGTAGAAATCCTGGAACTCGGGCGAGGTCGCCCACTCCCACGGCCCCTGCTGGATGTTGCCGTAGGCGAGCACGAACCGGCCGGGCACCGCCTCGAGCGCGTCGACCGCGGCGTCGGCGTGGTCGGTGCTCTGCAGGCCGTGCGACCAGTCGACCGTGGTGGTCACGCCGGAGTCGAGCGCCTCCAGGGCGCCGAGCAGGTTGCCGGCGTAGATGTCCTCGGGCCGGAAGTGCCGGCCCGACTCGAGGTAGTACCAGACGAAGTACTGGGTGAGGGTCCAGTCGGCGCCGTAACCGCGCATGGCGGTCTGCCACATGTGCCGGTGGGTGTCGACCATGCCGGGCATGAGAATGCCGCCGGAGGCGTCGATCTCCTCGTGTCCGTCGGGCGCGGTCAGGTTCGGCCCGACTTCGGCGATCTTGTCGTCGACCACGAGCACGTCGGCGTTCTCGAGCACGGTATGTGAGTCGTCCATCGTGAGTACGAGGCCGTTTCGGAAGATCATCGCCCATCCTTTCAACGAATCGGACCGCTGTCCGCATCGCGGGCAAGCCGAATGGCGTCAGTGTGCTCCCGGTCACTTGCAGGGTCAATAGTTTGTTTCGGCCGTGTGAAGCGGGCGTTGACACGTCGGGTGCGCCGGGGCAAGCTGGTCGAGCGGACGGGTGTCCGTAGAACGGGCGGTTGGTATGTCTGAGAAAGGCCCACTGGACGGCTTGCTGGTCGCGGACTTCTCCCGGATCCTGGCCGGGCCGTACGCGACGATGCTGCTGGCCGACCTCGGCGCGCGCGTGATCAAGGTGGAGGGTCCGGGCGGCGACGACACCCGCACCTGGATGCCGCCGGTCCGCGACGACGTCTCGACCTACTACCTGGGCATCAACCGCAACAAGCGATCGATCGCGCTCGACCTCAAGAACGAGGCCGACCTGGCCGACGCGCGGGAACTGGCCCGCCGGGCCGACGTCATGATCGAGAACTTCCGCCCCGGTGGCCTGGCCCGCTTCGGACTCGACTACGACACGGTCGCCGCGGCCAACGAGAAAATCGTGTACGCGAGCATCAGCGGCTTCGGCACCGGGGCGGGGGCCGGCCTGCCCGGGTACGACCTGATGGTCCAGGCCATCTCGGGGCTGATGAGCCTCACCGGCGACCCGGACGGCTCGCCGTACCGTGCCGGCATCTCGGTCTTCGACGTGATGGCCGGCCTGCATGCCAACATCGGCATCCTGGCCGCCCTGCACCGCCGGGCCGAGACCGGCCGCGGCCAGCACGTCGAGGTCAACCTGCTCAGTTCGGCGCTGTCCGGACTGGTCAACCACTCCAGCGGCTACGTCGCCGGCGGCACCGTCCCGTTCCGCATGGGCAACGCGCATCCGAGCCTCTTCCCGTACGAGCCGTTGCCCACCGCCGACGGCGAGCTCATCGTCATCGCCGGCAACGACGGCCAGTTCCGCAAGCTGTGCCAGGTGCTCGACCTGCCCGACCTGCCGGACGACCCGCGCTTCGGCCGCAACCAGGACCGTACGGCCAACCGCGAGCAGCTACGCCCGCTCCTGCTCGAGCGCCTGGCCACCCGTACGAAGGACGAGTGGTTCCGCGACCTCATCGCGGCCGGCGTGCCCTGCGCGCCGATCAACACGATCGACGGCGGCGTCGCGTTCGCCGAGGAGCTGGGGCTCGACCCGGTGGTCACCGCCGGCGGCATTCCCGGCATCCGCAACCCCATCACCTTCAGCGATTCACGGGCGCGGTACGAGCTGCCGCCGCCCGGGCTGGACGAGCACGGCGAGGAGATCCGCAAGTGGCTGAGGAGCTGAGCTTCCCGACCGGCATCGGCACGTCCACACCCGACACGATCTCGCTGCTCGGGCAGGATCTGGCGGCGGATCTCATGGGGCAGGTGGGCTTCGGTGAGCTCGCCTTCTGGCTGGTCACCCGCCGTCGTCCCACTTCTTCCGAGGTACGGGTCTTCGAAGCGGTGCTGGT
The DNA here is from genome assembly GCF_019710575.1 of Paractinoplanes polyasparticus. Lineage (GTDB taxonomy): Bacteria > Actinomycetota > Actinomycetes > Mycobacteriales > Micromonosporaceae > Actinoplanes > Actinoplanes polyasparticus. Next base: position 93,266 of record NZ_JAHWFK010000011.1, on the reverse strand, counting down.
AGCGCTGGCCGACCACGGTTTCACGCCGACGGCGATCGCGGCCCGGCTCACGTACCTGTCGGCGCCGGAATCCATCCAGGGCGCCCTCGCCGCCGGCCTGCTCGGCGGTGGGTCGCGCTTCCTCGGCGTGACCGAGGACTGTGGACGCTTCCTGGCTTCCCTGCTGGAGGGCGCGGGCGACGAGCCGGACTACGACGCGATCGCGCTCGAGGCCGTCCGCCAGGCCAAGGCCGAGAGGCGTTTCGTCCCCGGACTGGGCCATCCGGTGCACAAAGAGGAAGACCCGCGTACGCCGGTGCTGATCCGGATCGCTTCGGAGGAGGGCCTCCGCGGCCCGCACCTGCAGTTGTTCGAGGCGATCGGCCGGGTGCACCCCGACGTGCTCGGCCGCCGGCTGCCGCTCAACGGGGCCGGCGTGTGCGGAGCGGCCCTGGCCGACCTCGGACTCCCCATCGACCTGCTGCGCGGCTTCGCGCTGCTGGCCCGCGCGGCCGGCCTGCTCGGGCACCTGGCCGAGGAACGCCGGCGGCCGCTCGGCATGGAGATCTATCGCACCGTCGACCGTAACGCCGTCTACGAACCTTAAGGAGAATCCGTGGCCAGCATTGTCGCGGTCATCGCCTCCACTCACCACCCGTTCTATTACAAGGCCAGCACCGCCACCGGTGAGGACCGGCCGCCGTTCGCGGACGAGTGGGAGCGCAAGATCCTCGCCTTCCGTGAGACGCTGACCCGCGCCAACCCGGACGTGCTGGTGATGGTCGGCTCCGACCACTTCCACCAGCTGTGGCTGGACAACATGCCGCAGTTCCTGGTGGGCAAGGCGCCCTTCTACGACGCCAACTGGTACAACGAGGAGCGCGAGTTCGGCCTCCCCCGCATGCTGCTCAAGGGTCAGGAAGATCTGTCCGCGCACATCCTGCGCAACGGGCTCGACGAGGGCTTCGACCTCGCGTTCAGCAACGAGCTGCGGATCGACCACAGCATCACCTGCCCGATCATCACGCTGCGCCCCGAGGCCGACCTGCCGATCGTGCCGATCTACACGAACATCTTCGCGCCGCCGCTGCCGCAACCCTCACGCTTCGTCAAACTGGGCGAGACCATCCGCCAGATCGTCGAGCAGTGGCCGTCCCACCTGCGGGTCGCGATCATCGGCACCGGGCACCTGTCGCTCGAGCTGGGCGGGCCGCGGCAGTTCGGGCCGCACGGCCCCGACCCGGAATTCGACCGCCGGGCCGTCGAGTGGATCGCCTCCGGCGACCTCGACAACTGCCTGCGCGAGGTGACCCTGGACAGCCTGCACTCGCCGGGCAACGCCACCCACGGCTTCATGGACTTCATGCTGATGATGGGAGTAGCCGGCGCCGGGGCCAAGGCCGATTACGTCGACACCCTTGACCTGTTCCACACCATGGAGGCCTACTTCACCTGGTACCCCACACAGGGAGGCGTGCGGTGAGCAAGTATCTGCTCGACAAGTTCCTGTACACGGTGGACCGCGACCCCGACCTGGTGGAGCGCTACCGTTCGTCCCCTCGTGAGCTGGTGACGTGGTGGGAGGACGACCGGGCCAACGCCGTGCTCAACTGCCACAGCGGTGAGGCCAGCACGTGGCTGCGCTTCACCGACGACGAGCGGCAGGCGCTGATCGGCCACGACCACGTACGCCTCTTCGAGTTGGGCGCCCACCCGTTCCTCACGCTGACGTTGTTCATCGCCATGTTCGAGCGGGACAACACCGAGCCGCTGGAATACCAGAAGGCCTTCGGCGCGCGGCTCGCCCACTTCGACATGCCCTACCCGGACATCGCCACATGATCCCGGCGGCCGTGCTCCGCGTCTGCGGCCGGCCGCCGTCCATCGAGGAGCGGCGGCCGCCGGTGCCCCACGCGGGCGAGGTGCCGATCACCGTCGCCGCGGCGCCGATCACCCCCCTGGACGTGCTCTGCGCGAGCGGCACCAGCTACTTCGGCCAACCCGCGACCCCGTACGTCCCCGGCGTGCAGGGCGTGGGCCGGCGCGACGACGGCACGCCCGTCTGGTTCGCCACCTCAGCCGGCATGCGCCCCGGCGACGGCAGCATGACGGGCGCGGTCTCCATCCCGTACGTCGACGTAGTGCCCCTCCCACCCGAGGCGCCACTGACCCTGATCGCCGCCCTGGGCCTCTCGGCCGTGGCCGCCCACGCCGCGCTCACCCGCACCGGCCGCCTCACCGAGGGCGAGGTGGTGCTCGTGCTCGGCGCGGGCGGAGTGGTCGGCCAGGCCGCGATCCAGCTGGCCCTGCTGTCCGGCGCGTCCCGGGTCATCGCCGTCTCCCGCTCCACCGCCGCACTCGAACGCGCCGTGGAACTGGGCGCCGAAGAGGCAGTCCCCCTACTACCCGACGACGACCCGGCAGCGCTGGCCGACCGCCTACGCGCCGTCTCCGGCCTGGTCGATCTGGTGCTCGACCCGGTCTTCGGAATCCCCGCCGCGGCCGCCCTGAGAGTGCTGCGCCCAGGTGGTCGCCTGGTCAACCTGGGCAGCTCAGCCGGCGCCACCGCACCCCTCGACTCGGCAACGCTGCGCAGCGGCTCACTGAAGATCCTCGGCTACACCAACAACGCTCTGTCCGTAGGCGAACGTGCCGACTCGCTCGGCGTGGTGGCCGACCACGCCACCGCCGGCCGCCTGACCGTGTCGCACGAGGTGGTGCCGTTCACCAACGTCGAATCCGCCTGGAATCGACAGGTGGCGGGCGACGCCGACGGGCGGGTCGTGCTGACCTTCTAGTTGTCCACAATGGCGAGTTATCCACAGGGCTGCGTCTGGCTGCTCTCGAAGATCGGTCACTTTCTGGACAATGGTCGTGGTGGGGGTCCCCCTGGAGCGGCGGGCACCATACGAACATTCGATCTGCGTCGAAGAACAAGTTGGTCAAGACCTCGGGCCGAGAGCCGCAACGGGCCGTGGCCGGTCTCTCTCATGGGTTGATGCCCGGATCGGCCGGCGCGAGAAGGACTACGGTGCGGCCGCCGGACACTCGAGAAGTACCGTGTCCAGCTCTGGGGCCAGCAGCTCGGCCCCGCGCAGACAGTCAGCGATATCCGCATTGGCAAGATGCTGAGTCGATGGCCGGCCCTACTCAGCGTCCTGTGCCCGAATCAGGTCCAGGTCGCGGACGCAGAAGCCGTGGTGCTCGAAGGTCTCGTTGAGCACCGTGCCGAGGCACTGCCGCACCGAGCGGCCTCGGGCGTACGGCGGCCAGACATCGTCGTCGGGCACCGGCGCTCGGGTGGCTAGCTGGACAGCGGTGACCTTGTCGAGCCATGCCTCCAACTCGGCGGCCTGTGCTTTACGCACGCTCACAATCTCGTCCAGGGCCGGATCGCACGAGAGGTCAAGCCCGTGCGCTCCGCGGTACGGCTCGACGCTCGTCCCGATGCCCATGGGCGTGAACAGCTCCGTCGAGCCCAGGCAGCAGCGGCGGAACCACGAGTCGTGGACGAAAACTAGGTGGCGCAGGGTCTGCACGGCCGACCACTCGTCGTTCACGCTGCGGCGCTCGATGCCGGGCGTCCGGCGGATCCGCTCGATCGTTGCGGCCCAGCCGGCATGGAGCTGACGCGCTGCCTCGCGCAGGTCGGCAGGGTCCTCGGAGCGGATCAGCACCCGCACCGGATGACGCCGGTCGAGCTCTGCCTCGACGTACTGCGTGACTTCGACACCGTTCACTACGAGGTTGGTGACCAGCCCGTCGATCACGACATCTTGCATGACGACGCCGATCAGGCGCGCCCCGGTCAAATCACACTCACGGAACTCTGCATCGTGCAGGTCCTCGTCGATATACGGCGTCACGCCCCATACCTTAGGGCCGCACATCGACAAGCCGGCCTCGGCTCGGGCATCGGGTCGCCGGAGGCCACGCACGTAGCGTCCGCTCATGCCGCCGGTCGGGCACGCCGGCCGACGTGCATGCCGTCACGCTCGGCGGTCGGCCAGCGCTCGGCCGTCGCGGAGGGTCGCACAGTCGTCTTCCGCAACGCGGCGCCAGGTCGCGGTGAATGTGACAAAAGAACCGCTTGACTGGGAGGGCGGGGTCTGTGGGGAGTGCCGGGCGCATTGGCGGGCGACTTGATTCGCCGCGGCTGCCGGCATTTTGCATGGCGGGGGTCGATGGGCGAGCGGCGTGGTGCTTGAGGTGAGTGCCGCGGCTGGCGGGGACGGTGTTGGCTGGGCTGCTTGCCAGGTGGGCGGAGCCGTGAGTGCGGTATGGCCCTGGACTGGTTGTCCGGCAGGCGGCGTCTTAGGTGAGGCTTGGTGTAGGCCCGAAGTGGCATGTGGGTGGTTGGCCGGGCGCGCGGCGTTGTGCGTGAGGCTTGGTGTGGCCTGAAGCGGGATGTGGGTGGCTGGGCGGCTGGCCAGGCGGGCGGCGTTGTGCGTGAGGCTTGGTGTGGCCTGTAGCGGGATGTGGGCGGCTGGCCAGGCGGGCGGCGTTGTGCGTGAGGCTTGGTGTGGCCTGAAGCGGGATGTGGGTGGCCGGGCGGCTGGCCAGGCGGGCGGCGTCGTGTGTGAGGGCTGGTGCGGCCGGTTGCGGGATTTGGGCGGCTGGGCTGGTCTCTGGGTGGGCGGCATTGCGATAAGCGAGAGCGTGGCTGGGCTTGCAGGTGTGCGGGGTCGGTGTGGATCCTGTGCCGTCGATCCGGAGTAGCTGGATTCGCGGCTTGCATCGCTTGTCCCGGATGGTCTGTCGGTCGCGCTGGTGGGCTGTGACCTGTTCGGCCGGCTGCGGTAAGGCGGTCACCTCGTCGTTTGGTTTCGGTGGGGCACCGATCTGCCCGGTTAGTTGCTCTGGGCTGATCGTCTGTTTCGGCTGGCTGCGGTGAGGCGATTACCCCGACTGGCCGTGGTGGGCTGGTGACCTTGTCGGCTTGCCGTGGTGGGGTGGTGATCGGTTCGACTGGCCGTGGTGGGGCGGCGATCTGCCTGGTCGGCTTGGGTGGGGCGGCGACCTGCCTAGCCGGCTCGGGTGGGGCGGCGGCCTGCGCGGGCGGCTGGGGTGGGGCGGTGACCTGCACGGCTGCGTGTGTTGCTGACTTTGATACTGGTGTGGGTTGACGCTGGGCTGGGATGCCGGAGGAACGCGCGAGTGGTTCGGGTCTGCGGCTCGGCTCGGACTCGGCGGCTTCACGGCGGAGACGGCTTGGCGGCGTGCCTTTGTTGTAAACCCCAGGCGCGGTGACGCTCGTGCTCGCGGCGGAACTCTTCGCCCGCGGGTGAATAGTTTCGGCGCCGGGTTCGGTCACGTATTTTCGCCAGCTCTACCGTGCTGAATAACTGTAGCTGCCGCATACGTTTATTGTCCCGCGTCGGCTGAGCGAATGCCTACCCCGCCGGGCAGTCGATCATGCCAAATTAGGTTGCCTATCCACAAGGTTGCGGAATTGAACAATTATTCAGGGCGGCTCTGTTGGCCGGTTGCCTGGACCGCGACGTAGTTGCCACGAAGCTAAGCGACTTCGGCTCCACTCGCTCGCGCCGACATAAGATCAAGGGCACGCAAGGCGGCTGAGGAGTGACCGGGCGAGCAGAATTCCCGAGCGAAGCGGGACGTAATAGGGAAGCCATTACCGGTCGCGATCAAGTGTTAGGCTGAGTGAAATGGTGTGCATAGATACGCCACTCTAAAAATGTGCAGCCAGCACTCAGGGGAGTGTTTCCCTGCTCGGGCAATTGCCAGCGCCGGGCCCGACCATAATGTCGCGGGCTTGCCCAGCTACCCACTCACCACGGAGAGGCGGCACACTGCCGAGCCCCGACGTCGCCGGCCTGGCAGCCGTGCTCAGCCGTCGGCTCGGGGTGAGTGGCCGCACTCCGCCAAGCCCCAACGTCGCCCGCCTGGCAGCCGTGCCGAGCCAGTGCCCACGGTGAGGGGCCGCACTTCGCCGGTCCACCACGTCGCGGACTCGGCGGCCGTCCTCAGACACCGGCCTACGACGAGTGGCCACACTCCGCCGCATGCCGCAACAGCTGACGGTCATCAACGCAGGAGCCTCACAAAGGCAGGATCTCCATCGCACGCAGCCGAGCGGTGTCGGTGATCGCGTCGAAGGCGGTGATGCGCCCGTCGGTTACGGTGAGTGTGATGACGAGCAGGGTGTCGTCGCCCGGTGCGACCCGGATGCTCAGGGCGCCGTCGACCAGGGCCGGCTCGGCGTTGCGGGCCTTTCCGGTGAAGAAGCGGGCCAGCGCGTCCGATCCTTGCATTTCGGCCGGGAGGGACAGCTGCTCCTGGCCGTAGGCGTCGACGCGCAGGCGTACGTCGGGGTCGAGCAGGCTCAGCAGCGTTTCGAATTCTCCGTTGCGGGAGGCGGCCAGGAACGCGTCGACCACCTCGCGGCCGGCGGGGCGTTCGGCAGGCTGGGCGCGTACTCGGCGGCGGGCTCGGCTGGCCAGCTGGCGGGCCGCGTCGGGTGAGCGGCCGACTATGGGGGCTACCTCGTCGAAGGGTACGGCGAACAGGTCGTGCAGCACGAAGGCGAGCCGTTCGGGCGGGGTCAGCGTCTCCAGGACCACCAGCAGGGCCAGGCTTACCGAGTCGGCGAGCAGGGCTTCGTCCTCGGGGTTCGGCCTTGCGGCGGGTTGATCGGGCGTGATGGTGACTTCGTGGCGGGCGCCGCGGGAGCGCAGCATGTCCAGGCAGACGCGGCCGACGACCGTGGTGAGCCAGGCGTCGAGGTTGTCGATGCGGTCGGCGCCGGTGCGGTTGAGGCGTAGCCAGGACTCCTGCACCGCGTCGTCGGCCTCGGTGGGCGAGCCGAGCATGCGGTAGGCCACCGCGCGCAGCCGTGGGCGGTTCTGCTCGAAGCGCTCCTGCACGTTCATCGTCTCTCCCTCTGTGGTGTGCGCCACATCGGTCACACCGGGGCGGCTTCATCCGTCGGACCCCTGACGGATCAGAGCGCGCCGATGTGACGCGCCGCCGCGCATACCGGAGGAGAACATCATGCAGGCTCGGATGGACAACCCCGCCGCTCATCTGCCGGACTCGGTCAAGGCGATCAACATCCTCTACAAGTCGGCTCACTCGGCCGGCGTCGATCCGGCCACGCTCGAGCTGGTCCACCTGCGGGCGAGCCAGATCAACGGCTGTGCGCCCTGTGTCGAGTCGGGCGCCCGCAACGCCCGCAAGAACGGCGAGACCGACGAGCGGCTGATGACGGTGGCGGTGTGGCGGGAGACGCCGTGGTTCACCGACGCCGAGCGGGCGGCGCTCGCCCTGGCCGAGCACGCCACCCGGCTCGCCGACAGCCCGGACCCGGTGCCGGACCCGGTCTGGGACGAGGCCGCCAAGCACTTCGGAGACCGGGAGCTGGCCGCGCTCGTCCTGTGGATCGCGACGACGAACTTCTTCAACCGGATCAACGTCACGACCCGCCAGCAGGCGCCTCAGGATTGGGGATGATCGGAGGAGTAGCGCGTGACCCGGCAGGTCTAACATCCGGGGCATGGCGGGCGTGGAAGTGCCCCGGGGTGTGCGAGTGGCGACGCTGCTGGCCTGGCTGATGGTGCCGGCCGGCGCCCTGCTGCTCGCCGCCGGGGTGCTCGACCTCGCCTACTGGGCCTCTCCCGGTGCCGAGCGGCTGACGGTCCTGATGAGAGACGTCGAGACTGAGTACGGTGTGCCGCTTCCGGCGATGATCCGCGCCGGCCGGGGGGCGGCGTTGCTGGTCGTGCTGGGCGCGGCCGGGGTGGCGTACGCGGGCCTGGCGCCCTTGATCGGCCGGGGCGTGCGCTGGGCGCGCAGCTGGGGCGTGGGCCTCGGCTTCGCGATCTTCCTGATCGGGCTGACGACGATCGGGGCCGACGCCAGCCGGCCGAGCTACCTGCGCGACTACTTCACGGCGATGACGTGGCAGGGCATCGGCGACCGCATCCCGCAGGTCGAGGCCCTGCTCTATCCCCAGTGGTACGCCTGGCTCGAGGACATCGCCCAGGGCGCTGTCACGCTGCTGGGCCTGGGGGTGGCGGTTGCGTTGATCTGGGCCGCGATCTCGCACGCCGACCACTTCATGTCCCGCGGCGACGTCGGCGAGCCTGACGAGTGGGACGACGCGATCGCCCGCATGCGAACCAACCGCCGGCCCGGCGACCGGGGCTGATCCTCGGCGGCGGCCCGCAGCTCGTCGCTGCGCTCGCGCAGGTTGGGGCACCGGTGCAGGCCCGAGACGGACCGCTCGGCAACCGTCCTCCCCGAACGGGCGGCCGCCCGATTCGGTAGCGTGCCGGAGTGTCCGCACCGCTGTTTCTCGTCGAGGCCCTGCCCGCAGCCGACCGTCACACGCTGGACGGGCCCGAGGGGCACCACGCCGCCGACGTCCAACGGCTGCGAGCCGGCGAGACGCTGATCCTCGCCGACGGACGGGGTGGCAGCGCGACGGCGAAGGTGACCGCGGTGCGCAAGGGCAGCGTCGACGTCGAGATTCTCGATCGTGAGCACGTGCCGGCGGCCGACCCGCGCCTGGTCGTGGTGCAGGGCATCGCCAAGGGCGACCGCGGCGAGCTGGCCGTGCAGGCGATGACCGAGATCGGCGTCGACGAGATCCTGCCCTGGGCCGCGTCCCGCTCGGTGGCGCAGTGGCGCGGCGACCGGGGCGCCCGGGCCCGCGACAAGTGGGCGGCCACCGCTCGCGAGGCCGCCAAGCAGGCCCGGCGGGCGTGGCTGCCGCTGGTCGGCGGCGACCCGGACTGCTCGACGAAGCAGATCGTGGCCCGCCTGGCCGCCGCGGACGCGGCTTTTGTGCTCCACGAGGAGGCGACCGGCTCGCTGCCCGCGGCCGGCCTGCCCGCGTCGGGCGAGATCGCGCTGGTGGTGGGCCCCGAGGGCGGCATCAGCGACGCGGAGCTGGAGGCGTTCACCGGCGCCGGGGCGAAGGCCGTCCGGCTGGGCCGCGAGGTGCTGCGCACCTCGACGGCGGGCGTGGCCGCGCTGTCCGTGCTGTCCGCCCGGTTAGGCCGATGGTGAGCGCAGCCCGCGGTAGCGGCGGCGTTCCAGGCCGGGCAGCAGGATGTGCTCGTCGAGGTCGCGGCCGGTGGCGACCTGGTCGGACAGGCGGGCAGCGAAGCGGCGCGCGGGCAGGCGGCGCAGGCCCCGCGCGGGCAGGTGGCCGGCGAACGGGCCGGTGAGGCGGCGCAGGCGACGGCCCTGTGCGGCGATCGCGGCCTCCACGGCGGCGAAGGGCGCGTAGACCGCGTGCACCCCGCCGGCCGGTTCGGCGCCGGCCATCGGCACGAACGGGAAGCCGAGGAGCGTCAGCTCGTCGTGGGCGCGCTGGTCGAGCAGAGCAACCAGATGGCGTACGCCCGCGCGCTGGCCCGCCCGCAGCAGCGAACGATACAAAAGAGCACTTACAGTAACGGCCGAACGATCGTTACGGTAGTCGGGGAGAACACTCAGAGTAGCGAGATCCCAGATGGTGCCGCCGTCGTGCAGCCCGTGCGCCTCGACCACCGCGGACAGGTCCCGCCCGATCCGCTCGGGGCCGTCGTCCAGGGCGCGGCCACCCCCGCGGACGACCTGGCCGACCCCCGCCGGCAGCCCGGTCCGCCGGTCCAGCACGATCATGAAGATGCTGTTCACGTCGTGTTCGGTTGCGCTCGACGGCGCCACCGTGCGAGCGACGTCGGCGGTCGGGTCGGTCGGCCCGACGGCCAGCGCGGCAAAGCGTCCGCCGGTCGGATGCGCCGCCAGCGCCGCGGCGCAGTGCCGGGCCAGGGCCTTGGCGTCGAGCTCAGGAATCCGCGACATGCAAGGCGTCCTAACGGGCTTAACGGATCAACCGGACCAACACACTTTAGGCTCGAACTACTCTACGTGTCAGCGACGTTGGTCACAATGAGTTAGATCTGGCGGCGGAGTCGACCTTCCGACGCGGTCCGGCGCGACCACGAGACGCGGCCGGACGTGACTAAGAGAAGTCGCTCGAGTGCTCTCCGGTCTTGATCTGATGAAGCAGCCGGGCCAAGGTCGATAGTCGATGACTGTCGATTACCCGCCGACCTTCCCGTGGGCATGACCCTGCTGTGGCGGACGCTGCTCCGCAACCGTGGCCGGGTCGCGTCCGGCAGCCTGCTGATCGGGCTGCACCAGGGCTGCCAGGCGGTCGTCCCGATCCTGATCGGCGTCATCGTCGACCGGGCCGTCGCGCCCGGGCACCTGGGCATGCTGGCGTTCTGGGTCAGCACCCTGGCCGCGCTGTTCCTCGTGTTGACCGTCGCCTACCGGGCGGGTACGCGGCAGCTCATGCGAGCGATCGCCGACGAGGCCCACGGGCTGCGGCTCGAGGTGGCGGCCAAGGTGCTCGACCCGCGGACGGAGGTGCGCACCGGCGACGTGCTGACCATCTCGACGACCGACGCCGACACCACGTCGTATCTGCTGGACTATCTGCCCCGGCTGTTCGGGGCGCTGGTTGCCACTGCCATCAGCGCGGTCGGGTTGTGCCTGATCTCCGTACCCCTGGGCCTGATGGTGTTGTTCGGAACCCCCGTCGTGCTGGTCGGGTTGCAGTGGGCGGCGCCTCGGATCACCCGCCGGGTCGCCGCCCGGCAGGAGGTCGCGGGACGGGCCGCATCGCTCGCCACCGACCTGGTCACCGGGCTGCGCCCGCTGCGGGGGATAGGCGCCCAGGACGCCGCCGCCCACCGCTACCGCGACGTCAGCCGCGAGTCGCTGAGCGCCACGCTGCGCGCGGCCAAGACGCTGGGCTGGTTCCAGGCCGCCTCGGACACCGTCAGCACGCTGGTGGCCTGCGGCATCGCGATCCTGGCGGGCTGGTTCGCGTTGAGCGGGCGCATCTCGGCGGGCGAACTCGTGACGGTCATCGGCCTGGCCGCCTTCCTGGGTGAGCCGTTCGCCACGCTCTCGGCCGCACCCGGCTGGTTCGCGTCGTCGCGGGCCTCGGCCGAACGGATCGAGGCGGTGCTCGACCTCTGCCCGGCCGCTCCGCCGACCGGCGCCAGCCCGGTGCCGCCGGTGGCGGGCGAGTGCGTCGGGGTGGTGGTCGAGCCGGACGCGGGGGCGCTGGTAGCGCTGCTCGACGACGGCTCCCCGGACGTGCTGGTGGCGCCCCACCTGCCCGAGCTGTTCAGCGGCACGATCCGCGAGAACCTGCTCGAACCGGCCGGCCCGGACCAGTTGGGCGAGGTGCTGCGGGCGTCGGCCGCCGACGACGTGGTGGCGGCCCACCCGGACGGGCTCGACCACGCAATCGCCGACCGGGGCGCGGCGCTCTCGGGCGGTCAGCGGCAACGACTCGCCCTGGCCCGCGCGTTGCTGGCCGGCCCGCGGCTGCTGGTGCTGCACGAGCCGACCACAGCGGTCGACGCGGTGACCGAGCACGCGATCGCCCGCGGCATCCGGGAGCTGCGCCACCGGCCCGGCTCGACGCTGGGGACGCTGCTGATCACCACCAGCCCGGCTCTGCTGGCCGTGACCGACCGGGTGATCGTGGTGCGCGGCGGCCGCGTGGTGGCGACCGGGACGCACGCCTCGCTGGCCGCGGGCGACGAGACCTACCAGGCGGTGGTGCTGCGGTGACTCACGCCCTTCCGATCGCGACCCCGCGGCAGACCTGGCTGTGGCTCTGCTCGCAGCTGCGGCTCCGCCGGCTCGAACTGGCGTTCACGGTGGCCACCGGGCTGGGCGCGGCCGCCGCCTCGGTGGTTCCGGTCACCGCGCTCGGTCACCTGGTCGATCTCGTACGGGACGGCGCCGCCTCGGCCGCCCTCGTGCCCATCGGCCTGCTCGTGGCCGGGATCGCCCTGCTCGGCGGCATCGCCGCCGGGGCCACCACCACCCTGGTCACTCGTCTCGGCGAGCGCATCCTGGCCAACCTGCGCGAGCAGACGGTCAGCGTCGCGCTGCGCCTGCCCGCCACCACGCTCGACCGGGCCGGGCGGGGCGACCTGCTGGCCCGTGTCGGAGCCGACGTGGCCGCGGTCGGCGCGGCGGCGGCCGAGGTGCTGCCGGCCGTCATCTCGGCGCTGTTCCTGGCCCTGCTCAGTGTGACCGGGATGTTCGGACTGGACTGGCGGCTGGGCCTGGCCGGGCTCGCGGCCATGCCCGCCTACCTGCTCGCGCTGCGCTGGTACCTGCCGCGGTCGGCGCCCATCTACGCCGCCGAGCGGGCCGCGGTCGGCGCCCGCTCGCAGCTGCTGATGGAGAGCCTGCAGGGGGTGCGTACGGTCCACGCGTACCGGCTCGAACGCCGCCACCTGGACGCGATCAACGACGCCTCGGCGCGCGCCCGGGATCTCTCGGTCGGAGTGTTCGCGCTGTTCACCCGGTTCGTCGGGCGGATCAACCGGGCCGAGCTGATGGGGCTGGCCACCATTCTGGTCGCCGGTTTCTGGTACGTGCGCAGTGGCTGGGTGACGGTCGGTGAGACCGCCGCGGCCGCGGTTCTGTTCCACCGCCTGTTCAACCCGGTCTCCATGATCCTGTTCACGTTCGACGAGATCCAGGCGGCCGGCGCCGGACTGGCCCGGCTGGTCGGGGTGGGCACGTTGCCGGTGGCTCCGACCGGCGTGCGCCCGCTGGCCGCCGCCGACCTGACCCTGCGCGACGTCACCTTCGGGTACGAGGAGCGGGTGCCGGTGCTGCGCGGGATCAGCCTGCGCGTGGCGCCGGGGGAGCGGGTCGCGCTGGTCGGCTCGACCGGGGCCGGCAAGACCACGGTCGCCTCGATCGCGGCCGGCGTCCTGCGCCCGCTGACGGGCACGGCCACCGCCGGTGGGGTGCCGGTCGACCAGCTCGCGCCCGGCATCGTGGCCATCATCAGTCAGGAGGTGCATGTCTTCGCCGGTCCGCTGATCGAGGACCTGCGGCTGGCCTGCCCGGGCGCGACGACCGAGGCCGCCGAGGCGGCGCTGGCGCTGGTCGGCGCGCTGGACTGGGCCCGCACGCTGCCGCAGGGCCTGGCGACCGTGGTGGGTGAGGGCGGGCACCCGCTGACCGCGGCCCAGGCGCAGCAGCTGGCGCTGGCCCGGCTGGTGCTGCTCGACCCGGCGATCGCCGTCTTGGACGAGGCCACCGCGGAGGCCGGCAGCTCGGGCGCGCGCGAACTGGAGGAGTCGGCGCTGGCGGCCACCAAGGGGCGCACCACTTTGCTGGTGGCGCACCGGCTGACCCAGGCAGCCGGGGCCGATCGCATCGTGGTGCTCGAGCACGGGGCCGTGGTCGAGGAAGGCGCCCACGACGATCTGGTGGCCGCGGGTGGGCGTTATGCGACGTTGTGGTCGGCGTGGCAGTCCCGCAACCAGCCCACTCGGCCCACCCCGCCCGACCAGGGGGCGGGCCCAAATTACACCGGGCGGGGCGGGCCGGACGGCTTGTCCACAGGGGATCTTCTGTGAGCCTGTCTACATCTTGAGGGTGGCGGTCAGGCGGGGGTCGTCCAGGGCGTGCGCGGCGATCACCCGGTATTCGCCCGGGCGGCGCTGCCAGCCACCGTCGGCCCACGTCTCGAAGGTCCGCGGCGGCAGCGGGATGCGCACGGTCACCGTCTCCTCGGGCAGCGCCTCGACGTTCGCGAAGCCGGCCAGCCAGCGTTCCGGCCGGTCGGGGTCGACCGGCGACGGCCCGACGTAGATCTGCACGACCTCGCGTCCGGCCCGTGCGCCGGTGTTGGTCAGCGTCACCACGGCCTCCGTCTCGTTGACGTTCAGCTCGTCGTACTGCCAGGACGTGTAGCCGGCGCCGTGCCCGAACGCGTACAGCGGAGCCACGCCGGAACGGAGCCAGCCGCGATAACCGACGAAGATCCCTTCCTCGTACGACACCACGCCGTCCCGTGGCTCGACCGCGAGCACCGGGCAGTCCGCCTCGAGGCGCGGCCAGGTCGTGGGCAGCCGGCCGCCGGGTTCGGTCACGCCGAGCAATACGTCGGCCAGCGCGGCGCCCGCCTCCTGCCCCGGGAACCAGGTGAGGAGCACCGCCGCGACCTCGTCGGCCCACGGCAGCAGCACCGGGGAGCCGGCGTTGACGACCACGACCGTACGGGGATTGGCCGCGGCCACCCGCGACACGAGCTCGTCCTGCCGGCCGGGCAGCGCGAGCGACGTGCGGTCGAAGCCCTCGGACTCGGTCTGCTCGGTGGTGCCGACCACGATCACGGCGACGTCCGAGCCGGCGGCCAGCCGCACCGCCTCGGCGATCAGGCCCTCGTCATCGGGGCCGGGCGGGCGGTGGCCGAGCGTGGTCGAGACCGTGTGGGCCATGCCGCGGGCGATGCTCTGCCGGATCACGACCGGGACGGGCACCCCGGCCTCCAGCGTGGCCGTGGCCCGCTGCTCGCGCGGGGAGAGCAGCAGGTCGGCCCGGGTCGCGCCCGGGGGGTGCAGCGTGCCCTCGTACAGCAGCTCATCGCCCACCCGCAGCTCGAACGTGCCGAAGCCGGAGACCGCGAAGGTGTGCTCGCCACCGGCCTCGGGCGTGAACGTCGTCTCCAGGCGGATCTCGTCGATGCCGGCCGGGTCGAGCCCGCCGGGCAGCGAGCCGATCCAGCGCACCGCGGCCGGGTCGACCACGAACGAGTAGTCGCCCATGGTGACCGTCGTGGGGGTCCAGCCGGGGCCGTGCGCGGCGGGCAGGAACGGGCGCGGGTCGGCGCCGGTCGCGTACTCGACGTCCACTCCGGACAGGCGCTCCTTGAGGCCGTCGAGCGGTGAGATCACGTGCGGCGGCGAGACCTGGGCGCTGCCGCCGCCGAGCACCCGGGCGTCGGCGGCCAGGGCGCCGATCACCGCGACCTTGGTCAGGGCGGCCGGCTCGAGGGGAAGAGCGAAGTTCTCATTGCGTACGAGGACGAACGAGCGCGCTGCCACCTCGTGCGCGATGGCGTCGCCGTCGAGGTCCTCGGGCGGCGTCACGGCCGGCCCGCCGTCGAGCACGCCGACCCGCTGGGCCAGCCGCAGCACGCGCCGCACCTTGTCGTCGACGACCTGCTCGGGCACGTCGCCGGCCCGGACGGCGGCCACCAGCTTGTCGCCCCACGGGTTCTCCAGCGCCGGCATCGCGATGTCGAGCCCGCCCAGCGCGGCGCCGACCGTCGAGCGCGCGGCCCGCCAGTCCGAGACCACGATCCCGTCGAAGCCCCACTCGCGCTTGAGGATCTCGTCCTGGATCGGCCCGTTCTGCGCCATCGACTGCCCGTTGACGCTGTTGTAGGCGCTCATCACGCCCCAGCCGCCCTCCTCGACGACGCGTTCGAACGGGGCCAGGTAGATCTCGCGCAGCGCCCGGTTGCCGATCCGGACGTCGACCTCCATGCGATCGGTCTCGAAGTCGTTGCCCACCAGGTGCTTGACCGTCGTGCCGACGCCGTGCTGCTGCACGCCCCGGACGAAGCCGACCGCGATCTCCCCGCTGAGCAGCGGGTCCTCGGAGTAGCACTCGAAGTGGCGGCCGCCCAGCGGCGTGCGCTGCAGGTTGACCGTCGGCCCCAGCAGCAGGTGCACGCCCTTGCGCCGCGACTCCTGTCCCAGCAGCTGCCCGGCCCGCTCCGCGAGCTCGACGTCCCAGGCCGCGGCCAGCGCGGTCGGGCTGGGCAGCGCGATCGACGGGTCGTCGGGCGCCCAGCCGACGCCGCGCACCCCGATCGGCCCGTCCGACATCACCAGCGAGCGCAGCCCGATCCGCTCGATCGCCGGTAGCGACCAGAAGTCCTGCCCGGCGAGCAGCGAGACCTTTTCCTCGAGGCTCAACTGTGTGAGCAGATGCTCGACATCGGTCATGGAAGCGCTCCCATCCTTCGTGCCCGTCGCTGCCACCTTAGGATCTTGGGGATGGAGAGCCATCCCCCGGTCCGCTACGAACGGGCCGTCCGCAAGGCGCAGGCTGACGGCCGCGTACCCGCCCTCGCCGTCGCTCTGCACCGCGCCGACCGCGACCCCTGGGTGCTGACTGTCGGCGATTCGGGCAACCCGGCGCACCCGCTCGGCCCCGGCACCCGGTTCCGGATCGGCTCGATCACCAAGACTTTCACGGCCGTGCTCGTCATGCAGGCCCGCGACGAAGGGCTGCTCGACCTGGACGACCCGATCGCCAAGCACCTGTCCGTGCCGGCCCACGGCGACGCGACGGTCCGGCGGCTGCTGTCGCACACGGCCGGGTTCCAGCGGGAGCCGTACGGGGACATCTGGGACACGCTGCGGGCGCCCGACGACGGCGAGGTGCTGGCCCAGCTCGACCGGGCCGAGCGGGTGCTGCCCAACGGCCGCCGCTTCCACTACTCGAACCTGGGCTTCGCGGTGCTCGGGCAGCTGGTCGCGAAGCTGCGCGGCGGCACCTGGGCCGAGGTCGTGACCGAGCGGGTGATCGAACCGCTGGGCCTGGGCGCCACGACGCTGCACCCGCCGCGAGAGGCCGCCGTCGGCTACGTCGTCGACGACTTCTCGGACGCGGCCCGCCCCGAACCGCAGACCGACCTCGGCGGCGCCGGACCGGCCGCCCAGCTCTGGAGCACCGCCGGCGACATGGCCACCTGGGGCGCGTACCTGGCCGACCCGGCGACGGTCGACCCGAACGGCAGGGTGCTGGCGACCGCGACCCTCGACGAGATGCGCTTCCCGGCCACGGTCACCCACGAGGCGTTGTGGCTGGACGGGTTCGGGCTGGGCCTGATCGTCGAGCCGCAGGGCCGCTTCGTGACGCATGTCGGGCACGACGGCGCGATGCCGGGTTTCCGCGCGGCGGCGTACGGGCGCCGGGGCGGCGACGGGCTGCCGCCCG
Source organism: Paractinoplanes polyasparticus (assembly GCF_019710575.1). Taxonomy (GTDB): domain Bacteria; phylum Actinomycetota; class Actinomycetes; order Mycobacteriales; family Micromonosporaceae; genus Actinoplanes; species Actinoplanes polyasparticus. The sequence goes on along the minus strand of NZ_JAHWFK010000011.1, from coordinate 76,487 downwards.
GGCTCGGCTGCGCCGTGCTGGGCTCGTCGGGCACGGCCCGGGTGATCAACGAACTGGTGCACGACCTGCTGAAACTCGCCGTCGAGCTCGATCCGGCAGAGATCTCGCCGTGGCGGATCGCGCCGCCCGCGCCCGAGGAGTACCGGTCGATCCTCGGTCACTGGTACAGCGAGGGCACGGCGCTGGTCTTCGCGTGGCACGGCGGCGCCCTCCAGGCGCGGCTGGCCGACGGGGCCGCGGACGTCCCGCCGGCGATCTTCGAACCCCTGCCGGGACGGCCGGACGTGCTGCGGACGGTGAGCGGCCGGGAGACCGGGGAGCTGCTGCGCCTGAGCCGGGACTCCTCGGGCACGGTCGTCCGGATGCACTGGGCCACCTACCGCGTGACCCGGGTGCAGGACGGCTTCGACGGCGGGCCGGCGTCGTCCGGTGGTTTCGACGCCTGACCCGGCGATAATGGCATCGGCGCGCAGGCGGCCGAGCGGATACGATGGCACGATCCTCAGGTACGCCGTCCACCCGGGCGACGAAGAGAACGAGAGCAGGTGGCGGAGGCCCTCTGGGCCGCCCTATGACCGGTACGCCGAACCCTTCCAGCGCGGGCTCCAGTGGCGCGGCGCGGGTGCAGACCAAGATCTCGGTCAACGACCCCAAGATCATGGTGAACCTGCTGGGTGCCAAGGACGAAATCCTGCGGCTCATCGAGCGAACCCTCGCCAGCGACGTGCACGTCCGCGGCAACGAGATCACCATCACCGGTGACCCCGCCGAGAACGCCACCGCCGAGCGCCTCTTCTCCGAGCTGATCGAACTGATCGAGCGCGGCGAGACGCTCAGCGTCGACTCGGTGCGCCGCACCGCGACGATGCTCGAGGACGCAACCGCCGAGCGCCCGGCCGAGGTGCTGACGCTCAACATCCTGTCCCGTCGCGGCAAGACCATCCGACCCAAGACGCTGGGCCAGAAGCGCTACGTCGACGCCATCGACGAGAACACCATCGTCTTCGGCATCGGCCCCGCCGGCACCGGCAAGACGTACCTGGCGATGGCCAAGGCCGTCCAGGCGCTGACGGCCAAGCAGGTCAGCCGGATCATCCTCACCCGCCCCGCGGTCGAGGCCGGCGAGCGGCTGGGCTTCCTGCCCGGCACGCTCAACGAGAAGATCGACCCCTACCTGCGCCCGCTCTACGACGCGCTGCACGACATGCTCGACCCCGAGTCGATCCCGCGCCTGATGGCCGCGGGCACGATCGAGGTCGCCCCCCTGGCCTACATGCGCGGCCGTACGCTCAACGACGCGTTCATCATTCTCGACGAGGCGCAGAACACGACGCCCGAGCAGATGAAGATGTTCCTGACGCGTCTCGGGTTCGGCGCCAAGATCGTGGTCACCGGCGACGTCACGCAGGTCGACCTGCCCGGCGGCACCAGCAGTGGTCTCAAGGTCGTCCGTGAGATCCTGCAGAATGTCGAAGATGTGCACTTCGCCGAGCTGTCCAGCTCCGACGTCGTGCGCCACCGGCTCGTCGCCGAGATCGTCGACGCGTATGCGCGCTACGACGACGAGCAGGAACGCGCCACTCAATCCGTCCACGCCGTCCCCGGCCGCGCCGCCAGTGGCGGCCGCGCGGGGCGCCGGCGCTGATACCAAGGGGTAAGAGCACCACTATGTCCATCGAGATCGCCAACGAGTCGGGAGTCGAGGTCGACACCGACGCGATCCTCGCGGTGGCCCGGCACGCCCTCGACGAGATGGGGGTCAACCCCCTCGCCGAGCTGTCGATCCTGCTCGTCGACATCGACTACATGGCCGAGCTCAACCACCGCTGGATGGGCGGTGACGGCCCCACCGACGTGCTCGCGTTCCCGATGGACGAGGGCAGCGTCGACCACGGCCCCGGCGAGGCCGGCGTGGGCGAGCCGGCGCTGCTCGGCGACATCGTGCTCGCGCCCGAGGTGGCCGCGAAACAAGCCGTCGCCGCCGGGCACTCGGCCGCCGACGAGCTGCACCTGCTGACCGTGCACGGTGCCCTGCACCTGCTCGGCTACGACCACGCCGAGCCGGAGGAGGAGCGCGAGATGTTCGCCCTGCAGAACAGGCTGCTCCAGAGCTGGCGGGCCGGACGGGCCGGCGGCTGAGTCGTGGACCCCGCCCATCTGATCGCGGCCGGCTCGGCGTCGGTCGGCCTGCCCGACGTGCAACTCATCATCTTCGCGGTGCTGCTGGTGTTCCTGGCCGGCCTCGCTTCGATGGCCGACGCGGCGCTGGGCAGTGTCTCCGCGGCCCGCGCGACGGAAATGGCCCGCGAGGGCGAGCGCGGCGCCGCGGCGCTGGCCGCGGTCGCCTCCAACGTGGTGCGCCACCTCAATCTGCTGTTGCTGCTGCGACTGCTGTGTGAGCTCACCGCGACCACGCTGGTCGCGCTGGTCGCCGTCGACAGCTGGGGCATCGGCTGGACGGCGGCGCTGGTCACCGCGGGCACGATGACCGTGGTCAGCTTCGTGGTGGTCGGGGTGGCGCCGCGCACGGTGGGGCGCCAGCACGCGTACGCCGTGGGTAAGGCCGCCGCGCCGCTGGTGCGCTGGCTCGGCCGGGTGCTCAACCCGCTCGCCTCGCTGCTGATCCTGATCGGCAACGCGGTGACGCCGGGCAAGGGCTTCCCCGAGGGACCGTTCGGCAGCCAGGTCGAACTGCGGGAACTGGTCGACCTGGCGGAGCAGCGCGGCGTCGTCGAGCACGGCGAACGCGAGATGATCCACTCGGTCTTCGCGCTGGGCGACACGATCGCCCGCGAGGTGATGGTGCCCCGCACCGAGATGGTGTGGATAGAGGCCTCGAAGTCTCTGCAACAGGCGCTCTACCTGTTCCTGCGGTCGGGCTTCTCGCGCATCCCGGTGATCGGCGAGAGCGTCGACGACGTGCTCGGCGTGGTTTACCTCAAGGACGTGATCCGCCGCACCCAGAACGGCGACCCGGCGTCGACCGCGCAGGCGGTGGCCGACCTGATGCGGCCGGCGACCTTCATCCCCGAGTCCAAGCCGGTGGACGACCTGCTCTCCGAGATGCAGGCGGCCCGCACCCACCTGGTGATCGTCGTCGACGAGTACGGTGGCACAGCCGGCCTGGTCACGATCGAGGACATCCTGGAAGAGATCGTCGGCGAGATCACCGACGAGTACGACGTCGAGCGGCCCCCGGTGGAACACCTGGACGACGGCGCGGTGCGCGTCACGGCCCGGCTGCCGATCGAGGATCTGGGCGAGGAGTTCGGGGTCGAACTGCCCGCCGACGAGGTCGAGACGGTCGGCGGCCTGCTCGCCCAGACGCTGGGCCGGGTGCCGATCCCGGGCGCCACGGTCGACGTCGGCGGCCTGCACCTGGTCGCCGAGGGCACGACCGGCCGGCGCAACCGGATCGACTCGGTGCTGGTGCGCCGGGTCGAGCCGCCGGAGCCCGCCGTCGACACCCCGTCCGACAACACGACCGAGAACGAGGAGAAACAGACCGCCGATGCCTGACACGGACACCTTGAGCGCCGAGGACACCAAGCTGGTCACCCTGGCGCGCAGCGCTCGCGCCCGGGTGGGCGCGGCCGAGGGGGCGGCAGTCCGCGACCAGGACGGCCGCACCTACGCGGCGGCCACGGTGACACTGCCCAGCCTGTCGGTGACGGCGCTGCAGCTCGCGGTGGCGTCGGCGGTTGCGTCGGGCGCCAAGCTCATCGAGGCGGCGGCGGTCGTCACCGAGACGGCCGCGCTCGAGCCGGCGGGCCAGGCTGCCGTGCGTGACCTGGCGGCCGAGGCCCCCATCCACGTGGCCGACCCGACGGGCAGCCTGTGCGGCACGGTCACGGCATGAGCGACTCCGCTGCTTCTCCCGACCACAACGCCGCTTCGTCGACGCCCTCCACGCCCTCCTCGCCCGAGAGCCCGCGGGCCGGCGGGGGAGCCCGCAAGCCGCGCTCTCGTGGCGCATCGTCGGCGGCGGGTGGCGGCGGTTCGCAAGCCGCCACTTCTGTGTCCAGTGACGGCCGGGATGCCGCTTCTGCGTCGAGTGACGGCTCTTCTGGGTCGCGTGCGGGTGGGGATGGGCGTAGTGCCGGTTCTCCCCGTGCCGGTGGGGATCGCCGTGGTTCCGCTTCTGCGCGTGCGGCGGATGACGGACGCGGTGCTGCGGCACGCGTTGCCAGCGGGAAGGCGGGGCGCTCGGCGGGCACTTCGCGCTCTGTGGCGTCCCGGAATTCTGCGGCGGGTTCTTCGGGCTCGGGCGGCGGCCGGTCTGCGGGATCCTCGGCGGCGGGCGGCGGGCGGTCTGCGGGATCCTCGGCCTCGGGCGGCGGGCGGTCCACGGCGTCCGGCGGTGAGCGGCGGCTGACGGCGGGGGAGCGGAACGAGATCCGGCGTCAGGAGCGGCGGGCCGCGCGGCGGGCCGAGAGCTCGTCCGGAGGACGGCGGGAAACTCCGAGAGCCGGCGGCGAGCCGGGTCTGCGGGCGGGGGCCAGGCCGGATTGGGTGCGCGGCGAGTCGCGCGGTAACTCTGAGCGGTCTGGTTCCGGCGCGAGAGATATGGCGCGTACGTCAAAGGTGCGGGACATCACCGCCCGGGGTGACCAGCGTCCGAAGCGGGTCGGAGCTGACGGTGAGGCCCGTCCGAAGCGCGTCCCCCGGATCAACCAGCGGCTGAGGCAGGCCGGCGCTCCGAGTGGTCAGAGCACGAAGCCAGCCGCTCCCAGCCGGAGCGCGAAGCCATCGGCTGGCCATAGCCCGCGGGCCGACGCTGAGAGCACGCCGACGGTTCGTCCTGGTCGGCGCGTGCACAAGCATCGGGAAGCGTCCGTGGCCGCGGCGTCGGGCGATGTTTATCGTGCCGGGTTCGCCTGCTTTGTCGGGCGGCCCAACGCCGGCAAGAGCACGCTGACCAACGCGATCATCGGGCAGAAGATCGCGATCACGTCGAACAAGCCGCAGACGACGCGGCATGTGATCCGGGGCATCGTCCACCAGGAGAACGCGCAGCTCGTGCTGGTTGACACGCCGGGTCTGCACCGGCCGCGCACGCTGCTGGGCGAGCGGCTCAACGACCTCGTGCGCGAGGTGTGGAGCGAAACCGACGTGATCGGCGTCTGCTTCCCGGCCGACGAGCCGGTGGGCAAGGGTGACCGGTTCATCTCGTCCGAGCTGGCTGAGCTCAAGGCGACCGTGATCGCGGTGGTGACCAAGGTCGACCTGGTTGACTCCGCGACGCTGGCCAAGCACCTGCTCGCGGTGAGCGAACTGTACGACTTCGCCGAGATCGTGCCGGTCAGTGCGGTTTCCGGGCATCAGGTGCAGGCGCTGGTGGACGTGCTGGTGAAGCATCTGCCGGAGTCGCCGCAGCTCTATCCGGACGACGTGCTGACCGACGAGCCCGAGCAGGTGCTGATCGCCGAGCTGATCCGCGAGGCGGCGCTCGAGGGTGTCCGTGACGAGCTGCCGCACTCGATCGCGGTGCTCGTGGAAGAGATGATGGTCGAGGGTGGCGTCACCAAGATTTACGCCGATCTTTATGTCGAGCGCGACAGTCAGAAGTCGATCGTGATCGGTTCGCGCGGCGCCCGGCTGAAAGCAGTGGGCAGTACCGCCCGCGCCGAGATTGAGCAATTAATTGGCGCCCGGGTGTATCTCGATCTTCACGTGCGGGTGGCCAAAGAGTGGCAACGTGACCCACGTCAGCTGCGCAAACTCGGTTTTTAAAGTCGACTTCTCCCGATCCGGTCAAATCTAAACGTCCGGATATATGGATTATGGGATAGTTCACGCGGGTTTGCGACCTCAGCGCTGAGTTGGGTAACAACGAAGCCTATGCGAAACCGGTACCTGGATCTGCTGCGTGCTGCCGCAACCGTCCGGGTCGTGGTCTATCACTCGTCCGGCTGGGCGGCGTTGACGATTGTCTTCCCGGCCATGTCGGTGATGTTCGCGCTGGCCGGCTCGATGATGGCGGCCTCGCTCGACCGCTACGGCCCGTTCGCGGTCGAGCGGCGCCTGCATCGCCTGTTGCCCGCGTTGTGGGTGCTGGCCGCGGTCGCCGTGCCGATGATGCTGATCGGCGGCATGGCCTGGGAGTGGCAGGTGCTGCTGTGGGCGTTCCCGCTGGAGGACCCGCCGGCCGAGGGCTTCTGGCTCGAGGGCCTGGCCGCGATGTGGTACCTGCGGGACTTCCTGTGGTTCGTCCTGCTGTCGCCCCTGCTGCTGCCCGTGTTCCGCCGCTTCCCTCTGACCACCCTTGCCCTTCCGTACGCGGCTCTGGCTCTGATCACCTTCACCGGCGCCACCACCCACGTGATCGCGCGCGACCTGGCCCTCTACGGCGGCGCCTGGCTCCTGGGCTTCGCCCACCACGACGGCCTCCTGGCCCGCCGCCCGGCCCCGTCCGCCACCCGCCGCCTGACTGCCCCGCTGTCCCGCCTCTCACCCCCACCCGCCGCAGAGTCGGCGTCCCGCGCTGCCTGGTCTGCCACTCGCGCCTCACCGGCTGCGCTCTCCCGCTCCTCGGCGGGCAGCGAGGCTCAGGTCCGCGGGGCGGCGCTGGCCCGCTACCGCTGGTGGATCGTCGGAGTGCTGGCCGCCACCGCAGCGGCCTGGGCGGTGACCCACCCGGGCCCGCGCGGCTATGACCTCAACGACATCCCGCTGGCCAACGCGCTCTGGTCGGCCGCCTTCATCCTGGTCGCCTTGAGCGTGTCCCCGCGGGTGGCCCCGCGCCGCATCCTGACCGTGCTCAACGCGCGGGCGCTCTCCATCTACCTCTGGCACGTCCCGCTGATCATCGTTGTGGTCCGCTTCGCCGAGGCCACCGGCCTGCCGGTGCACGGCTGGGTAGGCATCTCGTGGCGCCTGGCCGTGGTGTCGGTGCTGCTCGCGATCGTCGTCATGCTGGTCGGCTGGGTGGAAGACATCTCCGCCGGACGCCGTCCGTCGCTGCTGCCCGGCGCCACCCGCCGGGTAGCCCCTGTCTCCCCAGCTCCCGCCGGGGCCGTCGACCTGCAACGCGCCGGCCGCTGAGCCGCGGCAAGGCATGGGGGCTCGCGCAAGCGATGGCGCTGGACCGGCACCACGGGCGGCTCGGCAGGTGATCTTGGGCTCAGCGGGCGCGGATGACCAGCGGCTGCGCCACCAGGCCGATGCTGCCGTCGAAGTCGTAGAGCTCGCCCGAGCTCAGCCCCAGCCCGTCCGCGCTGAGGACCGTACGGCAGGCCAGGTGCACCCATTCACCGCCGGCCGGGCGCAGCAGCGTGGTGGTCATCGTGGGCGGGATCGAGAGCCACTTGTCCATCGGCAGCACCGCCGAGATGCCGTTGGCCGAGTCGGCCACGATCAACGCCCTGTCCTGCCCGTCTATCTGCTGCCCCTCGATCAGGGGCATCCGCACCCGGGTCCAGACGTGGGTCTCGCCGTCGGCCACACCCAGTTCGCCCTTGGTGGCCCGCCACTCGATTGCCTCGCCGTAACCCCAGCCCTCGTAGTTCGGGAAGCCCACGTGGCCGTCGCCCTCGGGCAGGGGGTCGGCGTGGTCGGCGGGGGTGGTCACCGGCGGCTGCGGGCCGGGCGCGATGTGCCAGGCCCGGGCGGTCACCGCGACCCGGCCGTCGACGATCATGCGGGCCTCGTTGAGCGTGGTGAGCCGGCCGGGCTTGAGCGGCGAGACCTCGATGCGGAAGTCGCGGCGCGGGATGGGGCCGAGGAAGTCGACCGAGATGCGGGCCAGGCGCAGGCCGTCGACCGTGAGCACCCGGCCGAGCAGCGCGGCGGGTGGGCCGCCGTGCTGCATGCCGGAATCCCAGGGGCTCTCCGTCGATCGGGTCGGGCGGTAGTGGTCGTCGCCGAGCGGGAGATAGAAACTCATGCCCCGATGACTACCGCATTTCCGCTTCCCGTGCGCAGGTTGATCTCGTTCTTGGCGGTCGGATCGTTGGTGATTCCCTGCACACCCTCGTCACCCGAGCCGCTGCTGGTGCTGATCTTGTAGCTGCCCGCCGGCACCTGCACCTCGACGTCGCCGCTGGTGGTCTGGGCGGTCACCGAGTTGGGGGTGGAGAGGACGGCGTTGATGTCGCCCGAGGTGACCTTGAGCTTCACCGGGGCGGCGATGTCCATCGCCTCGATGTCGCCCGAGGTGGACTGCACGTCGACGGCCTTCTTCGCGTTGACCACCCGGATGTTGCCCGAGGTGCCCCGCAGCTTGACCGTGCCGGCCGGGTCGACCACGGTGACGTCGCCCGAGGTGAGCTTGACGTCGGTGTCGCCGAGCGAGTCGAACGTGATGTCGCCCGAGTCGAGCGCGCCGCTCACCTTCACCCCGGCCGGGGCGACGATCTCGTACGACACCGAGCAGTTGTGCCCGCACGAGGTGTCGATGACCAGTGTGCTGCCGTCGAGCCGGTAGGACTCGCCCGGGTCGGTGCTGCGGCGGATGATCCGCTTGATGCTGGTCTCGGTGACCGCGGCGGTGCTGATCGCGATGTCGCCGCTGCCGCCGTCGAGCCGGATCGCGGTGATCTTGGTCTTCTCGGTGTCGTCGTACGTCATCTTGGCTCCGACCACTCCGGCGCACCCGGTCAGGGTGGCCGCCGTCGTGGCGGCGACGAGGACGAGAACTCCGGCACGCCGGGCGAGTGTCGCGGTCATGGTGTCGACGCTATTGCCGGGGCCGGGGTGGGCACCATCGGTCCTGTCACTGACCGGCCCCCTAGATGACCCTGAGATCCGGGTCAGGGTCGGTCGCACCCAGGGGGCAGAATGTTGGGGTGCCGACCGCCGGATACCGCCGCCATCTCTACCGCGACGACGCGGTGGTACTGCGTGTGCAGAAGCTGGGCGAGAGCGACCGCATCATCACCCTGCTCACCCGGCGCCACGGCCGGCTGCGGGCGGTGGCCCGGGGCGTACGCCGCACCACCTCGCGCTTCGGCGCCCGGCTCGAGCCGTTCGGCCACATCGATCTGCAGCTCGCCGGCTCGCCCGAGGGCGTCGGCAGCAGCCTGCACTCGGTGAGCCAGGTCGAGGCGGTGGCGCTCTACGGAAAAGACTTCCTGGGCGACTATCCGCGCTACACGGCGGCCAGCGCCATCGCCGAGACGGCCGAGCGCCTCACCCCGGTCGAGCGCGAGCCCTCGTTGCGACTGTTCCAGCTCACCCTGGGCGCGCTCAAGGCACTGGCCAAGGGCGAGCACGCCGGCAGCCTGGTGCTCGACGCGTACCTGCTGCGCGGCATGGCGGTGGCCGGCTGGGCGCCGGCGATCATCGAGTGCGCGGTCTGCGGCACCGCGGGGCAACATGCCGCCTTCTCGGTGCCGGCCGGCGGCGCGGTCTGCCCCGACTGCCGCCCGCCGGGCGCGGCCCACCCCAGTCCCGCGACGATCGGCCTGATGAACGCGCTGACCATCGGCGACTGGGTGGTGGCCGACGCGTCCGAGGCCCCGGTGCGCCGCGAGTGCAGCGGCCTGGTCGCCGCCCACCTGCAATGGCACATGGAGCGGGCGTTGCGCTCGCTTCCGCTGGTCGATCGACGGGAGAACCCATGACGCCGCGTCCACCCACCCCGCACATCTCCGGGGTGAAGCCGCCCGAGCTGCCCAAGGCGGCGCTGCCCAAGCACGTGGCGCTCGTGATGGACGGCAACGGCCGCTGGGCCAAGGAGCGCGGCCTGTCCCGCACCAAGGGCCACGAGCAGGGCGAACACTCGCTGTTCGACACCATCGAGGGCGCCATCGAGCTGGGCATCCCCTACCTTTCGGCGTACGCGTTCTCGACCGAGAACTGGAAGCGGTCGCCCGAAGAGGTGCGCTTTCTCATGGGTTTCAACCGCGACGTCATCCGCCGCCGCCGCGACCAGCTGGTCGACCTGGGCGTACGGGTCGTGTGGTCGGGCCGCCGGGGCCGGCTGTGGAAGAGCGTGATCTCCGAGCTCGAGACGGCCGAGCAGATGAGCCAGAAGAACAAGAAGCTCACCCTGCAGTTCTGCGTCAACTACGGCGGCCAGGCCGAGATCGCCGACGCCACGGCCGCGATCGCGCGCGACGTCGCCGCGGGCAAGCTCGACCCATCCAAGATCAATGAGAAGACGATCGCCAAATACCTCTACCACCCCGAGGTGCCCGAGGTTGATCTCTTCCTGCGGCCCTCGGGCGAGCAGCGTACGTCGAACTTCCTCCTCTGGCAGTCGGCCTACGCCGAGCTGGTCTTCCTCGACACCCTCTGGCCCGACTTCGACCGCCGCCACCTGTGGTACGCGTGCGAGCTGTACGCCAGCCGCGACCGCCGCTTCGGCGGCGCCGTCCCCAACCCGGTCAGCCCGACCTGATGGTCCGCTGTCGTCGCCCGGCCGGTGTCTGCGCTTGTGGGGGCGCTAGCTGCGGTTTTGCACGCGCTGACTGCGGCTTTGCACGCGCTGACTGCAGTTTCGCGGGTGCTGGCTGCGGTTTCGCCGGCGGTGACCGGTGAGCCGGCTCTGGCTGGCGCGGCATGCTGAGGCGGCGCCCGGTGGCATGGAGCTGTCCGCGATCGGGCGGCGTCAGGCCGAGCTGCTCGGCAAGCGGCTGACCGGTGCGGGAATCACGCGCATCAGCCACAGCCCGCTCCCTCGTGCGGTTCAGACCGCGTCGATCGTGGCCGCGGCGCTACCCGGGGTGCCGGTCGTGGCGGCCGAAGAGCTGACCGACTCCGACCCCACCGAAGACCCCGCGGCGGCCGAGGCGATGGTGGCGCGCTTCGCCGACCCGCCAGCCGACGAGCTGTGCATCACCCACATGTTTCAGGTCGGCTGGTTCGTGCGCGCCGTCCTCGACGCGCCGGCCGCCCGGTGGTCCGCGCTCAACTCGGCCAACACCGGCGTGACCGTGCTGCGCTGGAGTGCGACCCCCGGCGTCCCGGTGTCGCCCCTGGTCTTCAACGACGTGACCCACCTGCCACCCGAGCTGCGCTGGACAGGTTTCCCACCCGAGCTGCGCCTGCCCTGACGGCGGCCCGGGTCGGCGCCCGAGCTGGACACACCGTCACGTCACGCCCGCCGAAACTGTCCACAGGCCACCGGCGGTGTTGCCCGATTTCGGGACCATGGACTGCGGGGTCCCGTGGGAGTTTGAGTTCAAGGCGTCGTTGCAACACCTGAGGTCATCAAGGGGTTGCCGGGTGTTCGAGGATCGTGCTGAAGGGCGGGTGCCGGGTTCGGCGAAGGATGCTCAGCGGCGAGCATATTCAGATCTTGAGGCGCAGGGACCTCAGTCGGGGTCGGTCGCAGGACCGATGACACATGGCGGCACCCGAGCCGGTCCAGGTGAAAAGGCCGCCGGCCATTCGCGGCGCAGAACCGTGCCGAGCAACGCCGGCCGCGCCCACGTGGCGTGGTCAGTGGGTCAGGGGCTGGTCGAGCGGGTCGGCCTCGGCCAGGAGGACGCTGACGGCGGCGTCCACATCGGAGAGATCGGGCAGCACCGCGTGGGCGCCGGCCAGGGCCAGGTCGGCCATCTTGGTTCGGCCGGTGGCCACGGCGACGGCGTAGGCGCCGTTGGCCAGGGCCGCGGTCACGTCGTGGACGGTGTCGCCGATGACGACGGGCCGGAAGGGCTCGCCGTACTTGGCCTCGGCGCGTTCCAGGCTGCGGCGGACCAGGGTGGCGCGCACGCTGTCGTCGGTGCCGTAGCCGCCGACCTCGGCGTCGAACGAGGCGCTGAGGTCGAAGGCGGCGACCTTGGCCGCCGCCACCTCGGGCACGTTGCCGGTGACCAGCGTCTGCACCACGCCGGGGTCGTCGCCCAGGCGAGCCAGCACCGCCCGCACGCCGGGCATCAGGGTTCCCTGCTCGGCGAACAGATGCTTGACCCGGTGCACCTCGGCCACGTACCGCGGAAAGAACTTCTCGGGCGTGCAGTCGGTGACCCCGTGCGTCGCGAAGACCTCGGCGCAGACGTCGGTGTCGGTGCGCCCGCCGAAGTTCGGTGTCTCGCGCCAAGCCACCCCGGTGACGGCGGTGAAGGCAGTCTGCCAGGCCATCGTCGTGACCCCGCCGCCGCGCAGGAGCGTGTGGTCGATGTCCCACATGATCAGGCGCCTCATTCGCGCAACGCCCGTTCGATGTGTTCCACCTTGGCGTCCAGGGCCCCGGTGACGCCGGGGCGCACGTCCGCCTTGAGGGACACGCTGACCCGCGGCGCGTGCGCGGCCACCGCGTCGACGGCCTGTTTGACGACGGCCATCACCTCGTCCCATTCGCCCTCGATCGTGGTGAACATCGCGTCGGTGCGGTTGGGCAGCCCGGAGGCGCGCACCACGCGCACCGCCTCGGCCACGAGATCACCGACGGAGTCACCGACGCCGAGCGGCGTCACAGAGAAAGCAACCAGCACGCCCACATAGTCGCAGCTCCAACCGGCTTTGGGGCAACTCGGCGAGCAAATCCCGTCGATGGGCGGCTCGCTTCCGAGAGCGCTCTCACAGCATCTTCACGCAGCTGGCGACAGGTTTCGGCAGGCCTGGATGCGTAGAGAATCGGATCGCGCTCCCGCGAAGGATTTCCGCTGTACCTATGTTGCATCCTACTGGTCCCGCGACTAGCCTAGTCGTATAGTAACTAGGCGTTGGTCGTCTAGGCGCTACGATGAGAGGAGGTGGCCGAATGGAGACGTTGATGAGCGCGACCAAGATCAAAATCGAGGTCGAGATCGACCGCGAGGTGCTGGCTTTCGCCGCCCGGATGTTCGGCACGGAGACGCACGAGGAGACGGTCGCAGCCGCGGTTCAGGACGCGGCTGACCAGCAGCGGCGCGGGGAGGCGTTCGAGCGGCTCGGCAAGATGGGGGATGCGGGCGATTTCGACATCCTGCTCGACAAGAGGAACTACCGCATATGAGCCAGGCGAGTTACCTGGTCGACACAAGCGCCCACGTGCGACTGACGACGAATCCTGGCGTTCGCGCCGCCTGGGATCACAAGGTCAGGCGCGGCACGCTGGTCGTCTGCCCTCTCAGTGAGTTGGAAATTCTCTTCAGCGCCAAGTCGCGAGAACACCGTGAAGAGATGATCGCCAACTTGCGGGAGTCGTACCGATGGGTGGTCATGCCCGACCGAGCCTTCGAGCGGGCAGAAGAAGTGCAGCAACACCTGGCCGATCAGGGCCGTCACCGAGCGGTCGGTCCCCTCGACCTGCTGGTGGCAGCCACGGCTGAGGAGCACGAGATGGTGCTGCTGCACTACGACAAAGGGTTCGAGTGTGTGTCGGAGGTGACCGGGCAGCGCGTGCAATGGCTCGCGGAGCCCGGCTCGATCTCCTGACGGGTCAGCGCTTGGCTTCGGCCAGGGCCTGACGAATCTGGTCGGCGCCCGCGGGAGTGCCGGCCTCTACTTCGTACGTGCCGTAGGGCGGGCCATAGACCGGAGTACCCGGCTCCTGGCGCCAGCTGTCGGCCAGCGTCCCCGCGTCGACCGCGTCGTAGCCGATGGCGTCGAGGAACTCGGTGGCCGTCTGCTTCGCGGCCGCGTCGTCGCCCGCGATGGGCAGGGCCGAGCGGTCGGTCGAGCCCGACGGGCGGGGCAGCGAGGCCAGGTGGCCCGAGTAGATGTTGTTGAACACCTTCACCACGCGCGCCGAGCCCAGCGCCTCCTGCTCGAGCTGGGCGCTGGTCTTCTCGCCCTTGTCGAGCGCCTCGAAGGCGCCGTCGCGCTGCGGGTAGTAGTTGTTCGTGTCGAGCACGACCTTGCCGGCCAGCTCAGCCACCGGCAGCTGCGGGAATGCCTTGAACGGCACGCTCACCACCACGATGTCGCCGGCCGCCGCAGCCTCGGCCGCAGTCGCTGCGCGAGCCTTGGGGCCGAGCTCGTCGGTGAAGTCCTTGAGGGTTTCGGGACCGCGGGAGTTGCTCACCACCACGTCGTAACCGCCCGCCACTGCGAGCCGCGCCACCGTGCCGCCGATGTTCCCGCTACCGATGATTCCGATCGTCGTCATGACCGCGACAACCTTCGGCACGTACGCATCATTCCGTGCTTAACAAGCTAGCAAAGGTGTGTACAAAACGGTATCGAGTGGACGGCGGAGTGCCTTCGGGGCGACGCCGCCCTAGCGTTGCCGCGGTGATCACTGCACACGCCGCCGGCACCTGGCAGCTCGGCGATCAGGTCGTCAACCGCATGGGGTTCGGCTCGATGCGGCTCACCGCGAACCCCGACCGCAGCGTCGCGATCCGTGTCCTGCGCCGGGCGGTCGAACTGGGCGTCAACCACATCAGCCGCACCGCGCCCGTGGCCCCGCGCTTCGAGGCGCTGGCCGCCCTGCGCGGCGAGGGCCTGATCCGCCACCTGGGCATCTCGAACGCCACCCTGGCCCAGATCGACGAGGCCGCCGCCGTCGCTCCGATCGTCTGCGTCCAGAACAGCTTCGCCGTCGACCTCAAGCGCGACGCGGCCCTGCCGGCGGAGCCGGCCGAGCGCGGCACAGCCTTCGTGCCGTTCTTCGCCATCGCCGGCCCCGGCCGCGAGGACGGCCCAACCGCGGGCACGGACAACGCCGTACGCGAAATCGCCGCCGCCCACCACGTCACCGAGCATCAGATCCGTCTGGCCTGGACACCCCATCAGGGCGCTGACGTCCTGGCCATCCCCGGCACCGGTGACGAACAGCATCTGCTGGACAACATCGCCGCCGGCGCCGTGCGTCTCACCGCTGAGGATCTGGCCCGCCTGGGCTGAGGTCAGCCGCGGAGCAGGGTGGCGATCTCGCGGGCCAGCTCGGTGGAGGCCTCGATCTCGGCCTTGCGGATGGAGACGCTCTCGACGTTGAAGCCGTAGGGCATGCCGAGCCGTTCGCAGAAGGCCTTCAGGTCCTCGGCGATGGCCAGGGCCTCGCGGCGGGAGGTGGCCAGGGGGTCGGAGGACTCGAGCAGCTCGGTGGCCAGCCACGGCGGGACCTGCACGCCCAGCCAGCCCAGGAACTCGAGCGTCTTGGCCGAGCCGCAGAGCGACAGCGTGAAGATGAGCGGACGCGGGGTGATGCCGGCCTCGCGACAGGCGTAGAAGTAGTCGGAGACCAGGTTCTTCGTCTCGTTGAGGTCGTACACGACCTGGGAGACGAAGTACGTGCAGCCGCGCTCCTGCTTGGTCAGCATGCGCAGGTGCTCGTCGCCGTGGCGGGTGTGGCGGTCGCCGATCACGACGGCTCCCAGCGGCAACTGGGGGCGCACCTCGGCGTGCAGTTGCTGGGCCCGCCGCAGCGACGTCTGCACGGGCTTGCCCCCGGAGGAGGCGCCGACGAAGACGCTCAGCGTGCGGGTGGTATCGGCCGTCGTCAGCCAGCCGCGCAGCTCGTCCTCGGTGTACTTGCCGACGCAGCGGTAGATCACCGTGGGCCGGTCCCAGTCGCCGAGGTGGTCGGCGTAGTACGACGCCGGGTCGAGGGTCGGCAGGTACGGGAACGGGCGTTCCCCGGCGACGCGGTCGGACTCGTCGTCGATGTCGTAGAGGATCAGGCCGTCGAGGTCCAGGCCGGACAGCCGGCGCACGGTGATCTCGGCGATTTCTTTGACCCGCTCGGGAGCGGTGTTGCGGCGCGGCGGGGTGATGCTGAACAGCATCACCCCGCGCTGCGGGTCGGCCAGCTTGGACTGCAGCGAGTTACGAGGCACCGGCCCAGCGTAGAGAATCGGCTAGGCGTGGTCGGCACAGCAGGGGGTGGGGTCCCGCGTTTCGAACGGCACCAGCAGTCCGCCCGCGGCCGGCATGGTCACCAGAACGAGGTCGTCCCCGCGGAACTGGGGCCGGACGAAGTCGCGCGTGTCGAGCTTCAGAGCCTCGTCGGCGGCCCCGGAGCCCAGCACCTCGACCCGGTCGATCGCGCTGCGGGACAGCACCTCGCCGACGGTCAGGGTGCCGGTCAGGTCCGGCGACCCGGGGAAGACGACCGCGCGGCCGAACGTCCCGGTCGCGGCCCCATCGGCAGCCGCTTGAAATTCGGTCGGCGTCGAAGCGGACGCGCCGACCAGGCTGATCGCCACGTGGGGGAACGGCGTCCGGACCAGGTGCGTGCACGCCAGCGACGGCGCCGGGTCGAGCGAGAGGATCCAGTGATCGGCCGCGCCGACCTCCCGGTGCCCGAGCGAAACGCCGAGAACCGAGGGGCCGGCAACCGAGCGGTACAGGGTCACCTGGGCAGGACCCAGATCGGGTTGGTGTAGAACCACAGGTCGCCCCACGGGTCGGCGTCGCCGATGACGTCGAGCTTCGGTCCGTACGGGTCGACGCCCGCACCCATCAGGCCGGGCTGGGTGCGGTTGCCGTCGGTGCCGCGCACCCGCACGTAGAACGGCTTGTCGAGGCGGCCGAACGAGTACGTGATCGACACCCGGCCCGAGGTCTTGGACACCTCGAACGACTTGACCACCTTGGTGTCGGGGGCGGTGTAGGCGTCCTTGTCGGTGACCGGGCCGGTGACCGTGCCGACGATGAGGTCGACGCGCTTGAGCACCGGGACGAACTGCGCCCAGTTGGGCACGTCCTGCAGGTCGATGTCGAGGGTGATCTCGGTGGTGGTGCCGCGCTTGACGTGCAGCGCGCCGCCGAGCCCGGTGCCGGTGGCCGAGCGGCGGTCGCCGGCCACGCGGACGCGCGCGTCCACCCCCTTGATCAGCCGGCCGTGGTCGACCCAGACCCGGCCCGCGCGCAGGCCGTCCATGACCTGCTTGTAGCCCCACGACGTGGCGCCGACCGTGGTGCGGCCGTAGAAGCCGGGCCAGAAGTCGCCCGCAGTGCTCAGCGTCTTACCGGTGTAGACGGGGTCGTTGTACTTGCCGTTGACCTCGAAGTTGCTGCCCGGTCCCCGGTCCGACTGGTCCAGATAGTTGACGTGCGAGTCCGAGTTGACGGTGATCCACCACGCCTTGCCCTCGGCGAGCAGGCTGTCCCACAGGCCGCCGACGGTGGCGGTCATCCAGTCGAAGCCACCCCAGGTGCGGTAGCTCTCGAGCGGGTAGCCCGGGAACGAGGCGGCCGACGGGTTGTTGTCGTAGTAGCCGCGCGCGCCGCCGCGGCCGTTCGGGGCGGGGATGCCGGCGGCCTGGTGGCCGGGGGCGCCCTCGAAGCCGACGGCGACGGTCGGGTCGGCGTCGCGCCAGTTGCGGATCTCGTGCGGCGAGTCGATCCCGCGGCGGGCCGGGTGGTTGGCGAAGAACAGGGCGCCGTCCACCTTGCGCGCCTTCACCTGCGAGGCGAGGAACTTGATGCCGGCGATCGCGGCCGCCTCGTTCTGCTCGTTGGTGTTGGTGGCGGGCAGCAGCGAGCCGTCGTAGTTCTGCTCGAACTTCTTGAGGACCTCGACCTCGTTCCGGCTCGGGGTCACGAAGACGGTCGCGTGCTCGGCGCCCGGGATGTTCCACTCCAGACCCTGGAACGTGAGCAGGTCGCGCAGCTCGTCGCGGGTGGCCCGGATGTCCGGGTTGACCTTGTCGACGCCGATCTTGGCGTGGGTGGCGCTGCCGTGGTCGGTGATGACGACCCAGTCGAGGCCGAAGGCGCGGCCGTGCCGGGCCTGGTCGATCACCCGGTACTGGGCGTCCGAGCTGTACTGGGTATGGATGTGGTGGTCACCCGACAGCCAGACCAGCCCCTTTCCCGACGAATCCTGCCCGTGGGCCACAGCCGGGGCGGGGGTGGCCAGCACAGACGCGGCCGCACCGGCGCCGAGCAGGCCCGCGCCGCGCAGGAAGCCGCGGCGGGAGACGTCGGACGGCGAGAGTTCGCTGTCCGGGATGGTCAGGTCGAGAGCGGGCGAGACGTCGCTGCCCTCGTGCACGTTGTCGTGGTGGTGGTGATGGTCGTGGCCGTGACCCATATCGGTGATCTCCCACAGATTGATGCATGCGGACTCCAGCACACATTCGCGGCGGTAGATCAACAGCCCGTGTATCGAGCATGACTTTCGTCAGTACGCGCGACTGCCGTTCGGGTCGGGTGGCGGCAGCACCTGCGGTTCTACCGTGCGGCGCATGGTGATAACCCTGGAGACACTGACGAAGAGATACGGCGCCACCCTGGCCGTCGACGGGCTCGATCTGGCGGTGCGGCCCGGCCTGGTCACCGGATTCCTCGGGCCCAACGGCGCCGGCAAGTCGACCACGCTGCGCATGATTCTCGGGCTCGACCGCCCGACGTCGGGACGAGCCCTCATCGACGGGCGACCCTATTCCTCGTACGCCTGGCCCCTGCGCAAGGTCGGGGCCGTGCTCGAGGCCAAGGCGGCTCACCCCGGCCGTACGGGAAGAAACCACCTGCTCGCCATGGCGCGCAGCAACGGCATCCCGGCCGCACGGGTCGACGAGGTGCTGGCCCGGGCCGGACTGGGCGGAGCAGCCCGCAAGCGGACCGGCACGTACTCGCTGGGCATGGGGCAGCGGCTCGGGATCGCGGGCGCGCTGCTCGGTGACCCGCCGGTGCTGATCCTCGACGAGCCGGTCAACGGCCTCGACCCGGACGGGGTGCGCTGGATCCGGGGCCTGATGCGCGAGCTGGCCGCCGAGGGCCGCACGGTGCTGGTCTCGAGCCACCTGCTCAGCGAGATGCAGGTGACCGCCGACCACCTGATCGTCATCGGCAACGGGCGGCTGCTGGCCGACGCGCCGCTCGAGCAGATCCTGGCCGGGCACGCCTCGCTGGAGGACGCCTACTACACGCTGACCGAGGGGAGCGCGCTCCGATGACGATGCTACGAGCCACGATCGGCGCCGAATGGATCAAGCTCTGGAGCACCCGTACGGTGTGGTGGGCGCTCACCGCCGCACTCGTGCTCATGGCCGCGGGCGCCGGGCAGTACGCGCTGTACGCGAATAACGGCGACATCGACGAGAACTCGGCCGGAGAGATCGCCGCGCTCGGCCTCAGCTTCGCGCAACTGGCCTTCATCGCCCTGGCGTCGATCGTGATGACCGGCGAGTACTCGGCCGGCACGATCCGGGCCACCCTCACCTGGACCCCGCTGCGGCCCCGGCTGCTGCTGGCCAAGAGCGTGGTGGTCGCCGCGGTCACGCTGGTCGCGGGCACGATCGTCGGCTTCGTGGGCACGCTCGTCGCCGCCTCGATCCTGGACGACAGCTCGATGGGCGCCGCGGCCCCGAAGATGGGCCTCTACCTGGCTCTGCTCGGTGTGTTCGCGGTCGGCCTCGGTGCGGCGCTGCGTGGGCCGGTAATCACCCTCGTGGTGCTGCTGATGCTGGTCGTGGTGGTGCCACCGCTGCTCCAGGTGCCGGATCTGGCCGTGCTCAACACGATCGCTGACGCCCTGCCCGGGGTGGCCGGCGAGCGGTTCCTCAACGAGAACTCGTACGCGGGCCTGCTGATCGTGACAGCCTGGGCGGCCGGGGCTTTCCTGATCGGGGCGCGCGTCCTGGATCGCCGCGACGCCTAGACCAGCCCGGCCTCGTAGGCGACGATCGCCGCCTGCACCCGGTTGCGCGCGCCGAGCCGGCTCAACAGGCTGCTGACGTACGCCTTCACGGTGCCCTCGACGAGGAAGAGCCGCCGGCCGATCTCCGCATTGGACAGCCCCTCACCGATCAGGGCGAGCACCTCGCGCTCCCGGTCGGTGAGGGAATCCACCTTGGAACGGGCTTCGGCTCCCGCACCCAGCCGTGCGCCGGCCAGCTCGGTGATGACCCGGTGGGCCACCCGCGGCGAGAGGTAGGCCGCGCCCGCCGCGACAGCCCGGATCGCCGCGGTCAGCTCGCGCGGGTCGCTCGACTTGAGCAGGAAGCCGGCCGCCCCGGCGGCTATGGCCCGCACGATGTACTCGTCCTCGCCGAACGTGGTCAGCATGAGCACGCCGGTGGCGGGCGCGACCCGCCGGATCTCGGCCGCCGCGGCCAGCCCGTCACGCCGCGGCATCCGGATGTCCAGCAGCACCACGGCGGGCCGGTGCCGCCGCACCAGGTCGACCGCCTCGATCCCGTCCCCGGCCTCGGCGATCACCTCGATGCCGGCGTCGTTGTCGAGGATCGCGCGGATGCCGGCCCGGATCATCGCCTCGTCGTCGGCGATCAGCACCTTCACCTCAGTCGTTCCTTGCCGGTCAGGCGGCCGTCGGTGAAGCACAGCCGGTAGGTGGCGCCGGCCATCGGGAAGTTGCCGTCGGTGTAGAGCTCGCACCCCCGGGGCCGGTCGCCCGGCGTCTGGCGGGCCGGCAGGACGTCGACGAGATCGGCCCGCGGTGTGCCCGTCCTCATCGCGTCGAACGCGGCCTCGTCGAGCACCGAGCCGGCGACCGCGAACGGGTAGTAGCCGATCGCGGTGACCGTGGCCAGCACGAGCGGAGTGAGGATCGCGGCGGCCAGGCTGCGGCGCGCGCGACGCCGGGCATCGTGCATCTCCTCCTCCACGGGCGGGTTGTCGAGCACGGGTGTGGCGTCGTGCGGAATCACGGCCGTGGTGCGGAAGCCCCCGTCGGGCGTGGGCTCGGCGGTCAGGGTGCCGCCGGCCAGGCGCAGTCGTTCCCGCAGCCCGGCCAGGCCCAGGCCGGTCGTTGCCGCGGGCCCGGGCGGTGTGGCCGGCGCCTCGTTCGTCACCGAGACGGTCGATCGGGTGCCGTCGTCGGCCACCAGGACCCGTACGGTGGCGCCCGGCGCGTGCCGGCTCGCGTTGGTGAGCGCCTCGCGCAGCACGTGGTGGACGGTTGGCGCGACCGGTGGGGGCAGGTCGCCCGTCCGCGTGAACAGGACAGTCATCCCGGTCGCCCGGTGCCGCTCGACCAGCGCCTCGACCTGTTCCCCGGCGGGCTCGAGGGGCGCCGCGTCGTCCTCGTCGCGCAGCACCCCGATGATCTCGCGCAGCCGGTCGGTGGCGGTGGCGGCCGACTCGCGGATGCGGCCGGCAGTGGCGCTCTGCTTCTCGGCCAGCCCGGGAGTGGTTTCGAGGGCGCCGGCGTGCAGCGCGATCAGGCTCAGCTCGTGCCCGAGCGAATCGTGCATCTCCTGCGCGATGCGAGCCCGCTCGCGCAGCCGCACCTCGCGCACGACCAGCCGGCGCTCGTACTCGAGGCGGGCCGCGCGTTCCCACCCGGCCGACACGAGCCGGGTCTGCTGCGCCCGGTAGCGCCCGGCCAGCCACGGGAAGACGCCGAGCAGCAACAGGGACATGGCCAGGAAGAACCAGTCGCCCAGGCTGGTGCCGAACACGGTGAAGTTGAGCGCCGTCCCGCCGGCCGCGATCACCGCGAACGCGGCGGCGACCACGCGGATCCGTTCCGTGCGCAACCCGGCCAGGTAGCTCATCACCGGCAGGCCGAACACGAAGTTCCCGTCGGCCAGCGTGCCCAGCAGCACCACCAGCAGACCCACCACCGGCGACCGCCGCACGGTCGCCACCAGCACGGCCGCGACCGCGAGCGCGGCCAGAACCCTGAGCACATCGCCGGACATCACCTGGTGCACGAGGACCGGCGCGATGAGCACCGCCCCGAGCAGCCCGTCGGCCAGCCACTCCCGCCGTCCCCGCATCCGGCCAGGCTATCGACGCACCCGGCCCGCCACTACTGCCGAAAGTCAAGAGTGGGGCGGTCAGATGATCGGGCGGAAGAGGCCCAGCGCGATCGTGGTGCCGAGGGTCAGGACCGACAGCACCGCCGCGCCGGCCACGAGTAAAGCGTCGGCCCGGCGGAAGACCTGCCTCCGGGCGTACGTGCGGGGAACCCCCGAGTCGAAGCCGCGCGCGTCCATCGCCACCGCGAGCCGGCCGCCCCGCCGCAGGGCGCCGACCAGCAGCGCGAAGGCCGTCGAGACGAAGAGTCGCAGCACGGCCACCGGATTGCGGCCGGCGTCGATGCCGCGGGCCCGGCGGGCCAGCGTCAGCATCTGCCATTCGGCGCCGAGCAGCGGCAGCAGGCGGAACGCGGCCAGCGCGCCCAGGGCGAACCGGGCCGGCGCCTTCGCGTTCTGCACCAGGGCGTCGGCCAGGTCGGTCGGGTCGGTGGTGGCGAAGACCAGCACGCCGGGAACGGCCACCGCGAACAGCCGCAGGATCAGGCCGAGCGCTGCCATCAGCACGCCGGTGGTGACGTCGAACGGGCCCAGGTTCAGCAGCAGTGAGCCACCGCGCTCGGCGGCGAACAGCACCATCGTGACCAGCAGTCCGAACGCGCCGATCAGCAACGGCCAGGCCCGCCGGACGAGGGTGGAGTACCGCAGGCCGAAGAGCGGGACGACGGCCAGTTCGACGGCGAGCGCGATGGCGGGGGTCAGCGGGTCGAGGGTGGAGATCAGGGGAAGCGAGAAGAGCAGCGCGGCGGCCAGCTTGGCCACCGGGTTGCGGCGGGCCAGCGGGGCCGAGGGGTTCGCGACGGGCTGGAGCGCGAGAGTCATGGGCGGCCGCCGGGGCGGCGATGGGGGAGGGGATCGCGCAGGCGGGCGGAGCCCAGGGGATGGGTGCGGTCGGCCACGGTCTGCACGAAGTCGTCGTCGTGGGTGACCGCGACGATGCCGTGGCCGTCGTCGCGCAGCGTGGCCAGCAGGGTGACCAGCTCGATCCAGGTGCGCCTGTCCTGTCCGAAGGTCGGCTCGTCGAGCACCAGCAGGCGGGGCGCGCCGGCCAGCGCGGTGGCCACGCTCAGGCGGCGGGCCTCGCCGCCCGAGAGCGTGTACGGGTTGGCCCCGGCCAGCTTGCTCAGGCGCAGGCGGTCGAGCAGGTCGTCGACGATCCGGGTCACCTCGGCCGCCGACCGGCCCAGCCGCCGCGGGCCGACGGCCAGCTCGTCGGCGACGCGGGCGGTGACGAACTGGTGCTCCGGGTTCTGAAAGACCGAGCCGATCCGTCCGGTCAGGGTGGCCGCCCGCCAGCGGTGCGGCGGCCGGTCGTCGCCGAAGCCGTGCACCCGGCCGCCGGTCGGCGCGAGCAGGCCGCCGAGCGTCAGCGCCAACGTCGACTTCCCGGCGCCGTTGGGGCCGGTCACAGCCAGCACCTCGCCGGCGTTCACGGCCAGCGACACCGGCGCGAGTCGGTGGCTCACCGCCACCTGCGAAGCCCGGACGAGCTCGGGTCCGGGCGTGGTGGCCGACCTGAGCGGGGGAATCGTGAAGCCGGGCACCCAGACGCCCTCGTCGGCCAGCCGGTCGCCGTACGCCGCGAACACCATCTCGGGCGCGCCGTCGGCCCGCACCCCGCCGCCCGCCTCGAGCACGACCACCCGGTCGACCAGGGGCAGCGCCTCGGCCACACGGTGCTCGACCAGGATCGTGGTCTGGTCCCGCAACGCGGCGAGCGACTCGCGCACCAGCTCGGCGCCGGCCGGGTCGAGATTGGCGGTCGGCTCGTCGAGCAGCAGCAGGCCGGGCCGCAGCGCCAGCACCCCGGCGAGCGCCAGCCGCTGTGCCTCGCCGCCGGACAGCGCTGCCGTCGACCGGGTGATCGGGTAGGGAAAGCCGACCCGGTCGAGCGCGTCGCTGACCCGGGGCCAGATCTGGGCCGGTGGCACGCCGCGATTCTCCAGGCCGAACGCCACGTCGTCGCCGCTGCGGGCCATGACCAGCTGGGTCTGCGGATCCTGGAAGACGATGCCCACCCCTTGCCCGGGTTCTCCGTGCCGTCCGGAGGACCAGGCTTCGGTGGCTGCGCGCCGGCGGGCCTTGAGCGGATCGAGACCGTCGATCTCGATCGTGCCCGCGGCCTCGCCCGAGTCTTCCGGGAGCAGGCCGGCCAGCGCCGCGAGCAGGGTGCTCTTACCGGCCCCGGAAGGACCGAGCAGGAGCACCCGCTCGCCGTGCGCGATGTGCAGGTCGACGTCGCGGACAGCCCAGGCGCGCCGGCCGGCATGCCGCCAGCCGAATCCGCGGAGGACGACCTCACTCATATCTGCCAATCGAAGAAAATCAGACGAGCGCGCGCGACCGGCCCGCCGGGAAACGATCGAGAACGCCGGTCTGGGCCAGCGCGCGGGTCAGCAGCACGCTGCCGAGCCCCGCGATGACCAGAGCCGACACCCCGGTGATGAGGATGTACGGGATCCGCATGGTGGCCCATGACGTGCCGCCGTACCAGACGAACGCGTCGTAGACCGCGGCCACCACCCCGGCCGTCGCGCCCGCCAGCAGCGCCACCGGCAGGCGGTAGACCTTGTAGGCGAAGATCGCGAAGATCAGCTCGGCGCCCAGCGCCTCCAGCGGGCCCTGCACGACGATCGTCCAGCCCCAGCTCACGCCGATGGCCACCGAGACGAGCGAGGCCAGCGAGAGCGTGTAGAACGCCGCGCCCGGCTTGCGCACGATCAGCGCGCCGAGGACGGCCGGCACCAGCCAGACGCCGTAGAGCACGGCCCGGCCGGGCAGCGGGATGGCGTCGGCGGGGCCGTTCCAGAGCAGACCCCACGCCCAGAAGATCACGCCGAACGAGACGGCGATGATCGAGGCGATCACGATGTCTATCGTGCGCCAGCGGTTGTTCATGGTTGGAACCTCCCAGTTTGTACCGGGAGGAGACGCACGCCGTCCCCCGGGGCGGGCCCGGGACACGGCGCGGCTGGAGAAAAGACCGAACTTCCTGCGCTGGCATTACCCAGATCAGGTGCGAGGGTCTGCGGTCGCCCGCACTCTCAGCGCTGTGCGCTCCCCTGTCGGAACTGCTTTCGTGCTGTGTTTCGATGAACGTAACACCGCAGCGGGGCGGCGAACAGCGAGGGAGTGATCACATGGAGATCAAGGCGCGTGGCCTGACCTTCGACGTGTACGAGGGCGGGCCGGCCGACGGCGACCCGGTGCTCCTGCTGCACGGCTTCCCGCAGGACCACCGCGAGTTCGATCTGCTCGCGCCGAAGTTGCACGCTGCCGGTCTCCGGACGTACGCCCTGGATCAGCGCGGCACCTCGCCCGGCGCCCGCCCGGCCGAGGTCAGCGCTTACCACTTGAGGGAGCCGACCGCCGACGCGGTGGCCGTGCTCGACGCGCTCGGCATCGAGTCGGCCCACGTGATCGGGCACGACTGGGGGGCGATCGTCGGCTGGTGGCTGGCCTCGGCCCACCCCGATCGGGTGCGCACCCTGACCGCCGTCTCGGTGCCGCACCCCAAGGCGCTGGGCCTGGTCCTGCGGACCCGCGCGTCCCAGCGGGCCCGGATGACCTACTTCAAGGTCTTCCAGTCCCGGCCGGCCGAGCGGTTGCTGCTGGCCCGCGACGGCGCCGTGCTGCGGGCCATGTTCAAGCCGATCGGCCACCGCGGCGACAAGTACGTCGAGGCGATGCGCGACGACCCGGCCCGGCTCACCGGCGGCCTGAACTGGTACCGCGCGGCAACCGGCAACGCGCCCGACGGCCCCGGCCTCATCGAGGTGCCCACCACCTACGTCTGGAGCGACAAGGACGGTGTGGTCTCGCTGGCCGCCGCTCTGCGCACGCGCGACTGGGTCCAGTCCGACTACGAAATGGTTGCTATGAGGGGTATCAGCCATTGGGTACCGGAGCAGGCCGCGACCGCCCTCGCCGAGGCGGCGCTCCGTCGGATCGGCGGAGTTTGATTCCTGTTCACTTTGGGGAATCCGCAGCGTCATGGCAGACGAGGTGCGTGGCAAGCACGAAACAGCGAAGCAGCGCTGGGACCGTAATTTCGCCGATCTGTTGCAGGAGCTGCGGGTCGCCCAGACCGGCATCCAGATCCTGTTCGCCTTTCTGCTGACCCTGCCCTTCAGCAACCGGTTCCCCGAGGTCACGCAGTTCCAGAAGGACGTCTACGTGGTGGCGCTGCTGGCCGCGGCCGGCGCCACCGCCATGATCATCGCGCCGGTCGCGTTCCACCGGGCGCTCTTCCGGCAGGGTCGCAAGCCGGAGCTGGTGCGCTACGCCCACGCGATGGCCACCGGCGGCCTGTTCTTCCTGCTGGTCTCGATGGTCAGCGCGGTCCTGCTGGTCACCGACTTCATCCTGGACCGGACGATCGCGTTCGTCTTCACCGGGATCACCGCCGTCTTCTTCCTCACCTTCTGGGCCGCTGTGCCGTTCTTCCGGCGCAACTGGATCGACGACGAGGACGAGGAGGAGGACGAGAAGGTCAGCCGGACCAAGGTCACCCCCGGCGAGACCGCAGACCGAGTCTCCTGAGCTCGAGCTCGGCCAGCGCGTCGACCGCCTCGGCGTCGCCGTTGCGCCAGCTCTGGGCGATGTCCGGGCCGAGCTTGGCCAGGCGGTTCAGCGGCTGGCCGGCCAGGGCGCGCAGGGCCAGCAGGTCGCGTCCGGCGGGCTGATCGCGTACGGCCGAAGCCACCGCGGCCCGGCGCATCCAGCGCAACCGCAGCGGAAGCCAGCCGAACAGCACCAGCGCCAGCGGAACGGCCACGGCGATCAGCGCGACGACGAGCGCCAGCGTGTCGACGATGTCCTGCTGCTGGCGTCCGGCCTCGGCGAGTGACCGGGCGGCCGAGGCAGCCCCTTCGAACGGCTTGACCAGCTGGTCACCGACGAGCGGCACCCCGCCGACCTTGCTGCCGGCGTCGGTCAGGTTGTCGGCGATGCCGCCGCCGGCGCTCTCGAGCTTGGCCCCCGGCACGGCCAGTTTCTCGACCATGTCGTTGACCCACAGTCCGGCCCGGATCCACGCGTAGACCCAGAGAACCACGAGGATGTCGGTGAGGAGCTGGCGTACGGCGGCGGGGATCCGGTCGGCATAGATCTTCACGCCGCACAGCGTCCCATGGGGACGAAGTCAGCGCTTCGCGCAAGTGGGGCACGTTCCGAAGATCTCCAACGTGTGCGAGACGTCGACGTAGCCGTGCCGGCTCGCCACCTTGTCGGCCCACGTCTCGACCGCCGGGCCCTCCACCTCGACCGCGCTGCCGCACTCCCGGCACACGAGATGGTGGTGGTGGCCCTGGCTGCACCGGCGGTAGAGGTGCTCGCCGCCGGGTGGGCGCATGACATCGATCTCACCCGCGTCGGCCAGCCCCTGCAGGGTGCGGTAGACCGTGGTCAGGCCCACGCGCTCACCGCGTTCCTTCAGCCGGGCATGCAGCTCCTGCGCGCTGTAGAAGCCCTCGGCCTCGGCCAGCACGGCGCTCACCGCGGTGCGCTGCTTGGTGTTGCGCTGCCCGACGTTCTGTTCGGTGCTCACGATCGGACCTCCCTCGCATGACTGACCGCGTCGGCGACGATGTGCGCGACGTGATCGTCCACCAGCGAGTATGCGATCTCCCGGCCACGTCGTGCACCCCGGACCACCCCGGCGCCCCGCAGCACCCGCAGGTGCTGGGAGACCAGGGGTTGCGGCGCGCCGAGCTTCTCGACCAGCTCGTGCACGCAGCGTTCGCCGGCGCCCAGCTCGGCGACGATCGCCACCCGGATCGGCGCGGACAGGGCCCGCAGCAGCTCACCGGCGGATTCGTACGCCTCGTATCCGCTCGTCATCGGACCTCCTGCAGGACGACGTCAGGTGGTTCGACCTCGTGGGGCGGGTGGACTCGTCGCCGCACCACGCGCCAACCGGCGGCGCCGACCGTGATCGCGACGAAGACGGCCAGGGCCAGGATCACCGTGGTGGCGCCGGGCGGGGTGTCGGCCTCGGCCGAGACGACGACCCCGGCGCCCGCGGCGACCAGGCCGATCGCCATCGCCGCGGCCATCGTGGTGCGGAAGCCGCGGGTGACCTGCTGGGCGGCGGCGACCGGAATCACCATCAGGGCCGAGACGAGCAGCAATCCCACCGTACGCATGGCGATCGTGACCGTCACGGCGGTGGTCACCGCCATCAGGATGTTGAGCGCGCGCACCGGCAGGCCGCTGACCCGGGCGTACTCCTCGTCGTTGCAGACCGCGAACAGCGCCGGCCGGAAGGCCAGCATGGCGATCAGCACCGCCGCCCCGAGCACGGCGATCACCGCGATGTCCTCGGGGGACGTGGTGATCAGCGAACCGAACAGGTACTGCACCAGGCTGTTGCTGCTGGCGTCGTCGGAGAGCGCCACCAGCACCACGCCGCCCGCGATGCCGCCGTAGAACAGCAGCGCCAGGGCCAGATCGCCCGAGGTGCGGCCGCGCTCGCGGATCAGTTCGACGCCGACCGCGCCGATCGCGGCCACGATGACCGCGCTGATCACGGGGGACTGGTTGAGCAGCAGGCCCACCCCGACACCGGTCAGCGCCACGTGGCCGATGCCGTCGCCGATCAGCGAGAGCCGGCGCTGCACCAGATAGATGCCGAGCGCGGGGGCGGCCAAGCCGATGATCAGCGCGCCCATCAGGGCCCGCATCATGAAGTCGTACTGGAAGAGATCCATCGCTAGTTGGCCGCGATCCGGTCGGTGGGGGCGACGCAGATGCCGGTCGCCTGGGGCACCGCGTGCGGGTGAACGTGGTCGTGGTCGGGCTCGGCGTGGTGGCCGGCCGGCTCGGGCGGCGGGCCCACGTGCGCGATGCGGCCCTCGTGCACCACGACCGCCCGGTCGATCAGCGGCCGCAGCGGGCCGAGCTCGTGCGCGACCAGCAGGATCGCGCCGCCGGTGGACTGGAACCGGCTCAGCGCGGCCGCGAACGCCTCCTGGCTGGCCGCGTCCACCCCGGCCGTCGGCTCGTCGAGCACCAGCAGATCGGGCTGGCCGGCCAGGGCGCGGGCGATGAGCGTCCGTTGCTGCTGTCCACCCGAGAGCGTGGTCACCGGGTCGTTGATCCGATCCAGCAGGCCGACGTCGGTCAGGGCGTCGCGCACCGCGGTCCTGTCGGCGGCCCGGGACATCCGGAAGATGCCGCGCCGGGCCAGTCGTCCGGAGGCCACGATCTCGCCGACCGTGGCGGGCACGCCGCTGCCGGCGCCCAGGCGCTGCGGCACGTAGCCGACGCGGGCCCAGTCGCGGAATCGGCGCTGCGGCGTGCCGAACAGGTCGATCTCGCCCCGGGTGAGCGGGGTCAGCCCCAGGATCGTCCGGATCAGGGTGGACTTGCCGGAGCCGTTGGCCCCGAGGATCGCCACCACCTCGCCCGCGCCGACCTCGAACGAGACGTCGTGCAGGATCTCGCGGCCGTCGTAGCCGACCGCGGCGTGGCGCACCGTCACGACGCTGGGGGTGTTGCCGCTCTCCGCGTTGCGGGTGTTGCTGCTTTCCACGCTGCGGGTGTTGCTGTTTTCGACGCTCATCACGAACACCCCAATCCGGTCTTCAACGCGGCCAGGTTCTGCCGCATGACCCCGAGGTAGTCACCCTGGGCATCCACGAGCCCCTCCAACGGGTCGAGGACGGCTGTCTTGGCGCCGACCTCCCGCGCGATGGTCTCGGCCACGGCCGGGCTGACCAGGGTCTCGAAGAAGATCGTGGTGGTGCCGGTCGCCCGGGCCTCCTGGGCCACGGCGGCGAGCCGCTGCGGCGAGGGCTCGGCCTCGGGGTCGATACCGGAGATGCCCACCTGGTGCAGGTCGTAGCGGCTCGCCAGGTAGGCGAAGGCCGTGTGGCTGGTCACCAGCTCGCGGCGCTCGCAGGTCTTGAGGCTGTCGGCGAACTCCGTGTTCAGCGTGCCCAGCTCGGCCACCAGGGCCGCGGCCCGCTCCCGATAGCCGGCGGCGTGCTCGGGGTCGGCCTCGGCGAGGTGCTCGCCCAGCTTCCCGGCGATCGTCGAGAACCGCACCGGGTCGAGCCAGACGTGCGGGTCCTCGCCGTGCCCGGCCTCCTCGTGCTCGTGCCCGTGGTCGTCCTCGCCGCCGGCGGGCAGCAGGGTCACAACCGAGGCGGCGTCGAACGAGCGGTCCTTCGCCTCCTGGGCGACCGCCTCGTCGACGGCCGGCTGGAAGCCCTTGATGTAGACCGCGAGCCTGGCCTCCGCGACGTCACCGACCTGGCGCGGGGTGAGCTCGATGTCGTGCGGCTCGGCGCCCGGTTTGGTGAGGTTGGTGACGCTGACCACGTCGCCTCCGATCCGCTCGCTGAGGAACTGCAGCGGATAGAACGCCGTGACGATCTCGAACTTCCCGTCCGCCGTCCCGGCCTGGCCGCCGCAGCCGGCGAGAGCGGCGGTGACGAGCAGAGCAGGAAGCAGACGGCGGCGCATAGCAACCACTGTCTCCGAGAATGATAATGATTGTCAAAACCGCATATGTCTAGAGCGCCTTGGCCACGATCACGGCGACCAGCAGGCTGAGGATCAGCAGGCGGAGTACGCGGGTCGCCGGCGTCTGCACCGGCCAGGTGGTGAAGGTCAGCGCGATCAGGCCGGCCGCCAGCACGGCCAGCAGCGCGGCGCCGACGATGCCGGGCAGGAACAGGCCGGCGATCATCACCACCAGCGCGACGATGAACGCCTTGGTCGGGCTCACCTTGGACAGGCGTTGGATGGGTGTCACTGGCCACTCCTGTTCGCTGCGTACCCTCGTCGCATGCTTGTGCTGAACCGCTTCGTCGTCCCGCCCGACACCCAGGACGGCTTCGTCGTGCAGGCGCACGCCGCGCTGGCCGCTCTCGCCGCCTGCCCGGGCTATCTGTCCGGCCGGCTGACCCGCGCGCTCGAGGACCCGGCCGCGTGGACCCTGCTCACCGAGTGGGAGTCCGTCGGAGCCTACCGGCGGGCTCTGGGCGCCTTCGACGTCAAGGTGCACGCCACCCCACTGCTCGCCCGGTCGGTCGACGAGCCGTCCGCCTTCGAGACGCTGGCCAGCGCTTCGCCGGGCGGCGCGGTCGAGGTCGCGGAAAGTGACCGGGCCGCCGAGCCCTGGCGCTGACGACTAATGTTGGCGTCATGACGACGGCGCCGCACGTTCCCGCCCCGCCGCCAGGGCCGGGTGTCCAGCCGCCGTTCCCGGCCCCGCCCGTCGAGGGCAAGGGCAAACGCATCGGCTGGGGCCTGGGCATCGGCGCCGGTGTCGTGCTGCTCATCTGCGGTGGTGGCGTGGCCGCGCTGATCGGGCTCGGCACCTCCGTGCAGGGTGCGCTCGACGAGCAGGCGCACGCCGCCGTCGACGACTACCTCGAGGCGCTCGAGGCGAGGCTCTACGACGACGCGTACGGGCAACTCTGCGCCCAGGCCAGGCGGGCCGAGTCCGCGTCCGAGTTCCGCACCCGCATCGAGGGCGGCCAACGGATCACCGACTGGCAGCTGGGCGCCCTCGACACGATCAACATGACCGTGCCGGTCGACGCCACCTACGAGGACGGCCAGCGCGACCAGCTGGAGGCCTCGCTCGACCAGAACACGTCCACGGGCGCGTTCGAGGTGTGCGAGCTCGGGGAGTAATCTCTCCCTTTGTCCTGATCGTACGTCCCGATTCTTGTCCCCGCCGACACCCAGCCGGCGTAGGAGGAACATGCCCGCCGACCGTATCGACTCCGTCGTCAGCCTGGCCAAGCGCCGCGGCTTCGTCTTCCCCTCCAGCGAGATCTACGGAGGAACCCGCTCGGCCTGGGACTACGGTCCGCTGGGCGTGGAGCTGAAGGAGAACGTCCGCCGCCAGTGGTGGCGCACGATGGTCCAGCAGCGCGACGACATCGTCGGACTCGACTCCGCCGTCATCCTCTCGCGTGACGTGTGGGTCGCCTCCGGCCACGTCGAGGCGTTCACCGACCCGCTGACCGAGTGCCAGTCGTGTCACAAGCGTTTCCGGGCCGACCACCTCGAAGAGGCGTGGGAAGAGAAGCACGGCTCGCCGCCGGCGTCCCTCGCCGAGCTGAACTGCCCCAACTGCGGCAACAAGGGCACCTTCACCGAGCCGAAGAACTTCAACGGCCTGATGAAGACGTTCCTGGGTCCGACCGAGAGCGCCGAAGGCCTGCACTACCTGCGGCCCGAGACGGCGCAGGGCATCTTCGTCAACTACAACAACGTGGCCACCGCGGCCCGCAAGAAGCCGCCGTTCGGCATCGCCCAGATCGGCAAGAGCTTCCGCAACGAGATCACCCCGGGCAACTTCATCTTCCGTACGCGCGAGTTCGAGCAGATGGAGATGGAGTTCTTCGTCGAGCCCGGCACCGACGAGAAGTGGCACGAGTACTGGCTCCAGGAACGCTGGAACTGGTACCGCGGTCTCGGCCTCTCGGAGAGCAACCTGCGCTTCTACGAGCACCCGGCGGAGAAGCGGTCGTTCTACTCGACGCGCACGGTCGACATCGAGTACCGGTTCCGGTTCGGCGGCACCGAGTTCGCCGAGCTCGAGGGCATCGCCAACCGCACCGACTACGACCTGTCGACCCACTCCAAGCACTCCGGCGTCGACCTCTCCTACTTCGACCAGGAGAAGCAGGAGCGCTGGGTGCCGTACGTGATCGAGCCGGCGGCCGGCCTCACCCGGGCCGTGCTGGCGTTCCTGCTCGAGGCGTACGACGAGGACGAGGCCCCGAACACCAAGGGCGGCGTCGACAAGCGCACGGTCATGCGCTTCGACCCGCGCCTGGCGCCGATCAAGGTGGCGGTGCTGCCGCTCAGCCGCAACCCGGAGCTGTCGCCCAAGGCCCGCGGGCTGGCCGAGACGCTGCGCAAGCGCTGGATCGTCGAGTTCGACGACTCGCAGGCGATCGGCCGGCGCTACCGCCGCCAGGACGAGATCGGTACCCCGTTCTGCGTCACGGTCGACTTCGACACCCTGACCGACGACGCTGTGACGGTCCGCGACCGCGACACCATGAAGCAGGAGCGGGTCGCCCTCAGCCAGATCGAGGACTACCTGATCAAGCGCCTGCCCGGCTGCTGAGTCTCAGAACTCGAACCCACCGGGCCGGTCGTTGCGATCGGCGATGAGCCCGGCCATGGTCGCCACGGCGATCTCGGCCGGCGTCCGGGCCCGGATGTTGAGCCCGATCGGCCGGTGCACCCGGGCGATCAGCTCCTCGCCCACACCCCGAGAGCGAAGGGCCGCCACGTGCGGCCCTTCCTTCTTGGGGTTCCCCATGATCCCGATGTACCGGGTCGTAGCCGCCAAGGCCTCCACGAGCACGTCCCCGACCTCCGCCCGATCATGGTCGGTGAGGACGACATCGGTGTTCGCATCGAGGTTGGCCGCCGCCAGGTCGTGCACGACCCTGTCCCCACGGGCCCGCGGCGTCCCGGTGAGCCTGGTCGCGTCCGGCTCCACCAGCACAGTCTGAAAGCCCAGATCCGGCGTCAGCCGCAGGATCGCCTCGGCCACCGGCGACTCGAAAACCACAACCAGCCGCCGGGCCCCGTTGACATCACCCATGCCCCGACTGTGCCAGATCACCGCAGGCGTGCCGCCTCTAGGCGGCTGCTGCGGCCGCTTCGGCGTCCCATTTGCTGATGACCACGCCGAGGATGAAGAGCTGCAGGGCGGGCGTCAGGCTGGGGAGTTCCACGTTCACGTCGCCGCGCCAGAAGCTTGTCTTGCGGACGCTGCCGACGCGGGTCTCGCCCAGCACCAGCTCTTCCTCGCTGGCCCAGAAGGAGCGGCGGCGGAAGTGGTAGGTCTGGCCGTTCGCGGTCACCGTCCAGCGCTTGCGGCCCACACGGTCGGCGGCGGCGAGGACCGTGTCCGAGTCGTCGGTCATCGTGTATTTGTTGCCCCAGCCGTTGGAGCGGACGCGGTAGCGGCGGCCCTCGAGCGTGAACTCACCGCCGCTCTTCCAGGTCGACTTGTCCCACGTGGCGATCTCGCGACCACGGTCGGTCACGACGTAGTTGCTCTTCCAGGCGCTGGTTTTCCGGGCCTCCATGAATCGAGGGTACGGAGGAAGGGCAACTATCCTGTACGACGTGACTGCACCGCTCATGCTCGGCGACCACGCCGTGAAACCGCCCGTTGTGCTGGCCCCGATGGCGGGGATCACGAACGTGGCCTTCCGGCGACTCTGCCGTGAGCAGGGCGGGGGCGTCTACGTGTGCGAGATGATCACGACGCGGGCGCTGGTCGAGCGGATCCCCAAGACGCTCAAGATGATCGCGTTCGACGAGGACGAGGATTTTCGCAGTCTGCAGCTGTACGGGGTCGACCCGGACGTGACGGCGGCCGCCGTGCGGATGGTCGGCGAGGACGGGCTGGCCGACCACATCGACCTCAACTTCGGCTGCCCGGTGCCCAAGGTGACCCGGCGCGGCGGGGGGTCGGCGTTGCCGTGGCGGCGCCGGCTGTTCGGGCGGCTCGTGCGGCAGGCCGTCGAGGCGGCGCGGCCCTACGGCATTCCGCTCACGATCAAGATGCGCAAGGGCATCGACGACGACCATCTGACGTACGTCGAAGCCGGTCTGGCCGCCCAGGAGGCGGGCGTGGCCGCGGTGGCGCTGCACGCGCGCACGGCCGAGCAGCGCTACTCGGGTAATGCCGACTGGGATGCGATCGCCACGCTCAAGCAGGCGCTCGACGTGCCCGTGCTGGGCAACGGCGACATCTGGGAGGGCTCGGACGCGCTGCGCATGGTCGAGCACACCGGGGTCGACGGCGTGGTGGTGGGCCGGGGCTGCCTGGGCCGTCCGTGGCTCTTCGCCGACCTCGAGGCCGCCTTCACGCAGGGCGCCGACTACAAGCCCGTGCTGCCGGTGCTGGGCGAGGTTTCCAAGATCATGTCGCGGCACGCGGAGCTGTTGGTCGACGCGCTCGGCGACGAGAAGCACGGCTGCGCCGACTTCCGCAAGCACGTCGCCTGGTATCTGAAGGGCTTCCCGATCGGCGGGGAGTTGCGGCGGCGGCTCGCCATGATCTCGTCGCTGGCCGAGCTGGACGACCTTTTGGGCAAGCTCGACCCGGGCGAGCCCTTCCCGGTGGCCGAGCTGGGCAAGCCGCGTGGCCGGATCAACGCGCCGGGCAAAGTTTCCCTGCCGCACGGCTGGCTCGACAGCCGCGACGACGACATCGTCCCCGAGGACGCCGAGATGGAGAACAGCGGCGGTTAACGACGGGCGATCAGGGCTGTGAGCAGCAAAGGCGCGGCGCAGAGGGCGAACAGCAGCGGCATCTCGAGCGGGAGCGCGAAGGTGGCGTAGAGCAGCACGGCGAAGACCTCCCCGCCGAACCCGGCCACCGAGAGCACGGTGGTGCGGGCCGGGCCGGTGATCGTGTCCTGCAGGCGGGTCTCGGAGCGGATGATCGAGTATTCGAGCAGCCCGAACGCCGCGGAGACCGCGACCATGCCGGCCAGGTGCGGCACGAGCGCGCCGACAGCCAGCAGTGCTGCCGCCAGCGGGAGCGTCACCAGCAGTGGGAACGGTCGTGAGGCGAGCGCACTGCCGGCGGCCATGGCGAGGGCCGTTACGGCGTAGAGCAGCGGCACGGCAGCAGTTGACGCCCCCTTTTCCTGGGAGAGCAGCGGCAGGTATTCGTCGAGCGCGGTGAAGCCGGGCACGAGCGCCGCCACCAGGGTTGCCCGGGCCACGAGGCGGGAGCCGAACGCCTCGCGCACGCCGCCCTGGAGCGTCGCCCAATAGCTCTCGTCGTCATCCTCGGAGGAGGCTGGACTGGAGCGGTTTTCGGGCAGACGCAAGGCCAGCAGCGC
Organism: Paractinoplanes polyasparticus; assembly: GCF_019710575.1. GTDB lineage: Bacteria > Actinomycetota > Actinomycetes > Mycobacteriales > Micromonosporaceae > Actinoplanes > Actinoplanes polyasparticus. The sequence goes on along the minus strand of NZ_JAHWFK010000011.1, from coordinate 41,095 downwards.
GCCGGCCGTCTTGATCGCGACGCTGAGGGCGCCGACCAGGGCGTAGCCACCCCACTGCCACGCGGGCGTGGCGACCAGGGTCGCGGCCAGCATGGCGAGAATGGCGATGGTGCCGCCGCGGCCGGCCACGCGGGCGTAGTCGGCCTCGCGTCCGGAGGCGGCCAGTTCGTCGTACACGAGGGCTTCGAGCGAGCCCGACGCGAGCGAACCGCCCAGACCCCACAGCACAAAGCCCAAGGCGAAGCCGGGGTACGAAGGCCAAAGGATCCACAGCAGGTATCCGGCCGCCGTCAGCAGCTCACCGAGCGCGTACAGCCGCTTGCGGGACCAGGCGTCGGCGAGCGCGCCGGACGGGACCTCGGCGGCGAACGCCACCACTGACCAGATCGCGAACAGCGACGAGACCTGGGCCGTCGAAAGGCCGGTGTCGGCGAACAGCAGCGCGTACACCGGATAGAGCGGCACGGCCTCGGAACAGGCCCGCACCGCATAGAAGGTTCAGCGTCAACGTGGAGGAGACATGCCCTCAGTCTGACCCGACGGGCGGGGGCGGCTCAACCGAGTTTCGCCTCGTCGGCGGCGGCCCGGCCGGACTCCCAGCCCTCCAGGCTGTCGACCCGGCTGCCGCGCGACCGCACCGTACGGGGGAAGGACTTCTGCATGGCCTCGCGCACCTGGATTTCGCGGTTGCGCAGCACCGGCAGCAGGTCACCGGGCTGGGCGGCGATCTCGTGCCGGGTCGCCGCGGCCAGACGCTCACCGATCCGGGCCGCGTACGCCACCAGGAAGCTCCGCCGGAAGGCCTTGATCCGCGCCTTGCCCTTGGGCGGCTCGTCGCGCGCCATCGCCCGGTTGGCCTGCACCAGCAGCGACGTGTAGAGCAGCTCGACCCCGTCGATGTCGGCGTCGAAGCCGAAGAGCGTGGAGAAGCCCAGCTCGGGCGACCACACCGTGTGACAGTGGTTGGCCCGCGCCACCGCGTCGAGCAGGCTCGCCTTCTCGCTCTCGTAGGGGTGGTCGACGCCTATCCGCCGCGCGAAAGGCACCACCTCGGCGCGGTTCGCGCTGGTCAGCGCCTCGGCGATGCTGTGCCGGGCGATCAGTTCCTGCGCCTTGGCCGAATACGCCTCGGCCTCGGCCGGGAAGTCGGTCGACTCGGCCTTGGCCAGCAGCGCCCGCACCCGTTCCAGAACGCGGTCGTCCGCGGCGGGTGATCGGTTCACGCCGATCGTTCCGGGCGGGGGAATGAGCACCTCGACGGCCGGGAGCCGGCGCAACTCGGTGAGCAGCCCGAGCGACGAGTCGAGCAGCGTGATCCGGTCGGGCCGCCGTGACGGCGCCGCCGGGAGGGAGGAGACCTGCTGCTGCCAGCGGGGATCGATGTCGGAGAACCGGGACGCGTACGCCGCCGCGCCGGAGGCGACGAGCCCGGCCTTCACCGGGTCGCCGAGCCGGGCCACCACCCGATGCAGCTCGGCCGGCTGCCAGCCGCCCCGGAACAGCCTTTCCAGGGCATCGCGGAGCGCGGCGCCCAGCGCCGCGTCGACCTCGGCGGCCGGGGCGACGGTCAGAGCGTCCAGACCGGCCTCGTACGCGATCGCGCCGCCCACGACGTCGCGCAGGATTTCCGGCACAGACACACGTCAAACCCTAGAGAACGCAGGTGGGGAGGGCCAACGTGGCCCTCCCCACCGTGCCTGGCGTCCGAGGATCAGACGTCCATGTCGTTCTCGATGCGCTTGAGCTGGTGCCGGGCCATGGCCAGGTTCGACCGGTCGCGTCGTAGCGCCACGTAGAGGAACAGCCCCTTCCCGGCCCGGCTCGTCAGCGGCCGGATCAGGTGATATTGGCTGTCCAGGGTGATGAGGATGTCCTCGATCTTCTCGGTGATGTTGAGCATCTCCATCGCCCGCAGCTTGGCCCGCACCACATCGGTGTTGCCGGCCGCGGCGACCGTCAGGTCGAGCTCCTTGCCGCCGCCGACGGTGCCGAGGGCCATGCCGCTCGTGTGGTCGACCAGCGCGACGCCGACGGCGCCGTCGATTTCCATGATCTCTTTGAGTGCGGTGTCCATGTCAGCCATGGATTTGTCCTCTCACGCGGTGGGATGGCGGTCCGCGTCTCGTCGGCGGACCGTTCGGAACGAGCGGGGCTCAGCCCGCTGCCTGCCGACGGCGGGCATTGGTCGACAGGGTGGCCATCGGTGTGCGCCGGGCGAGGGGGCTCGGCGGTCCTGCCTGTTGCGGGATTTCCGGCCGTACGGGCGGCTTGTTCTCCAATTTCAGGATCCGCACGAGCCGGCGTACGCACCGGCGCGCTTCCAGGTGCACCATGGCCAGGTTGGCGTCGCCCGTGGTGACCAAGGTGAGCAGAGCGTTCGGGCCCGCGGTGTACGAGGTGATGTAGCCGCGGTCGCACTCCACCACCGACTCCCGCAGCTCGCCGTGACTGACGGCGTGCGCGAAGCGACGGGCCAGCGCCAGGTGCGCGGCGGCCAGCGCGGCGATGCTGTCCGGCTCGATGCCGTGGGCATCGTGGGCGACCACCAGCCCGTCCGTGGTGGCCAGCACGCTGCCGGAGAGTTCGTGCAGCCGTCCTCGCAGGCGGTCGAGCTCCTCGAGCACCGCCGGGTCCACCGTCATCGGAGCCTCACTCCTTCTCGTGCGGGGGTGCGCGTGTCACCGCAAGGCCCGCAATGCGGTGCGGATGCGCTTGAGCAGGACTTCGTCGGTGCCCTGATGCACCGGCGGAGGTTCGCCGGCGACCTCCTTGGGTAGCTTGGCGCCGGGTTTGCGGCGGGCCAGCCGGGGCGGCCGGTAGACCAGCTGATTGGCCCCGGACTCCTCGGCGAGCGGGTGACGCGGCGGGTCGGGGGGTGGATCGGGAGCCGGTACGGAGGCGCGCGCGCCGGCCACCACCGGAACGGCCGGTGTCTCCTGCGGCCGTACGACCGGACGCTCCACGTCCACAGCGGTGCCCCGGGCCCGGGGCAGCCGCACGAACTCCGGCGTCTCGCTGCGGGCCTCGGGCAGTTCGAGCAGGCCCATGGCCGCCATCCGGCGCAGCTCCTGGATCGTGGCGTAGCCGGCCCGGCCCAGCAGCAGCGCCAGATCGGCCGGCGTGCGCTGACCGTCCGCGTGCACCAGCAGCTCCCACTGCAACGAGGTGAGCGTGACCCGCTCCCGCGGCGGACGGGTCACCGGGGCGACCGCGGCCGTGTCGATCCGGCGGTCCGGGAAGATCTCGTCGAGCAGGCCCACCCTGCGGCCCACCTCGCGGTTGATCGCCGCCGGGTCGACGTGCACCACCGGGCCCAGCCAGTGCGTCGCCCCGGTCAGGAACTCCACCGGCGCCGCCGCGGACGAGAGCACAAAATAGGCCGCGTCGTAGATCGCGCCCAGCACGCAGAGCTCCAGCTCGCCCTGGGTCAGGTGACCCTGCTCGACCAGCAGCCGGCCGACCCGGGCGGTCGAGGTGCCCAGGTCGAGCGCGTTCTGCCAGGTGCGCCCGGCCAACCGGCCGGACGCGGTGAGCAGCTCGCCGACCCCGGGCGCGGCCGGCGACTCGGCGTAGATGACCCGGCCCTCGAGGACGTAGACCGCGCCGCCGGGGTGGCCCCCGACCACCAGCACGCCGGTCTGCCGCTCGCCGGCCACCTGCGTGAGCAGGCGCCCCGGCGGAACGGTCTTCGAGGCTGTCACGGTCAATCCCATCCCCGTCAGTAAGCGACGAGTTCGTCGGCGAGTTTCTGCATGCGGCGGCGGGCCACCGCGAGGTTGCCCTGCGCCCGGTCGAGCCAGACGTAGAGCACGAGCCGGCTGTCGAAGTCGGTCCGGACCATCCGCAGCAGGTGATAGCCGCCGGCGGTCGTGATGATCAGGTCTTCCAGCAGGTCGTGCGGCAGGGCCGAGACGTACAGCGAGCGGCTGTTCGCGGCCTGCACCACGTCAGCTGTGCCGGTCGCCGCGGCCTCGTGGTCGGAATTCGGTGCGGCCCCGGTCGTGGCGACCGGGAAGCCGGTGGTGTAGTCGACGATGCTGGCGCCGACAGCGCCAGGAATCGCCATGGCCTCCTGTAGACAGTGGTCGACGCCGGGCACATCTCTCCTCAGCGCTGCGCTGCTCCCGCCGTGCCGTGCATCGTTGCCGCGGTCACCGGCGAGCCTCCGGTCGGTTCGGGCGCCGCGCCGCTTCACGTCGCCTCGCCGTCACCGTGGGCCATCCTCCGGCCGGGGGACGGCGGTCAGTCGCACCCGCTGTGCGTCATGGTCGGCGGCCGTGCGGCAGGGCCCGGGAAGCGCGCGTCGCGGCTCGGGCCGACCCGAAGGCGGCGGGCAGTGAGGTGACCGAGAGCACTGAGGCCGGCGCCGTCTACCGGGCCCAGCCAATGCCGTTCCCCGGCTACGAAACGGACCGGCGCCTCGGCCGACTGCATCAGCTCGTGGGTCGCGTCGGCGATCGCCGCCACCACGCGCAGCGCCAGCTCGTTCTGCCCGATCGCGCCGTCGCGCAGCAGCAGCCGGCCAACCCGGTGGGCGCCCCGGCCCTCGGCCAGCATCGCCTGCCACGTGGCGGCGGCGACCCGCCCGGACGCGACCAGGCGGTCGCCCAGCCCGGGGCTGGCCGGCGTCTCGGCGTACACGATGCGGCCCGCCACCAGATAGAGGACGCCACCCGGGCGCCCGCCGACATGCAACGCGCCGGTGCGCGCCGACTCGCCCAATTCGATCAGCTGGCGCCGCAGCCCCGCGGTGGCCGGTGAACCTGGAATCACGGACACATCCTCAGCGGCATCGAGGACCGTCGCCGGACGCCGGGTCCGCTGTTTCCGAGAAGGCACAATCGGGGTGTGCGCGTAACATGATCGCCACTTCTCGATGAAGGGAACGTGTATGCCGAGCCAATGGGAGCAGATCGTCGTCGACGCGGAGGACCCCGCGCGGCTGGGCCGGTGGTGGGCCGAGGCGCTCGGCTACGTCATCGTGCACGACCAGCCGGACGAGGTGGAGATCCGCCGCAGCCGCGACGAGCTGCCCGGACTGCTCTTCGGTGTGTCGGCCGAGGCCAAGACGGTCAAGAACCGCCTGCACATCGACCTGCGCCCGGACGACCAGGAGGCCGAGGTCGAGCGCCTGGTCGACATGGGGGCTCGGCACGTCGACATCGGCCAGGGCGAAGTGAGCTGGGTCGTGCTGGCCGACCCCGAGGGCAACGAGTTCTGCGTCCTGTCCTCGAAGCGCGAATAGCCAGCCTGCCGAGCCCTAGGGTTGACCCCATGCAGGCGTTCGAGGCCCAGCGCTGGATCCCCGAGCCCGCGAAGGACAGCGGCTACGGACGTACGCCCTATCAACGCGACCGGGCCCGGGTGCTGCACTCCGCCGGGTTCCGCCGGCTCGCCGCCAAGACCCAGGTGCACACGGCCGGGTCCGACGACTTCCTGCGGACCAGGTTGACGCACTCCCTCGAGGTGGCGCAGATCTCGCGCGAGATGGGTGAGCGGCTCGGCTGCGACCCGGACGTGGTCGACGTGGCCGGGCTGGCCCACGACCTCGGCCACCCGCCGTTCGGGCACAACGGCGAGCACGCGCTGCACCAGGTCGCCGAGTCGTGCGGCGGCTTCGAGGGCAACGCGCAGACGTTGCGTGTGCTCACCCGGCTCGAGGCGAAGGTGCCCGGGGCCGGGCTCAACCTGACCCGGGCCTCGCTCGACGCGTGCTGCAAATATCCGTGGGCGCTCGGGCCCGGGCGGCGCAAGTTCGGGGTGTACGCCGACGACCGGCCCGTCTTCGACTGGGTGCGGCCGGCCGAGCTGGGCGAACGGCGGTGCCTGGAGGCGCAGGTGATGGACTGGGCCGACGACGTCGCCTACTCGGTGCACGACGTCGAGGACGGGGTGCACGGCGAGTACATCAAGCTGTTGCCGCTGCTCAGCGACCCGGACGAGCGAGCCGCGCTGTGCGCCGACGTCGCCGCCACCTATTCCGACGAGCCGGTCGATGAGCTGGCCGCGGCCCTCGATCAACTGCTGGCCGATCCGGTGGTGAGGGAGGTCGCCGGCTACGACGGCAGCTACGCCGCGCAGGTCGGCCTCAAACGGATGACCAGCGTGCTGACCGGCCGGTTCGTCGCCTCGGCGGTCGGCGCGACCCAGAGCCGGTACGGAACGGATCCGGTACGACGCTACGCCGCCGACCTGATCGTGCCGCGTACGGTGCGTAACCAGTGCGCGCTGCTCAAGGGCATGGCGTTGCGGTACGTGATGCGGACGAGAGCGGCCGAGGGGTGGTACGAGGAGCAGAGGGTCATCCTGGTCGAGCTGGTGGCGGCGATCCTGCGTACGCCGGAGGCTCTTGACCAGATCTTCGCCCCGATTTTCAAGGCTGCGCAGAGTGATGCCGAGGCGTTGCGGGTGGTGATCGACCAGGTGGCGTCGCTGACCGACACGGCCGCCGTGAACTGGCACCGGACCCTGGTGGCAGCCCGGGCCTGAGGCGAGGCAGGATGTATGCCGTGGCGGGACGGGTCAAGGACGAAGACATCGCGCTCGTCCGCGACCGCACGTCGATCGCCGACATCATCAGTGAGTCGGTGACGCTGCGTCCCGCGGGCGGCGGCAACCTCAAGGGGCTGTGCCCCTTCCACGACGAGAAAACCCCGTCGTTCACCGTGGCGCCGGCCCGCGGCGTCTACTACTGCCACGGCTGCGGGGCGGGTGGCGACGCCATCAAGTTCCTCATGGACGCGGAGCACCTGTCGTTCATCGAGTCGATCGAGCGGCTGGCCGGGCGGGCCGGCATCCAGTTGCGCTACGACCTGGACGGGGCTCCCAGCGGGCCGCGGCCGCAGGTCGGGCAGAAGCAGCGGCTGCTCGCCGCGCACACCGCCGCGGCCGACTTCTATCGCGACCAGCTCGGCACGCCGGGGGCCCGCAAGGCCCGCGAGTTCCTGGCGCAGCGCGGCTTCGGGCGGGACGCGGCCGAGCGCTACGGCTGCGGCTTCGCCCCCGACTCGTGGGACGCGCTCGCCAAACACCTGCGGCAGAAGGGCTTCACCGCCGAGGAGCTGAACACGGCCGGGCTGACCAAGCCGGCCCGATCGGGCTCGCTCATCGACCGGTTCCGGCGCCGTCTGCTGTGGCCGATCCGCGACCTCTCGGGCGACGTGATCGGCTTCGGCGCGCGCAAGCTGTTCGACGACGACGACGGCCCGAAATACCTCAACACGCCCGAGTCGCCGCTCTACAAGAAGTCGCACGTGCTCTACGGCATCGACCACGCCAAGCGCGAGATCGCCAAGCGCGGCCGGGCGGTGATCGTCGAGGGCTACACCGACGTGATGGCCTGCCACGAGGCGGGCGAGCCGACCGCGGTCGCCACCTGCGGCACGGCGTTCGGCATCGATCACATCGGTGTGCTGCGGCGGCTGCTGATGGACAGCGACAGCTTCACCGGCGAGATCATCTACACGTTCGACGGTGACGCCGCCGGGCAGAAGGCCGCCCTGCGCGCCTTCGAGGAGGACCAGCGCTTCGTCGGGCGCACGTTCATCGCCGTCAGCCCCGACAACATGGACCCCTGCGAGCTGCGGCTGGCCCGGGGCGACCTGGCCGTCCGCGACATGATCGCCGGGCGGGAGCCGCTGGTCGACTTCGCGCTGCGGCACACCATCAGCCGCTTCGACCTGGACACGGTCGAGGGCCGCGTCGAGGCCATGCGCAAGGCGGCCCCCCTCGTCGCCAAGATCAAAGACCGGGAGAAGCGGCCCGAGTACGCGCGGAAGCTGGCCGGCGACCTCGGGATGGACCTGGAACCGGTGCAGCGGGCCGTCGCCGCCGCCCAGCGCGGCGCCGAGTCGGAGCAACAGCCGCGCCGGCCCGCGCCGGTCGCCGAGGCCCCGCAGCGGCTCGTCGAACGCGAGGCGCTCAAGCTCGCCCTGCAGGAGCCGGTGCTCGCCGGCCCGATGTTCGACGTGGTCGGCGCCGAGAACTACGCCGACCCGGTCTACGCGTCCATCCGGGTGGCGGTCGACGGCGCGGGCGGGGCGTCCTCGGTGTCGTCCGGCGGCGTCGTGTGGATCGAGAAGGTGCGTGACACCTGCACCGACCTGGCCGGGCAGGGCCTGATCTCCGAGCTCGCGGTCGAGCCGCTGCGCGTCGACGGCGCGGTCGACCCGATCTACGTCCGCAAGACGCTGGCCCGCCTCCAGTGGGGCGCGGTGACGACCCGGATCCGCGATCTCAAGTCCAAGGTGCAGCGGATGAACCCGGTGGCCAACAAGGACGCCTATCTCGCCCTCGCCGGCGAGCTCTTCTCGCTCGAACAGCAGGCCCGTGCCCTGCGCGACCAGGCAGCAGGTGGAGAGTGAACTTCCTTCGGCGGAAGCCGTCCCTCCCGGCGGCGCTCAAGCCTCGGCTCTCGCCCGACGAGCGGGTGGTGGCGTGGTCGCTGGTCGCCGGCGACCAGGCGGTCGTCGCGACCAACCACGGCCTGTGGCTGCCCGGCTCGCCCGAGTTCCTGGGCTGGCACGACATCCACAAGGCGGCCTGGTCGGGGCGCGAGCTGCGGATCACCCCGGCCGAGATCGCCGAGGAGCGGGAGAGCTACACCGTCTTCGTCGACGGCCCGATCCTGACATTCCTGCTGCTCGAGCCGGGGGATCTACCCGACCAGGTGCGCACCCGGGTGACGAAGTCGGTGGCGTACACGACGCACCACCCGCTCGCGTCCGGCGCGGGCGGGGCGCGGGTGGTGGGGCGGCGCGTCGCCGGTCGCAACGGGCTCACCTGGGCGGTCCGCTACGACGCGGGCACGCCGGTCGAGCTGCCCGCCGTCGTCGAGCTGACCGACCAGCTGGTGGCCACGGCCCAGGGCACGATGGCCGCGCCGGACTGAATTCCGGTCGTTTCTGTCGTACCCCCTCTCTAGCCTCTGACCGTGGACTCCCAACCAACCACCCCGCTCGCCGCCCTCATTCATGCCCGTGGCCTGATCAAGCGGTTCGGCGACTTCACGGCGGTCGACGGCATCGACGTCGACGTGCGCCGCGGTGAGGCGTTCGGCTTCCTCGGGCCCAACGGCGCGGGCAAGAGCTCGACCATGCGCATGATCGGGTGTGTGTCGCCGCCGACCGGCGGCGTGCTCGAGATCCTCGGCCTCGACCCGCGCCGTGACGGCCCGCGGATCCGGGCCAAGCTGGGCGTCTGTCCCCAGCTCGACAACCTCGACATCGAGCTGACGGTGCGGGAAAACCTCACCACCTACGCGCGCTTCTTCGGCATCCCGCGCAAAGAGGCCCGCCGCCGGGCCGACGAGCTGCTCGAGTTCGTCCAGCTCGCCGAGCGGGCCGACAGCAAGGTCGAGCCGCTCTCGGGCGGCATGAAACGCCGGCTCACGATCGCCCGCGCGATGGTCAACCAGCCCGAGGTGGTGCTGCTCGACGAGCCCACCACCGGCCTCGACCCGCAGGCCCGCCACCTGGTGTGGGAGCGATTGTTCCGGCTCAAGCAGCAGGGCGTCACGCTGGTGCTCACCACCCACTACATGGACGAGGCCGAGCAGTTGTGCGACCGGCTCGTCGTGATGGACGGCGGCCGCATCGTCGCCGAGGGCTCGCCGCGGACGCTGATCGAGCGGTATTCGACCCGAGAGGTCGTCGAGCTGCGCTTCAACACCGACGATCAGGCGGCCTACGCCGACAAGCTGGCCGGCATCGGCGAGCGGCTCGAGGTGCTGCCCGACCGCATCCTGCTCTACGTCGGTGACGGTGACGGCGCGGTCGACGAGGTCAACCGCCGCTCGCTCAGCCCGGCCGGCGTGCTCGTGCGCCGCAGCAGCCTGGAAGACGTGTTCCTGCACCTCACCGGCCGGACGCTGGTGGACTGATGACGGCCACGCTCTCCGTTCTCGAATACCATCTGGTCAACTACCGCCGCACCTGGCGGTCGAGCGCGCTGTCGACGCTCGTCATGCCGCTGCTCACGCTGCTCGGGTTCGGCGTCGGCGTCGGCGCCTACGTGCGGGGCGGCGTCGACGGTGTGCCCTACATCGACTGGATCGTGCCGGGCCTGATCGCGTCGACGGCCCTGCAGGCGGCGTTCGGCGAGGCCACCTGGCCGGTGCTGAGCTACTTCGAGTGGCTCAAGGTCTATTTCGCGCAGGCCGCGGCGCCCCTGCGGGTGGCCGACATCATCGGCGGCCATCTCGCCTTCATGCTGTTCCGGGTGCTGCTCACGGCGGCGGCCTTCCTGGCGATCGCGGCGCTCTTCGGCACGCTGCACTCGTGGTGGGCGCCGATGACCCTGGTCGTGGCGCTGCTCGTGGGCATGGCCTCGGCCGCGCCCACCATGGCGTACGCGGCCAGCATCACCAGCGACAGCTACCTGATCATCCTGATGCGGTTCGCCGTGCTGCCGATGTCGCTGTTCTCGGGCGTCTTCTTCCCGGTCGAATCGCTGCACGTGCTGCTGCGCTGGGTGGCCTACGTCTTCCCGCTGTGGCACGGCGTCGAGCTCAGCCGCGACGCGATGCTCGGCCGCGACCCGGGTGTGCTCGGCATCGTGCACGTGGCCGTGCTGCTGGCCTGGTGTGCGGCCGGCTGGCTGCTGGTCAACGCCCGTTTCCGCCGGCGGCTGGTGGTCTGATCATGGTGAGTCTGGTGATGCCGCGGCTGCTGTCCTTCGAGGGCACGGGACGGCGGGCGGCCTCGGTGACCGAGCGCAACATCTCGACGCTGCGGTCGGCCTACTGGGTGGTCATGGTGTCCGGCTTCCTCGAGCCGGTGCTCTACCTGTTCTCGATCGGTGTCGGCGTGGGCGCGCTGATCGGCGACATCACGCTGCCCGGTGGCGAGGTCGTGGGCTACGCCGAGTTCGTGGCGCCGGCCATGCTCGCGGCGTCGGCCATGACGGGCGCGCTGGCCGAGACCACGTTCAACTTCTTCGGCAAGATGAAGTTCGTCCGGCTCTACGAGGGCATCCTGGCCACGCCCGTGCGCCCCATCGAGATCGCGCTGGGCGAGCTGGCCTGGGCCATGGTCCGCGGCGTGATCTACTCGGCCGCGTTCGTGGTGATCATGACGTTGATGGGCCTGACCACCTGGGGCCGGGCACTGGCCATGCTGCCGGCCACGCTGCTGGTCGGCCTGGCCTTCGGGGCGCTGGGCATGGCGGTGGCGACCATCATCCGCAGCTGGCAGGATTTCGACCTCATCGCGGCCGGCCAGTTCGCCCTGTTCCTGTTCTCCGGCACTTTCGTCCCGCCGACCGCCTATCCCGCGGTCGTGCGCTGGCTGATCGAGGCGACGCCGCTCTACCGCTCGGTCGACCTCATTCGCGCCCTGAGCACGGGCACCACGGGCTGGCTGCAACTGCTGGACGTGGCCTATCTGCTGGTTCTGATGACCGTGGGCCTGACCGTGGCGGGCCGTCGCATGCAGAAACAACTCTGCAAGTAAGGGCGCCGCGTTCAGTGTCGTTGCGCTCGTTGGTGGCCGCTTGAGGGCTCAGTGATCCACGCGTCGCTCTGGTGCCGGCGAGCCAGAGTTTATGGAGCAGCGCTCTGTGAACATCGGCGTTCCCGATGGGGGAGAAGGTGGTTAAGGCGGGTGGGTGGCGGGCATCACCTCTGTGGGTCGTCGGCGCACGTCACCGCGATGTTGTGGCACGTGCCGAGTGACCCGGCCGAGGACGGTGTGCGCCTGGAGGAACGACCATGAAGCTGCGGCACAAGCACGACGACGAGAAGGCGAATTCCTCGCCCGACACGGATCGCGCCCGGACGAAGGGTGCCGAGGACTACGACGTCGCCTCCACGAAGACCGGGGAGGACAAGGCGAACGACCTGTCGGCGCCGTCGCCCGACGCCGGTCCGGACAGCCCGACCGAGCTCAAGGGCAAGGGCGTGTTCGCGGCGGTGAAGCGGACGTTCAAGCAGTTCTCGGAGGACAACGTCTCCGACTGGGCGGCCGCGCTCACCTACTACGGCGTGCTGTCGATCTTCCCGGGCGCGCTGGTGCTGGTCTCGATCCTGGGCATGCTGAGCGACGACGGCCAGCAGACCGTGCAGGACACGGTGGGCGAGATCGCCAACAACCAGCAGATCGAGGAGCTCGTCAATACGGTCCTCAGCCAGGTGAAGGACACAGGCACAGCCGGCTTCGCGGCAATCATCGGTCTGGTCCTGGCGTTCTGGTCGGCGTCCGGCTACGTGGCCGCCTTCATGCGCGCCTCGAACGCGGTCTACGACGTGCCCGAGGGCCGGCCGATCTGGAAGACGCTGCCGATCCGGGTCGGCGTCACCGCGGTCATCGGCATCATGCTGATCCTCTCGGCCGTCATCGTCGTCTTCACCGGTGACCTGGCCCAGGTCGTCGGCGAGAAGATCGGGCTCGGCGGCGTCGCCGTCACGGTGTGGAGCATCGCCAAGTGGCCGGTGCTGATTCTGCTGGTCAGCCTGATGTTCGCGATCCTCTACTGGGCCTCGCCGAACGCCAAGACGGGCGGGTTCCGCTGGGTCAGCCCGGGCGGGATCTTCGCCGTGGTGCTGTGGCTGGTCGCGTCCGGCGCCTTCGCGATCTACCTGGCCAACTTCGCCAACTACAGCAAGACGTACGGGACCCTGGGTGGTGTCATCGCCTTCCTGGTCTGGCTGTGGATCTCGAACATCGCGATCCTGCTCGGGGCCGAGCTCGACGCCGAACTCGAGCGGGGCCGCGCCATCGCCGTCGGCCACGACCCGTCCGACGAGCCGTTCCTCGAGCTGCGCGACGACCGCAAGCTCAAGAAGGGCAGCGAACAAGGCCTGAGTACGAACTGATCCGAGAACGAAAGACCCCCGGCCACCACCCTGGGCCGGGGGTCTTCTCGTGCCCGGCGCAGCCCGCGGGAAGGCACAAGCAGAGCTAGGTCAACGGCGGGTAACGAACCTAACTTTTGCTCCAGTAGACAAAAGTTAGCGATGATCTTCGAGAAGGTATGGACTCCGGAGCCACCACGCGCCTACTGTGACGGGCACAACACCGAGGGGTTACCCCGGTGTTAAGCGCCTCCGGAGGTCTTTTCGTGCACGTCGCCGACGCTCCCCACCTGCGGGTTCTTCGCCTGCTGAGGGATGAGGGACCGGTGTCCCGAGCGGAGCTGGGGGATCGCCTGGAGCTGACCCGGCCGCGGTTGCTGGCCGAGGTCGAGCGCCTCGTCGCCGCGGGCCTGATCGCCGAGGCCGGCATGGCCGCCTCGCGCGGCGGGCGGCGCTCGACGCTGGTCGAACTGCACCCGCGGCTGCGTTTCGCGGCCGTCGACCTCGGCGCCAGCTCGATCGACATCGAGGTGACGAACGGCCGGCTCGAGCCCGTGGCGACCTACCGCGAGTCGGCCGACATCCGCTCGGGGCCGCGGCAGATACTGCAACGGGTCAACGAGCTGCTGCACAAGGCTCGTACCGACGGCGCCTACGACCGGCTCGACGCGGTCGGCATCGGCGTTCCCGGCCCGGTGAGTTACCGCGACGGCGTCCCGGTGTCGCCCCCGATCATGCCCGGGTGGGACCGCTATCCCGTACGGGAGCTTCTGGCCCGCGAGCACGGCTGCCCGGCCGTCGTCGACAACGACGTCAACATCATGGCCATCGGCGAGCGCCACGGCGGCGTCGCCCACTCGGTCGACGACTTCCTGTTCGTCAAGATCGGCACCGGCATCGGCTGCGGCATCCACCTCGGCGGCACCGTCTACCGCGGTGTCGACGGCTGCGCGGGCGACATCGGCCACATCCAGGTCGACCCGAACGGCCCGGTCTGTTCCTGCGGCAACACCGGCTGCCTCGAGGCGCTGTTCAGCGGCTTCGCTCTGGCCCGGGACGCGCTGGCGGTCGCCCGCTCCGGAGAGTCACCGGCCCTGGCCGAGCGCCTCGCCGCCTATCAGGCCGCGCTCCAGGCGGCCGGCGAGGCCGGGGGCGAGGGCGACGACGAGCGCACCGAGCCGGCCGTCCACATCTCCGCCCGCGACGTCGCCGAGGGCGCCGCCGAGGGTGACGTCACCTGCATTCGTCTGATCCGCGAGGGCGGCCGCCGCGTCGGCGGCGTCCTGGCCACCCTGGTGTCCTTCTCCAACCCTTCGATGATTGTCATCGGCGGGGGCCTGGCCCTGCTGGGTCATGTGCTGCTCGCCGAGATCCGCAGTGTGGTCTACCGCCGGTCGCTGCCTCTGGCTACCGGCAACCTCCCCGTTGTCCTTTCGGAGTTGGGCAGCCGGGCCGGCGTCACCGGCGCCGCCGTGCTGGCCAGCGACACGGCTTTCGAGCAGGCATCATGACCATTCCCGCCCCGCGCGACGGCGCAACGGCCGACGCGTCCACCGCCCTCAAGACCGATGAAACAGTGCCCGCCCCGCCGGTCGACGACAACGGTGAGGGCCCCGGCGACGTGGTCCTGCGCCTGACCGACGTGGTCAAGACCTTCCCGGGCGTCCGTGCCCTCGACGGCGTGCAGCTCGAGGTGCGCGCCGGTGAGGTGCACTGCCTTCTCGGGCAGAACGGCGCCGGCAAGTCCACCCTGATCAAGACGCTGGCCGGCGTGCACCACGCCGACGGCGGCGAGATCACCTGGCTGGGTCAGCCGTTCGCCCCGGCCACGCCGCAGGCCGCCATGCGCGCCGGCATCGCCACGATCTATCAGGAGCTCGACCTCGTCGACGACCTTTCCGTCGCCGAGAACGCGTTCCTGGGCCATGAGGACACCCGGTTCGGCTTCACCCGCCGGCGCTCCACAGCGTCCCGGACCCGCGAGATCCTGACCCGTCTCGGTCATGCCGAGATCCCGCCGCGGCAGACGGTGCGGTCGTTGCCGGCCGCGGGCAAGCAGGTCGTCAGCATGGCCCGTGCGCTCTCGCACGACGCCCGGCTGATCGTCATGGACGAGCCCAGTGCCGTGCTCGCTCATGACGAGGTGGAGAACCTGTTCCGCATCATCCGGGAGCTCACGGCCCAGGGCATCGCGGTCATCTACATCTCGCACCGGCTCGAGGAGATCCGCGAGATCGGCGACCGCGTGACGGTGCTCAAGGACGGCCGCACCACGGCGGCCAACCTGCCGGCCCGCAGCACGCCGACGCGCGACCTGGTGAGCCGCATGACCGGCCGCACCATCGAGTACGTCTTCCCGCCCCGCCGCCCGGCCGAGCAGCGCGACCCGCTGCTGGTGGTCGACGGGCTGGCCCGCACGGGTGAATTCGCCGACGCGAGCCTCACCGTGGCGCCGGGCGAGATCGTCGGCATCGCCGGACTGGTCGGGTCGGGGCGCTCCGAGCTGCTCGAGACCATCTTCGGCGCGCGCCGGGCCGACGCCGGCACCGTCACCCTCGACGGCAAGCGGATCACCAGCGTCGGCAGCGCCGTCCGCAAGGGGATGGGCATGGCGCCCGAGGAGCGCAAGAGCCAGGCCCTGCTGCTCGACGAGCCGGTCTACAAGAACATGACGCTCGCTTCGTTCAGCAACTTCGCCAAGGCCGGGTTCACCGACGTCGGCGGCGAGCGGAAGGCCGCCGAACGGACGGCCGACGCGCTGGAACTGCGGCCGCGCGACGTGAACCGCCCGATCCGCACCCTCTCGGGCGGCAACCAGCAGAAGGTCGTCGTCGGCCGGTGGCTGCTCGAGGACACCAAGCTGCTGCTGCTCGACGAGCCCACCCGCGGTGTCGACGTCGGCGCCCGGGCCGAGCTCTACCAGGTCATCCACGACCTGGCCGAACGCGGCGTCGGGGTGCTGCTGGTCTCCAGCGAGGTGCCCGAGGTGCTCGGTCTGGCCGACCGGGTGCTGGTGATGCGCGAGGGCCGGATCATCCACGAGTCCCCGGCCGGTGAGATCGACGAGGGCGCTGTCCTCGACCTGATCATGGCGGGGTCGCTCACCACTGAGTCCATTCTGGAAGGGGAGCCAGCATGACTACCCAGACGGCGCCCCCGGAGGCGCCCACCAAGCAGGAACGCCGGAAGCTCGACGAAGGGGTCCTGCGCAATCTGGGCCTGGTCGGCGTGCTGGTCCTCCTGATCGTGGTCGGGATCATCACCAAGCCCGACCTCTACAGCGACCCGACCTGGGTCAAGAACAACTTCCTGACGATCCTGCAGCAGGCGTCGGCGATCGGCGTGGTCACGGTCGGCATGACCTTCGTGATCATCGGGGGCGGCATCGACCTGTCCGTCGGCGCGATCATCGCCCTGGCCGGGGTCTGGGCCACGACACTGGCGACCCAGAGCTACGGCGCCGGCGGCATGATCTTCACGGCGCTGGTCGTCGGCATCGCGGTCGGCCTCGTCAACGGCGTTCTGATCTCGTACGGGAAACTGGTGCCCTTCATCGCGACCTTGGCGATGCTGGTCGCGGCGCGGGGCCTGGCCGCTCAGATCTCCGCCAAGCAGACTCAGGTCTCGGCCAACGACACGATCAACAGCCTGGCCAGTGAGCGTCTGCTCGGCATCCCGCTGCTGGTCTGGATCCTGGGCCTGGTCGTCGCCGCGGGCTGGGTGCTGCTCAACCGCACCACCTTCGGCCGGCGCACGGTCGCCGTCGGCGGCAACCCCGAGGCGGCCCGGCTGGCCGGCATCAACGTCAAGCGGCACACGATGCTGCTGTACGCGCTGTCCGGTCTGTGCTGCGGCATCGCCGCGATCATGCTGACCTCACAGGCCACCAGCGCCCAGGCCGCCATGGCCAACCTGTACGAGCTGGACGCGATCGCCGCGGCCATCATCGGCGGCACGCTGCTCAGCGGCGGCCGCGGCACCATCGTCGGCGCCCTCTTCGGGGTGCTGGTTTTCTCCACCATCACCAACCTGTTCGCCATCAACAACCTCTCCACCGAGGTCCAGAACATGGTGAAGGGCGCGATCATCGTGGCCGCCGTCCTGATCCAGCAGTTCCGCTACAAATCACTCACGCAATTGTTCAAGCGCTGATCTTCTTCGCCCGGATCCGCCCGGCCGGGTACCCCCTTGGGAGGAATCATGTCCGCTTTGTCCCGTAGGCGCATTCTGTTCGGCGGCGCGGCCGTCGGCGCCGGCGCCCTTCTCACCGCCTGCACGAGCAACGAGCCCGAGAACAACGCTCAGGTCAACGCCAATACCGACGCCAGTGCCAACCCGAACGCCGCCGCCGGCAAGAAGGTGATCATCGGCTTCTCGGCCCCGGCCGCCGACCACGGCTGGCTCGCGGCTATCACCAACAACGCCAAGGCGCAGGCCGCGGCGTACCCCGACGTGGAGTTCAAGCCGGTCGAGTCGGGCGCCGACGCGGCCGCCCAGCGCGCCGCGATCGCGACGCTGGTGGCCCAGAAGCCCACCGTGATCGTGATGCTCCCGGCCGACGGCAAGGAGCTCGACGCGGCCGCTCTCGACGCGATGAAGGCCGGCATCCCGGTCATCAACCTCGACCGCGCGTTCCCGTCCCGGGCGGCCTTCCGCCTGCAGATCAAGGGTGACAACTTCGGCATGGGCACCGCCGCCGGCCACTACATCGGCGACCAGCTCAAGGCCAAGGGCGTGACCAACCCGATCATCGGCGAGATCCCGGGCATCGACTCGCTGGAGCTCACCCAGGAGCGCAGCGAGGGCTTCAAGGTCGCGCTGGCCGAGTACGGCTTCAAGGTCGCCAACCGGCGTCCGGCGGAGTTCACCGCCGACTCCGGCCAGGCTGCCGCGACCGCCCTGCTGCAGGCGCTGCCCAAGATGGACGCCCTCTGGAACCACGACGACGACCAGGGCATCGGTGTGCTGGCTGCGATCAAGCAGACCAACCGCAGCGAGTTCTTCATGGTCGGCGGCGCCGGCTCGAAGGCGGCCATCGACGCGATCACCAAGGACGACTCGGTGCTCAAGGCGACCGTCACCTACAGCCCGTCGATGGCGTCGTCCGCCATCTCGCTGGCCCGGCTCATCGGTCAGGGCAAGGGCATGAGCGACCTGGTCGAGCTGCAGGTGCCCCAGGAGATCACTCTCGCCTCCGAGACGATCACCAAGGACAACGCCGCGCAGTACGCGAAGCTCGGCTTCTGACCGAGCCTCCCGGCCGGGCTTTTACGAACAGAGGAGAATCGATGTCGGAGCAGCTGCGGGTCGGCATGGTCGGCTACGCCTTCATGGGCGCCACGCACTCGGTGGCCTGGCGCACTGTCAACCACGCCTTCGACCTGCCGCTGTCGGCACAGATGACCGCGGTGAGCGGCCGCTCCCCGGAAGGGGTGGCGGCCGCCGCCGCGAAACTCGGATGGGCTGAACACACGACGGACTGGCGCACGCTGATCGACCGGGACGACATCGACCTGATCGACATCTGCACCCCGGGCGACACCCACGCCGAGATCGCCCTGGCCGCGCTGGCCGCCGGCAAGCACGTGCTGTGTGAGAAGCCCCTGGCCAACACGGTGGCCGAGGCCCGCGAAATGGCGGCCGCGGCCGCCAAGGCGGCATCCTCCGGCGTACGGGCCATGTGCGCCTTCAACTACCGCCGGGTGCCCGCCGTGGCCCTCATGCGGCAGCTCGTGCGGGACGGCCGCATCGGCACGATCCGCCACGTGCGGGCCAGCTACCTGCAGGACTGGATCGTCGACCCGCAGTTCCCGCTGGTCTGGCGCCTGCAGAAGGAACTGGCGGGCTCGGGGGCGCTGGGTGACATCGGCGCCCACATCATCGACCTGACCCAGTTCGTGACCGGTCAGTCGATCAGCTCGGTGTCGGCGCTGACCGAGACGTTCGTCAAGCAGCGCCCGCTCACGTCCGGCTCGTCCGGGCTGTCGGCGGCGTCCGACGGCAACAACCTGGGCGACGTTACGGTCGACGACGCCGCCCTGTTCCTGGCCCGGCTCGACGGGGGAGCAGTGGCCACGTACGAGGCGACCCGCTTCGCGACCGGCCACAAGAACGCCCTGCGGGTCGAGCTGAACGGCTCACTGGGTTCGCTGGCGTTCGACTTCGAGCGGCTCAACGAGCTCGAGTTCTACGACGCCACGCTGCCCAGCGCCGAGCAGGGCTTCAGCCTCATCCAGGTGACCGAGCCCGAGCACCCGTACATGTCGGCCTGGTGGCCGCCGGGCCACGGCATCGGCTACGAGCACACCTTCACCCACGAGGTCCGCGACCTGATCGAGGCGATCGCCACCGGTCAGCAGCCGACCCCGTCGTTCGCCGACGCCCTGCAGGTGCAACTCGTGCTGGACGCGGTGAGCCGCTCGGCCGAAACTGCCCAGTGGGCCACGGTGGAGCCGGCACTCGAGCCCGCCGTCTGACAGACGTCCGTCGCGGGCCGGCGAGGGAAGGCGTGGTTGCGCCCCACGCCAGGCCGGCCCGTGACGGAACTCAAGGCCGCTGGTAGCCGCAGACGTCGTACAACCAGTGGTCGTAGTAGCGACGCACGGCGTCGAGGTCGTGGTGGTCCAGGGCCAGCCACTCGCGAGCGGCATCCGCGGCCCGGTCGGATTCCCACTCGCTCTCACCCAGGCACCCCCACACCAGATAGAGGCTGGTCGCGAAGACCTCGGTCTCCAGGTAGTCGTGGAGGGCGGCCAGTATCTCGGCGGCCGGGATCGACGGGTCGTCGGACGCGATCACCCGGCCCATCAGCGGGCGCAGCTCGTCGACGTAGGCGGGCGCCCGGCGCTGATCATTCACATGCGAACCATGACACGGCTACCGGCCGAAGTGATTACCGGTCTCACACGGCGGAGTGATCGGATGTCACCCGTTCACGAGGCGGGTCAGGTTGGTCAAGCTCGTGACCAGCGCGGTCGTGTAGCCGAGGATGCGGCCGGCCCACTTGACCACGGCCGAGGCGATCTGGGCGGCGACGATGGGGATGGTCACGACCAGCAACGCCTCGGCGGCCCACACGATCACCCGGGCCACCAGGTCGGCGATCAGGTCGCGGACCAGGTCACGGGTGAACATGACGAGGTTGCCGGCGGCCTGGGTGGCCGAGGACATCGTGGCCGCCAGGGAGGAGAGGCCGCCCAAGGCGTCGACGTTGTTGGCCATCAGGCTCTGGTAGGTCATCGCGGCCGGGCCCGTCCAGTCGGGCACGTCGGCGGCCAGGGCGCCCTGCAGGTCAGCCGACATGGCGGACAGCTCACGGGCCATGTTCTCCCAGGTGGCGGCGTGTGCGGCGACCCGGTCGGGCATGCCCGCCAGCTTGTCGAGAACCTCGCGCAGCGGCTCGAAGTACTCCATCGCCCAGCCCAGTCCGTTGGCCAGCAGCGTGCTGAACGGGTCGAGCACGGCCGAGGCGGCCTCGAGCGCGAACGCCCCACCCGCGAGCGCCTGGTCGACCCAGCTGCCACCCGAGATCGACTGCTGCAGACCCTGGAAGCTGTCGACCAGCGAGGCGCCGGACGTCCCCGGCCCGGTCGACGCGACAGCGATCAGGTTGGTCACGACAGACCCCCGGCCCGGCGCAACCGGTTGGCCGCGTCGTCATCGGCACGCGCGTAGTCCTGACTCGTACGGACGAGAGCGTCCGAAGCCAGGCGGAGATTCTCTTCGACGTACGCATAGAGCTCGTCCTGCTTGGCGTGCCGCGACTCGAGAATGCCCGCCATCCAGCCGCACAGCAGCCCGTACGCGGCATCGTCTTGAACAATGGCCGAACTGGCCGTCTTGACCGCCGCGAACCGCTGCTGAATGGCGTCGACCTTGGTGGCGTGCGCCCGGATCTGCTGCGCGTCGACCTGAAACCCGTCACTCATCGACCCCACCCCGCAGCCGATCCTCGATCACACGCCCCGCCGCCGACCCCGGCCCCAGCGTCTCATCGATGATTTCCTTGCTGAGCGCAGCCACCTTGCGCCGCGCGATCCCCATCGCGGTCATGACCGCCCGCGACACCACGTCGGGCGCGACCCGCTGAATGCGCTCGGTGAACCGCACGTCGATCAGCACGCCGCCGGAATCGATCGTCACCTCGACCAGCCCGTTCCCGTCGACGGCGCTGATCCGCAGGTCACCCAGCCGGTCGGCCATGGCCTGAGTGGCCGCGGCGGCCCGGTCGACGCGCCCTTTCCAGTCCCGCAGGTATTCCCGCGAACTGTCCGGGTCCAGCAGAGGCTCGGTCATCGTTTCTTTCTACCGCGCCACGTCAATCATCGATGTCCCGCCTCCGCTATGGCCTCGCGCACCAAGCCGGCCAGGTGTCGAAGGTAGACCGCCGCGCTGCCATCAGTCTGGTCGTCGCCCAACGCCCGGCCGCCGTCCCACGCGATCAGGTCCAACAGAGTGCCCGGCGGCTGTTCTTCGTTCAGGAGTTCGTCGAGGGCCTCCAACGCCTGGCGGAGCGAAAGCGTGCTGTGCCGGGCGGTCATCCCCAGTTCGTCGCGGACCTCGGCGTCACTGACGGTGTCGGCGACGTGCCCGCGGATCAGCCAACCCACCTTGTCGACCGCGGCCTGTGCGTCCACCTCGGCCTACCTCGCCGGGCCGAGGACCTCGCGGAGGATGTCGGCGATCTGCCGCAGGAACACCGCGGCGCCGGCGTCGGTCGGGTCGTCGTCCAGGCCGAAGTTGGCGTCGTCCTCGACGAGGTGGAGCAGCGTGCCCACCGGTAGGTCAGCGGTGAGAGCCCACTCCAGCGCCTCGAGGTCCTGTCGCAGGGATCGGGCTGCGAACGTTGAGAAACCCGCCGTGTCTGACATGTCCGCGCGAATTTCGTCCAGGTCGACAGCGTCCAGGACATAGGTCTGCAGTAGATCGCGGACCCTGCGCAGCGGCGGCCGAGCGTCTTGCTCGGCCATGCGGGCACGCATCGGTTCCGGGAGCTGACTCAGGTCCACGGTCTCAAAGTACTCCGGTCGGGAAAGCGGTGACGATGAACGGTTGCGGCGGGTCCGAGCCGGGCACCAGCTTGATGCGAATCGTGATGAGGCTGGTCGCGCCGTACTCGGCCTGACGAGGCCCAGCGCCGTACATGCCCTTGTTGTAATACCCCTCCCCGACGCGATGGTGGGCGTCGAATCCGCCCTTGTGGGTTCCGACCGTCGCCAGGTCGCTGCGTATGGCTTCCCAGTTCTCCTGCACATAGCGGTTGACCTCACGGTTCATGGTCGTGTGGTCGGTCCACTTGAACGAACGATTCTCCGCACCGGGCCACGGCGGGTCACCGTAGATGCGGCCCTCGACGGTTCGCGTGTTCGGATCCCGGCGCATGGGGATATCGGGTCCGTGACGCTCGACCGTGTGCGCACCGCTGGTGTCGAACGCTTCGTCGTTGCGGGCCAGATTGAACGCCGGCGGACGCTCGCCGAGCTGGTCGTACTTGCGCATCGCGTCGGCCAGCGCGATGTCGTCGGGACTCGGCCGCGCGGCCGACGATGTGCCGTTGGCGGCGGCGGTGTTGTGCCCTGCGCCGGCTCGGCCTTGCTGGGCGACCGCGTGAGTCGACTGCTGGGCGGCGGCGATGTTGCCGGCCGGACGGGGGCCGCCGGCGCCGTGGGGGCGGGAGCCGCCGCCGGACGGTGGTTCCGGGGTGTCGCCGCCGGAGCCGCCGTGGCTTCGTGGACGGGTCGGCACAGGTCGGTCCGTTCGTCGCCGCTGGTCGTCGGGTCGCGAGCAGCGTAACAACAGACGGCAATCGATCCGGTTCGCACATTGTGGATCTTTCTGGTGCGAGGAACGGTGGAATGCGATCAGGGGAACGAGGCGGAGATCAGTCGGAAAGGTGACTCGGCGGGGAGGGTCGTCGCGGCAATCAGCCGTTCGGCGAGAAAAGCGTCACATCCGCGCTATGGCGTCGCCCGGGGCCGATTCGTAGGCTGTCCGGGACGTGCGGTGGCGGCTGGGAAAGGGTTGAGAACACTGTCGGATATCCCGGTCGACCGTGTCGTCGCGCTGCCCGATGTAGATATCGATGATCTCGCACATTCGCTCGCTGCCGGGTACGGAGAATTGGCTCCTCTGGTCATCCGCACTCCGTTTCGCGGCGCCACTCCGTCCGCTTTCGCCGAGGCCGCGGTCGAGGAGTTGGAACGGGCTGCCGTCGGGCTGTTGCCGGCTTGGCTGCCGGGCGTGAACGAGAGCCGAGCCGACGTCGGCGGCCTTGCCGCCGCTCGCCTTCTCGCGGCCGAGGCTGCCCGCACGAGCCGATACCCGCGTGCTTTCCTCAGTGACCTCGCCGTCCTCGCGCTCACCGGGCGTCGCCCGCACCACTCGCTACCGCTCCGGATCCGCGCCCGGGAACTGGCCCGGCTGGTCGCCCAGGCCTTCGGGCGCCGCCGCACGGTGCTGCTGGTCGACGCTGTGGACGCCGGTACGGGCGCGGTGGCCGGCGGTGCGGACGGAATCGGCGGCGAAGCAGGCGCGGTGGGCGGCGGGATGAGCGGCGACGCGATGGTCGCCGGCGCCGAATGGCTCGTGAGCAGCGGCGGGCCCGCCGTCTGGTTGGTCGGCGTGCGGAACGAGCGGCTCCCCACCGTACGGGCGCGAATTGGACCTTCAAACGGCAGTGTCGCGGAGGCGGGTAGGCCCCATCCCGCGAGCACGGTCGAGGCTGCCCTCGAGGCGGCGCTGGCGCGGGAGTCGTGGGCGACCGGTCGCCGCTGGAATCAGGATTACCGGTCGAATGCGCTGACTCCGCCCGTACGGCTGGATCTCTGGTGGCCGGAGGAACGGTGTGTGGTGGAGATCGACGGGCCGGAACACTGCCGACCCGAGCGGTATGAGCTCGATCGGCGGCGTGACGTGCGACTGACTCTGGACGGTTATGCCGTTCTGCGTTTCACCAATGCCCGAATCGTTCATGATGTCGGCGCCGTGGTTCACCAGATCGGCACCTTTGTGCGGAGCCGGCGGCGCGATACAGCGGAAGGAAGCAATTATGGCCGGCGATGACCTGACCCCGTCCGAGGGCGCGATCCTGATGGTGCTGATGGTCGAGGCCCGTGAGGTGTTGAACACCGAGCTCAAAGAGCGGTACGGGCTCGACGTACGCAAGGAACAGCGCGACAAACTCGGCCGCCTGCACTACGTGTCGAGCCGCCGCAGCGGCCGCACGGTCGCGATGCAGCTGGACGACAAGGGCTGGGTCCGCATGCAGAGCGACTTCGACTTCAACGCGCGTGGCGCGAAGGCTCTGGGCGCCGCGCTGACCGCCCTGCACGCCAATCTGCGCGAGCGCATCCTCGACCGCAGCGGCGCTGCCAACCTGACCGAACTGTTTGCCCAGAGCGAGATGCGCGCGCCGACCGGCGGTCTGGGCCCGCGTATCGCCAGTGCTTACAACGCTCTCGCGGACGAGCCGGGAGCGTGGGTGAGCCTGCGCCGGCTGCGCCCGTTCTTCGCCGACGTCGCCCGGGACGAGCTCGACGAGGCCCTGCGTGACCTCAGCCGCGCCGACGGTGTGAACATCGTGCCCGAGTCCAACCAGAAGGCTCTCACCCCGGCCGACCGCGAAGCCGCCCTGCGGCTCGGGGGTCAGGAGAATCACCTGCTGGCGATCGGCGTGTGATGAACGAGGAGCAACGGGCGGCGCTGGCCTCCCTGCGGTTCAACTGGGCGCCGGTGCCGGACGACATCTGGCGGCCGCTGCCGTTCCACGTCGACGGCCTGCACCTGCCGGCGCTGCGCGACATCGCGGACGGATTCGCCGATGCCACGGCCAGCCGCGACGCCAGTCCCATCGGCCTGGTCGTTCAGGGGCAGCGCGGCTCCGGCAAGACGCACCTGCTCGGCTGGGTGCGGCAGCAGGTGCAGGAGCGGGGCGGATACTTCTTCCTCGTCAGCCTGCTCGACGCCGGCGGGTTCTGGGACAGTGTGCTCGCCGCGATGCTCGACGGGCTGTCCCGGCCGATCCCCGGCGCCGATCAGACCCAGCTCACCGTGCTGCTGCGCCGGCTGTCGGCGATGGTCGGCGCGCCCCGCAAGTCGCGCCGCGCGGTCATGGGTGACACCGAGCTGACCCGCGCCGATCTGGATGCCTTCATCGAGGGACTCGGCGAGTTCGACCGGCAGGTCGCGCGGTCGAGTCAGGAGACGGCCCGGGCGCTCGCGCTGAGCGCCTCGGAGGACGTCGCCCACCGCGACCTCGCCGAGAACTACTTCGTCTCGGGCGAGGAGAACGTGCCGGGCGAACGCCATGCCTGGGGCATGCGCCGCTCACCACGCCCGGCGCGGCTCATCGTGCAGGACCTGTCCTGGCTGCTCGCGCTCACCGGTCCGTCGGTGATCGCGATCGACCAGATCGACACGCTCATCGCGCAGGTCGCGGTGCTGAGCGACCCCAGCCTGGCCGCGACGGCGGTGGTCGAACCGGAGCAGGCGCTGATGCTGGCTCGCATGGCCGACGGGCTCATGACATTGCGGCAGCTCACCCGTCGTACGTTGACGGTCCTGGCCTGCATCCCCAACTCGTGGACCATCGTCTCGTCGACCGCCGCCGACACCGTGGCCGATCGGTTCCGGCTGACGCCGCAGCTCAAGCGCATCAACGACGACGATCTGGCCCGGGCCATCATCGAGAAACGGTTCCGGTTGCGCTACGCGGAGGCGGGCTTCGAGCCGCCGTTCCCGACGTGGCCGATCGCCGCGGAGGCCTTCGCCGACGCGGGCCAGTTCACCCCGCGCCAGCTGCTGATCGAGA
The DNA here is from genome assembly GCF_019710575.1 of Paractinoplanes polyasparticus. GTDB lineage: Bacteria > Actinomycetota > Actinomycetes > Mycobacteriales > Micromonosporaceae > Actinoplanes > Actinoplanes polyasparticus. Next base: position 15,497 of record NZ_JAHWFK010000011.1, on the reverse strand, counting down.
TCGACCAGCACGTCCGCGCCTGCCTCGCCGACGGCGAGGTGCGCATCCTGGAACGGCTGGGCGAGCCTCGGGAGTCCGCTCCGGGGCCTTTGCCCACCCAGGGCGGAGACCTTCAGGCGTACGACTTGAGGTTCGCCGAGCTGCGCAAGACGGCCGACGTGCTGGCCCCGCTCGGCCGGGCGACCGAGGATCAGACGGTGCCGCCGTTGCTGGCGGCCGGGCTCACGGCCTGGATTCTCGAGCGCGGTGACGAGGCGTTCAGCGTGGATCCGCCGCCGAGCAACGATCCGCCGTTGCACGCCCGGCTGCGGCTCACGCTGGACGAGAACACCGAGGACCAGGCGCACTGGTGCTTCCGCGCGATCAGCGACGAGCACCACCACAGCGCGGCGTTGTCGCGCATCCGCAAAGCCTCGATGGCGGCCGCGGTGGATGCGGGCACTCCGAAGCGGCAGCTTTTCCTGCTGCGTAACGGGAAATGGGCGGCGGGGGAGCGGACTCGGGCTGCGGTGGCGAAGCTGGAGGAGGGGAGCGGGGGAACTCTCGCGTTGAGCGAGGACGACCTGCGGACGATGTCGGCTCTCCGGGTCATGCTGGCTGAAACCACAATGGACCTGCAGGGGTGGCTGGCCGAGCGACGGCCGGCGCATGGCATCTCCTTCCTGCAGCAAGCCTTGTCCGATGTGGAACAGCGCGTGGGTGGAGCACGGTCGGTGGCCGGTGCCGCTGTGGAATCCGGCGTCGATCGAGCGCTGCCAACTCCTGTCCGGCCGGTCGCTGTTCCCGCGAGCAGCTCCGTCGTAACGCCGGTCTCGTCGGTTGCCGGACCCGCATTCACCGTCGGGTACGACTACCACGACGGCTCGGCGGCGCGGCTGCCGCTCGAGGCCCTACGGAAGCACGCGACGATCTTCGCCGGATCCGGCTCGGGCAAGACGGTGCTGATCCGGCGGATCGTCGAGGAGTGCGCGCTGCAGGGCGTCTCCGCGATCGTGCTCGACCCCAACAACGACCTGGCCCGCCTCGGCGAAGGATGGCCGTCACCGCCGCCGCAGTGGGGCCCGGACGACGCCGCCCGGGCCACCGACTATCTCGCGAACACCGACGTCGTCGTATGGACGCCGCGGCGCGCATCCGGCCGGCCGCTCAGCTTTCAGCCGCTGCCCGACTTCCGCAGCGTTCGCGACGACGAGGACGAGTTCCACGAGGCGGTCGAGGCCGCCGTCGCCGCCCTCACGCCACGGGCCGGGCTCACCGGTCGTACGAACAAAACGCAGTTGGGTCTGGCCGTGCTGCGCAAAGCCGTCGAGCATTACGGCCGGCGGGGCGGCACTCGCCTCAAGGGGCTGATCGACACGCTCGGCAACCTGCCCGACGGCCTCATCGACATCGACGACGCCGACAAGATCGGGCTCGCGCTGTCGCAGACCCTCACCGCGGCGATGGTCAACGACCCGTTGTTCGGCGGCCACGGCACGCCCATGGATCCGGGGCTGCTGCTCACCCCGGCCGAGGGCAAGCGGGCCCGCGTCTCGGTGGTCAGCCTCGTAGGGCTGCCGTCCGACGACGTACGGCAGAGCTTCGTCAACCAGTTGCAGATGGCGCTGTTCGCCTGGATCAGGAAGAACCCGGCCGGCGACCGCCCATTGCTCGGCCTGCTGGTCATGGACGAGGCCCAGACGTTCGCCCCGTCCGGCGCGATGACCGCCTGCACGCAGAGCACGCTGGCACTGGCCGCGCAGGCCCGCAAGTACGGCCTGGGCCTGATCTTCGCCACCCAGGCGCCCAAGGGCCTGCACAACCGCATCCCCGGCAACGCCGCCACCCAGATGTACGGCCTGATGAACAGCCCTATCCAGATCGAGGCCGCCCGCGACATGGCCAAGGCCAAGGGCGGCGACGTCCCCGACATCTCCCGCCTCACGGTCGGCGAGTTCTACCTGGCCGCTGAGGGCGCCGCACCCCGCAAGATCCGTACGGCGCTGTCCCTCACACACCACCCGCGCAGCCCGCTGACCGCCGAGGAGGTGCTGGAACGGGCTCGCTCAAGCGATCAGTTCTCGAGAAGCGGCGGGTCCGGTGAGGCCCCTACCGTAAGGCTCGTAAACAGCGGAAACGTGGGAGGAGCCGGAGATGGCCGAGAACTTCACCGCCGAGGAGCGGGCCGCGATGAAGGAGCGGGCGCAGGAGGTCCGGAAGAGCCGCGCTGAGATGTCGGGGGAGGACCGGAGCTGGCCGAGCGGGTGCAGGTCGAGGCGCGCATTGCCGAGTTGGTGAAGCGCGCCGCCGGTTAGCATCGGGGAAATGAGTGATCAGAACGGCTGGCTCAAGCTGCTCGACGAGAACCCCCAGCACTCGCAGTGGTACATCGACCGGTTCCGGTCGATGGCCGAGGCCGGCGCCGATCTGGCCGGCGAGGCGCGCTTCGTCGACGCGATGCTCGGGCGCGGAGCCCGGGTGCTCGACGCCGGGTGCGGCACGGGCCGGCTCGGCGGCTATCTCGCCGCGGCGGGGCACGAGGTGGTCGGCGTCGATCTCGACCCGGCCCTGATCGCCGAGGCTCAGGCGAACCATCCGGACGCCCGGTGGCTGGTGGGGGACCTCAGCGAGCTCGATCTGCCCGAGCGGTTCGACGTCATCGTCAGCGCCGGCAATGTGATGACCTTCGTGGCGCCCAGCACCCGCGTCGAGATCCTGCGCCGGTTCGTCCGTCACCTCGGCGACGGCGGCCGGCTGGTCGTCGGGTTCGGCGCCGGGCGCGGGTACGCCTTCGACGACTTCCTGGCCGACGCGGCGTCCGCGGGCCTCACCAGCGACCTTCTGCTCGCGACGTGGGACCTGCGCCCGTTCGGGCCGGAGGCGGAGTTCTTGGTCGCGGTTCTGCGCACTGAGTAGCGTTTTTTGGTTATCGGTGTCCTCGCACCACGTCTCCCTAGCCAGTGATCAAGCGCCTGGTGAGGAGCAACCCGTGTCGTACGCGACGGACAACCGGCCCGAGGCGGCCGGGCCGCAGCACCGCCGCCGGCCCCGCCGGGCGCTGGCGGTCGTCTGCGCCGGCATCGCTGTGACCGCGGTGGCGGTGACGGTGGGCGCGGTGGCCCTGGCGGATACGGGGAATGAGCCGTCGACGGCAGCACCGGCAGTACCGGCAGTCGTCGTCACGTCCCGACCGGCAGGGCTTCCCTCCGCCACTTCGCCCAGCGCTGCCCCGAAGCCGTCGGCCCGCGTTTCCAAAACGGCCGAGGCGGCGCCGCTCGTCCGCCCGGTTCCCAAGGCGGGCTGGATCCCGGTCGATCAGCCGGCATGGAAGAAGCAGGTGGCGGCGTACAAGGGCAGGAAGATCGACCCCGCGCCCGGCAGCGTCGGCAACCTGCCCGAGTTCCGGGCCGACTGCACATACAGCCACCGGCGGGCCGACGACCCGATCGTGCTGCCCGGCCTGCCCGGCGCCTCGCACATGCACTCGTTCGTCGGCAACAAGAAGCTCGACGCGTACACGACGGCCGGCGACCTGATGAAGTTCACCGCCAGCACCTGCAAGCCGGCCCAGGACCACTCCGCGTACTGGGTGCCGACGCTCTACGACAACGCCACCGGCAAACCGGTCGAGACCACCGGCTTCCGGGTGTACTACCGCTCGCTGCGCGACAACTCAGGCGACGTGCTGCCGATGCCCAACGGCCTCCGCATGATCGCCGGCGACGCCAAGAAGAAGGAGCCGACACCACGCGGCGCGCAGGGCCAGTTCTACTGCGCCTTCTACGGCCCCGGCGACCTCGACGGCGTCGCCCGCAGCGACAACGGCAACTGGCCGATCTGCGGCAAGGGCGCCACGTTCCACTTCATGATGCAGTTCCCCGACTGCTGGGACGGCAAGAACCTGGACAGCCCCACCCACAAGGCCCACGTGACCTTCGGCTCCGGCCGGGCCTGCCCCTCCAGCCATCCGGTCCGCATCCCAGCCATCACGTTCGACATCCAGTACGGCGTGACGGGCACGAAGGCCGGCTACTACCTCTCGTCCGACAAACAGGGCAAGAGCGCCTCCTCCATGCACGGCGACGCCTTCGTCATGTGGGACCCCGACTTCATGGCCAAGCAGACCAAGAACTGCATCCTCCAGCGCCGCACCTGTGACAACAACGGCTATCTGCGATAACTCCGGGCCGTTCAATACGCCTCAGCCGCGACCCCTCTAATCCTCGTCGGAAACGTAGGGGTCAGTAGGAATGAGCCTGATGTCCGGGATGACGGCGGCGCGCTGCTCGGGGGTCGCGTCGAAGGAGAGCATGTCGGCGCCCTCCGGGATGCCGACCCTGGACAGAAAAATGCCGTTGCGTCCCACGTCGCACCACAGGGTCGCAAAGCCGATACGGGTCTCGAAACTCCCGGTGTAGGTGATGTGCAGGCGCCCGCCATCGCCGTCCGGGCAGGGCACATCGATCCGCGTGGGCCACGCATCCCTGATTCTCGTGAAGGCGTCGAACCAAGCCTCCCAGGTGCGCTGGGAATCCGTCATCTCGGCCATGCCATCTACTCCGCATCCATCAGGTGCTTGTGCGCCTGCCACCATCGTTCCTCATAGGCGTACGCACGACTCTCGTAGGCGGCGCGGGCAGCCTCCTCCCAAGGGAACTTGTTGCCACTTCGAAGCTCGTCGAGGTGGAACCGCTCATGCGCGAGGGTGCGAGCCAGTTGCTCCTCGTTCATGAACGCGTCGCGGGCCAGCTTGATCTCGCCGTCGGGCATGGTCACTCCGAAGAATTCCCGCCCCGGCCCCGATCCGCGACGGAGCATGTCCAGTGAGAACCTGACGCCGTCCATGTCCACGCCGTATTTCTCGGCGACCGCGAGAACGTTCTCCCGGCTCATCAAGATCTTTTCTTTGTTCCGGACGATGCCGTCGCCTTCCCGGCGCAGACCAATCAGACCGTCATCGGTGCTCGATCGTCCTTTCCGCGCCACGCTTGTGACGGCTTCGTGGGCTTGGGTCACGCTGCCGGCATTGTGCGATGGGTTCTCGGCAGCCGTGCGTCCGCGGCCCGGTGCAGTACCGGCCACGGTGATCTCCTCGTCGGGAGATCGAGGACGTCCAGTCATGGCCGTCTTCGCCTCGAGAGGCTGCCCACGGCTGTGAAGCTAACAACCCGCGTCCAGAATGGGCAGTCCTCGCCGTCCCCTGAAATGGCGACGTTCACGTGACAACCGTCGATACGATGCGGCGGCTGAGAGGCGTCGCCTTGCCATGGATCGGGGATGTCACATGGTTCTCTGTTCGCACCGCGTTCGCAGTCACGGCCTAACGCAGGAAGAGGCCGGATCGAAGCGCCGGCCGTCGTGACGGGTCGACGTCGAGGACCGCGGGGCGGTGGGAGCGGGCCGCCGCAAAGCATCCGGGCAGCAGAGGGGCAGGCGGGGGACGCCGCCGTGGGTGGGCGTCTCGACGCCTCCGGGACGGGCACCGGCGCAACGCGACCGCCGGACCGTCGGACTGTGCCGCACGGCTTCGACAGCTTCCAGGCTTTCCAGAATTTCGCTGGGCCGCTACGACAACGCATGCGTGAGCGGTACCCGGACCTCGAGATGGGCTTTCAAGGCAGCGCGGTCACCGGACGCAGCGCCGACGAACACAAACCTTTCGACCTGGGCCGTACGAGTGACTTCGACATCGCCATCTCCGGCGATTCCCTGTACGCCGCCGCTCGTGAGCGGGGGGTACCGTTCCGCGGCGATGGCGTGTCGACCGGCCCGCTCGGTGACGACGATCTGCATGTCCTCGGACTCGAGGACATCGTCAGCGACGCGTCCGACGAGGCCGGCCGGCCCGTCAACGTGATGATCTACCGTTCGATCGCCGACGCCGCCGACCGCAAACCGACCATCAAGGTATGGTTTTGACCGGTCCGGGCCTGAATGAATGGAAGACGGGCGTGCCTTTCATCTATGACGTGTACGGGCTGGCCGAGCCCACGCTCGGCAACGAGCCGGCACTGCTCGCCGAGGTCCTGGGCGTCACTTGGGAGCAGCGGCGCAGTGATTACCGCGGCGAGTACTTCCAAGCCCAGGGCCCGTCCCCGATCGGTGGTCGCCTGGTTCTGCAGTCCAACGACCTCCGGGATGAAACCGGCGATTATCTTCAACTGCCCGACTTTCCTGATCACCGCTTCCTGTTGTTCGTCAACAAGTCGCAGCAGCCCGACGAGGTACGACAGCGGCTGGCGGGCCTGCCGCAGTGGGCCTTTCTGCGGCGGCGAGAGCTGGACTGACCGGTGATGCGGCTGCTCGACGGCCGGGCCGAGCGGCTGGCGACTGTTTCGTATCAGGCGGCTGCGCCCGGTGGGGGAACAGAAAGCGTGCAACTCGCGGTCGAGCGGCTGCGCGTCGACTCGGTGCCGGACGGGTGCCGGGCGATCCTGGCGGCCGGGGACCTGCAAGGCGTCGCGCCGTCGCCGCTCGGTGGACGGCCCGGGCTGCTGGGCATCGCGGTCGCCGATTATCTCGAGATCTGGGCCGGGCAAGGCTTGCTGCCGCCGCCGTCCGAGGTCGGTGTCCTTCTCGCCGGCGACCTGTATTCGGCTCCCGGTGCGGACCGTCGCGGCGCCTCCGGCCCGGTGGACGACGTGTGGCTGGCCTTCGTGGCCGCCGGGTGTTCCGCCGTATTCGGCGTGGCGGGCAATCACGATGAGGTGACCGCCGCGCAGGTCGCCGCGCTCGGACCCGATGTCGCGCTGCTCGATGGCGACCGGCGGCACTTCGGGGGTCTGACGGTCGCTGGTGTCAGCGGCGTCATCGGCGATCCGGGCCGTCCGTTACGGCGTACCGAAGAGGACTTTCACACAGCCGTGAAGGCAGCCGTGACTCCATCCCCGGACGTGCTGCTCCTACATGAGGGGCCCACTGGTGACTCCGCCGACCAGCGCGGCAATCCAGCCCTCCGCGCCTTGATCGAGCGCCGCGCTCCGGCCCTCACGGTGTGCGGCCACGTGCATTGGCCGCGCCCCACCGCGCTCCTGGGCGCCGGTCACGTCATCAACGTGGACGCCCGCGTGGTCGTTCTCGTACCAGGGTCTTCCAGCTGACGGGGACAACGCTCCCACGGCTGCTCAGCTAGGAACCTCCCAACAGCAATGGGTCGCTAGCTGGAGAACACAACGCCGGGCGGGAATTCGCCTCGGTCCTGCCAGGCGCGCTTGATCTTCGAAGCGACGGCGCCCGCAGCTGAGTCGAAACGGCCGTCCTCGGCGGACGCGTGCCAGGTGCGCTTGTCGATGGTCAGGATCCGGTCGAACTGACGATCGAGGCCGAACTCGTACCGCACCTCGTCCTCCGTCTCGGCGACCTTGCGCCCGACAACCATCATTCCCATCGTTACCTCCACGGCTCCGAGTAGTCCTCGTGATGGACGATTCCGCCGTCGTAGTCGGACAGCGGATGTCCTTCGAAGAAGACGTGGTCGCGTATTCGTCGATTTCCTCGTCGGAGAAGTCTGTCGAGCCGTCGAGACGTTCGACGTCACGCAGATGGCCGGCGATGACGTGGGCGTCCGGATTGGCTCGGATGTCGTCGTAGGCGGCATTTGCCCAACGATCCAGGCGTTCGAAGTCGGCATTGTCATAAGGGCGGTTGGAATGGCCACCATGGGTCAGCCGAGTGGCGTCGTCCTTCGGACCTGACATCCCGGTGCCGATGCGGCCTTCCACGGCTGAAGCTCCAACCGCGTCCTGAGCCTGGGCGACCGTGGACACGGGGCGGGCACCGATGCGGGGTCCATGATTGCTGGGCGGTCCTTTCGGTGTCCGCGGCCGTCCAGTCATGGTTGTGACCGTGCGATCCCCTGGGCGCCGGAGCGCATCATCAGCTGACGAGGACGTCGGCGACGGGGCGGCGGGGGGTGGTGGGCGCGGACTGGCCGTAGCCGACCCTCAAGGCCAACTGCGGAAAGCCGGAACGGCTCAAGGAGCGGCGTAGTTGTTCCCGGGCGGCGGGGACCTCGATGGGCTGGGAAATCATCGAGGCGGCCAGGCCCGAGTCGGTGGCGGTCAGTAGGACTCGTTGCAGGGCCTGGCCTGCCTGTAGTTGGTCGGCCGGGCGGTCGCCGGCCGAGCCCAGGACGGCCACCAGCGGTTCGGGCTCGTAGTCGCGGCCGGGGGAGCGGCGGCGTTCCGTGAAGGATCTCTGCGGCAGCAGATCCTGGGGTTCGGGGGTGGGGGCGCCGGCGGCCACCGGTATGCCGTCGAGGGCTGCGTCGGCGTGGGTCCAGCCGGACATCTCGAGCTGATAGCGGGCGTCTCGGCGGAGGACGCGGTCGGCGCTGTGCGCTATCTCGGCGAAGCCGGCCAGCGGCACCATGCCCACCAGCAGGTCGAGCCACGCGTTCTCGGCGCGGGCGGCGTCCAGCAGGCGGCGCCGGGTCTCGGCCGGCACCGGGTCGGGCCAGAAGGGGGCTCGGTGGCTGTGGCGGCGGGGGATCGCCGCGTAGAGGTCGCTTTCGGCGTACGTCGGGCGGCGGGAACGGGCCGGGGTCAGGCGGGCCATCAGGTCGGGCTGGGCGCGGTCGGGGCGGAGCGTGACCTCAGCCGGACGGCCGGCCGTGGCGAGGGCCAGGCGCGCGTTGTAGGTGGCGGCGCCGCAGGCCAGGCGCACCGCCCAGCCCGCCCGGTCGGCCACGGCGAGCCGGCGGGACGGGTCGGCCAGGATCTCGATCGTGCCTTCGCGCAGGCGGAACATCCACGGCTGCGTGTTGTGCAGGGAGGGTGCGCGAATGCCGGCGGAGGCCGCACGCAGGAGGTCCTCCCGGCCGTAGCCGACCATCATCACCACTTCCTTCAGGTCGAGACGATTACGTCGGCGGCGGTGCGGCGCGGGCGCGGCGGCAGCGGGGTGATGTCGGCCGGGTAGCCGAGGCGGACGGCCAGGTAGGGCTCGCCCAGGTCGGCCAGCAGACCACGGACCAGGACGCGCGGCCACTCCACCTCGATGGCGTCGCTCAGCGGGGCGGTTGCCAGGCCGTCGGCCGTCGCCTGCAGCAGCAGCGCCGACAGGGCTTCGCCCGCCTGCAGCAGCTGGATGGGGGCGTCGCCGCGGCCGAAGAGGATCACGAACGAGGCGCCCTCGTCGTGCGCGGCGCCGACCGGGAGGCCGGCCTGCTCGTCCGGCACGTAGTCCCGTACGGGAACCCGGCGCAAGCCAGGCTCGACCGCCGTCGCCGCGGGAATGCCGTCGCCCGAGCCTGCCGGGCGATGGGTCCACTGCCTCAGTTCCTCGCGGTATTCGGGGTCGTTCAGCTCGGCGTGGCCGGCCAGTTCGGCCGAGATCGCCAGCGCGGTGATCTGGTCGCGCGGCACGACGTGCAGGTAGGCCCCGGCCGCCTCGACCAGCTGCCGCAACTTCGTGAGCTCCTCGTCGGAGACCGTGCGGGTGCCGAACGGGCGGCGGTCGGTGCGGCGCTGCGGAATTGCGTCAGCCAGGCGCACCGAAGCCGGCGGCACCGGCGAACCGAGGTGAACGCGTGCCAGCAGCGACGGTTGCGCCGGGTCGGGCAGCCGGCTCACATCAAAGGACCAGCCCAGAGCGGCCAGCTTGGTGAGCGCGTGGTGCAAAGCCGCCCCGCAGCTGAGCGCCAGCAGCCGGCCGTCCCGGTCGGTGGTGTCGAGCCGGCGGGACGCGTCGGCGTGAAGCTCCATCGTGTCGCCGTCGATCCGCCAGCTCCAGGGCTGGGTGTTGAAGACGGACGGGGCGTGCAGCGCGGCAGTGGCGGCCTGCTCGAGGGGTGTCATGGGGACCTCCGATTTCCTGTGCGCCCCCAGCCTGTGCCCCGGCCACCCCCGAAGTGCAGGGTCAAAGGTCCCGTCTCAGGAGGAAATCGGCACCCGCCAGGTGAGCACCGTGCCGCCGCCCGCCCCGGGCTCGACCGTGAAGGAGCCGCCGAGGTCGTGGGCCCGCTCGGCCATGTTGAGCAGGCCGCCCCGGGCCGCCGCCTCGGGCGGGATGCCGGCCCCGTTGTCCTCGACCCGCAGGCTCACGGCCGAGCCCGCGTGCACGGAGACCCGTACGGCCGTCGCGTTCGCATGCCGGGCCACGTTCGACAGCGCCTCGCGAAGCACCGCGAGCAGTTCGGGAACGATGTCGTCGGGGATCGCGCTGTCGACCGGCCCGCTGGTATCGAGGGTGGGGCGGAACCCGAGAGCTGCCGCCTCGACGGTCTCGCGCAGCGCGGCCCGCAGCGACGGCCCGACCGGCGCCCGCAGCTCGAAGATCGACCGGCGGATGTCGCGGATCGTCTCGTCGAGGTCGTCGACGGTGGCGTTGATGCGCTTGGTCGTCTCGGCCCTCGACGTCTGCGAGGCGGCGCCCTGCAGCTGCATGCCGGTGGCGAACAGCCGCTGGATGACGACGTCGTGCAGGTCGCGGGCGATCCGCTCGCGGTCGGCCAGCACGGCCAGAAGTTCGCGTTCCTCCTGGGCGCGGGCCCGTTCGAGGGCGAGCGCGGCCTGGCCGGCGAAGGTAGACAGCAGCACCGCGTCCTCGTCGGCGACCGGCTGGCCGGCCGCCTGGGTGACGATCAGCAGGCCGTGCGGGGTGTCCGCGCCGGTCAGCGGGACGATGACGGCCGGGCCGGCGGGCACCGGACCGGGCCAGTCGGCCACTGCGCGCAGGTCGTCGATGACCCGGTAGCCGCCGGGGTCGAAGTCGTCCATGGCGATCCGGCCGCCGGTCAGGCTCGCGCACGCCGGGTCGGCGCCGTCGGCGACCTCGATCGTGTAGGAGGAATCGTCGAACAGCAGCACGAGCACCAGGCCGGCGTCGGCGACCTCCCGCGCGCGGCGCGCGATCAACTGCAGAGCTTCCGTACGGCGAACCGTCCCGAGCAGCACACCGGTGATCTCGGCGGTGGCCGCGAGCCAGCGTTCGCGCCGCTGCGCCAGCGTGAACAGCCGGGCGTTGTCGATGGCGACGCCGGCCGCGGCGGCCAGCGCCACCACGATCTCCTCGTCGTCGTCGCTGAACTCGGCGGCGCCCTGCTTCTCGGCCAGATAGAGGTTGCCGAAGACGTGGTCGCGGATCCGGACGGGCACACCCAGGAAGCTGTGCATCGGTGGATGGTGCGGCGGGAAGCCGTACGAGTGGGGATGCCGGGTGATGTCGGGCAGACGCACGGGTTGCGGGTCGGTGATGAGCAGCCCGAGCACCCCGCGGCCGTGCGGCAGGTCGCCGATCCGCGCGTGCAGCTCGGGCCCGATGCCGTGCGTGATGAAGTCGGACAGCTGGGTGCGGTCGCCCCCGATCACCCCGAGCGCCCCGTATCTCGCGCCGGCCAGGGCGCAGGCCGATTCGACGATGCGCTGCAGGGTGCTGCGCAGGTCGAGGTCGGTGCCGATGCCGACCACGGCGTCGAGCAGCGCGCGCAGGCGTTCCCGGCTGGTCATCACCTCGCCGACGCGGTCGAGCATCTCTTGCAATAGCTCGTCGAGGTGCACCCGGGAGAGTGGACCGAGTCCGAGGGAGGGCTTCATCTGCTCCGCCACCACTGAAGATTAACGGTGGCGGGACTTAAGACCCTGGGGCCGGGGCTTCCGTACGCGATAGGAAGGTCGAATGATCCGAGTCTTCCTCCTCGACGACCACGAGGTCGTCCGCCGCGGCCTCGTCGACCTGCTCCAGTCCGGTGGTGACATCGAGGTCGTGGGCGAGTCCGGCTCCGCGCAGGAGGCGGCTCGGCGCATCCCCGCCCTGCGCCCCGACGTGGCGATCCTCGACGCGCGGCTGCCCGACGGCAACGGTATCGACGTGTGCCGTGACGTCCGTGCGGTCGACTCCTCGATCCGGGGCCTCATTCTCACCTCGTACGAGGATGACGAGGCCCTGTTCGCGGCGATCATGGCCGGCGCCTCCGGTTATGTGCTCAAGCAGATCCGCGGCACCGATCTGGTCGACGCGGTGCGCCGGGTCGCCCAGGGTCAGTCGCTGCTCGACCCCGCGGTGACCCAGCGGGTGCTCGAACGCATCCGCAACGGCGTGGAGCAGCCCCGAGAGCTGGCCGCCCTGACCGACCAGGAGCGCCGGATCCTCGAGTTCGTGGCCGAAGGCCTGACCAACCGTGAGATCGCCAACCGCATGTTCCTGGCCGAGAAGACGGTCAAGAACTACGTCTCGAGCATGCTCGCCAAGCTGGGCCTGGAGCGCCGCACGCAGGCCGCCGTCCTGGCCACCCGGCTGCTCGGGGAGCTCCCGCACTGACGCACGCGACAAGATCCGCCGACATTCGCACGTGTGATCGTTCTGTGCGCGCCCGAATTACCACATGGTGCACACCGATCGATCGTTGTGGAACCGATTCGGCAGCACCCTTTCCGGTTCTACCGGCAGGTCACAATGGCCGTGATGATCGACCCTTGCCTATTTCTTGAGGCCTCTTCGATCATGTTCGGGCCGGTCACGGCGTCGCACGGCGCGTACGCCGCTGATCCTGAGAACGCATGACTCTCGTATCCGTGGGCAGGTGAGTCCACGGATGGAGACAACATGACCACGCGCAAGCCCGCCACGCGCGCGTCGAGCAACAGCCACCACGTGGTCCATACTGGACCCGTGAGCACGTGCGGATGCACGTGCAGATGCGCCGGTGCTCTTGTCCGGGGAGGACTCTGATGCGGCTGAGACATCCTTCCGGCCGAATCGTGCACCTTTCCTGCGAGATCACTCCCGCCGTGGCGAGCAATCTACCCGCCGTCGTCGCGCAGCTCGACACCTACGGCGCCGTCCGGGCCCGGCTCGGCGTCGACGCTCTCGGCGTGTGCCTCTGGCTTCCCCCCGCGCTCGCCGCCGCCCTTGCCGTAGAGAGCCGCGCCCGTACCCGGCTTCGTGCCGAACTCGACGCCCGTCGGCTCGAAGTCGTCACGTTGAGCGGCGCGCCCTTCGGCGAGGGCGGCGGCGAGACCCCGGCCTGGACCGAACCCGCCCGCCGCGAGTACACCCTCGACCTCGCGCGCATCCTGCTCGACCTGCTCGACGAGGACGCCGTGCGCGGCAACGTCAGCACCATCGGTCTCGGCGCCCGCGAGGGCTGGGGCGAGGCGGAGGAGAAGGCGGCCGCCGGCATCCTGCGCCGCCTGTCGCACGGCCTCGCCGACCTCGCCTGGCAGAACGGCCGCGCCGTCCGGGTGGGCTTCCAGCCCGCCACCGGGCAGGTGCTCGACAGCCCCGAGCAGACGGTGGCCGCGCTCAGCCGGATCGACAAGGACAGGCTGGGCGTCAGCCTCGACCTGGGCCACGTCGCCGAACACTGGGACGATCCGGCCGCCGGCGTCGAGACCCTCACCGACGCCGGCCTGGCCATCGTCGAGGTGCGGCTGAGCGCTGTGGCCGGGTCGACCACCGGCGCCTGGCGTGAGGGCCTGAGCCGGTTGTTCGGCCGGCAGGGCCCGCTCACCGAGAACCTCACCCTGGTCGGCCGGGCTCCGGACCAGCCGGTCGAGCAGATCGCGGGCGATGTGGCGTACCTGTTGGCCGAGCTCGCCGCCCTCGGCCTGGCGCCGGAAAATGAGCCCTGCCCCGTACGCTGAAATCCGTCTAGAGTCAGTCGTGGCACCGCTGTCCACGGGTGGTCCGGGTCGTGGGAGGCGCAACCCCCGCCGGTCGTGACACCCCGCAGCCAGTCGTGCCACCGGGCGGCCTCCCTCGCCGCCCAATCTCCAGCTGCTCATTTCCGAGGGAGAAACACCATGGCGCGACCCATCACGCTCTTCACCGGCCAATGGGCCGACCTGCCCTTCGAAGAGGTCTGCCGGCTCGCCTCCGAGTGGGGCTACGACGGGCTCGAGATCGCCTGCTGGGGTGATCACTTCGAGGTCGACCGGGCCCTGGCCGAACCCGACTACATCGACCGCAAGCGCTCGTTGTTGGAAAAGCACAACCTCAAGGTGTACGCGATCAGCAACCACCTGGTCGGGCAGGCCGTCTGCGACCACCCGATCGACGAGCGCCACCAGGACATCCTGTCCGCCGACATCTGGGGCGACGGGGACGCCGAGGGCGTACGCCAGCGGGCCGCCGAGCGCATGAAGGACACGGCCCGCGCCGCCGCCCGGCTGGGCGTGAAGACGGTTGTCGGCTTCACCGGCTCGTCGATCTGGCACACGGTGGCCATGTTCCCGCCCGTGCCGCCGGCCATGATCGAGCGTGGCTACCAGGACTTCGCCGACCGGTGGAACCCGATCCTCGACGTGTTCGACGAGGTGGGCGTGCGGTTCGCGCACGAGGTGCACCCCAGCGAGATCGCCTACGACTACTGGACCACCCGCCGCACGCTGGAGGCGATCGGCGACCGCCCCGCCTTCGGCCTGAACTGGGACCCGTCGCACTTCGTGTGGCAGGACCTCGACCCGGTCAACTTCATCCTCGAGTTCAAGGACCGGATCTACCACGTCGACTGCAAGGACGCCAAGGTTCGCACCGGCGACGGCCGGCGCGGCCGGATGAGCTCCCACCTGCCCTGGGCCGACCTGCGCCGCGGCTGGGACTTCGTCTCCACCGGTCACGGCGACGTGCCGTGGGAAGACTGCTTCCGCGCGCTGAACGCCATCGGCTACGACGGCCCGATCTCGATCGAGTGGGAGGACGCCGGCATGGACCGCCTGATCGGCGCGCCCGAGGCGCTCGAGTTCGTGCGGCGGCTGGCCTTCGACGCCCCGACGGCGGCGTTCGACGCGGCCTTCTCGCGGTCCTGACGCCTCCCGGACAAGGCTGGGGCCGCCCTCGTCGTTGAGGGCGGCCCCAGAGCCTTTATCCGTCCGGCGTTCAGAGAGTGGTGCCGCCGGGCTTGCTGTTCGAGGACGCGAGCGGCTGGGTCAGGTCCGAGTCGCTGGTGCTGCTGGACGTCGAGGACGTCGTGTTCAGCTTCTCACCCAGCTTCGACGACTGGATCTTGTCCTTGCTCTCGCTGTACAGCTTGTTGGCCTGCGCCTGGGCCACTCCGGCAGCCTCCTGGACCGACGGGTGCTCCCACACCTTCTTGGCGTTGGACCGGATCTCCTCGTACTTCTCCCGGCCGGCACGGCTGCCCAGGACGAAGCCCGCCGCGAGACCGGTGATGAACATCAGCTTTCCGCGCATGATGGCGGCTCCTTCCGTTCGTGACGCGCGTGCGTCGTTGCTCGGTGCTTACCCATGCTGCCGCTTTCGTATGCCTGCGTCCTGCGTTTGCCGTCCTCGACGGCGTGGCGGGTAACCCCTTCGCGCCCCGCCCCGGCTGTCATGTAGTCTGTTCTCCGTCGCTAGGGGCAAGCCTCAAGCGGCGCAGCAATCCCCTGTAGCTCAATTGGCAGAGCAGCCGGCTGTTAACCGGCAGGTTATTGGTTCGAGTCCAATCGGGGGAGCGAGTCGGCGGGGCCTCCTGTTCGCGGAACGCGCGAACCGGGGGCCTTTGTCGCATGTCTGCTCAGGGGGCCGAGCCCCCTGAAACCCCACGGTGCGGTCATCCGGTGCGGGATTTGCCTGCG
>NZ_JAHWFK010000109.1 GCF_019710575.1 Paractinoplanes polyasparticus | reverse complement strand
CATCTGCTCACGACCGAGTAGAACGGATCGCCGCACGACGCGTTCGCGCACGCCATCGAGCCGGTCACCGGCCGGCCACGGCTTCATGGGTCAGTCGTCATCGACGCGGAAGTGAACCCAGCGAGCGGAGCGCGCACCGCAGCCGGTCGTGCCAACCCGACGACCGTTAGGCCGGCGCCACACCGCGACCCCGCGTGCTCCGCTCCCGCCGGAAAAGAAACCCCGCCAGGACACTTGTCCGAAACGCGATTGAACCCGTGGGGTTTGCCGTGTCCAGCTCAAAGTTCATGAACAGCTGCGGGTGCTTACTGCGGCAGGCCGACCGCCCGGGAGAGCAACGCGTCCATGGCCCCGGTGGGCAGCAGCCGGCTCAGCATGAGGATTCCGCGAACATCGGCGCCGACGAAGTATCGCGCACGGGGCCGTCTGGTGATGAGAGCGCGTTCCACGGCAGCCGCGACGCGGGCGGGGTCTCCGGCGCCGTCTTCCACCCTCCGGCAGAATTGAACGAAGGCATCCACTGCGCGACCATAGTGATGCTTGGCTTCCTCTCCCATGCGCTCCATGTCTGCCTGCACGGCGGCCTCGGTGCTGGCCCGGTTCTGCGATTTGTGGCTTCCCGGTTCGACAAGGACCACGGGCACTCCCGAGGGCCGCAGTTCCTGGCGCAACGCGTCGGATAGTGCTTCCAGGGCGAACTTGGAGGCACTGTAGGCACCGAGGAAGGGGGTGGCTACAAAACCTCCGGCCGAGCCGATCATGACGACACGCCCCTGTCCAGCCCTGATCGCGGGCATGAACGCCTGGGTCACTGCGAGCAGGCCGACAACGTTGATCTCCAACTGCTCACGGAGGCGGTCCAGGGGTAGATACTCCATGGGGCCAGCCAAGGTGACGCCGGCGTTGTTGACCAGACCGTCGAGTCGTTCGATCTCCTTCGCGGCCGCAGCCAGCTGAGCGCTGTCAGTAATGTCCAGCAGCAGGGGACGGATCCGCGGACTCGCCGGAGCGTCAGCAACTCGCCGCACTCCAGCAATGACTTCGTGACCCCGGTTGGCGAGACGTATCGCAATGGCTCGACCGATACCGCTGGAAGCTCCTGTAACGAGATAGGCCATTGCGTCTCCTGCAGTTGTGTCCGTTTCCGTCGAGCGTAGGAGGATCACCTCGGCTAGTACTTGAACGACAGCGACATCTAGTCAGTAGATCGGCGTCATCCGGCGGGACGCCGTGCGCAACGAGGAAGGCACGTCCGATGACTCCCAACAGCACGGCGCGCGACCGGTCGAGCCGCGTGCTCCGGCTGGACACTGCCGTTCCGCGCGCTATGCATCCGACCTTCGATGCCTTTCAGGACGCGTGGCAGACACACCTCGACAACGAGTTGCCGATGCCGGCCTTCAGCCAGGCCGCCAAAGACGACTACCGCGGCAGAACCCGGGTCGCCCAGGTGCGCGACGTGATGATCGTCGACGCTCATCCCATCACGGCTCTTCAGACCCTGGAGTACCCGGATGAGCCCACTGGCATGGTGAAGATGTACACCGTACGGCGCGGAACCTGGACGTTGGGCGGCTCGCCGGTCGCCGGCGAGCGGACAACCATATCGGCTGGGCAGTTCCTGCTCCATCACATGGTGCGACCGACGCCGTTCGAGACGACGCCGGACACGATCGCGAAAATTCTTGTCCTGCCCGCCTCCGCGCTCGCCGCACAGCTCGCAGACCGGACCGTCATCGGAGAGGCAGACTCGGCCGAGGTCCGTCTGCTGACAGCGCACACCAGCATGGTCACCGCAACCCTCGAGGACCTTGGCCCAGCGGGTGTCGACGCCGCTCATCGCAGTCTGCTGGAGCTTGCCAAAGCCGTGGCAGCAGGCCGGTTCGACGACGCGGAGCCCCTATTGGCCCCCGCGCTCACACAAGCCGCGAAAGATCTCGCCGACGAGCGGCTGGGTGATCGCGAGCTGTCGCCGACAATGCTGGCGCGGGAGCTCCGAGTCTCCCCGCGAACTCTCCAACGGGCGTTCGCCGCGGCCGGAGAACCGGCGGGCGCCTACATCCGGCGCCGACGACTGGAACAGGCACGTCTTGCCTTGGGCTCGCCAGGGCAGCGCGCGAGCATCACCGAGATCGCCGCCTACTGGCATTTTACGGACAGCAGCCACTTCGCCAGGTCTTTCAAGGCGCAGTTTGGCCAGACGCCGAGTGAATACGCCCGTGTGACCCGACCCGGCCCCAACATACCGAGTGTGGGCCGATCAAAGTAGCCCCGCGCGGCAGTGACACAGCCAGCATCGGCCAATGGCCATCGACGGCGGAGACCAGGGTGGTGTGGTGGTGCCAGCCTTGCCAGGTGCGGCCTTCGTAGTGGTCCAGGCCGAGGCCGGTTTTGATCTCTCGGTGGTCGTGTTCGATGCGCCGGCGCAGCTTGGCCAGCCGGACCAGGGTGCGTTTCGCGGTGGTGGCGGGCAGGTTCGACAGCCAGTAGCGGTCGGTTCCGGTTCGCCGGGCGGCCATTCGGCGGTTAGCCATCGCACGGGCAGGTCTTCGTCGAAGCCGGCGGCCCGGCGGCGCACCAGGCTGGCGGGACGCATCCGCGGGAAGACGAAGGTGCCGCTCATCTTGCGGGTTTTCTCTGCCCGGCGGGGTGAGCCTTCGCGCCAGGTGACTCTGCGGGCAGCGTCGCGGCCGACCGTTAGGACCTGGGTTTTGAGGCTGGGTGCGGCTTCCCGGTAGGTCAGCGGCGGCCGCCGCCCGGCACCCTTGTAGGGCGGTGCGGTGCGCTGGGTGTCGATGGTGAAGGCGGTATGCGCGCAGTTCACGCCACGATGTAGGTCAGGTTCCGGTCCTCGAGGCTCCGCCGGAACTCGGCGGCGTCACCGTAACCGGGCAGGACGCGGCGTCGGTGACCAGATTCAGACTGACCCCGATCTGGCAGTTTGTCACCTTGCCAGCCGTGCCGGTGTATTGCCTGGCCACGCAGACTGACGCGGTCCCGCACTTGAGTCAACCGGTGTCGTCCAACGCCCACGCGGCTGGGGCGATCGCCTCGTCCATCCGCTGCGCCAGCCGGCGGCGCACCGAGCCGGCGTTCCAGGGACTGTTCGTCACGAAATGGGTCAACGCCTGCTCATGCGGCCCGGCAAGCCGCGCCGCCATCGGCTGGATCGACTTACGCCGACCGTCCAACATCAGACCACGCAGGTGGTGCTCAGCCCGGTCCTGCCACCCCGACCTGGTCAACGAGGCGAAAACATCCGCCACGAACGCGTCCAGATCATCGGCCAGCTGCTGCACCTCGGCGGTATCCATCAACCCCACCACACCAAGATCAGCCTCGATCCGTCACCGTCACCCACCCGAAAGATGACAAAGCACTACTAGTGCGACGTTCCTTAAATCCTGTATGTCATTTTCAGCCGGTAGACCCGTTTCGGCGGCGGTGGTCGTCCCC
>NZ_JAHWFK010000108.1 GCF_019710575.1 Paractinoplanes polyasparticus | reverse complement strand
ATCTGGAGCCTCGCACCTCTCGATCACCGGGTCCGCCTCACCGACCCTGAGCTGCAAGATCAGCTTGGAAAAGGCTCCTTCGTTGTGTCGATCTGGACGGTGCCACGCTGCGCGGCTTCCATAGATTCATCCCAACACTTGGCCTTGAAGTTCCATCAGGCGGCTCAATTGTGCAAGATCGACGCCCGGTTCTGGGCATACGGTGGCGCGACCAACAGCAACACCAGGAGACCAGGTGGACGGGAACATACAGAGTCGCACGGTGCTCGTCACGGGCGCCGCCAGCGGTTTCGGACGGTTGACGGTCGAGGCACTCGCCCGACGAGGGCACCAAGTATTCGCAAGGCCGAGCGCGTGGCCGCGACAGCGGTCGAGGTCGCGAGCCGGATCGACGTGGTGGTGAACAACGCCGGCGTGGTGTTCGCAGGTCCGCTCGATGCTTACAGCGCCGAAGAAGCAGCACGTCAGTTCGACCTGAATGTGCTAGGCGCGTTCCGGGTCAACCGGGCGGTGGTACCCCACATGCGCCGGGAAAGCCAAGGCCTGCTTATCCAGGTCAGCTCGACCGGGGACCGGGTGACCACACCCTTCACGGGGCTGTATTGCGCCAGTAAGGCCGCGCTGGCCTCGCTCACCGAGGCGTGGCGTCACGAGTTACGGGACGACGGTATCGAGTCGGTCAGTGTCCAAGCGGCCCCGCATGCGACCGAACTCGAGAAGCACGGCGTCATGCCTCAGGACCCCTCGATGATGGCGCCGTACATGCCCGCGCTCAGTGCCTTCGCCGCCGACTTCCAACAGCACACGCTGAAGCACGACCTTGACCCGCAGCCGGTAGCTGACGCCGTGGTCGCCCTCGTCGAGGCTGCCACCGGAACCCGACCCCACCACACCCCGGCCGGTCCCCGTGCACAGCGTGAGGCGATCGAATCCCTCAACAACGCGGCGGCGGCAGCGACCCGCATCGTGGCGACCGACATGGGTGTTGCAACCCATCTCGTCTGGCGAAAGACACGGGTCTCTGGTGCGGCGCGACGGCTCCACCCCTGAAGACCAGCGGCTCGGATAACAGGCGGTGGAGGCCCGTCCGGCTTCGCCGGCCACGACGTTCAGACCAGACATTTCACTGAAGGTGGTTCCCATGACGGAGTTTTCCACTGTCGACTACCCGGCTGTCCGCAGCTGCCCATTCGCTGAACCGGTCGAGCACACGCGACTACGTGAGCAGCAGCCGATCACGAAGGTCCCGCTGACCGGCGGTGGCGAGGCGTGGTGGGTCGCACGTCACGCCGAGGGCCGGGCCATCCTGGCCGATGCCCGGTTCTCAAAGGACCGGAGCCGGCCCAACTACCCGATGCCCGGGTTCGACGAGGCGATGCGGAAACAGTTCCGGATGCAGCCGCCCAGCATGAACAGCATGGACGGTAGCGCGCACGCGGCAGAGCGTCGAGCTGTGCTCGGCGAGTTCACCGTCAAGCGGCTGACTGCTCTGCGCCCACGCATCCAGAAGATCGTCGATGAGCGGATCGACGCCATGCTGGCCGCCGAGACACGCCCCCTCGATCTGGTGCCGACGCTGTCACTGCCGGTGCCGTCCCTGGTGATCTCGGAACTGCTGGGCGTGCCGTACTCCGATCATGAATTCTTCGAGTCCCGCACGATGACGATGGTCAGCGGCAACAGTTCGGCCGAGGGCCGCAGCAACGCCATGAAAGAACTGACCGGTTACCTCGGCGAGCTCGTCCTCGAGAAGGCGTCCGAGCCCTGCGACGACCTTCTGAGCCGGCTGATCGAGCGACGTCGCCAGGAGGGTGATCTCGATTTACAGGCGCTGCTGGGCATGGCCTTTCTCCTGCTTGGCGCCGGTCACGAGACGACCGCGAACATGATCTCCCTTGGAGTCATAGCCTTGCTGGAGCACCCAGCTCAGCTTGCCATGATCAAGGCCGACCCGGGCCGTACGCCGGCCGCCGTCGAGGAACTGCTGCGCTACTGCACGATCGTCGACCTGGGCGGAACTCGGGTGGCGACGGAAGACGTAGCAATCGGCGGGGTGACCATCCCGGCCGACGACGGGGTCATCGTCTCCCTCCTGTCGGCCAACCGGGATCCCGAGCCATTCCCCAACGCGGACGCGCTGGACATCGATCGCGGCGGCCGGCACCATCTCGCCTTCGGGTTCGGGCCGCACCAGTGTCTCGGCCAAAACCTGGCTCGTCTCGAGCTCCAGATCGTCTTCGACACGCTGTTCCGGCGCATCCCCGCACTCCGGCTCGCCGTCCCGATGAACGAAATCCCTTTCAAGTCCGACGCCCCGATTTTTTACGGCGCGTACAGCCTGCCCGTCACCTGGTAAGGAAACCATTGTGCGACTCACCGCAGACACCGGCCTGTGCGTCGGTGCAGGTCAGTGCGTGCTGACCGACCCGGCCGTCTTTGACCAGGACGATGACGGCATTGTCGCCTTGCTCACCGATCAGCCCGAAGGCGATGCGGCGAACCGGGCCGTGACCGCCGTCGCTGTGTGCCCGTCTCAAGCGATCACGATCATCGAGGGCTGAGCAGACGAACTTCAGCTTCGCTGCGACACAGGGTGGATGCAAGCCTTGGTCGATTCCCGGGCCCGGGACGGCTACGCGCTGCTGAGCGTTCTGGCCGGGCGTGAGGGCTTGGGCGAGCCGGTCACCCACGCGATGCACCTTTTGGCCACCGTCCTCGGCCAAGACCTCGAAACCGGCACCGATGGGCTGCTACGCATCGCCCGCAAAGTCGCAACCGACCGGGTGATCTCCACCGTTGATCCGCAAGCCCGGCACGGGCATAAGACCAGCCACCGCGGGTTCGACGGCTACAAAGCCCACATCGCGATCGACCCGGACAGCGAAATCATCACCGCCACCGCTGTGACCGCCGGCAACACCGGCGACGCCCAGCCCGCCCCCGACCTGATCGCTGACCTGACCCAGCCGGCCACCGACACCACCACCGCCGCCGGTGAGGGTGAAGCGGCGGTTTACGGCGACTCGGCCTACGGCGCCGGCGAGGTCCTCGCCCACCTGCACGACCACGACATCGACATCAAGACCAAGGTCCAACCGCCCAACGCCCCGGCCGGCACGTTCACCAAAGACCAGTTCACCATCAACCTCAGCCAAGCAACGGTGACCTGCCCCAACGGCACCACCATCACGATCCGGCCCGTGGTCGGCCATGACCGTCACGCCGGCAGAGCCGACTTCGGCAAAGCCTGCACCGGCTGCCCCCTGCGCGAACAGTGCACCGCCTCGAAAACCGGCCGGCACATCACCATCAGCCGCGGGGAAACCCACCTCACCGCCGCCCGCACCCGCCAACAAGACCCGGTTTGGCAAGCCGACTACCGCGCCACCCGCCCCAAAGTCGAACGCAAACTCGCTCACCTCATACGCCGCCGCCACGGCGGACGCCGCGCCCGCATGCGCGGCCGTGAACGCATCAGTGCGGACTTCACCCTCCTGGCCGCCGCCACCAACCTCGCCCGCCTGGCCACCCTCGGACTCACAGGCCACACCACCGGCTGGACCCCCAACCCCGCCTGAGCCTCACCCCGACCCGCCACCCACGCCCACCAAAACACAACGACGGCCGGTCGGCTACGTCGACCAACCGCCGTTTAATACCAGTCACCTAGCTAAGCCCACCTGGGACGACGGGTCGGCGCCCGCCCCGACGTGGCGTTCTTTAACACCTCGCAACGGCCGGGCCTCTTGACTGATGTCTGCCGGCGCCGAAGGGCGGCCCGGCAGAAGGGTCCGCATCATGAAGATCAAGAAGTCGCTCGCCGGGGGCGTACTGGTCCTGGCCGTCGCCGGTGGCGCGGTGGCCATCGCGACGTCGATGGCCACCGCGAGCACTCCCGCCCCGACCAGCCGGCCGAGTACGGCCGCAACCACTGACGCACCGTCGATCGGTGCGGTTGGCGAGGAAGGAGACCGGCCTCCGGCCGGCGTGACGGTCGAGAAGGCTGAGCCTGCGGTCGAGCTCGGTGCGGTCGGCCAGGAAGGAGACCGGCCTCCGGCCGGCGTGACGGTCGAGAAGGGCCAGGAAGCGAAGCCGGCCAAGTAGACCTG
>NZ_JAHWFK010000106.1 GCF_019710575.1 Paractinoplanes polyasparticus | reverse complement strand
GGTTGTGGGTTGGTCGTTGGTTGAGAATTACACAGTGGACGCGAGCATCTTGTTTTCTGTGTTTAAGTTGTCAAGGGCGAACGGTGGATGCCTTGGCACCAGGAGCCGATGAAGGACGTGGGAGGCCGCGATAGGCCTGGGGGAGCTGTCAACCTAGCTGTGATCCCAGGGTGTCCGAATGGGGAAACCTGGCACGAGTCATGTCGTGTCACCGCCACCTGAATACATAGGGTGGTTGGGGGGAACGCCGGGAAGTGAAACATCTCAGTACCGGTAGGAAGAGAAAACAACAGTGATTCCGTGAGTAGTGGCGAGCGAAAGCGGATCGAGCCTAAACCTTGTGCGTGTGATACCTGTCAGGGGTTACGCATGGGGGGTTGTGGGACCTTTTTTCAGTGTTCTGACAGACGCTGGCAGAGTTACAAAGTTGCATGTTAGTCGAACAGTGTGGGAAAGCTGGCCGTAGACGGTGAGAGCCCGGTAGACGAAAATGTGTGACCTCTGTGGAAAGGCACCCGAGTAGCAGCGGACTCCTAGAATCTGCTGTGAATCTGCCAGGACCACCTGGTAAGGCTGAATACTTCCTGGTGACCGATAGCGGACGAGTACCGTGAGGGAATGGTGAAAAGTACCCCGGGAGGGGAGTGAAATAGTACCTGAAACCGTTCGCCTACAATCCGTCAGGGCCTTATGTTCGTAAGAGCAGGGGTGATGGCGTGCCTTTTGAAGAATGAGCCTGCGAGTTAGTGGCACGTGGCGAGGTTAACCTGTGTGGGGTAGCCGTAGCGAAAGCGAGTCTGAATAGGGCGTTGTAGTCGCGTGTTCTAGACCCGAAGCGGGGTGATCTAGCCATGGGCAGGTTGAAGCGTGGGTAAGACTGCGTGGAGGACCGAACCCACCAACGTTGAAAAGTTGGGGGATGACCTGTGGTTAGGGGTGAAAGGCCAATCAAACTCCGTGATAGCTGGTTCTCCCCGAAATGCATTTAGGTGCAGCGTCGTGTGTTTCTTGCCGGAGGTAGAGCACTGGATGGTCTAGGGGGCCTACAAGCTTACCGAAATCAGCTAAACTCCGAATGCCGGTAAGTGAGAGCGCGGCAGTGAGACTGCGGGGGATAAGCTTCGTAGTCGAGAGGGAAACAGCCCAGATCACCAGCTAAGGCCCCTAAGCGTGTGCTAAGTGGAAAAGGATGTGGGATCGCATTGACAACCAGGAGGTTGGCTTAGAAGCAGCCACCCTTTAAAGAGTGCGTAATAGCTCACTGGTCAAGTGGTTCCGCGCCGACAATGTAGCGGGGCTCAAGCACACCGCCGAAGCTGTGGCATTCACATTTTACTCGGCTGGCTTCCTTGGGGAGTTGGTCCAAGTGTGTGGATGGGTAGGGGAGCGTCGTATGGCGAGCGAAGCGGCAGAGTGATCTAGCCGTGGACGCCATACGAGTGAGAATGCAGGCATGAGTAGCGAATGAAGAGTGAGAACCTCTTCCGCCGGATGACCAAGGGTTCCAGGGCCAGGCTAATCCGCCCTGGGTGAGTCGGGGCCTAAGGCGAGGCCGAGAGGCGTAGTCGATGGATAACGGGTTGATATTCCCGTACCCGCAAAGGAACGCCCAAGACGAACCTTTCCATGCTAACCACCTCAAGTGCCGGCGACCTTCGGGTCAAGGGCAGGCGAGCTGGGACCCTGGTTGGTAGTAGTTTAGTGATGGGGTGACGCAGGAAGGTAGATGATCCCAGGCGGTGGTTGTCCTGGGGTAAGCGTGTAGACCGTGTCATAGGCAAATCCGTGACACATATAGGTTGAGACGTGATGCCGAGCCGTTTCAGGTGAAGTCATTGATCCTATGCTGCCGAGAAAAGCCTCTAGCGATGTTCCGAGCGGCCCGTACCCTAAACCGACACAGGTGGTCAGGTAGAGAATACCGAGGCGACGGGTGAACTGTGGTTAAGGAACTCGGCAAATTGCCCCCGTAACTTAGGGAGAAGGGGGGCCGGACGCGTGAACACCCTTGCGGTGGGAGCGTGGTATGGCCGCAGAGAGCAGGGGGAAGCGACTGTTTACTAAAAACACAGGTCCATGCCAAGTCGTAAGACGATGTATATGGACTGACGCCTGCCCGGTGCTGGAACGTTAAGGGGACCTGTTAGCCTTTCGGGGCGAGGCGGAGAACTTAAGCGCCAGTAAACGGCGGTGGTAACTATAACCATCCTAAGGTAGCGAAATTCCTTGTCGGGTAAGTTCCGACCTGCACGAATGGCGTAACGACTTCCCCACTGTCTCAACCACAGGCCCGGCGAAATTGCAGTACGAGTAAAGATGCTCGTTACGCGCGGCAGGACGGAAAGACCCCGGGACCTTTACTATAGCTTGACATTGGTATCCGAATTTAATTGTGTAGGATAGGTGGGAGCCGGTGAAGCTCGGACGCCAGTTCGGGTGGAGGCAATCTTGAAATACCACTCTGTTGGGTTTGGGTATCTAACTTGCGGCCCTGATCGGGTCGAGGGACAGTGTCTGGTGGGTAGTTTAACTGGGGCGGTTGCCTCCTAAAGGGTAACGGAGGCGCCCAAAGGTTCCCTCAGCCTGGTTGGCAATCAGGTGTTGAGTGTAAGTGCACAAGGGAGCTTGACTGTGAGACTGACGGGTCGAGCAGGGACGAAAGTCGGGACTAGTGATCCGGCACTTGCGTGTGGAAGCGGTGTCGCTCAACGGATAAAAGGTACCCCGGGGATAACAGGCTGATCTTCCCCAAGAGTCCATATCGACGGGATGGTTTGGCACCTCGATGTCGGCTCGTCGCATCCTGGGGCTGTAGCAGGTCCCAAGGGTTGGGCTGTTCGCCCATTAAAGCGGTACGCGAGCTGGGTTTAGAACGTCGTGAGACAGTTCGGTCCCTATCCGCCGTGCGCGTTGGATACTTGAGAAGGGCTGTCCCTAGTACGAGAGGACCGGGACGGACGAACCTCTGGTGTGCCAGTTGTCCCGCCAGGGGCACGGCTGGTTGGCTACGTTCGGAAGGGATAACCGCTGAAAGCATCTAAGCGGGAAGCTCGCTTCGAGATGAGGTATCCCACCACCTTGAGTGGGTAAGGCTCCCAACAGACTATTGGGTTGATAGGCCGGAGATGTAAGCCAGGTAACTGGTTCAGTCGACCGGTACTAATAGGCCGAGGGCTTAACCACCTTAAACTTTTTGCTCAACGCGTCCACTGTGTGATTCACAGCAAACGAACAACCAGAAGCGCCGACCCTTTGTAAAAGGGGGTTGTGCTGCTGATGCTGGTTTGTTCCGCTGAAGGCTGTTTCGGTGGTCATAGCGGAGGGGAAACGCCCGGTCTCATTCCGAACCCGGAAGCTAAGCCCTCCAGCGCCGATGGTACTGCACTCGGGAGGGTGTGGGAGAGTAGGACGCCGCCGGACTCAACGTG
>NZ_JAHWFK010000105.1 GCF_019710575.1 Paractinoplanes polyasparticus | reverse complement strand
CTGGCGCCCGGCGGTGCCCCGGTGATCGGCACGCCGATCGCCAACGGCCGCGTCTATGTGCTCGACGACGGGCTGAGTCCGGTGCCGGTCGGCGTGACCGGCGAGCTCTATATCGCGGGCGCCGGACTGGCCCGCGGCTATGTGGGCCGGGCCGGGCTGACCGCCGAGCGGTTCGTGGCCTCCCCGTTCGGCGCGGGCGAGCGGATGTACCGGTCCGGCGACCTGGTGCGGTGGACCGCCGACGGGCAGCTGGTGTTCGCCGGGCGGGCCGACGACCAGGTGAAGATCCGGGGGTTCCGGATCGAGCCGGGCGAGATCGAGCAGGTGCTGCTCGGGCACCCCGGGGTGCGGCAGGCCGCCGTGATCGTGCGGGACGACCTTCTGGTCGCGTACGTCGTCGGTGACGTCGACACCGGGCGGCTGCCGGCGGTGGCGGCGGCGCGGCTGCCGGAATACATGGTGCCGTCGGCGTTCGTGGCCCTGCCGGAGCTGCCGCTCACCCCCAACGGCAAGCTCGACCGCAAGGCCCTGCCCGCACCGGACTTCACGATCGGCGCCGGACGAGCGCCGCTGAGCGTGCAGGAAGAGCTGTTGTGCGCGGCGTTCGCCGACGTGCTCGGGCTCGACAGCGTCGGCGTCGACGACAGCTTCTTCGACCTGGGCGGGCACTCGCTGCTCGCCGCGCGGCTGGTTTCCCGGATCCGCACGGTCCTGGGCGTCGAACTGCCGGTCCGGACCCTGTTCGAGACGCCGACACCGGCCGGGCTGGCCGCGTGGATCGCCGGCACCGGCGCCGGCCCGGCCCGGCCCGCGCTGCTGGCGGGCCGGCGTCCGGAGCTGGTGCCGCTGTCGTTCGCTCAGCGCCGGCTGTGGTTCCTCGCCCGGCTCGAGGGTCCGAACCCGACCTACAACCTGCCCACGGTGATCCGCCTGGCCGGCGTGGTGGACCCGGCCGCGCTGGCCGCGGCGCTGCGCGACGTGATCGGCCGGCACGAGTCGCTGCGCACAATCTTCGCGGTCGAGGACGGCGAGCCGCACCAGAGGATCCTCGACCCGGCCGAGCTGAGCTGGCACCTCGACGTCGCCGAGGTCGCGCCGGACGACCTGCCCGCGGCGGTGACCCGCGTGACCGAGCACGCGTTCGACCTGGCGACCGAGATCCCGATCCGGGCCCGGCTGCTGCGTACCGGCCCCGACGAGCAGGTGCTGGTCCTTGCGGTGCACCACATCGCCGGCGACGGCTGGTCGTTGGCCCCGCTCGGCCGGGACCTGTCGGCGGCGTACCAGGCCCGGCTGCGCGGCGAGGCGCCGGAGTTCGCGCCGCTGCCGGTGCAGTACGCCGACTATGCGGTGTGGCAGCGGGAGCTGCTGGGCTCGGACGGCGATCCCGAGAGCCTGCTGTCGCGGCAGGTCGGCTACTGGCGGCAGACTCTGGCCGGCGCGCCGGAGGAGCTGACGCTCCCGGTCGACCGGCCCCGTCCGGCGGTGTCGAGTCACCGTGGACACCGGGTGCCGCTGCAGGTGCCGGCCGAGGTGCACGGCCGGCTCGTCGAGCTGGCCCGCGCCGAGGGCGTCACCACGTTCATGGCGTTGCAGGCGGCCCTCGCGGTGCTGCTGTCCCGGGCGGGCGCCGGCACCGACGTGCCGATCGGCTTCTCGGTGGCCGGGCGCACCGACGACGCCGTGAACGACCTCGTCGGCTCGTTCCTGAACACCCTGGTGATCCGGACCGACCTGTCCGGCGATCCCGAGTTCCGGCAGATCCTCGGGCGGGTGCGCGAGACCACTCTCGAGGCCCTGGCCCACCAGGACGTGCCGTTCGAGCGGCTCGTCGAGGAGCTGGCGCCGGTGCGGTCGCTGGCCCGGCACCCGCTGTTCCAGGTGATGCTGACGTTCCAGAACAACGAGCAGGCCGTCCTCGAGCTGCCGGGGGTGCACGACATCTCGTCGGCGTCGGTCGCCAACGCCGAGGGCACCGCGCCGGTCAAGTTCGACCTGTACGTGACGACCGTCGAGCTGTTCGACGACGAGGGCCGACCGGCCGGGCTGACCGGCGTGGTCACCGGCTCGGTCGACCTGTTCGACCGGGCCACGGTCGAGCGGATGACCTCCGGCCTGACGCGGGTGCTGACCGCGGTGACCGCGGCGCCGCAGGCGCCGTTGCACGCCATCGACGTGCTCGACGCCGACGAGCGCAACCAGGCCCTGTACGGCTGGAACGACACGGCGGCCCCGGTCGACGAGGCGTCGGTGCTGGAGCTGTTCGAGCGGCAGGCGACCTCGGCGGAGGTTGCGCTCGTGGCCGACGGGGTCGAGCTGACGTACGCCCAACTCGATGCCCGGGCGAACCGGATCGCGCACTATCTGCGTGGCCAGGGTGTGGGTGTCGAGTCGGTGGTGGGTTTGTGCCTGCCCCGCGGGGCCGACATGATCACGGCGATTCTGGGTGTGTGGAAGGCCGGTGCGGCCTATCTGCCGATCGACGCGAAGCTGCCGGTCGATCGGATCGCCTTTGTTCTCAACGACAGCCGGGCGACGGTGTTGTTGGGTTTGTCGGAGGTGCTTGACGATCTGCCGGTGGGCCGGGTGCCGTTGGTGGCGCTCGATGATCCGTCGGTGGCCGCCTGGCCGGATTCCGCGCTGCCGGTGAGCACCGATCCGCGGCAGGTCGCGTATGTCATCTACACCTCGGGTTCGACCGGTACGCCGAAGGGTGTGGCCGTGACCCACGGCTCGCTGGCCAACTATGTGGCTTCGGTGTCTCAGCGGTTCGGCTGGTCGGGTCGGGGCCGCCGGTACGGCTTGTTGCAGCCGCAGGTGACCGATCTGGGTAACACGGTGGTGTTCGTCAGCCTGGCCACCGGCGGTCAGTTGCACATTCTTGGCGAGGCGGCGGTGACCGATCCGGCTGCGGTGGCCGCGTATCTGGCCGAGCAGCAGATCGATTTCGTGAAGGCGGTGCCGTCGCACCTGATGGCGTTGTCCTCGGTGGCCGGTGTCGAGGCGGTGTTGCCCCGCGAATCCTTGGTGCTCGGTGGCGAGGCGGCCTCCCCGGAATGGGTGGCCGACCTGGTGGGCCGCGGCCGCCGCGTGTTCAACCATTACGGGCCGACCGAGACGACCGTCGGGGTGGCGACCGCGGAACTGACCGGCGACGGCACGGTGCCGATCGGGTCGCCGATCGCCAACACCCGCCTGTACGCGTTGGACGAGCGTCTGTCGCCGGTTCCGGTCGGCGTCACCGGCGAGCTGTACGTGGCCGGCGCCGGTCTGGCCCGTGGCTACGTGAGTCGGGCCGGCCAGACTGCCGAGCGGTTCGTAGCCTGCCCGTTCGGCTCCGGCGAGCGGATGTATCGCACCGGTGATCTGGTGCGGCGGCTGGCGGACGGGCAGTTGGTGTTCCTGGGCCGGGCGGACGAGCAGGTCAAGGTCCGTGGGTTCCGGGTCGAACCCGGCGAGATCGAGCAGATCCTGCGCGCGCACCCCGAGGTCGACCAGGCTGCGGTGATCGCCCGCGACGACCGCCTGATCGCGTACGTCGTCGGGGAAGACCTCACGGCCGAGCAACTCCGTGAGCTGACCGCGGCGCGGCTGCCCGACTACATGGTTCCCTCGGCGTTCGTGCTGCTGCCGGAGCTGCCTCTGACCGGCAACGGCAAGCTCGACCGCAAGGCCCTGCCCGCCGTCGACCACACCGGCGGCGCCGGCCGCCCGCCCGCGACAGTGGAGGAAGAGCTGCTGTGCGCGGCGTTCGCCCACGTGCTGGGCGTCGACCAGGCCGGCCCCGACGACAGCTTCTTCGACCTCGGCGGCCACTCGCTGCTCGCGGTCAAGCTGGTGTCGCGGATCCGCACGGTGCTCGGCGCCGAATTGCCGCTGGGAACGCTGTTCGAGGCGCCGACGCCGGCCGGGCTGGCGGCCTGGCTGGCCGGCACCGAAACCGGCCCGGTGCGCCCGGTGCTGGCGGCGGCGCACCGTCCCGAGCGGGTGCCGCTGTCGTTCGCGCAGCGCCGGCTCTGGTTCCTGACCCAGCTCGAAGGCCCGAACCCCACCTTCAACCTGCCCACGGTGATCCGGCTGACCGGCGACGTCGACGCGGCCGTGCTCAACGCGGCACTGCGTGACGTGATCGGCCGGCACGAGTCGCTGCGCACCGTCTTCGCGGTCGAGGACGGCGAGCCGTACCAGCGGATCCTCGACCTCGACGAGCTCGACTGGGGTCTGGAGACCGCCGCAATCGGCGAGGCCGGCGACGACCTGAGCGCGGCGGCCAACCGGGCGATCGGGCAGCCGTTCGACCTGACGACCGAGATCCCGATCCGCGCCCGGCTGTTGCGCACCGGTCCCGGCGAGCAGGTGCTGGTGCTGGTGGTCCACCACATCGCCAGCGACGGCTGGTCGATGGCCCCGCTCGGCCGGGACCTGTCGGCGGCGTACGCGGCCCGGCTGCTCGGCGAGATCCCGCGGTTCGAGCCGCTGCCGGTGCAGTACGCCGACTACGCCCTGTGGCAGCGGGAGCTGCTGGGCGACGAGTCCGACCCGGACAGTCTGCTGTCGGCGCAGGTGGCCTACTGGCGCGACGACCTGGCCGGTGCGCCGGAGGAGCTGCCGCTGCCGGCCGACCGGCCGCGCCCGGCCGTGGCGAGTCACCGGGGACATCGGGTGCCGCTGCAGGTGCCGGCCGACGTGCACCGGCGGCTCATCGAGCTGGCCCGGGCCGAGGGCGTCACCGTCTTCATGGTGATGCAGGCCGTCGTGGCGGTGCTGCTGTCGCGGCACGGCGCGGGCACCGACGTCCCGATCGGCTCGGGTAACGCCGGGCGTACCGATGAGGCGCTCAACGACCTGGTCGGCTTCTTCGTCAACACGCTGGTCATCCGCACCGATCTGTCCGGCGACCCGGAGTTCCGGGAGGTGCTGTCCCGGGTCCGTGGCCGGGCGCTGGGCGCGCTGGGCCACCAGGACGTGCCGTTCGAGCGGCTGGTCGAGGAGCTGGCGCCGGTGCGGTCGCTGGCCCGGCACCCGCTATGTCAGGTCGTGCTGACCGTGCAGAACGTCGAGCGGGCCGTGATGGAGCTGCCCGACGTTCAGGTCAGCGGGCTGGCGATGGCCGGCGACGGCACGGCGGTGGTGAAGACCGACATCGACCTGATGATCGGCGAGGTCTTCGACGAGCGGGGCCGCCCGGCCGGGCTGCGCGGCTCCCTCACCGGCTCGGCCGACCTGTTCGACCGCTCGACCGTCGAGCGGCTCACCGGTGGCCTGGCCCGGGTCCTCGACATCGTGACGGCGGCGCCACATGTGCGCCTGCGGGACGTCGACGTCGTCGACGCGGCCGAGCGCTCCCGGATGCTGGGCGCGTGGAACGACACGGCGGCGCCGGTGCCGTCCGGCACGGTGCTCGACCTGTTCCAGGAACGCGTGGTTGCGGCTCCGGACGCCGTGGCGGTCGTGGTGGCCGACGGCGTCGAGTGGTCGTACGAGCGGCTCGACGCGCGCGCCAACCAGCTGGCCCGGCTGTTGCGCGGCCATGGCGTGGGCGCCGAGTCGGTCGTCGCCGTGGTCATGGACCGCGGCCCGGATCTGGTGGCGGCCCTGCTGGGCGTGCTCAAGGCGGGCGCGGCCTACCTGCCGAT
>NZ_JAHWFK010000104.1 GCF_019710575.1 Paractinoplanes polyasparticus | reverse complement strand
GTGCAGCCACAAATGCTTCCTCCCCATGATCAGTCGATCATGTTTGAGAAGCTCCACGAAAGCGGGGGGAACTCAGCCACATCCGCCGTGAGTTGCAGCGCATGCACACACTAGGGCTGGTCGAGCAGCGTGAGATACCCATCGGCGGCGTACGTACGGCCCCCATCAGACCACCGAGCCCGGCGAACGACGCCTCCAGGATTGGGTCGCCGAGGACGTGGCCGAAGAAGCCGTGGTAGCCCGAAAACCCCTGCTCCTGAGCATCTTCCTCGGGCGTCCCATTCCGCTGGAAGACGCGCTGAAGATCAGCGACGTCCGGTTGGGCCAAGTCAGTTCCGAGCTGGAAGAAGTGCTGATCGGCCGGCGCCAGGGCGACGCGATGGGGCTGACACCGCATCCGGACCGCCGGTTCAGCGCCGCCGTCTCGGATTACACGATCCGCCAGCTCTATTTCGACCAGTCCAACCTGCGGCAACTCCGCGACACCGTGTCCGCCTTCGACGGCTCGAAACCCGAGGGGGATCGACCCCTTCCGGCTGAGACGTCTCCGTAGCCCCAGCACGACGAGCACGACCGTATTGTCGTGGTGTCGCAGACCACCCGCGGGTGTACCAGGCTCGCCAGTCACGGACGCCACGCCACAGAGATTGGGATGGACCGACCGTGCGGCCTCGAGATCGGCATCGGATGGGGCGGGCCAGATGCTGGAGGAGACTCAACTTGGCCAAGATGTACCCGGCCGCGCATCACGCGTTTCTGAGCATCGTCTGGAACAGGGCTGTCACCTGGGTGGTCAGCTCCGTCAGGGAAGACCCGCGCTCGGCTGACATCGCGGCGAGCGGGCGCTTGATCGCCAGCATGGCCAGGCCCGCACCGAGCGACCAGACCATCGTGACCGGCGGCGCAGGGTCACCGGCCGGGGCGTAGCCCGCACGCCCGGCGGCGATCACTGTGTCGGTAGCCAGTTTGGCCCCTCCTGGGCAATTGCCTACGCAGGATCCTTGGTTGTCTCGAACAGTTCGGGCTTGCCGGTCAGCACGGCCAAGGCGGAGAGAGCTGGGCTGGACCACCCGCCGGTCGACTCCGCCCTCGACACCACCGCCAGCATGATCGACCTCGGCCTGGCGCCTCGACGCTGAGGCGACGATACGGGTTGGGTGTGGTCCGGCGGCGAGAAAGGCACCGATCGCGCTCAGTCTGCCTGACGGCCCGCACGCCGCGCGTGCAGCTCAGTCGCATTGGCGAGCAAACATCCATGTTCCGAGCCCGGCAGGAACCGGCTCAACGTCATAATTCCGCGTGCATCGGTAGCCTCGAAGTCCGGCCTTGTAGTCGGATTCGGAACAGTCGAAGTGGAAAATTGCGCCGGTCTCGCTGTTGACGGCGGCCAGGCGGCGCCAGCCAACCGCCGAGGCGCTGCCATAAGCAGCGATGGATGAGATAGCTCCGACCCGTTGAGGTCACATCCGGCGGGCTGGTGGGCGACGAACCCGGCAAGGCGAGAGCGGTGTCACCTGCTGAGGGAAATCCCCCGGTTCAATCATGAGACGTACCACATCGTGGGCTACAGCAGCGCGATGGCGCATACTTTCGGGGAGCTCGATTTCACGAGAATATGCGCACCTTGAGCCGATACCAACGCAATGCCAAGGCGGACCACCCGCACGTGCAGCAATCTCAATTCTTGCAGGAGTTTGGGTGTCCATTTCAAAAGTCGACTTCGATGCAGTCTGGCAACGCCAATCGTCCGCCTTGCCGTACCGGAATAATAGGCTTCACGTCACGGCCTCCAACGCCATCGGTCTAGCCTGGCGCTACGTTTACAACGCGGCGGACAGATTAGTGTCAGATTTCGATTTCGCGGGTCGTGCCCGGCATTACTTTTACGATGGGGCCGGGCGTCTGGCGGAGCAGGTCAACGCTGCCGGAGATGTGACCAGCTATCTCTACGACAGGCAGGACCGAGTAATCGAGCGGCGAACCGGGACCACGATCGTGGAACTCGAGTATGACGTCGACGGGCGATTAGTCGCTGTCACCAGCCCGGACGCGGAAGTGACTTTCGAATACGACGCCGTCGACCGGAAAATTGCTGAGACCGTCAATGGTCGGACTATCCTGACAGCTTACGACGGCGACCGCCTGATGGGCCATACAATGCCGTCAGGACGGGCAAGCCGCTGGTTCCATGACGGGCGAGGTCTGCCGGTAGCATTGAACGTCGACGGGCAGTTGATAACTTTCGAGCGGGATTCATCTGGGCGTGAAATCGTCCGAAAGATCGGAGGCGATCTTGCCTTTCGCCAAACATTCGATTCAGCTGGAAGATTAACTTCTCAGCACATTCCAAGATCGGTCGAGCAAACTTTTAGATATAACGCGTCCGGTGACGTTACGAGGATCGGTTCTCGTTTGTTCGGCATCGACGCGCACGGCCGCATTCTTGTCGCCGGCACCGATGGCGAGAAATCTAAACGTTACCTCTACGATCGCGCCGACGTTCCTGCGGGCATGGACGGCGAGCACTGGAAGTTCGACGGCATACTGCTGGTCCAGGCCGACGGCGTCCACTTCGAATACGATTCTCTCGGCCGGATGACCCATCGGTCAAGCGAGACCGGCCGGTGGGAGTTCGTTTGGGACGCCGAGGATCAGCTGGTGGGGGTGGTGACGGCCGACGGTGACCGCTGGCAGTATCGCTACGACGCATTCGGCCGGCGCGTCGCCAAGCAGCTTCTCGCTGATGACGGAACCGTTCGGCAGGAGACTTTGTTCGCTTGGTCCGGAGACGTGATGATGGAGCAGGCCGGGGCTCAGGCGATGTCCTGGGAGTTCTGGCCTGATGGTTCCGCGCCCGTAATTCAATCTGACGATTCCGGCCTGATGACGATCGTGACAGATCTGGTCGGTACACCGACGCACTTGCTCGGCGACGGCGGCCAACGTCTATCGGCCTTGCGCACCGACCTGTGGGGACTGAGCCACCACCCAGCCCCCACGCCACTGCGCTTTCCTGGTCAATACTTCGACGCCGAGTCGGGGTTGCACTACAATCGATTCCGTTTTTATGATCCGGCCACGGCCCGCTACCTCACCCCGGACCCACTAGGCCTGAAAGGAAATCCGCACCCTTTCGGTTACGTGAAGAATCCCCTGACTCAAGCTGATCCGCTCGGCCTGACGAGCTGCAAGATGACTCAGCCGTCACTGGAGCCCTACGGCCGCGTTCACCGGCCCGCCGGTGGTCTGCCCACGCAATCGCCCGCATCCATGAGCATGCCCAATCGGATTCCGCCAGCCCAGCCGATGCCGGTCGGACTGACTTCGGGCCGGCCCGCGGCCACCCAGCCCACACGGCCTGCAAGGGCCAAGCAAAGTAACATCGGCGCGGCGCTCACGGTGAATGAAGGCACGTCACTCGATGCCGTTCTCAGTCAACTTCCCCCAGTACCCGGTCAGCGCGACGTCGAAGCCTCCCGGCGGGGAACGACAGAACGTGCAGTTGATAACACGACTGCTTTCTCCAGCCCACTTTCAGATGCCGATATCAATGCGCTCGTGGCGATCGCGCGTTCGAGTGTAGGCATGGAAGCGGGGGACTCCTACTGCATAGCACTGCTGACGACCATGCATGCCCGGATGTTCCTGCATCCGACCACAGCGTTCAATCCGCGTGGGGTCCTCCCTGCGACCAGGGCAGTCGATGATTCGGTCGTAGGTACCGGTAGGTTTGCCGCGCTCGGTGACCTGAAGACTTGGCCCGTCGTTTCTGAACTTGGCTGGGAGGCCATCCGCAGAATTGTTGCGGCGCGGCCGGGTCGCTCCGCCTTCG
Source organism: Paractinoplanes polyasparticus (assembly GCF_019710575.1). Lineage (GTDB taxonomy): Bacteria > Actinomycetota > Actinomycetes > Mycobacteriales > Micromonosporaceae > Actinoplanes > Actinoplanes polyasparticus. The sequence continues at coordinate 2,300 of NZ_JAHWFK010000104.1, read as the reverse complement.
TCCGTATCGGAAAGCCCAACGAGATCGGCCACGCAGTCTTTGTTCACCATGGCGCTGACCAAGATATCTGGATCGAGACCTTGGATTCGCCCGTATCGACGGCTCGGCCGATGTCCGGCCTCGACTATCTCAGCTCATCCTCCCCCGTCTCCGTGGCCCTTCCCTCCGGAGTCGATCTTCGCGCTCGGTTCGTAGAGGCGGATGGCCGGATTATCGGGGAGGCAGAGTGGCCGATCGGTGATCGCCCTAGCGCGGAATCCGAGTCCATCGCCAGATCATTAGTTGATCTCAGCGGCGCCGGAACCGGCGCGGTCGGCCGCGAGATCGAGTATCCCTGGCTCATGTTCGATGTCCCACACGAGAACTCTGACGATTTTGTACGAATCATCGACGAAGTTCGCCAACTCGTAGTCGGGCCGACTCTATATTTCACTGCGGATGAAAACCCGTCAGGATTCCATTTGGAACAGGTTGGCTTCCCAGTCAGTTCGTTCATGTGGGAGGACGGAATCTTGACGGATCCGGAAGTCCACATGAGGGAGAGCCTTCAAGCGCGGAATTTGCTCCGTAGAATCGGCAGAAGAGGCGCCACGCTGGCACAGATTTTCAACGATACCCAGTTCGCCGTCGACGATCGAGTCAGGAACCTACGTCTGATACCGAAGTTGAGGCCGTCAAGGGAGGCACGAACAGAGGAGGCTCCCTTTAGATATGCGGCCGAAGTTCAAATGAGTCAATTTACCGTGGATATCAGGATGAGCGGCGCCACGACGCACCAGGTATGGACATCGCAGAACATGGCCCACGACCCTTTTTCCCTCATGGAAGCCAGCATGATCTTCGCCGGACAAGTGACTGGGAGCTACCTTGCGGAAAATAGGTTCGCGTCAACAAAGGAAGCCAGTCAGCTACGAGGGTTTGCGGCCGACGCCTACGTCTTCACGGCCGGCTTGGCTGTCAGCATTGCCGTAAAAGGGAACGACGCGCATGGCAAGCATGTCATGCCCTACGCCATCCGCCACAATCCCGCAGTTCTGCGAAGCGGCCTGATGATGGGTAACATTCGCAACTGGCTTGACTATAATTCGTACCGCGTCGAACACACCTTCGCCTTGGTAGCGGAGCGTCACTTCGTTGGGAGTTCGCCCGCCGAGATCTTGGCGATCGGCGCAGATTCAATACACGGCTCCATTCAGAACGTGCTGCAAAACTTCACGAGACATGTACCGATGATCCCTGTGAGTACAGCGCTGGCACTTGGCATGAAGACTGTTTTTCCTTTTCTAAAATCCAATCCTGAGGATCCCAATGATCCCATCGCCATTAAAGAGAATCGAACAGTCGGTGGCCAAGCGAACCTGCGGCGACCTGCGCCACTCAACTCGACCGCAGACCTCGTCACTCGCAGCAACGAACCGGACTCAATTCCCCTCATTACCGAAGAGCAGAGTAACGCCACTCTGCAGCATCTCGCCCAACTAACCCGGGATGCCAGGCAATAAGGTGATTCCTACGTCGTAGCATAACCTTTGCGCCCCAGGTTGGTGGTCGTAGCCTTGCCTCCGCGGGCCACCTGTCTCGGCGACCTGAGGTGAGCCGGCCGACGGTCGCTCAGCGGCGAGGCGCTGATTCATCACGGACCCCACGTCCGCGAATGCGGCCGCGACGAGTTCGGCGCTGTTCCCCTAGAGGCCCGCTCGGCGGGTCGACAACGCGCCGAAGGTGTCCTGCTCGTCGTCGGAGCGCACGGCAGACATGGGTGGTGAGGACATTTTCTGGCTGTTCGCGGTCCGAGACGTCTTTCCGAGACGGACAGTCGGTGGAGACCTCAAGCTGGCGGCGCCGAATTCAGGCTGCGGCTGATTCTCCCGTGCTCGCGAACGCCCGGCTGGGGGTGCGCCCCGGGCACGTTCCACTCCTGGACCAGCAGCGCGGGGCTGAGCCCCGGGTCGATGAGCCGGAGGTCTACGAATTCAGAGGTTGCCCGGGCCAGCGCGGGTTGTAGCGCGGTCTCGGCCGCGTCGATGTCACTGTGGGGACGCCCCGAGCCAGCTCGACCAGTGCGTTGCGGGCGGCGTTCGCGCCGACGTCCGTCAGTCTCTTGACGGTTTCGTGCAGCACTGAGCGTGGGCCATGATTAGCCGCTGCCTGCTGGCGATCAGCACAGCTGCCACGCCGGGTCGATGGCCTTGGCTGCGGTCGCCGCTAACCTCCTATGGGGCAGACCTGAGTTGCCCCCGCTTTGATGGAGCGGTGGTTACCTGCCGCCGGTCGGGGCAGGGGTGAGGTTATCTGGCTCG
>NZ_JAHWFK010000103.1 GCF_019710575.1 Paractinoplanes polyasparticus | reverse complement strand
GACGACGTTTACATCACTAATCGTCATGCAGAAGACACTTCAACTGATAGTCGCCCATTTGAGGAACGTCGCACTAGTACTCGCCCAGTCCGGCAGCACCGTTCGCGGGCGGCGGACTCCAGCGACTTCGGGCGGGCCTCGACCGGTCGACCCGCGGCCTTATGAGTGGTCGAGGCTGAGCAGGTCGGCCACGAGGCGGTGGGTCCACTCCGGGGTGAGCGGAAGGTCGGTGAAGACGGCTCGGTAGTAGAGCGGGGCGAGCACCGCGTCGGTGGTGCGCTCCAGGCTCGGGGTGGGATTGCCCCGAGCCTGCTCGCGATCGAGGATCGCCTCGAGCTGGTGCTGGCGTTCGCTACGACAGACTGCGGCACCTTGCTCTCCGCCCGTGCCGATGGTGGCGCGCACCAAGGCGAGGGTGTCCGGGTCGCTGAGATCTTTGGCCAGGTCGTAGGCGTAGCGGTTCAGGTCCTCGCGCAGGCTGCCTGTGTCCGGCACCACGATGTCGCCGGCGAAGCGGCTGGTCACGACGTCGGCGAGCAGATCGCTGATCGAACCCCAGCGGCGATAGACCGTCGTTGCGTGCACGCCCGCACGTGCGGCCACGACCGGGATCGTCAGCAGTTCGGTCTCGTCGGCGACCAGTTCCTTGACGGCTCGGTGGACAGCCGTCCGGACGCGGGCAGACCGGCCGCCGGGTCGGCCGCCGACCTGCGGCGCGGGGGGTGGCGGAGCAGACACTCGTTCATTATCGCACAGATCACTGCACTAACTGTCGCAGTGATCGCTGCGTTTAGGGTATGTTTTGAGTTCTTAAAGCAACGATCACTGTGAGGCTTGCATGACTGTCAAAGCTTCCCCCGTACCGCGGAGGGGTGTCTTCACCGCGGTGGCCGCGATCTTCGTCCTCTTCCTGGCCGCGTCCAGCGCGCCTTCCCCGATCTATGTCATCTACCAGCAGCAATGGCACTTCACGGCATGGGTGCTGACGGTCGTCTTCGCGCTGTATGTGGTCGGCCTGCTGGGCTCGCTGCTCGTCCTCGGGGCGCTCTCCGACCACCTCGGGCGCAGGCCGGTACTCGCTGCCGCGATCGCGCTGGAGATGGTCGCGCTCGTGCTGTTCCTGACCGCCGGCGACGTGGTCGTCCTGTCCGCCGCCCGGGTGCTGCAGGGCATCGCGACCGGAGCTGCCACGACCGCCCTGAGCGCCGCTCTCGTCGATCTCGAGCCGTCGCGGGGCCGGGCGGGCATCGTCACCTCGGTGGCTCCGCTGAGCGGGCTCGCCCTCGGCGCTCTCGGCAGCGGTGCGCTTGTGGAATTCGGTCCCGCGCCGACCCGGCTGATCTACTTCCTGCTGCTCGGCGCGATGGTGCCGGCAATGGTGGTCGTCGCCCGCATGCCGGAGACGTCGCTACGCCGGCCGGGCGCGGTCGCCTCCTTGCGCCCGCGGGTCGCGATGCCCACGCACCTGCGCGCCGAGATCGTCCCGGTGGTTCCCGCGATGATCGCGACCTGGGCACTGGCCGGGATGTACCTCTCACTCGGACCTTCCGTCGCCGCCGAGTTGCTGGGGCTGCACAACCATCTGATCGGCGGGGTCGTCGTGACCCTCCTGGCCGGCACCGGAGCGATCGCGATCGCCTTGCTCCGGTCCCGTTCCGCGTCCTCTCTGCTGGCCCCCGCGTCCGCCCTGCTCGGGCTCGGCACCCTGATCTCGCTGGCCGGAGTGGTCGGGGAGATAGCCTGGCTGGCCGGCGCCGGCACAGTCGTCGCGGGTGTCGGCTTCGGCGCGTCGACGCTGGCCACGTTCGGCACCTTCGCCCGGATCGCCCGGCCACACGAGCGCAGCGCGGTCTTCGCCCTGGCGAACGTCATCAACTACCTGGGGAACAGCGTGCCCGCCGTCCTCGGGGGGATCGCCGTCACCGCGCTGGGACTGATGACCGCCACCAAGATCTACGCCGTGGCTATCGCGGTGATCACGTTTGCCGCCCTCGCCCTGCGGCTGAACCAGATGCGGACACAACACCGCTCCGCCCTCGCCCCGCGCAACTGAGCCCCGCGCAACTGACTCGTCCTAAACCAAGGAGTTGCAGTGACATCGATCAACAGGATCAAAGAGAACCGCGACATTGAGCGAGACGGTCACACCACCGTCCGGTACACGGCCAGCGGCCCCGCCGACGGCCCGACCCTGGTCCTCATCCACGGCTGGGCCTGCGACCGCAGCGACTTCGACGCCGTGACCGACCACCTGCCCGACGACTATCGCGTCCTCGCCGTCGACCTCGCCGAACACGGCGAGTCCCGTTCGACACGGGAAGTCTGGACCATGGAGGAGTTCGCTCGCGACGTGGTCGCGGTGATCGAAGCCGAGTCGGTGACCTCGGCGGTGGTGGCCGGGCACTCACTGGGCGGAGCAGTCGCCGTGGAGGTGGGACGGCTGCTTCCCGACACGGTCACGCATGTGGTGGCCCTGGACGCGCTGCACTACCTGTCGCTGTTCCCGGCTCAGAGCGTGGAACAGGCCGACGCGATGATGCGCCTGTTCAACCAGGACTTCGCCGCAGCGGTGCGAGGGCTCGTGGAGGGCGGCTCGCCGGCCGGGACCGACCCGGCCCAAAAGGACGCCTACTTCGCGAAGATGGTCGCCGTCCGGCAGCCCGCCGGCCTGCGGTCCATCGAGGGCCTGGTGCGTTGGGACATGGATGCCGCGCTACGCGAGACGAAACAGCCGATCACCGTGTTCGCGATTCGGGACCTGGTCAACCAAGAAGCGATCGACCGATACCGCGACCGCTTCGACATCGTGCTCGTCGATCTCGGCAGCCACCACTTTCAGGTGGAGGATCCCGAGGGTACGGCGAAACTCCTGGCCGGCATCATGGCCTGACCAGACACCGAAGTCTCGTTCGCCCAGGAGCCCGACATGCTCTGGCCGGTCAGCAACCTACGCGGTGACAGTCAGGCTGCCGAGAATGGACGAGGCCGCGGCACTCGGCGACCCTGGTTCCGCGTGGTAGACCACCAATTCCTAGCCCCCCATTACCTCGTACCTCGAAGGTCTGCTGTCCCCAGGACACCCTTCCTCCGTATCCGCGATGACGGAAGCCCCGATGGCCCCGACCAAGCAATTGGTGCTGGCTGGGTGGACGTTTGCACGGTGGGCGACGTTCCATGGTGGTCAGCGCTGGCCGGCACCGGACCGGAAGGCGTACCCGTGACCCATGTCCCCGGGGCGGCCCGCTAGCCCGGGTGATTCACGGTGATCATCAACTCGTAGGTCCGACCGGCGTGCAAATAGACGGAAGTGCCTCTCTGGCAGGGGAAACTTGTGATTGCGACATCTACGAGAATCTCTGCAAGGAAGGCACTTCCGGCGTGCAGTCTACGGCGTGGTCGAAGGATCTGCGGGTCACCGCGGACGGGACTGGTGTGGTGTCGCACGTCGGCACCGCGTTGCTGCGGATGCTCGCGGACCGAGCTGGGCTGACGGGTGCCCTGTCGGCCGCGCTCGCCCGTGCCGGGGTGTTCCCGGTCCATGACCGGGGCACACCGACGGACGGCTGACCAAGAACAACCTCTGCCGCGAGGCGCAGGTCAGCCGGGCCACCATGAACCGCGCCGGCGACATCCTCGCCGCCTGGGACGCCCAAATCGGCTCCAGCCCGGCCGAGGCCGCCGCCCGGCGCCGCGACGACGACCTCAGCCGCCTCGAGCAGGGCTTGAAGGCCAGCCGAGCCCGATACCACGAGCTGCAGGACCACCTCGACGCCGCGGCCACCGGCATCGCCGCCCTCGCCGCGGAGAACGACGCCCTGCGCCGGGAGATCGCCGACTCCTGACTCGTTCCCTCATCCCGCTGACCCGCGGTGTCCAACCCTCGCCGTGAGCTGGTCAGATCAGAAGTAGAAAGGCGAGGCGGCGGCGCCGCGCCCATCGGGGTTCGGGCACTTTACCCAGTTGGCCGAACACCTTTGTCGGCAGGCTTCGTGGGTCTCATGGAGCGTTCTCCGATGGCGAGGGTGAGGCGGTGCGGCAGGATTCTCGGTAGGAAGCTGCTGACGGTGTTGAGGCGTCCGTCGACGACGCGGGGAAGTCACGTTCTACGGCTCGTAGTGCCGTGCGGACGACCTGTTCAGGGGAACGGTGCTTGCCGAAGCTTCCGTCGTCGGATCCGGTGGCTGCGTGGAACGGGGTGTCGGTCGGACCAGGGCACAGAGCCAGGACACGGACACCGCTGTGCCGGGTCTCCACCCAGAGCGCTTCGGTGAAGGACAGTACGAAGGCTTTGGTCGCGGCGTAGGCGGCCATGTGGGGCAAGGGCAGGAACGCGGACAGGGCTGCCAGATTGATGATCACGCCTTGGCTCCGGGCTGTCATTCCGGGCAGGAAGGCCCGGGTCAGATCGACCAACGCGGTGACGTTGAGTTGACTCTGCTCGTGCAGGCGGCTCGGGTCTGCATGAACGACGTCACCGTGGACGCCGAATCCCGCGCTGTTGATGAGCACATCGACGTCACGGCCGATCGCGTCGATACGCTCGCCGAGCCGGACGACCGCATCCGGATGAGCAAGGTCGGCCGGCAGCACGTCTACGCGGACCCGGCCCCTGGCCCGGCATTGAGCTGCGACCGCTTCCAGCTTGTCGCGGCTCCGAGCGACGAGAATCAGATGAACGCCACGGGTGGACAGTTCCTGGGCGAAGGCAGCACCGATGCCAGAACTGGCCCCGGTAATGAGTGCCGTTTGTCCGGCACTGATGTGTGCGAGAGTGCCCATGTCGCGCCTCCTGTCGACCGCGGCGTCTCCGCGGCCGGAACCAGATGCACGAGCAACCCGGGATGTGCTTCATCGACGGTGTGATGATCGTCTCAATGCAACGGTTCCGACCGGTACGCGATACGGAGCTGCGTAATCCGTCCTTGCCGCATGGTGCTCAGCCACGTCATGGCGGGCGGGCAATGCTGCGGATCACTGGCCGGATTGAGAAATTCGATGTCCCAGACCACGGTGTCCGCGCTTGCTGCAGTATCCAACAGCCTCAGACCGACCCCGGCGCTGAGCGTGTCGGTCATCATCGGCAGGAGCCCGGAAATTCCTTCGGTGCCGTAACCCGCTCGGGTGACTAAAGCTCCTGGATGAAAAAGATCTTCGAGTACCTGCCGGGCATCGCCGCGCAAACCAGCCTGGACCAGAGCCTCCGCCTCGTGCCGCGTCGCTCGCGCCATGACGTTCGAATCCGGGAGTGTCGACGCAGCGACGTCCTGCAACGCTTGACCGAAGGCTCGCCGCCCCTGACGCAACCGGCTACGTACAGTGTGCTCCGGTATAGCGCACAGTTCGGCGATCTGCCGGTACGAAGACCAGTCGGTGAAGTAGCGCAGCACCATTACCTCACGGACCGGATCTGGGAGCACCGCCACCGCACCTCGGACCCAGTCGCGAGTTGCTGCTCGCTCGACCACCTTGCCGGGATCCCACCTGACGTCAACCGGCAACAGAGTCTCGGGGTCGGCGACCGGCAGCGCCCGCCGCGAGCGCAGCAGCATGCGACAGTTGTTGCGCACGATGGACCGTAACCATGCGCCCGCGGCGTCCGGCTCACGCAGCCTCGACAGGTCATTTAACGCGGTCAACACCGCATCCTGCACCGCGTCCTCTGCCTCGTCCACCCAGCCCAACCGAGCGACCGCGACAGCTCGCATGCCGGCCAGATTCCCCTCGATCAGCGCCGCGAACGCACCTTCATCGCCACTGCTCGCGGCCCTGACCAACTCCGCATCCACGGCTAGAACCTACATGCGTCCACACCGCTCGGGACAGGACACCTCGATCAGGCTCACCCATGATCGACGACTGCCTGACCGTTATTGACAAGAACTAAGGCCCTGTCAAAACGCTGTCGGAGCAATGACATCGGAAGGTCCACCCCCTTGCCGGCGTGATTCGACCGATGGGTCACCCGTGGGATGTCTCCTGAGACATGTCCGGTCTGGAGAACGACGGCTTCCGGGCGATCGTCTGGCGCACTGCCGACGGTATGCGGATCCAGTCGCGGCAGGGTGTTGATCTCACCCGGTTCTTCCCCGATCTCGTGGTACCGCTCGCCGCCGCGTTGCCGGCTCGTACGGTGCTCGGTGGTGAGCTGCTGGTTTGGGACATCCAACGCGGCCGATCAAGCTTCTCGCTGTTGCAGCGTCGCTTGACGGCCGGTCGTCGCCTGACGGAGATCGTCCGGAAACACCCGGCCCATCTAAGCGCCTGATCAGAAGTTCTGTACGTAACTCACTCGGGAAGAGGGACGTACCGACGTAATAACCTCGTCGTGGGTTCGGATCGAGTTACCACACAAGACCGAAACCCCCGACGAGGTCACCGCCAGTATGCGCCCTGCGCACGTCTACGCCCGGATCCCGGCCGAGCAACACACCGAACTGATTACCGCCCTGCACGGGCCCTGGCGCACCGCCAGCCGCATGGTCATCGTTGTGTGCTCAGCGGCGGGCATGTCCGCCGCCGAGATCGCCGACCTGCTGCACTACGACCCGGCCACCGTGCGCCGCTGGATCACCCGCCACCAACACGAAGGCCAAGCCGGACTACCCGACCGGCCCCGCACCGGACGACCCCGCAAAGGCAGCCGGCACCTCGGCCAACGCATCAGCCGGCTCCTTGCGACCCCGAAAGCCTGGACCACCGCCCGCCTCTGGCGAGCACTGGGCCGGCCTCAGGTCAGCCTGTCCACCCTGCGCCGAGGTATCCGCGAACAGGCCCGCTGGTCCCGGCCCCGGCTGATCGCCAAAAGCGACCCCGACCACAACCAGATCTGCGCCGGCATCCGCGACCAGATCACCGCCCTGCCCACCGGATCAGTCGTGCTCGCCGAAGACGAAACCCACCTCGACCTGATCGCCCGGGTCCGCTCCTGCTGGATACCGTTCGGTATCCGCCACCGGATCATGACACCCGGCAAGAACGTTCGCCGCACCATCCACGGCGCGATCAACCTGGCCACCGGCCACGTCCACCACCACATCAGCGTCAAAAACGTGTCCGTGGTCTTCTGCTCCTTCCTGCAACAACTACTCGACGCCTACCCGAACGCCCCCGCCATCGCGGTGATCTGCGACAACGGCGGCACCCACCTGTCCGGCATCACCCAGCAATGGCTCGACGAACACCCGCGACTGCACCTGATCCGAGGCGCCCGCTACAGCCCCCAGGACAACCCCGTCGAACGCATCTGGGCCGCGATGAAACACCACATCGCGAACACCGCGCCCACCACCAAGGCCGACCGGATCCGCCAGGCACACACCTTCTTCCAGCACCGCACCGACACCCAACCTCACCACGGCCGCGCCCTGGACCTCACCCTGGCTACGGGTCCGTACCAAGATCGGCTCTGGCGCTCTTTCGGTGGTGACGCAGAGCGTCTTTGTCCATGTTGGATAGTAGTTCCGGTGCGCTGCTGATG
>NZ_JAHWFK010000102.1 GCF_019710575.1 Paractinoplanes polyasparticus | reverse complement strand
CGCGACCGCGATCGTGCAGGCCATCCTCGTCCTGCACCACGTCGAGTCACCGCGTTACGCAGGATGAAAATGGCTCAAGGACGGCGCCTGGCACGACTCCGATCGTGTGCGGCAGATAACCGGCTGTAAAACGCCGGAAGTCGTCGACGGCGGCCGCCGAGCCGGGCTTCGAATCCGAAGCCGTGACTCCCGGATCCGGGATGTCGTCGTGAGCAACTTCCGTTCGGTGACTGGGGTCCGAGCCTCCGTCGTCCTGGACGACCCGGGAGAGCTGCATATCTATTCCGTCCGGCGCGGTGTCTGGACCCTGCGTCAGGGTGCGAAATCCGTCGTCGTCGGTGCCGGGCAGTTCCTGGCCGTATCAGCAGCACGGACGTCCGGTTACGAAACTGCCCCGGATACCACTGCCGCAGCGGTCCGTCTGCCGCTGGACTCCGTCGGTGGCTCCGGGCGACCCGTGACCCTGACCGGCTCGGCCGGCACACGGGAACTGCGGCTACTCATGGCCCACGCTCAGTTGCTGCACGAAACGGTCGAGGGACTGACGGCGATCGGCGCGAACGCCGCCCGTAACGCACTGGTCGAGCTGGCTCGGGGCATCCTCCACAGTGACACCGACCCGGCCGAGACCGCCCTACAGCCCGCGCTGGCCCGGGCAGCCCGTGAATTCGTGGACCAGGGGCTCATCGACCCGGAGCTCAGCCCTGCGCTGCTCGCCCGGGAGCTGCATGTGTCGGTCCGCACCCTCAGCCGGGCGTTCGCGAGCACCGGGGAATCAGCCGCCGCCTACATCCGGCGCCGCCGGCTCGAGGCGGCCCGTCAGGCGCTGACCGCCGGCCTCTCCGTCACCGAGGCCGCGGCTCGATGGCAGTTCGCGGACAGTAGCCACTTCATCCGGAACTTCCGCAGGAGCTTCGGCGAGACCCCGGCTCAGTTCGCCCGCCGCTGCAACAGGCCTCCCGACGCCTGAGGACCGCCCCGGCCACATGCGTTTGGACGGCTCCGTCACCTCATCGGTTGCCGCTCATGCCGAGCGGATGCGGCAGATTCAGTCGGCACGGCGTCGAGGGCGTCGTGGGTGAGATCGTCGGGGTGTGCGGCGAGGCGGGCGAGGAGTTGGGCCGCGCGGCTGGTCCGGGCCATTCGAGGACTGGTACGGGTTGTCGGCGTTGCCCAGCACGGCGGCGACCGGGATCAGGCGTCCGGGAACGACGTCGTTGTCGGCGGACAGCAGACCAGCGAAACCGGTGTGCAAGCCGCAGCGCGGACCACCCGGATCCGCGCGGGGTGGCGTACTGGCACCCAACCACGCCCCGTTTGCCCTCGCGGAGCAATTCGCGACGCTGGCGGCGCTGAATCCGGACCGTATCGACATGGGTATCGGCCGGGGCCCGGGGACCTTCGACGAGTCGGCATTGCGCCGCGGGGCTGAGCCCGGCACGGGCGAGGTGTACGCCCAGGGCCCGGCAAAGTCGTCAGATGATGCCGAGTAGCGCCAGTGTGCGGGTGTTGTCGCGGGCGTGATGCCGGTTGGCGGCGGCGGTGTTGTTGATTCCGGCGGTGCGTAGCGCTCCAATGGCGGCGGTGCGTAGGGCGGCCATGACTTGCGGACCGTTGCCGGTGCGGGTCTGGGATCGGTCTTCGTCGTAGGTGACGTCGCGGACCCAGTGGACGGCGTTCTCGATCGACCAGTGGCTGCGGATCCAGGCGGCCAGCTGGTGCGGTTTGGCCTGGTGAACGCGCAGGTCGGTGATGGCGTAGGCAGTTCCGGTGGTGAAGCGTTGCGGTTCGTCGAGCCGTCGTCTGCGACGGCGGATCTGCAGGGCCTGGGCGGCGTGGGGGAACGCGATGCCGGTAGAGAGGGTCAGGATCTTCAGGGTGCGGAACTCGCGGCGGCAGTGCCCGCGGTCGTCGTGGCGGGTGGCGTCGACGTGCCGCCAGGGCAGAGCGGCGAGTTGTTTTTGCAGGCTGGGCTGGTCGCCTTCGCCGGTCAGTATCCAGTGCGCGCCGCGTTCGGCGAGGTAGGTGACGTGGTCACGCTGGCAGTGCAGGGAAATAGCCTCCCTGCCTATCGGAGCGTGAGGATTGTGGGTGCCGAAATTCCAAACCAGTGCCGCAGGGCCTCGTCGATCTCGTCGGCGTTCTTCAATCTCTTTCGCATCGTCTGCCCGCCTTCTTCATGAATAAGAAGCTTTCCCGACAGCGTCACCCGTCCTCGATCGGTTGCGCGGCTGCATAGAAGTCTCTTCATGAGCAGTGAAGTCGGTTCCCGTCGATACGCCTCCTCGTGGACGACCGCTTCGTTCAGGTCGATCTCTCGGCGGTCCATGCGAACGAAAGTGACGCCGTTCCGGCTGACGTCGAAACTGTCCCGCGTGGCGGGGGTGACGGAGTACCTGCCGTGTGAGTCGTTCTGCACTGCCTGATGGTCGATGCGCAGCGGACGCAGGCTCGCGTCGAAATGCCCGACATCGACGTAGCGGTGTTCGTCGCCATCCAGCCGGACCCGGGCGGCGACATGTGAAATTCCCGGCGTGAAGTTGCCGTTCCGGCAAACCCGGCCCAGCAGCAGGGAGCCATCGAAGCCGAGTCCTCGCAGCAGCAGCAGGAAGGCGGAATTAAGTTCCATGCAGTTGCCGCCGCGCCCTCCGAAAACAATTTTTTCTACGGACTGATCACCACCAGTAACGGGTTCGCCGAGGTGGTATGCGAGATTTTCAAAAGGCACGGCACGCAGGTGCATCGAGTGCAGATATGTTAGCGCCGAACGGTCTGAGCGCAACGGACGGGATGCACCGATACGGGCGAGGTAGGCGTCGACAGTGGCCTTATCCATCATTGAACTCGGACAAAGGGTCGTGGCCGAAGATCCAGGCTGTGTCGAGCAGCGCTTGCGTTCCCTGCGACGTCGGGGGCTTCGCCGAGTATTGCTGGATTGCGGACACCCGTGGGCGGCGGAGTTGTTCGTAGCGCTGCAGAGCGAGTGTGGCGTCGCTGAATGTCGCTTGACTCAGGCAGCCGGCGAGCGTCATGGCATCCTCGATGCCCTGGTTCGCGCCCTGAGCCAGGAAAGGAAGCATAGGGTGCGCCGCATCGCCGGCCAGGGTGACGAACTGACCGCTCCATGGGAAGTCGCCGCTGCGGAGATGCAGGCCCCATTTGGTGAGTGAATCGGCCGCGCTGATCAGGTCGAGTACAACCGTGTCCCATCCCGCGAAGGCGGCCCGAGCGTCACCGACACGTGCGGGCGTCGACCAGGATTCCCGTGACCACGCTTCGTCCGCGGTGACGGCCACGATATTGATGAGTGAGCCCGCGGCGACTGGGTAACTGACGACGTGCTTTCCCTCGCCGACCCAGATCACGGACTTGCGCTCGCCGTCACGGAACGGGGCCTGCGCGGTGGCGGGTGCGAGACCTCGATAGACGGTCTGCCCGGAATAGTGCGGCTCGTCGGCGAAACTTGAGCCGCGGACCGTCGAGCCGATGCCGTCCGCTCCGACCACCACATCGACGGTGATGTTGCTGCCGTCGGCGAACACGACCTGAGCGCCGTTGTCCCGTTCGATCACCTCAACGCAGGTGCTGCCGAGGTGGACTGAGCCGGCCGGGACCAGATCGACGAGTGCGTTATGCAGATCGGCCCGGTGCATCAGGTAGTACGGTGCTCCGAACAGCCGTTCACAGTCATCGCCGAGCGGGATCCAGGAGACAACATTTCCATTTTTCCAATGGCGTACCTCAACGCCATCGGACCGCACCGCCGTACCCGCCAGTTCCGTGTCGAGACCAAGCCGGCGGAGGAGCCGGACAGCGTTCGGAGACAGCTGGATCCCGGCGCCGATGCGTCTGAAGCTCGCTGCCCGCTCGAAAACGCAACACGTGATGCCCGCTCGTCTGAGGGCGGCGGCGAGCGTCAGCCCGGTGATGCCGGCACCGATGATGGCGACCTTCATTTTTCGATGCAGAATTCGTCGATCGGATAGCCGACGTGGCGGTCCGCTTGGGGCAGGTAGCCGAGGATCTTGTCGCCCGCCTTCAGTTCGGTGCAATTGTGGACGGTCCCACCGGGCCCCAGAACACGCACATGCCAGTCGTCCTGCAGAATCAGGTTGACCTCGGTGCCGTCAGGTGCGACGGCGTCGACGGACAGCAGTGGACGTGATTCAATCTTCACTCGGCCGACGGTGGAGACGCGGGTCTTGCCGTTGATGTCGACGGCCAGCACCTTCGAACCCGCCCGCAGTTCGCTGAGGTACTGCGTCCGTTCCTGGTCGGCCAGCGTGTAGGAATGGATCGCGCCGGCGTTCACCCGGAATGGCCGGGTCGGCATGTAGGGCAAGGGATGGGTCTCGCTGACGCAAAGCACCATCCCCTTGGAATGGGAGCCGACCAGGATGCCCTCGTCCTTGCGGAAGTAGGTGCAGGTATCGACGCAGACGCGCTCACCCATACCGACATGAGACGTACGTAATACCTCCAACTCCACCAGCGATACGTCGGGCGAGGAGCTGGCGGCGGCCTCGATCACCTTCGCAACGTCACCGACCCCGATCGGGCGGATCAGGACGCCAGAACCGTGCTCGAGGACTCCGAACACCACTTCCGCCTCGGTTACATCGGCCGCTACGGTCACGATGCCACCGTCCGCCGCCGCCGCGGCCGCCAGCACGATCTCCAGCGGAATCTTGGTGGGGTCGCGGAACAGCAGGATGCTCCACGGTTCCGACTTCGCAGACTGGCACGCGAGCTCCAGCGTCGCCGCGTCCGTTATCTCCACGAACGACGCGAACCTCGGACCCGCTTCGGTGACGTCCAGGGTCGAGCGATCGGCCACGACGAGGTCGCAGTCGCCCGCATCCTCAGGCAGCCGCCCATCTGTGGGGAAGTAGACCTTCATGATCGTCGGCGGTAGACCGGCCAGATCGGAGAGGCTGTCGCTGACAATTGCCGAGGCACGATGATGAATTGCCTCGGTGACGATCGCCGGCTTCAGATCTCCGGTGTTCCGGATATCGATCCAGACTTCTTTCATGCCATAACTCCTTCAGCGATTTTGTCCTGGCCATACTGATGTACGAGCGAGCTGAGAATTTTGGTCATCCGACCCGGGTCGGGTGCTTCGAATATCGATCGTCCGACGGAAAGTCCGGCGACGCCGGCAGTCAAGGCCTTCTGGGCCAGGACTTTGACGTCATCGTCGTCGTCGGGCCGCGGACCACCTGCCACGAGGATCGGGATGGGACAACCGGCGACGACCTGGCCCATTTCTTGAACGGACCCCGCAAAAGGCAGTTTCACCAGGTCGGCACCCAGCTCAACGGCGATGGATGCAATATGAGCGATCAGTTCGGGCGGCGCAGGATCAGCAATCTTGGGACCCCGGGGATACATCATCGCCAGCAATGGCATGTTCCACTCGTCACAAGCCGCCGCAACCTGCCCCAAGTCGCGAAGCTGCGCGGCCTCCTCACTCGAGCCGACGTTGACGTGCACGCTGACCGCGTCGGCGCCGAGTCGCAACGCTTCGATGACGCTCGTCACCAGTACCTTCTGGTCGGGATCCGGAGCGTGGGAGCTGCTGGCACTTAAATGGACGATGAGCGATAAGTTAGCGAATCGAAATGGGTCTATCTGACGCAGGCTTCCCTTGTGGAGCACAACTGCGTCGGCGCCGTTCCGAGAAAGAGTGTCTACGAGATTGTCCAAACCGCGTTTGCCGACTGCGAGGGGTCCATCAGAAATCGGATGATCCATTGGCACGACAAGCAAGCGCTGGTTGCCGGACTTGGCTAGCCTCCTTAACCGCATGTCACGAGCAAATGAAACTCCGTACGCCATTCTGGATCTTCCCTCCTGTAAATCGCCCGTACAGAACCGTGCTGCAGCCGTGATGACGAGGAGGTTTGCTCGAGCGTTCATGAAAGTGGTCCTTTGGGGCGGTCTATACGGGTACTCCCAGCTCAGAATCCGTGTGACATGAGTCACTAATCGATTTGCAGGTGATTGCGTCGTTGCCTGCCGGATCGGCGACGACCGCGGCGTACCGGTGTTCTTGGACAACCGACCACGGAGCTTGCCCCGCGGCTGACGGCGACCGGCGTCACCTGCCACCGCCTGCGCAGACGCCAAGATCTCAAGTCGAACCGCAAGCCGCAGCAGCGGACGTAGGGTGAACAAGCGTCCAACAAAGACAGACTTTGCGTCCGGTCGTGGGTGCGAGCTTCGGTGCGCTCGACGCGACCGTCGCGATATTCGCCTCGGGCCGCAAGCCGTTCCTGACCTCGTACGCGCGGATGGGCGAGTCTCCAGGCGCGCGTCACTGGCTTGCTGACGCGGCAAGCCGCGTGCATCGAGCCGACCGCATGATGCTGGCCGTCGCGGCGGCCCTCGGCGAGGGAGGCGAACCGGCCGAACTCGACGCTGGCCGCCTGCAGCTCGACCTCAGCCGGTCGGCCCAGGACTGCCGGTCAGCGCTGGACCGGATGCTCGACCTGCACGGCGCGAGCGGCTTCCGCATGACCAGCCCGGTGCAGCGGTTGTGGCGCGACGTATCCGTCGGCAGCCGCCACCCGTTCCTGACCGAATACCTCGCTATCGAGGCCCATGGTCGCGTGTTGACCGGCTGAGCAACCGCCGTTGCTTCTGGCCGCCCCGAAAGTTCTTCAGCGAGGAAGAATCATCGATCGCGCCCCTCCCGTAGTCGTCATCACCGGTGTGAACCGGGGGCAGGGCCGCGCCTTCAGCGCCGAGCTCGATTCCTTCGCAGAATGCGACAACACAATCGTCGCGTCGATGTCCAGCACCAACCCCGCCGGCACCCGGCCGAGGACCGTGGTCGCCGGCAACGAGCGGCGCGTCTCGAGCAACCGCAAACAGGCCGGCTCCCGCGCGGCGGACCGAGCGGCCCGCAACCGGGCCGGGGCCACGGTGTCGACGCTGTTGAGGACCCGCCGCGCCCTCTGACCCGAGGTCACCGGCCCGAACAGACCCGGCTGCTGACGCAGCACCGCCAGATCGGCGACGGCCTCACCGCCGTCGGCCGGCAACACCGCAAGATAGACCGCGACGCGGCCCGGCTCGTGTGTCTGACGACAAACCTTCGGACGCGAGCCGCACGCTGCACCTTGAAAGTGCCTTCCGTGCGGGACGATCAGGGCCTTAGGCGTCCCAGATCTTCCCAGATCAGAAGGGCGCAGCGCGCAAGCATCGCCTCCGCTGCTGCCTGCCACGCAAATGTGTGATCGAGTGGGCCGGTATCGTCCTGCGCCACGTCAGACGCCGGCCGTCGGATGCGCGGGCGACAACGGTGAACCGTGGTGGATCACTCCACGTCGTAATGGCCGTGACCAACTCCCAGATCCCCTCCGTGCGCTACGCGGACCTGTCGTACGACAAAGTCGATGGAACGAGCTGACGCTGCGACCGACCGACATCGTGATAACAACCCGGTGAAGGCCTGTACCAGTACATAACTTATCGGGATCAGTTCGCTCTTTGCCGCCACAATCGCTGGGCCGACCGACGCGACGGCCCGCCTGTCATCTCCTGGAGTTGCCGTGTTCATCGCCTACGTCGTCATCGCTGTCCTGCTGTCCCTGGTGTTGCTCCTGTCGGCCCGTGGCGACATCATGCGCGACCCGAAGATCATCGAGCCGATCAAAGCGCTCGGGGTGCCGGACAGCTGGTTCCTGCCCCTCGGCCTGGTCAAGATCGCAGGACTACTGGGACTGCTCGCCGGCATCGTCTACCGCCCGCTGGGCATCGCGGCGGCGATCGGTGTCGTCCTCTACTTCCTGGGTGCCGTGATTACCCACCTGCGGGCGGGCGACAAGAAGACCGTCGCCACGCCGGCCGTCATCATGCTCGTCGCCGTGGCGGCTGTGGCACTGGGCATCGCCACAGCCTGATACTGCAACGACACTTGGATGAGTGGATAGCCGCGGCGTTTGCAGAGGCTGAGGCGAGCCCGGTGTTGGCGTCTGCATCGTCGGTGTGACCACCACCGGGCGTGTTTGTGCTGGTGAGGCGGAGGGTTAGGGCCCGACGATGGATTGTCTGGTCGGCGGTTGACGGTGAAGCCGGCTGTGCTGCGGCCGCATCTGGATGAGCGGCAGTGGCGGTTACTGCTGGGCGCCGTGGCGGTGGTGATCGGCCGGGCGGTATCGCGTTGGTGGCTTGATTGTCGGGGACATCACGGACCACGGTAGGGCTGTGGTGAGTGAGGTCCGGGCGGGTGTTCCGCCGGACGGTCAGGCGGGCGCCGGGCGCGGCCGGTCTTCGGCCGAGCAAAGTCAGCCGGGCCCTGTCGAGGCGTTGGACGCTTCGGTCTCGCCGGAGACTCGCGGGGATCCGATGTCGCCGTTGCGGCGGACGACGCAGTCTTCGAAGTGGTTGATGAGCGGGTTGTATGCCAAGGGTTTTACCGTCGATCGTCGGCCGGCCGCCTGTTCGCACAGGTGCGCGGGCGTGCCGGTTCCGATCTGAAGGAGGCGTCCCGCGTCTGCCAGACCAGCTGCGAGGGATGGGTCTGAGCGGCATGTGCCAGCCCTGACGGGACCGGTTCCTGCTGAACTGGAGTAATCTCTCTAGTGTCGTGAGTCGTTAATGCGGGTGCAGTAACGCTTGATGGATTCGAGGATCTGGTCGGCGGTCTTGGTCCAGA
>NZ_JAHWFK010000101.1 GCF_019710575.1 Paractinoplanes polyasparticus | reverse complement strand
GGCAACGGGCCGCGGCTCCTCCGGCCGATCCGACCGGCGACAACGCGTCCGAACGTGCTGCAGTGCCGATCCCGCCGGCGTCGCGGCCTGCCGGGCTTGATTGACCGGCACCGCCGACGCGAACGTGCCGCCCGGACCGGGGCGCCGCACGCGGTGCAGGCCGTCGACCCCTCGACGCGCCAGTTTCGATGGATACCAGGGGTGCCACCTGTCGCGTGAGCACCTTCGCGACCGGGTGGCGGTCAGGCAGGGAGCAGAACAATCTTGATCCAGGAGTAGTCAACCCAGCCTGCTCCCGGAAACGTGACGAAGGTCCACCGCATCGGATCATCGCGGTGGACCTTTTCGCAGCTCAACCTGCTCGTGGACCATAGTTGGCAGAATAAGAACCGCATACCCGCAGCTCAGGGCCCAATCGTGACGCTACCGGCCGTACGTCGACGCATGCCCTGACCGGTACGCCACTCTCCGCCGAAACGTCACCACGCGGGTCCGTACCAAGATCGGTGTTTCCGGCTCTTTGGTTAGTAGGTTTCGGCGGCCGGCCAGCGGTCACCGAAGGTGATGGCGAAGGCGTTCAGTACAGGCTTCCAGCGGATCGTCCATCGTGCGCGGCCGGCTCCGGTCGGATCCAGGCTGCGGGTCACAAGGTACAGGCATTTCATGGCGGCCTGTTCGCTCGGGAAATGTCCGCGGGCGCGGACGGCGCGCCGGTAGCGTGCGTTCAACGATTCGATCGCGTTCGTCGAGCAGATCACCCGGCGGATTTCGACGTCGTAGTCGAGGAACGGGATGAACTCGGTCCACGCGTTACGCCACAGCCGGATCATGGCCCGGTATTTGCCGCCCCATTTCTCGTCCAGGTCGTCGAGGGCGGCCAGGGCGGCTTCGGCGTTGACTGCCGTGTAGATCGGTTTGATGTCTCGTTTGATCGCGTCGGCGTCTGTCCGGGAAGTGAGCCGGAACGTGTTCCGGATCAAATGAATGATGCAGGTTTGGACGATCGCTTCCGGCCACACGTTCTCGACCGTTTCCGGTAGTCCTTTCAAGCCGTCGCAGACCACGAAGAACACATCGCGCACGCCGCGGTTCTTCAGGTCGATCAGGACACTCATCCAGAACTTGGCGCCCTCACCGCCGGAGCCGGCCCACAGACCCAGCACGTCCTTGTGGCCGTCCACAGTGACGCCGATGGCCGCGTAGACCGGCTTGTTGGCGACTTGGCCCTCGCGGACCTTGACCATGATGGCATCGATGAACACGGCCACGTAAACGCTGTCGAGCGGCCGCGTCGACCATTCCGTCATCTCGGCCACGACTTTGTCGGTAATCCGGGAGATCGTCTCTTTCGACACCGACGCCCCGTAGATTTCCGCGAAATGTGCGGAGATCTCCCCGGTCGTCATGCCTTTTGCATACAACGACAGGACGATCTCGTCGACCTCGGTCAACCGGCGCTGCCGTTTCTTGACGATCTGCGGCTCGAACGTTGAATCCCGATCCCGCGGCACCTCGATCTGAACTTCACCAGCCGCGTCCGAGATCACCGTCTTGCCCCGGCTGCCATTACGCACATTCGTTGATCCGCGGTCCGGATCGGCCTGGTTCTTGGCGTGACCGAGATGCTCGGTCATCTCCTCGTTCAACGCGGTCTCGAGAACATTCTTGGTGAACAGCTTCAACAAACCGTTCGGGCCGGTCAGCTCCAGCCCACGAGCCTTCGCCTCGGCCACCATCGCCGCCGCAGCGGCCTGCTCGGGCGACAGCTGCCGCCCGTCACCCTCGGTTTTCTTCCGTGGACTCACAACGTTCGATGTCATCACTCACGGTGCCCATCTCGCCGGACCTCAGCCCGGCGTGTCGGGCCGGAAACACCGCTCCTGGCACAGTCCCCACCACGCTGATCCGGTCCATCAGCTCCGCTGGCGAGGTTGCTCCGCGCTTCAGACTGGTCGATGGGTTTCGAGCGATGTTCGGACCGCGGTGAGGATCTGGCTCGCTGTGAACGGTTTCGTGAGTAACGTGGCGTCGGGTGGTACAAGGCCACGGTCGTTGATGAGCCCGTCGGCGTATCCCGACATGAACAGAACGTTGACCGAGGGGCGGTCAGTGGTGAGCCGGTCCGCGAGTTCGGGGCCGGGCATGTCTGGCATCACGACGTCGCTGAGCAGCAGTTGGATCGGCTCGTGATGGTGCCTGGCCAGTTCGAGGGCTTCGGGGCCGTTCGCGGCAGTGATGACGGTGTATCCCGCCCGGGTGAGGATGCGGGCGGTGGTTTCGCGGATGCCCTCTTCGTCGTCTGCCAGGAGGATGGTTTCGGTTCCGCCGTGTGCCGGCTGCAGGGCGGGTGTGGGCGGCGGCTCGGCCGTGTCCTCGGCGGTGGGGAGGTGGATGGTGATGGTGGTGCCGCGGTGTGGTGCCGACTCGATGCGCAGGGATCCGCTGAGTTGGTTGATCACGCCGTAGGTGGTCGCGAGGCCTAGCCCGGTGCCGTTACCTCGGCTCTTCGTGGTGAAGAAGGGTTCGAGGGCGCGGTCTAGGACTTCGGGAGTCATCCCGTCACCGGTGTCTCGGATGGTGAGTTTCGCGTATTGGCCTGCTGGGAGGCCGCTGCCGTGGTTTTCTTCGTCGCCTTCGAGGGTGACAGTGGATGTGGCGATGGTGAGGGTTCCGCCGGTGGACATGGCGTCGCGGGCGTTCATGGTGAGGTTGAGCAGGATCTGGGCGATGTTGCCGGGTTCGGCGAGGATCGGGGGCAGGTTCGCGGAGAGGTCAGTTTTGACGTCGATGTGCTCGCCGATGGTGGGGGCGAGCAGGTCACAGGATTCGCGGATGGCTTGGTTGAGGTCGAGCGGGGCGACGGAGAGGTGTGTGCGGCTGCCGAAGGTGAGCAACTGTTGGGTGAGGTCGGTGGCGCGGTGGCCGCCGTTGCGGATCTGTTCCAGGTCGCCGAGCAGTGTTCGGCCGGTGTCGGCGGGTACATGGCCGGCGTCGATGAGTTCGGTGATGCCTTCGGTCACGAAGGTTTCGAAGCCGAGCATCGCGCCGAGGATGTTGTTGAAGTCGTGGGCGACGCCGCCGGCGAGGCGGCTGAGGCCTTCGAGGCGCTGGGTGGCCTGGATGCGGGCGTCAACGTAGCGTTTCCGGTCCGCTGCCTGGTTTTGCTGTTCGGCTTCGACGACGGTGGTGATGTCGTCGATGGTGGCGATGAAGCCGTGTGAGCCGCCGTTGTCGTTAGGGATTCCCTGCACGTGGACGTGCAGCCACCGGGTGGAGCCGTCGGGCAAGCGGACCTGGCCGCGGTAGCGGTGCTGGGCGCTGGTCTGGCGGCTTGCCGCGGCCACAGCGAGCACCTTGTCTTGTTCATCTTGGGGGACGCATCGCAGCCAGCCACGGCCGGTCAGGTCGCTGGGAGGCAGGCCGATGATGTCGGCGAATCGGCGGTTGATGTAGTTGGCAGCGCCGTGCTGGTCACCGAACACCGTACCGACGGGCGAGTGGTCAGCCATCATCTGGAATCGTGCCGCGGTCTCGGCGAGCGCGTCGGTCCGCTCGAAGAGTTTCGCGTCGACGGCTTGCTGACGGGCGTGCGCCGCCCGCTCGAGGTCGAACTCCCGGTGGGCCTGGTCGGATGTGGCGATTGCCTGTTCGACGGCGTCCAGCAGGGTTTGCGGGTCGACGGATTTCAGCAGCACGTCGGCGACGCCGCAGGCCTCGGCGACCGGGTGTGCCTCGGCGGGCAGGTAGTTGGCGGTGAGGAAGACGATGGGCGTGTCGGCGGTGTCGGGAGCGGCACGCAGTTCCTGGGCGAGTTGGTAGCCGTCCATGCCCGGCATGAGCACGTCGGTGAGGACCAGGTCGGGGTGCCGGGCATGGGCCACACTGAGCGCTTCAGCACCCTCGTGGGCCTCGATGACAGTGTGCCCGCGGAAGGTCAGGAGGTCGCGGACCAGCTCACGGTTGGTGATGTGGTCGTCGACGACGAGGACAGTACTCATCGCGGGTCTCCTCTTCAGGCCTACACCGAACTTGTACTTTATCGGGAAGTTGTCACAATTTCGGGTTGTTTGGCGAGCCGTCAATGCGTGGCAGCGCTCGGCGTGAGCGTCTGGAGCAGGTCCCGAACGTGCTCGTACTGCGCTTCGAGCTGGGCGATCCGGTCGGCGGCGTCATGCAGGTCACCGCCGGTCGCGCGTTCTTCGAGCGTCTGACAGAGCGCGGCGAGTGCCCCGGCGCCGATGCTGGATGCTGCGCCCTTGAGCGTGTGCGCAGTCCGAGCAAGTGTGTCGGCGTCGGAGCGTGCAGACGCGGCGCGCAGGTCGGCGATGCATTGCACGCTGTCCCGCAGAAACGACGCCGTCAGCCGGTCGATACTTGCCGGTGGGAGGTGCTCCCGGAGCTGGTTGAGGCGATTGGTGATTTCCAGGGCGCCGGGGGTGACGACCGGCTGAATTCGGTCGGCCGGAACCGCGTCTTCCACCCAGCGGTGGATGGTCATGGCGAGGTCTTCGGGTTCGAACGGTTTGCTGAGGTAGTCGTCCATGCCGGCGGCGTAGCAACGGTCACGGTCGTCTTTGAGCGCCGCCGCGGTCATCGCGATGATTGGGACGCGGCGCGGCTCTGTACCGTCGCTCGGATGGTCGGGCGGCGTGGTGTTGGCCTCTCTGCGGCGGATTTCGCTCGCTGCTTCGTAACCGTCCATGTTGGGCATCTGGCAGTCCATGATCACTGCGGAATAGGTGTTACGGCTGAGCAGGTCCAGGGCCTGCATGCCGTCGGCAGCGACGTCGACCTGGTAGCCGAGCTCATGCAGGACGCCCATGGCGACGATCTGGTTCGTCTCGTTGTCCTCGGCCAGCAGCAGCCGCTGCCCGTTGGCTGGTGTCGCGGGTCCCCGGGCGGTCGCAGATGCGGTGGTGGGGTCTTGCAGGCCCGCGACAATCTGCATGAGGCAGTCGTACAGCTGGGACTGTTGGATGGGCTTGGTGATTGTGGCGGTGATCCCGAGGCCGGCAATCTCCGCCGGTGCTGGCGGGGCATCCACGGTCATCAGCACGATGGGCAGGGGTTGGATCTGCGGGTGGCCGCTGATCGTGGCGGCGAGTTGCAGTCCGTCGGGCTCGGGCATGTGCAGGTCGGTGACGAGTATGTCGAACGGCGCTTGGTGGGAGCAGGCGTCCAGCAGCGCGTTGACCGCTTCGTCGCCGGACGTGACAGCGGTGACCTGCATACCCCAGGCGTGGGCCTGCTTGGTAAGGACCGATCGGGTGGTCGCGTTGTCGTCGACTACCAGCAGGCGCACCCCTTTCAGGGAGATCGAGGTCCGGGCGGGGAGCGAGGCACTGGCGGGCTCGTGGCGCAACGGCAGGTGACACCAGAAGACGCTGCCGGAGCCGACCTGGCTGTCGACCCCGATCTGACCGCCCATCGTCTCCACCAGCCGCTGGCAGATCGCCAGGCCCAGGCCGGTCCCGCCGAAGCGGCGGGTCGTCGAGGAGTCTGCCTGGGCGAATGCGGTGAACAGCCGCGCATGTTGCTCGGCGGGAATCCCGATCCCGGTGTCGGTCACCTCTAGCCGGACATTGACGATCTCCCCTGTGGTGCTCTGCCCCGTCGCCTCAGGTGCCCGGCGGACGTGGACGAAGACTTCACCGTGTTCGGTGAACTTCACCGCGTTGACCGCGAAGTTCAGCAGAATTTGCCGGATCCGTACCGGGTCGCCGCGCACCAGCTCCGGCAGGTCGGTGCCGCAATGGCCGATCAGTTCCAGCCCTTTGGCACGGGCGGATTCGGCGACCAACTCCAGGACGTCCTCCACGACGAGGCTGAGATTCACGGGGGCGTCATCGAGGATCAACGCCCCGGCTTCGATCTTGGAGAAGTCGAGGATGTCATTGATCACGGCGAGGAGTGCTTTGCCTGCGACGCGGATTCGCTCGGCGTAATGGCGCGCAGTGTCGTTCAGCTCCCCGCGCAGCAGCAGGCCGGTCAGGCCGATCACCCCGTTCATCGGGGTCCGGATCTCGTGGCTCATCGTGGCCAGGAACTCGGACTTCTGCCGCGACGCCTCCAACGCGGCGTCGCGGGCGTCGGCCAGTTGCCGCTCGAACAGTTGGCGCTGGCTCACGTCCCGTACGAAGGCGCTGAACTGATCACCGGAGCTCGTCTTCACCGGCCAGACGGTGATTTCCGCGGGGAACTCCACACCGTTGCGGCCGACCGCGACGATCTCCCGGCTCCGATTCAGGATGCCGGAGCCGCCGCCGGTGAACGCGTGCTCAACTCCCGCGCGGTGGGCCTCCTTCGCCCGATCGGGGATCACGAGATCGGTGAGGTCGCGACCCAGGACCTCGTCGCGCTGCCAGCCGAAGAGGGTCTCCGCGCGGTGGTTCCACTCGGTGACGTTGTCCTCGCTGTCGATGCTGATGAACGCGTCGGTGGCGGACTCGATGATCGCCCCCAGTGCATCGGCGACTCGTTTGGCGTCGGTGATGTCCCGCGCGATCATGGCGATACCGACGACGGAGCCGTCCGCGTTGCGAACCGGGGACTTGGTCAACGCGACGTCGATGGGCCGCCCGTCCTGCCGGATCCGGACCGCCTCGTACGGCGGAATCGACTCGCCGCGTGCCGCGCGTGTCAGCTTGTCGTCCTGCTCCTCGTGGTCAGCGGGAGAAAGCAGCCGAATGGACTTGCCAATGATCTGCTCCGACGGATATCCGAAGATCTGCTCGGCGCCGTGGTTCCAACTGGTGATGACACCGTCGAGGTCGGCGCCGATGATCGCGTCGACTGAGGAGTCGACGATCGCCGCGACCTGCGCCAACGTCTGCTCGTTTGCTTTTCGTTCGGTGATGTCCCGGGCAACGGCATACATCAGCCGGCGCTCCGGCAGTGGCGCCGTCTGCCATAACAGCCACCGATATGTTCCGTCCCTGCACCGGTAGCGATTCTCGAAACCTAGCGTGGTGGCACCCGTCGCGAGTGTGGCCATCTCCGCCAGCGTGGCGTCGACGTCGTCAGGATGCACGAAACTCAGAAAGGGTTTCCCGAGCAGATCCTCTTCGTCGTACCCGAGAACACTCTTCCAGGCCGGATTGATTCGTTTGAAGTAGCCATCGGTTCCGGCGATACACAGCAGATCCAGCGACACCCCGAAGAATTGCGCGATGTCCTCATCGCTGCGGCGCCGGCCACGACGCAGCCGCGCCTCCACGAACGCCGCCCCGACGACCAGCACCACGATCAGGCCGCCACCGGTCAAGACAACCCACCGGAACCCCGCAGCCGACGACCGTGCTGCGTCAAGCGGGATGGCGCTGCCGACACGCCATCCGCTCCCCGCGTCAGTGACGAACGCCGACACGACACCGCTGGAGTCCAAGGCCCGCCGGCCGGCGTCGCGCCGAGCCTCCAGCCCACCCGTGACAACCGGGTGATCACCCGCCGCCGCCACAAGCACTCCCCGCTGGTCCACGATCGCCAGACGGATCCCGGTGTCATCGGCATACCTGTCGACAAAACGCTGAAACGACGACAACGAGTACGTCGCCGTGAGCACCCCCAGCACAGGGCCCGGACGGCCATTTGAAGCACGGCCCCGCACCACCACGCTCGCCGCGACCACGAACGGCTGTCCCACCGCTGCAGACTGGTAAACCTCCGACATATACGGCAGCCCGGTACGCGCCGCGCCCCGGTACCAGTCGCGATATGCGAAGTTTTTCCCGACCAGCGCCGGGCTGTCCGGCCGAGTTCCCAACAGAACCCCGTCAGCGTCCGTCAGGGCAGTCACGGTGATGTCCGGCCGTGACTCCCGCAGCCGACTCAAAACCGATACGACGTTGTCGCCGGCATCCAGGTTCGTCGGCTCCAGCGCACCGGCTGCCGTCAACCGGTCCGCATAAGCACTGACCAAACTTTTGAGTCCCGCAGTCTGCTCGGCAACGAAGGCCTGCGTGAGCGTCGCCACCGCCTGCATCCGACGCCTGCTCTGCGCCTCGGAAGATCTGGCGTCAAGCGTAATGATCACCGCCGCGGCCGCGACGACGACCAGGACGAACAGCCCAACCACCACCACCGTGGCAGCAGAACGGCGACGCCCCTTGCCTGCCGCGGGCAGAACCATGCGCATCCCGTCAGTGTGTGCTGAACACGAACGGGATCCAGGCCATTTCGGCCATTCAGCTCCGGAAGAACTTCGGCAGCGTTACGCCGTACAGGATTGCCGGGCGGTCGCTCACCAACCTCATGCCCAGCGTTTGCGGAAGGAACTGCGAGCGCTCACTCGGCACGGGACCATAGTCGGACACGAACCGCCCTCACGGACCTCGATAACCGAAGGTCAGAAGGCTTCGAAACGACTAGAACCCAACTCCCAAATCAGACATCGGGTTCCATAGCGGTGCTCGTGGGCGATACTGGGATCGAACCAGTGACCTCTTCCGTGTCAAGGAACGATCATGGGCCCTTGGCCTTGGTCCGTAGCCCTGCCGGCCTGCATAAACAATCCACCGGCGTCCGCGGTCGTCCGGCGTTGTAGCCCTCGGTTGTCACCCAGTTAGACACCCATCTACCGTTCTGATGCCACGAGTGTGAGCTAGCTCGGTAGTTTTGTAGGCCGTGCCACACTGGCCTTGATCGGTCTCGAGCCACGCCGTTGGTCGTTCCTCAACCGAGCCTTACTTGTCCTGGATGCCTGATACGAGGACCTCTGTTGATCACTTTGAGCCTGAGCTGGGAGCACCTCGATGCGCTCGGTTCATTTATGGGTGGAACCTTCACGGCTGCCACATTTGCCGCAACCCTAGCCTTGCTGGTCCGCGAAATGCGTATTCGCCGACTAGTGCGGTGGCCACGAACGTTCACCGGGTCGGCGACACACCGGGTCACGTCCGCCGGTAGCTGCTGGCGAGGGCT
>NZ_JAHWFK010000100.1 GCF_019710575.1 Paractinoplanes polyasparticus | reverse complement strand
TTCACCCTGCTCCGCCACCGCATCCTCCTCAACTGAGATCACCCGCGGTCACCACCGAAAGAGCGCCAGAGCCGTTTTTTTCTGGCTCTGGCGCAGAAACGGTGGTCGGGTCACTGTCCTGTGTGGTGAGTCGCGTGCGGGATCATGACCGCCGTGTGACTTGATCAAGACAGTTTTCCTGGCTTGTCTGCGCTGGTCATCGACCAGGTCTTGGACCTCGGAGCGACGGTGCGGATCGTGGCGCGGACCCCGATGGCGGCGGCCGCCTGCTCGGAATGTGGGCAGCTCAGCGGGCGGGTGCATGCCTATCACGAGCGTCGCCTGGCTGATCTTCCGATCGCTGGACGGGCGGTCACGGTTCAGGTTCGGGTTCGCCGCTTGGTCTGCGTGGCCCTGTCGTGCCCGCGGCGGACGTTCCGCGAGCAGGTGCCCGCGCTGACCCAGCGCTGGGCGCGGCGGACTCAGCAGCTGACCTCGCTGGTCGCCGACCTGGCAGTTGTCGCTGCCGGCCGGTCTGGTGCTGCCGTGCTGGCCCGGCTGGGCGCTCGGATTTCACGAAGCACGGTCCTGCGGGTTCTGATGGCGAAGCCGATCCCAGCCGTGCCGGTGCCGGCTGTACTGTGCGTCGACGACTTCGCGTTGCGGCGGGGCCGCCGCTATGCGACCTTGCTGCTCGACGCGGTCACCCATCGTCGGGTCGACGTTTTGCCCGACCGCAAGGCCGACACTCTTGCCGCCTGGCTGCGGGAACATCCCGAAGTCGCGGTAGTCTGCCGGGACGGATCAGCGACCTACGCCGAAGCGATCCGCGATGGTGCGCCGCAGGCGATACAGGTCAGCGACCGCTGGCACCTCTGGAACGTGCGCCGTGAGGCGCTGATTGATCGAGTGGGGGTGAGAGACCTTCGCCGCTGTCCTGTCGCAGCAGGGCGGTGAAGCTGGGGCAGCCTGATCCGGGAGGTGCTGGGGAGGGTGGCAAGCGGCCCTGACAAAGCCGGGACGTGTCAGTACCGCCAGATGGTGCGGGTCCGGCGAGCGAGTTGGAGAGGTATACGAGAGGAACCGGTGTGTGAAGCCTCCTAAGGTGACATCAGCTCGAACCTGGTGGATGAGGGCTGGTTGCGGTGCGTGCCCGTCGATGTTCCACGGTGGGCAACTTCCGGGTTGTGGATGCCAAACGGTCCGGGAGGCCACGGTGAAGTGCTGCGGGGTAACCGTGGAGATGCCGCGGGGGTATAGCCGGGTGCCTACTCCGACGATCGATCAATCAGTGAACACGGGAACCTTCCCGGTCTTGCCCGCCGTCCGCGCTGCCAGCGTGGGTGGACGGGCTGGGTGCACCGTCTGCCGATCAGGCCGGGAACGGGCGGAGCCGTCGTAGTACTCCGAGTCGGGGAAAGCCCGGCACATGGGGAAGGACGGCAGCGAGATCGCAAGGGAAGGGACTGTAACGTCCGAAGAAACCGGGGTGGATGTCCCGGTCACGTGGCCCTCGGTGCTGGTCGTCGAGTCCCGGGTACGGAAGATGCAGACCAAACTGCACCGTTGGGCGGTCGCCGACCACGGCTTCCGGTTCGATGATGTATTCAACTTCGTCTGCGACCCGGCCACCTTGGTGATGGCCTTCGAACGGGTCGCGGGCAACACCGGAGCCCGGACAGCGGGCGTGGACGGCGTTCGCGCCGCCGACGTCGAGATGTCCGGGGTGACTACGCACCTGGACCACATTCGTTCTTCGTTGAGGGCGGGGACCTTCGGGCCGCTGCCGGTGCGGGAACGGATGATCCCGAAAACCGGCGGGAAATTGCGCCGGCTGGGGATCCCGACGGACGTCGCAAACTCCCCATTCGTCCAGGCAGCATTCGGGTTGGCTGCTGGTGACGTATCCGTTCCACCCGCTGGCCGGTAGGTCTTTGGAGGTCTTGTACTCGAAGCGGCGTGGCGGTGGTCGGGTGTTCGTCTGCGACGCCGGTGACGGAGGCAGTGTCACTCTTCCGGTCGAGTGGACTGACCGTGGCCCGGCCGCGGACGAGGCTCGGCTGTCACCTGAATCGCTGACCGAGTTGCTCGTCGTGGTGAATGCGCTGTTCAAGGGTTGTGCTGACCGGGGCGAAGGGGCGTGAATCATGACAGAAACGCATGAGTGCAGTTTGCGTGGTTCGTCATGGTCAGGGACGGTGCGGCATGGCTATCGGGTGTGGGGATCGCCCTCAAGCCATCGCCGTGATCGCGAACATGCTGGAGTCGCAGCTGGTCGGAGGTGGCTGCCGTGAACGGGGAAGCGAAGATCACCGCGTCGCACCGGTCCCGGATCGCGATCATCTATGTTCGGCAGTCGACGATGGTGCAGGTCCGCGACCACGCCGAGTCGACCACACGGCAGTACGCCCTCGCGGGCGAGGCCGAGCGGCTGGGCTGGCCGGCCGAGGCGGTCGAGGTGATCGACACCGACCTGGGGGTGTCGGGCCGTTACGGCAGCGACCGCGGCGGGTTCCGCGACGTCGTGGCCCGGGTGTGTCTGGGCGAGGTCGGGGCGGTGTTCGGCCTCGAGGTGTCGCGGTTTGCTCGTTCGTCGGCGGAGTTCACCCGGTTGCTGGAGCTTGCCCGGCTGACCGACACGCTGGTCATCGACGTCGATGGGGTCTACGACTTGGCCGATTTCAACGACCGGCTCCTGCTGGGTCTCAAGGGCAGTATGTCGGAGGCCGAGCTCCACCTGCTGTTCGGCAGGTTGCAGGGTGCCAAGCGGGCGGCGGCGGCACGAGGTGAGCTGCGGCTGCCGCTGCCGGTCGGCTACGAGTACGACGCTGACAGGTCGATCGTGATGGACGCCGACGAGCAGGTGCGCCAGGCGGTGGCCGACGTGTTCGCCGAGTTCATCCGGACCGGGTCGGCCTATGGGGTGGTGCAAGCGTTCACCGGGCGTAAGTTCCCGCTGCGCGCTTACGGCGGAGTGTGGGCCGGGCAGCTGCGCTGGGGCAAGCTGACGCACGGCCGGGTGCTGGGGGTGCTGTCCAATCCGGCCTACGCGGGTGCCTACGCCTATGGTCAGCACCGCCTCGTGCGCACCGTCCGTCCTGACGGGACGGTGAAGACCGCCAGCCGGGTGCTGCCGCGGGATCAATGGCAGGTCCTCATCCACGACCACCACGAGGGCTACCTCACCTGGCAGCAGTATCTGGACATCGAGGCGAAGCTGGCCGGCAACCGCACTAACGCCGGCGCCCGCCCGCCGCGGGAAGGACCGCCCCTGTGTCAGGGCATCATCAGCTGCGGCCACTGCGGTCACCGGGTCGGCACCCGCTACCAGGGCCGCACCCAGGTGGCCTACTACGACTGCATGGGCCACCGCGACGCCGCCCGCAGCCAACGCTGCCGCTCGGTGGCTGCGTCGACCATCGACACCGTGCTGGCCCAGCTGCTGCTGTCGACGCTGACCAGCGAGCAGATCGACCTCACCCTGGACGCCGCCGAGCAAGTGCAGCAGCGGCACACCCGCGCGCACCGCGCCGCCGACCTGGCTCTGCAACGCGCCCAATACGAGGCAGACCTGGCCGAACGCGCCTTTGCCCAGGTCGAGCCGGAAAACCGTCTGGTGGCACGCACCCTGGAGACGCGCTGGGAAGCGAAGCTGACCGCTCTGGCCGATGCGAAGACCGCGCTGGCCGCCGCCCTCGACGCCAGGCCGCCGCTGCCCGACCGCGACCGCCTGCAACGCCTCGCCGCCGACCTGCCCCGGCTCTGGGACCACCCGGCCACCAGCGCCAAAGACCGCAAAAGGCTGCTGCGCACCGTCATCTCCGACGTCACCATCCGGTCCGAACACGACAGTGACCAGATCCGCGTCGGCGTGCGCTGGCACACCGGCGCCACCGAGGAAATCACCGCCACCCGCCGCCAACCCGACCGGACCCCGGCCGGCGCAGTCGAGCTCGCCCGTCGCCTCGGCGGTGTCCTGTCCGACGAGCAACTGGCCGAAACCCTTAACGCACAAGGCTTCCGCACCGGCAAGGGCCACCAGTTCGACATCAAAGCCGTCCGGTGGATCCGCCACGCCTTCAAGATCCGCGCTCCACGCACGCAATGCCTGCACGACGGCGAGATCACCATCAAGCAGGCCGCCGCCCGGCTGGGCATCACCGGCGACGCGATCTACCACTGGATCTGGCTCGGACAGGTCCCAGCCCGCCGTGACCCTTCCGGACGCTGGTGCATCCTCTGGACCGCCGAGGTCGAGGCCGTCTACCGCGAGAAAGTCACCGGATCGGTTCATCTCAAACCATCAACCCCACTGATTCCCGCAGGAGGTGCAGTATGAAACGACCCTCCCGACGGCCACCGACCGGGTGGTGCAGGCCGCACTGAAGCTGGTCCTGGAGCCCATTTTCGAGGCGGACTTCCGTCCGTGCTCTTACGGGTTCCGGCCGAACCGGCGTGCGCACGACGCGATAGCCGAGATTCACCTGTTCGGTTCCCAGGGATATCGCTGGGTGCTGGACGCCGATATCGAGGCGTGCTTCGATCGCATCGACCACACGGCCCTGATGGACCGAGTGCGAGCGCGGGTGAAGGACAAACGCGTGCTGACGCTGGTGAAAGCGTTCCTCAAAGCCGGGATCATGACCGAACTCGGCGAACGGAACGAGACCACCTCCGGGACACCGCAAGGAGGGATCCTCTCACCGCCTGCTGGCCAACATCGCCTTGTCGGTGCTCGACGACTTCGCCGCCGAGCAATGGACGACCGCGATGGCGACCCGGCAGGACCGCGAACGGCGACGGCGGCGGGGCCTGCCGACCTGGCGGCTGGTCCGTTATGCGGACGATTTCGTCGTCATGGTCCATGGCACCCGGGAGCATGTCGAAGCTCTTCGCGAACAGGTGAGCGAGGTCCTGGCCGGGATGGGCTTGACGCTCTCCCCGGCCAAGACCCAGATTGTCCACTTCGCGGATGGGTTCAACTTCCTCGGCTTCCGCATCGTCTGGATGCAGAAACGCGGAACGGCAAAGTGGCACGTCTACACGTTCATCGCCGACAAGCCAGTCGAGTCGCTGAAACGGAAGATCAGAGCCCTGACCCACCAGTTGTCGCATCTCGATTACAAGATCGCGCTGATCCGGATCAATCAGATCCTGCGTGGCTGGGCCAACTACTTCAAGCACGCGGTCGGCGAGCACACCCAGTCTCGCCTGCACACCTTCGTCTGGTGGCGGGTGATCCGCTGGGTGATGCACCGGCACCGCACGACTTGGAGGGCCATCCAGCGATGTGTCAAGCCCCGGGTTTGATGGAGAGGCTCCGGGATCCGCAAGGACATTGGAAGCCCATTCAACTGGCGGGAGTCAGACTGTTCAGCCTCGCCAGCGTGTCGATCACTCGATACCGCTACCGGGGCAACAGCATCCCCAGCCCTTGGCCGGACGCCTTGGAAGGTGCTGTCCCAACGGCATGATCTCGTGGAGAGCCCGGTGCGGTGAGAGTCGCACGCCGGGTTCGGAGGGCGGGTCGGGGAAACCCACCGGGAGCAATCCCGACAGGGCGCCCCGGCCCGACCCAACAACCTCGGCAAGGCCGTCGAGAAGACCGCCATCGCGCACTCCGGCTGCTGGCGGTCGAGCATCCCGTCCGGGCAGCGACCCGCCGACGAACGCACCCGCGAGCGGCACACCACCGTGCACCAACTGCTTGACCAAGGTGTCGGCCTGCTCGACTGCGCCCGCCAGCTCGGCTGGGCCCTGAACACCGTCAAACCCTATGCCCGCGCTGAGCGCGCCGAACAACTGCAGCGACCACCGCAATACCGCGAAACGCTGGTCGATCCATTCCGTGACCACCTGCGCACCCGCCGCACCGAGGAGCCCGGCGCGGCCGTGACGCAGCTCCTGACCGAAATCCGCGAACAGGGCTATACCGGCAGCGCCAACCTGCTGGTGCGCTATCTCAACCAAGACCGCGCGGACGCCGAACGGGCTACCCCGTCACCGCGGCGCCTGGTCAGCTGGCTCATGAGCCATCCCGACAGGTTGCCTGCCCACCGCCGCAGCCACCTCGACGAACTCCTCGACGCCTGCCCACACGTGACCGTCCTGGCCGCCCGCATCAGCGCGTTCGCTGATCTGCTGACAACCCGCCGCAGCCGTGACCTCGACGCCGGGATCACCGGCGTCGACAGCGACGACCTGCCCGCTCTGCAGTGCTTCGTCCACGGCCTGCGCATGGACCTACCCGCCGTCACCGCGGGCCTCACCCTGCCCTACAGCAACGGGCCGATCGAGGGCGCGAACACCAAGGTCAAGCTTCTCAACCGGATGTACGGCCGGGCAGGCTTCGCCCTGCTCCGACAACGAATCCTGCTCGCGTAGGCCGACCTCACCGACCACCGTTTCTGCGCCAGAGCCCATTTTCTTACAGTCCCGCCACCGGGACGAGGGGCCGGTGACCTGATCGCCGCTCTGGTAGCGGCTTCCATCAGTTGTCGCCGTCGAGGGGCGGTCGCTGTCGCCGACGCCGAACTGGGATGGCGGCTTCAGCTGCGTCCTCGGCTGCGCTGGAGTTTCGGTGGAGTCAGTGCGGTAGCGCCTTGGCGGAGGCACCGCATGTCCGGGACTCAGGATAGCGGGCTGGACATCGACGAAACCGGCGACATCCAGGTGATCGGCGGCCATGCCAAGTTCATCATCCCGGTCCGCCGCGGCGCTGATACCGCGACGGCCGCGGCACCCTGAGTGCAGCTGGACGGCGCTGGTGGAGCAGGATAGGCCTTCCCGGACTTGCTGGTGTTTGCTCGTAACCGGCTCCGCCGGAAGTAGACGAGGGGACTGTGCCGCAGATGGTCTTGCTGTGCGGGCATTACGGGCGTGTCTGTCGGGAGTGAAGCAGTTGAGCGAGTTGGTCGGCGTTGCGGACGAGTGTGACGCCGGCACCCTGCATTGCGGTGATGGCTTGGGCAATATCGGCGCGCGCGGATGAGCCGCCGTGGGGGTCAGTGTCGGCGAGGGTGTGCAATAGGGCCAGGGTGTGGGAGGCGACGATTGCCCGATCGAGTAAGAGTGTGATCAGCTGCTGGATATGGTCGTCGGTGGCGCCGAGATCGCGATTCACCAGTAACTCCCGGTGGGGACTCTTGTCAGTCTCGGGTCAGTGTCGGAATCCGTTTACCAGGTTCGTCAACTGGTTGGACAGCCGTGTCAGGTCGGCGGCGGCCTGTTGGGTGGTGCTGGCGCCGGTGGCGGTGGCGGTGGCTACCTCGGCCACGCCGGAGACGGTGCCGGCGACCTCGCCGCTGTTCGCGGCGGCATCGGCGACCGACCGGCTCATCTCGGCGGTGGTGGCCGTCTGTTCCTCGACAGCGGAGGCGATCGTGGTGGTGTAGTCGCTGATCTGCTGGATGACTGCGGTGATCTCACTGATCGCGTCGGCGGCGCTGCCGCTGGACGTCTGGATGGCCGCGATGCGCGAGGTGATCTCCTCGGTGGCCCGTGCGGTCTGCTGGGCCAGCTCCTTGACCTCGCCGGCCACGACGGCGAACCCCTTGCCGAGCTCGCCGGCTCGCGCCGACTCGATGGTGGCGTTGAGGGCCAGGAGGTTGGTCTGCTCGGCGATGCTGGTGATGAGCCGGACCACGTCACCGATCTCGGCGCTGGCCGAGCCCAACTGCGCGACCTCGTCGGTGGTGCGCTGGGCGACGCCCATGGCCTGCTGGGCGACTTGCGCGGCACGACCGGCGTTGCTGGCGATCTCGGTGATCGAAGCGCTCATCTGCTCCGCGCCGGCGGCAATGCTCTGCACGCCTGCGTTGACTTGTTCCGAGCCGTGTGAGGCGGCATTGGCACGGGTCGCGGCGTCGGCAGCCCCGGACTGCAGCTGCGAGCTGACCGTCGTCAACTGCTCGGCGGCACCGGCCAACGCGACCGCCGACGCCCCGATCGTGCTGACCGTTTCACGAAGGTGCAGGATCGCGGTGTCCAGGGCACGACCCATCCGGCCCGGTTCGTCGCGGCCATTGAGGCCGGCCGTGCGGGTGAGGTCACCTTCGGCGAGGCTCTCGCAGACCGACTGCACCCTCTTCAAGGAAGTGACTATGCCGCGGGCGACGAATATGCCCGCACCAATGGCCAAGAGCAGACCCACGGCCAGCAGTGCGATCGAGATGGTGCGGTGCGACTCGTACGACGACTGTGCAGCGGCGGCGTTCTCAGCCGCGGCTGCGGCCTCGTTGGCGTTCATGGCGGTGATGTCTTGCATCGCTTCGGTCATCAGCGAGGTGAGCTCGGTATCGCGAATACGCTGCCACGTCACGATGTCGTTGCGGCGGCTCGCCGGCAGGAGCTTGTCCTCGGCCAGCTGTGAGTAGGCCTCGTAGTCGGCGAACAGCTCGTCGACAGCCGCCGGGTCGGTGGCCGGGTTGCTGTTGCGGTACGCGGCGAACGCTGCCTCGATGGCCTGCAGGTCACCGGCCAGCGCCTGCTCGTATCTTCTCATGGTCTGTTGGTCTCGGGAGACCGCATGATTGACCACCGTCAACCGCCCCTGCAGAACCGCTGACCGGAGATCGCCGAGGGCCTGGATGCTGGCCACGTTATGGCTGTAGATCTCCTGGGCCGACGCGCTGGCCGCATGCTGCCCCTGCAGACCAAGGATCCCGACCGCCATCGCCACCAGCGCAGCCAACGCCACCGTACTCATAATCTTGACGTTGATGCTGAGGCTGGCGAACCACCCCGATCGTGGTCCTGCTGCCTTTGTCCCCGTGGCACTCGGCGCGCTCAACCCGGTTCCTTCCGATCTCGGCAACCGGGCACGACTGGACGCCCATGCCGCTCGCGGCTTGATCCCTACGAAGAGAAGATCGGCAACCGGCTCGCAACCACTGAGCGAATGCATCGGAGCAGGCGCCCGGCCAGCAGTCCACGGGAGCTAGACACCTTTTGGGGCGGGGTAGTCGCCGCCCGCCACGGGGCGTGGAGCTGTCTCGCCGACGAGTGCGGTCAGACGTTAAGGGCACACAAGGCCAGCACCTGGGCGCCCAAAGGCGTCACCCCTGTCGTGAAGGTGACCGCGAAAGGTACCGTCCGCGTGTCAGCCGGCGTATCAGGAGCCGGATGACGACCGGCCGTCCGGCCAGAGCGGTATCGGCCAGCTGCCGGTGGCAGCGACCGTGCACCCGCTCCGACTCGGTAGCGCAGCCTGGACATGCTGTCCGGTCACGCCCGGATCTGGCCTCGATCACTATCCGGCCGCCGGTCTCATGGACCCGGTCAATGGTGACGTTCGCCAGGTGCGGCAGCAGCCGAGTATCGAGCTTCTGGAGTTGAGGTCACTCCTGTGTCCACATCGCCGCTTTGAGTGATTCCTGCTGGTTCGGGTGTGCTGTCTAGTTAGGGCATGCGATACGGGGACGGCGGCG
>NZ_JAHWFK010000010.1 GCF_019710575.1 Paractinoplanes polyasparticus | reverse complement strand
CTTTCGCGGGGGCTGGACGCCTCGGTGTGGTGGCTGCGGTGCGGGATTGGCTTGCGCTTTCGCGGGGGCTGGACGCCTCGGTGTG
The DNA here is from genome assembly GCF_019710575.1 of Paractinoplanes polyasparticus. Classification (GTDB taxonomy): domain Bacteria; phylum Actinomycetota; class Actinomycetes; order Mycobacteriales; family Micromonosporaceae; genus Actinoplanes; species Actinoplanes polyasparticus. Next base: position 20,939 of record NZ_JAHWFK010000010.1, on the reverse strand, counting down.
GTGGCTGCGGTGCGGGATTGGCTTGCGCTTTCGCGGGGGCTGGACGCCCCGGTGCGGTGGTGCGGTGCGGGATTTGCTTGCGCTTTTGCGGGGGGCTGAGCGCCGCCTGCGGTGGGTGCGGTGGGGGATTGCCTGCGCTTTTTGCTCGTACGCGGTGGGTCGGCGGTTCTGTGGGCGGTGTGGCCCGGTGCTTGTTGTGAACCGGTGGTTGCGCTCTGTTTGGTTGGGCGTTGTTGTTGCCCCGGTTTTTGGTGGGTCTGCCCTTCTGGCCACAATCTTTCCGGAAGAGTGTTGTGTGGCTGTGAGCTGCGGAAACGTTGCGTTTTAGGGCTCCTCCTCGCTTGTGGTATGGCGTGACGGTCATCGATTGACACGGTGTGGTGGCGGGGTGAAGGTGGTGAGAGCGCTCTCGTCGGTGACGGAGCGTCACGGCCGGGCGCAGCCCCCTTCCCTGTCCGCCCCCGAAGCGTTCCGGCCGACGCGGGATCCCCTCCGGCTCGCCGGGCCTGCGTCATCAGGGGGCCGGACTGTGGAGTGCCTATGCGTACCAAGCGCAAATCCCTGCTCGGAGCGGCCGTGGCGGCCGTCGCTGTGGCCGGTGTCATCGCCGGCGTGCCGACCGCGAACGCGGCCGGACCGGATCTGCTGCCGCTCACCGTCACGAACGACTCCGGCCGGAGCGAGGCCGTGCACCTCTACGTGCTCGGCGAATCCGGCGGCCGGCTCGGCTACGTGACCGAGGGCGGAACCTTCACGCCGTGGCCGGGCGGCGGCACCCCGCCGACGCCCGCGCCCGACGTTGCCATCGCCGGGCCCGGCAACGGCGCCAGCAAGACCATCCAGGTGCCCAAGGGTCTCTCCGGGCGCATGTACATGGCGTTCGGCGACAAGCTCGACTTCCGCCTCTCGCAGGACGGCGGCCTGGTGCAGCCCGCGCCCTGGGCCGGCGGTGACCCGAGCCGCGACGTCCTCTTCGACTGGAGCGAGTTCACTTACAACGACTCCGGCGTGTGGCTGAACAGCTCTCAGGTGGACATGTTCGCCGTGCCGCACAAGGTCAGCGTGACCGGCTCCGACGGGCGGACCGCGCAGACCGGTGAGCTCAAGCCGGGCGGCCACAAAGCCGTCATCGACGGGCTCCGGGCCGACCCCGAGTTCGCCAAGCTGATCCAGACCCGCGCCGACGGGACCGTGCTGCGGGTGCTCGCCCCCGGCAAGGGTGCGGACGCAGGCGGGTTCGACCCCGATTACCTCGGCGGCTACATCGATGAGGCCTGGGCCGCGTACGCGGACACCGATCTCACCGTCAAGCCCTTCGCCGATCAGCCCGGCAAGGTGTTCACGGGCCGCACCAGCGGTGACGTCATGAACTTCACCGACAGCACCGGCGCCCGGGTCGCCAGTTTCACCAAGCCGACCTCGTCGAACGTGTGGGGCTGCGACGGCAACCTGGGCGCCCCGAACGACCTGGTCGTGGGCCCGATCGCGCGCAGCCTGTGCGCGGCGCTGACCCGCGGCACCCTCGGGTCGCAGCCGGTCGAGCCCAGCACCGACCCGGCGACGTTCTATCAGAACACCCCCACCAACCTGTACGCGAAGCTGATCCACGCCAACATGGCCGACGGCAAGGCCTACGCGTTCGCCTTCGACGACGTCGCCAACCAGGAGTCGCTCGTGCACAGCGGCGACCCGGCGGCGATCGGCATCACCCTCTCGCCCTTCAGCTGAGCCCCCGCTCCGGGGCGCTTCCGCGGCGCCCCGGAGCCTTCAGAGCGGAAGGATTTGTCATGCATCGCAGATTCGCATTGCCGCCGCTGACCGTCGGAGTTTCCCCCGCTTCGGCCCACGGCTATATCTTTTCCCCGCCCAGCCGTCAGGCCAGCTGCGCCGCCGGCGCGGTCAGCGGTTGCGACGACCTGAACATCGGAGGCCGATCATGAAGCGTCGTTTTCTTGCGGCGGCCGGCGCAGTAGCTGTGGCTCTGACAGCGGGCCTGGCCGCGCTGCTCCCCGGCACGGGCGCCTCGGCGGCGACACTGCCGGTGTCCGAGGCCCAGTTCCAGCAGATGTTCCCGAACCGGATCCCTTTCTACTCGTACGCCGGCCTGCTCGACGCCATGAACAAGTTCCCCGAGTTCACCGGGGCCGGCGGCGAGGACGTGCAGAAGCAGGAGGCCGCGGCGTTCCTGGCCAACATCAACCACGAGTCCGGCGGCCTGGTGTACGTCGAGGAGCTGAACCAGGCGAACTGGCCCCACTATTGTGACGCCACCCAGCCGTACGGTTGCCCGGCCGGTCAGGACGCGTACCACGGTCGCGGTCCCATCCAGCTGAGCTGGAACTTCAACTACAAGGCGGCCGGCGACGCGCTCGGCGTCGACCTGCTGAACAATCCGGACCAGGTGAAGAACGACGCGTCCGTGGCCTGGCAGACCGGCCTCTGGTACTGGATGACCCAGACCGGCCCGGGCTCGATGACCCCGCACGCCGCGATGGTCGGCGGGGCCGGCTTCGGTGAGACGATCCGCAGCATCAACGGCGCGCTGGAGTGCAACGGCGGCAACCCGGCCCAGGTGCAGAGCCGGGTCGACGCCTACCAGCGGTTCGCGCAGATCCTCGGCGTGGACCCGGGCGGCAACCTCTCCTGCTGACCCCCTTTTCCCGTACGCCGGCCGGCCCTTCAGCGCCGGCCGGCGTCGTCGTGATCCGCCGGAAGCTGGACGCGGCCCGGGCCGTGCGCTTCGAGGGGCTTGAGCGCGGCTCTTGGCCTTTCCGCTGCCGGGGACACGTGCCGCGGTTAGTCTTGGGGCTGCCTGGTTCGTCCCCTTGTGAGGTGCACGTGTCGCAACCTGTTGAGGTGGACGTCGTCATCGTCGGCGGCGGCCTCGCCGGACTCTCCGCTGCCCGGCGGCTCGACCGGGCCGGGGTCGAGTGGCTGCTCGTCGAGGCCTCCGACCGGATCGGCGGCCGCGTCGCCACCGACGTCGTCGACGGCTGGCACTTCGACCGCGGCTTCCAGGTGCTCAACACGGCCTACCCACGGGTGCCGGCCCTGGTCGACATCGACGCGCTCGACATGCGTTACTTCACGTCCGGCGTGCTGGTACGCCGCGGCGGCGAGCTGCACCGGCTGGAGAACCCGGTGCGGGAGCCGCTGTCCGCGGCGCAGACCCTGAACGCCGGGGTCGGCACGCTCAGCGACCGCCTCAAGTTCGCGGCGCTGGCCACCCGCTGCGCCACGCTGCCGCCCTCGAAGCTGCTCGAGGCGCGCGAGGTCACGGCTCAAGAGATGCTGCGCAAGGCCGGCCTGTCCCACCGCATGATCGAAGAGGTGCTGCGCCCCTTCTTCTCCGGCGTCTTCGGCGACCGTTCCCTCGAGACGTCGAGCCACGTCCTCGCGATGGTGCTGCGCTCGTTCGCCCGCGGAAAGATAGGTGTGCCCTCGGCCGGCATGGCAGCCCTGCCCGCGGCGATCGCCGGCCCGCTCCCGTACCCCCAGCTGTTGATCGGCGCCCGTACGCTTTCGGTCGGCCCCGGCGTGGTGGTCACCGAAGCCGGCGAACTGCACTGCCGGGCCGTGATCGTCGCAACCGACCCGTCCGCGGCAACGGCCCTGCTGCCCCAGCTGCCCCAGACCGACATGCACGGCCTGACGACGTTCTACTTCGGCGCCGACCACGCCCCCATCAACGAACCCACCCTGATCCTCGACGGCGACCGCCGCGAGATCATCGCCAACACGGTCGTAGTCAGCAACGCCGCGCCCGAATACGCGCCGACCGGCAAGTCGCTGATCGCCGCATCGGTGGTCGGGGTCTCCGCCCCCTCCTCAGCGTCCGAGACGGTGATCCGGGTCGAGCTCTCCCGCCTGTACGGGGAGCCCACCGACGATTGGGAGCTGCTGGAGGTGGTAAACATCCCCGAGGCGCTGCCCGCCGCCCGCGTCCCCCAGGCGCAACTACGCAAGCCGGTAGACCTGGGCGAGGGCCTGTTCGTGGCCGGCGACCACCGAGACAGCCCATCCATCCAGGGCGCGCTGGCAGGCGGATGGCGTACGGCCGGGGCTGTGCTTTCCTGGCTCGGCACCCGGGTCAGCGTCTGACCCGGGGAGATCGCTGGCTGTGGGTATGCGGCACGGGTTACTATCGCCGCCGGTAAGGGGCGGTAGCTCAGTGGGTTAGAGCAGGGGACTCATAATCCCTCGGTCGCGGGTTCGAGTCCCGCCCGCCCCACTCTTACTCACCTGGGGGCGACCCCCAGACCCCACGTTACGGTGGGCGCGTTTGGTGGGTTGGTCACGCCGCGTCATTCGATGCGCCCTCCGATCGCTCAGGACTGGGTTGGCGCATACATGATCAGCCTGCGAGGGTTCTGCGCCGCCGGCAGCCGGCGGCCCTGGTGATCGGCTTGCGTCTCAGGGGCGGAGGGCGGCAATTCTGCTCCACGTTTGCAGCGCGGGTTCCTTGCTGACTTCCGGAAGGTCCGGCACTGTCGGAGGGCTGTGATTCTTCATCGCATCGGCTTTCCCCGGAGGCACTGTGACTGACGACCTGACCGCGGCGAATGTTCGCATCGAGTCTGTGCCGGCTGCCTCTGTCCTGCCGCGTACCGCCACCGTGGTCGTCGACGACGGCACAACGATTGCCTATCACTGCTGGGAGCCGGATGCCGGCGTCAGCGCTCACCCGGTACCAGTCGTGCTGCAGCACGGTTTCACCGCCGACACGATGGTTGACTGGCTGATGCCGGGCACGGTCGCCGGTCTCACCGCCGCCGGACGTCGTGTCGTGGGGGTCGACGCCCGTGGCCACGGCCGATCCGGTAAGTCGCCCGACGCCACGCGCTACGGCGAGCAGCGGATGGCCGACGACCTCCTCGACGTCGTAGCGCTGCTTGATGCGCCCGCCATAGATCTCGTCGGCTACTCGATGGGAGCGGTCGTCGCCCTGCTCGCCGCGGCCGAGCGAACCACCATCCGCCGGCTCGTCGTCGGTGGAGCAGGCGCGGGCATTGTCGAAGTCGGCGGCGTGGACACGCGCGCGTTACCGAGCGACCGACTGGCTCATGCCTTCCTGGCCGAAGACCCGGACGACCTGCCGCCTGAGATCGCCGGCCTGCGGATGCACGCCGAGATGCTCGGTGGCGACCTGCCGTCGCTGGCCGCGCAGGCCCGCGCCGTGCATCGTGCCGGCATCGACCTTGCCGCCGTCACCGCCGAGACACTCGTCATCGCCGGCGACGCCGACCCTCTGGCCGAACGCCCACACATTCTGGCCGAGGCCATCACCGGAGCTCGCTTGTGCCTGGTCGATGGCGGGCACGATGTCGTCGGCAGCAATCCGGACTTCCGCTCCGCGATCATCGATTTCCTCAGTCGCTGACTTACGCGAGCGACCTGCCAACCGGAACGCGCGGCTCAGGGGCGGCGGCCTGCCCTTTCAAGTGCGCGGGCCTGAACACCCGGCAACGGATCGCCGCTCAGCACAAGGCGGTTCGCATGGTGCAACGTTCGGCCCGCCTAACCGCTTACCTGCGCGGACGGTCAGCTAGATTGAGGCGTTGCGCGAACCGCGCTGGGCGGGTAGCCGGGTTCGTGCTGAGTTCGCGAGACTCGAGCTGCGGACGTCAGGCGGTTGTCTACTGCCAGGGGTCGATGAGCGAGATCCCGGTGTCGACGAAGTCCTTGGTGTTGCGGGTGGCGAGGGTTGCGACCTGTGATCGGCAGATGGCGGCGATTTGGCCGTCGAATCCGCTGATCGGGTTGCTGTCGGCTTCGCGGCCGGCGACCACGTCGGCGTAGGCCGTGGCTGCGGCGAGGTCGAAGGGTAGAACCTGGCGGGGGAAGGCGGCGAAGATTTCGTTGGCCGCCTGGTGCAGGTCATGTCTGCGGCGGCCGTCCGATAACCGTGCGATGCCGTACCGAATCTCGGCGACCGTGACCGACGTGGTGTACAGGCCGGTGCTGGACGTCTGCTGCAGCCAGGCGAGCACCGCTGGAGCTGGTGTGGCCCGCATGAGTTCGGAGACGACGTTGGTGTCGAGGACGATCATCACTCGCCGAAGTCTGCTGCTCGAGCGGGAGTGGTCCGGGCCGGAACGTCGAGGTCGACCCCGCCCAGCTGCCCGAACCGCTCGGTCAGCGCGCTGAAGAGATCGGTTCTGGGACGTTCGTCTTCGGCGGCGGCCGCGGTGAGGATGAGGCGGATCTCGGCCTCCATGGACCGGCCGTGCCGGGCAGCTCGGAGACGCAGTTTCTTTTTGACTGAGTCGTCCAGGCCTCGGATGCTGAGGGCGGCCATTGCGCATCTCCTCGTCCTGCGGCGTTGATAGCAATGCTAGCGCGAGGCTGCGACAGGTGGTGCCTGGCCATCCTCTACTGATGCCGTGACCCGGCGAAGACTTCTTTCAGCATGGCGCCCGGGACGGTGATGCCGCGGTTCGTATGCGCCGGACGCCACCGCACCCGGCCGCGCCAGACCAGCCCGTTCCCAGCGGGCCCTCCGGTGCTCGCCGCTCAGCACCACACCCGGCATGTGATTGCGCCGGCACCGGCCGAGCCGGCGCACGCTCAGTGACTGCCGTCCGGTGGTGTCGGCCTCATCGGTTCCGGAGCCGGCGCCGCTGCTCGACGGGACATCTGACGGCTTGGGGTGGCCTGACCTCGTACGTCAGGAACGGGATGGGGTCGGCCCAGACCTCGCTCGCCATTGCTGGTGTCAACCCCCAATTTAGATCGTACGAAGTGGACGTATTGATGAGCGGGTGCGGTCCGATGGTTGATGATGGTGATCAAAGTCACCTGCGAGCATTGCGGCCGGTGGACTGGTGATCACACTCCGGAGGCTGTCATGGCGGACAGGCGTTACGGACAAGTTGACTGGCATACCACCACCCAGGGCCTACCGCCCGAATGGCCGCCGCGGGGCGAGGTACCGCGGACCATGCCGGCTGTCCGTCCGCGGCACGCCGCACCAGACCACGTGTTCCCGGTACGCCGGACCTTGCGAGGCTTCTTCCGGCGCCCCGACGCCAACCGCCGGCATTGGTTGCTGATGATTCCTATCGTGCTGCCGCTTGTGCCGGCGATCTACAACCGGACGGAGCCGGCTCTCCTCGGCCTGCCGTTCTTCTACTGGTGCCAGCTCGGGTTCGCGTTTCTGGCGAGCGTCGTGATCGCCTACGTCCACTTGAAGGCGCGCTGAGATGCCCGCCATGGACGACCAGACGGTCCAGCTTGTCGTCTTTACGTTGATCTTCGGACTGGTTGCGATCATGGGGTTCGCAGCCTCCCGATGGCGCCGCCCGAACGACATCCACAGCCTTGAGGAGTGGGGCCTCGGCGGGCGTGCCTTCGGCAACTGGGTGACGTTCTTCCTGCTCAGTGGGGACGTCTATACGGCGTATACGTTCGTCGCGGTACCCACCCTGGTGTACGGAATCGGCGCGGCCGGCTTCTTCCCGGTGCCCTTCCTGGTGATCGTTTACCCGATGCTGTTCGTGGTACTTGCCCGATTCTGGTCGGTGTGCCACGTGCACGGGTTCGTCACGCCGGCGGAGTTCGTCCGGGCCCGGTTCGGCTCACGGGAACTCGGCACCGTGATCGCCGTCCTCGGGATCGTCGCCACGATGCCGTACATCGCGCTGCAGCTGATCGGCATCGAGGCGGTCTTCGAGGTGATGGGTCTGCCCAAGGGCTGGCCGCTCACCATCGCTTTCCTGGTGCTGGCGCTCTACACGTTCAGCTCCGGGCTGCGCGGGCCGGCGCTGGTGTCGATCGTCAAGGACACGCTGGTTCTGTGGAGCGTGCTCTGCGTCGTCCTGCTCGTGTCGATGAAGCCGGGCGGCTGGGAACCCGTGTTCCGGCTGGCCGAGGCAAAGTTCACCGCGACGCCGCGCACCGACGACGGCCTGCTGCTGCCGGCGCAGAGCGAGCTCAACTACGTAACGCTGGCCCTCGGGTCGGCGGTGGCGCTCTTCCTCTACCCGCACACGCTGACCGGCGTGCTGGCCTCGCGGAACCGGGGCACGCTGCGGCGCAACCTGGCCGTGCTGCCGATCTACACGCTCACCCTTGGCGTGATCATGCTCATCGGGTTCGCCGCCATCTACAGCGGCACACAGCCGCTCGGTGGCAACGGCAACACCGTCGTGCCCCAATGGTTCAACGAGAACGCGCCGGCCTGGACCGCCGGCATGGTCTTCGCGGCCATCGGCGTCGGCGCCATGGTCCCAGCCGCGATCATGTCGATCGCGGCGGCCAACCTGTTCACCCGTGACATCTATCGCGAGTACTTCCGGCCGCAGGCCTCCGCCAAGGAGGAGACATACGTCAGCAAGACCGTCTCGCTGACCGTGAAGTTCGGCGCCCTGCTGGTGATCCTGCTGTTGAATACGCAGTTCGCGATCGACCTGCAGCTCATCGGCGGCGTGGTGATCATGCAGACGCTGCCCGCCGTGGCGCTCGGCCTCTACACCAATTGGTTCCACCGATGGGCGCTCGGCACCGGAATCGGTGCCGGCCTGCTGGTCGGCATGGTGATGCTGTACCAGGTACCGAAGTTCGGCGGCGCCGACGGCCGCACGGTCGTCCGCGAGCACTTCGGCGGATCCGCCTGGCCGCTCGACACGATCGGCATCGACAGCGGCGCCAGCGTCTACGTCGGCGTGGTCGCACTCGCCGTGAACCTGATCCTCACGTTCCTGCTGACGCCGGTCTTCCGCAACCTCGGCATCCTCGACGGCCGGGACGGCACCCGTGACAACGACTACGTGGCCGACGAGGGCGACCCGACCGTTCGCCGGATGACCGAGATCCTCGACGGCGATCCGGTACGCGAACCGGTCCCGGCACCCACCAACTACTTCACGCCGATCCCGCGCCGCCCCAGCACACGGCGCTAAGTGACCATTCTGGCTAATCGAAACGCAGGCCGGAGCGTGACGCCTTCCCGGCCGGCGCGCGAGGCGAAGCGGACCGCGGATGCGGCCGAACGCCAAGCCGCTGCCGCCGAGGCCATACTGCCACCGCCACCACCGGCCGTCGCCTGGAAGGCGGAACTGCGCAGTACCGCCCGTAGGTCGAAGGCACGAACTTCGTCCTGCGCAACGTCGGCGCCATCGATGATTGCGTGGACGGACCCACCCGGCGCGCCGCGCTGGGAGTTCGGATCCGCGCGGGCTGCTGACCAGTGTCAGGCGGCGATCTGGCCGTCGAATCCGCTGATCGGGTTGCCGACTGACTCGCGGCCGGCGACCACGTCGGCGTAGGCCGTGGCCGCGGCGAGGTCGAAGGGGAGGACCTGCCGAGGGAAGGCGGCGAAGATCTCGTTGGCCGCCTGGTGCAAGTCGTGCTTGCGTCGGCCGTCCGGTAGCCGCGCGATGCCGTAGCGGATCTCGGCCACTGCGACCGACGTGGTGTAGAGACCGGTGGTGGACGTTTGCTGTAGCCATGCGAGCACAGGCGGAGCAGGTGTGGCGCGCATGAGTTCAGAGACGACATCGGTGTAGAGGACGATCATCACTCGCTGAAGTCCGCCGCTCGGGGCGGGGTGCTCCGGGCCGGAACGTCGAGGTTGACTCCGCCCAGCTGCCCGAACCGCTCGGTCAGTGCGCTGAAGAGATCGGTTCGTTGGCGTTCATCTTCGGTGCGGCCGCGGTGAGGATCAGGCGGATCTCGGCCTCCATGGGCCGGCCGCGCAGTAGCTCCCAGCGGATTGCTTGAAGCCGGTGGGCGGGCAAAGGTCGAGCTGCTTCGCCGTCGCCTTCGGCGAGCCCGTCCCCCGGCCCTCCGCCTGAGGCCGAGGACTTGTCGGCAGCCAGATATGGCGTCTCTCGGGAAGCGCTCTCCATCAAGTGAGATAAGCGGGTGTTGCGTTGCCTCAACGGGCAGATGTGGCGTGCGCTTGTGTCACACCGGTGTCGGTCGACGGTGGATCAACGGCAGACCGGGTCTCACCAGTTCGTACTCGTCAGAGTGTTCCGTCGGTCAGCGCCTTACGTTTCCGGGTCGAGGGGAGCTTCGGCCGTCCGGTTTCACGACGGTCGATGAAGGCATTGTTGGGCGATGACGAATCTGTTAACTTTTCAGCACCTCTGAGAAAGCGCTCTCCGAGGATTTGAGCTCCAAGATTTGACGGCACCGCATCCCCGACCAGGTGCCGTCGCAGCCGCCTACGACCACCCCACTCACTTCCATCCCCCATCGCGGCGCCGCGCGACGTTCCCCCGATGCGCGACGTGCCGACCCTCCATCGCTGGGACAGGCGCGACATCGTCATGCGCGCTCAGGGACCCATCGCGGGGGCGCCTACCGCGGCCACGTTCGAGACGTGATCGGCGCACGTCTCGGCTGCTTCCTCACGAGAGGGACCCAACCGATCATGATTCGCAGAGTGCTACTGATCGTCGCCCTTGTCCTGGCCGGGATGGGTGTCAACGCCGCCCCGGCATTCGCTGCCGACTTCTCGGTGCTGATCTTCAGCAAGACCGCGGGGTTCCGGCACGACGCCATCCCCGCGGGGATCACCGCGATCCAGCAACTGGGCGCGCAGAACAACTTCACGGTCGAGGCGACCGAGGATGCCGCACAGTTCACCGACACGAACCTGGCCCGGTTCAAAGCGGTGATCTGGCTGTCCACCACCGGCGACGTGCTCGACGCGACCCAGCAGGCCGCGTTCGAGCGTTATCTTCGCGCGGGTGGCGGCTATGTCGGTGTACACGCCGCTTCCGACACCGAATACGACTGGCCCTGGTACGGCAACCTCGTCGGCGCCTATTTCGCGAGTCACCCCGCGATCCAGCCGGTCACCGTTCGCATCGAGGACACCGCTCACCCGTCCAACGCGGGCATCCCGGTGAACTGGAACCGCACCGACGAGCTGTACAACTACCGCACCAACCCCCGCTCGCAGGTGCACGTCCTCGCAAATCTCAACGAGGCCACGTACACCGGCGGCAGTATGAACGGCGACCACCCGATCTCGTGGTGCCGGCCCTACGACGGCGGCCGATCCTGGTACACCGGCCTCGGCCACACCCAGGAGAGCTACACGGAGGCCCACTTCCGTACCCACCTGCTCGGCGGCATCAGGTACGCCGCGCAGAACGTCGGCAACTGCTCGGTGCAGGGTGCCGCCGGCACGTTCAGCCAGGTGAACCTGGCCAAGGGCGTGGCCGAGACCGGTGAGCCGATGGGCCTCACCGTGCTGCCCAACCGGGGTGTGCTGCACACCTCGCGCAACGGCGTCATCCGGTACACCGACGTCAACGGCAACACCAAGGTCGCGCTGACGCTGCCGGTCTACAGCCACGACGAGGAGGGTCTGCAGAGCATCAAGGCCGACCCGAACTTCGCCACCAACCGCTGGGTGTACGTCTATTACGCGCCACCGCTGAGCACGCCCGGCGGCGACGCTCCGTCCACGGGTACGGCGGCGCAGTTCGCGCCGTTCAACGGCTCCAACAAGCTGGGCCGGTTCACCGTGCGGGACGACAACACGATCGACCCGGCCTCGCTGGTGACGATCCTCGACGTGCCGACCAGTCGTGGGCTGTGCTGCCACGTCGGCGGCGACATCGACTTCGACGCCGCCGGCAACCTGTACCTGTCCACCGGTGACGACACCAACCCGTTCGACTCGGCCGGTTTCGCGCCGCTCGACGAGCGGGCCGACCGCAACCCCGCCTACGACGCGCAGCGCACCTCGGGCAACAGCAACGACCTGCGCGGCAAGGTGCTGCGGATCAAGCCGGGCGCGACCGGCGGCTACACCATCCCGGGTGGCAACATGTTCGCCCCGGGCACGCCGAACACCAGGCCCGAGGTGTACGCCATGGGCTTCCGCAACCCGTTCAAGATGAGCGTCGACAAGGCAACCGGCGTCGTCTACCTCGGTGACTACGGCCCCGACGCCGGCTCGGCCGACCCGCAGCGCGGGCCCGCGGGCACCGTCTCGTTCGAGCGGATCACCCGGCCGGGATTCTTCGGCTGGCCGTACTGCTCCAACTACAACACCCCCTACCAGGAGTACGCGTTCCCCACCGGGCCGTCGTCCGGTGCCTACAACTGTGCCGGTGGGCCGACGAACAACTCGCGGAACAACACCGGTGTCACGGCGCTGCCGGCGTCGCAGGCGGCGTGGCTGCCCTACGGTGGGCAGGGTCCCTGGCGGCCCGAGCTGGGTGGGGGTGGGCCCATGGGCGGCCCCGTCTACAACTTCAACCCGGCGCTGGCCTCCGATGTGAAGTTCCCGGCGTCGTACGACAAGAAGGTCTTCCTCGGGGAGTTCACGAGTCGCTGGATCAAGGCGGTCACCCTGAACGGCGACGGCACGGCCGGCGCGATCGAGCCGATCCCGTGGACCGGAACGGCGATCATGGACATGGAGTTCGGGCCGGACGGCGCCCTGTACGTGCTCGACTACGGCACGACCTGGTTCGGCGGAGATGAGAACTCGGCTCTCTACCGGATCGAGTACAACAGTGGCGGCAACCGGGCTCCGATCGCGCAGGCCAGCGCCACCCCGTCCTCCGGCGCGGCGCCGCTGACCGTGCAGTTCAGCTCGGCGGGCAGCAACGACCCGGACGGCGACCCGATCACGTACGCCTGGGACTTCACCAGTAACGGCAGCACCGACTCCACGGCGGCCAACCCGACGTTCACCTACCCGGCGAACGGCGAATACACCGCGACGCTGACGGTACGGGATTCCGGCGGCAAGACCTCGACGGCCAGTACGGTCGTCGGAGTCGGCCGGCCATCGATCCAGTTGATCGCACCGCCCGACGGATCGGTGTTCCAGTTCGGCGACCTGGTGCCGTACGAGATCAGGGTCACCGACCCGAATGCCGGCACCATCGACTGCAACCGGGTCGTGCTCAACTACGTGCTCGGCCACGACAGCCACGGTCACCCGATCACCAGCAGGAACGGCTGCAGCGGCTCGATCCAGACCACGGTGGACGGTGAGCACGACGCGAGCGCGAACATCTTCGGGGTGCTCGCCGCGGAGTACACCCCCGTCACCGGAGTCGCGGTCCAGGCTCAGCACCTGCTGCAACCGCGGACCCGGCAGGCCGAACACTTCGGCACCATGAACGGCGTCCAGGTCGCCGCCAAGGCCAACGCGCACGGCGGCAATGCCATCGGGTACATCGAGAACGGCGACTGGATCTCCTTCGCCCGGTACAACCTGGCCGGCGTGACCGGCATCAAAGCGCGGGTCGCCTCGGCCGGCGTCGGCGGCACGCTGACCGTGCGGACCGGCTCACCGACCGGCCCGGTGGCCGGCACGGTGCAGGTCGCCCCGACCGGCGGCTGGGAGACGTGGGCCGACGTCACCGGGACGATCAGCCCACCGGCCGGCACGCAGCAGTTGTACCTGGTGTTCACCGGCGGCGCGGGATCGTTGTTCGACATCGACGACTTCACGTTCACCTCCGGCGGCACCACCCCGCCGCAGTCGGGCAATTTGGCGTTGAACAAGCCGGTGACGGCGTCGAGCACGGAGTCCGTCGCCTACCCGGCGTCGGCCGCGGTGGACGGTTCGCCGACCACCAGATGGGCGAGCACGGCGGGCGATCCGCAGTGGATCCAGGTGGACCTCGGCCAGTCGACCTCCATCGACCGGGTCAAGCTGACCTGGGAGGCGGCCTACGGCTCCGGCTACCAGATCCAGACGTCGGCCAACGGGACGACCTGGACCACGGTACGGACGATCACCGGCGGCGACGGTGGGGTGGACGACAACACGGCGCTGGGCGCCACCGGTCGCTACGTGCGGATCAACGGCTCAGCCCGCGGCACCGCCTGGGGCTACTCGCTGTTCGAGTTCGAGGTGTACGGCGGCGTTGTCGTGCAGCCCTCGGGCAACCTGGCGTTGAACAAGCCGGCGACGGCGTCGAGCACCGAGGCGGTCGCCTACCCGGCCTCTGCGGCGGTGGACGGTTCGCTGACCAGCAGGTGGGCGAGCGCCTTCGCCGACCCGCAGTGGATCCAGGTGGACCTCGGTCAGTCCTCCCCCATCAATCGGGTCAAATTGACCTGGGAAGGGGCGTACGGGTCCGCGTACCAGATCCAGACGTCGGCCAACGGGACGACCTGGACCACAGCCCGGACGATCACCGGCGGCGACGGTGGGGTCGACGACCACACCGCGCTGGCCACCACCGGCCGGTATTTGCGGATCAACGGCACGGCCCGGGCCACCGGCTGGGGCTACTCGCTCTTCGAGTTCGAGGTCTACAGCTGATCGACAGACCGCGCACGACGGGGTGCGGGGACCTTCGGGGGTCCCCGCACCCTGGTCTGTCCCGGCTGAGAGTCACTCATTGACGGTATGACGAATGGAGCTGGGGCGGGTCGCGCTGAAGGAATCCACTGTGTCGGTTCTGTTCCCGCTCGGTGGGGTGGACGATGAGGGGGATTCCGAGCGATCTCACGACTGAACGGAGCCCTCATGTCTGAGCCGTCCGGTGAGAAGGGCGCGGCTCCGAAGGTTGATTCCTCGGTTCCGCAGACGGCGCGGGAGCCCGGCCTGGTCGATGTGACCGAGTGGCGCCCCGGCGTCGCCGATGCGAAGCCGGCCCAGCGCCTGGACAATCTCATCGGCCTGGCCCGCCAGTCGGAGTAGCGGTGTGCCGCGCCCGAATCAGGCGCCGGTGAGGGTGGCGGTCGCGTGCCACAGAGTTCGGGCGGTGGTGAGGTTCTGGGCGGCCCGACTGGGTTTGCGGATCATCGGGTAGCCGGTGAAGCTGAACAGACCGTCCGGGCCCACGTAGGCGTTGCCGGGGACGTTCTGGGTGGCTGCGTAGAGCAGGGGCAGCGCTCCTCGTTCGGCGTCCTGCACCAGGAACGGGAGGCGGTTGATGACGCCGAGCGGAGAGTGGCTGACCAGGTTGGTGCGCGCGACCCCGGGGTGGGCGACCACCGACCGTACGGTGTTGCCGGCTTCAGTCAGGCGGCGCTGCAGCTCCAGGGAGAACAGCACCACGGCGAGCTTGGACGATTCGTAGACGGCCAGACCGTTGTACTTCCGGGTGCGCCAGTCGAGGTCGTTCAGGTTGAGCTTGCCGAAACGGTGCAGTTGGCTGCCCACCGTCACCACACGGTCGGTCAGGCGGGGGAGCAGCAGGTTGGTCAGCAGGAACGGGCCGAAGTAGTTGGTTGCGGTCTGCAGGTCCAGGCCCTGCGCGGTGCGGGCGGCGGGGATGTCCATCACGCCGGCGTTGTTGATCAGGATGTCGACGTTGCCGGTGTAGGACTGCGCGAAATCTCGTACGGAGTCCAGGTCGGCGACGTCGAGGCGGTGAACCACGAAGTCGCCGCGCATGCCGGCTACCGCGCGGCGCGCTTTGTCGACGTTGCGGGCGGCCAGGACGACCGTGGCGCCCACACGGGCCAGTTCGCGCGCGGTGATCAGGCCGATCCCGCCGGTGGCGCCGGTGATCACCACCCTGGTGCCGGTCATGGTCGGAAGCTGGTCGGCGGTCCATCCGGTCATCGGAATTCCTCTCGAGGTGGCTGTCCCACCAGTGCACCGTCCGGCCGGGGCCCGGATGAAGGACCTGCTCAGCCACTGAATGACAGGGCGTGGCTAACGATCACCGGCCGGGCGACGATAGGGGCCGAGAGAGGGGAGCCCGATGGCGGACACAGCACTCGACCGCGACGGCCTGGCCGCTTTTCTGCGCGGCCGCCGGTTGGCGCTGCAACCCGAGGACGTCGGCTTGCGGCGGGGCGCGCGGCGGCGTACGAGTGGGTTGCGCCGCGAAGAGGTCGCCGAGCTGTGCGACATGTCGGCCGACTATCTGGCCCGGCTGGAGCGAGGCAGCGGCTCCCAGCCGTCGCAGCAGATGGCCGCGGCCATCGCCCGTGGCCTGCGCCTGACCCCGGAGGAGCGGGACCACCTGTTTCTGCTGTGCGGGCACCGCCTGCAGTCGCGGCAGCTGCGCGACGCCCACATCAGCCCGGGGCTGCTGCGCGTCATGGACCGGCTGCAGGACACCCCGGCCGAGATCGTCGGTCCCATCGGCGAGACCTTGCAGCAGACCCCGCCGGCGGTGGCCCTGCTGGGCGACGAGACGCGCTACACCGGCCCGGCCCGCAGTGCTCTCTACCGCTGGTTCACCGATCCCGCCGCGCGCTCCCGCTACCTGGCCGACGATCACCACCTGAACAGCCGGGTGTACGTCTCGATCCTGCGCGCCGCGGGTGCCGCGCAGGGCCCCGGGTCGCCGGCGGCGGCACTGGTGACCGAGCTGCGGCGGATCAGCCGGGAGTTCGCCGAGTTGTGGGACCGCCAAGAGGTCGGTCTGCGCTGGAGCAGCGCCAAGCGTTTCGTCCACCCCGAGGTCGGGCGGATCGACCTGTACTGCCAGACCCTGCTCGATCCCGACCAGGGTCAGTCGCTGCTCATCTTCACGGCTGCACCCGGAACCGAGAGCTACGACAAGCTGGCCCTGCTCACCGTGCTGGGCTCCGACTCGTTCACCGGTTCTTGACGGCGACGACGTGCGAACACCCCGCTACGGGGCGACGCGGTCGCGGATGGTGTCGAGTACCGCCTCCGCTGCCCAGGCGGCGGCGTCGGCGATGTCTCGGCGGTCCATGCCGAACTCGCGGCGGAACGTCACCCAGGTTCCGACGGAGTCGAGGTGTGACAGCGCCGCGATGACCGCCCTGCGCTGCGCCGCGTCGAGGGAGGGCACTTCGGCGTCCAGCAGCTGCTCGAGTTGGGCTCGGCCGGGGGACGGAGCCGCGCCGCTCACGCCGCGCATTGCTGTTTCGGCGACGACGTGGGCGAGTTCCGGGCGCGCGTCGTAGCGCTCCATCGCCTCGCGGATGGCCAGGGGGATGTCGAAGATCGACTGTGACTCCTCGCGGGCGAACAGCGTCGCCTCGATCCACTCGGCGGTGGCCAGGAGCAGGTCTACGCGCGTGGGGTAGTTGCGGAACACCGTTCGCTCGGCGATGCCGGCCCGGCGGGCGATGACCCGGTACGACACGTCGTCGCTGCCGACCTCCTCGATCAGTTCGGCGTAGGCGGCGAGGACGGCCGCTTGCGTGCCGCTCAGCTCCGGGACGGTCACGGCTCCGCCCGCGTCGCGGCAGCGGAGGGCAGCTTGGCGAGCACGGTGTCGACGGCGCGGTCGAACGCGTCGCAGATCTCGCCGGCGTCCAGGTCGAAGCCCGTGCGCAGGCGCGCCCAGAACATCGCCGACGAGAAGTAGCGCAGGGACGCCGCGACCCGCCGCCGATCCCGTCGGTTGAGCGTCGGCGCCGCCACGTCGAGCATCGCCTCGATCGCCCGGGTGATGTAGGCGGGCTCCGTGTCGAGCGTCGGCGAGATCGCGGACGCCCGGGCGCCGACGTACGCATACGCGGGCAAAGCGTCGAAGGCCCGGAAACGCTCGTGCGCGGCGGCGCGGAAATCGGAGACGGTCACGAACGGGGGCAGGGGGAACGAGGTCTGCTCGATCCAGTTCGAGAGGGCGGCGAGCAGGTGCGCGCGGGTGGGGTACTGGCGGTAGATCGTGCGCTCCGAGATTCCCACCTCGTCGGCCAGCGCCCGGTAGGAGATGTCGTCGAACATGCGCTCGCGCAGCAGCACCGCGGCGCTCGCGAGAATCGCGGTCGCGGTGTCGACCGACTCCTCCATCACGTCCCCCCACGTCTTTGGGATGCTCTGCGGGCGGCCGCCCAGCGCGGGGGCCCGGTGACTTCCGGCGGGAGCACGTAGCGGTCGGAATCGTCGAGTGTGAGCGCCAGCGACGAGACGTACTGCACCTGGCCGTGCGGTCCTCTCTCAGCCGAGGCCAGCATATCCGGCCGCTCGAAGGTGTACCCGGTGACATGGCAGCGGAGCCGCTCGCCCGAGGGGTTGCCGTCTTCGTCGAACCGGGGGGAGTCGATGCCGTCGGACCGGCGGCGCAGGTAGTAGCGCCCCCGCGTGGCGACGGCCATGACCGGCGTGGCGACGACCGCGACGCCGATCGCGATGAGCACCGAGAACGGCTTGACAGCGGCGCCGAGCAGCCCGGCGAACGCGAGCAGCGACAGCACCGAGGCGAGCCCCACCGACACGAGCCCCACCGGGTTCCAGTCGTGCAGCATGCCGCGACGGAACTCGGGGTAGCGCGGCGAGATGCGTAGCACCCACTTGTTGACTGCGATATCGGTGGCGATCGTCACGAGCCACGCCATGACGACGTTCGCGTACAGGCTCAGCACGAAGGTGATGAGGGTGAAGACGTCCAACATCATGAGCACGTACGCGATCACGAGGTTGAACAGCACGAAGACCGTACGACCCGGGTAGTGCTTCGCCACCCGGGTGAAGACGTTCGACCACGCGAGCGAGCCCGAGTACGCGTTCGTCACGTTGATCTTCACCTGCGCGACCACGATGAGCACGACGGCGAGGATGATCGCGAGCCAGTCGGGGACGAGGGTCTGGTACATCCCGACGAACTGCTTGACCGGTTCGGTCGCGCGGTGCCCGAGAGCGGGTTCGACCTTCACGAGCAGGTAGACGGCGAGAAACACCCCGATCACCTGCTTGGTGCCGCTGAAGATGATCCAGCCCGGGCCGGAGAACACGAACGACGTCCACCACGAGCGGGCGTTCGACGGCGTGCGCGGCGGCATGGCGCGGAGATAGTCGATCTGTTCCGCCAGCTGCGGGGTGAGGGCGAAGCACACGGCCGCGCTCGACACGACGGCGCCGAAGCTGACCGAGCCGTCGGAGTTGCCGGTGAACGACGTGAAGGCGCGCACCGACTCGGGGTCGGAGACGAGGATCCACAGCAGCGGCAGCAGGGCGAGGGCGAGCCACAGGGGCGTGGTCCAGAACTGCAGGCGCTCCAGCGCACGCATGCCGTAGATGACGATCGGGATCACGACGACGGTCGAGATGAGATAGCCGAGCCACAGCGGCATCCCCGTCGCCAGTTGCAGCCCCTGCGCCATGATGGCGCCCTCCAACGCGAAGAAGATGCAGGTGAAGCCGGCGAAGATCACGGTCGTGATCATCGAGCCGTAGTAGCCGAAACCCGCGCCACGGGCGATCAGGTCGAGGTCGAGGTTGTAGCGAGCGGCATAGTAGGCGACGGGCACGCCCACGATGAGGATGATGACCGACGCGAAAAGAATGCCGAGCACGGCGTTGTCCGTGCCGTGGTCGATGCCGATGCTCGCGCCGATCGAGAAGTCGGCGAGGAACGCGATGGACCCGAGGGCGGTCGCGCCGACCGACGCCGCACTCCAGCGCCGGAAGGTGCGCGGCACATAGCGGAAGGCATAGTCCTCGAGGCTGTCCTCCGCGGCCGCGCGTGCGTTGTCCGTCGACACAGTGGCATCCCCTAAGGCACCTTCGCGTGGGGGATCCTCCCTGTCCGGTGTTACGACGGCATTTCCGGCGTGGAAGCCGGTCATGTCGGCTCAGATCGCCATGGCGGCTCGCACGGTCGAGGCGGCGGCCGAACCGCCCTCGCCGGTGTGTGTGACGAAGCCCGAGGCGAGCACAACGTAGCGTTCGGCGGCCTCGAGGGCGAAGCCGATGTGCTGCTCGACGAGCAGCACATGGATGCCCTCGCCGGCCAGCTGCATGATCGTCTGCTCGATCTCGGCGACGATCGTGGGCTGGATGCCCTCGGTCGGCTCGTCGAGGATGAGCAGCTTCGGCTCGGTGATGAGGGCGCGGGCGATCGCGAGCTGCTGGCGCTGCCCGCCGGAGAGCAGGCCCGCCTTCCGGGTCGCGAACTTCTCCAGGGCGGGGAAGCGGGCCAGCTGCGCGTCGATGAGAGTCCGGCCGCGCCGGCGCCCGTCCGCGGCGAGTTGGAGGTTCTCCATCGTCGTGAGCTGGCCGAACGACTGCTGACCCTGCGGCACGTACGCCATACCGCGGGCAACGCGCTTGTTGGGGGCGAGCGACGAGATGTCCTCGCCGTCGAACAGCACGCGGCCCTTCGTCGGCTTGATGAGGCCGATCGCGAGGCGCAGCAGGGTCGTCTTGCCGGCGCCGTTGTGGCCGAGCACGGCCACCACCTTGCCGGCCGGCACCGTCACGCCGTGCAGCACCCGTGTACGCCCGTAGCCGGCCTCGATGTCGGTGATCTCGAGCATGTCAGTCCTCCGTCAGCTTCAGCGTCTCGGCCACCGGTTCCGGCACGACCGACATGGCGGCCGTGGTGGCGGCGCCCGCGGTGCCGAGGTAGACCTCCTGCACCTGGGGATCGGCCTGGACCTCGGCCACCGTGCCCTGCGAGAGCACCTTGCCCTGGTGCAGCACGGTCACGCGGGTGGCGAAACGGCGCATGAAGTCCATGTCGTGTTCGACCACGAGCACGATCCGCTTCGCCGCGATGCGCTGAAGGAGCTCGCCGGTCGCGGTGCGTTCGTCGTGGCTCATGCCGGCGACGGGCTCGTCGAGCAGTAGCACCTTCGCGTCCTGCACGAGCAGCATCGCGATCTCCAGCCACTGCTTCTGGCCGTGCGACAGGATGCCGGCCGGCGTGGCGAGCTCGCCGGCGAGGCCGGTCTCCTCCAGCGCGTGCTCGATCGACGGGTCGACGCCGCGCCGGGCCCGCAGCAGCGAGGCCGAGGAGCGGTGGAGCCCGGCGGCGATGTCGAGGTTCTGCAGCACGGTCAGCTCGTCGAAGACGCTCGCGGTCTGGAACGTACGGCCCACCCCGAGCCGGACGATCTTGTGTACCTGCTTGCCCAGCAGCTCTTTCTCGCCGAGCTTGGCCGACCCGGTGCCCTTGGTCAGCCCCGTGATGGCGTCGATGCAGGTCGTCTTGCCGGCGCCGTTCGGGCCGATGAGGAACCGGACCTCGCCGGGATGCGCGTCGAAGGAGACGCCGCCGACCGCGACGAAACCCGAGAACTCGACGCGGAGGTCGGTGACAACAAGTGAAGCGCTCATGACTGAGTCTCCT
>NZ_JAHWFK010000001.1 GCF_019710575.1 Paractinoplanes polyasparticus | reverse complement strand
CTGGCTCGGGCGGTCTGATGCGGCCTGGCTCGGGCGGTCTGATGCGGCCTGGCTCGGGCGGTCTGATGCGGCCTGGCTCGGGCGGTCTGATGCGGCCTGGCCCCGGCGGTCTGATGGAGTGGGCCCATGTCGGACCGGGATGCAACCGAGGCACTGGCCCGCGGAGCCCTGGACTGGCTGACCGGTTCCGCCGGGAACGACCTCGACCGGACGTTGTACAGCGGCACGGCCGGTGTCGTGCTCGCCCTGCTGGAGGGCCGGCGCCACTTCCGGGACGACCGCTACGGCGACGCCGCTCTTCGCGGCGCGGCCGCCCTGGCGGCCACGGTCGAGGACGACGAGGGCTGCTCGCTCTACTTCGGGCTGACCGGGACGGCCGTCGTCCTGCGGTCGGTGCACCGGTTGCTCGGCGACGAGCAGGCGGACCGGGCGGCGGACCGGGCCCTGAGCCTCGTGCGCTCCCGTTTCGACGGCCGCGGCTGGGGCGACATGCACGAGTTGCTGTTCGGCAACGCCGGCATCGCGCTCGGCGCCCTGCACGCCGGCGACGTCGACCTGGCCGTCCTGGCCGTGGAGCCCTACCTGCGCACGGCCGACGCCACGCCCGGCGGGGTCAACTGGGCGGTCCGCCCCACGCCGCCGCGCTCGCACCACATCGCCCACGGGACGCTGGGCATCGTGTGCGCGCTGGCCGCCGTGGCCGCCGCCGTCGGCCGTGACGACCTGCTCGAGCTGGCTCTGGCCGGAGCGGCTGACGTGGTCGCCCGCGACGAGGCCGGACCGGCGGGCTTCCTCGTCCCGCACTCCGATCCGCCGCACCGGCCCGAGCTGATCGAGCGCTACAGCTACGGCTGGTGCAACGGCCCGGCCGGCGACGCCCAGGTCTTCCGCCTGCTCGGCGCCCTCACCGGCGACAGCGCCTGGGCCGTTCGAGCCGACCGGTGCTGGCACACCGTCACCCACAGCGGTCTGCCGCGCCGGGTGCGCCCCGGCTTCTGGGACAACAACGGCCGCTGCTGCGGAACGGCGGGCGTCCTGGCGCTCGCCTGTGACCGGCACGTCGAGCAGGGCGAGCCGCTCGACTTCGCCGACGTGCTGGTGGAAGACCTGCGCACCCGGGCCACGACCGACGCCGGCGGGGTGCGCTGGTCGAACCATGAACACCGGGCGACGCCCAGCGCGCTTGAACCCGAGCCCGGGTGGGCCATGGGCAACGCCGGGATCGTGCGCGAGCTGCTGCGGTACGCCCGCATCACCGACGGCGCCGATCCGGCCTACGCGGTGCCGTGGCCCGACCACCCGCCTACGCGCTGACCGGGGCCGAGCCGTCCCACCACTTCAGGACCGTCAGCGCGCGGACGGTGTTCCACCTGCTGTCGCCGGGCGGCTCGATGGCGAACCACTGCCTGCCCGCGTAGGGGGAGTAGGTGGACCAGCGGCCGTTCCTCTTCCGGGCGCCGCGCAGGATGCCGATCGCGTCGCCGAGGCGGTCGTCCCGCACCTGAGCGAGCCGGAAGTGCTCCAGGCCGCGCAGCACGTCGAAGTGCCATTCCGGGAAGGCGGGAAAACGTACGCTGGCCGGGATCGCCACGTCGCCGGTGCGGTGCGACTGATACAGCTTGTGGCGCAGGAAGAACGACCGCCCGCGCTTCGCCGCCTCGCTGGTGTCCACCGGGCCGTCGTACGCGGAAAGGGCCTCCAACGCCAGGATCGTGGTGTGGAAGGAGCCGTGCAGATCGGCCCTGTCTCTGCTCTTGCAGTTCCAGCCGCCGTCGGTCTGCTGGCGTTCGAGCAGGTGAGTGACCAGGTCGTCGAGCCCCGCGGCGGAGAAGCGGAAATGGCTCGTGATCCGCACCAGGATCGACGCGATGCAGGTTTCCGGGCTCCGCCATCGCGAGCGCCATTCCCACAGCTGTTCGCAGCCCTTCAGCGCCGCCGGGTGCCCCGGTTCCAGGCCCAGCCAGATCAAACGCAGCAGCGTGTACGTCGTGGAGGTCCACTTCGGGGAGTAGACGCCCTCACCCCACCCGCCGTCGTCGTTCTGCGCGGCCAGGAGTCTCGCGCCCCAGCCCTCGGCCGCCACCCGGTGCCGTTCCCGCTCGACCTCGCCCGGAGACGCGCCGGTCAGATCCCGCAGCACCCGCCACCGAACGGCCGGATCGCCCTCGAGCAGCCATTGCTCGACCATCCTGACACTCTAAGCAGCAGCCCCGGCTCAGGCCACCGCGCTGACCGTGCCCCGCGTCATCAGCACCGGCTCGAGGCGCACCGACTCGGCGTCCCGGCTGCTGGCGCCGAGTTGGTCGAGCAGCAGGCGCAGCGCCTCGCGGCCCACATCGGCGAACTCCTGCCGCACCGTGGTCAGCGCGGGATTGATGTAGCCGGCCTCGGGCACGTCGTCGAAGCCGACCACGCTGACGTCCTCGGGGATGCGGCGGCCGCGCTCGGCCATCGCGCGCATGACGCCCAGGGCGATGTCGTCGCTGGCCGCGAAGACGGCCGTGCACGACGGGTTGTCGGCGAGCAGGCGGCCGCAGCGGTAGCCGGAGGCAGCCGACCACTCGGCGCGAACCGTCGGGGGCGCCTGCACTCCGGCCTCGGCCAGCGCGGCCCGCCAGCCGGCCTCGCGGGCTCGGCTGCCGTGCCACTGCTCGGGGCCGGCCACGTGCCATACCGTGCGGTGGCCGTTGGCCAGCAGGTGCCGGGTGGCGAGCAGCCCGCCGGCGTGCTGGTCGACCGAGACGTTGGCGGTGGGGCAGCGGGGCGGTCCGTCCACGGTCACCACCGGCATGCCGGCGGGGACGGCGTCGAGCACGGCGGCCGCCGCGTCGACCGGCGCCACGACGATCAGGCCGGCCACGCCCTGACCGGTCAGGCGGACGACGAGGCGGCGGGTGGCGGCCACCGAGTCGTAGCCGCAGACGTGCCCGACGGTGACCGGCAGGCCGGCGTCGAGCCCGGCGTCGCCGATGGCCCGGACCATGCTGGCCGGGCCGTACAGGGTCGTGTTCTGGGCGACCACGCCGATGACGGGGGAACGGGTGTCGCTGCCGCGGGAAGGGAGCGGCGCAGGACGCGTCCTCATACAACTGGTCCTTTGCTCCGGAGGCCCCACGAAACCTCGGCCTGGGAGGGGATGAACGCAAACATGGCTGTTCCTGTCGCGTCCGGTCAACCCCTCGTTACGTCCTTGTTACGTCGTCCACAAAAGGACAAAGAGGAAGACCATCGGAGCGACCGCCCACAGGGGCCGTGGCGGTGGCCATAGCGACCTGATTGTCCGGATCGACGAGGAAACCGGCATTGTTCGCGTTCGCCGTTTTCGGCGGTGACGGTGACAGATGGTATGTGGAGAGCTGCACAAGGCATCGAATCGGGCATGGACTACTGGTCCTACGCACGAAGGCCTATGCATCGTGACCTGCGCATGCACACCGCGGCGGCCCTGACAATACTCCGACCGAGCGACCGGATCACGTGTCTGTCCAGTACGGAATACATCGCAACTGCTCACGTGCCGACAGTGCCAGACTTCGTTGTCGAAGCCCTCGGGCACGAAAGAGCTATGGGAAACCGCGCCCCCTGATCGTCAGCGCGCACCAGCCGGCGGCCCCCTGACCGCAGCCGGAGCCGCGCACAAGGAACAGAGAGTGATGATGACCGATCTACCCACCGTCGTGTCGATTGCCGCGCTCCTCGCCGTCGTTATTGCCCTTGTCGTGCAGCAGCAACAGGCCCGCACCGCGCAGATGGTCGACGTCCGCGAGCGCCACTTCGAGCTGATCAAGCTGATGCTCGACCATCCCGAGCTGGACTACAACGCCACCGACCGCCCGCCCTCCGACGAGCGGAAGACCGCGATCGGGATGAGCCTGTGGATGGCCCACTGGAACACCCTGTGGCACATCGGCAAGCTCGACGAGAAGGCGCTGCGCTTCAACCTGGAGGATCTGTTCGCCAACCCCGAGGCGCGCAGCTGGTGGCGCCGGGTGTCGAGCGCCTGGTCGTCGAAGGGCACGCGCAAGGAACGCCACTTCCTCACGATCGTCGGCGAGGAGTGCGAGGCCGCGCGGGCCAAGCCGTCCGTGCAGCGGCGCGAGCCGGTCAACAGCGGTTCCGGCGTACGGGACTAAGTCTCAACCCGGCGGTGCCGGTGCCGAAGTAGGAGGTCCCCCTATCGGCACCCACCCCCGCCGAGGTGCAGTTTGAGCGTGTTCCGTTATGCCCTGAGGACGGCCGGCTTCGCCGCGCTCTACCTGGCGGCCACGGTCGCCGGGCTGGCCACGGCCGCGTCCGGTTCCGGCGTACGCCTGTTCTGGCCGGCCGCCGCCGTCGGCGCGCTCTGGCTGGTTGCGCAGGGCCGCTACGGCCGGCGCAACCTCGACGTCATCGCGCTCAGCGTGGCCGCCGTGCTCGCCCCGGGCAACGACGGCGGCCTGCTGCACTCGTTCGTGCAGGCCGTGCCCCAGGTCGTGCCGGCGTTGCTGTTCGCGTGGCTGTTCGACCGCCGGCTGCCCGGCTACTGGCTCGGCCACGGCGACCGGTTCCGCCGCGCCGGGGCCTCGCTGGCTCGGCTGGCCGGGGTCGCTGCGCTCTCCGCCCTGTCGGCGGCGGTGCTGCTCAAGGTAGTCAACACCGACCTGGGTCTCGGCGAGGCCGGTTACGTCTTCGTCCGCGACTCCGCGGCGCTGCTCCTGGTCGTGCTGGCAGCCCGGGGGGTTCGCCGCCTGGCCACCCGCCGCGGCGCCGAACCCACCGACCGCCCCCGCTTGACGCTGGTCAAGTAACCCGTCCCGCGAGCCGCTAACAGCTGCTCCGCGCCGCTCGTCGCCGCGCAGGTGGGCGGCCGCCCGGCTCGCCGGGAGTTCTCCGCAGAGCGCTGCCCGCCCGACCGGGCGGCCGATGAGTGGGTCATGCGCCCGCGGCGAACACCGTCCAGTTCTCGGCCGGCTCGAAACCCATCGCGCGGTAGAGCGGGAGCCCGTCCGGCGTGGCGTGCAGGAAGGCGGTGCGGGCACCGGCCGCGTAGGCGTCCCGGAGGACCGCGGCGGTCGCGACCCGGCCGTAGCCCTTGCGCCGGAAGGCGGGCGGCACGGCGACATTGAAGACACCCACCTGGTCGCCCATCAGCAAGCCGAACGACGTGGCCACCGGCACCCCGTCGACCTCGACCAGGTAGCCGCTCGCACCCGGCAGCTCGACGACGGCGGGTTCGGCGAAGATCGTGAACAGCGGTTCCGGCGCCTCGAACCCGGCCGCCATTGTGCGCTGGTACGACATGCTGTCGGAACTCGTGATGCGGCGCGCGGTGGGAACGTCGGCCGCGTCCGCCGCGGTCAGCTCGCGCACCATGAACGGCAGCGGCATGCTGCCGGTGAGGCCGTGCTTGTCGGCGACGCCGACGATCCGCTCGTCGACGTCGTCGCCGCGCACGTGGATCGTCCACGCCACGTCGTTGAGCCGGGGCGAGGCGGCGAGCTCGGCGATCTCGTCGGGCGACGGGTCGCGGGTGATCGCGGCGACGCCGTTCAGCGAGGGGAACGGCGCGCCCGTGACGATCTCGGCGGTGCCGCCGGGCGTCTGGCTGAACCACCCGTCGCGCTGCGAGCCGGCGAGAAGCTTCAGGGCGCCGAGCCAGGCGCGGGCCGCGATGTCAGCGGTGTCAACCAGAGTCACCATCCCAACGTAGGAGTTCGCACCCTCGCCGCGGGCCCGGTATGGGCAGGCTCACGTGCGGCGCGGGACACGCGGTCCAGCGGTGCGTGGCAATCTGGCAGCGTGACAGCAGAGCTCGACGCACCCACGAAGCGGCTGCTCGACGCGGCCAACGCCCACGACACCGACGCGTTCCTGGCCGGGTTCACGGCCGACGGCGTCGTCGACGACTGGGGCCGCGAGTTCCGCGGCGCCGAGGCCATCCGCGGGTGGAGCGATCGCGAGTTCATCGGCAAGCAGGTCACCCTCGCGGTCGAGCAGGTGAGCCGGGCCGGCGACGAGACGGTTGTCACGGCCGCGGTCGGTGGCAACGGCTTCAACGGCCCGAGCCACTTCACGTTCCGCGCCGCCGGCGACCGCGTCTCGCGGATGACCATCCGGGCATGATCCACCGGGACCGGGCCGACGGGCTCGTCCAAACTGTGCTGGCCGCCAACCGGTCGTACCTACTGGGCTGGAACGACGGCCCAGCGACGGGTGACGTCTACCGCAGCGGCCTGCCGCACGCTCCGCTCAACGGCGTGGTGCGCCTGGCCGGCCGGGCCCCGGCCGAGGCGTACGCGCAGGCCGGTGACCTTCTCGACGGCGTCCCGCGCGTGTGGTGGGTCGGCGCGGACAGCGACCCCGGCACCGCCGAGGCCCTCGAAGCCCTGGGCGCCCGGCCGGTAAGCCGCCTGCCCGTCATGGTGGCCGAGGTCGCCGCCGCCTCGGTGGTGCCCGAACCGTCCGGCGTCTCCATCGAGGACGCCCGCGACATCGGCGAGTTCGTCACCGCGTACGCGCAGGTCTCCGGAATCCCGCCCGAGGCGGCGCCGAGGGCGGCTGAGCGCGAGAAGACCTTCGGCCACGCCGTGCTGCGCCTGGCGGCCCGCCTCGACGACGGCCGGATCGCCGGCACCGCCGAGGCGTGGTTCACCGACGGCCTCGTGACGCTGTACTTCGTGGGCACCCGTCCCGACCACCGTCGCCGTGGCATCGGCGCCGCCCTGACCCAGGCCGTCCTGCGCCGGGCGGCCGTGCGGGGCATCCCGATGGCCGCGCTGACCTCCACCCCGATCGCCGTCCCGGTCTACGAGCGCCTGGGCTTCCACGAGATCAGCCGGTATCAGCTGTACGCCTTCTGAAGGGGGCGGCGGCGCCCCGAGCCCCCCGCGCCACGAACTCCGCGATCTGTCGGCCGTCACCTTCGTCGACATCGGCGGCGCCCGGGGCCTGGCGCGGACGACCCAGCGGGTCCGGACGCCGGTCGCCGGCTCTGGATGCGCGATCCGTCGCCCGAGGTGCGCCGGACGATCGACGTGCTCGGCTGGGCCGGCCGCTACGACTGGGAACCGGGCATGAGCCTGGCCACCAGCGCCGCGGTGGTGCCGCTGCGCGCGGAGCGGAAGCCGGCGCCGGCCCACAGGTTGATGCCGTCGGCGTCGGCGGCCTGAGCCGCAGCGGCCCGGATCGGCGCTGTCAGGTGGTGCACGGCCGGGTAGCCGATCGGCGCCACCGCGGTGTAGGTGTCGGTGAACCGGTTGCGCAGCGCCCGCGCCGGGTGCCCGGTGAAGGCCCGCGTCACCACCGTCGCGGTGGCCCGCCCGGCCAGCATGAACTCGCGCTGCGCGGGACGGGTGCCGGCCTCGTCGGCCAGCAGGAACGCCGTGCCGCACTGCACCGCCACCGCCCCGGCCGCGAGCAGCCGCTCGACGTCGGCGGCCGTGGCCACGCCGCCGGCCGCGACGACCGGCACCTCCGCCTTGACGGCCGCGAGGACCTCCAGGGTGGTGGTGTCGCCGGTGAAGCCGGCCGGGCTGGTGGTGGCCGAGTGGCCGCCGGCCGGGCCACCCTGCGCGATCAGCGCGTCCGGCCCGACGGCGAGGGCCCGCGCGGCCTCGCCGGCTGACGTCACGGTGATCAGCACGCGTGAGCCGGCCCGTTGCAACGCGGTCACCACGGCCCGCTCCGGCACCCCGAAGGTGAAGCTGACGAGCGGAACGCCGTACGCGATGGCCAGCTCGACCTTCTCGGGGAAATGATCGTCGTCGTCGAGTCGCAGCGC
The DNA here is from genome assembly GCF_019710575.1 of Paractinoplanes polyasparticus. Classification (GTDB taxonomy): domain Bacteria; phylum Actinomycetota; class Actinomycetes; order Mycobacteriales; family Micromonosporaceae; genus Actinoplanes; species Actinoplanes polyasparticus. The sequence goes on along the minus strand of NZ_JAHWFK010000001.1, from coordinate 962,472 downwards.
GGGCAGCTCGACCCCGTAGCGCTCGGCCTCGGGGCGCAGCAGCTCGCGGTAGCGCTCCACGGCCCGCCCGTCGGCCGGCGGTCCCGGCACGAAGATGTTCAGCCCGTACGCCCCGCCGACCGCCCGGAGCTCGGCCTCGACCGCCGGGGGAGACTTGTAGCCGGCGGCCAGGAAGCCGGTCGCGCCCGCCGCGGTGGCCGCCGTGACCAGGGCCGGTGTGGAGGGACCGCCCGCCATCGGCGCGACGACGAGGGGCCGGATCAGGTCGTGCATGAGCCGACCCTACGTGGCGGGTTTCTTCGACAGCACCGCCCCGACGAGGTCGGCGAGCGGGCCGACCAGCTGTTCCTTGGTCGCCGAGGCGAGCGGCTCGAGCTTCGTCTTCGAGCGCAGCATCGCGATGCCGAGCGAGGCCGCGATGGTGATCTGGGCGCGCAGCAGCAGGTCGTCGTCGCCCTCGGTCCAGCCGGCCAGGACGGCGAGGTTCCGGGCGTACGTGCGCAGGATGCCGACCCGGATCTCGTCGGCCCGGGCATCGCCCGAGGAGCGCAGCAGCAGCACCAGCTGGCGCGGGAAGCCGTCGGAATCGATGCCGGCCGCCTGCTCGGCGATCCGTTCCGGCACCTCGGCCAGGGTCGCCGTGCCGGCCGCGCGCCGCATGTCGTCGACGGCGCTGGTCAGGCAGGCCTCGAACAGGCCCTCCTTGGACTGGAAGTAGCGGCTGATCAGCGCCACGTTCACCCCGGCGTCGTCGGCGATGTCGCGGACGGTCGTGGCCGCGTACCCGTCGTTGGCGAACCGCTGCCGGGCGGCCTCGAGCAGCAGCTGGCGCGTGCGTGCGGCGTCGCGGCGGCGGGTGGTCGGTGAAGGGCTGGTCACCCGAACAGCGTACCGGTCCTCGAACGGATGTAAACGGCTGTTGACGAGGGCCGCAGGGTGCATGATCGGGGAATGAGCGACGACGCCACGAAGATCCTGCTGTCCGAATCGGAGATGCCGACCAGCTGGTACAACATCGTGCCGGACCTGCCGAGCCCGCCCCCGCCCGTGCTGCACCCCGGCACCCTGCAACCGGTCGGGCCGGACGACCTGGCGCCGCTGTTCCCGATGGCCCTCATCGAGCAGGAGGTCACGACCGAGCGCTACGTGACCATCCCGCCCGAGGTGCTCGAGGTCTATCGACTGTGGCGGCCGTCGCCGCTGTACCGCGCGCACCGGCTCGAGAAGGCGCTCGGCACGCCCGCGAAGATCTATTACAAGTACGAGGGTGTCTCGCCGGCCGGATCGCACAAGCCCAACACCGCGGTGCCCCAGGCCTACTACAACGCCTCGGCCGGCATCCGGCGGCTCACCACCGAGACCGGCGCTGGTCAGTGGGGCACGGCCCTGGCCTTCGCGGCCGCCCAGTTCGGCCTCGAGTGCGAGATCTGGCAGGTCCGGGCCTCGTACGACCAGAAGCCGTACCGCAAACTGATGATCGAGACGTTCGGCGGCATCGTCCACCCGTCCCCGTCCGAGCTGACCGAGGCCGGGCGCAAGATGCTGGCCGACGACCCCGACTCACCTGGCTCGCTGGGTATCGCGATCAGCGAGGCCGTCGAGGTCGCCGCCCAGCACCCGGATACAAACTACGCCCTCGGCAGCGTGCTCAACCACGTGCTCCTGCACCAGACGGTCATCGGCGAGGAGGCCCTGCTCCAGCTGGCCAAGGTCGGCGCCGTACCCGATGTGATCGTCGGCTGCACGGGCGGCGGCTCCAACTTCGCCGGGCTCGCGTTCCCGTTCCTGCGCGAGAAACTGGCGGGCCGGATGGCGCCGGTGATCCGCGCGGTCGAGCCGGCGTCCTGCCCGTCGCTGACCAAGGGCGTCTACGCGTACGACTTCGGCGACACCGCCGGGATGACGCCCCTGATGAAGATGCACACGCTCGGTCACGACTTCATCCCCGACCCGATCCACGCGGGCGGGCTGCGCTACCACGGCATGGCCCCGCTGATCTCGCACGTCTACGAGCTCGGGCTGATGGAGGCCGTGGCCAAGACGCAGCGCGAGTGCTTCGAGGCCGGGGTGGCGTTCGCCCGCTCCGAGGGCATCATCCCGGCCCCGGAGCCGACCCACGCGCTCGCGGCCTGCATCGAGGAGGCGTTGCGGTGCAAGGAGACCGGGGAGTCCAAGGTGATTCTCACGGCGCTCTGCGGCCATGGTCATCTCGACCTTCCGGCGTACGGAAAATTCCTGTCGGGCGAGATGGCCGACCACGCGCTGTCCGGCGAGGCGGTCGCGGCCGCCCAGTCGAGGCTGCCCGCCGTGCCGGCCTGAGCGGTGGCGGCGGATAGAGTCGGTCGGTGTCCCGAGGTCCCCGCCGGCTGAGCGCGCACCGCATGGCCCTGGCGCTGGCCCTGGTAGCGGCGGCTCCACCCCTCGTCATCCACAACGGCTGGCCCGGGCTGGCGGCCGCCGTCGCCGCCGTGGTGTACGCCGCCTACCTGCTGCTCGGCAAGCGGTGGTCCCTGCAGCGGCACCAGGTCACCCGGCCCGGTCCGGCGCTGTCCGCCTGCGCCCGCGCGCTCGCCAAGCTGCTGGCCGCGGACGGGTTCGCACGGGACAGGCACGTCTTCCGGCGCTACAACGACGCCGGCGACGCCCTGCTGGTCGGTTTGCATCCGCTGCCCTCGGCTGACGGCGCTACGCGGTTCGCGGTCCACGTGGGGTTCCTGCTCGCCCCGTACTGGGAGTGGGAGAAGCACTCGCTCGGGTATCCGCCCGAGAAGCGTCCGGACATGTCGCACGTCAACTGGGTTCAGCAGGTGACCTCGGAGGACGCCCCTTCCCGGTACGAAGAGTGGGTGGTCACCGACGAGGCCGAGGCCCCCGCCGTCGCCGAGCGGATCCACCGGCGGCTGCCCGACCTGCTGCTCTGGCTCGACCGCGACCTGCTGTGGCGCGCTGCGACGGGCGGCTCGACCGAGCTCGGCACCATCTCCGAGCAGCTCAAGATATGGCTGCTGGTCGAGCGCGGCCAGTCCGAGGAGCTACGCCAACTGCTCGACGAGGACGACGGCGACGTCTGGGACTTCGCCAAGCGCCGGAGAGAGTGACGGGTTCCGCGCGCCCGGCATCGGGCGTCAGGCCTTCAGCGCGCCTTAATCAGAACTCCGGGTCGCGGAAGCCGCGACTCAGCACGAAGATGCCGCCGCCGATCGCCAGCGGCATCCCGATCAGGAACGCGATATGACCCGGGGACCCCGCCGCGTCGTCCGATTCGTCCGGGTCGCCGTTCGCCGCGGCGATCTCGTCCACCAGCGACTCGACCCGCCCCTCGTCGTCGGCCGTCAGCCCGGCAACATCGCCGCCGAGCTCCTTGGCGAGCGCGTACACCCGCTGCTTCTCCTGCTCGGTGAACGGCGACCGGGGACCCGGGTCCGCGTCTTCCCGCCAGCTGACGCACGCCAAGGACAGACCGGTGCTGGAGTCGATGTTGATTCCGTCGCGGTCGCAGCCGTCGCCCGACTCGGCGATGTTGACGTTGTAGGCGCTGTCCGCCTCGATGCTCAGAGCGATCCCGGTGCCGGCCAGCAGCACGCCGATGCCGAATACGACGACGCGGGCTGGTATCGGCATCTGTCCATTTTGAATCATACGAAAGAGCCGGCGCCAGTCGGATGGCCGAGCGATCGTACTTCGCGTCCCGCAGTCATCACCCCTACCGGCTCCACCGTCGGCTCGCTCGCCGAAACGGCCACCACGCACCTCGGCTACCACCAGCTGTCAGGTGTCAGGCGGAGTGGCGCCAGACGACGGGGGAGTCGAGCACGACACTCAGGTCGACCGGCTCGACGCCGGCGATCTGCCGCAGCACCAGTTCGGCGGCGCTGCGGCCGACCTCGCGGGCCGGCTGGTGCACGGTGGACAGCGGCGGCTGGGTGCGCAGCGCCCACGAGCTGTCGTCGAACCCGACCAGCCCGACGTCCTCGGGCACCCGCCGCCCGGCTTCGCGCAGCGCCTCGAGCGCCCCGGCCGCCACCGCGTCGGACGCCGCGAACACCCCGTCGATCGCCGGCTCCCGGTCGAGCAGCGCCCGCATACCCTTCACGCCGTACGTGTAGTCGTAGAGCGGCACGTCCGCCACCAGCCCCGGGTCGAACCGCTCAGCCAGCGCCTGCTTGAACCCGGTGAGCCGGTCGGCACCCGAGTCCCGGTCGAGCGCCGCCGCGATCATGCCGATCCGGGTCCGTCCCGTCGCCATCAGCCGCCTCGTGATGGCCAGCGCCGATCCGGCGTTGTCGATCCCCACGTACGGCATGTCCCGCGCCAGGTCGGGCGGGTGCCCCACAAAGGTGACCGGCAGCCCGATCTCCCCGATCAGCCGGATGATCGGGTCGTGCGACCGGGCCGACACGATGATCGCCCCGTCGACGAACCCGCCGCTCAGATACCGCCCGACCCGCTGCATGTCCCGGTCGGAGTCGATGACCAGGCTCACCATCTGATGGTCGGCCAGCGACAACGCCGAGTTGGCCCCCAGCATGATCGCCCCGATGTTCGGATCCTCCAGCAACAGCGAATGCGGCTCCAGCGCGAGGAATCCCACAGCTTGCGACCGCTGCCGGGCCAGCATGCTGGCCGCCCGGTTGGGCACATAGCCCACCTCGGCGATGGCGGCCTCAATGGCCGTACGCGCGTCGGCCGACACATACCCGCCGTTGAGCACCCGATTGACCGTTCCCCGCGAAACGCCGGCCGCCGCAGCCACGTCATGCACAGTGGCGCGGCGCGCTTTCCTGGGCCCGGTCACGGCCAACACTGTACGGCCATCGCCCCTGCTGACGCCGCCGGCCGGGCTCAGTGTCGCTCCCGGCCCCGCATGATCAGCTTCCGCATCGATCCCATTCCGTAGTGGTCGACATCGCTTGACAACCCGGCGACCTCAAGCAGCACGGCCTCGACGTCGATGCCCAGCCGGCGGGCCCGCTCACACGTCCCCCACAGCGTGATCAGCTCGTCGCGCGTGTCGGCGCCCTGGTCGACGGCTGACAGGAGCAGCAGCCGCCGACGGAACTCCTCGGCTGTCGTCCAGTCGTGCGGGAGGTCCACGCTGCCCGTGAACAGCGCGTGCTGCCGGAAGACCTCGCGGACCTCCTGCCGCACCGACTCGGGCCCGGCGTCGTAGGCGTCGAGCAGTGCCCGGAGAGCATCCGTGGCCTCCGCCCGGACGCCGGCCCGATCGACAAGAGGCGGTTCGGCCCGCATCTTGTCCCAGATGCCCGGGTCCGACAGATCCAGCTCGGGATCCGGAACCTCACGCAGCACAATCTCGATGACCGCGACCTCCTCGCGGATCCCGGCGACGTCCACAGCCGACAAGCTAACAGCACCCACCCGTCCCCGAGGCCTGCTCGCTGCGAGCATGCGCCGGTGCGCGGGCCTGGTTGCTGCGGGCCTGGTTGCTGCGTGCGTGCGCCGGTGCGCGGGCTTGGTTGCTGCGTGCATGCGGCGGTGCGCGGGCTTGGTTGCTGCGTGCATGCGGCGGTGCGCGGGCCTGCTTGCTGCGTGCATGCGGCGGTGCGCGGGCCTGGTTGCTGCGTGCGTGCGCTGGCGCGCGGGGCCCTCACCGCGAGTAACCAGCTGTTCCCGAGCCCGTGAATGAGGAGCGCACCAATGCGGAGGTCCCTAAGTCCGCGGCCGCGGGCAAGCGCAGGAGTGCTGGAGCGGCGCAGGCTGATCGATCGATCGGCTCAAGCTCGTTCGGTTCCGGCGCATGAGTCGCGAAATCTCGCTATTGACCCCCGGAGCAGCTCAGCCCTAATGTGTGCCCGTTCACACAATCGTCATCGGCGGTTGCTCGCGGCGAAATGTGTGCACGTGCACACACGAAGGGATCACGAGGATGCTGCGGCTGGGCTGCGACTACAACTACGAACAGTGGTCGCCTGAGGTCTGGCGTGAGGACATGGCCCTCATGCAGGAGGCCGGCGTCGATCTCGTGGCGATCAACGTGTTCGGGTGGTCGCAGATCGAGCCGCGGGCAGGGGAGTACGACTTCGCCGCGCTCGACGAGATCCTCGAGCTTCTGCACGCGGCCGGCATCAAGCTCAACCTCGGCACCGGCACCGCCTCCGCGCCGCCGTGGCTGACCCGGCGGCACCCCGAGGTACTGCCCGTCGCCGTCGACGGCACCACCCGCTTCCCGGGTGGCCGACAGGCCTGGTGCCCCAGCTCGCCCGTGTTCCGCGAGCACGCCTTGCGTCTCGTCGAGCAGGTCGCCCAGCGCTACGGGCAGCACCCGGCACTCGACCTCTGGCACGTCTCCAACGAGCTCGGCTGCCACAACGCCCTCTGCTACTGCGAGGCCAGCGCCGACGCCTTCCGGGTGTGGCTCGAGAAGCGGTACGGAACGGTAGAGGCGCTCAACAAGGCCTGGGGCACCGCGTTCTGGAGCCAGCGCTACGCGAGCTTCGACGAGGTGCAGCCGCCCCGTGCGGCGCTGTCGGTGCGCAACCCGGCCCAGCTGGTCGACTTCCAGCGCTTCTCCTCGGACGAGCTGCTCGCTCACTACCGGGCCGAGGCGTCCGTGATCCGCCGGCATTCGGACAAGAAAATCACCACGAACTTCATGGTGACCGCGCACATCCGCAACCAGAACTACTGGTCGTGGGCCGCGGACATGGACGTGATCGCCAACGACCACTACCTCGACCACCGGCTGGCCGACCCGGTGGCCGAGCTGTCCTTCGCCGCCGACCTCACCCGCGGCCTGGCCGGCGGCCGCCCGTGGATCCTCATGGAGACCTCGACCGGCGCCGTCAACTGGCAGCCCTACAACCTGGCCAAGGAGCCGGGCCAGCTGGTGCGCAACGCGCTCACCCACGTGGCCCGGGGCGCCGACGCGATCTGCTTCTTCCAGTGGCGGGCCTCGGCCCAGGGCGCCGAGAAATTCCACTCGGCGATCGTTCCGCACACCGGCGTGGACACCGCGGTCTGGCGCGAAGTGCTCGAGTTGTCGGCAACGCTCAAGAAACTGAGCGAAGTCGGCGGTACGACCGTCGAGGCGGACACTGCGCTCATCTTCAGCTGGGAATCGTGGTGGGCGACCGACACCGAGGCCCGCCCCTCGCAGGACCTGCGCTACCTCGATCAGGTGCACGCCGCCTACGCCGCGCTGCGCCAACTCGGCATGACCACCGACATCGTCGCGCCGGGCACAGACCTCAGCCGCTACCGCGCGGTCGTCGTCCCCTGCCTCCATATGGTTTCCGACCAGGAGGCGGCCACGGTCGCCGACTACGTGGAGAGCGGCGGCCGCGCGGTCATCACGTTCTACAGCGGCATCGTCGACCCGGACGACCGGGTACGCCTGGGCGGCTATCCCGGCGCTTTCCGCGAGCTGCTCGGCGTGGTCAGCGAAGAGTTCGCCCCGCTGCTGCCCGGCACCTCGGTCCCCCTGGCCGACGGCGGCCGGGCGACCCTCTGGACCGAGCGCCTGCGCGTGACCACGGCCAAGACGGAGCTCGCGTACGCGGACGGCCACCCCGCCGTGACCCGCAACGCGTTCGGCGCCGGCGAGGCCTGGTACGTGTCCACCGCCCTCGACACCCCCGACCTGAGCGACGTGCTCGAACGCGCAATCGGCGCCCGCGGCGCCCAGCCGCGCACCGCAGTCGCTGAGCCCAACGCCCGGGCCGCTCACACGGATGCCCGGGTCGCTCACACGGATGCCCGGGTCGCTCACGCGGATGCCCGGGTCGCTCACGCGGATGCCCGGGTTGCTCACGCGGGTGGCGGGGTTGCTCACGCGGGTGGCGGGGTTGCTCACGCGGACGTCGGGGTTCCTCACGCGGACGTCGGGGTTCCTCACGCGGGTGGCGGGGTTCCTCACGCAGACGTCGGGGTCGCTCACGCGGACGCCGGGATCGCCTACGCGGACGCCGGGTTTGCTCATGCGGACGCCCGGGTCGCTCACGCGGACGTCGAGGTCGTGCGGCGGGGGTCGTTCGTCTTCGTGGTCAACCACGGAAGCAAGGACATCGAACACCCGATCACCGGTCGCGAGCTGGTGACCGGCCAGTCCGTCACCGGTTCGGTGACCGTGCCCGGGGGAGCGGTCCGTGTCGTACGGGAGGAGGCATGACCATGACACAGACAGTGAGCACCGTCGACGTGCCCGAGGGCACCGGGACACCTCACACACCAGGCCGAGCCGTCCGGTACGGGCGGGCTGTGCCCTTCTTCGTCGTCCCGTTCGGGCTGCTCTTCATCCTGTTCTATCTGGTGCCCATCGGGTACGCGATCGTGCAGTCCCTCTACACGGTCGAGCGCACCGGCACCTTCGGGCCGGCACGCGAGGTCTTCGGGGGCCTCGTGCAGTATCAGCGGGTCTTCGAGGACGGCCCGTTCTGGACGTCGATCGGGCGCGTCCTGCTCTTCGGTGTCGTGCAGGTGCCGGTCATGCTGGGCCTGGCCCTGCTGTTGGCCCTGCTGCTCGACTCGGGACTGGTCAAGGGGCGCCGCTTCTTCCGGCTGGCCTTTTTCGTGCCGTACGCCGTCCCGGGTGTCATCGCCGCGATCATGTGGGGCTTTCTGTATTCGCCCAACCTGTCCCCGCTCAAGTCGATCACCAGCGCGGTCGACCTGCTGTCCGCCGACTTCGTGCTGTGGGCCATGGCCAACGTCGTGACCTGGGTCTACGTCGGCTACAACATGCTGATCATCTATTCCTCGCTGCTGGCCATCCCGGCCGAGGTGTACGAGGCGGCGCGGCTCGACGGCGCCGGCCCGGTTCGCATCGCCTGGTCGATCAAGATTCCGCTGGTCATGCCGGCCATCGTGCTGACCACCGTCTTCTCGATCATCGGCACGCTCCAGTTGCTGGCCGAGCCGCAGGTCTTCCGCAGCTTCAGTTCGGCGGTCTCCAGCACCTACACGCCCAACCTGACCGTCTATTCGACGTCGTCGATCCCGAACTTCAACCTGGCCGCCGCGTTCTCGGTCGTGCTGGCCCTGGCGACGTTCGTCCTCTCGTTCGCCGTCCTCAAGTTCACCCAGCGCAAGGGGGCCGTCCAGTGAGCGTCGCCCAAGTTCACCCAGCGCAAGGGGGCCCAGTGAGCGTCGCCGCGCCGGCCGGCACCAAGATCCGGGAGAGTCTGCTCTCCCGGACGGCCGCCACTCTCGTCATGGCCGTCTGCACCGTCTATTTCCTGACGCCCATCTGGTGGCTGTTCGTCGGGGCCAGCAAGAGCTCCGAGCAGTTCACCAGCACCAACCCGCTCTGGTTCGCCGACTTCGACCTGTTCGCCAACATCGGGGACCTGTTCGCCTACCGCGACGGCGTGTTCCTGCGCTGGATGCTCAACAGCGTCCTCTACACCGGCGGCGCCGCCCTGATCGGCACCGTGCTGGCCGCCATGTGCGGCTATGCGCTGGCCAAGTACCGGTTCCGGGGCCGCGAGGTGATTTTCAACGTGGTGCTCAGCGGCGTGCTCGTGCCGGCCACCGCGCTCGCGCTGCCGCTGTTCCTGCTGTTCAGCAAGGTGGACGCGACCAACACGTTCTGGTCGGTGTTCCTGCCCAGCCTGGTCAACCCGTTCGGCGTCTACCTGGCCCGGATCTACGCCACCGCGAGCGTTCCCGACGAGTTGCTCGAGGCGGCCCGGATCGACGGCTCGGGCGAGGTGCGCACGTTCTTCAAGGTGGCCACCCGGCTGATGTTCCCTGCTTTGGTCACGATCTTCCTGTTCCACTTCGTCGCCGTCTGGAACAACTTCCTGCTGCCGCTGATCATGCTCGGCGACGAGCGGCTGTTCCCGGTGACGCTCGGCCTCTACTCGTGGAACACCCAGGTCAACCAGATCCCCGAGCTGCGCGGCCTGGTGATCATCGGCGCCCTGCTCTCGATCACGCCGCTGGTGGTCGCGTTCCTCTTCCTCCAGCGGTTCTGGCGCAACGGCCTCGGCGCCGGCGCTGTCAAGTAGCACCCCTCCCAGGAAGTCTCACCCCACTAAGGAAATCGCCATGCGCACTGCATTCCGCGCGGCCAGCGCCTTGCTGGTCTCCGCGCTCGCCCTGACAGCCTGCGGGTCCGGCGGCGACGACGAGCCCGGCGGCACCGCGTCCGCCGCCTCGTGCGCCCCGTCGTCGGGCCCCGTCACCATCACCTACACCACCTGGATCCCCGGGATCGAGAACGTGGTGAAGGTCTGGAACGACAAGAACCCGAACATCCAGGTCAAGGTGCAGACCGGCCCGAACGGCAACGGCGGCACGTACCAGAACTTCTTCAACCAGCTCAAGGCGGGCAACACCCCCGACCTGGGCCACATCGAGTACGACGCCCTGCCCAGCTTCCGCGTGCAGGACGGCCTGTTCGACGTAGCGTCCTGCGACATCGTGGCCAAGGCCAAGGACCAGTTCATCCCGTGGACCTGGAACCAGGTCAGTTTCGGCGACGACAAGTCGGCCTGGGGCATCCCGCAGGACTCGGGCCCGATGGCGCTGTTCTACCGGGCGGATCTGTTCGAGAAGAACAACATCGCCATCCCCAAGACCTGGGACGAGTACGCGGCGGCGGCCGAGAAGGTGAAGGCGGCCGGCGGCTACATCACCAACTTCTCGCAGAGCGACATCAACCAGTTCGCGGGCTTCACCTGGCAGGCCGGTGGCCGTTGGTTCGCCAACGACGGCCAGCAGTGGACGGTCAACCTGACCGACGACAAGACGAAGAAGGTCGCCGACTACTGGCAGAACCTGATCAGCAAGAAGCTCGTCTCGACCGTCCCGCCGTGGACCACCGAGTGGGACAACGCGTACAACTCGAGCTCGGCCTGGACCTGGGTGTCGGCGGTGTGGGGCGCCAACTCGATCATGAGTGGCGCGCCCAAGACGGCCGGCAAGTGGCGGGTCGCGCCGATGCCGCAGTGGAGCGCGGGCGAGGACGTCGCGGGCAACTGGGGCGGCTCGGCGACCGCCGTCTTCAAGAGCTCCAAGCATCCGTACGAGGCCGCGCAGTTCGCCCTGTGGCTGAACACCAGTGAGGAAGCGCTCGCCCTGCTCAACAAGGAAGCGCAGCTCTACCCGGCCACCACGGCCGGAACCAAGTATTCGTACCTGGGCAACCCGGTCGAGTTCTATGGTGACCAGAAGATCTACGAGGTCTTCGCCGAGGCGGCCGGCAAGGTCACGCCCGACTTCACCTGGGGACCGACGATGACCTCGACGTACGCCAACGCGTCGGACGGCTTCAAGGCGGCGGTGTCCGGCTCGGGCACCCTCGAGGAGGCCCTCGCCGCGACCCAGAAGTCGACCATCGAGACCCTCAAGTCCCAGGCCATCCCGGTCAAGGAGTAACACAAGTTGTTGATCCACCTGCAGGCCGCGGGCATCAGCTTCGTGCTGGACGCCCGCGGCCCGCAGCCGCCCTCGGTGTTGCACTGGGGGGCCGCGCTCGGCGACCTCGGTGACGCCGATCTGGCTGCGCTCGCCTCGTCCGCGGTGGCCGCCGTGCCGCCCAGCTCGCTCGACACCCCGCCCCGGCTGTCCCTGCTGCCCACCCTCGGGGACGGCTGGAGCGGCCGGCCCGCGTTTGCCGGCCCCGGGCGGCCGCGGTGGCGCCTGGCCGAGGTGTCCCGGCCGTCGCCGGCCTCGGTGCTGGTCACGCTGGCCGCTGAGGGACTGCTGCTGGCCCTGGAGATCGAGCTGAGCGCTCAGGGCGTCCTGCGCCTGCGGCACCGGCTCGACAACACCGGGCGCACGGCCTACGACCTCGGTTCGATCGCCGTCGTCCTGCCGGTGCCGCCGCGAGCCTCGGAACTGCTCGATTTCGCCGGACTGTGGGCGTACGAGCGGAAACCGCAACGCACCACGCTGCGCAACGGGATCTGGAGCCGCGAGACCCGCCACGGCCGCCCCGGCCACGACGACCCGTTCCTGATGATGCTCGGCGTGCCCGGGTTCTCGTTCCGCGACGGCGAAGTGTGGGCCACCCACCTGGCCTGGAGCGGCGACAAGCAGGTGTGGGCGGAACGTTCGACGCTCGGGCCGACGGTGCTCGGCGCGGGGGAGTTGCTCGCGCCCGGCGAGGTACGGCTGGCGCCCGGTGAGTCGTACGCGTCGCCGTGGACGGTCGCCGTGTGGTCGTCGGACGGGATCGATGGGCTGTCCGCTCGTCTGCACGAATGGATCCGCTCGCGGCGCGCGCCCGCGAAACCGCGGCCCATGGTGCTCAACACCTGGGAAGCGGTCTACTTCGATCAGTCACTCGAGCGTCTGATGCCGCTCGTTTCGGCCGCCGCAGCGGCCGGTGTTGAGCGTTTCGTGCTCGATGACGGCTGGTTCACCGGCCGAACGGACGATCGGCGCGCACTCGGCGACTGGACGGTCGACCCGGTCCGCTGGCCGAACGGTCTGACGCCGCTGATCGATGCTGTCCGTTCGCGCGGAATGGAGTTCGGGCTGTGGCTGGAGCCCGAGATGGTGTCGCCCGACTCGGCGACCGCGCGCGAACATCCCGAGTGGATCCTGGGCGGCACGGACGCGGCCACCTGGCGGCATCAGCAGGTGCTCGACCTGTCGCTGCCGGCGGCCTGGTCGTACGTGTTCGACAGCATCGCGGCGCTCCTGACCGAGTACCCGGTCGCCTTCGTCAAGTGGGACCACAACCGCGACCTGCTCGAGGAAGGCTCGGCCCACCGCCAGACGACCGCGCTCTACCGCCTGCTGGCCGCGGTGAGGCAGCGCTTCCCCGACGTCGAGATCGAGAGTTGTGCCTCCGGCGGGGCCCGGATCGACCTCGGCATCCTCGACCACGTCGACCGTTTCTGGACGTCCGACACCAACGACGCCCTGGAACGCCAGCAGATCCAGCGCTGGACGAGCGTGCTGATGCCTCCCGAACTGCTGGGCTCCCATGTGGGCGCGCCGACGGCCCACGTCACCGGCCGCCGGGGCGACCTGAGCTTCCGCCTGGCCACCTCCCTGTTCGGCCACGCCGGCATCGAGTGGGACCTGACCACCGCGCCGCCGGCTGACCGCGCGGTGATCGCGGCGTGGGTCGCCGAGTACAAGCACCGGCGCGCGTTGCTGCACGGTGGCACGCTGGTCCGCTCCCACGGCGACGACCCGGCCGCCCTGGTGCACGGCGTTGTGGCCCCCGATCGGCGGTCGGCCCTCTACGCCCTGGTCAGCTTGCGTGCTACGGGTGAGGCCATTCCTCCGCCGGTGCGGTTTCCGGGCCTTGATCCGGTACGGCGCTACACCGTACGCCCGCTCGTGCTGGGCTCCCCGCCGCGGACGCTCCAGGACGCGCCACCCCTGTGGCTGGCCACGGGCGAAGTGACGCTGCCCGGCCGCTTGCTCACCGAAGTGGGCCTGCCGGCTCCGTTGCTGACGCCCGAGCAGGCCCAGCTCTTCACCGTCGAAGCGGAATCCTGAAAACTTTCGTGTTTCCACCGCGCGCGCCGAGCTCTAGGCTGCACCGCGTGCAGAACGTGACAGTGCTCGGGGCCGGCGCGGCTGGCCTGGCCGTGGCGGCCCAGCTCAAGACCCGCGGTGTGGACAGCGTCGTCCTCGAGCGGGGGCCGGGGGTAGCCACCAGCTGGCGCGGCCGCTACGACCGGTTGCGCCTGCACACCACCCGCCGGCTGTCGGGGCTGCCCGGCATGCCGATCCCGCGCGGGTACGGGCGGTGGGTGAAGCGGGACGACCTGGTGCGCTACCTGGAGGCGTACGCCGGGAAGTTCGCCCTGGACGTGCGGACCGGCACGACAGCCCGGCGGATCGCGCCGGTCGACGGCGGCTGGTCGCTCGAGCTGGAAGGCGGCGGCGTGCACACCACGAGGACGCTCGTCGTCGCCACCGGTTACCTCCACACGCCGGCGGTGCCGGATTGGCCGGGCCGCGATCAATGGGCGGGCACGCTGGTGCACTCGTCGCAGTACCGCAACGCGGAGCCGTTCCGCGGCAAGCACGTGCTGGTCGCCGGCGTCGGCAACAGCGGCGCCGAGATCGCCACCGACCTGGCCGAGGGCGGGGCAGCCTCGGTGGCCATCGCGATCCGCACCCCACCGCACATCGTGCGCCGCGCGGTGGCGGGCTGGCCGGCCCAGATGAACGGCGTCCTGCTGGGCCGGCTCCCGGCGCGGCTCTTCGACCCGATGGCCACCGTGATGGCCCGCCTCGAGGTGCCGGACCTGCGCCCGTACGGCATCGGCCGCCCCGCCCAGGGCCTGATGACCCGCCACCTCGCCGGCCGCTACGTGCCGCTGCAGGACGTCGGCATCGTCCGCGACGTGATGGCCCGCCGGGTCCGCCCGGTGGCCGCCGTGCAGGGCTTCACAGCTTCCTCGGTACGGCTGGCCGACGGCTCCTCCGTCGAGCCCGACGTCCTCGTCGCCGCCACCGGCTACGGTTCCGGCCTGCGCGAGCTGTTCGAGGACCCGTCCCTGTTCGACGACACGGGCGTGCCGCACGTCCACGGCGGCGCCCCCGCCCGCCCCGGACTCTGGTTCGCCGGCTACGACATCAACCTGGGCGGCATGCTCCGCCAGGCCGGGATCGAGGCCCGCCAGGTGGCCCGGCGCATCGCGGATCGGTGAGCTTCGGACGGCATTCGTTGTCGTACCCTCCCGGTACTGTCGGCCCATGTCCGCTCCCGGAGATGTGCGCCCGGACGTTCTGCATCGGCTGCGAGCGATCTGCCAGGGTCTGCCGCAGACGTACGAGGAACCCGCTTGGATCGGCGTGCGCTGGCGGATCCGTCAGCGGACGGTCGCCCACGTCTACACCGCCGACCCGGACCGTCAGCTCGACTATCCCCGGCATCTGGTCGTCGGCGACCAGCCCACCCTGATGACCTTCCGCGTGCCCGCCGACGACCTGCTCGGCCTGACCAGCAGCGGTTTCCCGTTCTTCCGCGCCGGCTGGGGGCACAACGTCGCCGGCGTCATCCTCGGCGACCACACCGACTGGACAGAGATCGCCGAGCTCCTCACCGACAGCTACTGCGAGATGGCCCCGAAGTTCCTCGCCGCCCAGGTTCCTGCGCCGCGCTAGCCGGTGATCCGGTACCGATCGCCGACCCGGCCGCGGAGCTGGTCCACCGGTGCTTCCTCCACCGGAGTGCTCAGGTTCCACCGATGGCCGAACGGGTCGACGATCCAGCCGGCGCGGGCCCCGTCGTCCTGCAGCACGACCGGGCGCTCGAGGGTGGCGCCCGCCTCCAGCGCCTTGGCCACGGTGAGGTCGGCGTCCGCCACGGTGAGCACGAACGACACCGCCGTGCCGCCGTGGGCGAGCGGGCCTCGTACGCCGATCTCCGGATGCTCATCGGCGAGGTACAACGGCTCACCGCCGAGATCCAGCTCGGCGTGCCCGATCCGCCCGTCGTCCGCTGTCCAGCGCTGCGTCTCGCTCGCACCGAACACGGACGTGTAGAACTCGATGGCCGACGCGGCGTCGGCGCAGCACAGGTACGGCACCAGTCCTTGTCCCATGCCCGGCGATTCTATCGGTCGGCGGGAGCCACTCGGCTGGTCGCGCCGCCCTCCCGCACGGCGCCACGTCCGGCCGCTCGCCGTCGCTCGACCGGGTGAGCCCCTGGCCCGGCACGCCTACGGACGCGGCATTCCTCCCTACGGTGATCTTCTTGCCCCGTCCCGAGGAGTTGCCGTGAAACGTCGTCACCTGGCGGTTGTCGTGGTCGCCGCCATCAGCGCGACCGCCGCCCCGGTCCCGGCCGCCGCCACGACTCCCGACGCCTGGGGACAGGCCGCGGCCCACGCGACCGGCGACCACTTCAACGCGGGCGAGACCCGGCTGACCCCGGCCGCCGCCGCCAAGCTGAAGCCGCGCTGGAACGTTCCGCTCGCGGCGGCGACCTGCGCTGCCCCGGCCGTGCCCCTGGTCGGCGCGAACCGGCTGGTCACCGCCGCCTCGTACCGGATCAGCGGTTATGACGCGACCACCGGCGCGCCGGTCTGGCAGACGCCCGCCACGAGCAGGAAGACGGACATCAGCCTGGCCGCGATCGTCGGGACCAGGCTGATCGCCCAGTCCCGCGACTGCCGTTCCGGCAAGACCTTCCTGGCCGCCCACGACGTGACCACCGGTAAGGAGCTCTACCGCAAGCGGATCCCCGAGACCATGTACGGCTTGCTCGTCGACAAGGGCGTCGTGGTCGGCAGCGTGTGGGACGCGACGATCAGCAAGTACGGCATCCGGGCCTACCGCGTCGCCGACGGCTCCCGGGTCTGGGCCCGGGTGGGATCGATCGGCGGCGAGACCATCGCCGCCGGCGGAAGGATCCTCGTGGTGGGCGACGGCACGACCACAGCGGTCGACGTCACGACGGGCAAGGCGCTGTGGCCGGCCGGCGCGGGCTGCTTCACCCCGATCGGCGGGTCGCCCGACGGCTCCACCTTCTACATGCGATGCGACCCGGACGGGCGCATCCGCAGCGTCAGCGCGGCCACCGGCGCCGTCCTCGAGACCTTCCCCAGCCACGGCGCGACAACCGGATTCGCCACCGACGGCAAACGGATCTACCTGCACACCCTCGACAACGAAACAATCGCGGTCGACGCGCGCGACGGCCGACGGGTCTGGACGGCGTCCTTCGCTGAGGACGCCCCCATCACGTTCGCGATCGGCGGCGGGGTGGTCTACGGCTGGCGGGACACCGGGCTTCCCCTGGCAGCTTTCGACGCACGTACGGGCAGCCCGATCAAGCTGGATGCGAAGACCTCGGCCCTGCGCGGCGCCCCGATGGTGGCCAACGGGCGGCTGTACGGCACGACCGGGTCGACGGTGACCACGTACGCGCCCTGACGTTGTCAGACGTCCTGGGTCCAGACGCCCGGCGTGTGCTCGCCGGGCGGGAGCCAGAGGTGGGGCTGGGCGAGGCTGCCGGTGTCCCAGGGAAACGCGCCGTCCCGGTCCGGCCAGACCACCTCGAGGAAGGGGATCGGCGGCTGCCGGTAGAACCAGATGCCCTGGCCGAAGAAGGCCCGGTACCAGTCCGGCTCGACCTCCCGCAGGCGCACGGGGTAGCGGTTGACGACATCGTCGTGGGCCTGGCCGTCGGCGAGGTCGTCACGCTTGCCGAGGATGTTCAGGCAGGCCTGCATGACCTCCAGATCCAGCCCGAACATGGCCAGCTCGGCCCCGCCCCGGCTGTGCCATCGGCCGATCGTGTACGCCCAGCCCGGCCCCTCGTGGTCGGCCGGGACGCCGGTGACGCTCCACCCGAACGTCTCCACGTTGGCAATCACGCCCCGGTCGGCCGCGTCGTAGTCGTCGCGATCGCCGTAGTCGTGGCAGATGACACAGCGGCAGATGCGCGAGGCCTCGAACATCCGCAGAGCCTATGTGATCACCCCGGCCCGAGGGCGTACGGCCGGCTCCGGCGAAGCCTTTGCCGTTCCGGCAAGAGTACTTGCGGTATCGGCACTGCTCGGTACCGTGGGTGGGATGTCAGAGATCGAGCTGTCCGACGTCGTCCGGCGCCGCCTGCGGCAGTTGCGGCGGGACCGCGGCTGGAGCCTGGACGCGCTGGCCGCCCGCAGTCACCTCAGCCCGTCGACGCTGAGCCGGATCGAGACCGGCCGCCGCCGCATCGACCTCGACCAGCTGGCCGCCCTGGCCGGAGCGCTCGGCACCACGAGCGACCACCTCGTCGAGCCCTCGTCCGATGCCCTGCGGCCGGCCCGGCACCAGGAGGCGGGCCTGACCACCTGGATCCTCTCGGGCGAGCCGGGGCGGCCCGGCGGCCGGCTGGTGGCCAAGATGCGGATCACCGCCGAGCGGCTCACCGGGCCGGGGCATTTGGCCGTGCATCCGGGCCGGGAGTGGTTCACCGTCGTCAGCGGTGTCGCGCTGCTGCACCTCGGGGCCCGCCGGATGGCGGTCGGTCCGGGCGAAAAGGCGGAGTTCGCGACGACGACCCCGCACTCGGTGGGGGCCCTGCGCGATCCGGTGGAGATCATCACCGTCCACGAAGCCTGATTCTTGCAGTTCTGGCAAGGCCTTATGTCGTACGCGCATTGCGGGTTTAGCTTTTCCGCATGTCCGATCCCGTTGCTCCAGCCCAGCTCCGCTCGATCCTCATCGCCGTCTGCGTCGCCCTCATGGCGGTCATCGCCTCGGTCTCCGGGCTCAACGTCGCCCAGCAGGAGATCGCCGTGGCCTTCGGCGCGTCGCAGTCCACCGTCCTGTGGATCATCAACACCTACACGCTCACGCTGGCCGCCCTGTTGCTGCCGCTGGGGGCGGTCGGCGACCGGTGGGGCCGCAAGCCGGTGCTGCTGGCGGGCCTGGTCGTCTTCGGCGTGGCCAGTGCCGCCGCCGGCCTCGCCACCGCGACCGAGGTCATGATCGCGGCGCGGCTGCTGGCCGGGGTCGGGGCCGCCATGATCATGCCGGTCACGCTGGCCGTCATCACGTCGACCTTCCCGGACGAGCGGCGGGCCCAGGCGATCGGCGTGTGGACGGGCGTCGCCGGCGGTGGCGGCCTGCTCGGTATGTACCTGTCGGCGCTGCTGGTCGACGTGGCCAGCTGGCGCTGGCTCTTCGCCCTGCCGGTCGCGCTGGTCGTGGTGGCGGGCGTCCTGGCCCTGCGATCCGCCCCGAACTCGCGGGAAGGGCGGGGGTTCGACGCGATCGGTTCGCTCACCTCAGCCGTTGCCGCCGTCGGGCTCATCTTCGCGCTGCACGAGGGGCCCGAGCGGGGCTGGACTTCGGCGCCGGCACTGGCCGGGCTGCTCGTCGGCTCGCTGGCCGCCGCTGCCTTCGTGGCTTGGGAGCTGCGCACGCCGGTCCCGCTGCTCGACGTCCGTCTCTTCCGCGACCGGCGGCTGGCCGGTGGGTCCGTCGCGTTGCTGGTCCTGTTCGGGGTGCAGGCCGGGATCTTCGTGGTGCTCTTCCCCTACTTCCAGGCGGTGCTGGGCTGGTCCGCCCTGCGGTCCACGCTCGCCCTGATGCCGATGGCGCTGCTCATGATGGCCGCCTCCGGTCTCGCCCCGCGGCTGAGGTCCCGCGCGACGATGCCCGCGGGCATCGCCCTCAGCGCTGCGGGCCTGGCCCTCATGGCGGTCCTGGTGTCGGTTGACGGCGGCTACCTGTCGGTGCTGCCGGGCATGCTGGCCATGGGCCTCGGCATGGGCCTGACGATGACCCCGTCCACCGAGGCGATCACCGCCGCCCTGCCCCGGGAGAGCCAGGGTGTCGCCTCGGCCCTCAACGACGTGACCCGGGAATTCGGCACTGCGCTCGGCGTCGCCCTGCTCGGGGCGATCGTCTCGGCCGGCTACCGGCACGCCGTCGACACGCGGCTCGACGGTGTGCCGGCCGAAGTCGCCGGCGCCGCCCGCGACGGCATCGCCAACGCCCTGGCCGCCGGCCACGCAACGCCGGCCGTGGTGCGGGCGGCCCAGGAATCGTTCGTCGACGGCTGGCAGCAGGCGATGTGGGCCGGCGTCGCCGTCATGGCGATCCTGTTCGCCTATGTGCTGGTGGCGCGGGTCGGGCCCGACCAGCGTCCTCGCCTGGTCTCCACGCCCAGCGCCCGCTCGAGCGCGGACTGAAACTCGTCGAGCTCCCAGTCGACCGCGCCCAGGCGCCGGACGTGCGGGGTCATCATCTGGCAGTCGACGAAGTGGAAGTTCCAGGCCGCCAGCTGGTCGAGCAGCGTGAGCAGGGCGACCTTGGAGGCTTCGGACTCGAGCCGGAACATGGACTCGCCGAAGAAGGCCGCGCCCAGCGAGACCCCGTAGAGGCCGCCCACGAGCCGGTCACCGCTCCACGCCTCGACGGAGTGCGCGAAGCCCAGCTCGTGCAGGCGAATGTAGCCCTCGACCATGGCCGGCGTGATCCACGTGCCGCCGTCGTGCCTCGGCACAGTGGCGCAGGCCGCGATCACGTCGGCGAATGCCCGGTCGTAGGTCATGGTGAACGGCGCGCGGCGCATCGTCTTGCGGGCGCTTCGGCTCACCGAGATCCGGCCGGGAATCAGGACCGTACGCGGGCTGGGGCAGAACCACGGCAACAGCGGGGTGCGCTTGCTGGGCCACGGGAAGATTCCGTTCGCGTACGCGACCAGGAGGCGCTCGGGGCTGAGGTCGCCACCCACCGCGAGCAGCCCGTCGTCGTCGGCCTGGGCGACCGGCGGGAACCCGAGGGCCTGGCGCGCCCGGCGCAGCTCGAGCCCGATCACACCGGGAGCGTACCCCCGGGCGCGGCCGTGGTCCGTCCGGGCACACCGGTTCGCGGAAATGTCGATACCTGTTTCATTCTGTTGACATCACGCATGTAAATGCCTGAATGTGGTCGCAACGCGTCGTTGATCGAAGGGAAACACTCGATGCCGCGATCTTCCCTGCGTCCCTGGCTTCTGGCCCTCCTTCTGGTTGTGTCCGTCTTCGTCGTGCCCACCCCCGCGCAGGCCGCGGTGACCGTCCACGGTCTCAAGGGTGAGTACTTCCGGATGTCCGCCCCCGGCGCCCGCGACTTCGCGGAGCTGGGCGGCGTGTCGCTCGATCCCAATGTCGACCTGCCCGGCCTGGTCGGCACGTTCGAATCGCTGACCGGCCGCACCGAGCACACCACCGCCCGCTGGACCGGCAAGCTCACCGCCCCGGCCACCGGCGACTACACGTTCTCGATGATCGGCGACAACGGCTTCCGCTTCTTCCTCGACGACCAGCCGGTGATCGACCACTGGGTCGGCGACTGGGACGTCGAGCAGACCAGCGCGCCGGTGCGCCTGGTGGCGGGGGAGGCCCGCACCGTACGCATCGAGATGTTCCAGGACATCGGCGGCGCCAACCTGTACCTGCGGTGGGCCGGCGCCGGCATCAGCAAGCAGATCGTGCCCGAGTCGGCGTTCACCCCGCCCGACGGTTTCCAGGTGTTCCCGGTGGCCTTCGCGGTCGACAAGGCCGGCACGACGCTGACCGCCGACTTCGACGCCAGAGTGACAACACTCGGCCAATTCGCTCAGAAGACGACGGTCGAGGTGGACACCACCCCGTTCCCGATCACCTCGGTCCGGCGGGACGGGAAGAGGATCGTCGTCAAGCTCGGCGCGACGGTGCAGAAGAACCAGAAGGTTCGCGTCAGCTACGACGGCACCGGCGGCCTGGTCGTCGGCGGTGAACCTGTTCCGCAGATCGTCCGCTCGGCGGCCAACAACTCGACACACCGGCTCACGACGCCGTGGGGCGACAAGGTCGACAAGCGGCACCCGCTGCCGGAGTACCCGCGGCCCCAACTCGTCCGCAAGGACTGGCTCAACCTGAACGGGCCGTGGGAGTTCGCCGCGGCCGAGGCGGGCGAGCAGCCGGTCTTCGGCAAGAAGCTGGCCGAGAAGATCACCGTGCCCTACCCGGTCGAGTCGCAGCTGTCCGGACTCGAGCGGCGCGAGGACCACATGTTCTACCGCAAGCTCGTCACCGTGCCGGGCAACTGGAAGAACAAGCGCGTCAAGCTGAACTTCGGCGCGGTCGACTACGAGGCCAAGGTCTGGGTCAACGGCAAGCTGGTCACCGAGCACACCGGCGGCTACAACGCCTTCACGGCCGACATCACCGACGCGCTCAAACGGACCGGTCAGCAGGAGATCATCGTCGCGGTCACCGACGTGACCGGGCCGAACCAGCCCAAGGGCAAGCAGTCGCTCAATCCGGGCGGCATCGTGTACGAGCCGTCGTCGGGCATCTGGCAGACCGTCTGGCTGGAACCGGTCGCCCCGGCCTCGATCGATCAGGTTTCGATCACTCCGACGCTCGATTCGGCCACTGTGGTTGTCCATTCGGCCACCAACGCCAAAGTCACCGCGACCGCGTTCGACAAGAGGGGCCGCAAGGTCGGCGCCGTGAGCGGCACGGCCAACTCGCCGCTCACGCTGAAGGTCAGCAACCCGCGTCTGTGGAGCCCGGACGACCCGTACCTCTACGACCTCGACGTCAAGCTGGGCAATTCCGATTCCGTACGGAGCTACTTCGGCCTGCGTACGGTCGGGGTGAAGAACGTCGGCGGCTTCCCCAAGCTGGTGCTCAACGGCAAGCCGATCTTCTCGCTGGCCACGCTCGACCAGGGCTTCTGGCCGGACGGGCTCCACACCCAGCCCAGCGACGCGGCGCTCCGGTTCGACCTGGTGGAGACGAAGAAGCTCGGCTTCAACGCCGTCCGCAAGCACATCAAGGTCGAGTCGGCCCGCTGGTACCGGCACGCCGACGAGCTGGGCCTGCTGGTCTGGCAGGACTTCGTGTCGGCCGACATCAACAGCACGGCCGGTCAGGAGGCGTTCCTCAGCCAGGGCCGCGAGATGATGAAGCAGCTGCACAGCTTCCCGTCGATCATCGGCTGGATCGTCTTCAACGAGGGCTGGGGCGAGTGGGACCGGGCCGCGACCGGGCGCATCGCCGAGGAGACGAAGGCGGCCGACCCGTCCCGGATCCTCAACGCCCACAGCGGTGTGAACTGCTGCTCCTCCAAGGGCGACTCCGGCAAGGGCGAGGTGATCGACCACCACGACTACGTCAACAACGACCCGCCGTACCCCGACGCGACGCGCATCGCGATGGACGGCGAGCACGGCGGTTTCACCCTGCGGACCCCCGGTCACATGTGGCCCGGCCCGCCGGCCGTCATCTACAGCGGGGTCGCCGACAAGGCCGCGCTGACCGCCAAGTACGTCGACAACACCGACCGGTTCTACCGTGAGGCGGCCGGCGCCGAGCTGTCCGGCTCGGTCTACACGCAGATCACCGACCTGGAGACCGAGCTCAACGGCCTCTGGACGTACGACCGGCGCGAGATCAAGGTCGACCCCGGTCCCGTACGCGAGATCAACGCGGCCATCATCAAGGCCGGCGCCGAGGCGGCGTCGGACGCGTCGTTCCCCGGCCGCGGCGACTGGAGCCTCGACGAGGGCAGCGGGACCACCGCCCGCGACAGCGGCGGCGGCGCGTCCCTCACACTCGGCGGTGACACGTCCTGGGTGGACGGCGTGAGCGGCTCGGCCCTGAAGTTCGACGGTGACGGCGACTCGGCCGGCACCGCCGCGCCGATCCTCGACACCACCAAGGACTATTCGGTGTCGGCCTGGGTGACGCTGGACGAGTTGCCCGGCAACTACGCCAGCGCGCTCAGCCAGGACGGCCGGGCCCGCGAGAACCCGTTCTACCTCCAGTACGGCCAGGGCGCCTTCGCCTTCAGCACACCCGGCGGCAACCGGGCCCGCCAGGAGGTCACGCCCGAGCTGAACCGCTGGTACCACCTGGTCGGCGTCCGTGACCACGCCACCGGCGAGGCCCGCCTCTACGTGGACGGCAAGCGTGCCGCCGCCGTCCCGGCCGGCCCCGACGTGATCAGCACCGGCCCCCTGTCGGTCGGCCGGGCCAAGTACGCCGGCAACCCGACCGACTACTGGTCCGGCGCCGTCGACCAGGTGCACGCCTGGAACCGCGCCCTGACCGACGAGGAGGTTGCGGCCCTCCACACCGTCGAAGCACCCTGAGCATCCCGGGCCCACTCCGCGACTGCGGGGTGGGCCCTTCGGCCGCCTCAGGTCACCGCGACGTCGTCGAACCACACGGTGCCCGTGTTGTCGCCCGACTTGAGATGCAGCTGGACGCTCACGGCGCCGGCGGGAACGGTGGCGTCGACGGCGAGTTTCGTCCAGGTGGACGTGCCGGTCGGCAGGCGGTTGGAGGTGTTCTGGCCGACCCACGTGCCGTTGATGTCGAACCAGCTCAGGGCGACCTCGGTGATGCCGGTGGCCGCGCTGCCCTTGGCGTAGGCCTCGGCGTGCCAGGCGAGCCCGGCCTGAACCGGCGTAACGGGCGAGGTGACCAGGGAGGGCAGCCCGCTGGTGGTGCGGGTGGTGCCGGAGAACCGGGCCGACCGGCTGCCCGTGCGGGCCGTCTCGGTCGTGATGACGGCGGCACCGGCCTGGGGCAGATACTGCCGCCAGGGCGAGTCGATCGCGGCGGCTTCGAACCCCAGGTTGAGGACGCTGTTCGAGATGGTCCCGCCCGTCCACCCGACGCCGGCCACCGAGGCGCCGGACTTCGGAGTCGCGTCGGTGTGGAAGAGGCCGTATTTGTACTGGGCGGGCTGCGTGGAGACCGACGAGTTCGCCGGGATGGCGCCGGGCGCGAAATCGTTGAGGATCCATGGCGCCACCGAACCGACATTCGCCTCCTGGGCCGCCCGGAAGACGCGGGCGAGGTAGGCGGCCTGCTCGCCTTCGGTGGACGACAGGGTGCTCAGACCGGTCTCGCCGATGATCACCGCGGCCGGGGAAACCGCGGTCTGCGCGCGGCGGATCTCGGCGAGGGACCGCTCCGACGGGCCGTAGAAGTGGAAGTCGTAGTAGTCCAGCGGCGTCCCGGCGAGCTGTGCCTTGAGGCCGGCCATGCCCGTGGCGCCGCTGGCGCCGTCCACCGTCAGGGTCAGCGGCATGGCCGGAGCGGTGGCCCGGATCGCCGGGATCAGTTCACGGGCCCAGGCGATCGCGGTCGCGTTGCCCGGCGGGATCTCGTTCTTCAACTCGACGGCGATCACCCGCGGGTCGCTGACGTAGGGCGACAGCAGGGTGAGGGCCCAGATGACGCTGTTGTCCACGTCGGACCAGTTCGACCACCAGTCGAACAGGGTCAGCTTGACGCTGAGGCCGTTGTCCTCGGCGATGTCGATGAACTGGGCCAGCTTCGCGACGTACCCGGAGTCCGGCTCGGGATAGCCGAACGCCTGGGGGAAGACGATGACCCGGACGTTGTCCGCGCCGAGCGTGGCCGCCCGGTCGAGGTCGGCCTCGATGCGCACGGCGTCGAAGTTCGTCCACATCGACGTCCAGCCCGCGTTCGACGGGTAGTAGTTGATCGTTTTCGCGCTCAGGACGTCGGCCAGCCGGCCGGCCAGGGTCGGCGCAGCCGCGTGCGCCGGTCGGGCGGGCACCGTCGTGCCCAGCAGCAGGAGGACGGTCAGAGCGAAGGCGCGTGAGCGTGATCTGCGCATGCGGAACCCAGCCTTCACAAGGTGGGATGGACACCGTCCTGGTGTCGATGGATGCCATCGGGCATCTATTGACGACGGTAAGTTTCCGCAAGCGCGTTAGGCAATGACTACTGTGTGCCAAGCGGTTGCCGCCGCTGGGTGTTCGCAACCCCGGCCATGCTCGGCCGTTTACCCCCGTGAAGGGGGAATGCCGATGATCGGGCCGCACGCGCACAACGAGAAGCACCTGGACGAGTTCGGCCGGCGGGTCGGGCACGGGCCGGGCGCGGACCGGCCGACGCCGCGGGGGAGCACCGGGTGGTGGGTGGTCCGGGCCGTTGCGGTGGTCGGGGTGACGGTGTTCGGCTGCGTCGGGTTCGCGGGTGTTCTGCAGAGCGCGAGCCTGCACTGCAACGACGTCGGGCGCCGGGCCTGCATCGGGCTGGTGGTGAATGACCTGACCGGGAAGACGCCGACGCCGGCGAGGACGTCCGCCGATTGAGCGGCCGCCCGGCGCACATCGCGTCCGTCTGCTCGAGGCCGGCGCCGAATTCGACATCCCGACGGTAAACCGGTGGGGCGGGAGCGCCTGTGAGCGGTACGGTGCGCCGGTGGTGTCGACCTATCCGCCGCTGAACCTGCGGGTGCGCACGCCGCGGGTCACGCTCGCGGCCGCGACCGATGAGATGCTGGAACGCCTGGTGCCGGTGGTGCGAGCGGGCGTGGTCGTCGAGGCCCAGCCGTTGCCGTTCGACGATCCGATGTCGCTCTACGAGCAGAGCCCGGACCGCGAGTGGAGTTGGATGCGCCGGATCTGGTCGGGGCGGTCGAGGGTCGGCGCCGAGTTCTGGCGGCTCTACTTCGTGGTCTGCGCCGACGGCGAGCCGCTGGGCATGCAGGATCTGGTCGGCCGCGACTTCGCCGCCGTCGGCACGGTGACGACGTTCTCGTGGTTGGCCCCGGGCGTCCGCGGACGCGGGCTGGGCAAGGAAGCCCGGGCGGCAATCCTGCATCTCGCGTTCGAGGGGTTCGGCGCCCGCGAGGCCGGCACCGACGCGTTCGCCGACAACCACGCGTCCAACCGGGTCTCCGAGGCGCTCGGCTACACCCGCAACGGCACCGACTGGGCCACCCGGCGGGGCGAGCCGGCCGAGCTGCTCCGCTGGCGGATGACCCGGGACCAGTGGCTGACCCGGCGACGCACCGACATCGAGCTGTCGGGCGTCGCCGAGTGCAAGCCGGTTCTCGGTCTCTGACTCAGGCCGCGCGTCAGGCCACGGTGGCCGGGAAACGCTGCCAGACGCGGTGCTTGGCCAGCAGCGGCTGGAGTTCGGTCAGGGCGGTGGCGGCGGAGTCGGCGGCGATGACGCCGGGCGTGCCGGCCAGGCCGGTCTGCTCGAGCACCGTGACTCCCGCACCCCAGGCGCCGATGGCCTTGGCGTGGCGCCAGGCCTCCTCGATCAGCAGGGTGACCCGGGGGTCGACCGCGGGGGAGGAGGGCGCGCCGGCCTTGGCGTCGCGGGCGGGCAGCGCGTCGGGTGCCGGAGCGGGCGCGCCGGCCAGCAGGATCGCGTCGAACTCGATGGAGCGGGCCGTGGCGAACGTGCGCTGGACCGTGACGCCGTCGACCACGCCGCCGTGCGGGGCGATCACCAGCGGGACCATGCCGGCCGCGAAGACGGCCGTGCGGACCTCGTCGACACCGTCCAGGCCGGCTGCCGGGTCGACGACGATGCCGATGAGGCGGCCGTCGGCCGGCCACTCGCCGCCGATCTGCGACAGCACGGGGCTGGGTTCGACCTCCGCGTCGAACGGGACCGTCGGCGCCGGCACGGGCAGGCCGAGACCGATGGCCACCTGCTCACCCAGCACCGGGTCGATGTTGGCCAGGCACTGCACCTGACGTTCCTTGATGGCCTGCTCGTAGCACTTGGCCAGCTCGAACGTGTACGCTCGGACGATGTGCTCCTTCTCGACCGGGCTCATGCTGCGCCAGAACAGCCGCACCTGGCTGTAGTGGTCGTCGAACGAGACCGGGTTCTCCCGCACCTTGGTCGACTCGGCCACGCGCACGGGGATGTCGACGAAGCCGGTGTCCGTCGTGGACGGGTTGCCGCCGTCCAGCGAGTTCGGCCGGTAGGGCGCGACACCGCCGTGCACGGCGTGCTGGTGCAGGCCGTCGCGGAGCATGTCGTTGACCGGAGCATGCGGACGGTTGATCGGGATCTGCGAGAAGTTGGGCCCGCCCAGACGGGTGAGCTGCGTGTCGACGTACGAGAAAAGCCGGCCCTGCAGCAGCGGGTCGTTGGTCACGTCGATGCCGGGCGGCAGATGACCGAGGTGGAACGCGACCTGCTCGACCTCGGCGTGGAAGTTGGTCGGCACCCCGTTGAGCACCAGCTTGCCGACCGGCTGCACCGGCGCGAGCTCCTCGGGAACGATCTTGGTCGGGTCGAGCAGGTCGATGCCGGCGAACGTCTCGTCCTCCGTGTCGGGGAAGACCTGCAGGCCCAGCTCCCACTCGGGGAACGCGCCGGCCTCGATCGAGTCGTACAGGTCGCGGCGGTGGAAGTCGGGGTCGACGCCGCCGGCGATCTGCGCCTCCTCCCAATCGAGGGAGTGCACGCCGAGCTTGGGCTTCCAGTGGAACTTGGCCAGCACGGTCGCGCCGGCCTCGTTGATCAGCCGGAACGTGTGGACGCCGAAGCCCTCCATGTGCCGGTACGAGCGGGGGATGCCCCGGTCGGACATGTTCCAGATGGTGTGGTGCTGGGCCTCGGTGTGCAGCGAGACGAAGTCCCAGAACGTGTCGTGCGCGCTCTGCGCCTGCGGGATCTCGCGGTCGGGGTGCCACTTGGCGGCGTGGATGATGTCCGGGAACTTGATGGCGTCCTGGATGAAGAACACCGGGATGTTGTTGCCGACCAGGTCGAAGGTGCCCTCGTCGGTGTAGAACTTCGTGGCGAAACCGCGCGTGTCGCGAACGGTGTCGGCCGAGCCGCGCGAGCCGAGCACGGTCGAGAAGCGTACGAAGACCTGGGTTTCTTTGCCCTTGGCCAGGAACCCGGCCTTGGTCACGTCAGAAGCGGTTCCGTACGCGGTGAAGAACCCGTGCGCGCCGGCGCCCCGGGCATGTACGACCCGCTCCGGGATCCGCTCGTGGTCGAAGTGCGTGATCTTCTCGCGGAAGTGGTGGTCCTGCAGCAGGATCGGCCCACGTGGCCCGGCCTTGAGCGAATGGTCGGTGTCGCGCAGGCGGGCACCCTGTGACGTCGTCAGGTAGGCGCCCTGCTGGCTCTTGCTGATCTTGGGAGCACCGGTCGCGGCGCCGGTCGGCGTCACGGTTTCGGGCGCGTCCTGCTCGCTCTTGGGCGGCAGGGGCTCGATGGGCGTGGTCGGCTCGTCCAACGTCGGCGTACCGCTGCCCGGCGAGCCCGGGATGCGATCGCCGGGCGTCGTCACCTTGTCCACGGCATCCTTGATTTTCTTGACGGGCTTGCTGGCGTCCATCAGTCGGCACTCCTCCGGATTGGTTGCTGCGAGGCAACGGCTACCCGACGCGGAGGCGGGCAAACTAGAACGGATCAGGAAAATGGCGCGGGGCCGGTGGAGTCGCGGACCACCAGCGTGTGACCGGTCGACCGGCGCCGGGGACGGGCCGCGGCCGGTCGCAGGGCCAGCGCGAGCGCCATCTTGCCCATCTCGGTCATGGGTAAACGGATGGTCGTGAGGCTGGGCGCGAGGTCGGCCGCCACTGACACGTCGTCGAAACCGACAACCGACATCCTTTCCGGTACGGGAACGCCATGCGCCCGCAGCGTCGAGAGCACGCCGATGGCCATCGCGTCGTTCAGCGCGATGATCGCCGTCGTCTCCGGATGATCGCGGAGGATCTGCTCCGTCGCGGCCACCCCGCCGTCGCGGGTGAAGTCGGTGTGCACGACCGGCAGGTCGCTCATCGACAGGCCGGCCTCGCGCACGGCGCGCGCGACACCGCCCACCCGGTCGACGACGGTGTTCAGGTCGGCGCTGCCCGAGGCGATCGCTATGCGGCGGTGGCCCAGTTCGAGCAGATGCCGCCCGAGAGCGAGCCCTCCGGCCTCGTTGTCGGGAAGCACCGCGTCGACCCCCAGCGTGTGGCGGCCGATCACCGCGACGCGCCCGCCTCCGCGTACGAAACCGGAAAGCTCTTCCCGGGCCGCCGTCTCGTGCCTGGCGTCGGCGAAACCCGAGCCGGCGACGATGATGATGCGGACCCGCTGGTTGATCAGGTGGCGGATCTGGCGCAGTTCGTGCTCGGGGTCGCGGCCGGAATGGCAGATCTGCACGAGCAGGCCCTGCTCGTCGGCGACCCGGATGACGCCGCCCGCGATCTCGGAGAAGTACGGGTCGTCGACCTGGTGCACGACCAGCCCCACGGTCGAGCTGGCCCCGCCGGCCAGAGTGCGGGCGTACGGGTTGGCGACGTACCCCATCTCTTCGGAGATCTGCCGGATGCGCGCCGCCACCTCCTCGCTCACCCCGTCGCGCCCGGCCAGCGCGCGGGAGGCGGTGGCGAGCGAGACGCCGGCACGCTCGGCGATGTCGACGAGGCGCAACCTCACGCCGGGCTTGGGCATGCGTCCACTCTCCACGAGTCGTCGCGGGACGTGATCACCAGGCCGGGGGATCACCGGTATTGCTGCAAATAAGTTTCCGGGGTGTTGCAAGTCACGCATCGATCACTTTAGGCTACGTAAGCGCTTTCGCAAGCGCTTACGTCCCGGCAAAGGAGCAGCGAGGATGCGTTCACCCGCGAGACGTACAACCTGGGCCATCGCGCTCAGCGCAACACTTTTCCTCGCCGCGTGCGGTGGAGGCGGCGACGAGGGCGGCGGTGAGAAGTCCGGCGATCCGATCGTCGTGGGCATCTCGCTGCCGCTGACCGGCGACTTCTCCGAGCCCGGCAAGGGCGTCCAGGAGGGGTACGAGGCCTGGGCCAAGATCACCAACGACAAGGGTGGCCTGCTCGGCCGGCAGATCGAGCTGAAGATCCTCGATGACCAGTCGAACGCGGACCGGGTCGTCGCCGACTACGAGCAACTCATCGGCAGCGACCAGGTCGACCTGGTCGTCGGCCCGTTCTCGACCCGCCTGGTGGTGCCCTCGGCCCGTGTCGCGCAGGAGTACGGCATGCTCTTCGTCGAGCCTGCCGGCGCCGCGGCCGAGGTGTTCAACCAGGGCTTCAAGAACCTCTTCTATGCGGCCCCGGCGGTCGCCGACGACCACTACAACCACCTCGCCGAACACCTGCTGGCGCTGCCGGCCGGGCAGAGACCGACAAGCGTGGCGTACGCGGCCATGGACGACCCGTTCGCGCAGGGCACCGCGTACGGGCTGAAGAAGAAGCTCGAGGCGGGCGGCGTCAAGACGGTCGTCGACGAGGTCTACCCGCCCAACACCACGGACTTCGGCAGCATCGCGGCCAAGATCGCGGCAGCCAAGCCCGACATGGTGGTCGGCGGCTCGCAGTACCAGGACGGCGTCAACCTGATCGTGGCCCTGCAGCAGCTCAACTACCAACCCAAGCTCGCCGCGTTCTCGACCGCCCCGACCAACCCCGAGTTCGCCAAGGCGATCGGCAACAAGACCGAGGGCATCCTGTCGCCCACGGGCTACAGCCAGGACGCGCCGTACCCGAGCAACAAGGAGTTCGTCGAGAAGTTCACCGCGCAGTTCGGCAAGGCGCCCGAGGAGGACCAGGCCAACGGCTACACAACTGGGCAGGTGGTCGGGGCCGCGGTGCAGGCCGCCGGCTGCGCCGAGCAGGGCGAGTGCCAGCAGAAGCTGATCGACTGGCTGCACAGCAACACGGTCGACACCGTCGTCGGCTCGCTGAAGTGGGACGCCACCGGCAAGCCGCAGGGCGCACACATGATCCAGCAGTGGATCGGCAACGACATCAAGATCGTGCTGCCGGCCGACGCCAAGGAGGCGGACATGGTCTACCCGAAGCCGGCCTGGTGATCCGCTGATGCCCTCCGGCGCGCTGCTGTTACAGAGCATCATCCTCGGTCTGCTCCTCGGCGGGCTGTACGCCCTGCTCGCCGCGGGGCTGACCCTCTACTTCGGCATCATGCGGGTGGTGATGATCGCCCACTCGGCGTTCCTCATCCTGGCGGCGTATCTGGCCTGGTGGACCAACGACAGGCTGGGCATCGACCCGTTGCTGTCGATGGTGGTGACCGTGCCGCTGTTCTTCGGCGCGGGGGTGCTGCTGCAGCGCGGCCTGTTGTCGCGGTTACGCCCGGTGACTCTCACGATGATGTCGGTGCTGATCACGTTCGCGATCGCCCTGATCATCGAGGGGCTTCTGGGGTACGTCTTCTCGGGCACCCAGCGGCGCATCCAGCTCGGCTACGGCACCGAGAGCTTCAACCTGTTCGGCGCCCGGGTGGCCGTGGTCAAGCTGATCGCGTTCGCGCTGGCGGCGGTCTCGCTGGCCGGGCTGTACGTGCTGATGAAGCGCACCCAGTTCGGCTGGGCGCTGCGGGCCACGATCCAGCACCCGGACGCGGCCCGTCTGGTCGGCATCGACACCGAGCGGACGGCCGGCTTCGGCTTCGGGCTGGGGCTGGCCACCGCCGCGGTGGGCGGCACGGCGTTGTCGCTCGACACCACCATCTATCCGTCGTTGCACTGGCACTGGATCGGGCCGCTGATGGCCATCATCGTGGTCGGCGGCCTGGGCAGTGTGCCCGGCGCCGCGGCGGCCGCGCTGGTGCTCGGGCTGGCCCAGAGCCTGTTGCAGATCCCGATGGGCGCCACGTGGGCCCAGACCGTGTTCTACGTGGCGCTCTTCGCCACCCTGGCCGTCCGGCCACAGGGATTCTTCGGAGGCCGCCTTGCCCAACGCTTCTGACGCCGCTCCGCCCTCCGGCCGAGCTCAATCGCCTGACGCCGCTCCGCCCTCCGGCCGAGCTCAATCGCCTGACGCCGCTCCGCCCTCCAGCCAAGCTCAATCGCCTGGCCGCGCGCAAGCGAGCGGTAACGCTCAGGCTCGTGGCACTGCTGGGGCGAGCAGCGGTGACGAAACGAGCACTAACGCTCAACAAACCCGCGGCGCCGGGGCGTATCTGAGCGCTCCCGGCAAGTGGCTTCCGCTCGGGGCGGCCGCGGTGCTGATCGCGGCGATCCTCGTGTTTCCGAGTCTGGCTCCCAACCCGTACATCCTGTCGTCGGGCGTGATCGTCCTGAACTGGGCCGTGCTGGCCACCGCCTGGAATTTCGTCGGCGGCTTCACCGGTTACATCTCGCTCGGCCACGGGGCGCTCGCGGGGCTCGGCGGCTATGCGACCGGACTGCTCATCACCAAAGCCGGCATCCCGAGCTTCGTGGCGCTCATTCTGGCCGCGGTGCTCGTCGCGGCGCTCGCTGTGCCGATCGGGTTCGCCGCGTTGCGCGTTCGTGGGGCTTCGTTCGTCATCGTGTCCATCGCCCTCGTGCTCATCCTGTTGCTCGTCTTCCAGAGCTGGTCGTCGGTCACCGGCGGCTCGCGCGGCCTGGTCGTGCCCCGGCCGTTCCCGGGCATGCTGCGGCCCGAGCACCATCGCGCTTTCTTCTTCCTCTACGGCGGCCTGCTGATCCTGGCGCTGGCGACGTGGTGGCTGCTCGACCGTTCCCGCTTCGGCATGGGGCTCAAGGCGATCCGCGAGGACGAGGACAAGGCCGAGTCGCTCGGGACGCCGACCTTCGCGTACAAGCTGACGGTCTTCGTGGTCTCGACGGCCTTCACGGCGCTGGCCGGCGGGCTGTATGCGCTCTGGTTCGGCGACCTCGACCCGGTCTTCCAGTTCTCGGTGCTGACCGGCTCGTACATCGTGCTCATGGCGCTGCTCGGCGGCGTCCGCAACCTGTTCGGGCCGGTGCTCGGCGCCATCGTCGTGGGCATCGCGCTCGAGTACTTCAAGGTCGAATTCGGCAGCACGCCGCTGCACCTGGTGACCACGGGCCTGCTGCTCGGTCTGGTCGTGATGTTCATGCCGGACGGCGTGATCCCGTCCGTCACGGGCCTCGCCCAGCGCCTGCGGAAGCGCGAGCAGAGCTCGATCCGCGAGTTCACCGCGGCCGACCTGGCCGAACAACGCAAACGCGACCGCGAGGGGGCGACCTCGTGACGCTGGAAACGCGTGGGCTGCGCAAGGCCTTCGGTGGGGTGGTCGCCATCGACGGGGCCGACGTCCAGTTCCAGCCGGGCAAGGTGAACGCGCTGATCGGGCCGAACGGCAGCGGGAAGACGACGTTCTTCAACTGCGTCACCGGCATGATCAAGCCCGACAGCGGGTCGGTGCTCTTCGGCGACCGGGATCTGACCGGGAGGGCGCCCCACGTCGTGGCGCGGGCGGGTGTCGGCCGCACGTTTCAGCTCTGTCGCGTCTTTCCGCGCATGACGGCTGTCGAGAATGTGCTCGCGGCTGTTCGTCCTGGCGGTTTGTTGCACGGTTTGCGCAGCGCGCACCGGCAGGACGAGACCGAACGCGCACATGGTTGGCTCACCCGGCTCGGCATCGAGCACCTGGCCGGCGCCGAGGCCCGGAACATGTCGTGGGGGCAGCAGAAACTGCTCGAACTGGCCGGCGTGCTGATGGCCGAGCCGAAAACGATCCTGCTCGACGAGCCGGCCGGCGGCGTCAACCCGGCCCTGCTCGATCGGATCGGCACGCTGGTGCGCGAATTGAACGCCGAGGGCCGCACGTTCGTGATCGTCGAGCACAACATGGACCTCGTCATGAGCATCAGCGATCACATCGTGGTGTTCGATCGCGGACGGCCGATCGCGGCGGGTCCGCCGGCCGAGGTCCGCGCCGACGAACGAGTGCTGGGGGCCTACCTTGGTGTCTGAGATCGAACTCGTCGACGTCCAGGCCGGGTACGGCCGGGCCGCACCCGTGCTCCGCGGCTTCAGCGTCTCGGTTCCGGCCGGGTCGGTGGTCTGCCTCGTCGGCCCGAACGGCGCCGGCAAGTCCACCGTGCTCAAGGTCGCGAGTGGTCTGCTCAGCCCGCGCTCCGGCCGGGTCATGGTCGGCGGCAAGGATCTCACCGGCGCCGGCCCGCAGAAGATGCTCGCCGAAGGCGTGGCGCTGGTGCTCCAGGGCCACAGCGTGTTCCGCGAGATGACCGTCGAGGAGAACGTGCTGCTCGGCGGCTACACCCTCAAGGACAAGGCCGCCAAGTCCCGGCGCGCGAAGTTCGTTCAAGAGCTGTTCCCCGTGGTGGGGGAGCGGTGGCACTCGCTGGCCGGGCTGCTCTCGGGCGGCCAGCAGAAACAGGTCGAGTTCGCGCGCTCGCTCATGGTCGACCCCAAGGTCGTGTTGCTCGACGAGCCGTCCATGGGCCTCGACCCCAAGGCCACCAGCACCATCTTCGAACAGGTCGCGCGGATGCGCGACGCCGGGACGGCGGTGTTGCTGGTGGAGCAGAACGCCCGGCGCGCGTTGCAGACCGCGGATCTCGGGTGCGTGCTCGACCTCGGGCGCGTGCACATCTCCGGGCCGGCGGCCGACCTGCTGGCCGACCCCCAGCTCGGGGAGCTCTACCTCGGCGGCCGTCCCGCCGAAAAGCCACCTGTCCCGTAACGAGAGGTGCGTTCCATGCGAAGAACCGGACGCGTCGCCGTGGCTGCCGCCGCTGTCCTGGCGGCCACCGCGGCTGCGGCACCCGCCTCGGCCGGCAACCGCTTCGGCCCGGACATCGTCCATCCCTCCCTGCGGCCGAACCTGGTCGCCTACTACGACTTCGACCACCCGCTGCGCGGCGACCCCGCGCTCGAACAGGACCAGGGCCGATCCAGCACCGAGATCGAACTGGTCAACGGCGGGACCGCCATGCGGGTCGCCGACCGCGCCTATCCCGGGGGTGGGCGCGTTCTCCAGACCCGGCAGGTCAACCCGGGCGTGACCGGCAACGACGACTGGAAGGCCGGCATCTACTCGGCCAGCGGGGTGCGGACGTTGCGCCCGTTCAGCAACGCCGAGGGCGCCGCCGTGATGGGCTGGTTCAAGCGCTCGATGGACGGTCCGGCCGCCGGCTTCAACGCGATCGGCCTGGCCGGGGTGCTGACCGGCGACTCCGACGGTCACGCCGTACGGGCTCTGCTCGAGCTCATCGACGTCAACGGCGAGCTCAAGCTGGTCGCGCTCGGCCGGCGCATCGACGGCGGGAACTCGCAGACGTTCGCCGCGAACGAGGACTGGCGCACGCTGCTGCCCAAGGACAAGTGGGTGCACCTGACCGCCACGTTCGACTTCACCCAGGGCACGATGGCGTTGTACCGCAACGGCCGGGCGGTGCCGGGCTTCTACACCCGCACCGACGACCCCTGGCTGATCAACGGCCCCGGCCCGCACGTCACCAGCGCGGCCGACGCCCGCGGCATCAAGATCGGCGGGAGCTTCCCGCAGAACACGCTCGAACGCAATCCGTGCGACTGCCGGATGGACGCACTGATGTTCCTCGACCGCTCGCTCTCCCCCCGCGAGGTCGCGAACCAGTTCCGCCTCTTCTAGGAGTCTCGATGCGCAGACTGGCCATAGCCGCCGCGGGTGCGGTGTTACTGTCCACATTGGTTGGCGTCCCGGCGTACGCCGCCGATCCGGCCCCCATCTACGACCCGGTTCCCACCGAGCCGGTCACCTCGAAGCTCGGCCTCGTCCTGACCGAGTACGCGCAGTTCCCCAAGAGCGAGACCAACCCGCCGCTGATCGACCCGCGGCTCAACCGGGTCGCCCGGATCAACACCATCATGGAGCTGCCGGACGGCTCCGGCCGTCGGGCGGTGCCCGACCTCAACGGCAACCTCTACATCGTGAAGAACGGCGTCCCCAGCGTCTATCTGGACGTGGCCGCCACCTTCGCGCCCCAGTTCTTCTCGGGTCGCGGGCTGGGGCAGGGCTTCGGCTATGTTGCGTTCCACCCCGACTTCAAGCGCAACGGCCAGTTCTACACGATCCACACCGAGCAGGCCGCGCTGACCACGGCCGTGCCCGACTACGCGCAGACCACCGTGCTCTTCCACGGCGTCATCAACGAGTGGAAGGCCACGAACCCGGCCGCCGACACGTTCGCGGGCACTCGCCGCGAGCTGTTGCGCATCGGCTTCGGCGGTCAGATCCACGGCATCCAGGAAATCAACTTCAACCCGACCGCGCGCAAGGGGACCGCCGAGTACGGCAAGCTCTATGTCGCCGTGGGCGACGGCGGTCAAGGCGTGAACAACACCGACCCGCAGAACCTGGCCGTCCCGCACGGCAAACTGCTGCGCATCGACCCGGCCGGCACCAATTCGCCCAACGGGAAGTACGGCATCCCGCGCGACAACCCGTTCGCCGGGCAGACCGGCAAGGCGGGCGAGATCTACTCGTACGGATATCGGGACCCGCACCGCTTCAGCTGGGACCGGGCCACCGGCAAGCTCTACCTCGGCCACATCGGCGAGCACGCCATCGAGGCCATCTACGAGGTGCGGGCCGGCGACAACATGGGCTGGAGCGAGCGCGAAGGGGCCTTCGTGTTCGACAAAACCCCGGCGACGCCCTGCGACCGGCTGTTCCCGCTGCCGGCCGATGACACCGGCTACGTGTATCCCGTCGCGGCGTACGACCACAACCCGGCGCCCGGCTGGAACTGCACCTCCGACGTGGGCGTCGCGGTGGCGGGCGGCTTCGTCTACCGCGGCCGGGACGTGCCGGCGTTGCGCGGCAAGTACGTCTTCGGCGACCTGGTCGACGGGCGCGTGCTCTACACCGAGGCCTCGGAGATGCGGCGCGGCCGCTCACCGGCGACCATCCACCGGCTGAACCTGTTCACGCCGGGCGGCATCCCGGTGCGGATGCAGGACCTCTCCGGCCCCGGCGCGCCCGGCGACCCCAACCGGGTCGACCTGCGCTTCGGCACGGACGCCCGGGGTGAGCTCTACATCCTGGCCAAGGCGAACGGCAAGATCTGGAAGGTGACCGGAACCAGGACCTTCGCCGCCGCCTCCGCCGGTCCGGTCCGCATCGCGCCGGCTCCCACGCCGTCGAACTGGGCGCCCGTCACTCCGGCCAAGTGGCAGTTCACCAACGGCCAGGTGATCCTGGCCGAGGCGGGCAGTCAGCGGCCCGGCCCGCGCCGCCCGTTCGAGTACGCGGTGCTGACCGCCGGCCCGGTCTTCTCGTCGGTGGACATCCGCGCCCAGGTCCGCCTGGACGAGCCGGTGTCCCTGACCAACCGCGACGTGATCATCGTGTTCGGTTACCGGTCGGACACGGAGTTCTACTACGCGCATCTCTCCACCGACAACACGATCCTGCCCCACAACGGCATCTTCAAGGTCAACAACGCCGACCGCGAGCGCATCGACTACCAGTGGAACGGGCGCTCCCGCGGAGCGAACCCGGCCATCGTCGACGAGCGCTGGCACGACGTACGGGTGAAGCACCTGCCGGCGACGGGCGAGATCGCGGTCTATGTCGACGGTTCGCGCGACCCCCTGATGACGGCCCGCGACACGACGTTCGCGTCGGGCCGGGTCGGCTTCGGCTCCTTCGACAACCGCGGCCGCCTGCGCAACCTGACAGTGAACGGAACGCCCGCGGCGTAACCCGATCGACGACGGGCCGGCGCTCCATGAGGGAGCGTCGGCCCAATGTCGTTTCGGGGCAGGGTTCCGCGTCAGCCGGCGGGCGGGGCGGCTGCCGTCGCGGGCTCACCCGCGGTGCCGTTCAGCGTGGTGTCGGTGCCGGTGAGGTCGACGCCGGTGACGTTCGGGCTCTCGTCGGCCGCCGCCGGCGCAGTCGAGTCGGCCGTAGCGGTTGCGGTCGTGTCGGGCGTAGCGGTTCCGATCGTGTCAGCCGTGGCGGGAGCTGTCGTGTCGGCCGGCGTGGTGGTCTCCGTCGGAGTTACCGGTGCAAGGGGAGCAGTGGGCTCGGTCGGCGCAGCCGGCTCGGCCGGGGCGGCGGGCTCAGTCGGGGTGGTCGTGCCGTCCGGGGTAGTGGGCTCAGTCGGGCTGGTCGTGTCCCCCGGGTTGATCGTGTCCCCCGGGTTGATCGTGTCCGCCGGGGTGGTCGTGTCCGCCGGGGCCGGCGTTGTGGTGGGGCTGGTGGCCGGCTCGCCGGAGCCGGGCTCGGCTGCGCCCGCCTCGCTGCCGCCGGGCTGCGTGTCACCCGGCTGCGGAGCGCCCGGCTGCGGAGCGCCCGGCGCCGCCTGGCCCGCGGGAGCGCCGGGTGCCGGTTGGTCGACAGGTGCCGCGGGCTGCGGGGCGCCGGGGCCCTGGCTGTCGGGCGGCCAGCCGGTCTGAGCGCCGCCGGGTGTGGGCGGGCTCATCGGCCAGCCCATCATCGGGGGCAGTCCCTCCAGGCTGCCGAGAATGATCACGACGACGTTGGGGGCGTCGTGAGTCATCGACGGACCGCCCGTCCAGGCGCCCTGGGCGCGGGCGCCGGGGTCCGGCTCGGTGGCGAGTGCCGCGGCGGCGGGGCCCAGGGCCAGAACGGCTCCGGCCAGCAGGCCCGCGCCGGCGGTGAGCCGGCTGTTCTTCTTGCGCATCTCCTTGGTCCTTCCCAGTTTCGGCTTGCTCGGGTCCGCAACAGCTCAGCACGTGAATGCGGGTGGGAAGGCCCGTTCGGCGCTATTCGAGGGCGATTTCCGCGAACTCCGGAAACCCCGCATGGGCTGCGGTTTCTCGGGTACTCGGAACGGCTTCGCGGCTCCCGATTCGTACATCTGTGGCTCGACCTCGCGCCCGGCCGGAAAGGGGAATCACCGCCGTTTTCGCCGTCGGAGTGTGACGTCTGTAATGGACGGCGCGACGGGCGGTGTTTCCCATTTCGGCGCCGGGGTACCCCGCATCCGGATCGGATGTGGCCGACCGGCCGCGGCCGGCCGGTGTGGCGGGAAGAGGACCGGATGGCCTGGATCGACGAGGTACGCGAGCGGGCTCGGGCCCGGCTGGAGCAGGCACGTCTGGGGGCGGAGCCGCCGCCGTTCGTCGGCGATGCGGTCACTGCGGCCACTCCCGTCGTCATGGTCGACGCGTCACCGCGCGACGAGGACGGCCTGCCGCGCGCTGTCCGGGTGGCCGGCGCGTGGTCGTGGCGGATCGTGCTGTTCTTCGCCGTCGGCTGGCTGATGTTGCAGGTGATCGCCCGGCTCGACCTGGTGATCATCCCGGTCGTCGTGGCCGTTCTGCTGGCGGCGATGTTCCAGCCCGTCGCGGCCTGGCTGAGCCGTCGCGGCATGGGGCGGTCGCTGTCGGCCGCGCTGGTGCTGATCACCGCGCTGATCGTGGTCTTCGGCGGTCTCGGCCTGATCATCAACACCTTCGTCTCGCAGCTCGACACGCTGAGCTCGCAGGTCGGCGACGGTGTGCGTCAGGTGCAGGACTGGCTGGCCCGGGGTCCGCTGCACCTGTCGCAGGACCAGATCAACAACGCGATCGCCGAGGCCCAGACCGCCATCACCTCGAACCGCGGGGCGCTGACCTCGGGCGCGGTGACCACCGCGACGACGATCGGCGAGGTCGGCACGGGCTTCTTCCTGACCCTGTTCACGCTGTTCTTCTTCCTGCGCGACGGCGACCAGATCTGGCGTTTCCTGTGCCGCCTGTTGCCGCGCGGCGCGCGCCTGCCGACCGCCCGGGCCGGCCACTACTCGTGGCACACGCTGGTGTCGTACGTGCATGCGACCGTCCTGGTCGCGTTCGTCGACGCGATCGGCATCGGGATCGGCCTGTTCGCGCTTCAGGTGCCGCTCGCCCTGCCGCTGGCCGCGCTGGTCTTCCTGGGCGCGTTCATCCCGGTGGTCGGCGCCACGATCAGCGGCGCCGTCGCCTGCCTGGTCGCGCTGGTCACGGTCGGCCCGGTCAAGGCCCTGATCCTGCTGGGCGTGGTCATCGCCGTGCAACAGCTGGAGGGCCACGTGCTCCAGCCGCTCATCATGGGCCGTGCCGTGGCTCTGCACCCGTTGGCCGTCATCCTGGCCATCGCGGCCGGCGTGGTGCTGGCCGGCATCGTGGGCGGCCTGATCGCCGTACCGCTGCTGGCCGTCCTCAACACCGCCGTGCGTTACCTGTTCGCCCACCCCGGCGGCGAGCCCACCCCCGACCGCGAACCACCGGGCACCGCGGATCCCGACGAGGCCGACGACAAGCCCTCGACAGCCGAGCTCGACCGCGACCCGGCCACCCCGCCCTCGGCCGGCACCAGCCTGCAGAAGCCGGCGTAGCTCAGCGCAGGCGGTCGGCGAGGTCGGTGCGGCCGATCTCGTCGAGCGCCCCCGGCAGCTCGCCGAGGCGTTCGCGCACCTCGAGCCAGGTCCACAGGGAGCGCGGTTCGTCGCCGCGGGTGAACCGGTAGACGTCGAACGGCGGCACGCCGAGCAGATCGGCCAGGTCGTGCCAGTCGTAGATCAGCGCCCGCAGCACCTCGACCTTGACCCCGCCCGGAAAGGCGGGCGCGGGCGGGGAAGCGACCGCGGCCCGGGCCGGAAGCAGCGCGCCCAACAGCGCGAAGAGAACGTCGGCGGAGGCGCGGGCGGCGAATTCCTTGAACCGGTCGTCCTTGTTGAGGTCGGCGTGGTCCATCACGCCCTTGGCGACCAGCCAGTGCGGCACGTGGCGCTGGTGGGCCACCGTGGCGATGGTCGCCGCTTCCATCTCGAGACCCAGCAGCTTGCGTACGCCCATCGAGCGCAGGTGATTCCAGACCCCCTCGTCCCGCTGCACCGCGCTGCCGCTGGCCATCGGCCCGGTGAGCACAGCGAACGGCAGCCGGTCGGGACCGTCGATGTCGCGGGCCAGCAGGTGCCGCACGGTCGTGCCGCCGGCCGGGGTCAGCGCCAGCACGCCGTCGGCGAAGGTGACCAGCCCGGCCGCGGCCCACTTCTCGAGCCGGTGGGCCCAGGTGCCGCGCGGGAAGTACCGCTCGCGGGCCGGGTGGACGCGCGGATCCTGGCCCTGCAGCAGGCGTTCGAGCAGCCACACCCGGGCCGATTCCTCGGTGGCCGGACCGTAGCTGGGCAGGTCGACCGGATCGAACTCCTGAGCGGCGCGGATCCAGCGGGTGTCCTGCGGGTACTGCTGATGGTCGCCCTGGAAGCCGTCGGCCGTCCGCAGGCCCTCGTCGTACTCGTAGGCGGCGGTCGCCACGATCACGTCGCCCGGCGCGCAGTCGGCCGGGTTGCCCGCGCAGACCCCGCTCATGGCCAGGCAACGTGGCTTCAGCACGTCGGTGAGGGTGGTCGCGAGCGGGCCGGTGACGCGCGAGCCCATCCGGACCGGCCGGGCCAGCGCGACCGTGAGCCCGCCGAACTCGCCGGCCAGATAGGGCACGGAGCCGGCGGACTGAGCCCGCCACCCGGTGCCGCCGAGGCGATTGCCGGCCGCCTCGGCGGCTTCGAGCTCGCGGGGGAGCGCGGTGATGATCAGGGCGTCGATCGTCATCGAGTCTCCGCTTCCTCTCACGGGCCCGGCCACGGGGCCGCCACCCCGTGGCCGGCACCAGCATCCCGGCGCGACCTACCGTTTTCCTACCCGTGCCGGTCGGTGCGCAGAATCGGCGGGTTCAGGCGGGTCGCCCCGCCCGCCCGGTAGAGGGCAGCCGGGCGGCCCACCTCGGGCATCCGCTTGCCGCCGGTCGGTTCCACGAAGCCCTCGGTGCCGAGCACCTTGCGGTTGAAGTTGCGCGGGTCGAGCCGCTGTCCCCACACCACCTCGTAGACGTTGCGCAGGTCGCCGATGGTGAAGTCGGCGCCGCAGAAGGCCGTGGCCAGGGTCGTGAACTCGAGCCGGGTGCGGGCCCGCTCGACGGCGTCGGCCAGGATGTGGTCGTGGTCGAAGGCGAGGCCGGCCGCTTGAGCGACCGGGGTCCAGCCGGCGGTGCTGGCGTCCGAGCCGGCGGTCGGCAGCGGCAGGTTCGGCATCATCGCGAGGTAGGCCACGCTGACGATCCGCCCGCGCGGGTCACGGTCCGGGTCCCCGTACGCCTCGACCTGCTCCAGATGCAGCCCGCGCCCGTCGAGCCCGGTCTCCTCGTGCAGCTCCCGCACGGCCGCGCCGACCAGATCCTCCCCCTCGCGCAGGAAGCCGCCGGGCAGGGCCGCCTGCCCCCGGAAGGGCTTGTTGGCGCGGGTGATGGTGAGAACCTGGAGCACGTCGTCGCGCACCGTGAGAATCACCAGGTCGACCGCGAGCCGCAGATAGAGATGATCCCGTTCCGGCATGATCCGAGCCTAGTGAAATTGTCCTGCTGACACAAAGACCGGGCGACCCGCGGCCCAGATCTGGTCGAACTCGGCCTGGAAGTGCTGGTACCAGGTGTGATCGCGGCCGGGGGCCAGAGCGAGCGCCGGCTCCCGCCCGCCGGACGTGTGCGAGTAGATGTCGACGTGCAGGCGGCCGCGCGGCTGGTGGACGTCGACGGCCAGCAGGCCGATCGCCGGCACGAAGTCGAGCAGGCGCACCTCGGCCCGGCCGGGGCCGGGCAGCGCGGCCAGCGAGGCGGCCAGGTCGAGGGTGGGCTGGAGGCGGTGGGCGAAGATCTCGGCCGTGCCGGGGGCGGTGCTGCGCCGGGCGGCTTCGTGGAGCACGTCGCCGCGGGGGTCGATGACGGCGATGCGGACAGTGCCGCCGCGCCGGACGCATTCGCGCAGTTCGACGGCGTGGTTGCGGACCGTGCGGTTCAGCGTGACGCCGATCAGGCCGATCTCCCACGCCTGGGTCAGGTCGACGTCGAGTCCGGACGTGGACGTCGTCAGCAGCCGGTCGGCCGACGGCGGCTCGGTCACGCTGCGGGTGAGGTCGGCCAGGCCGTGCATCTGGAAGCGCGCGGTGACCGAGCCGGCGGCCAGCACGCCCAGCGTGGCCAGGGTCGCGCCGGCCAGCACGGACGAGCCGGCGAGGTCGAGCATGCCCAGCACGCCCACGACGAGCGCCACGGCCGCGGTGAGGACGAGGTCGAGGGAGCGCCAGAGTCGCATGGGGGTTCTCCGTCCCGTTCGGTGTCCGGTTGCTGAACCCAGCGTAGTCGCATTACCGTCAGACTGACAATAATTATGCCAACCAATCATCACTCGGCGCGGCGATGGCGTCACCGACCGCTCTGCTCCTACGGTGGCGGTTCGGGGATCGCGTGGGGTCGACTCTGGGGAACGGCACATGATCTTTCGCATTCTCGGGGACCTCGAGGTGCGCCCGCCCGGCGGCGGTCCCGTCGCGCTGCCCGGTGGACATCACCTGTCGGTGCTCGCGGCCCTGCTGATCAGGGCGAATCAGCAACTGTCCACAGCCGAGCTGTTGCGGGCCGGCTGGGGCGATCCCGAGGTCAGCCCGGCTCAGCTGCACAAGGCGATCTCGGCGTTGCGCCGCCTGGTCGACCAGGCCGGTTCGCCCGGGGCGATCAAGACCCACAACCGTTTCGGGTACGAGTTGAAGGCCGCTTCCGGCGAGCTCGACCTGCTCCAGTTCCTCCGCCACGTCGAGCGGGCCGACGCGGCGCGGCGCGACCAGAGGATCCCGGACGAGATCGAGCACCTGCGGGCGGCGATCAGGCTCTGGCGCGGCAGCACCCCGCTGGCCAACGTGCCCGACGCGCCCTTCGCGGGCGACATCGCGGCCCTGCGCAGCCGTCGCAAGCGTTCGGCCGTACGCCTTTTCACGCTGGAGCACACGCGTGGCGAGCACGCCGCGATCCTCGACGACCTCACCCAGTTCGCCGCCGAGGATCCGGCCGACGGCGAGCTGTGCCGGTTGCTGATGCTCTCGCTCTATCTCAGCGGCCATGCGGCCGAGGCCATGGCCGCGCTCGAGCGGCACGAGGAGGCGGTCGACGGCGGGGCGGCCAAGGAGCTGCGCAAGCTCGGCTATTCGATGGCCATGCACAACGACGAGGCGGTGGCCCGGGCCGACGACGCGACCTCCCGGGTCCCGCGCGAGGTTCCGTTGCCGCGGCAGCTGCCGCCCGCTCCGGCGTCGTTCGTCGGCCGGGAAGACCTGCTGGCCG
Source organism: Paractinoplanes polyasparticus (assembly GCF_019710575.1). Taxonomy (GTDB): domain Bacteria; phylum Actinomycetota; class Actinomycetes; order Mycobacteriales; family Micromonosporaceae; genus Actinoplanes; species Actinoplanes polyasparticus. Next base: position 918,475 of record NZ_JAHWFK010000001.1, on the reverse strand, counting down.
AGCTCGGCCAGCTGCTGCGCGACCGCCGCCGTACGGTCGTGGTGATCTCGGGACCGGGCGGCATGGGCAAGACCGCCCTGGCCCTGCGGGCCGCCCACGAGGCGGCCGATCAGTTCACCGGCGGGCAGCTCTGGGCCGACCTGCGCGGCAGCTCCGATCAGCCGGTCGACCCGGGGGAGGTGCTGGCCGAGTTCCTGCGGGCGCTGGGCGAGACAGCCGTGCCCGAGGGCCGCCGCGAGCGGACCGGGCTGTTCCGCACCCTGGCCGCCGGCCGCAAGCTGCTGATCGTGCTGGACGACGCCGGCTCGGTGGCGCAGATCCGCGACCTGCTTCCCGGCGGAGGCGCCTCGATCGTGCTGGTCACCGCGCGGCGCCGGCTGCCCGGCATCGACGCCGCCGTCCACCACGTCCCCACCCTGGAGGCGCTCGACCACGGCACCGCCGCGGCGCTGTTCCGCAACGTCGTCGCGACCGCCCAGGTCGACGTCAGCGGCGAGCGGGAGGCGGTCGAGGGCGTCGTCCGGCTCTGTGGCGGTCTGCCCCTGGCGCTGCGGATCGCCGCCCAGATGCGGGTCGAGGACTTCCACCGCCCGACCGCCGAGCTGCTGCGGCGCCTGCGCGAGCAGGGCCCGGCCGCGTTCCGGCACGGCGACGAGAGCCTCGCCCGCACGCTCGGCGCCGGGCTGGCCCCGCTCGACGACCTCGCCCGGCGGCTCTTCCTCGGACTCGGCCTGCTCGCCCAGCCCACCTTCGGCGAATGGACGGCGGCCGCCCTGCTGGCCGAGCCCGGCCCGGCCGCGGGCTCCGCGCTGGCCCGGCTCGCGCTGGTCGGGCTGGTCGACCCGGTGCACCCCGGGGCACGGTACGGCTTCCACGACCTCACCCGCGACTACGCCCGCGACCGCGCGCGGGCCGAGCTGACACCGCCCGGCGAGCACGCCGAGGCGCCGGCGCGGGTGTGCCGGGCGCTGCTCACGCTGACCCGCCGAGCCCACGAGGCCGTCTACGGCGGGCGGTTCGACGTGGTGCACAGCGACGAGCCGGACGTCGCCGTGCCGGACTCCGAAGTGGACGCTGTGACCTCGGATCCGCGCACGTGGTTCGAGATCGAGCGGCTCAACATCCGGGCCGCGGTCGGTCAGGCGGCAGCGCTCGGGCTGACCGGGGTCTGCTGGGACCTGGCCGTGTCGGCGCACGAGTTCTACGCCCTGGGCCAGTACTTCGACGACTGGCGGGTCACCCACGAGATCGCGCTGACCGAGTGCCGGCGGGCCGGTGATCGTCGCGGCGAGGGGGTCGTGCTGGTCTCGCTCGGCCAGCCGCCGCTGGTGGCCAGCGGCAGTCCCGGTGTCTCCGGGGTGGCCGAGCTGGAGCGGGCGCAGGTGCTGCTGGCCGATGTGGGGGAGCAGCACGGCCGGGCGGTCGCCCTGCGGACGCTGGCCAACGCGCTTCGCCGCCGTGGCGAGTTGGCCCGGCCGCTGCGGCAGTTCACCGAGGCGCTCGTGCACTACCGCGAGAGCGACGACGTGGTGGGCGTGCAGCAGACCCTGCGCTTCGTCGGCCAGGCTCACCTCGACATGGGCAATTCCGCCGCGGCCGTGGCCACCCTGCGCGAGGCCGAGCGGATGGCCCGCGGGCTGGGCCAGCCGCAGGTGCTGGCGCCCACCCTCTACTGGATGGGCCACGCGTATCTCGACCTGGGCAACGGCGCGGCGGCGGAGGCGGCCTTCGGCGAGGTGCTCGCGATGTTCCCGGACGGCGGCGTGGGGCACGCGTACGCGTTGCACGGCTTGGGCGCCCTGGCCCTGGCCGGCGGCGAGTTCGACGTGGCCGCGGCCCGGCTCGCGCGGGCCGCGGAATGTGCCCGGGAAAGCGCGGATGTGTTGCTGGAGGGCCGCATCCACCTGACCGCGGCGGCGCTGGAGGGCGCCCGGGGCGTGCGCATCGAGCAGGAGGTCCTCCTGCTGCGCGCGGTCGAGTTGTTCCAGTCGCTCGGCGCGGTCCATCTCGAGATCGCGGCCCAGGCGGCGCTGGCCGACGCGTACGCCTGGGGAGACGACCAGCCGGAGGCCGAGGCCGCCGCCCGCGACCGCATCCGTGAGCTCTTGTCCGGTCTGCCGCCCGAGGACCGCCGGTACCGCTGATCCGGCATTAATGTCTTATTGACGCGAAGCCCGGTCATCCTTTAACGTCACGGTGACAGTAAGACCTGTCGGAACGGCCGGGACGTACGACCTGCCGGCTCGGCGGACTTGCCGTCATCCGCGCGCAACGGCACGCGTGGGGGAGGGAAGGCCACCCTCCGCCGTCACCGCTCGGCCGGGCGGGACGGGCCCGCGTGCCCCTCATCCGCAACTCTCGCCATCCTTGAAAGGAAAGGTCATGCGCGCTCGTCATCGTCACTTCCTGGCCGCCCTCGTGTCGGCCGTCGCCATCGCCCTGTTCGCCCCCTCGGCCGCCTCCAGCGCCCAGGCGGTGACCTGCCCCGGCAGCACCAGCTGGGACAACATCCTCCAGCGCTGCGTCTGATCCGGCCCGCGCTCCAGGGCGCGCCGGGGTCCGCACGGACCCCGGCGCTCCCGGCGCAACGGCAGAAAACCGGAAGGCTTCGCGGTTAGCGTCCGCCGCAGCCTCTGTGTGCGGGAGGGAAAGCTTGATGACCTATTCGTTCCGGAGCCCGGGCCCGCCGCGAGTCGCGTCGCGGGTGCCGGCCGCGCCCACCGCCGTCAAGGCCGAGGTGGGCGTGCTGACCGTGCTGCCCGTCGAGATGCGAGCGGTCGTCGCCGCGCTCAAGCGGATGTACGACTACGGGGACAGGCGCCTGAGTCCCGGGTCGCCGGTCCACGAGGCCTGGCTACCCGACTCGCGCGGGCGGCCGGTGCGCGTCGCCGCTGTGCAGGCCCCGCGCCCGGGTCCCGAATCGGCGGCACGGGCCTTCCGTGCTCTCATCGAGGAGTACCGGCCGGCCACGGTGGTGCTCACCGGCCTCGCCGGCGGGGTCGGGCCCCTGGTCGCGCCGGGCGACGTGGTCCTCTCCGACCGGCTGGTCACCACCCGCCTGCCCCCGGGCGCCCGCCGGGTCCAGGGCAATGCGGCCGCGGCGACCCTCGGGTACCGGCTCGACGACTTCCTCACCGCCGTGCCGCTCGTGCAGGAACGCGGCAACGGCGACTCGTTCCGGCTGCACCGCGGCCCGATCGGCTCGGGCGGCGTGCCCGTCGAGGACGCCCGGGCCGAGATCCGCCGCTGGCTGACCCAGGTCAACGACCAGGTGCTGGCGGTCGAGACCGAGGCCGTGGGCGTGGCCCGGGCGTTCTACGAGGGCGCCGGCAACGCCCGCGGGCGGCTCATCGTGCGCGGCATCGCCGACACCGCGTACCTGCGCAAGGGTGACGACCACCGCGAGCTGGCGGCCCGCCACGCGGCCGAAGCGACGGCGATGCTGGTTCCGTTCCTGCATCCCGCCCGATGACCTGCCTGACGACCCGCCACCTGCTAGGAAGGAGGGGAGCCCGGCATTCCGCGTATGCACCGCCGTATCTATTGAAGTACGGCTATCGACACCATAGGTTCATCAGTCACGGGGAGCGGCGGCCCGACCACGGCCACGCGTCCTCGCCGGATCACGAGCCGGATCGACGAGGAGGAACCTTTGGAGACGCACGAGCGCCCGTCCGCGGTCAGCCGCAGGCGCATGCTGTCCGTCGCGCTGGGGGGAGCGGCCGCGGTCGCCCTGCCCGCACCCGCCTGGGCCGCCACCGGGCAGCGCCCCGGCGCCGCTCGGCCCCCCGCGCTGACCGGCCACGACCTCGACGTGGCCCGGCGAGTGTCGGCGGAACGCGCGCTGGCCCACCTCAAGGTGCTGTCGATCGGCATCGGGCCGCGCATCGGCGGCACGAAGTCCGAGCTGCTGGCGGCCAAGTACATCGCCGGCGTGCTCGACGTGCTCGGCTACGACGTGGAGCTCCAGCCGTTCTCGGTCGCCGACAAGTTCCTGGCCCAGCTCAGCTCGCCGCGCGGGCTGCCCACCGACCTCAACTGGCAGTGCGGCGCCTCGCCCCACGCGGCGCTCGACACCAAGGTGCGGGGCGACGTGCTCGACGCGGGCCTGGGCGGCGAGGCCGACTACCCGGCCGACGTCACCGGCAAGATCCTGCTGATCGACTACGTGGCCGCCACCCGCGAACTGGTCGTGGCCACCGCGGTCGCGCGCAAGGCGGCCGCCGTCATCTTCCTGCCGGCCGACCTGGTCGAGCCCCGCCGGGCCTCGGCCTTCAGCCCGCAGCTGCCCGGCCTGGCCGCCACACCGGCGCCAATCCCGGTCGTCGGCGTGGCCCAGGCCCAGAAACACCGGCTGCGCGCGCTGCTGGCCGCCCGCCGGCTGACGCTGACCCTGTCGACGGCGGCACACCGCAACCTGACGTCGCACAACGTGCTCGCCAGCGCGCCGCGCCGCCGCGGTGCTCCCGCCGACGGTCCCGTGGTGATGGTGAGCGCCCACTACGACACCGTCATCGGGGCGCCCGGCGCGAATGACGACGGGTCGGGCACCGTACTGTGCCTGGAACTTGCCCGGGCCCTGCGGAAGCTGCCCACCAACGCCCAGCTGAAGTTCAGCCTGTGGGGCTCGGAGGAGCAGGGCCTGATCGGCTCGCGCTACTACGTGGCCCAGCTGCCGCAGGCCGAGCGGGACAGGATCCTCGCCGTCTACCAGAACGACATGGTGGCGACCAGCTGGGACCCGGCAACCCGGTACTGGCTGCTCTCGTTCGACGGCCTGGCCAACCGGGCGACCGACGGGGTGGCCGCGGCGGCCGAACGCCTCGGCTACACCCCGCGGATCTCGCCGGTCACCCTGCGCGGCTCCAGCGACCACCAGAGCTTCCAGGAGGTCGGCATCGCCTCCGCGAACTTCTCGTGGCGCGGCGAGGAGTCCCCGGCACTGCTGGAACCGCCGTACCACAGCCCCGAGGACACCATCGCCAAGAACATCAGCCTGGAGCGCCTGCAGGTCTCGCTCGAACTGATCGGCTCGGCCGCGTACGCGACCGCGACCGCTTAGTTCTCCACCGGCGCCCCGCCGCCGCTGCGCTCGGCCGACGCGCGCAGCAGCGGCGGGGCGTCGTGCTTGCCGAGAATGACCTCGACGACGGTGACGTGGACGGTGTCGCGGTGCTCGGCGCCGAGTTGCCCGGGGGTGGCAGGCTTTGGTTGTGTTGTCGACGCGTGCCGTCCGGATGCTGCCGCTGGCCTGCGTCGTCGCGGCGTTCCAGATGGTCGTCTTCACCACGGTTGCCGGGCTCATCCGGCCCGGCTATGACCCGAGCCGCAACTGGATCAGCCAGTTGTCGCTGGGCCCGGGCGGTTGGCTCGCCGACGTGAACCTCGTCCTCTGCGGGCTGTGGCTCCTGATCGGCGCAGCCGGGCTCGGGCACGGGTTGTCCCATCAGCGTCCGTCGTGGGTGGGTGTGGGACGGACGGCTGTTGGGCTCGCAATGCCGGTGGGTGACGGGCGGGCGACTGGTCCGTGGGGCGGGCTCGACCGGGCGGGGCGATGGGCGGTGGGGCTGATCGGCTGGTGTGGCGCCTGCCTGATGGTGCTGGCGGGGGTGCGTACCGACGCGGGGATCGGTTATCCGCCGGGTGCGCCGGCCGCGCACACGACGGTCGGGCTGGTTCATCAACTGGTGGCGGTCACGCTCGGGGTGGCCGGCGTCGCGGCGGCGGCGCTGCTCGGGCGGGCCGCTCGACGACCGTACGCGGGAATGGTGGTTGCCCTGGTCATGGCGGTCACATTCGTCGCCGCCAGCGTGTTGGTCGTGCTCGATGACGCCGGGGTGTGGCCGGGGAACCCCAGTGGGGTGCTCGAGCGGGTCGCGCTGTTCGTGGGGCTGGGCTGGATCGGGCTGGTCGGGCTCGAGGTGACGGTCAGAGGCGGGCCATCGGGTTCTTCCGCGAGCGCACCCGCCGCCCCGAACGAAGACGAAACAGCAGGCGCAGCAACGGAAAAAGCACCAGCAGCAGGCGCGCGGTGAGCCAGGCCCGGACGAGGGAACCGCGCGGCACGACCGGTCGATGGGCGCTGTAACCGGCCTCGCTCATCAACAGGTAGTGGCGGTAGTCGCGGTAGCGGTCGGCGATGCGCCGCGCCGAGGTGGCGGCCCGCAACCTCGGCGCATACGCGATGCGCCGGCCCGCGGCACGCAGGTGGATGCCCAGATCGAGGTCCTCGTGGGCCGAGCCGTCCGTGCACAGGGCCGGACGGACCTCCCGCCAGGCGGTCGCGCGGACGGCCATGTTCGCGCCGAACAGCCAGTCCATCCGGCCGATCACGGGCAGGCTCCACGTGCGCCGGATCGCCGCGTCCCCCAGCCCGAGCAGCCGCGCCAGCGCCACGTCGTAGTAGGACGCCGGCCCCGTGACCGCGTCGATCCCCGGATCCTCGAAGGCCAGCCGCACCCTTCGCGACCAGTCGAGCGGCAGCCGTGTGTCCGCGTCGATCCGCGCCAGCACGGCGCCCGTCGCCGCGTCCAGGCCACGGTTGCGCGCATGCTGCACCCCCTGGCAAGGCTCCCGAAGAATCAAGACCCGTCCCGCGTACGCGGCCAGCACAGCGGCCGTCCCGTCGGTCGAGTTGTTGTCGACCACGATCACCTCGTGCACCGGCTCGTGCTGCGCGAGCACCGCCTCCAGGCACGCGCCGAGGAAGTGCTCCTCGTTGAACGCCGGCACCACAACGGACAGAAACGTCACGCCGGCCGCACCACCCGCGGCACCCGGCTCAGCACGATGCCGAAGTGTTCCCGATAGGCCGCCAGCACCTGCTCGTCGCTGTCCAGAACGGTATCCGTACGCCGACCGTCCCCATCGGTCCGAATGAGCGTCCGCCCGCTCAGCGACACCCGCCCGTCCCCCTCCAAGCGCGAGCACACGATGCTGCGCCCGAAGTGGGACTCCGGAGACGTCGCATGCCACCAACAGGTCGGCCCGAAATCGCGCAGTTCCCGCGCGCGCCGCTCGATCCGATACTGCGGCACACCGTCCACCGCCACGTCGACGTCCCCGCCCGGCAGATCGATCAGCGTGAACACCCCACCCCGGTCGCGTTGCCCCTGACGGCTACGAAAGTCCAGCGGTTCCACACTGTGCCGCCCGAACCCGACATCAGCCACCCACGGCCCGTCCCCGCCCGGCGCCGTGACGACCAGAGCCAGGTGATCGAACGGCGGCCCGAGCCGTCCGCCCCCGTGCACCCGGGCCCCCACTCGCTCGACCGCGAACCCGAGCGCCTCGAGCAACTCCGCGAACAGCCCGTTGAGTTCGTAACAGAACCCGCCCCGCCGCCGGCGCACCACTTTGTCGAACAGCGCCTCCGACGTCAGCGAGATGTCCTCACCCAGATGAATGCTGAGGTTCTCGAACGGGACTGCCTCCAGATGAGCCCGATGCAGCTTCCACAGCCCGCGCGCATCCGCGGACACCGGCCCCATTACGCCGATCCGGCCCAGGTATGCATCGACGTCCATAACGTCACCCTAGGCGTGAGCCCCAACCACACCCTCAGCCCAGGACGTGAGACCGGCCCGGCTCACAAAGCCGGCGCTGCCGGAAAGGTCCTCTCGGCCGCTGCGCCACCCGGCAGGAAACGGCTGGTTGCCGCCTACGCAGCAGCTCGACGCCCTGAAGTTCGTGAGCGACCCCCGCGTCTCTGAGGGTGCAGTCGGCTCGCAGGGCACCGCATCGCGGCGGTGCGAGGTGCCGCGTCAGCGCCGAGAGGCCGTTTCATATGTACAAACCCCCCGTCAATGTTGACGACTGAATCAACACGTCAAGTCAAGTCAACATGTATCGAGCCGAACCAGTGCGCGCAGCCTCGCCAAGGCCACGACCCCTGCGCAGCGGTGGCGGTGCCGACGGTGCGGCGTGGTGCGGCGTGGATGTTTTCGCGTGGTGCGGCGCGGATGGTGCGGCGCGGGCGATGCCGCGCAGGCGGTGCGGTGCGGCGTCGGCGGTGCTGGCGGCGGGGCGGGGCGGTGCGGCGCTGGCGGTGCGGGCCGTACCCCGTGGGCTTGACGCATGCTGGGGGCGGGCGGTACACGGCGGTGCGGCGTGGGAGATGCCGCGCAGGTGGTGCGGCGTGGCGCCGGCGGTGCGGCGTGGTGCGGCGCGGGAACTGCCGCGCAGGCGGTGCGGGGCGGCGTCGGCGGTGCTGGCGGTGCGGCGGTGCGGGGCGGTGCGGCGCTGGCGGTGCGGGCCGTGCCTCGTGGGCTTGAAGCGTGCTGGGGGCGGGCGGTACACGGCGGTGCGGCGTGGCGCCGGCGGTGCGGCGTGGTGCGGCGCGGGCGATGCCGCGCAGGCGGTGCGGTGCGGCGTCGGCGGTGCTGGCGGTGCGGCGGGGCGGTGCGGCGCTGGCGGTGCGGGCTGTGTCCCGTGGGCTTGAAGCGTGCTGGGGGCGGGCGGTGCACCGCGGTGCGGGGCGGTGCGGCGGCTCGGTGTGGTGCAGCGCTGGCGGTGCAGGCTGTGCCCTGTGGGCTTGAAGCGTCATGGGGCGGGCACTGCACCGCGGTGCGGCGTGGTGCCGGCGGTGCCGGCGGTGCGGTGTGGGAGGTACAGCGCGGTGCGGTGTGGGCAGTGCTGCGATGTGGACGGTGCGGTGTGGGCGGTGCGGGCTGTGCCCCGTGGGCTTGAAGCGTGCTGGGGGCGGGCGGTGGGCTGCGGTGTGGGGGCGATGGGCTGCGGTGTGGGGGCGGTGGGGCTGCGGTGTGGGCGATGCGGAGCGGTGTGGGGAGGTGCGTCGCGATGTGAGGTGCGAGGCCGCGCGGCGCGTTTCGGGAGGCGGCGCGGTGCGAGGCGGGGCCGGGGCGGTGGTGTGGGGCGGTGGTTTGTGGGTTGCTCAGGGTTTGCGGGCTACGGCGGCGTACTCGTCGGTGGGGCGGAGGTCGGCCGGTGGGGCGTCCGGCGCTGGGCGCCAGGTCGCGCACGGGACCAGGCCGGGCGGTAGCAGCTCGAGGCCGTCGAGGAAGCGGGCCAATGCGTCTGGGTGGCGGAGGTGGTAGGAGAGGGGTGCGTTCGCGTTCCAGACGCCGATGGCGGCCTCGAATGCGGGGCCGTCGATGACGTTTGTGCCGTCGGCGGTGACCAGGTAGCTGCCTGATGGCAGTGGCGCCATCAGGCCTTGAACTACGGAGACGGCTTCGTCGAGGTCGGCGATGTGACCGAGGATGTTGGTCAAGATGAGCGCGACGGGGCGGGTCAGATCGAGACCGGCCGACGCGATGACGGAGCCGGGCTCGCGCAGGTCGGCGTCCAGGTAGACGGCTTCGCCGTTGAGGACTTCGTGGGCGTGGGCCAGCACCAGCGGATCGTTGTCTACGTAGACCACCTGGGCGTGGGGGGATGCGGCCCGGGCGATCTGGTGGGTGTGCTCGGCCGAGGGGATGCCGGTGCCGACGTCGAGGAACTGCTGCACGCCGGCCTCCCCGGCCAGGTGGGTGACGGCGCGCTTGAGGAAGGCGCGGGAGCTTCGGGCCACGACCACGATGTCCGGGTAGAACTGGGCGAAGTCGTCTCCGGCCGCGCGATCCGCGGCGAAGTTGTCGGTGCCGCCGAGCCAGTAGTTCCAGACTCGGGCGGAGTGGGGGATGCCGGTGTCGAGCTGGGTCATTCCCGGAGTCTAGTTAGGACGAAGTCAGCACGGCAGCCACAAAGTTGAACGGGTGCGGCACCTCGGAGCAGCTCCAGGAGAAAGCGAGCCATGAGCAAGGGAGCCGCCAAACAGGCGGGCACCCGGCCAAGCGGACACCCGGCCAAGCGGGCTCGGAAGAGCGAGCCGCGAGCAAGCGGGTCGGCAGCAGGCGAGCCAGGAGTACGCGGGGCCCGATTCGCGGGAACGAGCGGGTTCAGGCGCGCATTACCGTGGCGATCGGGATGCGGGCGGCTCGCAGGGCGGGGATGAACCCGCCCAGGATGCCGGCGACCAGGCCGGCGATGATGCCGGCGACGCCCGCCTCCCAGGGGAACTGCACGTCCTGCAGGATCGGCTGGGAGTTGCCTACCAGCATGGAGACGACGCGCAGTCCGGCCACGCTCACGCCGATTGCGGCGGCTGCTGTGAGCAGGCCGGTGAGCAGGGTTTCGACCAGGACTATGCCGGCCAGCAGGAAGCGGGGCGTTCCGACCGCTCGGCGCAGGGCGAATTCCTCCACACGCTCGCCTACCGTGGCCAGGCCCACGTTGAGGATTCCGGCCACGCCGATCAACAGCACCAGGCCGGCCATGGCGAAGAAGACCAGCTGCATCAGCGTCAGGGTCTTCTGCTGCTCCTTGCGGGTCTCGACCGTGTAGACGTACGGCTCGTTGCCCTGGCCCTTGAGCTTGCTGACCACCACCTGCTCGACCGGCGAGCCGGCCGCCATCATCAGGCGCAACTCGCTGTTGGTGTTGGGGTCGGCCAGGCGTGAGGTGGGGAGCCAGGTGGTGAGCTCGTCCAGTCGTACGTACGCCCTCGGTTGACCGTCGCCGTCGTCGACCACGCCTGTGAACTGGGGGGTGACGTTGTTGGCGGCGCCACCCACGCGCATCTCGGCGGGCACGCGGTGGCGGTCGAAGGCCTTGGCCGCCTCGCGGTTGAGGACCAGCTTGGGCGCCATCGCCGGCACCGTCGTGAAGTTGAGCCACTGGCCCGAGACCTGGCGGAACGGGCGGAACTGGCGTACGTCGCCGGTGAGCGCGGTCAGCCGGACCTCCACAGCTTCGCCCTTGGGGCCGCCGATCGGCACGCAGCCGTTCTCGTCGCAGTTCATCGGCGGGCCCCAGTCCTCGTCGATCGGGGAGCCGCCCGGGTTGACCGGCGTCACGCCGGGTTCGCCGATGATGCCGCTGACGGCGAGCATCGCCACCGCGTCGGTGCGCCCGCGGACGGTGGTGGTGACCGTGTCGGCCGCTGCCTGCTGGGGCGCCATCTCCATGATTCGCGTGCCGTCGTACCCGGCCGTCAGTTCGAGGTCGGCCAGCAGCGCCCTCTCGGCGATGCTGGCGCCGGCCTGCACCACCACGACCGCGAGCACGCCGAGGAAGAGGCTGATCATCGACAGCAGTGTCCGCAGCTTGCGGGCCCGGATGCCCTGGAGGCCGATGATCAGGGAGGACCGGAACCGGCCCGAGAAGCGTCTCATCGCACGGCCACCCGCTCGTTCAGCACACCGTCGACCAGGTCGTGGGTGCGCCCCATCCGCGCCGCGTGGTCGCGGTCGTGGGTGACCAGGATCAGTCCGCAGCCGCGCCGGGTCGCCGCCAGCAAGGCGTCGATGACGAGGGCGCCCGTCTCGGTGTCGAGCGCCCCGGTCGGCTCGTCGGCCAGCAGGATCTTCGGGTCGCGGACGAGGGCCCGGGCGATGGCCACCCGCTGTTGCTCGCCACCGGACATCTTCGTCGGCCGGTTCTTGGCCAGGTGCGCGATGCCCACCTCTTCGAGCGCTTCCATGACCCTCGTCCGCCGCTGGCGGCGCGGCAGCCAGCCCTGGCCGTTGACCAGCGCCATCGCCACGTTCTGGGCGGCCGTGAGGTGTTTGAGCAGGAAGAACCTCTGGAACACGAACCCGAAGTGGGAGCTGCGGAGCCGGGCCGCACGTCTTTCCGGCACGCGCCCGATCTCCTGCCCCTCGAGCCGGTAGCTGCCCGAGTCGGCCCGGTCGAACAGCCCGATGACACTGAGCAGGGTGCTCTTGCCCGAGCCGGACCGCCCGACGATGGCCACGCTCTGCCCGGCCTCGACGGTGAGGTGGACGCCGTCGAGGATCGTCCGCGGCTGTTCCTGGCCCTTGAGGACCTTGGTGATGCCGGCCAGTTCGATCAGCGTGCTCATCCGTTGGGGCCCTTGCCGTTCGGGTCGCCGCCGTCGGCGCCGGGCGCCGCGGCCGGCAGGTCGGGCCCGGGCACGGCGATGGTCTCGTCGCCCTTGAGGCCGGACCTGATCTGCACGACTTTGCCGTCGGTCAGCCCGAGCACGACGTCGACGGTTCGGCGCTGCTGATTGGCCCCGACGATGTCGACCTTGCCCTTGCCCTGCGTGCCCGCGACGGCTTCGACCGGCAGCACCAGCACCTTGGACGCCTTGGCCGTGACCACCTGAAGGGTCACCGAGGCGCCGTTGATGAGCTTCACGCCGGCCGGTGGGATGCAGACCAGCCGCATGCCGGTCGCCTCGGAACCGTCGCTGCCGCCCTCGTCCGCCTGTTCCCCCTCGGGCGCGGCCACCTCCGGCGGAGCGCCCGACGCGCCCGGAGCGGGAGTGGTGGTGACCGGCGGGGGCTCGGGGATGGTTCCGGCCGGCAGCGCCGCGATGGTGCCGAGCGCGGTGCAGCCGAATGGGCCGGGGCCGTTCTTGATCTGGGCGCGGACGTCGGTGACGGCGCCCGACACCCGGTAGGCCTGCGCGCTGTCGATCTCGGCCACGATGCCGTACCCGGAGTGCCGGGCCGAGACGATGGGCATGCCGGTGGTGACGTCGGTGCGGTCGTCCATGAGCCGCCCGGCCAGGATCGAGTCCTTGGGGATCATCACCTTGCGCGGGTCGCCGTTGTCGTCCCAGACCGTAGCCACCCACTTGGGCCGGACGGCGGCCGTGGTGGACGGCTTCTTGTCGAGCCAGCGCAGTTCCCCGTCGGCCGGGGCGACGATGCCGAAGACAGGGTTGATGGTGACCGAGCCGCTCAGGCTGATCTGGTTGCTCAGATTCTGCCGTTTCGGCTTGACGGTGGTGAGCACCGTGCCCCGCGCTTCGAGGCCGGGGGTCGGGACGCTCTCGTCGCCCGAGTCACACCCGCCGAGGACCACGGCGACCAGGATCGCCATTCCCGCTCCGGTCACTCTGCGTGTGTCCACCAATACCCCTTATGTCCGACCGATGGATCTCTATGGCGAGACCCGGCCGGGCAGAGGTTACAAGGGCCGTGCAAGCATCGATGTCCCAGCGCCGGGAGCGGACCCGAAATACCTTGTCGTTATGGGGAAATGGCTCCGCGTGCTCGCGGATCTCGGGGTACGCACGAAGATCCTCGGCGCGGTCTGCGTCGCCATCCTCGTCGCCGTCATGGTCGGCGCGGTCGGTCTGAGCGCGCTGGGCCGGTCGAGCGATGCGGCCGAGAAGATCTACGTCAGCAACGTGGCCGGGGTCAACGAGCTGGGCAATGTGCGGACGTCGCTGGCCACCGCCCGGATGGACGCCGGGAATTTCATGATCTCGGCGACGGCGGCGCTGAAGGAGAAGTACCGGCAGGCTTTCGCGGCCGACCTCGCGGCGTTGCAGGCTGCATTGGCCGCCTACCGCACCAGCCATCCGGTGGTCGACGACGCCGCGATCGACGAGCTGGCCGACGACTTCGTCAACTTCGAGCGGATCGTGCAGGACCAGCTGTTCCCGGCCGGAGCCCGCAACGATCTGGCGACCTGGCAGTCGGTGCAGGACGCCGAGCTGGCGCCGCTCATGGAGGAGGTCGAGGGCGACCTGCTCGGCATGCGCGCGGCCGAGAACGCCGACGCCAAGGCCAATGCGGGAGCGGCCCGGGACGGGTACGACTCGAGCCGTACGGTGTCGCTGGTGCTGCTGATCGCCGGTGCGCTCGCTGCGCTCGGTCTCGGCGCTGTGGTGGCCCGGCAGATCGTACGCTCGATGTCCATCGTCCGGACCGTGTGCGAGGGCCTGGCCCAGGGTGACCTCACCCGTACGGCCGGACTGACCTCCCGCGACGAACCGGGGCGCATGGGCCAGGCCCTCGACGCGGCGGTGACCCGGCTACGCGACACGGTGACGACCATCGACAGTTCGGCGGTCGCGCTGCGCGGCGCCTCGGAGCGCATGGCGGACGTCGCCACCGGGATCGCCGTGTCGGCCGACGCCTCCTCCGAGCGGGCGCAGACCGTGTCCGCCGCCGCCGAGCAGGTCTCGCTCAGCGTTGCCGCCGTCTCGTCCGGCAGCGACGAGATGGGCGCGGCCATCCGGGAGATCTCGCAGAACGCGGCCGAGGCGGCCCGGGTCGCGAGCGAGGCCGTCGGGCTGGCCGCGGGCACGTCGGCCACGATGACCAAGCTGGGCGAGTCGTCGGCCGAGATCGGCGACGTCATCAAGGTGATCACGGCGATCGCCGCGCAGACCAACCTGCTCGCCCTGAACGCCACCATCGAGGCCGCCCGGGCCGGCGAGGCGGGCAAGGGTTTCGCGGTGGTGGCGTCCGAGGTGAAGGATCTGGCTCAGGAGACCGGCCGCGCCACCGAGGACATCTCGAGCCGGGTCGAGGCGATCCAGGCCGACACGACGGGTGCGGTGACCGCGATCGAGGAGATCAGCCGCGTGATCGCGCGGATCAGCGACTTCCAGACCACGATCGCCTCGGCCGTCGAGGAGCAGACCGCCACGACGGCGGAGATGAACCGCAGCGTGGGGGAGGCGGCCGCGGGCACCGGGCAGATCTCGGGGAACATCGCCGGGGTGGCCGACGCGGCCCGCCGTACGAGTGAGGGCATCGCGCAGTCGCGGCAGGCGACGGCCGAGCTGGCGTCGATGTCGAGCGACCTGAACGCGCTGGTGTCGAAGTTCCGCTACTGACCGGCGCTGAGTTCCCCGCCCTCCCACGTGCGGGCGGGAAACCGTACGGCCTAGATCTTGCCTGTCCCCGCGCCGGCGGTGACGGTGGCCTTGACCGTGTTGTTGGCCTCCGGGGTGTACGAGTAGGGGATCGCCGCGACGGACCCGCCGTTGCGCACCTGCTCGGCGCCCGAGTTCACCTTGTAGTTGTTGAGCACCTTGATGTTGCCCGGGTCGGAGTCGCCGGTCTGGGTGACCGTCGGGCTCTTCACGTTCTCGAAGTAGTTGCGCTCGACGAGGACGCCCGCGTTCTCGATGGACGCCACCCCGTACGACCCGATGTTGCTGTAGTAGTTGTTGAGGACGTGCACCGGGTTGGCGAAGCGCACGCGCGGGTGACGCTGGCCGGTGCCCTCGAACCAGTTGTGCACATAGGTCACGCGCAGCTTGCCGATGTCCTCGAGCCGTTGTCGTCGCTGTGGCCGAGCAGCATCGACTTGTCGTGGTTCCGCAGCCGGTTCCGCGACACCGTGATGAAGTCGGAGCCGCGTCTGACGTCGATCAGGCCGTCGTAGCCACTCGCGAGGTCGTTGTGGTCGATCCAGACGTTGGTGGTGTTGGTCTGCACGTTGATCGAGTCGTCGCTCGCGTTGCGGAACACCATGTTGCGGATGATCACGTTGCGGACACCGGACAGGTTGAGGCCCCCGCCGGTGATGCCGGAGCCGGAGCCGACGCCGATCACCGTCTTGTTCGAGGCCACGTTGTACATGCCGGAGATGGTGATGAGGCCCGAGACCCGTACGGTCTCGTTTGTCGTAAGGTTCAACCAACATTCCTAAACGGCGTGGTCAGCGCGGGAGGGACGGAAATCCCGTTCGACGAGGGGGCGCCGACCCATCCACCCGAGCGGGTCGTTTGAGGGAGGCGCGGCGCGGGGAAGAGCATCAAGGTCAGTTTCCACCAATTCGAGGAGATGTGATGAGTGCGGTGACAGACCCGGCGACCGTGGGCGAATGCCTGC
Organism: Paractinoplanes polyasparticus; assembly: GCF_019710575.1. GTDB lineage: Bacteria > Actinomycetota > Actinomycetes > Mycobacteriales > Micromonosporaceae > Actinoplanes > Actinoplanes polyasparticus. The sequence continues at coordinate 902,870 of NZ_JAHWFK010000001.1, read as the reverse complement.
GGGTCGGCGCCGGTTTCTCGCAGGGCGACCTGAACTGGATCGCCGAGCAGTTCGCCACGCTCGACGCGCGCCTGGCCGGCTTCCACGCCGACTCGACCGAACTCGAGGTGTCGGTCAAGGACCGGGAAGCCCGCGGTCAGAAGGTCACGCTGGAATGCTGGATCGCCGGCCGTCAGAAGATCGTCACGACCTCGAGCGAGGAGGACCTGCACGCGGCGCTCAACGACGTGCGCGACGATCTGCGCCGCAAGCTGAACGACGCCAAGACCAAACAGGAGCCGCGCCACAACCGGCACCTGCGCGAGCACGCGGAGCCTGACGAGGAACCGGAGCTCGTCGAGTAGCTCGGTCAGCGCACAGCCCGGGCCGGTCACGGCCCGGGCTGTTCCGTGTTCAGCGGGGGCGGGCCAGGCCGAGGTCGTAGGCGACGATGGTCGCCTGCACCCGGTCGCGGGCGCCCAGCTTGGGGAGCAGGGCGTTCACATGGGCCTTGACCGTGCCCGCGGTGATGCCCAGCACCTCCCCGATCTCGGCGTTCGAGCGGCCCGTGGCGATCTGGGTCAGCACGTCCCGTTCGCGCGGCGTGAGCCCGGCCAGCCGCGGGTCGTCGTCGCGGGCCGCGGTGACCGCGCCGGTGGCGAAGGCGTCGATCAGGCGCCTCGTCACGGAAGGGCTCAGCATCGCCTCGCCCGACGCGACGGTGCGGATCGCCGCCACCAGCGAGGCCGGATCGGCGTCCTTGAGCAGGAACCCCGACGCGCCGGCCCGCAGGGCCTGGAAGACGTACGCGTCCTGGTGGAAGGTCGTCAGCACGATCACCCGCGGCGGCTGCTCGCCCGCGGTGAGCCGCGCGGTCGCGGTGAGCCCGTCCATGCCGGGCATGCGCACGTCCATCAGCACCACGTCGGGGCGTTCGCGGGCCACCAGGTCGAGCGCGGACAGGCCGTCGGCGGCCTCACCCACGACGGTCAGGTCGTCCTGCGAGCCGACGATCGCGCACAGGCCGGCGCGCACCATCGCCTGGTCGTCGACGACGATCACACGGATTCCGATGACGGCACCTCCGGGGTCTGGTGAGCCGGGGTCTGCTGAGCCGGGCGCAGGTTGTCGAGCAGGCCTCGCATCGCGGTGAGGGCGGCTCGGGCGGCGTCGAGCACGCCGTCCAGATCGTCCCGCTCGGCCGCCTGGGTGACGCGGCCGGCCGCGGCGAGCACCGAGGTCTGCAGGCCGGCGGCGACCCGGGCACGCTCGTCGCGAGCCCGCTGCTCGGCATCGGCCGACACGACGGCCACCGCGCCCTCCTCGTTCCGCAGACGGCGTTGCCGGCGGCGGCGGGCGTCCCATCCGGCCAGCCAGCCCGCACCGAACGGCACGGCCAGGGTGAACCAGGCGCAAACCGCGGTGAACAGAACCAGGGTGACCGTCTCGGCCGGAGTCAGGGGCGGGGGCGCGCCGCCGTACGCCTCGCCGCCGGCGCCGTCCGAGAGGGCGAGCAGGACGGCGAAGCTGAGCGCGGACGAGAACACCAGGCCGACCAGGCCGATCCAGGTGAGCTTGGGCCGGGTCGCGTACGCCGCCACCGCGTACGCCGCCGCGATGTCCGCCCCGAAGTTGAAGACGAAGAGCCAGGCCTCCTCGGGCGGCGCCAGGCCCACAGCCATCAGCAGCGGCCCGAGCCACGCGGTCAGCGCCACCGCGATCGTCGTGGTCCACGGGTGCTTCCGCCGCCACAGCAACGGCGCGGCGTGCGCGAGCACCGCCAGCAGCAGCAGTGTGGCCGCCGCGGGGGGCACGCTGCCCTCCTCGATCATGAGGGCCACCCCGGAGAGGGGCAGCAGCAACGTCAGAAGGACCAACCCCGCGTCCAGTACGACCTGACTGCGCAGCCAGACCCGGAGGCGCACGGGCGCGGCCACGGCCGGGAAGACGGCTCGGACCGACCAGCCTCCCTCCGTACGGGGACCGGCCGTGACCGTGCCACCGAACGCTGCCGCCCGCTCGCGCATGCCGGTGAGCCCGCGCCCGCTGCCCAAGCCCTCGACCGGAGCCGCCGCCCCGTCGTCCTCGACGGTCAGGGTGGCGCCCGTGCGGTCGTACGTCCGGGAGACCCGCACCGTCGCCCCGGGCGCGTATCGCAGCGTGTTCGTCAGCGCCTCACGCGCGATGCCGTGCAGGGCTTCCGCCTGCTCGGGCGGCGGATCGCCGGTGACCTCGACGTGCACGATCTGGCCGAGCTGGCGGAAGTCGTCGGCCAGGTCGGCCAGATTCGTGGGCTCCTGCGCCCGGGGCAGCACGTCGACCAGCTGATGCAGGGCGGCCAGGGTCTCGCGGCCGGTGCGCGCGGCGAAGTCGAGCGCCTCGGCCCGCAGCTCGGGCCGGCCGATGAACTGGGCGGCCGAGGCGTTCACGACGATGGACGTCAGGTGGTGGGCGCTGACGTCGTGCAGCTCGCGGGCGAGGCGTCGCTGCTCGGCTGCCGCCGCGTCCCGCCGGGCCTGCTCGGCCTGCTCCAGCCGGTGGGCGGCCGCGTCCCGGTCGTCGAGCCAGCGCCGCCGCACCCGCCCACCCGCGGCCACCAGGGCGTAGAAGGCGACCGAGATGAGCAGGTCGAGTGGATCGTCGCCGAGGACGAGCACGGCCTGCAGGACGAGGAGGCCGGCCACGACGAGCGTGGTCGTGCGGCGCGAACAGCGCAGGGCCACGTGGAACAGGGCGACGGACTCGGCGATCGCGAGCACGAGCAGCGCGTCGCCGGGGACGAAGTACTCCTGCTGCGGGGTGGCCCAGGTGCCCAGGGCCAGCCCGCCCGAGACGACGGTGACCGCCACGACCGGCCGGCGCCGCCGCAGCACGAGACCGCCGCCGACGACCGCGATGACCGCGACCGCCGCGGCCAGCCGGGTCGGGTCGGCCCGGCTGAGCACCGGGACCGGCCAGTACGCCAGCTGCGCCACCACGACCAGCGCGGGCAGCACCCAACTCCTCCAGCGACCCATGATGCGGACACCCTATCTATGCCCTGGGGCAGGGGTCGGATTCCGGCCCAGGCCGGATTCGCCCGGGCGCGCGGATCGACAGACTTCTCCCATGCCTTCCGTGCAGTACCACCGCCTCGCCCGCACCCCCGCCCACCGCTGGTGGCGGCCCGTGCTGGGCACCCTGTTCATCCTGGCCGGCGGCGCGATCGTCGCCGTGTTCTCGTACCTGGCGGTCACCGCAGCCGCCCTGCTGGCCGGACGGCCGAACAATGTGGACGGGATGCCCAGCTTCGGCGACCGCGTCGACCTGGCCCTCGGCTTCCTGTCCATCGCGGTGCTGTTGCCGCTGACCCTGCTGGCGGCCCGGTGGATCCAGCGGCGCCCGGCGGGCACGCTGTCGTCGGTCACCGGACGGCTGCGGTGGCGGTTCCTGCTGACGTTGCTGCCGGTCGCGCTGGTCGCCGTCGCGCTGCTGCTGGCCGGCGGTCTGGGTTTGTCGACGGTGACCGGCGTCGAGGACACCGGCCTGGCCGGCGACCTGGCCGGATGGGGTCCGTTCGCCCTCTCGATGGTGCTGTTGCTGCTGGTGGTGCCGCCGCAGGCCGCGGCCGAGGAGTATCTGACCCGGGGCTGGCTGCTGCAGGCGGCCGGGGTGTGGTGCCGCCGGCCGTGGGTGCCGATCGTGTTCCAGGCGCTGGTCTTCGCGGCCGCGCACGGGTGGGGGACGCCGTGGGGGTTCGCCGACCTGTTCGTCTTCGGCGCGGTGACCGGCTGGCTCACCGTGCGCACCGGCGGACTGGAGGCGGCGATCGCCCTGCACGTCGTGAACAACCTGCTGGCGGCCGGGGTGGCGGCGGCGTACAACCAGCTGACCGTGACCGAGACGGCGGCTGACATGCCGTGGCAGATGTTCGCGGTCGACCTGGTGGTGCTGCCCGCCTACGCCGTGGTGGTGCTGGCGCTGGCCAAGCGGCAGCGCCTGGTCACCTCAGGCGACGCGGCGGGCGGGGCGCAGCTCGCCTCAGGCGACGTGGCGGGCGGGGCGCAGCATGGTCAGGGCGCGCAGAGCCTCGGCGCGGGAGATGGGCTGGTCGTCCTCGGCCTGGACGGCCAGGGCCATTTCGATCGCCTGCCGGATCCAGGTGGTCTTGGGGACCTCGGCCGCCTTGGCGGCGGCCGCCACAGCCTGCTCGAGCTCGACCGGCAGGCGGAGCGAGCGGACGACCATGACGGTCGACCCGGCGGGCGGTAGCGAGTCGAGCAGGGCCTGCTCGTCCTGCGGGGCGGGCGGGGGCTCGAACGAGAGCCCGTTCATGAACGAGGTGAGCTGTTCCGGGGTCTGCGGTGTCGCGTCGTCGTGACTCATCGGGTCTCCTCCCACCGGCTGAACTCTTTCAGCTCGTCGTCCGCCATCTCCCGCGCGCCGATGACCTTCCAGGTGAAGCCGGTGGTCTGGTAGACCGCGACGATCAGCGGTCGACCGGCCACCGTGCGGCTCCACACGGTGAGGACCGGGACGCCGGTGGCGCTCACGGCCCGCCGGGGCCAGCGCCGGCGGGCATCGAGCGCCTGCCACACCTCGTAGGGCTCGATGCCGAGCAGGGCGGCCAGCGCCCAGTCCTCCCATTCGTACGGCACCATCCCAGCGTACTACGCGCGTGATACGAGGCGCTGGGCTCGATGGGCGGCCATCCGCACGGGGTCGTTGGCGAAGCCGTAGCCGCGGTAGCCGCCGATGCGCTGGACGATCTCGATGAACACGCGGTGGCCGAGGACCGGCGTGAAGAGCTGGAGGTACTGGCCGTGCTCGTCGGAGTCGTAGAGGGCGCCGAGCTTGCGCACGGTGTCGCGCAGTTCGGGCGGCAGGTCCGTCCGGGCGTCGAGGTCGTCGTAGTAGTTGCCCGGAACGGGGACGGTCTCGAGGGCGGCGGCGGTGCGGGCCAGGTCGTCGGTGAGCAGGGTGAGGCTCTGCGGGTGGGGGACGGCCGGGGCCCAGTCGCCACGGCGCAGCAGGGGCACGCTGAGCGCGAGGCGGACGCGGCGGTTGGCGTCGCGGACGGCGAGCGTGCGAACAAGGCCGAACGGGGCCGCGAACTCGCCCGCCTCGTCGTCGGTCAGGCCGAGCACGCTGCGGTAGAAGAGGGCCGCTTCGTCGTAGCGGTCGAACGGCTGGGCCAGCGAGAGGTGGTCGATGGCGGTGATCCCGGTTTCCCTCGTACGGGTCTCGCCCGTCGGCAGGAAGTCGTCCAGCCAGTAGTCGCCCCGGCAGAAGAAGATCTCGGTGCCGTCCGGCGCGGACACGGCAGTGAGATCGGCCTCGCTCTGCCGCCGGCGGCGGGGGAGGGGCTGGGCGAGCAGCTCGGCGGCTCGCCCGGCCGAGGCGGCCGGGTCTGTGCTCTCGAGCGCGAACGCGCGGATCGCGGCTTCGCCTTCGGCCGGGCGGGGCGCTCCCGAGTTGAGCAGGATCCGGGCGGAGCCCTGCTCCCACAGCTGGACGGCCTTGGACCGGTGCTGCCCGGTGTGCGCGAAGCCGAGCGCCCGCAGCAGGTTGTCGAGCTGGGGTCCGGTCTCCGCGTCGACGCCGAGCTCCACGAACGCGATGCCGTCGAGGGCGGGCGCCGGGGTGAGCGTTCCGCGCGGTCCGGCTGGACGAGTTTCGTGGGGTCCGGTGGGACGAGTTTCGCTTTGTCCGGCCGGACCCGTGAGGGTGCCGGCCAAGGCGATCAACGAGCGGCGGGCGTCGACGGCCGTGCGATGGGGGTCGGCCTGGCGGAAGACGTCGTTGAAGACCTCCAGCGACAGCGGGCCGCGGTACCCGGCGTCGAGCACGGCCTGGGTGAAGCCGGTGAGATCGAGCCGGCCCTGTAGCGGGAAGAGGCGGTGGTGGCGACTCCACTGCAGCACGTCCATGTCGAGGCGGGGCGCGTCGGCCAGCTGCAGGAAGAAGATGCGGTCGCCGGGCAGGCCGGCGATCTTCCCGTACGCGTCGGTGCGCGAGAGAACGTGAAAGCTGTCCAGGCAGAGGCCGAGCGCCGGGTGCTCCGCGCGCCGCACGATCTCCCACGAGTGCTCCCACGTCGCGACGAACCGCCCCCAGGCCAGCGCCTCGTAGGCGATGCGCATGCCGCGCTCGTTCGCCATCTCGGCCAGCCGTCGCAGCTGGGCCGCCGCGAGCGCGTCGTCGTCGATGGTGTCGGGCGCGACGGACGAGCAGATCAGAACGGTGTCGGCGCCGAGCCGCGCCATCAGGCCGAGCTTGGCCCGGAACCGCCGCTCGACGGTGGCGAACCGCTCCGGGGGAGCGCCTTCGGCATCGCGGAACGGCTGGTAGAGGCCGATCGTGAGCCCCAGATCGGCCACCCGCAGCCGGATCGCCTCGGGTGAGCTGACCGAGGCGACGAGGTCGTTCTCGAAGATCTCGACACCGTCGAACCCGGCGGCGGCCGCGGCGTCCAGGCGATCCTCGAGCGTCCCGGAGAGGCAGACGGTGGCAATGCTCGTCCGCATGGGACCTCCTTTGTACGAACCGGTACGTTCACACTAGGAAGGGTGGAGCCGACCAGCAAGACCGGAAGCCGGCGAGCCAGGATCCTAGGACGCTTTACGCGTGGTAGTGCGTGGCACGATTGGGGCTCGCGGCGACGGCGACGGTGATCTGCTGCTCGAGGCCGAGCGGGACGAACTCGTCGAGCATGGCCTTCGTGTCGGCGATGGTCGGCCAGTTCACGTTGACGTGCATCTGGTGACCGACGCCGTCGATCGGAACGCCCTCGCCCCGGAGCTGCGCCACCAGCGCGTACAGCTTGTCGCGCTTGGCCGGCACGTTCGTGTTGTAGTCGTTGATGAACAGTTTCGGGTGCGGCGCGGCCTCGCGGGCGACCCGGAACGCCGTACGGATGTAATCGAGGCCGGCGACGGTGAACCAGGTGCTGCGGCGCAGGCCGTCCGACTGGTTCTCGTCGATCACCTCGTTCACCACGTCCCATACACCGATGTCCGTGCCGTAGCGCCCGGCCACGTTCCGGATGTGGTTCTCGAGCCGTTCGAGCAGCAGCGCCTTGTCGTCGGCGGTGGCGGTCATCGGCTGGCCGTCGGCGCCGGTGAAGACCCACGACGGCGTCTGGTTGTGCCAGACGAGCGTGTGCCCGCGGATCGCCATCCCGTGCGCCTTCGCGAAACTCACGAGCGGATCGGCCTGGGCGTACGTGAAATCGCCCTCGGACGGTTCGGTGGCGTCCCACTTGAGCGCGTTGCCCGGGGTCACGCGGTCGAAGTGCTTGTCGAGCAGTTGCCCGTGTTCGGTGACGATCTCGGCCCCGGTGATCGCCGCCCCCACCGGGAACTCCGTCACGACGTCCTGCACCGAGGGGATGGTCGTCTGGATCGGCAGCGCCGGAACGTAGCCGGCCATCACATCGTCGACGAAGAGCGCCTCGGTCGAGGTCGCCGTCTCCACATAGATCCGCAGGAGGTCGACATCGGTGGCGAGCGTGTAACGCCCGACGAGGTTGACCCACCGCTCACTGTCCACCGCCGTGTTGCCCACGACCTGGTCGTAGGCGGCCACCCCGTCCGTCCGGCGTTCGACGCTGAGCCGCGCGTTGTCCGATCCGGCGGCCAGGCGAACCCAGGCTGAGATCGTGTACGCCGTGCCCTTCTCGAACGTCCCCAGCACATCGAGCGAGGGGCCCTGCCAGGTCGCCGTGCGGCCGGTGACCGACAGGCTGCCCGATCCGCTGTGCGCCGTCGTCGTGCTGACGGCGATTGTCTCGGACGCACGGCCCGTCCAGCCCTGGACTGTGCCGTCTTCGAAGTCGCTCGTCAGCACGGTGACGGGCGCCGGCTCGTCGGCGGTGCTGGTCGCGACCACCGCGGCCGCGACGGGCAGGGCTGCCGCGAGCGAGAGGAGGGCAAGACGCAGAAAGGCACGCATGAGACGCCCCGTCACCGACGATGAACGATTGACGCACATCGTTATATGGGAGCGCTCCCAGGGCAACGTCCTCATGCGTTCCGCCGTCGGAGACTCACAGCGGCGACGACCAGCAGAGCCACCGGCCACAGAACGGCGGCAGCCGCCCCGCGCCCCGGTTCGAGCAGCGCGGTGTCGGGCAGCCACGCCGCGCTCGAGGGGAAACGACTCAGTATCACCGGGCAGATGACGAGATAGAGGGTCAGCCCGGCCGCGACGGCGGCCACCGTGTTGCGCAGAATCCCACCCAGCCCGGCGCCGGCGAGAGCCACGCTGACCAGGTACGGCGTGCCGGCCGGGGCAGCGAGGACGGCGACGACGGCCACGAGCGCGATGGCCTTGGCGGCGGCGAGACCGAGACGCCGGGGGACAGCCAGCAACGTCGCCCTGATCTGACCACCCGACTCGTACTCGTGCGTCGCGGCCAGGACGCCGAAGACGAGGAACCCGGCCTGCGTCCACCGCAGCGCCGTCCGGATCGGATCCGTCCCCGGCGCCGCCCGATGAGCCGCCAGCGCCAGCAGCGCTGTGGCGGCCAAGGTGAGCAACGCGGCCCACCGCAGCGACGGCAGGGTCCCGAGCTTGCGCAGCTCGGCGTGGACGGCGTTCCCCAGCTCGGTCAGGGTCGCGGAGCGGGCGGGCGGACGGGCTCGGGCGGGGCCGGCGGAGGAGCTGGGTGGTGGGGCGCTGGTCATGCGGACCGCCGGGTGAAGAAAAAGCCGGCGGCGGCCAGGAAAGCAGCCACCCAGGTTGTCATCACCAGGCCGGCGGTCAGCGGCGGGATGTGGGTCTCACCGGGCATGCTGCGGAGGAACATGTGAGCGCCGACGATGTCGGGCAGATAGGCCGCCCAGGGAGTCAGCTTGGTCAGCAGATAGGAGACCGAGACGACCGAACTGTTCACGATGAAGACGGTCAGCGTGATGATGCCGTTCCGGAAGATCAGGGTTGTCGCGAAGGCCAGGAGGCCCAGCAGGGTCCAGTAGAGGACGGCCGCTGCTATGCGGGCCGGGGCGAACGGCGGCGCGTAGTCGGGCAGCATGACCTGAGTCAGCAGCATCGTGGCGGAGGCGGTCAGCGTGCCCTGGACCGCCACGACGAGGGACAAGGCCACGCCCTTGGCGACCAGCAGGTGGGAGCGCCGGGGCATGGCCAGAAGCGTCGCTGTCATCTGGTGGGCGCCCGGCGAGTCGTCCCCGGTGGACGTGTATTCGCTGCTCACTGCCACCACGCCGAGGATCAGCGCGCCGAGCAGGCCGATGCCGAGATTCTCGTAGCCCAGGTCGGCGATCCGCCCGGACTCGAGCGCCCGGCGCAGACCGGGGGTGTTGACGAAGACCAGCGCGGGCGCGGCGATCAGCCCCAGCACCAGGCCGGCCCAGGCGGTCGGCAGGCCGAGCAGCTTCGACAACTCGGCCCTCACCACGTGGCTGCGCCCGTCAAGGAGAGGAAGGCGTCTTCCAGCGAGTCGTGATCGCCCTGGACCTCGGCCGGCGTGCCGCGGGCGACCACCCGGCCGTGATCGATCACGACCACGTCGTCGACCGGGAAGTCGAGCAGATGACTGGAGAGCAGCACCGTGCGACCCTCGGTGGCGCATCGGCTCAGGAACGCGCGCATCCACTGGATTCCCGCCGGGTCGAGGCCGTTGAACGGCTCGTCGAGCACCAGCACCGGCGGGTCGCCGAGCAGGGCCGCGGCCAGGCCGAGACGGCGGCTCATGCCGAGGGAGAACCGGCCGGCCCGTTTGCCGGCCGAGGCGGTGAGGCCCACCGCTTCGAGCACCTCGTCGACCCTTGCTCGCGGCAGCGCGTTGCTGGCGGCCAGCCAGCGCAGATGAGCCCGCGCCGTGCGGGCCCGATGAGCGCCGCTGCCGTCGAGCAGCGCGCCGACGACCGTCAAGGGGCGCGGCAAGGACGCGTACGGCTGGGAATTGATCGTCGCCGTGCCCGTCGCGGGCCGGTCGAGCCCGAGCAGGATGCGCACGGTGGACGTCTTGCCGGCGCCGTTGGGGCCGAGGAAGCCGGTGACGCGGCCGGGACGGGCCTCGAAGGACACCTCGTGCAGGATGCCGGGGCGGCTCACCCGGTCGATGGAAATCATGCGGGAAAGTCAACGGGAGGGTGCCGGCGATGTCGTCGGACCACGGTCAGAACTTTGGCGGCCTCTCGGACCAGGGTCTGAGAACTACAGTCGGCGGCATGAGCGCGAACCGTCGTCCCGAAAGGCGATCCCGGGCCGTCCCGGTGCTGGTGACGGTCGGCGTGGTCACGGCTGTGGCGATGGTGACCGGCGGCGCCGAGGGCCGAGCGGCGACCGTCATCCCGGCGCTGTTCGTGGCCGGGGCGGTGACCGCCGCGGTCTGGGCCGTGCTGCGGTGGCGGGCCGACCGCCGGGCCTACGAGCAGCGGCTCACCGAGTGGGCCGCCGCCGAGGCCGTCCAGTCGGAACGCCTCAAGATCGCCCGCGACCTGCACGACATCGTGTCGCACGGGCTCGGGCTGATCACCGTGCGCGCGGCCTCGACCCGCCACCTCGACAAGCCGCCCGAGGTCGCCGACGCCCTCACCGACATCGAACAGGTAAGCCGGGGCGCCACCGCCGAACTGCGGCGCATGCTCACGGTCCTGCGCGAGTCCAGCCCACCTCGGCCCGGCCACGAGATGCCCCCGCCCGGCCACGAGATGCCGCCGTCCGACCGGAAGATGCCACAGAACGGCCAGGCGGTGCCGCAGTCCGAGCGCGAGGCGCGGCGGCCCGGCTGGGAGGTGCGGCAGTTCGCGGTGGCTCCGCGGGCCCCGGTCGACGACCTCAGCGTGTTGCCGGCGATCGTCCAAGCGGCTCGGAACGCCGGTGTCCGCCCCGAACTGACGGTGACCGATCTCGGCGAGGTGTCACCCGGTGTGCAGCTGGCCATCTGCCAGACCGTGCGTGAGGCTCTGAGCAACACGGCCCGGCATGCCGGGCCCACCGATGTCCGCGTCGTCGTCCGTCGCGATCTTGAGGTGCTGGTGGTCTCGGTGGCCGACAACGGGCCCGCCCCGGGCTGGTCGCACGCGCCGGGCGCCGGGCACGGGCTGCTGGGCCTGCACGAGCGGATCACCGCGCTGGGCGGCACGCTGGCCGCCCGGGAGAAAGGCGGCGGTTTCCAGCTCACCGCCCGAATCCCGGACGAGGCGGTCACCCCGTGACCGCCGTCCGTGTGCTGCTCGTCGACGATCAGCCGCTGCTCCGCCGCAGCCTCGCGATGATCATCGACAAGGAACCGGATCTCGAGGTCGTCGGGCAGGCCGGTGACGGCGTCGAGGCGCAGCGGGAGGCGCGGGCCACCCGGCCCGATGTGATCCTCATGGACGTGCGCATGCCCCGGGTCGACGGCCTCGAAGCGACCCGCCGCATCTGCGCCGACCCCGCGCTCGGCCGGGCCCGCGTGCTCGTGCTCAGCATGTTCGAGCTCGACGAGTACGTGCACGAGGCCCTGCGCGCCGGCGCGTCCGGCTTTCTGCTCAAGGACGCCCGGCCGGAAGACCTGCTCGAGGCCGTCCGCCGCACCCACCGCGGCGAGTCGCTGTTCGCGCCGTCCATCCTCACCCGGCTGGTCCACCACTTCACGTCCGCGCCGAACCCGTCTCCGCGCCGCACGTCGCTGGGCGGCCTCACCGGCCGCGAGGTCGACGTGCTCACGCTGGTCGGGCGGGGGCAGTCGAACGACGAGATAGCGACCACGTTGATGATCTCCGTGAAGACCGTCAAGACCCATCTGACCCACCTGCTGGCCAAGTTGCGGGCGCGCGACCGGGCCCAGCTGGTGATCACCGCGTACGACTCGGGTCTCGTCGTTCCGCGGGTTGCGGAGCGGACTGTCCGTTCGGGACACTGCAGCCGTGACTGACGATCTGTCGACGAAGCTGAACGTCGAGGTGCCGCACTCCGCCCGCGTCTGGAACTACTGGCTGGGCGGCAAGGACAATTTCGGGCCCGACCGCGCGGTCGGTGAGGAGGTCAAGGCCGTGTTCCCCGAGATCGTCGACGCGGCCCGGCAGACCCGGGCTTTCCTGGGACGCGCGGTCACGTTTCTCGCGGCGGATCGCGGCATCCGCCAGTTTCTCGACGTCGGCACCGGTTTGCCGACGGTCGACAACACCCATGAGGTGGCTCAGCGTGTCGCGCCGGACGCCAAGATCGTCTATGTGGACAACGACCCGCTGGTCCTCAGCCACGCCCGGGCGCTGCTGACCAGCACGGCCGAGGGCGTCACGACGTACATCGACAAGGATTTGAAGGACGCGGCGGGCGTCATCGAGGAAGCGAAGCGGACGCTCGACTTCTCGCAGCCGGTCGCGCTCATGCTGCTGGGCGTGATGGGCCACGTCCACGACCCGGCCGAGGCGCGGGCCATCGTGCAGGGGTTGGTCGCTGAGCTGCCGTCCGGCAGCTACCTCACGATGTCGGACGGCACGGCCACCAGCGAGCGGGTCATCGAGTCGCACCGGCAGTACAACGAGAGCGGCGCCGTGCCCTACCACCTGCGGGAGGTCGCCGACTTCACCTCGTTCTTCGACGGTCTCGAGCTGGTCGAGCCCGGCATCGTCCCGATCCCCGAGTGGCGCCCGGCCACCGGCGACAAGGTGATCGTCGACGGCTACGCCGGGGTCGCGCGCAAGCCGTAGCGGGGCCATTGCTGCGCCAGGGTCACGCGCAGCCCCGTAATGGGGTTGGCGACTGCGTCCAGGCCGTAGTGGGAGCGACGGCTGCGCTGAAGTCGCGCGCAAGCCGTAGCGGGGCCGGTGCTGCGCCGAGGTCGCGCGCGGGGTCAGGTGAGGGCGTTGCCGCGCTTGCCTGCGTCAGGCGGCGCGGGAGCGTCCGGCGTGGCGTGGCGCGTCAGGCGGCGCGGGGCGTCAGGCGGCGCGGGGCGTCAGGCGGCGAGTTCGAAGTCGATGCGCCGGGCACGCACGCGGCCGGCGGCGGGGTGCTGCTGCGCGGCAACCTCGAAGCGGTGCATGCGCGGTTGGAGGTCGTGGAGGACGGCGGCCAGCAGGTCGGTCATCGAGATGCCGAGCGCCCGGCAGATGGCCGCCAGCATCTCGGACGACGGCTCCTTGCGGCCGCGCTCGACCTCGGAAAGATGGCCGATCGACATGCCGACGGCGTCGGCCACCTCGCGCAACGTGCGGCGCTGCGCCAATCGCGTGCGCCGCAACACCCGGCCGATGAGCTCCCGCAGCATCATGAACCGACCCTAGCGCCTGCCGCCCGCCGACGCCGACCCGAATCGCGCGTGCCGCGCCGCTGACCCGAAACGCGTATGCCGCGCCGCCGACCCGAAACGCGTATGACGCGACGCCGACCGAAACGCGCATGGCGCGACGCCGACCGAAACGCGCATGACGCGACGCCGACCTGCAACCGTGTGCCGCGGCGCCGGCCTGCAACCGCGTGCCGCAGTGCCGGCCTGTAACCGTGTGCCGTGATGCCGGCTCGGAGCGCGGGCGTGTCGTGGCGGTAGGCGCGGACGGGTCAGGCGCCGGCTTTGCGTTCGCGGAAGGCGATCATGTTCATCCGGTTGCCGCAGCGGACGGTGCAGAAGCGTTTCGAGCCGTTGCGGGACAGGTCGAGCACCAGGCCGTCGCAGTCGTCGGCTCCGCACATGCGCAGGCGGCTCATCTCGTTCATGCGGATCACGTCGGTGAACGCCAGCGCGACCTCGGCCCGGATCCGCTCGGCCAGCGGCGCGTCGGGGGAGGTGGCGTGCATGTGCCAGTCGAGCTCGTCGTGCCGGGTCAGGAACGGCAGGGCCTTGGCGTCGCGCAGCATGCGGTTGACGACCTCGACCGCGTCGTCGCGGTCCAGTCCCCAGACCGAGCGGAGCAACGTACGGGTCTCGCGCACCTCGTCCAGCTCGGCCTGGTCATGGTCGATGCGGCCCGTGTACGTGAACCGGGTCAGCAGCGTGGCCAGTTGCTCGACGGTGGTCAGCTCGTCCTCGCCGCTGCGGGAGCTGCCCGGTGTCGTGTTGGCCAGCGCCACCACGAAGTTGAGCGACTCCTCCGTGTCAGGGGCAAAAAGCAATTTGACTCCTCACTGAGTCGAGCCTAGCGTCAGGAGTATAAGCAATTTAGCTCATGACAGTAACGCGTGATCGGAGGCGGAAGTGAAGCCCCAGCACCTCGGCGTGGCCGCGATGGTTCTGTCCGCAGTGTCGTTCGGCACGTCCGGCGCGTTCATCAAGCCGCTTCTCGAGGCCGGCTGGTCCCCGGCCGCCGCCGTCACCGTACGCGCCCTCGCCGGCAGCGTAGTCCTGCTGCCCATCGTGCTGTTCGCGCTGCGCGGCCGCTGGTCGGCGCTGTGGCGTGCCCGCTGGCGGGTCCTCGGCATGGGCCTGATCGCCGTCGCCTTCACCCAGCTCGCCTACTTCGCCGCGATCTCCCGCATCCCCGTCTCGACCGCTCTGCTCATCGAATACCTGGCCCCGCTGCTGCTGGTGCTGTGGGCCTGGGCGACAACGCGGCGGATGCCCCGGCCGGCGGTGCTGCTCGGTTCGGTGCTCGCCATCGGCGGTCTGGTGCTGGTCATCGGTCCCGGCGCCCTGCAAGCGGTTGACCCGCTGGGCCTGGCCCTCGCCTTCGCCGCCGCGGTCGGCTGTGCCGTCTACTTCGTGGTCGCCGCCCGCCCCGCCGACGGCCTGCCACCGGTAGCCCTGGCCGGGGCCGGTCTGTTGCTCGGCGGCCTGGCGCTGGGCCTGATCGGCCTGACCGGCGCGCTGCCGCTGGAGACGGTCGGCGGCGACGTGGCGCTGCTCGGCGGCTCCGCACCATGGTGGGTTCCGCTGGCGGTGGTGGCCATCGCGGGCACGGCTATCGCGTACGCCACGGGGATCGCCGGATCGGCTCGCCTGGGCTCCCGCCTGGCGTCGTTCCTGGGCCTGCTCGAGGTCGTCTTCGCCTCGATCTTCGCCTGGCTGGTGCTGGGCGAGTCCCTGACCCTGCTGCAAATGCTGGGCGGCGCCCTCATCCTGGCCGGCATCGCCTCGATCCCGTCCGAGTCCACCGAGACGGCTGCCGCCCCCGAGCCGCAACCCGAAGTGATCCCGGTCGCCGGCTGACGGACCTCAGGCGTGCGGTCCCACCTTCACCTCGCCGACGGTGAGGGTGGGCGTCGCGCCGAGGATGTGCCCGAGCCGCTCGACCTCGGTCTCCAGCGCGCTCAACCGTGGCCGCGGCAGTGGATCCAGCGGCTCGACGGTGACGTGCACGCGACGGCCCGAGAGCCGATGGTGCCAGACACCGGCGGCCCGCCCGTCGATCAGCAGCACGGGGTAGTTGCCGGCCTGGCCGCGGGCGAGCGCCCGCTCGAAGGCCCGGCCCGGAAAGGTCACCGCCCGGGGGTGCGCTCCCACGCCGTACGCGTCGAAGTAGGGCAGCAGCCGGACGCCCGCCGGCGCGGATGCTCCGAAGGCGTCGTCGCCGGCCAGCAGCATGGTCTCGTCGCCGTCGATCGTCACCGGTTGCAGCTCGAGCGACGAGAACACGTCCGCGATGAAGCGTGGGGGAGCGGCCAGCCACCGCGCGACCTGCGCCGGCGTCGCCGGGCCGTACGACCGCAGGTAGCGCCGGACCACCTCACGCAGCGCGGCCATCGGCTCCCACCGCTCGAAGTCGGGCGCCCACAACGCGGGACTGGTGTAAGTGACGTTGCGCCCCCGCTGCGGCCCGAAACACAACACTCCCTGGGTCAGCGGCGAGCCGACGATCGTGCGCCACCGCGGCCACATGGTCTGGAACGCGGGCATGACGAGGTCGCCCGCCCACGGGCCGGCCCGGGCCACCACCTCGGCCGACAGCTCGTCCACGGTCAGACCGTCCTCGGCCGTGCGCAGCGCCTCGTCGAGAGCCGACACCACCCGGTCGTTCTGCTCCGGCGTCATCCGCACGTCCGCCGCGAACGGCGAGGAGTGCGGCAGCGCCGCGAGCGCCCCCGCCCACAACCCCAGGTCGCGGGTGGGCAGCAGATGCACCGTGCCGCGCGGGCCGAACGTCTTGACCAGCGACCGGTCGGTCCACAGCGCCCTGCGTACGTCGTCCCGCGTGGCCCCCGGCAGCCGCATCGCCACCGAGATCTCGGCCGCCGACAGGATCTGCGCGTGCGCCCCGCACATCGCCGCCACGACGCCGGCGGGGTCGCTTCCGGGTGACGGCAACTGGTTGCGCTCGACGCGGCGGGCGACGCCGCCGGCCGGGTCGCTTGCGGGTGACGCCAGGTGGTTGCGCTCGACGCGGCGGGCAATGACGGCGGGCCAGGTGAGCATGGATCCGACGTTAGCCGCGATTGCGGTCACTTTCCGGCCGCAGGAACAGCAGCACGGCCAGCACCCGCCGCGACTCGCCGCCGGTGGCGGGCAGGCCCAGCTTGCCGAAGACGCTCGACACGTACTTCTCGACGGCCCGCAGCGTCAGGTAGAGCTTGTCGGCGATGCCCTGGTTGGAGTGCCCGCTCGCCATGAGCTCGAGCACCTCCCGCTCGCGTGGGGTGAGCACGGCCAGCGGGTCGTCCGGCCGCCGCCGCGCGACCAGCGACGACACGATGACCGGGTCGACCGCGGTGCCGCCCGCGGCGACCCGGCGTACGGCCGAGAGGAACTCCGCGACGTCGCTGATCCGGTCTTTCAGCAGGTAGCCGGCGCCGGCCGCGGAACCGGCGAACAGGGTCATGGCCAGCGCGGGCTCGACGTGCTGGGAGAGCAGCAGGACGGCCGTGCCGGGGTGGTCGGCGCGGATCTTCACGGCGGCCCGCAGCCCCTCGTCGGTGTGGGTCGGCGGCATCCGGATGTCGACCACCGCGACCTCGGGCGCGAGGGAGGCCACCGCGCCGAGCAGCGCGGACGCGTCGCCGCAGCGGGCCACCACCTCGAAGCCCGCGTCGGCCAGCAGCCGGGCCAGCCCCTCACGCAGCAGCACGCTGTCTTCCGCGATCGCTACCCGCACGGCACCTCCGCCCGCACCCGGGTGCCGCCGCCGTCGGGGCTCCACACCCGCAGCGTGCCGCCGAGCGCCTCGACCCGGTCGGCCAGCCCGCGCAGCCCGCTGCCGCGCGTGGTGTCGGCCCCGCCCACCCCGTCGTCGGCGATCTCGACCACCAGCACCTTGCCGGCCGGGCCGACCTCGACCGACGCGCCGGACGCGGCCGCGTGCCGGCCCACGTTGGTGAGGCTCTCGCACACCACGTAGTAGGCGGCCACCTCGACCGGTTCCGGCAATCGACCGTCCACAGTGATGCTGAGCCGCACGGGCACGGCGGCCAGCGCGGCCACCGACTCGAGGGCGACCGCCAGCCCGTGCCCGCTCAGGACGGCCGGGTAGAGCCCGTGCGCGAGGTCGCGCAGCTCGGACAGCGAGGTCACGACCTCGGCCCGGGCCTCGGACAGCGCCTGCCGGACCGCCGGATCGCCGTCGAGGTGCGCCTCGAGCAGGCCGAGCCGCAGCGACAGCCCGACCAGTCGCTGCTGGGCGCCGTCGTGCAGGTCGCGTTCGAGCCGGCGGCGTTCCGTGCGGCCCGCCTCGAGCACCCGGGCGCGGGACGCGCGGACCTCGGCCAGCCGCGCCCGCAGCTCGGCCCGCAACCGGCCATTGTCGATGACCATTTCGACCGCCGCCACCACCGCCTGCAGAAGGCCGGGCTCGACCGCCGGGTGGTGGGCGAGCGCGGCCACCGGCTCGCCGTCGCGCAGGATCATCGTCACCGACGGCGGCAGCGTGGCGGGGGAGCCGTCGTGATCGACCCAGTTGCGGTACTGCGGGAGCCAGTAGAACAGCGCGGCGGTCGGGTCGCGCATGGCCCGGGCCAGCGCGGGCGTCAGATCGTCGGGCTCGGCGCGCAGTTCGACCACCAGATCGCCCACCGAGGCCTGGGCGAGCCGCGCGTCGAGCAGCCCGACCAGGAACGCCACCGGCGCCAGCCCGAGCACGCCCAGCGTCAGCCGCTGCACCAGCGCGAACCCGGTGACGGCGAACGCGCCCATGGCCAGCAGCACGGCGAGAGCGACCAGACCCAGCGCGAACGAGCCGACCAGCCACCGCACGGCCCGCCGCTCGCGTCTCAGCCGTACGCCCAGAAGCCCCACGCCGGCCAGCAGCAGCCCGCTCAGGGTGATCAGTTCGATCCCGTGCAGCACGTCGACGAGCCCCGGCGCGTCGGTCACCGCGAGCAGGTTCCCCTCGCCGAAGGCGCCCAGCAGCATGACCGTCAACTGCAGACCGATCGAGACCGCGTACGCCATACCGACCAGCACACCGGCCGGTTTCCCGAGCCGGCCGCTCGGGAAGGCCAGGAACACGTGCAGGAACAGCGCCACGACGAGCAGGTCGACGGCCTGCCCGACCGTGAACAGCAGCGGATCGGAGGATCGGGCCAGATTGGACAGCGCGGCCCCGAAACCGACCACGACCATGAGCCGCCCGAACCCGCTCTCGGGCCGTCGGCTCCAGGCGAGCAGACCGCAGAAGACGTACGCCAGAAGGATCCACACGAACAGGGCGGCCGGCCCGAGCTCGCCGCTGGGGCGGGCGAGGGCCAGCGAGACGACCGCCGCGGCGACGCCGGCTGCCGCCAGGCTCCACCGCAGCGTACGGCTGGGAACCGCGCGCTCGTCGATGCCAGCAGGATAGGCCGGTCAGCCCCGGAAGGAACATGCCAGAAAACCGGCCTGTGGACAGCGGGTCGGCACGGTGCCGCCGGCGCCCGGACCGGACGACCGTGAACGGCATGACATCACTTGCCGCGGCGATCCGCCGCCACCCCCTGATCACCTTCTTCGTCCTGGTGTTCGTGATCGGCTGGTCGCCCTGGCCGTTCGGCATCGAGGGCACCGCCATGCTGCCGTGCGCGCCGCTGGTCGCCGCCCTGATCGTCGGGGCGGTGACCGGCACCCTGCGCGACCTGGGCAGCCGCCTGATCCGCTGGCGTGTTCCGTGGTACTGCTACGTGGCCGCTATCGGTCTGCCCCTGGCCGTCATCTTCGGCACGGCCGCTCTGCACGGCGGCGCGTCCTGGCAGCTCGCCTGGGCCGATGTGGCCATCCTGTTCGCGCTGCGCTGGATCAACCCGCTCGACGGGCCGCTCGGCGAGGAGCCGGGCTGGCGCGGTTTTGCCCTGCCCCGGCTGGACGCCCGCTTCGCGCCGTTGATGTCGGCGGCCGTGCTCGGCCTGGTCGCTGCGGTCTGGCACCTGCCACTGGTCTTCGTGACGCAGGGCAACAAGGTCGGCTGGGTCGGCCTGCTCACCACTTTCGTGATCACCTTCGTCTACTGCTGGCTGTTCCGCCGGGCCAACGGCAGCGTGCTGCTGGTCATGCTCTTCCACGTGATCCAGGGCACGATCGTCTCGACGACCCTCGGGTACGAGGGCCGCGATGTCGACGAGATGCTGACGCTCGGCCTTTACGCCTGGACCGTGGTCGCGGTTGCCCTGGTGGTGTTCGACCGTGCGGCCTGGCGTCCGGCTCCGCGTGAGGTCGGCGTCCGTCCCGCGACCGGGGTCCTGACAACCCCGGTGGTGCAGCCCTGAGCATTCTCAGGGTGATCTCGGGGTATGGCCCGATGGTCCGGCGAGCATGGGATTGGAAGGCTGATCCCATGCTCGCCGACGTGATGAACACCGCCGCCGCCTTCGTCGACTGGTTGTCCACGCTCGACCGGTGGATGATCCTCGGCTTCACGTTCCTGTCCGCCGCCATCGAGATGACGTTCCTGGCCGGCCTGCTGGTGCCGGGCGAGTCGGTGGTCATGCTGGCCGGGTCGTTGCCCGACGGGCCGCTCGGCTTCCTCGCCGTTCTGGCGGTGGGCACGTCGGGTGCTCTGGCCGGGCAGATGGCCGGGTACGCGGTGGGCCGGGCCTTCGGGCCCCGGCTGCGCACGACCCGGCTGGGCCGCCGCATCGGCGCTGCCCGCTTCGACCGTGCCGAGAACTACCTGCGCGACCGGGGCGCATCGGCCCTGGTGGCAGTGCGCTTCGTCGCGGTCGTGCACGCGGTCGTCCCGATCGTGGCGGGCGTGGTGCGCATGCCGTTCGGGCGCTTCGTCCTGTGGTCGGGCCTCGGCACCGCGCTGTGGGTCGGCGCGTTCGCCGGCGTCGGCCTGCTGACCGCGGGCGCCGATGCCACCGGCGGCCTGGGCCTGCTGCTCACCGCGATCGGCGCCACCTGCCTCGGCGTCGTCCCGATCCTGGCCCGCCGCCTGCGCCGCCCGTCCGTGGTGGCCTGCGCCTCGTAACTCCGGCATGCTGAGGTCTCGGACGGACCGACGAGGGGCGACGGCATGATCGCGCGGACCTGGCGGGGTTGGACCAAGGCGTCGGAGGCCGACGACTATCAGCGGCACTACGCGACGGTGGTGGCGACCGAGTTACGGGGCATCGAGGGTTTCCGGGGCGCCCGGCTGCTGCGGCATCAGGACGGCGACGACGTGCGCTTCACGTCGATCACGTTCTTCGCCGACGTCGACGCCATCCGGTCGTTCGCGGGCGACGACTACGGATTCGCCGTGGTGGCGGAGGAAGCGCGCAAGGTGCTGACCCGCTGGGACGAACGGGCCAGCCACGACGAGGTGGCCGTCTTCGTCACTTAGGCCGCACGCTGGGCAGGCGAGAGGCGCGCACCGTGGCCCGGCGGGGACCGACGATGCGGCCCTGGTCGCTCACTTCGACGCCCTCGACCTCGTACCAGAGATCACCGTCCTGGTGGACGGGGGCGCCGGCCAGGATCCGGTCGATGCGGAGCCGCAAGGGGCCGATGCCGAATCGGTAGTCCTCCTCGGCGAAGGTCCAGACGGTGCCCGCGGGTCTGTCGTCGATGGTCATCTCACCTCGCGGGGCCGAGCGGCGCACGGCCGCGTCAGAATGTGGAACGCTGGCGTCCATCCTGCGCGGTGCTTTGCAGCTGCACAAGGGCATCTGCACGTGCATGTGCGCTTGCATGAGGGATTCATGACCGATTGTCTTATGGATCGTCCGACGAACGCCCCGACGAATCGCTGCTTTCGACCTCTGTCGGTATCTTTCCCGTTACGCGTTGCCACACCCAGCCGGCCGGGACCTCACGACCCGAGATCACGTACTCGGCCACGACCCGGTTGGTGACGGTGTCGACCAGCGCCCGCCGCGAGTAGGGCCGGCCGACGAACAGGATCTCGTCGCCCGTCCGCACCTGCACGTCGTCACCCGGGCCGAGCACCGTCCCGCCGTCGCGCGCGAGCATCAACGGGACGGCGTCCAGCCGCTTGTCGCGGTCGCGCGGGCTGCGCAACAGGTCGCCGACCGCCACGCCAGAGCGAAGCCAGGGTTGCAGGGCCGGCGCATCCCGTTCGGAGAGCGTCATCTTCCACAGCGCGCCCAGCCGCGCGCCGCAATAGGCGCGCATGCGGTCGAGCGTGTCGGCCGCCCAGTCGTCGCCCAGCTCCGGCATCTTCCGCAGGAAGCGCCACAGCATGGGCGTGCTCAACCGGGCGTAGATCTCGCGGGCAGCCATCTCGCTGGGAACCAGCAGCCAGTCGATCTCCATGGCGGCGAACAGTGGGGCGTTGGCCGGACGGTTCTGCCGCGCCCCGATGAACAGGGACGGGTTCGCCGTGCGGGCGGCGGCCACCAGCGACAGGTTCGTGGCGTCGTTGTCGGTGCCGGCCACGAAGCCGGACGCGGTCGACAGGTCGGCCTCGGCCAGCACCGATGGCTCGGACGCGTCACCCTCGATGATCCTCAGGCCGGGCTGGGCGCCGGGGTGCGGGTCGATCACCGTCACCTCGAGGCCGTCGGCGCGCAGGTCCTCGGTGAGCTTGTGCCCGAACCGCCCGAAACCGCAGACCACCCAGCGTCCACTGCCCGGCGGGCGCCCGAGCTGGGGCATCTCGGCGCCTTCCTCGCGGATGAGCCACGACAGCAACAGGTACGACGAGGGGGCGTGCAACGCCAGGCGCAGATGATCCCCGTACCGGTCGAAGGGGTTGACCACCGTCGGCGAGCCGAACGCGCGCATGCGGTGCTCGATCGCCGGCGAGACGGTGCGGGCGATCACCGGCAGGCCCGGGCGCACGAGGGCGACCGTCATGGCCACGATCAAGTTGGTCTCGTCGTCGTCGGTCAGCGCCACTACTCCCTCGCAGCCCGGGTGCTCCAGGCCGGCGACGCCCAGCGTGTGCGGGTTGCGGGCGTCGGCCACCAGGCCCGGGATGTCGGAGAAGTAGGGGTCGATGTCGAGCGTGTCGATGTGCTCGGGTGAGCTGTCGACGACGACCAGGCGGCGGCCCATCGAGTCGAGCGCGTGACCGAGCAGCTGACCGGTCTGCCCGTACCCGACGACCAGCAGGAACGGCTCGCGCAGGCGCTTGACGGTGCCGGTGAAGCGGCGCAGGGCGAGGGCCTCGCGGAACGCCCGGTCGCGCAGGGTGGCCAGCAGCGAACCGATGGCGTAGGCCCACCCGATCACCGTGAGGTAGATGGTCGCGGTCACCCAGAGTCGCTGAGCGCCGGTGAACGGGTGCGGGATCTCGCCGTACCCGATGGTGGTGGCGGTGTAGCTCATGAAGTAGAAGGCGTCGAAGAACCCCATGCGCACGGGGTTGCCGTCAGCGTCCTGCCCGGGGATCAGGGTGAGGCCGAAGACGCTGATCGCGAAGATGAGGATCAGCACGATCAGGGGCGCCCGCATGCGGCGCAGCACCAGGAAGACGGTGGGGGAGCCCTCGGCGGGGCGCGCGATGGCCGTGTGCCGGTGGAAACGTCCGCGGGGGACGGGCCGCCTCATCGCCGCTGGAAGGTCGTCGTCTCGATCACCAGCAGGGCGACGGACACGAGATTGGCCAGCAGCGCCCCGCCCGAGAGCGAGACCACACTGGCCGTGGCCTCGGGCGTCATGCCCGCGGTGGAGATCTGCGTGGCGTACACCCAGGTGAGCGTGGCCGCGATGAGCTGGAGGTCGGCCACCAGGCTGGTCGCCAGGTGCACGGCGCCGATCTGGGTGCGGTCGCCGAACTTGAGAACGGTGGCGATCAGGTTGACCACGACTGCGGCGAACAGCTCGTACTCGTTGTGCAGGGCCGCGTTCGAGATGTCGCCGATGAAGAACCCGAAGTTGAGGGTGGCCGCCAGCAGCACGAAGAAGCCGAAGATGACCTTCTCTAGACTCATGAGCCGTCCTTCACCACGGCACACACGCTAGTACCTCCGGCGTTTCCGTGCATGACTCTCGACCATGTCGTCGGCCGGGACGAGTCGCTCTGTCGGCCCATGGCGCGAGTGCGACGCCGCTGGTAGTAGTTAGGCGTGTTGAGGGCCATCGAATGGGCCGTGCTCGGAATCGGTAGCGCGGCCGCCATCGTTTACGGGGTCCGTCGCCACCGGCCGGCCCGGATCGGACCCTGGCTGCTGCTCGCCGGGGCCATCGTGGCGAGCACCGCCGGTGACGTGCTGACGGCGTTGAACCGGCCCGCCGTGGCCGATGTCTGCTTCTACGTCATGTTCGTGCTGGTCGCCTGCGCCCTGCTGCGTCTGACCCGCGTCGGTGCGATTCTCGTCGACCGGGCCCGGCTCATCGACCTGCTCGCGTTCGCGTGCTCGGCGCTGCTGGTGGTCTGGGTGTTCGTCATCGGGGACGCGGGCCGGATCGGGAACATCTCCGGGGCGTACGTCATCGGAGCCCTGCTGCTGCTCGCGGTGGTCGTCCGTGTGCTGGTCGCCGTGGGCCCCAACGTCTCGGCCGCGCTGCTGGTCGTCGGTGCGGTGGGTGTCCTGGTCAGCGACATCCTGCAACCGCTGTGGCCGGGCCGGCTGAGCGAGTCAGGATTCGTGGTGCTCTATCTGTCGTGGGGCGCCGCCGCGTTGCATCCGTCGATGGTGCGGCTCACCGAGCCCGCAGTGCCACGGGCGAGCTCGTGGCGCATGCGGTGGGCGGTGCTGTTGGGCATCTCCGTCGCGACCCCGCCGGTCGTTCTGCTGATCGAGGCGATCAACGGCCGGGTCGGCGACGGCGTGGTGATCGCCGTGGCCGGCGCGATCACCCTTCTCCTGACCATCACGCGGCTGACCGACTCGGTGACCCTGAACGGTCAGGCCCTGACACGTGAGCGCGGCTTGCGGCATGCGAGCGCCGCGCTGGTCGCCGCCTCCGACACAGCCGCTGTGGACGAGGCCGTCCGAGCCGCTGTCGCCGAGCTCATGCCACCGGACGCTGTCCGGAGCACCGTCTTCGCCGTCGACGACCGCCGGCTCACGCTCGAAGCGGTGCCCGGCCTCGGCGCCGGCCCACCGACCCGCAGCTGGTGGGTCGAGGACGAGGACGAGGACGACGGCTACGCCACACTGGTCTGCCCGCTCTGGCTGGAACCGCTCGCCGTCGCCCGTCCCGGCGGCGGCGCCCTGATCCTGGCCGGTCGCCGGGACACCCTCACCGCCACCCGCGACACCCTCGAGGTGCTGGCCGGTCAGGCGGCGCTCGCGCTGGATCGCATCTCCCTGGTGGAGGCGGTCGGCCGCCGCGACAGTGACCTCTATCTGCGCGCGGTGATCCGGAGCAGCGCGGACATCATGGTGGTGATCGACGAGGACCAGCGCATCCGGTACGCCACTCCGTCGCTGCGCGAGCTGCTCGGCGCCGACGACCTTCCGCCGCTGGCCACACTCGACGACCTGGTGCATCCGGACGATCGCGACCAGCTGCGTCAGGCCTTCCGCAGCTCGGGCGACGGCGTGGTGTTCTGCTCGCTGGTGCGGGCCGACAGGAGTCAGGTGCTGGTCGAGGTCACGTACCGCGACCTGCGCGCGGACCGTTTGGTCCAGGGCTTCGTCGTGACGATGCGGGATTTCACCCAGAGCCATGAGCCGAACGAGCTGCGCCATGGCGACAACCTGGACGAGTTACCGGCGCGGATGAACCGGCGCAGCTCTCGGCACAAGTTCCGCTACTAGGGTCTGTTTCGCAGCGGGGCCGGGATGTCCATGCCACAGGCGACCGCACAGCGGTTCGGGATCTCCCCCGTGGGCCATCGTGACGTCGGGGCCGGTCTCCGTGGGGCCGCGGTACTCCACGAAGAGTCCTGCCGACAGCCGGGAAATGTCCACGACGTCGGACTCGGCCATCACCAGAGGCTAGGCGACACCTCGGGTCTTGATCAACAACTGCCCTGTCCCGCACGACGCACAACAGGTTGCCGTTGAGCGCGCGCTCGGGAACCGGTCAGGTGATCAAGGGGAGGTCGGGGTTGGGGCGCAGGGCGACCTTGATCGCGGACGCGCTCGGGCCGGCGGCGGCGGTGGTCAGGGCGGCGCGCCACTCGGGCAGGCCGTAGACGTGGGTGACCAGGTCGTCGACCGGGTAGGACGGGTCGGCCAGCCACTCGACGGCCTGGGCCATGGTGTGGCGGCCGCCGAGGGCCGGTTCGGGGCCGAAGTTGACGGTGCCCTGCACGGTCAGCTGGCGATTCCAGACCAGGGACCAGTCGACGGACTGCTTGCCGGCCGCGCCGATCAGCACGAGCATGCCGCTGGGGCGCAGCAGGTGCAGGCCGAGGTCGATGGTCGAAGCCAGCCCGACGCAGTCGAACACGACGTCGACGCCCTGTTCCAGCAGCGGCTTGCTCAGGCGGGGGCGGATGACGCGACCGCCGTGCAGGCCGGCCAGGGTCTCGACGACCCCCGGGCCGGGTGGCAGCGTGCGGTCGGCGCCGGCCTTCGCCGCGTACGCCGGGCTGAACGTTCCGGGGCCGACGGCGGTGATGTCGAGGCTGGGGTGCAGGCGGCGCAGCGCGGCGATGACCAGCAGGCCGATCGGGCCGGGGCCGATCACCACGGCCCGGTCGCCGCGGCGCTTCCAGTGCAGGGCGGCGTGCAGGGCGATCGAGGCCGGCTCGGCCAGCACCGCGCGCCGCGACGGCAGTGAGCCGACCGGGTGCAGCTGGGACTCGTGCGCGACCAGGGACTCGCCCCAGCCGCCGCCCAGCGCTGCGTCGAAGCCGAGCGACGGGGCGCGGCAGCCGGAGACACCGGGTTCGTCGAAGCGTTCGCAGACGTACGGGAAACCGTCCGTACACGAGCGACAGAGCGGGAAGCCGCGGTGCGCGCAGGAGACGATCGGATCGATCACGACGCGCTCGCCCGTCGCGGTGACGGCGACGATCTCGTGGCCGAGGATCTGGTGGCGGGCGGTGTAGAAGGCGCTCAGCACCAGCGACGACTTGGCGCGCGCGACGCCGATGTCGCTACCGCAGATGCCGGCCAGCTCGGGGCGTACGCGTACCCAGCCGGGCGCGGCGGGCAGAGCCGGCTCGGGCAGGTCGTCGCGCAGGGACAGCAGCAGGCCCATGCGGTGGGTGGCCGCCGTGAGCAGGTAGCGCGGCACGGACAGGTCGGTGCGGACGGCTCGCATCCCTCGACCTTCGGATCCGTGCCCCTCGATGCGCAAGTGTGTTCTGTGCTGGTGCGCGTGCACCTCGTCCTAGCGGCGTCCGTCGCCACCCCGCAGTTCGGTCGTCGTTCCGCCTCTGCGCCGATTCAGGGGGTCGCCCTTTCCGGGCGGCCCCCTGTGTCACTGCCTATTCGGGAAGCTTGACGTCGCTGTTGCCCTTCCAGTCCTGCGGCTCGCCTTCGCCGCCGGCCTGGGGGTCGCGGTGGCCGAGCGCCGTCTCGCCCGGCAGCTCCTCGACGCGCTTCTCGGCGATCTCCTCGAG
Source organism: Paractinoplanes polyasparticus (assembly GCF_019710575.1). GTDB lineage: Bacteria > Actinomycetota > Actinomycetes > Mycobacteriales > Micromonosporaceae > Actinoplanes > Actinoplanes polyasparticus. Next base: position 876,216 of record NZ_JAHWFK010000001.1, on the reverse strand, counting down.
CTGGGCCTCGGTGTTCTTGCTCAGATCCGACATCTGGCACCTCCGTTGTCTCGTTCGCTACGCCCACGCCACTACCCGGGCCGCGTGCTGTTCAGCGGGCGCAGAGACCAGGCTCACTCGAACAGCCACCGGTTCTCGCGGCTCCAGCGGATGCGCTCGCCGGTCGTGTCGAGAAAGCCGGTCGCCTGCCACCCGGCCTGCGGCTGGCACCCCTGCTCGGCCAGCCGCCGGGCCCGTTCCCACACGACCTCCTGCTGGGCGATCACCGCGTCGACCAGACCCTCGGAGCTTCCGAGCCCGTACGCCTCGGCAAAGACCTCCAGCCGGCGCCGGCGATCAGGCGGAGCGGGGAAGGACAGCCAGCGCACGCACGTCTCGTCGTCCCGGAACGGCGCCACATACTCCAGCGCGTACGCGACATCGTGGATCGGCCGCGCCGGCCAGGCATAGTCCCAGTCGAGGACGGCCACCGGCCGCAGGCCGTGCCACACGAGGTTCCACGGCCCGAAGTCGCCGTGGCAGATCACCTCGTCCGCCTGCTGCGGCGCCGTGCGACCCGCCCATCCGTCGGCGGCCGCGGGCCGGAACCCCCGGACGGCGTCGTGGTATTCGCGCAGCCGCCGGGCCATGGCGACGAGCCCCTCGTCCGCGACCACCTTGGCCCAGCCGTCCCCACCCGACTCGCCCTCGATATAGGACACGATCTCGCGCCCCTCCTCGTCGACGCCGAGAAACCGAGGCGAGTGCGGGTAGTCGATGCTCTCGAGGTACTGCAGGAGCTCATGGACGCTGCCGGACCAGGGTTGCCGCGGCCGCCGCACGGTGTCCCCGACGCGCACCACCGTCCGGTGCGGCTTGTCCTGCAACATCTCATGATCCACCATGCTCGCGACGCTACCGCTACGGTCAGCACATGCTGCGCAAGATTGACTGCGTGATGGTCCGGGTCGACGACCTGGCCGCGGCGGAGGCCTTCTACACGAGCGTGTTCGACCTGCGCCCGCTGTGGCACGACGAGTCGGCCGTCGGTCTGACCATGCCGGAGACCGACGCCGAGATCGTCCTGCACACCATGGACCTCCCACCCGACCTGACGGTCTACTACCTGGTCGACGACGTCGTGTCCGCGGTCGCCACCTACGAGCGGGCCGGCTGCGCCGTTCGCACCCCACCGTTCGAGGTGCCGGTCGGCCGGTGCGCCGTCCTGGAAGACCCGTTCGGCAACGCCGTCTGCGTCATCGACTTGAGCAACGGCCCACGCCCACCGACCTGATTCGCGCGCCCGGCGACCAGGCGGGGCGGCCCGTACGGTGCCGCCCCGCCTGCCTGGTGGAGGTCAGCCGACCAGCTCCGGGTGTCGGACCGGTTCCGGTGCATCAGGCTCGGCCTCGACGTGGGGCAGGATGCGGTCGAGGAGGGGTGGGAGCCACCAGTTGGCCCGGCCCAGCAGGGTCATCGTGGCCGGGACCAGCACCAGCCGGACGATCGTGGCGTCGATGAGCACCGCTGTGGCCATGCCCAGGCCGATCATCTTGACGGTCACGTCGGGGTCGAGGGCGAAGCCGGTGAACACCGCGACCATGATGGCGGCCGCGCTGCTGATCACCCGGCCGCTGGCGGAGAGGCCGCGGATCACGCTCCCCTGGGCGTCGCGGGTGCGCAGCCAGTCCTCGCGAACCCGCGACAGCAGGAACACCTCGTAGTCCATCGACAGGCCGAACAGCACCGTGAAGAGCAGCACCGGCACCCAGCTCGACACCGAAACGGCATGGGGCAGGCCGACCAGCCGCGCGGTGGCGTCGTTCTGGAAGATCAAGGTCAGCACCCCGTACGCGGCCCCGACCGACAGCAGGTTCATGACCGCAGCCTTGACGGCCACCACGGGGGCGCGGAACAACACAGTCAGCAGCACGAGTGACAACGCGACCACGAACGCGACCACGATCCACAGCCGGTCGGCCAGCCGGTCCGAGATGTCGGCGAACACCGCGACCAAGCCGGTCACAAGCACGCCGCTGGGCAGCACGTCCGCACGTAGCCGGCGCAGCAGGCCGGTGGTCGCCTCGTCCTGCGGGCCGGTGGCCGGCTCGACCACGATGACCGCCGCGCCGCCCTCGACCGTCGGCGGCGCCACCGAGGCCACGCCGGGCTGGGCGCGCAGGGCCGCCGAGAGCGCCCCCAGATCGGGGGCCTTCGCCAGGTCGGCCACGACGATCAGCGGGCCGTTGGCGCCCGCTCCGAACTCGGCCGCCACCAGGTCGTACGCCTTGCGGGTGGTGTGCGATTCCGGCATGCTGCCCGCGTCCTGGGGCCAGGTGCGCATGCCCAGCATCGGCGCGGCCAGCACGGCCAGGACGATCAGGGAGGCCACCGCCGCGAGCCCCGGCCGCCGGCACACCGCAGCCGCCCACCGAGCCGTGAAGGTGGGCCCGGCCGGCGGGCGGGAACCGCCGCGCGAAGCACGGGGCAGGACGCGGTGGCCGGCCAGACCGCAGAGCGCCGGAACCAGGGTGAGCGCCGCCGCCATGACCGCCGTGACCGCGAAGAACGTCGCATAGCCGAACGACGAGTACGTGGGCAGCGTGGACAGCTTCAGGCCGAACAACGAGACCAGCACGGTCAGCCCGGCCACGACCACGGACACGCCCGCCGTCGCGTTGGCCGCGGCGGCCGCCGCCCGAGGCGTCAGACCCGCCCGCAGGCCTTCGACGTGCCGGGCGACCAGCAGCAACGCGTAGTCGATGCCCACACCGAGGCCGACCATCGTCGCGATCGTCGGCGCGATGGAACTGACGTCGGTGACCCGCTCCGCCAGGGCGATGAGCGCCGCGCTGCCCGCCAGCCCGGCGACGGCGACGGCGATCGGCAGCCCGGCCGCCACGACCGACCCCAACGCGAACGCCAGAATCACGAGCGCGGCGACGATGCCCACCAACTCGGCCGTACCGCTGGGGGCCTGGACGTTCTCGGCGACCTGCCCGCCGAACTCCACCTGCAGGCCGTTCTCGACCAGCGGCGCGGCCGCCGAGCGGAGCGCGTCGATGCCCTCGGCGCCCCGGAAGTCGGTGACCGGGATGTCGTACTGGACGCCGATGAGCGCGGTGTCGCCGTCGGCCGAGATCCGGGCCGGCGCGACGATCGCCGCCCCGTCGACCTCGGCCAGGCGACCTCGCAGCGCCTCGAGCGACGCGGGATCGATCGGCCGATCCGAGTGCACGACGACGCGCGCGTCGGTCCCCGACATCTGCGGAAGATGCTGCCGCAGGAACTCGGTGCCGGCCTGCGACTGCGTGCCGGGAATGTTGTAGTCGTCGCGCGGCGTGCCGCCGACGGTCAGCGACAGGCCGGTGAGGGCTACCAGGGCCACCACCCAGGCGCCGATCGTGCGCCAGGGGTGCGCGGCCGCTGCCCCTCCGAGCCGACCAAGCAAGCGAGACATGTCTTCTCTCCTCCATACGTTTCGGAGGAGAGGTTCACCCGGTCCGCTTGCGATCCGCTTGCGCCCGGCCTAAAGCCCGTTGCAAGCGACGCTCAGTCCTGAGCTCCGGCCGGCGGGGTACGGCGTCGGGTCAGCGCCAGGCGGGTGGCGGGCCGCAGCAGCAGGACGATGGCGCCGGCCGCGCCGACGAAGGCGATGAACGAGCTCAGCTCGCCCAGGGCGAACGACGACGAGAGCTCGGAGGTGGCGGTGGCGGTCACCGGGGCACGATAACGTTTCCGTCGGCCGTGGAGCGTGCCGTCACCCGCTCGCCGATCGGTTCGCCCTCGGTGAGCAGCTCGAGAACCGCGTCGGCGCGGGCCACGAAACGGCGGCCGTCGTCCTCCAGGCGGCCGAGCACGATTCCCTCGCGGCGGCCGTCGCGCAGGTGTTTCACCGTGTATGTCTCGATGACGGCCGGGCCGTCGGCCGACAAAGCCTCGGCGGGCGCGGGCACAGCGTCCAGTTCCGCTTGGATCTGCTCGCTGCGGGACGAGCGGAAGGCGTACGGAATGGTGGTGTAGACGCCCGTCGAGTGTTTGCTCATGATGCCGCCGTTGGCCCCGACGAATCCGTACGAGCCCGGCGCCGACCGCACCCGTTCGACCACCGAGGCGATGGCGTGCATCGAATAGTTGTTGCCCGGCCCGCCGAAGAACGGCAGCCCACCGGTCACCGTGAGCCCGCGGGCGTCGTTCACCGCAATTCCCAGGGCCTCGGCAACGATGAAAACCGGTGCCGCGTAACAGCTGTAGAGGTCGATCGCCGTCAGGTCCGAACTGGAGATCTCCGCTGTCTCGAGAGCGTGCTGCGCCGCCCGGGCCGCGGCCGGTGAAGTGCCGTAGTCGGCCCGTTCCAGCAGATTCCGCTCCCGCAGATCGGCGTGCCCGGCCAGAAACACCCAACTGCTTTCCGGTACGCCGAGCCGCCGCGCCGCCCCGGCCGACATCAGCAGGACCGCCGCCCCCTGATTCACCTTCTCGCGCGCCACCACATAGCGCGTGTACGGATCGGCGATCGGCCGGTTGGCGGCACCGGGAGTCACCAGCGAAACGGCGTCGCGGAACACCGGCGCCGCCGCGTGCGGATTGTCCGCCGCCACTGCGGTGAACGGCGAGAACAGTTCCCCGATGGCCATCGCGTAGTCGTCCCGGGACATCTTCAGCCGGGCCCGCCGCGCGTTCTCGATGAGCGCGTACTGCGACGGCGTGTCCGACAGCCCGTGCGCCACGTGGTGCATCGACACGATCCCGTCGAGCCCGTGCCCGCGCGACTCGAGCGATCCGCCCGGGCTCTCGGTGAAATCGGGCGGCGACCCGGCCGCGGCCAGCGCCGTGATCGTCGAGATCGCCTCGGATCCGAACAGCAGCACCACATCGGCCCGGCCGGCCGCGATCTCCGCCGCGAACTCGTTCACCAGATGCTGCGGCGCCTGCCCGCCACCCACCTCGAGCACCGCCCGCCGCGGCGTGGCCCCGAGCCGTGCAGCCACCGAACGCGGAAAGTTGTCGGAGCACCCCAGCAGCGGCACCGCCCACGGCAGCGAGATCTCGAACTGCGGCACGCCGGCAACCGTGTCGACCGCCGGCGCGTCCACGCCCGCGTCGGCCAGCGCCGCCCGCGCCGCGTCAGCGGCCAGGTCGACCGGCGAGCGCGCCCGATACCCCGGCGAGTCGAGCCGCTCCGACACCTGACCCACGCCGACCAGCACCGGCGTGCGGGAATCGACCATCACAGACGCTCGGCGAGCTCGCGGATCCGCGCCGCGCACTCGGCCGCCATGGTGCGGGTGATCTCGCCGGCCGGCCGGATGTCGCGGAACGACCCGACGACCTGCCCGACGAAGAACGACTCGAGCTTCAGCGCGCCCTCGTGCCCGGCCTCGGCCGCTGCGTCGATCCGCTGCCACGCCTCGTCGACGAGCATCGGCTGCAGGGGCAGCGGCAGCGGGGCCGGGCTGCCCGGCGCCGCCCACTCGTCGTGCCAGGCTGTCCGCAGCTGGCGGGCCGGCTTTCCGGTACGGGTGGGTGAGCGCAACGTGTCGGCCGAGCTCGCGGCCAGGAACTTGCTCTTGATCGCCTGCACCGCGACGTCCTCGGCGCTCGAGAGCCAGACCGATCCGCACCACACGCCGGCCGCACCGAGCGCGAGCGCCGCCGCCATCTGCCGCCCGTCCGCGATGCCGCCCGCGGCGAGCACCGGCCGTTCCCCGGCGATGTCGACGATCTCGGGGGTGAGCACCATCGTGGCGATCGTGCCGGTGTGCCCGCCGGCCTCGGTGCCCTGCGCGACCAGCACGTCGACGCCGGCCGCGATCTGCCGCTCGGCGTGCCGGGCCTGCCCGACCAGCGCCGCCGTCACGACCCCGAGCTCCTTGGCCCGGGCCACCAGCTCGGGCGGCGGGGTGCCGAGCGCGCTGGCGATCAGCGCGATGCGGTGCTTGAACGCGGTGTCCAGCAGCGCGATCGCGCCCGGCGTGGTCAGCGAGGCCGCGACCTGCTGATGATCGACGGTCGGGGCGGGCGGGATGTCGTACTTCTCGAGCAGGCCGCGGACGAACGCGAAGTGCTCGTCGGGGATCTGGGCCCGCATGCTGGCGACCAGGTCGGCCGGGTCGCCGGGCACGAACTTCTCGGGGACCAGCAGGTCGACCCCGTACGGCTTGCCCTCGACCTGCTCTTCGATCCAGGTGAGCTGGGCGTCGAGTTCCTCGGGGCCGTAGACCGAGGCGGCGAGCACGCCGAAGCCGCCCGCGTTGGTGACCGCCGCGACCACGGCGGGGGATCGGTTGAAGCCGACGACGGGGTGCTCGACACCGAGCAGGTCGGTCAATGCCGTACGCATGGCGACACGTTACCCGGCGGTCACTTGCGCCAGGCGCCGGATCTCACTTCCCTGTTCCACGGCCATCTCGTTGGCCACCTCGCGCAGCTTCTCGTCGCTGCCGCCCTTGATCACGTCGGCCGCCATGCTGAGCGCGCCCCGGTGGTGGTCGGTCATCATCGTGGCGAACCTGGTGTCGAACGCGGCGCCGGTGCTGGCGGCCAGGGCGGCCATGTCGGCGTCGCTCTGCATGCCCGGCATCGACCCGTGATCGTGCTTGGGGTCGGTCTCCGGCAGGTTTCGTTCCTTCAGCCACGTACGCAGGAAATTGATCTCGAACGGCTGGGCGTCGCCGATCCGGTCGGCCAGCCCGCCGAGGCGCTGGTTGGCGGCGCGCTCGGGCGCGAGCTTCGCCATCTCGATCGCCTGCTGATGGTGGACGATCATCATCTGGACGAACGTGGTGTCGATGGCGTTGTAGGTGGACCCGTCGGGCGCCTTGACGCTGTCGGAGTCGCTCACGACGGCCTCGTCGCCGGGCGCGCCCGGCAGCACGACGCGATGCGGCGGGGCCGCGCTGACACTCGGACGGGGCGCCGCCGCCGAGCCGTCGGAGCCCATGCGGGCCGCCACCGCCAAGGTCACGGCGCCCGCGAGGACGACCACAGCCGCGACGAGTGTCGATGTCCTGACCCGACCCACCGGTCCTCCACTATCGATCATCAAAGATGTTCCCGGAACCGCCCGCGGCCACTACTGTAACGACAAAAGTGAATACGCATCGTGCGTCGCCACCTCGCCGCACGAAGCGTCCAGGGAGGGAGACCCATGAAGCACACTGCCCCACGAGGGCGGATGCTCAAGCGCCTGGCCGCAGTCAGTGCCTTCGCACTGATCACCGGCCTGCTGACAGCTCCGGGGAGCAGCGCGGCGCAGACACCCGTCGGTGGCAACACGATACCGGGCATCGACGAGATCGTCAGCAGCCCGAACCTCAAGCAGGTCGCTCACCTCGACAAGTCCGGCCCGCTCACCGGCACCAACACGGACTGGGCGTTCCAGGGCCGGTACGCGTACGGCGGCAACTACGACGGGTTCTACGTCTACGACGTCAAGAACCCCAAGGCGCCGACGGTGGCCGCTCAGGTGCTCTGCCCGGGCTCGCAGAACGACATCTCGGTCAGCGGCAACCTGCTCTTCGTCGGCACCGACTCGCAGCGTACGAACGACACCTGCGTCAACGCGGCCTCCACGGCCGCCGTGCCCGGCGAGCGCTGGGAAGGCATCAAGATCTTCGATATCAGCAACCCGCTGACGCCGAAGTACCTGAAGTCCGTCAAGACCGACTGCGGTTCGCACACGCAGACGCTGGTCCCCGGCAAGCGCGGCGAGAAGAACGTCTACCTGTACATCTCGTCGTACAACCTGGCCGGCGTCGACCTGCCCAACTGCGCGCTGCCGCACGACAAGATCTCGATCGTCAAGGTGCCCGTGCGCAACCCGACGGCCGCGGCCGTGGTCGCCACGCCGGTCGTCTTCCCCGACGGCGGCTTCCCCGGCAGTGAGCGAGGCTCCGCCACCACGGGCTGCCACGACATCACCGTGTACGCCGAGAAGAACCTCGCCGCCGGCGCCTGCATGGGTGACGGCGTCCTGTTCGACATCTCGGACAGGGTCAAGCCCCGGATCATCAACACGGTCCGCGACGAGGTCAACTTCGCGTTCTGGCACTCGGCCACGTTCAACAACAACGGCAGCAAGGTCGTCTTCACCGACGAGCTCGGCGGCGGCGGCGCGGCCACGTGCAACGCGACCGTCGGCCCCAACCGCGGCGCCGACGCCATCTACGACATCGTCGGCCACGGCAACAAGCGCAAGCTGGTCTTCCGCAGCTACTTCAAGATCCCGCGCTACAACGCCGACACCGAGGTCTGCGTGGCCCACAACGGCTCGTTGATCCCGGTGCCCGGCCGCGACATCATGGTCCAGGCCTGGTACCTCGGCGGCATCTCGGTCTGGGACTTCACCGACTCCCGCAAGCCCAAGGAGATCGCCTACTGGGAGCGCGGCCCGCTCTCCCTGAGCACCCTCACCGGCGGCGGCTCGTGGTCCGCCTACTGGTACAACGGCTACATCTACTCGAACGACATCACCAAGGGCGTCGACGTGCTCGAGCTCAAGGACTACCGCACGAACATCGCCAAGTTCTTCCGCACCGACACCTTCAACGCCCAGACCCAGGACAACTTCCTGCGCTGGTAGCCGTCGCACGATCCGGCGCCCGTCCCGCGACGCGGAGGCGGGCGCCGGTGGTTTGTGCGCCTGCGGTCCGGTCCCAGGTCGTCTTCGCTGATCAATGGGCCGGCGTCGCGGGAGCCGCTGCCCAGTGCTGGAGCCAGCCGTCCGCGCGGATCCTCCCGGCCGCAAATCGATCGACATCGCGGGCCGGGGCTGCCACCCTGCCCCGATGACCGACGATCTGAAGCAGCGACTGAGCCGGCCACGGTTCCCCCGGAGCGCCGGCTACGGCCCCCGGTGGATGATCGAGAACTGGATGGGCCCGAGTGCTCTGTGGCTGCTCGAATGGCTGTGCTCCGGACTCGGCCTCGCGCCCGGCGCCCGCGTGCTCGACCTCGGTTGCGGCCGGGCCATCACCTCGATCTTCCTGGCGAAGGAGTTCGACGTCCAGGTCGTCGCCGCCGACCTCTGGATCAAGCCCGGCGAGAACTGGCGCCGGATCGACGCCGCGGGCCAGGGCAAGCTCGTCACCCCGCTGCTGGCCGAAGCACATGACCTGCCGTTCGCCGAGGGTTACTTCGACGCCATCGTCAGCGTCGACGCCTACCACTACTTCGGCACCGACGCGCTGTACCTGCCCTACCTGAGCCGTTTCCTGGCTCCCGGCGGCCACATCGGCATCGCGGTGCCCGGGCTGACCACGGAATTCGACGACGGGCTGCCGGATCACCTCGAGCCGTACTGGGAACCGGATTTCTGGACCTTCCACTCGCCGGCCTGGTGGCAGCGGTTGTGGAGCCGCAGCGGCGTGGTCCAGGACGTGCGCGCCGACTTCCTGGAGGACGGGTGGCGCGACTGGCTGGACTGGAGCGAAGCCGTCCTGGAGACGACCGACAACGACACCCCCCGGCGGCTCGTTCCCCGGGAGGTGGCGATGCTGCGGGCCGACACCGGCCGTCACCTCGGCTTCACCCGCGTCATCGCCCAGCGGACCTGACAAAGCCCCGGCACGATCGGCACCGCGGGTCAGCCGTGGCCGGAGTCGCGCGGGACGATGCCCGTGCGGACGGCGTGCAGAGCGGCCTGGGTGCGGTCGGCCAGGCCCAGCTTCATCAGGATGCTGGAGACGTGGGTCTTCACCGTCTTTTCGGCCACCACCAGGGCACGGGCGATCTCGCGGTTGGAGCGGCCGTCGGCGATCAGCGCCAGCACGTCCCGCTCGCGGGCCGTCAGCGCGGGGGTGTCGGCCGGGGCGCCCAGCAGGGTGGTGGCGACCTCCGGTTCGAGCAGCAGGTGGCCGGCGTGCACCGAGCGCACGGCCGCGACCAGGGCCTGCGGGTCGACGTCCTTGGAGAGGTAGCCGCGGGCGCCGGCGCGGACGGCGGGCAGCAGGCGGGCGCGGTCGGTGAAGCTCGTGACGACCAGGACCTTCGCGGGCAGGGCGCGGCGGGCCAGTTCGCGCAGCACGCCCACACCGTCCATGCCGGGCAGCACCATGTCGAGCAGCACCACGTCGGGCGCCGTCTGCTCGACCAGGTCGATCGCGGTCGGGCCGTCCGCGGCCTCGCCGGTCACCCGCAGGTCGGCCGCCAGTTCGAGAAAGGTGCGCAACCCCCGGCGTACGGCGGGATGGTCGTCGACGATCAGCACCCGGATCTCAGTCACCGGGCACCTCCAGGAGCACCGCCGTGCCCTGACCGGGCGTCGACGTGAAGACGGTGTGGCCGCGGACCGAGCAGGCCCGGTCGCGCATCGACCGCAGGCCCAGACTGCGCCCGGCCTTGAGGGTGGCGGCGACGTCGAAACCGGCGCCGTCGTCGGCGACCTCGAGGCGCACGCCGCACGACCCCAGCCGGGCCAGGCTGACCCGGATGACGTGGGCGCCGGCGTGGCGCACGGCGTTGTGCAACGCTTCTTGGGCGACGCGCAGCACCACCGCCTGCTGCGCCGGGGACAGCACGGGCGGATCGTCCTCTGTGTAGTGCAGGCGGGGGCCGTCGGCGCCCGAGGCCCGGTCGAGGATCTGCACCTGCTTGCGCAGCACGTCGGGCAGGCCGTCTTCGTCGAGCCGGGCCGGCCGCAGTTCGAGCACGGCCGCGTGCAGCTCCTCGGCTGCCTCGCGGGCCAGCGCGGTGACCTCGGCCAGCCGGGCCCGGGCGGCGGCCGGGTCGCGGTCGATGAGCAGGTCGGCCGCCTGCGCGGTCAGCCGCAGCCCGAACAGGCGCTGGGCCACCGCGTCGTGCAGGTCGTGAGCGATGCGGGCGCGTTCCTCGGCGATGGTCAGCTCGCGGCTGCGCGCGTAGAGCCGGGCGTGGGTGAGCGCGATCGCCGCGTGCGCGGCCAGCACCCGCACCAGCTCCTCGTCGTGGGCGGTGAAGCCGCCGGGCTTGTTGGCCAGATAGAGCGCGCCCAGGATCTCGTCGCCGTTCATGATCGGGACGCCCAGGAACGCCTCGAGGACGGGATGGGCCCGGGGCCACCAGTCGAACCGCGGGTCGGCCCGGATGTCGTCGAGACGCTGGACGACCGGCTCGCGCAGCATCACCGCGAGGAAGCCGTGCTGGCGGGGCAGCGGGCCGATGGCGGCCTGCTGCGCGGGGGAGACACCGGAGACGAGGAACTGGGCGAACGAGCCGTCGTCGTCGGGCACGCCGAGCGCGGCGTACTGCGCTGCGGCGAGCTCGCGGGCCGTGTCGACGATCGTCTGCAGCACCTCGGGCACGGTGAGCTGGTCGCTGACCGCCAGCACGGCCGCGGAGAGGCGGCGTGCGGTGTTGAGCTGGTCGGCGGCGGTCACGGGCCCACCATAGCCACGAGCTGGGCCGGCCGCCTCGGGCCACGGTCCTAGGACCAAGGTCGTGCTCAAGAGGCGACCTGGGTCCGACGCCGCGGGCCGCCGGAGCGGGCAGGGTCGGGGCATGACGAACACAGCCGTGATCACCGGCGCTTCCCAGGGGCTCGGCGCCGCCCTCGCCCGCACGCTGGCCGGCGCCGGTTGGGCCCTGGTCATCGATGCCCGTACCGGAAAGGACCTGGAGGTGGTGGCCGCGGAACTCGGCCGGGTGACAACCGTGGTGGCGATAGCGGGCGACGTCGTCGACGACGACCACCGCGCCGAACTGGCCGAGGCCGCCTCGAAGCTCGGCGGGGCCGACCTGCTGGTGAACAACGCGTCCACGTTGGGCGGCAGCCCGCCGCCCCCGCTGGCTGACTTCCCGCTGCCCGCGCTGCTCGAGACGTTCGAGGTCAACGTGCTCGCGCCGATCGCGCTGACTCAGCTCGTGCTGCCACAGCTGCGGCTCTCGGACGCCGGGGCCGTGCTGAACATCAGCTCCGACGCGGCCGTCGAGGCGTACGAGGGCTGGGGTGGTTACGGCGCCGCGAAGGCCGCGCTCGACCACGCGAGTGCGGTGCTGGCCAAGGAGGAGCCGGAGCTGCGGGTGTGGTCGGTGGATCCGGGCGACCTGCGGACGCGGTTGCAGCAAGAGGCGTTCCCCGGCGAGGACATCTCGGATCGGCCGCTGCCGGAAACGGTCGTGCCGTACTTCGTGAAGCTGGTCGACGAGCGGCCGGCCTCGGGAAGGTACGTCGCCCGATGACGGTCGTCGACTTCGAGCTGCCGACCGGACTCGAGGCACGCGAGCCGGTGGAGGCCCGCGGCCTGACCCGCGACGGCGTCCGGCTGATGGTGAGCCGGGGGAGCGCGATCAGCCACCACCGGTTCACCGAGCTGCCGCGCCTGCTCGGCCCGGGCGACCTGCTGGTGGTCAACAACTCGGCGACGTTGCCGTCGGCGATCGACGCTTCGGGCGTACGCCTGCACGTCTCGACCGAGCAGGCCGACGGCAGCTGGCTGGTCGAGGTGCGCGACGCCCCGGCCCGGGCCGGGCTCCGGCTCGAGGTGCCGGGCGGCTCGCTGACGCTGGTCCGCCCGTTCACGGCGCGGTTGTGGGCGGCGACCCCCGCGGTCGGCGCGGGCCGCGTGGAATACCTGACGCGGCACGGGCGGCCGATCCGCTACAGCTACACCGACCGGGACTGGCCGTTGCACGTCTATCAGAACGCGTACGCGACCGAGCCCGGCAGCGCCGAGATGCCGAGCGCCGGGCGACCGCTGACCGGCCGGGTGCTGGCTGAACTGGCCGGCCGGGGCGTGCTGGTCGCGCCGGTCACCCTGCACACCGGGGTGGCGTCGCCCGAGGCCGACGAGCCGCCCTACCCGGAGTGGTACCGGGTCCCCGCGTCGACCGTCCGCCTGATGAACCACGTGCGGTCGGCGGGGCACCGCGTGATCGCCGTCGGGACGACGGTGGTGCGGGCGCTGGAATCGGCCGCCGCCGGGCCCGCATCGGGCTGGACCTCGCTGGTCATCGAGCCCGATCATGTCGTGCGGTCGGTCGACGGGCTGCTCACGGGCTTGCACGAGCCGCGTGCCTCACACCTCAAGATGCTCACGGCCGTGGCCGGTGAGGACGCACTGCGGGCGGCCTACGCCGAGGCATTGCGCGAGCGCTACCGGTGGCACGAGTTCGGCGACGTGCACCTCATACTCTGACGTCGGACCGGCGGCGTCCGACGCGGGACGGAATACGGCTCGGGGCCGCCACGGAGCATCGCAGACAGGCGCTATGCGCCCGCTCACAATCGCTGCGCGGCCCACCGTCCGCGCGATAGGAAAGACCGCATGACAACCGTGGACCGGGCCGTGCTCGACAATCCCGCGTGGACGGCGCTGACCCACGGCCAGAAGACCTTCGCCGAGGCGCGCGGCCGAGCTGCCCGCTACCTGCCGGACGTCTCGCCGTTCGCCGCCGTGGCCGATGCCGCCGACCCGGCCGCCTGGGCCGATCTGGCCGAGCTGGCCGGTCCCGGCGGCGAGGTGTGGATGCCCGCCGCCGCCGACGGCACGATGCCCGGTTGGGAAAGGACCGGCGGTGGCGTCGGCGTGCAGCTCACCGGCGAAGATCTGACCGCCGCGCCCGACCCCGAGGCCGTGCGGCTGACCGCGGCGGACGTGCCCGAGATGCTCGACCTCGTGGCGCGCACGAAACCCGGGCCGTTCGGGCCGCGCACCCGCGAGCTCGGCACCTATCTGGGCATCCGGCGCGAGGGCGCGCTGGTCGCGATGGCGGGGGAGCGGATGCGCCCGCCGGGCTGGGCCGAGATCAGCGCCGTCTGCACCGACCCCGCGTTCCGTGGTCAGGGCCTGGCCGCCCGGCTGGTCCGGGCGGTCGCGGCGGCCGTCCGCGAGCGCGGCGAGACGCCGTTCCTGCACGCGGCGGGCACCAACACCGGGGCGATCCGGCTCTACCTCGCCATGGGCTTCCAGCACCGGCGGGACATCAATTTCCATGCGTACCGGCGGGTCGCGAGCTAAACTCGCCGCAGTCTTCCGAGAGCAGGAGCAGGCAGATGGCAGGCGACGACGACATCTCCGGGTGAGGTCCCCGGTCCACGTCGTCCCTCGCTGTCTTCCGCCCGGCCCACACGGCCCGGCGGCCTTCTTCACGGAGCTCTTCATGTCCGACGCTTTTGTCGTCTGCACCTCCCTGTCCTTTTCCTGGCCCGACGACACCCCGGTCTTCGACGACCTGACGGTGTCGGCGCCGGCCGGGCGCAACGGCCTGGTCGCGGCCAACGGCACCGGCAAGTCCACGCTGCTGCGGCTGATCGCCGGCGAGCTGACGCCCACCGGCGGCACGGTCACCGTCGGCGGCGTGCTCGGCTATCTGCCCCAGCACCTGCCCTTCGCCTCGGAGCAGTCGGTCGCCCAGGTGCTCGGGGTCGACCGTACGGTCGCCGCGCTGCACGCCATCGAGGCCGGCGACGCCACCGAGGAGCACTTCGCCACGGTCGGCGCCGACTGGGACGTCGAGGAGCGCAGCCGGGCCGAACTCGACCGGCTCGGCCTCGGTGACGTGGCCCTCGACCGGCGGCTCGGCACGCTCAGCGGCGGTCAGGTGGTGTCGCTCGGGCTGGCCGCGCAACTGCTCAAGCGGCCGGACGTGCTGCTGCTCGACGAGCCGACCAACAACCTCGACGGCGAGGCCCGCGAGCGGCTCACCGCGGTGCTGCGGACGTTCGCCGGGTGCCTGCTCGTGGTCAGCCACGACCGGGCGTTGCTCGACGAGATGGACCGCATCGCCGCCCTCGAGCACGGTGAGGTCCGCTGGTACGGGGGCAACTTCACCGCGTACGCGGAAGCCGTGGAAGCCGAACGTGAGGTCGCCGAACGGCAGGTGCGCAACGCCGAGCAGGACCTGAAACGGCAGAAGCGGGAGATGCAGCAGGCCCGTGAGCGCACTGCCCGGCGGCAGTCGACCGCCGCCCGCAACCTGGGCAGCGCGGGCCTGGCCCGGATCCACGCGGGCAACCTCAAGAACAGCGCCCAGGTCTCGGCGGCCCGCTCGAACGACGTCCACGCGTCCCGGGTGGTCGATGCGCAGGCCCGCTACGACGAGGCGAGCTGGGCGGCCCGGCAGGGTGACCGGATCGTCATCGACCTGCCCGGAACGGCGGTGCCGGCCGGGCGCACGGTCTTCACGGGTACGGGGCTGCAGGCCACGTACGACGGGCGGCCGGTCTTCCCCGGCGCGGGCATCGACCTGATCATCCGTGGGCCGGAGCGGATCGCCCTGGTCGGGCCGAACGGCGCCGGCAAGTCGACGCTGATGCGCCTGATCAGCGGCGACCAGCAGCCGAGCGCGGGCACCGCCGCGCGGGCGGAGGGCCGGGTGGCGTACCTGTCGCAGCGCCTCGACCTGCTCGACGGCGAGCTGACGGTGGCGCAGAACCTGGCCCGCTCGGCCCCGGCGCTGGCCGACGCCGAGCGGATGAACCTGCTGGCCCGGTTCCTGTTCCGCGGCGATCGGGCCCATCTGCCGGTGCGGATGCTCTCGGGCGGCGAGCGGCTGCGGGCGACGCTGGTGTGCGTGCTGTTCGCCGAGCCTGCGCCTCAGTTGCTGCTGCTCGACGAGCCGACCAACAACCTCGACCTCGAGAGCGTCGGCCGGCTCGAGTCGGCCCTCACGGCGTACCGGGGAGCGTTTGTGGTCGTCAGCCACGACGAGCGGTTCCTGGACGCGATCGGGATCGACCGCCGGGTCAGCCTGGCCTGACAGAAGGGAGCCGCGCTCGTCGCTCGGACGGGCGCGGCTCTCTTCGTGCGGCAGATCAGGCGGCGTACTTCTCCACCAGGCCGCCGAGGGCCGGCAGAGCGGCCTCGATGTGCTTCGAGGCGCCACCGCGGACGGTCTTGTAGGCCTTGACGACAACGGCCTTCTCGGAGGCGTTCGCCATGTCGTCGGTGACCAGCAGCATGGCCGGGGTGACCTCGTCCTGGCGCTTGACCAGGTAGTCACCGAAGGTGCCACCGCCGGCGGCCCGGAAGTCGGTCCAGAACGGCTGCAGCTGCTCCAGCATCGACGGGACCATGATGTTCAGGGTCTCCTCGTAGTAGCCCGGCGCGAACGAGGTGACCGCCTTGTAGGCAAGCTTCACCGCGCCGGCGGAGATGCCCGACTTGCCGGCGAGCTCGGCCTCGACCAGCGCCTGGGCGTCCTTGACGATGGCAGCCTTGGTGGCCGGGTTGTCGGAAAGCTCAAGAAGGTTCAAAACCATGGGTGTACGCGCTCCTCATCACGGGACAACGGCGAGCACACTACTCAATGCAGAATCACTTTCAACTCCTGCCTCTGCCGTCTCGCCAGATGCCCCGCCCCGGCTACGATCTTCGGTCTGAACGGTCATTCGGATGACCCGTTCGGCCGGGTGGCCACGCCCCCGCCGGTAACGCTCATCTGCTAGTGGCGCGACACGGTGGTCAGACGGCGGGGCAGGTTCGCGGCTCGCTCAATGGTTCGGCGCCGAGGGCGTCGAGGACCAGGGCGGTGACGTACGGATCGGTCGGCAGTTCGCTGTGGGCGGTGCGCGCGGCCGGGCAGATGCTCTGCAACGGCAGGTTGACGGCGCCGTCCAGGCGGGCCGAGTCGGGCGGCTGGACGGTCTCGTCGTTCTCGGTCCAGATCGACAGCCAGGGCAGCCCGCCCGGCAGTGCGCCGTCGATGCTGTCCAGCAGGTCGCTGCCGGGCGCCAGCTCCTGACAGGCCTGCGGGCACTGTGCGCCCCCGAACCGCGCGCCCAGCCCGGCCAGCCGGGTGCCGTGCAGCGGCGAGCCCAGCGAGACCACCCGCCGAGCCACCTCGGCCCCGTCGTGGCGCTCGACCCACAGCCGGGTCACCACGCCGCCGGCCGAGTAGCCGATCACGTCGACCGAGGGCGCGCCGGCGGTCACCGCCTGGCGGGCGGCCGAGTCGAGCAGGTCGGCCTGCTCCTCGAGCCGGCCGGTGCCGTCGCCGGGCAGGGTCAGCACGGTCGCCGTGCGCCCCTCGGCCCGCAGGCGGTCGGCCAGCCGGCTCAGCCCGGCGCGGTTGCCGCCGTAGCCGGGCACGAGCAGCACGGTTCCGGGCCGGGCCTGGTCGGGCCGGGGCCCGTCGTCGTCCGCCGCACCGAGCAGGCGCACGCCGGCCAGCGTCAGCAGCAGGAGCACCACGGCGCCGGCCACGGCCGGCAGCAGGTACCGCACCGGACCATCATGCGGCAGCGGGCCGCGCCGATTCAGGCGTTCGGGCCAGGCCGGTCAGGCAACCAGAGGCGCCGGCGGACGAGACTCAGGGCAGCAGCTGATCCAGGGTCGGGGCCTTGGTGAAGATGCCGTCGCGCTCGCCCAGCAGCGCCACGCGCTCCAGCGAGCGGCGGTTGATGTCCTCGGGCCAGCTGGGCAGGATCATCGCGATCCGGACGGTGTCGTTGATCTGGGTGTACGTGCCGACGACGTCCCGCACCTCCTCGGGGTGGCCCGCCGCGTAGCGCATCGACTCCTTGATGGCCTCGGTGAAGTCGGTGACCAGCTTCGGCTTCGCGGCCATGGTGCCCTGACTGGTGAAATAGAGCGCCACGGTCAGGTCGGGCGCGGTGTCGACGAAGTTCGAGGCCAGGATCTGCCCGCCCTGGGTGAGCACCGCGCTCAGCGCCGGCTCGACCACCCACGCCGCGTCCACCTTGCCCGCCTGCAGCGCACCCGGCATGTCGGGGAACGGCATGGCCTGGAAGCGCAGGTTGCCCGCGTCGCCGCCGGCCCGCCGCACCGACTGGCGCACGGTGGTGTCGCCGAGGTTCTTCAGCGTGTTCACCGCGATCCGCTTGCCCGCCAGGTCGCGGGCCGAGCGGATCGGGCTGCCGTCGGTCACCACGATCGCCGAGAAGTCGCGCCCGGCCCGGCCGTTGGAGGCGACGCCGCTGGCCACCGCCTTCAGCGGCGCGCCGCCCGACTGGGCGGCCATCAGCGAGGTCACGTTGCTGAAGCCGAACTGGTACTTCCCGCCGAGCACTCCCTCGACGATGGGCGCGCCACCCTGCTCGGAGGTGAGCGAGAGCTCGATGCCGCGCTTCGCGAAGAAGCCCTTCTTCTTGCCCAGATAGATCGGCGCCACGTCGATGATCGGGATGACGCCGACGCTCACCTTCGTGCCGCCGGTCGCCTCGGGCGTCTTGTCGTCGGAGCATGCGGCGCCGGCGAGCACCAGGACGACGGCGGTGGCAGCGGCGAGGATCCGGCGCATGGTGTGCCCTTTCGGATACGCGGCGCAACTGCGCCGGGCGCAATTTACCGGATCAAGGGCGTCGTGGGCTCGGGCGGAAAGGGAAAACTAAATGTCTGCCCGTCCGTCGCGCAGGTCGTCGATCCTGCGGTGCACCTGCGGAGCGGACGAGCCGCCGGCCGCAAAGCTGTCCACCTCGGTCTCGGCGGCGGCCAGCCTTTCGCGTACGCCGTCGTAATCGGACGCGTCCGCGCCGGGCACGCTGAACCGCAGCCGCCATCCGGCCAGCTCGAGCCTCGAGGCGTGCACGAGCAGCTTGCCCGTGGCCGCGGGCAGATCGGCGGCGTGCGCCAGTTCCAGGTGGAGCTCGTCGAGGCCGCGGTCGAGCCCGGCCACATAGGCAGCCCATTCCTGGTCGGCGACCTGGTGGCCGGCGTGAGCGGACTCGAGCCCCTTGCGCAGGCGGTCGAAGGAGGCGCGGATGGCCTCGGCGTAGTCGGCGTGCCGCTCGGCGGCAGCCTGCTCGGCGCCGGAGAGACGGCGGTGGAGGTCTTCGTTCCGTGTTGTCACCGGCCGACTTTACGATCTCGGGCGCACACGTGAGCGACCAGCAGATGAACAGATCTCAGCCCGTCGCGGCCAGCCGCTTCAGCGCCGCGGCGGCGTTCGAGCTGATCGGGGCGCCGTGGCCGGGCAGGATCGTGCGCACGTCGAGGGCGGCCAGCTTCTTGATCGAACCGGCGGCCGTGGTCATGTCCTCGCTGTACTGCGGATCGGGGCCGACCAGGCCGTCGGTGGTGGTGCGCAGCGCGTCCCCGGCGACCAGCGTCCCGGTCGACGGGTCGAAGATCGCGATGTGCCCGGCGGTGTGGCCCGGCGTGCCGATCACCTGCAGTCCGAAGACCTCGTCGCCGTCCTTCAGCGGGGTCAGGGGCTGCGCCGACTGGATCGAGGAGACGTCGGCCTCGCCCGTGTAGAACTTGGCTCCGGTGGCCTGCGGCTGGACGTCGCCGAGACCGCCGGCGTGATCGTCGTGCTTGTGGGTCAGCACCACATGGCGTACGGCGGAGAAGCCGCTGCCCGCTGCCGTGAGCCCCTTGCCGATGGCGTCGGCCGAGCCGGGCACGCCCAGGTCGACGATTGCCGCCTCGGAGCCCCGGATGAGCAGGTACGCCGAGACGAAGGAGAGGTCGACCCGTTTCCAGGCGCCGGGGCCGGCCGAGCCCGAGGGCGCAGCGCCGGACGGTGGGGCAGTCGTCGTCCCGCCCGCCGGCGGGCTCGTCGTCCCGCCCGACGGCGAGGAGGAGTCCGAGCAGGCGGAGAGCACGGCCACGCCGAGCACCCCCGAGCCCGCGGTGAACAGAAGCCTTCGGCTGAACCGAGCATCACCCATGAGCCGATGCTCGGCCGCGCGGCCGATGATCGCCACCGGTACGTGTCCTTCGTATCCGATTCTTAGCCGCCCAAGCTGGGTATGGGGCCAGCCATGACGGAGTACGGAATCCATGCCTCGCACGAGCAGATCCCGCCCGCCGAGTTGCTCGCCGCCGTGGTGGCTGCGGAACGCGCCGGCTTCGAGGCGGCGATGTGCTCCGATCACTTCTCACCGTGGAGCCGGCGGCAGGGCGAATCCGCCTTCGCGTGGTCGTGGCTCGGCGCCGCGCTGCAGGCGACCAACCTGTCGTTCGGTGTCGTGAACGCACCCGGCCAGCGCTACCACCCGGCGATCATCGCGCAGGCCATCGGCACGCTCGGCGCGATGTATCCGGGCCGGTTCTGGGCCGCGCTGGGCAGTGGCGAATTCAGCAACGAGCACATCACCGGGGAGCCGTGGCCGCGCAAGGAGGTGCGCGAGGCCCGCCTGCTCGAATGCGTCGACGTCATGCGCGATCTGCTCGCCGGCGAGGAGGTCACCCGGGACGGCCTGGTCAAGGTCGACCGGGCCCGGCTGTGGACCCGGCCCGAGGTGTCGCCGCCGCTGATCGGGGCCGCGGTCAGCACGAAGACCGCGGCGTGGTGCGCCCGCTGGGCCGACGGGCTGGTCACGGTCAACGCCCCGGAGGACCACCTGCGCGCGATGATCTCGCAGTACCGGGATGCCGGCGGCCGTGGCCCGATCTGCCTGCAGGTGCACCTGAGCTGGGCGCCGACGCAGCACGAGGCCGAGGCCATCGCGCACGACCAGTGGCGCAGCAACATCTTCGCCCCGCCGGTGTGCTGGGACCTCGAGACGGTCGACCACTTCGACGTGGTGAGCGAGAACGTCACGGTCGAGCAGGTCGGGAAGGTCGTCAACATCTCGGCCGACCTCGAGGAGCACGTCGAGAAGCTGCGTGGCTACGCCGCCCTCGGATTCGACCGGATCTATCTGCATCACGTGGGGCAGGACCTCATCCCGTTCGTCGAGACCTTCGGGTCCAAGGTCCTGCCGGCCCTGCGATGATCAGCCGGCGTTGACGCTGCAGTCGCCGCGGAACTGGTAAGTCGTCGTATTCACCTTCGAGCCGCCGAGGTAGTCGATCTGCATGCCCGAGGCCGAGCCGTCCAGCGCGCCGCTGCGGCTCACCACGAGCAGCAGGTTGGCCTCCTCGCCGGCCCGGATCGTGGCGTTCTCGGCGGGCATCCGGAAATCCCAGGTCGGGTTGGCCGCCGGAGGGTAGTTGGCGTTGCCGATGGGGGTGCGGCCGCTGCTCAGCGGCACGATGAACGCCTTGCCCGCCTTGACGCCCTTGGCCCCGGCGAGGGCGATCTTCTGAACGACGAGGTCGGAACCAGCCGGGGCGCGCAGCACGTCGCCGACCACCATGGAGGCTCCCTCGGCCACGCGCACGCACTGCGTGACCGGGTCACCGCCGAACACGAGCTCGTCGCCGCCGTCCGACCCACAGGCGGTCACGGCGACCGCCAGCACAACACCGAGCGTGGCCAGGCCACTCCGCCGAATCATGGTCGGGGACCGTACTGCCCGATTGTTACGGGTTGATCTCAGTGCGTAATGATTTTTTCGAGCCCCAGCGGCTGCGGAATCCGTCGTGGACCCTGCCCGGCGGCGTCGTTTCCGGGGCGGCCGAACACGGTTCTGGCCAAGTGTCAAGACACACGCAATGATGATCGTCGTGGTCTGGCGCAGGTACCTGTTGATTCCCCGGCTCACCCTGGCCGCGCTCGGCGCGCCGCGTTCACAGTCCCGCGCCTGGGAGCGTTACTGGGCCGGCGTCACGCGCACCGGGCCGGGCGGTGACGTGCTGTGGGAGGCCGACGAACCGGCCGAGAACGAGCTGCTCGCGGAGGTGCTGCGGCGGCATGCCGACCCGGACCGGCCGATGGTCGACCTGGGCTGCGGGTCCGGGCGTCAGGCGTACGCGTTGACGGGCTTCGCCTCTCGGGTCATCGGCATCGACGGCTCGGCGGCGGCAGTGGCCCGGGCGTCCGGGGCGTTCACCGGCCTGACCTTCCGGGTGGCCGACATCGCGTCACCCGGCCTGGGGGAGCGGCTGCACGACGAGTTCGGCGACGCCAACGCGCACATCCGCGGTGTGCTGCACGTGCTCGACGACGACGCCCGCCGTGCCGTGGCCGCGAATGTCGCCGCGCTGCTGGGGGAGTGCGGAACGCTGTTCCTGAGCGAGACGAACCACACCGGCGACCCGCTCGACTATCTGCTCGACCAGGGCGCCCGGCCGACCCGCCTGCCGCCGCTGGTGCACCGGCTGATCAGCGCGGGCGTACGGGCGCCGCGCCGCTTCGGGGCCGAGGAAGTCGCGGAGGCCTTCCCGGACGACGCCTGGCAGGTGCTCGAGCAGGGCGCCACCGAGGTGTACGGGGTGCCGCTGGAACCGGGCGGGCCGGTCCAGCGGATTCCCGCGTGGTACGCCGCCGTCAGGACGCGGCGCTCCCGTCCGTGATCACGTTCTCCGGGTGACGCAGCAGGAACTCGGGCAGCTTGTCGGCCGAGGTCGCCTCGAACAGGGCGCGGGTGTCGTCGCTGATCGCCTCGCCGCCGTCGCCGCCGTTGAACGTGCCGCCGTTGGTCTTGATCGGGATCAGGTCGCCGGCGGCCAGGCCCTTGAGGCCGAAGATGAAGTTGTCGACCGGCACGCCGTTCGTGTCCATCTTCAGCGACTTGCCCGCGGCGGACAGGATCCGGGCCACCTTCGACGGGTTGCCCATGATGCCGGCGCTGCTGGCCTTCTTGGCCATCGCGCGCAGCAGCTGCTGCTGGTGACGCTGACGGTCGTAGTCGCCGTTGGTCGAGTGGCGCAGGCGCGAGAACTCCAGCGCCTCCCACGGCTGCATGTTGCGGCAACCCTTCTTGAACACCAGGGCGTCGCGCGGCTTGCTCTTCGGGTCGGCGCCGTGCGCGTACTCGATCTTGCCGTTCTTGACGAGGTAGTGGCTCGACCACATCTCCTTGTCGACGCAGAGGTGCACGCCGCCCATCGCCTCGAGGATGCCCTTGAAGCCGTTGAAGTCGATCACCATGACGCCGTCGAACTCGATGCCGGTCAGCTCGTGGATGGCCTTGGTGGCCAGCTTGGCGCCGCCCTGCCAGCCGCGTCCGCCCTGCGAGCCGAACAGGTAGGCGGCGTTGATCTTGGTGCGCTGCTCGCGGACGCCCATCTCCTCGTCGGCCGGGATCGTGGCCACGGTGTCGCGGGGGATCGAGATCATGTACGCCTTGTCGTGCGAGGCGGTGATGTGCAGGATCAGGATCGTGTCCGACCGGGACTCGCCGTCGCCCCAGCCCGTACGGGTGTCGAGCCCCAGCAGCAGCATGTTCATCGCGCCCTTGGGCAGCTGGCCCGCCTTGGCGTTGGTGTTGCCCAGCCCGCCCGAGGCGCTCAGCACCGACGACGTGGTCTGGATGTTGGAGGTGAGCTGACCGAGGAAGTACTTGACGCTCACCAGGCCGCCGACGCCGACCAGCGCCATGATCACGCCGAATGTGGTGAGCAGTTTCGCCCACAGGGGTGCTTTGTGGCGCTTGGACGTCTTTTTGCCGGTTCCGCCGCCACCCTGCGCGCTGCGCTGTCCCGGACGGGCGTTGCGATCGCCTCTCATGGCGGTCCCAGCCGGCATAGGTGGTAGCTCCCTCGTGTGACGCGGTGCGTTTGGCAACGCGCCGGGCTCAACGCCGTCAGAACAGATATATGGTCACGATCTATTAGTCAACCCCGCTGGACGCGGGGTGACGCCGTGGCAACGTTTCGAATTCAAAAGACCAGATTTCGGTACGCTGAGTAGTGAACCGAGCGCACCGAGACGCCTTCCCATTATTCGACGAGCGTCAAATGGTTGCCCACCCCGTTGTCCGATTCGGGCAGTTTCTGATCTCTGACTGATAGCGATCCCACACTTTCTGGGAATTGCCTGAGCGCCATTCCCGTGCGCATTGATAACCCGATCGCGACGCGCCCTCCGGTCGGTCGGGGCGCGTCCGCCGGCCCAGATACATCGCTGTCCGCTACCGGATGACTCCGGTGCGCACGCCGCGGAGCTCGTGCTCTGATCGGCCTTTCCCGCCATCTGTGCCCGGGGGTGAGACCGTGAGCGTCGTCGTCCTGCTGCTCCTGCCCGTTTGCGCCTGCCCGCGGCCCGCGGCTGGTTCCTGGAGACCTCGCACGCCGACACCGTGCAGCTCAGTGGCTGGTTCAACCAGGTCGCCGACGTCGACCGGGACTGGCCGCACGGCACGGCCCCGGGCGACACCCGCGACTTCACCTTCCACGTCCGCAGCCGGGCGCCGTCGGGGACGCCCGGCTGGCCATGGTGCGCAAGCTGCTGATGACCAACCCCGACTTCCGCGAGCTGGTCAGGGTGCACGGCCGACACCGGATCGTCCGGCTGATCCCGGTCAGCGCGGTCGGCGCCGACTTCGCCGGGATCGGCCCCGACGGGCAGGTCGAGAAGCGGCCCGACGGCGAGGTGCGGCCCTCGAACGTGGACGCGCCGCTGTCGGCCGTCGTGCCGGACATCTTCGAACAGGTGGAACACCAGGTCGACCAGGCCCGGCCGCACGCCCTGATGGAGGACGTGCGGCGGCAGACCGCGGGCGGGCCGGGCGTGGCGCTGGCCGAGCTCGGGTCGTACGTGGCCCGCGCGGCCGGCACGCTCAACCCGCTCTACTCGGTTTTTCTGGGCGAGGCGGTGATGGAGCTGGAACGCGGCCGGGCGGCCCGGCAACGGCTCAGCGAGCGCCTGCTGGGCGAGGCCGAGCGTGAGGTGAGCGAGTTCCGGGACGCCCGCCGGCGGGTGATGCGGTCGCTGCGCAGCCGGGTCGACGTGCTGGAGGGGCGCCTGCCCAGTTCGAGGCTCTCCGATGACTGAGGCCCGCGGCTGGCCGTTCCTGATCGGGGCGGGCCGCCGCAACGACTACCGGACGCTGGTCGCGCCGGACTTCCTGACCGGGTGCGGGGTGCTGGACCGGTATGCCGGGCGCATTCCGGAGGGGGAGACGCGGGTGGCCCGCATCGGGCCCGGTCTGTGGATCGCGTACGAGACCCGGAGCGTCCCGGACGTGCGCGACGAGCACAACCGGCCGCTGCAGGTGTTCGTCGGCTTCGTGGCGGACGCCGCGATCGACCGGCCCGACCCGGCCGACCTGGAGGCGGCGGTGGGCGCCGCGACGCCGGACTACCGCCGGTATCTCGACGACGAGGACTCCTTCGACGTGGCGAGGTCGGCGGCGTTCACGCTGCGCTCGCCGGTCCGGCCGGTGGAGCCGAGGACTCGCTCGAAACTCTGGTGGATCGTCGCTGCCGTCCTCGCTGCCGTCGTCGCCGTGGTGGTCTTTCTGGCGACAAGAAGCCCGGAGCCGGCATGCGTGCCGGCTCCGGGCTCAGAGGTGTGTCAGACGCCCGCGACCGAGCTGATCCAGGAGCGGTTGTACGCGACACTGCCGTAGTACTGGCGGGCCGTGCCGTCGGCCGTGGACGCCACGCCCACCTGCGCGCCGTTGTAGACCTGCGGGCCGCCGGAGTCGCCGCGCCACGCGTTGCCGTTGATCCGGGTGCTGCCGATCGCGCGGCCGCCGTAGGCGTCGGTCTGGTTGGTCGAGGTGACCTGCACGGTGGCGGTCTTCAACGTGGTGGAGGCGCTGCATCCGCTGTAGCAGGTCATGCCCCAGCCGTAGATCGAGTTGGTCGACCCGACCGGCGGGTAGGCGCTCGACAGCGGCATGTACGACGTGGTGATCGGCGACGCGAGCCGCATCAGGGCCAGGTCGTAGCGGGTCGACGTGCTGCTCACGGCCCGGGTGGTGCCGCCCGATGTGCGGTTGACGCTGCCCACCCGCACGGACATGGTGCCCGAGATGCAGTGGCGCGCGGTCAGCACGTAGTTGGCCGAGATGATCGTGCCCGAGCAGGTGAAGCTGCCGTTGCTGAGCACGGCGGCCGCCCACGGCGCGGACGAGACGGTGCCGCCGCCGATGATGTTGGTGCCCGGGTCCTCGACGGCGGCCGAGGCGGCCGAGGGTGCGGCCAGGACGCCGGTCAGGACGGTGGCCAGCGAAGCGACGACGATGCGGATGCGCACGCCGGACTCCTTTCGGGGGATCGTCGACACCTGCGCCGGTCGGGTGCGGCGCCGTATCGAAGGCTGTCGAAGTACCGTACGTGCCGCGGCGGAGAAACGGTTACAGCCCAATTCGCCCCTATCACCGGTGTGATGACCGCCGATAGCCTGGCCGGGTGGATCTCGCGATGTTCGTCGGCGGCGCCTGGGTGCCCGCTCGCTCGCACGCCACCACGGTGGCGACCAGCCCGGCGACGGGCGAGGCGCTCGGCCGTGTGCCGGAAGGGGACCGTGACGACGCCCGGGCGGCCATCGTCGCCGCACGCTCGGCGGCGCCGGGCTGGGCCGGGCTGACAGCCTTCGAACGGGCCGCGCTGATGCACCGCGTCGGCGACGTGATCGAGGCCCGGCGCGACCAACTGGCCCGCACCCTGACCCTCGACCAGGGCAAACCGCTGCGCGCCGAGGCGTACGACGAGGTGGATGAACTCGTCACGTACTGGCGGATGGCAGCCGAGGACGGCAAGCGCCTGGGCGGGCTGCTGCCGAACTCGTCGTCGCCGGGCAAACGCGCCCTGCTGATCCGCCGGCCGCGCGGCGTGGTCGGCGTGATCACCCCGTGGAACTGGCCCTACACCATGCCCGCCGAGCTGATCGCGCCCGCGCTGGCCGCCGGCAACACCGTGGTGTGGACGCCGGCCCCGTCGACCTCGGTGGCCGCCGTCGCCCTGGCCGAGTGCCTGGCCGAGGCCGACCTGCCGCCGGGCGTGGTCAACCTGGTCACCGGCCCCGGGCCGGTCGTCGGTGACGAGATCGCCCGCAACCCGGGCACCGACGCGGTCGCGTTCATCGGCTCGACCGCCACCGGACGGCTCGTCGCGAACGCGGCCGCGGGCAAGGCGACCCTGCTCGAGATGGGCGGGAACGGGCCGATCGTCGTGCTCGACGACGCCGATCTCGACCGTGCGGTCGAGGGCGCGCTGGTCGCCTGCTTCCTCTGCGCGGGACAGAGCTGCACGGCCGGGGAACGGTTGCTGGTCCACTCGGCGGTCCGGGACGAGTTCTCGGCCCGGCTGGCCTCCGCCGTGCGGGAGCGGGTCAGGCTGGGCGACCCGTTCGACGACGCGACCACGATGGGCCCGCTCAACAACGCCGCGGTGGCCGCCAAGATGGACGAACACGTGGCCGACGCGGTGGCCCGGGGCGCGACCGTCCTGACCGGGGGCGCCCGCGCCGGCTCCTTCAAGACCGATCTGTACTGGCCGCCCACGGTGCTCACCGACGTGCCGGCGAACGCGCTGGTCGCCACCGACGAGACGTTCGGCCCGGTGGCGCCGATCGTCGGCATCGGGTCACTCGACGAGGCGATCGAACTGACCAACGCCTCCCGCTACGGGCTGCTGGCCGCGATCTACACAGCCGACCTGACCAAGGGGCTCGCCTTCGCCGACGCCGCGCGCACCGGCTGGGTCAACATCAACGAGTCCTCGAACTACTGGGAGAGCCACCTCCCGTTCGGCGGCCGTTCCGGCTCGGACAGCGGGCTCGGCCGCGTGGGCGGCGCCCACCCCATGGAGGCCTTCACCGAGCTGCAGACGGTCATCATCTCCTGAGCGCCTGACCCGCCCGGGTCCGGCCGACCTGAACCACCGGGTGGGGCCCGGGCCGCGGCGGCAAGATCGATGTTCTCTGCGACCATGGGCGGCATGCCTGGACCCGGCGGACGACGGTTTCCCGTTGGTCCTCTTGCGGTGGCAGCCCTGTTGATTCTGATTCTCAGCGGGCTGTCGCTCGACCGTGCCGACAAGCTCGCGAGCATCGCCGCGCTCTTTGTCGCGCTGGCCGGATTTGTGTACAACTACCGTCCCGGCGGCGCCGACGGGTCGGCGCCGGCTGAACCGGCGGCCGACCCGGGCCCCGGCAGCGGGTCTGCCGCCGTGCTCGTCCGCCGAGGCGCCGCCCGGCTGGGACGTCTGCTCCTCGGAGAACCCAAGATCCCGCTCGGCCTGGCGGCGGCAGCGATTGCCGCCGTCGGCGTGATCGGCGTAGCGGTCACCTACATCGTCGGTGGCCCCGAGACTCCTTCCACGAGTCAGGTCGTCAGCCCGTCGCTGTCGCCGACCTCCGAGCTGCCGTCGTCACCCCCGTCCGAGCCGGCCTCCAGCCCACCGGACGTCGTGGACTGTCCGCAGGCCGGGACGCCGCCACCGATCGCCTCGCCGTCGTCGAACACCGTGCGACGGCAGGCGCGGATGAAATTGCCGGCGCTCTATTACGGCGATCTCGACTCCACGTGCCCTGACTGGGGCATCAAGAGTGGGCGTGACTCCTCGCGGCACGACATCGTGAACGACGGCACAGGCCTGTTCCACGGTTCGGACACCGAGATCTCCAAGTTCGACGGCGGCAAGGTGCCGACCTATGAGGGCTGCCTGAAGAGCACCACCTACCTGGCCGCACCGATCGCGTACGCGTCGTTGAAACCGGGTGATCGGTACTGCGTCAAGACGATCGACCGTGACCGCAGCCGACAGAGTCTGCTGACGGTCGTCTCATCGCAGCGTTCCGCGTCAGGCCGGACTGTCGTCCTGGACGTGCGGACATGGGCGACGACAAGGGCGGCTGACGTGGGTGATGATTCCTGGGCGATCGTCGCGGGCATTGTCATCGCTGTTCTGGTGTTCGGCGGCGGTGGGGCTACGGCCGCGAGCAAAGGCAAAGGCAAAGGCAAAGGCAAGCGGACGCGTAATGACCGCAAGGACGGTTGAGCGCCGCGGAGTCCGATCCGGATGCTCCCGGCCGGGCGGTCAGGCGTGGGCCACGCCGGCGATCTGCGTGTTGAACGTGATGAACGGGCTGTGCAACCGATACGGCGTCAGCTCGACGTCGGTGAAGCCGGCGGCGCGCAGCACTCTTGCCAGGTCTCGTTCGCACGAGCAGCCCTCGAACGTCCACGCCCAGGGGCGGCGCAGCGCTCGCTGAAGCTTGCGCGTGAAGGTGCCGGCGGGAGCGGCCACGTGCTCGACGAAGAGGAACGTGCCGCCCGGTCGCAGGATGCGGCGCACCTCGGTCAGCACCTCGGCCGGGTCGGACACCGTGCACAGCACGAGCGACGAGATCACGGTGTCCGCGCTCCGGTCCGGCAGGCCGGTCTGCTCGGCTGTGCTGTCATGCAGGTCGAGCCGGACGCCGCGCCGGTCCGCGGCCGACCGCAGCCGACGGTGCATCGCGGTGTTGGGTTCGATGGCCACGAGCGTCGAGCCCGGCCGCAGGTAGCGCAGGTTGGCGCCCACGCCGGAGCCGATCTCGACCACGGTGCCGGGCAGGCCGGCGAACACCCGCCGCTTGTGGTGCCGCACGTTCCACTCGATGTACGGGCCCATCAGGCCGAAGAACGTGGCGTTGAAGGGCCCGCGGACCCGGTTCACTTCGTAGCTGGTTGCCAGTGACATGGCCCTATCGTGGCCGCGCGCCGGCACCCGGCGCAGGCGGGGAAATACCCCACTGTGCGCTGTACCAGGCGGCGATCTGAGCTCGGGAGCGAAAACCCAGGCGCAGCCGGATCCGTTCGACGTGGCCCTCGGCCGAGCGCTCGTCGATTCCCAGGCGGGTCGCTATCTCGCGGTTCGTGCAGCCCTGGCTGACCAGCGCGGCCACCTCGCGCTGGCGGGCGGTCAGCCCCTCGGCGTGGCGGCGCGCCACGGGCCGGCCGAGAAAGCGGCGGATCACCCGTACCAGTTCGTCGCGGTCACCGGCGTACGGCAGATGCGACCGGCCGGGCAGCAGGGTCAACCGGGCGCCGCTGATGCCGGCGGCGAGAGCCTCGGCCTGGGCGACGGGGGCCGCTCGATCGCCGGTGCGGTGCACAACCAGCGTCGGTGTCCGCACCCGGCCCAGAAGGTCGCCGACGTCGAGGTCGTAGCTCAGCGCCAGCAGGTCCCGAGCGGTCGCAGCACTTGAGCACGCGCGCTGGTAGCGGGCCTGCGCGGCCCGGGTGGCGGCGTCGGCGTCGGGGGCGAAGATGTCGGTCAGCACGTCCGACCCGAGCCCCCAGTGCGCCTCGACCAGACCCAGAACGTTTTCCCGTACGCCCGGAGCCGACAGTTCCGCGCCACGCACCCAGCCGCCATAGAGGACGAGGCGCCGCACCGACTCCGGATGAGCCGCCGCCCACGCGGCCGCGACGGGCGCCCCCATCGACGTGCCCATGAGGTCGAACGGCTCGCCCAGCGTGGCCGCGACGGCGCTCAGCTGTTCGAGCTCGTACGCCAGCGACGCCGGCCGCTGCGTAGCCGGCGACAGCCCGCACCCGGCCCGGTCGTAGCGCACGAGCCGCCCGCCCTGCGCCAGCGCCTCGTAGAGCGCCCTTTCCGCCGGCAGTTCCCAGCCCAGTCGCAGATGCGTGAGCCAGCCCATCACGTACACCAGAGGCCGCCCCGAACCGATCGAGGCGTACGCCACCGCAGTGCCGTCGTCCAGCACCACCCGATCCAGCCGCTGCCGCACCCCGCCATTGTCCTATGCAGGACTGCCATCGAGGGTGCCGAACCCAGCCGCATTCACCTACCCCGTCCTCAACGCCTCGGGCCATCTCGACACCGAACGTTGGAACGACGACCAATTATTCGAAGGCGGCCTCGAGGCCATCCTCGCCCTCCCCCCACACATCTCACATACGCTCAAACACTGAATAGCGCTGTTGAGCGACCATCCCCGCCGAGTGTGTTCACATCGGAGCGAGCGTGCCGGGCTGACCTTGGCAGCATCACACCGGTATCTGTGCGGTCTGCAGGAGTCCGCCCGGTTCGCCTTGTTGAGCGGGTAGAACAACCGGCCGACCCGCGTATCGCCGATCAGGAAGCCGGTGTTGCGGACGCGCGCAGTGCTGCGGCCAGCCACTCGAACGGCAACGGCTCCGGCGGCACGTTGTTAACGGCCGTGACCAGCGCCATGTACCGGTGAAACAGTCCCGGCGGATCCGGCGGGGTGCGCTCCCATTCCGCAGCTTGCAGCATGTGGTCGGCCGCCTGGAACCGGAACTCGGGGGTGTCCGGCCGCCCCGGGCTGTCCGGTGTCGCGAAAATGCCGGACAGCCACCCGATCCACCGGTCGGCGATCTCGCGTCCCTGCGGTGAGTCCGGCGGCACCCGCTCGCGGGCCGCGTCCATCGCCGCCTGGCCGATCGGCGTGGCTGTCTCCAGAGCGTCCAGCATCGGCGACGAGGTCATCAGCGGCCCGGCACCGGTGGTGCAAACCTGACGCAGCTCGCCGCGCACGACCTGCCGGACCTCGGCGTCGCGGACGAACTCGGCCAGCTCGATCCACGCCTCCAACTGGGCTGCGGTGGGATTTTCAGGCAGTGCCGGCCGGGCTGCTCGCCACCACTGGACCATTCGCTCCGGCGGCTCCCAGCCGGTGGTCACCTCGGTCCAGAACTCGTCGATCAGCCGGTCGCGTTCCTCATCCGGCATGCCGGCCAGCTTGTGCATCAGCGTGACCTGCTCGGCCGTGGTGTCCTGCCGGAGGATGGCGGACAGCACGGCGCGACGGCTACGCAACCGTGCCTCCTGCCTTGTGAGCAGGGCCAGGTGGGTGGCGGCCAGCGCGCGCAGCGTCGACTCGCCAGCCAGCACTTGCCGGATCTCGTCCAGGCCGGCGTCGAGTTCCCGCAGCGTCCGAACCAGTTCCAGCCGGGCGATGGCCGACACGTCGTAGAGGCGATGGCCGGCCGCGGTGCTGGCGACCGGTGTGACGACACCGGCGTCCGCGTAGTACCGGACGGCACTGACGCTCAGGCCGGTCCGCCGCGCCACGTCCCCGATCGGGTACAGCTCGCTCATGTCCACGACGCCCACTATGCGTTCTCAAGCCGCTTGAGCCGCAAGCCCCTCCTCGGCCGCCCGCAGAAGAAGGTCAAGCCCGGCCGACCGTGCCATCCAGTCGAGATCACATGCCGGGCCACCGCCCCAAGCGTGTACCGGGGCCGACCCCGACGGACGCAAGGCGCAGCAGCCGGCTTCAGCGTCGTGGACTCTTGGGCATTGTCCGGCCGGGTCGTCGGTCACTCGACGCGAGCCTGTTCTTCGATAGGTTGGCCCGATACCGATCAGCGCTTGTCAGACGTCCGAAAACCTCGGCGACGTCGATGCGTCCCTGCGTGTCGTGCCGCTCAGCAAGACTGTCGCCGGAGCGGCTGCGAGTTGCATCTCCGCCTTACTGGTTCTTCGAGCTCGCTCTGGCGGAAATCGGATCTGGCCTGAGCGGCCAGGTCAGCCAGGCTAGTGCAACGGCAAGTGACGTGAGTATGAGGGGCTGCAGCACATAGGCCAGGCCGCCCCAGTGCGCATCGCCGCTGAGCACTGTCATGGAAAGCACGGTCGCCGTTCCGACGGAGCTGATGAGAACGACCGCCCCGAAAAATGTACAACGAGGCACGAACAACAGCACTGCGCCCACCAGGTCGAGCGATCCCGTCAGATAGCGAAACCATTGTCCCCAGCCGATGGCTTCGAGATACTCGACCGTGTCCGCGGTGCCAATGAGCTTGGTAGCTGCTATCACGAGAAACATCGAGCCCACGACGGCTCGCAACATCCACGCGGCAATTGTCCGCGATGTGGATCGTTTACTCGATTGCGGCTTCATGGGATTGTGCACCGCCCGTCGGAATTCGTAGCAATGGGACGTCCTGTCGAAGGGGCTTGTTCTTCTCGCTGCCCGGGCGCGTGGCGCCGAAGCTATGGCGAGCCGGCGGCTCAGCCGGTGATGACGACTTTGCCTCTCGCGTGCCCGGCCTCGACGTAGGCGATGGCCTCGCCGGCGGCGCTGAGCGGAAAGGTCTGGTCGATGACGGGGACGACCCGCTTGCCGTCGAGCAGGTCGCGGAGGACCGCCAGATCATCCCGGTTCTCTGGTCAGCATCGGCGCCATGACCTGGCTGATCAACCGGGAGCACAGAAGCATCCTGACCCGTACCCCCGCTGGACCTGCCGCCCGTCGGTTCGACCGCACCGCTCGCGCGGTCGCGGCAGATCGAGTCCGTGATGTTGTTCGTCGAGCGGGCCGCCGCGGCGTCCGGCGAGTTCCGGCTCACCTCCGCCAACCAGCAGCCCGTGGTCGAACTGTGCCGCCGCCTCGACGGGCTGCCACCGGCGATCGAACTGGCCGCCGTGCGGACCCGGGTGCTCAGCGTGGAACAGATCCTGGGCCGGCTGGCCGACCGCTTCGCCCTGCTGACCGGCGGTGCCCATACGGCACTCCCGCGTCATCAGACCCTGCGCACCACGATCGACTGGAGCCACGACCTGCTGGGCGCCGACGAGCGGCGGATGTTGCGGTGGTTATGCGTGTTCGCGGGCAGGTTCACGCTCGACGATGTCGAAGGAATCTGTACCGGCGGCGGGCTGCCTGTCCCGCGCGCGCTGGACACGCTCGCGTCACTCGTCGACAAGATGCGCGAGTACGCCGGCGTCAAACTTCGCGAGGCCGGCGAGGAGGAAACCGCCCACCTCCGCTGCGCGGAGTACTACCGGGCGACCTGCCTGCGGTCCGGGCCGACAGCCCGGTATCGGTTGCCCGACTGGCTGGCCTGGATGGACTTGGAGATCGACAACATCAGGTTGGTGCTCCGGCGGTGCGTGGCGCGGGGGGACACTCACCGCGGACTGGATCTCGCCGGCGCGGTGGGCTGGTACTGCTCCACCCGCGCGACGAGCGAGGGCGTCCGAGGGCTCGACGAACTCCTACCGCCCGCCGACGACGACGAACCGGCGCATGCGTTGGCCCTTTTCGTCCGCGGCTTCCTCTCCGTCCTGCAGTACCAGCCGGCATCCGCCATACCTGCTCTGGACCGAGCGGCGTCGGCGGCACGCGCGGAACACCAGCCGCGCCTCGTGTCCGAGTCGCCGGCGATGGCGTCGATCGCCTGGCACCTGGCCGGCGACCGGGCGCGCGCCGGGCGGACCCTCGACGAGGCGGCCGAAATCGCCGCGGGCGTCGACGAGTTCCCCGCGACGGTCGCGGTCCTGCAGGCGCGGGCTCTGCACGGGCTTTTCGACGGCGATCTCGACGCGGTGTCGACCGCGGCAACGGAAGGCGCCCGGCGCAGCCGGGCGGCGGGCGACCTCTACAGCCTCGGCATGATGTTGCTCAATCTGGGCTTCGCGACCCTGATCGCCGGAGATGTCGACGGGGCCCAGCCGCTGTTCATCGAGGCGCTGCGGATCGCCCACAGCATCGACGGCTGACCGCCTACGCCGACCGAACAGGCGGATCGGCCAGTCCGGCGCTCAAACCAACCTGGTCGAAGTAGGCCTGGACATGACCCGGTTCCCGACCGCGTGACGGATCAATCGATGTCAACCTGTGCGCGTTCATGGGGGCGACCGAGCAGATCCCAGCGGTTGCCGGCGATGTCGAGGAAGACCGCGACCCGGCCGTACGGTTCGTCGCGGGGCTCCCGCACGAAGACGACGCCCGCGTCGGTCAGCTTCCGGTGCGTGGCCTCGAAGTCGTCGACGCGCAGGAACCACCCGACCCGCCCGGCCGCCTGGTCACCCACGGCCGCGCGCTGGCGGTCGCCGTCGGCCCGGGCCAGCAGGATGCCGGTCTGGGCGCCGGGCGGCCGGACGACCACCCAGCGCTTGGGCCGGCCGTCGGTGGTCAGCGACGGCGAGTCCTCGATGAGGTCGAAGCCGAGCACGCCGGTGAAGAAGGCGATGGCCGGGTCGTACTCGTCGACGATCAGGGCAACCAGATCGATCTGCACCTGGGCAGCCTAGTTACCACGGGATGACGCCGTCGTCGTTGGTGAACGTGCCGGTCGGGCCGCCGTCGGGCAGGGTGGCCAGCCGGATCGGGGTGGCTGCGGCCTCTCGCGCCGGGCGGCCGGTGAAGCCGGTGAAATCGGTCGCCACCAGGCCGGGGCAGGCGGCGTTGATCAGGATGTTCGTGCCGGCCAACTGGCGCGCGTAATGCACGGTCAGGGCGTTCAGATAGGTCTTGGTGGGGGAGTAGGCCGCCATGATCGGGCCGACCTCGATCGCCGGGTCCGACTGCCAGGTCAGTGAGGCGACGCTGCTCGAGACGTTGACGATGCGCGGCGACGGCGAACGCCGCAACAGGGGCAGCATCGCGTTGGTCACCCGGATCACGCCGTAGACGTTGGTGTCGACGACCTCCCGCACGACGTCGAGGTTGAGAACGGTCGGGTCCTGCTCCCAGCCCGGCCCGGTCGGGCCGGAGATGCCGGCGTTGTTGACCAGCACGTCGAGGCGGCCGATCAGTTCGGTCGCCTCGGCGACGCTGCGGTCGCTGGTGACATCCAAAGGCACGGCTCGGGCGTCCACCCCGGCCGCCCGCAGTGTCTTCGCGGCCGCTTCGCCGCGGGCCCGGTCACGCGCGCCCACCAGCACGCGGTAGCCGAGCGCGCCCAGGCCGGCTGCGATCTCGTACCCGAGTCCCTTGTTCGCGCCGGTGATCAGCGCGGTCTTGTTGTCGCTCATGACGCCGATGCTGGCTCGCCGCAGGCTCTGCTGCTTACACCATTACGGTGGGCTGTGATACCCGGCCGGTATCACCGCAGTATCGTCGGACGGTGGACACGCTGGAAACCCGCGAGCTTCGCTACTTCGTCACCGTGGCCGAGGAACTGCACTTCAGCCGGGCCGCGGAGCGTCTCGGCATCGCCCAGCCGCCGTTGTCCCGGGCGATCCAGCAGCTCGAACGGCGTCTCGGCGTCGCCCTGCTCGAACGCGACCGCCGCGGTGTGGCGCTCACCGACGCCGGCCGGGTGCTGCTCGACGAGGCCCGGGCCCTGCTCGACAGCGCCGCTGCGGCTGCCCGTCGCACCCAGCGGGCGGCGACGGGCGCGAATCGGCTGGTCTTGGCGACCAAGGCCGGTGCCAACCACGACCTGCTGCGCCACCTGCTGGACGCGCACGCCGCCGAGCCCGGCGCGGCCGAGATCGAGGTCGTGCTGTGCGGGATGGGTGACCAGGCCCGGATGCTGCGCGACGGCCGGGCCGACGTCGCGTTCATGCAGCGCCCGTTCGACGCCCTGACCGGGTTCGACACCGAGGACCTGCTGACCGAGCAGCAGGTCGCCATCCTGCCCGCCGACCACCCCCTCGCCGCGCGAAGCTCGCTGATCTTGGCCGACCTCACCGGCCGGCCGGACCTGCCGGTGGCCCGCTGGCCGCGCCAGGACGGCACGTACGAGCCGGGGCCCGGTCCCGAGATCCACGACCTGTCCCAGCTGGCGCAGCTGATCGCGCTCGGGCACGCCTCAGCCGTGCTCTGCGCGTCGTCCCGTTCCTGGCTGTGGAGCGCCCACGTCGCCGTCCCGCTGACCGACGCCCCGCACGTCACCACCGTTCTCGCGTGGCCTGCGCACAGCCGCTCGCAGGCCGTCGCCGCCCTGGTGAAGACGGCCGTACAGCTTTAGTGGTACTCCCGGCGGTGGGCGCTGAGCACGTCGAGGCCGAAGTCGTGGCCGGGGTCGCGCCAGACCGAGTGGGCGTGGTTGGCGTTGCGCTGGGTGTTGTCCCACTCGAGGAGCAGGCGCGGGCCCTGCACCCGGTAGTAGTGCGGCGCGCCCTGTTCGGTCGACCCGGCCCAGGCGAGGTGCACGAGGTCGAGCGCGGCCTCGTCGTACGCCGCGAGCGGGGAGACCGACTCGGGAACGCGGCCGAAATAGGTGCCCAGCAACGCGTACAGAAGCTCGCGTTGACCGGGGTTGAGATCGCGGCCGGGGATGCCCTTGGGCCGGGCCGTGTATTCGAGGGAACGGTGCTCGGGTTCGCCATAGGCCGCGGCGGCGTCGATGGCGTCGCTCGCGGCCCGCAGCTTCTGCCACTCGGCGGCGTCGCTGAAACGCTCGTCGCGCCAGATGCCGTCCAGCGGGATGACGCGGTCGCCCTCGCCGATGTCGGTGCGGTTGCCGGTGACGAGGTCGGACGGCGCCCGGGTGGACAGGATCGCGCGGCGCTGGTCGTCGGGGCCGAGCGAGAGCACCAGCTCGCGGGCCAGGTCCTCGGCCCGGGCCAGCGGACGGTTGACCGCGCCGCCGAGCAGCTCGGAGGTGGCCGGGTCGGCGCCCATGAAGCACGGTGTCGTGGCCACCAGCTCGCCGTCCACGACCAGATTGTTCAGCGAGACGTGGTGGCCGCCGAAGCGCCAGCCCCAGGCGCCGTGGCCGCCCGGCTCGCCGAAGACGCGCAGGTAGTAGAGCCCGGGATCGCGGCCTCGCTCGCGGTCGAAGCGGGCGACGAAACCCTCGGCGTGGTCGAGCACGTTCTCGAGCCCGATCGTGGTGGCGACCGTGACGAAGCCGGGCCGTGACAGCCCGGACGCCACGAGCCGCATGGCCGCGCGCTGCTGGGCCGGACGCTGCTGGTGGAACGTCAGTCCACCGTGGTCGGTCGGGGTGTAGAACCAGCGCCGCCGCTCGCCGTCCGTGGCGTCGCCCGACGGGCCGTGACCGACGGCGATCGAGCGCTGGTCGTCGGTCAGCAGCTCGAGCCACGCCCGGGCCGCCTCGGCCATCCGGGCGGCTACGTCATCGACCATGAGCTCAACCTAACCGTTGCGGTGGTGTTTCTTGACGAAGGTGTAGCCGGGGGCCAGCGGACCGATGCCTGCGCTCTCGGCTGCCTTTCGCTGCTTCGCCGACGGCTGGGCGCCGCGGGGGAGCTTGCGGATGAAGCCGCTCACCCAATGGTCGCCGCGGTGCGACTCGGCCGGGACGGGCTCGACCATGGGGGCGTAGAACACCATGTCGGTCTCGGCCTGACCGTCGACCGCGGGGTAGGACGGATGGCCGGCCGGGTCGACGCTGCCGGTCACCCGGGTCAGGAAACCTTCGCGGATCAGCTGGTCGACCGCGTTGCGCAGCAGGAACGCTCCCTTGGCGCCACGTCCCAGACCGGAACGCTTGGCCAGCAGCTCCTCGCTGAGGACGGCGCTGCCGTCGTCGAAGACCCGGCCGAGCTTGCGTACGGTGTGCAGCACCTTCGCGCGATTCGACTGGTCGGGCTGGTAGTCGCGGGTGACGACCTTCGGGTCGTACGCGTAGAAGTAGTCGACCCCGTCGACGCGCAGCGGGTCGTCGAGCGGGTCGGGGCGGATCACGAAGTCGTCGCGGGCCGGGTGCCAGGTGACGGTGACCAGCACGCCCGGCGGGAAGGCGGCCGGCCAGGTCAGGCCGGTCAGCTGCCACTCGACGTCCTGTCGCAGCTCGCACTCGACGGTCTGCCGGTTGTCCACCACGACGATGACCTTGTCGCGCTCGCCGAGGGCCTCGGCGGCCTCTTCGGGAGCGGCGCAGACCCCGGCCTCGAGATCGGCGCGCCACAGCGCGAGGCGGCGGCTGACCGTCTTCATCCGGCGAATCTACCGTGACCGGCGGCAATGCCGGCCACGGCGGGCGCGCGTGTCAGTCGAGGTCGCGCCCGCTGGCGCTGTCGAGTTCCTGCAGCTGGCGCTGGACGTGGTCGCCCAGGGCCTGCTGGTAGGTCTGTGCCAGCTGGCCCAGCCGCTCGATCTCGTCGAGCAGCTGGTTCCGCTTGTCGACCAGGCCGTTCATGGCCTCGGTGTGCTTGCGGCGGGCGTCGCTCTCGATCGTGCTCGCGGTCAGCTGCGCGTCGCTGGTGACCTTGTCGGACTCGGACTGGGCCGAGCCGATCAGCGCGTCGGCCTCGGCCCGGGCGTCCCGCATGTGGTCGTCGGCGGTGCGCCGCGCCATCATCAGCACGGGCGAATCCTGGCCGTCGCCCGACGACGGCGGCGGGCCGGACGGCGTCTCGCGGCGGGCACGCTCGAGCTGGGTCTGCATGCTGCGCGCGTTCTGCTCGGCGCGGGCGCGTGCCTCCTGCAGGCGGCCCAGCTGGGCCGTCAGGTCGGAGAGCTCGGCCTCCATGGCGCGGTTGCCCGGCCCGTTCGCCGCCGGGCCGCTCGGCCCGGGGCGCTGCACCTGGTCGTGCAGGGCACGGTTCTCTTCGAGGAGCCGGGTGAGTTCCTGCTCGACCTCGTCCAGGAACGCGTCGACGTCTTCCTCGTCGTATCCGCGCTTGCCGATCGCCGGCTTCTTGAACGCCACGTTGTGAACGTCGGCTGGAGTTAGCGGCATCGTGCTCCTCGGTTCCCCTCTGTTTCGACCTGCCGAGGCATCCTACGCACAGACCCTTGGAGTCTGCTCAGGTGTCATAACATCAGTCGCCGACCCAACACTTGCGGAAGGGTTCTCCCGGTGGCCGACGCCGACGATGTGCGCCGACTCGCGCTCGCCCTGCCCGACGTGGTCGAGATCGACAGCGACGGTTTCGACTTCCGGGTCCACAACCGGGGCTTCGTGTGGTCGTATCCGCAGCGTGAGCCGGGTAAGCCGCGTGTCATCCGGACCGATGTCGCGGTGCTCTACGTGGGTGACGAAGCCGAGAAGCAAGCTCTGGTCCTGGGCGAACCAGAGCTTTTCTTCACGGTCCCCTCGTACGACGGACTGCCGTTGGTGATGCTGCGGCTACCAAAGGTAACCAGTGCGCGGCTGCAAGAACTTATCGGCGACGCCTGGCAGATGCGCTCGGACAGTACGGGCTGACTACCGTCCGAGCAGGCGGTAACGACGCACCGCGAGCGGCGCGAAGATCACGAGCAGCACCAGCGGCCACGCCAGGGCGAGGGCGATGGCGTGCTCGCTGCCGGCCCCCGGGTTGCCGAAGAGCTCGCGGGCCGCCGCGACGGTGGCCGAGATCGGGTTCCACTCCGAGATGGCGCCCAGCCAGGCCGGCATCTGGTCCGGCGGCACGAAGACGTTGGACAGGGCGGTCAGCGGGAAGGCCAGCGGGAAGACGATCAGGCTGACCGTGTCGGGGTTGGGCACGATGCTGCCGAGGAAGATGCCGACCCAGGTCAGCGCCAGCCGCAGCAGCAGGATCAGGCCCATGGCGCCCAGCGCCGCGCCGATGCCGCGGTGCCACTGCCAGCCGACGAGCAGGCCGCAGACCACCAGCACGATCATTTCCAGTACGGCCCGGGCCAGATCGGCTGTGCTGCGGCCGACCATGAGCGCGGAGCGGGCGGTGGGCATCGAGCGGAACCGGTCGACGACGCCGCGGCTGATGTCCAGCGAGATGGCGGTGGCGGTGGCGCCCAGCCCGTACAGCTGGGTCATGACGAAGACCCCGGGCAGCAGGTACTCGCGGTAGCTGTCGCCGCCGACGGCCATGCCGCTGCCGAACACGTAGCCGAAGACCAGCACGAACATGATGGGCAGGGAGAAGTAGATGATGATCTGCTCGGGTTCGCGCACGACGTGCCGCAGATAGCGGCCGGTCATCACCCAGCCGTCGGCGAGGGCGGTGGTCATCGGGTCTCCTTCTGGCTGTCGGTGTCGGTGCGGTGGCCGGTCAGGCTCAGGAACGCCTCGTCCAGCGTGGGGCGGCGGATGCCCAGGTCGTCGACGGTGACGGCCGCGTCCCGCAGCAGCCGGGCGGCGTCGACGAGCGCCATCAGCCGGTCGGTGACGGCGACCCGCAGCCGCCGGGTGTCGACGTCGGTGTCGACCGCGCCGATGCGTCCGAGCAGGGCGGCCGCCTCGGTCAGGCGGTCGTGCTCGCGGACCACGACCTCGAGCCGGTCGGCGCCGATCGCCGCCTTGAGCTCGTCCGGCGTGCCCTCGGCGACGACGCGTCCGGTGTCGACCACCGAGATGCGGTCGGCCAGCTGGTCCGCCTCGTCCAGGTACTGGGTGGTGAGCAGCACGGTGGCGCCGTCGGCGACCAGCTTGCGGACGGTGTCCCAGACCTGGTTGCGGCTGCGCGGGTCGAGTCCGGTGGTCGGCTCGTCGAGGAAGAGCACCTGCGGCGCCCGGATCAGGCTGGCGGCCAGGTCGAGCCGCCGTTGCATGCCGCCGGAGTACTCGGTGGCCGAGCGATGGGCCGCGGCGGTGAGGTCGAACTGTTCGAGCAGTTCGTCGGCCCGCGCCTCAGCGGCCCGGCGTCCGAGGTGGTGCAGGCGCCCGAAGAGGACGAGGTTCTGCCGCCCGGTCAGCGAGCCGTCGACCGCCGCGTACTGTCCCGTCAGCGCGATCCGCTCGCGCACCTGCTCCGGTTGCCGGGCCACATCGGCTCCGGCCACCGTGGCCTGTCCGGCGTCGAAGCTCAGCAGCGTGGCCAGGATCCGCACGGCCGTGGTCTTGCCGGCCCCGTTCGGCCCGAGCAGCCCGCACACGGTTCCGGCGGGCACGCTCAGCCGGAACCCGTCGAGCGCCGCCACACCCCGGTACGTCTTCCGCAGCCCCTCGGCCGCGATGGCGATCTCTGTCATGCCCCGAGACTGCCGACCCGCGCTGACGAGCCGCGCACGAGCCGCTGACAACCTCGGTCAGCGGGCGGGCGTCACGGGGCCGGGCCGGCCTCCAGAGCGGCCAGGGCGGCGGCGGCCTCGGCGGTGACGGCAGTGGCGTCCAGGCCGGTGGCCTCGGTGGTGACCTGGCGGAACCAGTGGGCGGCTTCGTACCGGTCGCCGGCGGCCTCGGCGGCGTGGCCCAGGGTGAGTTTGATGGTCAGGCGTACGCCGTCGGCCGTGTACCAGCCGGTCGGGCACTCGGCCAGCGCGCTCAGGGCCAGGCCGCGCGCCGTGGTGTGATCGCCCCGGCGGAGCGCCAGGCGGGCCTGGCCGAGGCGGGCCGACGCGACCACCTCCGTGGCGCCGCACGCCGTGGCCAGGGCCATCGACTCGGAGAAGTCGCCGGCCGCGCCGGCCGGGTCGTCGCCGAGCATGCGGGCCTCGGCCCGGGAGCGCAGCATCTCGGCCAGGTCGACCTGGGAGCGCAGCTCGGCCGCCAGGCGCAGCGCCTCGTCCATCGGAAGCCGGGCCGCCCGGTGGTCGCCGCGCGCGGTGGCCAGCTCGGCCAGGCCGGATTGCGCGAGCATCATGCCCCAGCGTTCGCCCAGCGCCTGGAACCCGACCAGGGCGCGGGCGAACTCGCGTCCGGCCCAAGCCTGGTCATCGTGGAAGAGGGCTATCCACCCGCTGCCGATCGAGGCCAGCGCCTCGCTCCACGGTGAGCCGCGCAGCCGGGCCCGCAGGCGTTCCTGCATCGCGATCACGTCCTCGTGCGACGACTCGGGCGGGCCCGCGGCGAACGCCGACAGGTACAACAGGAACGGCTGCGCGGGCGGGCGCCCCAGCGTCTGCAGGAAGCGGGCCGGATGCTCGGCGGCGTCCAGCGGCGTGGGGAGCCCGGCGTTCAGCCGGCACAGCACGTGCTCCTCGGCCAGCCCGGGCGGCGCCGACGGGCCGGCCCGGTCGAGCAGTTCGCGGGCCAGTGCCTGTGCCTCGCCGCGGGCGCCGCGCAGCCACCAATAGAACGAAAGGGCCGCCACCAGCCGCAGCGCCACCTCGGCTGAGCCGTGCCGCACGGCCGCGTGCAGGTTGTCGCGGTCGGCGTCGAGCCGGTCGAGCCAGGTCAGCTGGTCGGGGCCGCGCAGGTGCGCGTCGGCCGTGCGGGCCAGTTCCAGGAAGAACAGCGCGTGATCCTCGGACGGCGGCGGGCCCTGGGCGGCGCAGAAGGCCCGGATCGTCGACAGCATGCGGTAGCGCGAGCCGTCGCGTTCGATCAGGGACTTGCCGACCAGCCCGTCGAGCGCGTCGAGGGTGTCGTCGCCGAGACCGCACACCTCCTCGATCGCGTCGAGCCCGGCGCCACCCCGGAACACTGTGAACCGCTGCGCCAGCAGTTGTTCCCGGGTGGTGAGCAGATCCCAGCTCCACGCGACCAGGTTCCACAGGGTGCGGTGCCGGTCGGCGGCCGTGCTGCTGCCGCGCGACAGCACGCGGAACCGGTCGCCGACCCGGCGGGCCAACTCGTCGACGGGCAGCACCGGCAGCCGGGCCGCGGCCAGTTCCAGGGCCAGGGGCAGACCGTCCAGCGTACGAACGATCTGCCGCACAGCCGCCTCGTCCGCCGCCGCGAGCGCGAACCCCGCCGCCGCGGCGCCGCGCTCGGCGAACAGCCGCATGCCCGCCTCCGTTGGCAGCCCGGCCACGGGCACGCGCACCTCCCCGGTGACACCGAGCGGCTCCCGGCTGGTCGCCAGCACCCGCAGGCCGGGGCACGCCCCGAGCAGCCGGCCGGCCAGCGCGGCGGCCGCCCCGAGCAGGTGCTCGCAGTTGTCGAGCACGAGCAAAAGCTCCCGGGTGGACAGCGCCGCCAGCAGCCGGTCGAGCGCGTCCGGCCCGGCCGACCGGTCGAGCAGGCCCGTGTCCCGCAGGCCGAGCGCGTCGAGCACCGCCCGCGGCACGTCGTCGGGCCCGGTGCCGGCCAGCTCGACCAGACAGGCTTCGCCCGGGTGCCGGGCCGCGACCTCGAGCGACAGCCGGGTCTTGCCGGCGCCACCCGGCCCGACCAGCGTCACCAGCCGCGCGGACCGCAGCGACTCCGCGGTACGCGCGAGTTCGTCCCGCTCCACGAAGCTGGTCAGCTGGGCGGGCAGCCGGGACCGTGGCGGCACCGGGGTCAGGGGCCCGCGCAGGACGGCTGTGTGCACCGCGCTCAGCTCGGCCGACGGGTCGGCGCCGAGCTCGTCGGACAGCACGCGGCGAGCCTCTTCGAACGCGGCCAGAGCCTCGGCCGGGCGCCCGCCCGCGACGAGCGAGCGCATGAGCAGCGCCCAGGTGTGCTCGCGCAGCGGCGCCGCCGCGAGCAGCGCGCGCAGGTCGTCGACGGCGTCGGCCGAGGGGCGCAGGTGCAGTTGCGCCTCGATGCTGTCCTCGACCGCCCGGCGGCGCTGCTCCTCGAGGCGGTCGGCCGCGGCCGGGGCGAAGGGCGCCGCCCGGACGTCGGCCAGGGCCTCGCCCCGCCACAGCGCGAGCGCCTCCGACAGCCGCGATTCGGCCGAGGCGAAGTCGCCGGACCGGAGCGCGGACCGTCCCTCGGCGGCGAGCCGGGCGAACCGGTGGACGTCGACCTCGCCGGGCTCGACCTCCAGGCGGTAGCCCGAACCGTCGTACGCGATGGGAACCTCACGCCGCAGCCGCGAGACGTTGGACTGCACCGCGTTGACGGCCCCGGCGGGCGGGGTGTCGCCGTAGAGATCGTCGATGAGCCGGGGGAGGGGCACCACCCGGCCCGCGTCGAGAAGCAGCCGGGCGAGCAGGGCGCGCAGCCGGGCCCCACCCGCCGCCACGGCCGGGCCGGCGAGTGTCGGACCCAGAACCCCGTACGGCATGGGCTCCATTGTCGTCCGTGGCGCCGAGCCGCGTGCCGGGGCCTTCCGGCGGCCGGATGGACACGGTTCTGTCCCAGCCGGCGTGATCCGGCGGGTGTCGCCCAGCGCGTTCGCGAGCTGCTCTCTAAGGTGATCGGCATGCCTGCCAAGCTCAATCCCGACAAGGCCCGGTCCGCCTTACGGACGTCGGCCGTCCTCTCGGCGCAGACGCTGCTCGTGCTGGCCATGGCGTACGTCGTGCTGTGGCTGCTGGGCCGTGCCTGGTCGGTCATCTGGCCCGTGGTGGTGGCGCTGCTGCTGACCACGCTGACCTGGCCGGTGGCCCGGTTCCTGCGCTACCGGTGGAATTGGAAGCCGGCGCTGGCCGCAGCCTTCGTCACCGTGCTGTTCCTGGCAGTGATGGCGGGCATCGTCGTCGTCATCGCGGTGCCGGTCGCGTCGCAGTCGGGCGAGCTGTCGCAGGGCGTCGTCGACGGCATCCAGCGCGTGCGCGAGTGGGCGTCGGGCCCGCCGCTGAACTTCGGCGACGACGACATCACCGGCGCCTTCGACGCGGCCGTGGAACGCATCCAGGCCAGCGCCGGCAACATCGTCAACTACACCCTGACCGGTGTGAACACCGTGCTCAACGGCGTCATCACGACCGTGCTGGCGCTGTTCCTGATGTTCTTCTTCCTCAAGGACGGCCCGCGCTTCCTGCCCTGGCTGTCGAAGCAACTGCCGGGCCGGCTGGCC
Source organism: Paractinoplanes polyasparticus (assembly GCF_019710575.1). GTDB lineage: Bacteria > Actinomycetota > Actinomycetes > Mycobacteriales > Micromonosporaceae > Actinoplanes > Actinoplanes polyasparticus. Next base: position 831,601 of record NZ_JAHWFK010000001.1, on the reverse strand, counting down.
GACGACGTGCCGGCCGTGGCCACCCGCAGCTGGGACACGCTGGGCGCGTTCGTGCGGTCGCAGGCCTTCGTCGGCCTGCTCGACGCGGTCTTCATCGGCCTCGGCCTGTGGATCGTCGGTGTGCCGCTGGTGCTGCCGCTGGCCGTGCTCACCTTCATCACGGCCTTCGTCCCGATCGTCGGCGCGCTGTTCGCCGGCTTCGTGGCCGTGCTGATCGCGCTGGTCACCCAGGGCTGGGTCGACGCGCTGATCGTGCTCGGCATCATCATCGTGGTGCAGCAACTGGAGGGCAACGTCTTCCAGCCGATGGTGCAGAGCCGGGGTCTCGGGCTGCACGCGGCTGTCGTGCTGCTCGCGGTGACGCTCGGCGGCGGCCTGGCCGGCATCATCGGCGCCCTTCTCGCGGTGCCGGTGGCCGCGCTGGTGTCGGTCGTCTACGTCTACGTGCGCGAACAGCTCAGCGACAGCCCGCCCGATCCGGAGCCGGAGGTGCCGCCGGAGCCGGGCCCGGGCGAGGAGCCGGCCGCCTCGGTCTGAGCACGAGGGGCTCCAACACCCGCTTCACGTGGGCTCCCGAGTCCGACCTCACCACCTGGACCGGCCTGGCCTCGGTCGGATGCCCGGGGTGCCGGCACGGGACGGCGATCGCGCGGTAAGGCGCCGGACTTTCACCTTCCGGGTCGGCCGCTGACGGGGCATCGTTGGCGGCATGAGCGAGCTTCCGTCGCGCCTGCTGCGGTCGAGCGACGTCCTCGGGTGGCGTCAGGTGCACGCCAGCACCTGGCGCGACCCGCCCGTCGCCGACGAGTTCCGCCGCGCGCCCACGCCGGACCTGACCGTCGTGCTGGTGACCAGTGGCAGCTACCACATCGAGAGCCGGGGCGGCGGTTCCTGGCGGGGCGCCGCGTACCGTCCCGGTTCGGTCGGCATCACCGCGCCCGGCCGCGGCGTGCGCCTGCGCTGGCGGGCCGCCGGGCCGCAACCGATGGAATCGCTGCATCTGCGGCTGAGCGCGGGCCTGGTGGGAGAGGCGCTGTCCGCGTACGGGCGGACACCGGCCGACCTGCCCGACGCGCTCACGGTCAACGACGACTACGTGGCCGCGGCCGCCGGCGCGCTGGCCCGCGCCCTGCACGAGGGCGCGCCCTCACTCTACGCGGACGCCGTGGCGCAGGGCCTCGTGGCGCATCTCGTGCACCGCTCGATCCCCGTCACCCGGCCCGCGACGCTCGCCTCGCTCGACACCGGCCGCGTCATCGAGCACATGCACGACCACCTGGATGACGACGTCGACCTGGACGCGCTGGCCGCGGTGGCCGCGATGAGCAAGTTCCACTTCGTGCGCTCGTTCCGCGCGGCGACCGGCCTGACCCCGCACCGCTACCTGACGATGCTGCGCATGCGCCGCGCCGCCGGCCTGCTGCGAACGACGACCCTCAGCATCCGCCAGGTCGCGTCCGCCTGCGGTTATCAGAGCCCGAGCCGCTTCGCCGCCGCCTTCCGGCGCGAGCACGGCGTCAGCCCCGCTCTTTACCGCAAGTTCGGGCTTCCCTAGCGCAAGATCGGGATCGGCCCGCGACCGGCGGGCGGGCATCACCGGGCGCATGACTGGAAAACTCGCAGGTAAGACCGCCGTCGTCACCGGCGGAAGCGCGAACATCGGGAAGCTGTTCGCCGAGGCGCTGGCCGACGACGGGGCGAACCTCGTCGTCCACTACAACAGCCCGGAGCGGGCGGGGGAGGCCGAGGCCGTCGTCGGCGACCTGAAGAGCCGGGGCGTCGAAGCCATCGCCCACCAGGGCGACCTCACCGCGCCGGGGCAGATCCCCGCGCTCGTCGACGCTGCGGTCGAGCGCTTCGGGCACTGGGACATCCTGGTCAACACGGCCGGGATCATCGTGCGCAAGCCGCTCGCCGAGACCACCGAGCACGAGTACGACGCTTCGTTCGCCATCAACGCGAAGATCCCGTTCTTCCTGATGGCCGAGGCCGCCCGCCGGATGGCCGACGACGGGCGCATCGTCAACCTGGTGACGACGCAGGTGGCCGTCACCGCGGCGACCTACTCGGCCTACGCCGGCAGCAAGGCTCCGGTCGAGCACTTCACCAAGGCGTTCGCCAAGGAGGTCGGCCCGCGCGGCGTGACCGTCAACTGCATCGCCCCCGGCCCGCAGAAGACGAACTTCTTCTACGACGTGGAGACCGACGAGACCATCGCCTGGCTCAAGAGCATGACCATCAACGGCGACCTGGGCGAGCCGGCCGACATCGTGCCGGTGATGCGCTTCCTGGTCGCCCCGGAGACGCGCTGGGTCACCGCCCAGACCATTTACTGCAACGGCGGGATGATCTCCCCGATCAACTGAGCCCACGCCGGGTCCGGGCGGAAGCCGGTGTGGGTGCCGTCGAACGGGAAGGCGCCGGCCTTCGCGAGCGCGATGAGGCGCTCGCCCTCCGCCCGGATCTCGCCGGCGGTGGCGGCGTCGAAGTAGCCGGGGGCGCCGATGGCGGCGGCGAACTCGTCCTCGTCCTTCCACTCCCAGCTGAGATCGGGGCTCACCACGATGTCGAGCACGAGGTCGGTCGTGTCGACACCCTCGGGGCGCCGGGTGAACGGGGTCTCCAGATTGACGTACCAGCCGCCGAAGCCGCCCTCGGGGGAGAAGAACCACCAGACCGAGTACGCGGCGCCGGCCGGCATGAGCACGAGGATGTCCCAGAACCGCCACTTCTTGCGGACGAGCCGTGGATCCCGCATCTCGTGCAGGGGGCGGTCGTGCAGCGTGCTGCCGTCGGTGTCGGTCAGCTGGGCGTGCTCGGTGCCGACCGGCATCCACAGCAGCAATCCGGCCTCGTCGTCGCTGACCACGCGCATCGGCTTGGCGAAGGTGGTGCGCCCGGCCCGGACGTATCGGCGCACGATGATCTGGCTCGGAGCGAACGGCATGGGCGCGACTTTACGAGGCCGCCGCCAATGCCGTTCGCCGACCCGTTCATCGAAGAAGCCGGTTCTACGCTGCGGAGCAGCTCACTGTGGGAGTGCCGTTGGCGCCGGTCCACGAGCCGAGGAAGCCGAACTGGGTGCCGGAGCCGGCGGCCAAGGCGCCGTTGTAGCTGGCGTTCCTCGCCGTCACGGCCGAGCCGCTGCTCGTCACGGTGGCGTTCCACGCCTGCGTCACCGACTGGCCGTTCGCGTAGGCCCAGGTCACCGTCCAGCCCTTGACGGCGCTACTGCCCGCGGTGACCTCGACCTCGGCCTGGAAGCCGCCGCTCCACTGGCCGGTCACCGCGTAGGCGGCGGTACAGGCGCCGGTCGGCGGCGGTGTGGTCGGCGGCGGTGTGGTCGGGGTCGGCGGCGGGCTCGTCGGGGGCTCGCTGCCGTACACAGTCGGGCGAACTGCCAGCGAACTCGCCGATCACCAGCGGCCAGCCGTTGCGCTCGAACGTGTCCAGGTAGCTGGTGACAGCGGCGGCCTGGTTGAAGACCGCATACATGTGGATGGAGAGCACGGTGTTCCGGGTTCTCGAGCACGCAGATCAGCTTGTTCTGCTTGCAGAGCGCAATCACGTTCGCGGCGTCGTCGGCGGTGTTGGTGGTCCAGCGCCCGCCCACTCACGCGTTCACCGCGTCGCGCCCGGCCCGGGGGTCGGGGGCTGAGCGCTCGCGGTGACAACACCAAATGCCCGTGCAATTACATCGCAGTCCATCGATGTCCGAGCTTTTTGCGTACGCCTGGGAACCTCACGGGGTGCGCCCGCGTGTATCGGACATGGTGGTTCCGACGACAGCTCCCCGTTCCGCCCCGGCTCCCGCTCCCGCCCCGCCGGCGGCCGATGGCTTCGAGGGCTTCTACCGCGCGCACGTCGACCGGGTGTATCGCGCGCTGGCGGTGACGCTCCGGCGGGACGATCTCGCCCATGAGGCGGTCGACGAGGCGATGGCCCGGGCCTACGCGAAATGGCCGGTGGTGGGCGCGCTCGACAATCCGGCCGGCTGGGTCTTCCGTGTCGGCCTGAATTGGGCGACGTCCCGGTGGCGCAAGCTTCGCCGCGAGAGCCCGCCGCCGGGCGAGGCCGACCATCCGGCGCTCGACAGCACTCCGGTCGGCGCGCTGCTCGTGCTGGCCGAGTTGCCGCTCCCGCAGCGGGCCGTCGTCACCTGCCGCATCCTGCTCGACCTGTCCACCGCCGAGACGGCTGAGGCCCTCGGCCTCAGCGAGGGAACGGTCAAGAGCCGCCTCTCCCGCGGCCTGGCCACCCTCCGCACCCAGCTGAGCTCCGAGGAGTGAGCATGGACCAGATCCCCCGCGACATCGAGCTGGCCGTCCGCGCCGCGGCCGAGGCGCCCAAGGGCTACGCGGGCGAGTTGCCCGCCGTCTACCGCCGGGCCCGCCGCCACCGCATCCGCCGCCGCACCACCGCCGTGGCCGGGGCCCTCACCGTGCTGGCGGGCCTGGTCGGCGGTGGGCTCGCCGTGCGGCAGAACGCCGACGCGACACCGCCGTTCAACCCCGCGGTCGCGGTCACGACCTCACCTCAGCGCCTGCTGCTGTCCGGCGCCGACGGGCAATACGTCGCGGCCCAGGGCGATCCGTCGCCGGCCCGGCTGACCGGCGATCTCCGGATCGGCGAGCTCTCCGTCGACGACCACCTGCTCACCCACGCCGTCGAGGGCGGCGGCGACTACGACAGGTCGATCGGCCTGCCCGACGGGCGTCTGGTCTCCCTCGGCCCGCGCGGCACAGCGGTGGGCGGTGACTCCGGCCTCGAGATGCTGCTGACCATCCAGGCCCCCGGGCGCGGGACGCAGCAGCGCAACGTCCGGCAGGAGGGTCAGCCGGTCTCGCTGGCCGCGGCCGACGCCACCACGGCGTACCTCTGGCGCCCGTACGGTCTGTACGCGCACGACCTGTCCGGCGGGCTCGAGCGGCTGGTCATCTCGTCCGCCATGCTCGACCTGCCCGACGACAACCCGGCCGGTGCCCTCGACGCCGCCGACGTGACCGGCGACCGGCTGCTGATCGCCGCCTCCAGCCGGTCGTGCCGCCCGCTTCTGATGTCCATCGCGCCGCCGCAGGGTCTGCGTTTCCTGCCGCTGACGTCTCTGGGGTGCAGGCGGGTGACCGGCCTGCGGCTCTCACCGTCGACCGGCCGGGTCGCGGTCAGCTATCAGAAGTCCGGGGGCGCGGTCCGAGTGGCAGTCCTCAGCACCGAGAACGGCGCCGTCCTGGCCGACCGTGAGGTGGTTGCCGCCGGCGGCAAGGGGACGCAGACCGTCGACCTCGCCTGGACCGACGAGCGCATCGTACGCGGCGTGGCCGTGCCCGTCGGCGGCACCGGCCCGCACGAATTGCGGCAGTTCACGATTCCCACCTGAGGCGTCACTCTCCGTTCCGCGCCGGCCCGTCCCCGATCCGCGGATTCCTCGACCCGAAGGTGGGATGCCCAGGACGGCCCGCGGGGCGGGAACCTCGGAAGCGGGCCGTCCGGTGCGCCCAGTCTTCAACCCGGCGAGGGGGAAGCGTGAACCACGGCCTGGCTCGGGCGGGCTCCGATGCTCGAGGGCTGCCACGCCACCACCGTGCCGCCGCGGTCACCGGCCACCTGGGCAAGCCGCCGGCCGGGCTACCGCTCACCGTTTACACCGACGGCTCGGTCTCCCTGAGACAGATCGCGCGGCGCCGGGGCTGGCTCACCGGCTGGGGTTACCTGTCCACCGGCGGCAGCTACGGATGCGGCCGTTACCCCCAGTTCGCCGCGAACGCCGGCAACGAGGTCACCACCGTCACCGAACTGCGCGCGGTCTGGCACGCCATCCGCGCCGACCTGACCACCCGCCCCGTCACCATCGTCACCGACAGCCGGAACGCGGCCGCCATCCTCGAACGGTGGAAGGCCGGCAGCGAGCGGATGCCGGCGGGCTACATCGGCAGCAACAGCGGCGTCGCCACGCTCGACAAACTGCGCCGGCTGGTGACCGCGAACCCGGCCCACCTCACCGTCGAGACCGTCCGCGGCCACTCCGGCGACATCCTCAACGAGGGCGCCGACACCCTGGCCCAGCTGGGCATGCGGTGGGCCCGCGACAACCTGACGAAGGACGACGTCCACCAGCGCGCCGAGCGCGTCGCCGAAGGCTTCCTCACCCAGTGGCGCTCCTGACGGGCCGGGCCATGTCGCCGCCACCCGTTGCTGTTACGCGTTTTCCGCTTGACGCGCGGCTGAGGATGGCGGTGTGGAAGACCTGCGACTACGGGCCCTTGAGTACCTTCGCCGGCGCGGCGGGGTCGTGGACGGCGAACTGTTCGTCCTGACTGTCCCGCCGGGTACAGAGGTCCCGCCGGGCGGTGCGGTTGCGCCGGGCGCCGCCGTTCCGGGCGCTGCGGTGCCGCCGGGCAGTGCGGTGCCGCAGCGCGGTGCGGTTTCGCCGGGCGCTGCCGTTACCGGCGCTGGGGTCCCGCCCAGCGTTGCGGTTCCGCCAAGCGTTGCGGTTTCGTCGGGCGTTGCGGTTTCGCCCGGCACGGCCCTTTCGCCGGGTGCTGCCGTTCCGCCGGGCGCTCACGTTCCGCTGGGCGCGGCCGTCCCGCCGCTGGGCGTCCCGGTCGCTCAACGGCCCGCGTCGGGGTCGGTGGCGCCGCCGGCCGGCGGCGTGCCTCGCCCGCCGGAGGTTGAGGTGGTCCTGATCGACGAGACGGCGCCGGTCGCCTTGATTCGCGAGAACCTCGACGTCAACGAGCGCGGCTTCGATCCTTCGGCGGCGCCGGTCACCTACGAGCAGGCCGCCGCGTTCCGTCGGGAGATGGTCGGCGCGCGAGCGGTCACGGTACGGGCGGCCGGTGAGCCGGTCGCCGCGGGCATGGCCCTGCCGGTGTGGTCGGGCGTCGCCGAACTGGTCGGCATCACCACGCTGCCTACAGCCCGCCGCCGTGGCTTCGGGCGCCTGGTCACCGTCACGCTCATCGAAGCCGCGGCCACCCTGGGCGCAGACCTGATCATCCTCAGCACCTCCGACGACGACGCCCGGCGGCTCTACACGTCAGTCGGCTTCCGCCACGAGCCTATGTCGTGATGCTGGCGTCGTGACCCGACGGCGACACGAGGCGGTGTTCGAGCGACCCGGCATCTGGCTCACGGGCGCTGGTCCTGCTCGACCGCAGGAATCGTGGCGATCATTGAAGCGCGGGTTTCCGCAGTCCGCCGTCATGGCGGGAGTGCCTTCGCGGGCTGGGCTGTCTACGTGATGGCGGAGTGCCTTCGCGGGCTGGCTGTCTACGTGATGGCGGGAGTGCCTTCGCGGGCCGCTGCCTATGCGATGGCAGGAGTGCCTTTCACGCGCTGGCTGCCTGTGCGATGGCTGGGCTGCTGTTTTCCGGGTCCGGCGATCTGCGTGCGGCCGGGTCGTGCACTGCCTTCGGCGTTCGCGGCTGGTCGTGTGCTCGCGAAGGGGCGAGTTTCCTGACGTGCGGGCGGCCGGTGGTTGTTGGCTCTGAGCGGACGGGTTTGGCCGTGGCGCCGGCCGGTTGGGTGGGTGGCTGCCGGGCTTCAGGTGGTGGCTCGGTAGGAGGCTCGGTCGAAGTCGGCGTAGGCGCCCTCGCGGCCCAGGTCCTGCACCCACAGGCCGGCGAAGGCGCCGGTGAAGCCCCAGGCGGCGGGCTCGCCGTTGATGACCTGGGCGGCGTACTCGTCGGAGAGGGTGGTGGCGTCCAGGGAAGGGCCCGCGTTGTGCCACTCGGCTGTCTCCGTTGCGCTGTTGAACGCGTACGAGAAAGAGAGAGACGGACCGGCGAAGCGCAAGCGCAGGCGGACGGGGGTGAGCGGGGCGGGGGTGCGGACGCCGGGGACGACGGTGACCTGGCCGCTGTCGCAGGTGAGCAGGTCGAGGATCGGGGTGCCGTCGTCGTCGGCGGTGATGTGCAGGAAGTACCAGTTGCGGGTGTTGTAGTAGGCGGTGATCCCGGCCAGCTGGCGATAGTTGCGCGGCGTGAACTCCATGGTGGCCTCGAACTCGCCGTCGGTGGCGACGACGCGGCGGGCCACCAGGCTGGGCTGGTGGCGTCCCATGGGCGATCGGCCGCCATGGATGCGCAGGTGGGACGGGCGTTCCGAGAGCGAGACCCAGTCGGGAGTGGCCGGGCGGCGCAGCGTCGACCAGTTCACGCCGAGCTGGGGGGCGTCGAAGTCGTCGTCCTCGAGGTGTTCCGACGAGACGGGCGCCTCGGCGGGCACCTTCACGCCGATCGGCGCGGGCACGATGTCGGCCGGCGTGCCGTCGGTGATGCGCGGCCAGCCCTCGTCGGTCCAGGTGACCTCCTGGATTGCCGACTCGCGGCCGAGGACGCAGCGACCCCGCGGCGTGTACGGCCGGCCCACCAGATGCGCGAGGTACCACTGGCCGTCCGGCGTCTCGACCAGGCTGCCGTGGCCGGCCTTCTGGAGCGTCAGCGACGGGTCCCCGGCCGAGGTGAGCAGGGGGCCGACCGGGTCGGCGAGGTACGGGCCGAGCACGTGGCTCGACCGGGCGACCGTCACCTGGTGCTCCCAGCTCGTGCCGCCCTCGGCGGTGACCAGGTAGTACCAGCCGTCCTTGCGGTACAGGTTGGGCGCCTCGGTCACGCCCGCCGCGGTGCCCGTGAAGATCATGTGCTCGGGGCCGACAAGTTTGCGCGTCGCACGGTCGTACTGCTGGATCGAGATGCCGCCGAAACGGTTCCGGCCCGGGCGCCAGTCGGCGACCATCGACAGCATCCAGGTGGTGCCGTCGTCGTCGTGGAAGAGCGACGCGTCGAAACCACGCCCGTGCAGCACGACCGGGTCGGACCACGGCCCGGTCGGCCCCGGCCCGGTGACCAGGAAGTTCTGCGGGTCCCAGTAGCCGCCGGCGAACGTCGCCACGTCGGAGTAGAGCAGGTGGAACTCGCCATGGGCGTACGAGAGATTGGGCGCCCACACGCCGTTCGAGTCGCCGGTGCCGGTCAGGTCGAGCAGGCGCTTGTCGTCGAGGGCGCCGCCGAGCGGAGTCCAGTCGACCAGGTTGGTCGAGTGGTGCACGCGTACGCCGGGATACCACTCGAAGGTCGAGGTCGCGATGTAGTAGTCGTTGCCGACCCGCAGGATCGACGGGTCCGGGTGGAATCCGGCCAGCACCGGGTTCCGGATTCCCCGGCTCGGGGTGGTGGCCTCGCTGAGTGTGCTCGTCTCGGCGCTCGTCATCGTCGTCCCCTGCCGCTCGATCGCGTAACTTCCGGACTGTACCGCAAGTTTTCGCTCGCAAGGCGCCGCTTTCTCGGCCCCGGCTCAGCTGGTTGCCGGCTGCTGTCCGGTGCGGAAGTCGCTGATCCACTGGGTGGTGGCCCGCAGGCCGCCGAACGTGTAGAAGTGCAGTCCGATCCGTCCGTGCTGGTCGGGGTGGTGGTCGGTGGCCAGCGCGCGCAGGAAGGCGTCCGGACCGGCGGTGGCCAACAGGTCTGCGCCGTACCGCCGGGCCAGGGTGGCGCTCGTGCCGACACCGAAGCGGGCCGCGTATCGCAGCAGCCGGCGCACGCCGGCCGGCCCGGGCACGCCGACCCGGATGGGGATGTCGATCCCGCGCTCACGGACGGCGGCGATCCAGTCGAGCACCGGGTCGGCGTCGAAGCCGAACTGGGTGACGATCTCGGCGGCCAGCCCGCGGCCGCGCAGGCCGGCGAGCTTCGAGGTGAGACTCGGCCACAGCACGTGATCGGGAATGCCCGGGTGACCCTCCGGATATCCGGCGATACTCACCCGCTGTACGCCATGGGTCTCGAGAAGCCCGGACTCGATCACCGACAGTGAGTCGCCGAACGGCCCCTGCGGCTCGTCCGGGTCCCCGCCGGCCACGAAGACGTTGTCAACGGCACCCACCCGGCCCAGCTCCCGCAGAAACTCCTCCAGGGCAGCGCGCGAAGCCAACCGGCGGGCCGAAATGTGGGGGACGGGCGTGAACCCGTACGCCTTGACGGCCGCGGCCGCCGCCAGGCGGAGCCCACGGTCCTCGCCGCTGAGAAACGTGATGTTGACCCGGGTGCCGACATCGATCAGCTCGCGCGCGGCCGCCAGCTCGCCGACGTCCTTGCCGGTCATCTCGAGCGAGTAGCCGGCAAGCAGCTCTGCCAGCTTGATTTGCGCGCTGTCGGCTTCCATCGCCCCCACTCCACACCCATCATCGTGCCGATCGACGACGGCCACCCACCCGACTCGCCGATCACCGGCGGCCTCCTGGCTTCGTGCGTGTGACGAGCCCAGATGTGCGCGACTTTCGGGCCCGGGTTGAGCAATTTCCTTGATCGATATCGCTGACCTTGGAGCCCGCTTCTGCGGTGGCGGGACCGAGGTTCACAACGGTGGGTCAGCGGCCGGGCGAGTGATGACGGCGGTGTCGGGGAGCGGCAGCGCTGGGATGTCGTGACAGGTGAGGGGAGCCCAGCGAGCGGCGGATCGCGTGCGCGGCGTGGGCGATGCCGCCGGCGAATCCGAGGATCGTGATGTCGCTGATTGCGAACGTGGTGCCGGCTTTTCTGCTTGACCACCAGGTAGGGATGCGATTCGGACGGTTCAAGGAGGGAAGGTGGCGCATCTCAAGGTCCATCGGACGTGGTCGGCGACGTCGGCGAAAACGAGGATGGCCTGCAGTGCCCAGTGGGTGCGCCGGACAGGGGCGGCGGTGATCCGGTCGGGCATCGGCGGGCTTTCGTTCGGACCCGCCAATGCTCCCACCGTCAACGGCGGGTCCGAGACCGGCGAATGTTGAACCAGCCAATTGATCGGGACTCCAACTGGCGGACGAAACGCAGGTCATCGCGTGCCCATCCGGCCTACTCAGCTTCACTGACAGCACACGGTCGGTGCATCGCCGGAGGCGCCTACAGTGCCGAGACACCGGTCAGCGACGCGAAGGTTATTGATGTCCGGTGATATTTTGTGAGGAGGATGGTTGCGCATCCGCCGTGGTGGGCCGCTAGATGTCAGCCTTTTCCGCCCGCGTCCTGGGGAGAGATGCCATGACGAGCAAGAACACGCCCCCTGGCGCCGCAGGTCTCGGGCCCTGGGGAAATCTGGGAGTCTGGATCGCATTCGGCTCACTCTTCGGCGTTGTCGTCGGGGGTTTTTTCGACAACGCCGGTTTCGGAGTCGCGCTCGGTGCGGGCCTGGGTGTGGTCGTCGGCTCCGTCTTTATTGCACGAAGGAACGCGCAGGGCCGATCCTGAGCGTCGCGAGGTCCGTCAGCCTCGTCGCCGCGATCCGTTCACCCGCGCCGCGGCGGCGTCTTCTTCCATGTGATCTGGTGCCGCCGACACGACATCAACCGACTGACCGCTCAACCACGCGAGAGCTACGAACAACTTTGCCGCCGCTGACAACCCACCACCAACACGGTGGGCCGGAAGTCGGCTGCCGAGCAGTGGGACCCGAGACCACCGATCAACGGGGCCTCCAACTCACCGATGAAGCCAGCCGCCCACCGGTGTGCTGATGTGCGCCGGTTCGCTGGCCCGCAGCCCGCTGTTCCAGGTCGTGCCGGCGCTGCAGCGGTGCGTCCGGGCCGGATTCGAGCCACCGAAGCCTGTCTCTGGGCTTGCTGAGCTGCGATTCTCTGCAGTCGGGCATGATCTGCCGGCGGCGGCTCAGCAGCATCAACGTCCAGAAAGTTCTCGCCCAGATCTTCACGCGCTCGGGTGACCGGAGACAAAGTTGCACGCGGACACACTGCGATGGCAACGGACACGGGTCGTGTTCCGTCCTGCGCGGCTTGCCGACCGGCGGTGGTGCGCGTCGGTGTCGGCGATGAGTGCTTGTCGGGTCGTGTCGGCCGGTCGGTGGCGGTGTCGCGCGGGGCGGCCAAGCGTGCCCGGCGCTCCTCGCCGCCGCGGACCGTGGTGCTGGGTCAGGGGCGTTGGAGGGTGGCGGCTATGGCTCGGCCATCGGGCGTCCACGGGGCTGGGCGCATGGTGGCGGGGTCGAGGCGGACATTGACGCGGCGGCCCTCGGCGTAGACGGTCTGGGCGTCGGCGGACGTCACCTGGAAGCCGTACTCGGCGCTGGTGGTGCCCATGCGGTCCAGCCAGAAGCGGATGTCGATCTCGCCGGTGCCGCGGATCGGTGTGTGGAAGGTGATCTGGTATTCGCGCACCACGTTGAACGCGTCGGGCGTGGTGGGGCGGCCGCCGGTGAAGGACACGCCGCGCTCGGCCCACCAGACGACGATGGCTCTTTCCACCAGGACGGCGTAGCGGCTGTTGTGCAGAACGCCCATTGCGTCGAGGTCGTCGAAGTGCACGGCCTGTGGAACGACGGCGCCGTAGGTGTGGACAGCGGTTGTCATGTCGGCTCCGGAAGGATCGTCGGGTCAGTGGTGACTGCTCGCAGATGGTCGAACAGGGCACGGCGGGCATGGCGGAACGTCACGTCGGCGCCCAGCACCGGCGCCTGCATCACGGCGCAGACGCCAAGAGATTCCGCTTCGTACGCGATGCCGGCCGGATCGGTGCCGGGCCTGAAGTCACCCAGCGCGACTGCGTCCGTGGCCAGGCTGGTCAGAAAGCCCATCCAGTCCCGGAGTTCCACGGCCAGCCGGTCTCGCACCGCGCCCGGCCGGGCATTGAACTCGAAATGCGCGTTGGCGAAGAAGCAGCCACCGGGCAGGGTCTTCGACTCGTAGAAGTCGAGCCGCTGGTTGTGCACAGCCCACAGGCGTCGCACGCCGCGTGGCGCTTCCAGAGCCGGGCCGATGACCAGCTCTGTCCACTGGGCGCGGGCGTGGGCGATGACTGCCAGCTGCAGCTCTTCCTTGGAACGCCAGTGCGCGAACAGACCGGACTTGCTGACGCCGAGCGAATCGGCGACCTGGCTGAGCGACAGGCCGTCGAGGCCCGCCGTCGTCGCCAGCTGCAACGCCCGGTCGAGCACGGCGGTGCGGGTGCGCTCACCCCGCAGTAGCCGCCCGTCTGTTCCCATGCCGTCGACCCTACTAAACGACCGACCGTTCGTAAATATAGTTTCGTGTTGACTGGACCACGTGGATCGTCAACGTGTCAGCGCGCTCGCGCACACCCATCACCCCATCGCCGCGCCGGTCGCGGGCGTCAACGTGAACAAGTTGCTGCGCCGTGCCGGGCGCGGACCGGCAGCCCGGATCCTCGATCTGGGCTGCGGCCAGGCGGCGTGGGCGCTGCAGGCGCTGGCCCACTATCCCGACGGACACGCCGACGGCGTCGACCTGAGCGCGCACGCCCTGGAGCGTGCGGAAGCGGTGGCGGCCATGCGCGAGCTGTCCGACCGTCTGACACTGCACGAGCGCGATGCGCGGACGTACGTCCCCGACGGCGACTACGACCTGGTGCTCTGCGTCGGCTCCACCCATGCCTTCGGCGGCTTCGCCGAAACCCTCGACCTGGCCGGCCGCCACGTGAACCCCCACGGCGTCCTGATCGTCGGCGACGGTTTCTGGGAGACGAGCCCGACCCCGCAAGCCCTGGCCGCGTTGGACGCCAAGCCCGGCGACTTCACCGACCTGCCCACCCTGATCGAAACCGCCGCCGACGCCGGCTGGCATCCCATCTACGCCCACATCAGCGACGCCGCCGAGTGGGACGACTACGAGTGGTCCTGGACCGGCTCCCTGCTCGAGTGGGCCATCGACAACCCCGGCCACCCCGACGCGCCCGAAGCCACCCGCCTGGCGAACGAGCACCGCGACCAGTGGCTGCGCGGCTACCGCGGAGTCCTCGGCTTCGCCACCCTGGTCCTCCGCCGCCGGCCCCTCTAGTGCGGAATTCAGGTGGCAGTCTCATGCGCGTGACCCCGCCGGGGCACTGGGGCGGAACAGGCGGCTCCAGCTACGAGAGGTGGTCGGCCACCTGGCTTCGGCCCGCGGCGGCTTCGTGCGCGTCCGCCTGGAGTCGACGCTGGGATGGCGTCGGTCGCTTGGCCGTCAGTCGAGCGTGTACTCCCAGCCTTCGGGGCGCCACTCGAAGGTTTCGGCTACCAGGTCGTGAATGGTGCGGCCGTGGGCTGCGTGTTCCAGGGCCCGGTAGGTCGCCAGGCGGTCGCGGCCCACCTCGGAGGACGGGCTTCCGTTGCGCTCGCCGAAATCGCACTCGCGCAGGCGCCAGTCGTACAGGATCGGGATGGTGGTGGCGCCGAAGGCTATCTCTGCCGTGTCTGCGGCTCGGCGCAGATCTGAGCTGAAGACCGCGGCGATGCCGTCGTCGCGGCGGCGGCGGCCCATGTCGGCTGCGTTGGACCGGCCGCGTTCGCTGAGGCGGCCGGGTAGCCAACCCGTGGCGAAGCCGCGTTCGTTGTCCTCGGTCAGCGCGTGCGTCTCGAAAACGATGTTGATGGACCCTCCTCGGCTACAGGGCGGCGATCTCGCCGCGGTCACCGCGCCGCACCTTCACATCCCACCCGGGCGCTTGCGGACGGCGCCGGCGAGCTGGTTGGTGGCGGCGCGCCTGCTGAAGCCGACGTAGTGCGGCCACCGCTTCCGCGACGACCTCGCCGAGCGCCGCGGACCGTCCGCCTGCCGGGAGCTGGACGACGTCACGACCGCCCGTGCCGGATGCCGGCCGGCCCGGGGAAGCTGGGCCGTCGGTACCCGGAGCATTCTTCCGGCAGATTGCGGGGTCAGTCCAGGAGGGGCATGGTGGCCTTGCCCTTGTCGGCGATGATGAACGGGGTGTCGATGTCGGGCGTGCCCTCGCCGATCTGCGCCGCGGCCACGCCGGTGCCGGTGCCGGCGATCTCGCCGGTCGGGTCCTGGATGATGTACGTGTCCTTGCCCGTACGGATGGTGTACGTGGGCTTGCCGTTCGACTGGCCGGTCTTGCGGAAGCGGAACAGCTGGTCCGATGCCGCGGCGTCGCACGCCGCGGTCTTCACAGCGGCCGGCGCGCCGCCGGATCCGAGCTTGGCCGACAGGCAGTACGGCTCGCCGCCCTTGCGCAGCTTGGCGGTGCGGATCCAGTACTGGTCGCCGCCCTGGCGGACGGCCGTCAGCACGAACAGCTCGCCGTCGCCGAACTTCTCGGACAGGCCGATCTTGCCGTCCTGGACGACGCCCAGGGTCGACTCGCTGTTCTTGGGCAGCAGGTACACCTGGCGGGTACCGCTGAAGACGCCGCCGCCGCTACCACCGCTGCCGGACGACTTCGAGCGCGACGTCGTGGGCTTGGGCGACGACGTGGAGGTGGAGGCGGAAGGCGACGGTGACGTCGTGGTCGGGCTGACCGAGGGGGCGTTCGAGGTCGGAGCGTTGCCTGCTCCCGCGTTGGCGGTGTCGTCGCTGGTGGCGCAGGCCGAGGTCAACAGAAGGCCGGCGAGAACCGCAGTGGCGGCCGGGACGCGAGAGGGGATACGCACGGAAGGGCTCCTCGGTCGGGGGTACAGGTCAGGTGCTTGATCGGAATCCTTGTGGACCTGCCGTCCCGGATGCCGCTCCGCCAACGTTCCTGGCAGCAATCGGGGAGATCTTGCGTTGTTCCCTGTGCCGAGCCCGCTGGGGCCTGGCTGTGGTGGGACCTGGCTGTGGTGGGACCTGGATGGTGTTGTAGTCAAGATCGGTGATGCGGCCGCGTTCGCCGGGACGACCCCGCGCGACATCCGCCACCACCACGAGATCGGTCTGTTGCCCGAGCCCGAGCGAGGCGTGGACGGCCGCCGCTACGGCTACGACGACATGATCCGCATTCTGTGGATTCGCAAGATGGCCGGGCCGGCATCAGCCTGGACCACATCCCGGGAGCAGGCCATCGAGGCAGCGGGGCTGGGCCGGGCCGGGGAGAAACTCTTCGAGATCTACGACGCCGACCTGACGGGGGAGGAGGACACCCGGATGAGTGCTGGCGAAGCGGTGACCGAAATGCCCTACGGACTTGTACCCGCTCGGATGCGCTGCATGGAACGCACGGAACAACTCCTCGCCCAGGCCCACGCCGCGAGCAGCTGAGCGCCTGAGCCTGGCGCCGAGGTATGACCCGACAGCGGAGGCTGCGCGATAAAGGGCAGGCCGCGAGCGCGGCCTGCCCTTCAGGGTCGGCTACGGCTTGCGGCCGACCGCGCCGTACGCCTCGATGGACTCGATGCCGTCGCCGTCGGGGCGCCACGAGCTGATCTGGGTGAGGCCGGGTTCGACCAGCTCGAGGCCCTCGAACACCGTGGCCAGCTCTTCCGGGCTGCGCAGGATGTAGGGGACGCCGCCCATTTCGGCGAGCTTGGCTGCGCCCTCGACCACGGCCTCGGAGGTGTTGGTGCCGTCCCAGAAGACCAGGTAGCTGCCGGAGGGGACGCGGGCCATCACCGTGTCGACGATCGAGCGGATGACCTTGATGTCGGGTTCGTAGCCCATGACGCCCATGAACATGACGGCGACCGGCTCGGTGAAGTCGAGCGCGGAGTCGGCGTCGGCCAGGATCTTCTCGGGGTCGTGGTAGTCGGCGTGGACGTACGTGGTGACGCCCTCGGTGGTCGTGCCGACCAGCAGGGCGCGGGCGTAGGCCAGGACCATCGGGTCGTTGTCGACGTAGACGATCTTGGAGTGGGGGGCGATGCCCTGGGCCACCTCGTGCGTGTTCTGCATGGTGGGCAGGCCGGTGCCGATGTCGAGGAACTGGCGGATGCCGGCCTCGGCGGCCAGATGGCGGACCACCCGGATCAGGAACTTGCGGGACTGGCGGGCCATCACCGCGATCTCGGGATAGACCTGGGCCACCGCGTCGCCGGCGGCGCGGTCGGCGGCGAAGTTGTCCTTCCCGCCCATCCAGTAGTTCCACATGCGTGCCGCGTGCGGCACGTCGGGCTGCAACTCGGCGGGGGCCTCTTGGTCCGTCATGGGGAAGTTTCTATCGGCTGCGGTTGCCGAGCACAACCACCCAATGTGGAGATCTACCAGCGTTCCAGGTCGATCAGCACGGCCTTCAGGATCTCGGGGGTGCGCGCGGGCGGGGCGGCCTCGATGATGAGCCGGCCGAACGCCGCCGCGTAGTCGTCCACGTCCTCGCGTTTGTCCAGGTAGAGGGCGCTGGTGAGGTGCTCGATGTAGACCACGTCGTCGAGTTCCTCGTGCGGGAACCGCAGGATGCTGAACGCGCCGCCGGCCGCCGCGTGGCCGCCCGAGTCGAACGGAATCACCTGAAGGCGTACGTTCGGATTGTCGCAGGCCTCGAGCAGGGCCAGGATCTGGTCGCGCAGCACGTCGCGCCCGCCGATCAGCCGCCGCAGCACGGCCTCGTCGAGCACCGCCCAGAACGTGGGTGATTCCGGCCGGGTCAGCGTCTCCTTGCGGGCCATCCGCAGCTTGGCGAGCCGCTCGACCTCGTGCTTGCCCGGGTTGTTGTGCCCGAGGCGGATCACCGCGCTGGCGTACGCCTCGGTCTGCAGCAGGCCCGGCACGAACTGAATCTCGTACGTACGGATGAGCTCAGCCGCCTGCTCGAGGTCGAGGTAACTGTGGAACCAGCTCTCGAGCACGTCCCCGTAGGTGTGCCACCAGCTCGGCGAGTTGGCCGCCTTGGTCAGCTCGAGCAGGCGCTCGTGTTCCGCGGTGTCCTCGATGCCGTAGAGCACCAGCAGGTCGGTCACGTCGCGGGCCTTGAACCCGACGCGGCCCAGCTCCATGCGGCTGATCTTGGATTCGGACGCGCGGATGCGGTAGCCGGCGGCCTCGCGGCTCACGCCGGCGGCGAGGCGCAGCTCGCGCAGGCGCGCACCCAGCTGCAACCGGCGTACGGTCGAGCCGCCGCTGTCCCCTCGCCCGATCATGGTGACCTGCTTATCAAAGTGATGTCCGGCGCGCTACGGCTTGCGGCCGACGGCGCAGTACTGGGAGATCTCCAACCCATCAGATCGCCACTTGGTGACCGGGACCACCCCCGGATGGACGAGTTCGAGCCCTTCGAACAGGTGAACGATTCGTTCGGGGCTGCGCAGGTGGTACTTCGGGTTGGCCGAGACGTTCCAGATGCGGGTCGCCTCGCGGGTGGCCGGGTCGGTGTCGGCGCCGTCGTACATCGCCACGTAGCTCCCGGACGGCAGGTTGCGCAGCAGCCGGGCGAGGATCGAGCGGGCCGTGTCGTCGCTCTCGATGTGCCCGAGCACGCCCATCAGCGCCAGGGCGACGGGCTTGTCCAGGTCGAGGGTCCGGGCGGCGGCGCGCAGGATCGCCTCGGGGTCGCGCAGGTCCTCGTGGACGTAGTCGGTCGCGCCCTCGGGCGTGCTGGTCAGCAGCTCGCGCGCGTGCGCCAGCACGAGCGGGTCGTTGTCGACGTAGACAACGCGGGCGTCGGGCGCGGCGGCCTGGGCCACCTGGTGGGTGTTGTCGGCCGTGGGCAGCCCGGTGCCGATGTCGAGGAACTGGCGGATCCCGGCTTCCAGGACGAGGAAGCGGACGGCCCGGACGAGGAAGGCGCGGGAAAGCTTTGCGTTGTCGGCCAGCTGGGGGAGGGTGGCCATGATCTGGTCGCCCACGGCCCGGTCGGCCGCGAAGTTGTCGGTGCCGCCCAGCAGGTAGTTCCAGATCCGGGCGGTCTCCGGCACGTTGGTGTCCAGCCTGGACACGTCTTCAGCCACGCTGATCATCCTCACCTCGGTGGGCTCCCGGTGTCCAGTGTGGATGTGACGTGATCGGCGCACGACAACATACCGCGCCGTTCCCACGTGAGCGCCGGGCACGGACAGTACCGTACCCGGCGTTGCTTCGCGCCTACTCTGTGCCTGTTTCCCGGCGCGAATGTGATCCCGCTATCAGTCCGTCACGACGGACGGGGCGCAGTCGTCCCGACAGCGTGAACACCAGAGAGCACCGTGTGGTCATCGTCGGCGCCGGCTTCGGCGGCCTGTTCGCGGCCAAGGCGCTGGGCAGGGTCCCGGCTCAGGTCACTGTCATCAACGGCACCACCTATCACCTCTTCGAACCGCTGCTCTACCAGGTCGCGGCGGGCATTCTGAGCGAGGGCGAGGTGGCGCCCCCGATCCGCGAGATCCTGCCCGGGCGTGACATCCGGCTGGGCTGGGTGACCGACGTCGACGTCGTGGCCCGCACCGTCGTGGTCAGCTCGCCCGACGGCCGGGAAAGGTCTGTTCCGTACGACTCACTGGTCGTGGCGGCCGGGGCCAGCAACTCCTACTTCGGTAACGAGCGGTTCGCCGAGCATGCCCCGGCGCTGAAGAACATCGACGACGCTCTCGAGGTGCGCAGCCGGATCTTCCACGCCTTCGAGATGGCCGAGCTCGAGGACGACCCGGAGCGCCGCCGCCAGTGGCTGACGTTCGTGCTGGTCGGTGCCGGTCCGACCGGCGTCGAGCTGGCCGGGCAGATCGCCGAGCTGGCCCACCGGGCGTTGAAGGGCCAGTACCGGCGGGCCGACCTGGCCACCACGCGGGTCGTGCTCGTCGATGCCGTCGACCGCGTGCTCCCGGCCTTCGACCAGCACCTGTCGGCGGCGGCCCGGAAGCAACTGCGCCGGCTGGGTGTCGAGGTGCGGCTGGGCACGCGGGTCACCGACGTCGACGCGTACGGCGTGAAGGTGGAGACCGCCGAGGGCGAGGAGCGCATCGAGGCGTACACGAAATTCTGGGCCGCCGGTGTTGCCGCACCCGCCCTGGCCGCCCGGATCGCCGCCGCGACCGGCGCGCCCACCGACCGCGCGGGCCGGATCCGGGTCGAGCCCGACCTGACCGTGCCCGGCCACCCCGAGATCTTCGTGGTCGGCGACATGGCCGCCACCGGGCTCCCCGGCGTGGCCCAGGTGGCCATGCAGGGCGGCGCCTACGCGGCCCGGACGATCGCCCGGCGACTGGCCGGCAAGCCCGCGGGCAAGCCGTTCAAGTACTTCGACAAGGGCAACATGGCGACGATCTCGCGCTTCTCGGCCGTCGCCGACATGGGGCCGCTGCACCTCAGCGGGCTCGTCGGCTGGCTGGGCTGGCTCGGTGTGCACCTGTTCTACCTGGTCGGCTTCAAGAACAAGGTGACGACGCTGCTGCACTGGCTGGTCAGCTTCCTGGGCCGGGGCCGGGCCGAGCGCATCTCGACGACGCAGCAGATGCACGCCCGCACGGCGCTACAGCTCGTGCGGGAGCAGGTGACGCCAGGTCGCGCGGACGAACTCGACCGGTGACGTGCGATAGGCGGGCCACAGCGGGAGCCCGGCCGGCAGGGTACGGCGGGCGAGCCGGGCCGGCCGGCCGTGCAGATCGTTCTCGGCGTACAGGCCGCTCGTATCGGGCCACGGCAGCCCGGCGGGCCAGGGCGCCGCGGCGTCCGGCTCGTGATCGAGGCGGACGGTGGCGAGCCGGATCGCGTTGGGACGCCAGGGCTCGCCGCCGGTGAGCACCGTACGACGGAGCTGTTGCACGTGCTTGTCGAGCGCTCGCACCGGCTCGGGGAAGGCCCGGTAGGGGTCGCCGTCGCCCCAGCCCTCGAGCTCGGCCGTCCGGAACGTGCCGTCCTCGAGCCGGACGCTCACGTGGTCGACCGGGCGGTCCCGCACCGGCTGGTCGGGGTCGCGCACCAGGTTGCGCGGGTCGCCGAGCACCTCGGCGGCGTGGGCGCGCAGGGACTCGGCCTGGCGGGGGCGCAGCGGAAGGCTGGCCGAGGCGTCGGCGTACGCGGTGTTGTCGTCGTAGATCGCCAGCGGCGGCGGCGTGAGGACGCCCTCGCCGGGGAAGAAGAAGCCCCCGGGGCGCGTCCATTCGAAGATCGGGCGGCGTACGGCGGCCCGGGCGGGCGCTCCGGTGAGGCCCACAACAGCGATCGCCCCACCGGCGCCCAGCAACGTCCTACGGTCCATGGGCTCGAACCCTAATCCGGCAAATGCCGCGAAGTGCCCGACCGGCCGAAGTTCGCACGATTCCCTGACGTGGCCGCTGACGACGGAGGGCACATTGAGGGGGCGCGCGGCGCCGTGCCCGCGGAGCCGGAAAGGTGGAGGGGTGCCCGGCTCGCACGAACGGTGCGGTGAAACGGCGCGCGGTGCGGTGCGGTGAGAGGGCGCGCGGTGCGCGGACGGCGCGACGGGGTCAGTCGGCCGGGGCGTCGCCGGCACTTCCCGCGTACTCCCGGAATCGCTCGACGGCGCGGCCGGAGACCGCCCTGCCGTGCCCGAAGACGGCGTGCTCGAACTCGTACGTCCCCAGCTTGGCCAGGCTGCGCCCCTGTTGCGCCGGATCGGCCGAAACCCTGGTCGGCCCCGAGGTGACCTTGCCGTCCTTGGTGCCTGAGGCCGTGTCGCCCGCGAACAGGACGCCACCCGCGCGGTCGAGCAGGTACGACACGTGCCCCCGGGTGTGGCCCGGCGTGTGGATCGCCGTGAAGCCGGGCAGCGGCTCCGACTCGTCCGCGGTGATCAGGTGGTCGAGCTTGGTCGGCTCGGCCGTGCCGATCAGGCGTACTGCGAACCGGGCCAGGCCCTTGGGCTCGGGTGGCCGGATGGCGCCGGTGATGCCCGCGGCGTCGGCGGCGTGCGCGAACACGCGGGCGCCGGCCCGGCGCCGGACGTCGGCGACGTTGCCGATGTGGTCGAAATGCTGGTGGGTCAGCAGCACCGCGGTCACGTCGCCGATCTGCTTGCGCAGGCCGTGCAGGGCGCGGTCGATCCGCTGGGCGTTGCGCGGAAGACCCGTGTCGACCAGGACGACCCCGTCGTCGGTCACCACCAGATGCATGTTGACGAAACCCAGGCCCAGCTCGAAGACACCGTCGATCACCTCGCGCACGCGCCCATCCTGCCAGGCCGGGTCGTGTGCTGCGGATCAGCGGGGGGCGATCTGCCGCCAGGCCGGGGCCGTAGCACTGCGTGTCCGGCTGCGAGCGCGCGGCCGTCAGGCGCCGCCCGGGCCGGCCCCCAGCACTGCCTGATCCGCCGCGAGCGCGCCGCCCGGCCCAGCCCACAGCGCCGCGTGGTCCGCGGGACGCGCCTCGGCGGTGAGGTCGAGCACGCGGTCGATCTCGGGGATGGGCAACTCGGCGCCGCCGGCCCCGGCGATCGGGTGGGGGCGGCGCGGATGAGGATGGCCGTTGCTGCCGCCCCGCCCGGGGTGCACGAACAGCCCGTACGCGGGATCGGGGACCGCATCGAGGGCGGCCGAGACCAGCGGCAGGCCGCGGTAGGAGGCCCACGCCTCGTCGGTGCGGAAGGCAATTTCGAACAGCACGCCCCAGGTGTGGCTGTGCCATTCCCATTGATAGGCGCCGTGCGTGATGGCGGCCTCGGTCAGGGCGCTGCCCAGGGAGTCGCGCCAGGCGCGCGCGGTGCCGCGAGGACCGTCGAGGACCTCGATCGACCACCAGCGCAGGTTCATGGTTTCGAGAGTAGAGCGACCGCTCGACGGCCGGGACCCCGCCCGAAAAGCTGGCACATCCGACCGCCATTGATCAGACAATTGCGCGTTGTAAAGAGCCACTAATCGGGGAGTCCTTTTTCCGGGCGGGCTGTCCGAAAGGATGGTTGCCGGGTGCGCGGCACGTTCCTAGGTTGGATTTGCGGACAACGCGGAAATCAATCTGTCGGGGGGACAGGATGACATTCACGCAGACGTTGAAAATGGTCGCGGCCGTGGGGACGGGCGCTGTCGTCGTGCTGGCGGGAATGCCCGCCCAGGCCGGGGGTGGTCACGGCGGCGGTAAGCCGGCCATCAGGACCGTGACCACCAAGTTGAGCGGACCGTTCGGCCTTGATGTGCTGTCGCCGCACGTAGCCCTGGTCGCGGAATCGGAAAGTGGGGAGATCACTGCGGTCAATCTGCGGTCCGGCAGTCGCACGACGGTGATCTCGAAGGTGCCGGGGGTGTCGGGGGTCGCCGCCGCCCACGGAAAGATCTACGCACTGACCGGTGGCCCGAATGAGGAGGGCGCCGCGCCGCCCTCGAAATACCCGCCGGCCTCGGTGCTGGTGGCCGACCGGAAAGGCAAGCACGTCCGCGTGCTGGCCGATCTTCTGAAATACGAGTTGAGGCACAATCCGGACCGCCAGAAACAGTTCGACAAGTCCGGAAAGCCCTATGACGCGCTGTCGAACCCGTTCAGCATGATCGCCACCCGGTGGGGCCTGCTGGTCGCCGACGGCGGCGCCAACGACGTGCTCCGGGTCAACCCGAGGACGGGCAAGGTGTCCACGTTCTTCGTGCCGCCGAACCCGCGGACCAAGGCCTGCCTGAAGAAGGGCGCGCAGGCCAACCCGGGCACGGTCGGATGTGACTCGGTGCCCACCGGCATCGCCGTCCAGGGCCGGTACGTCTTCATCTCGACGCTCGGCGCCGAGCAGCCCGGCGCGGCGGCGATCTACAAGCTCGACGGCCCCAGCGGCAAGGTGTTGCGCAAGTGGTCGGGCTTCACCTCCCTGACCGGTGTCGCGGTCAGCCCGCGCGGCACGATCTTCGCCTCCGAGGTGCTGTTCGGCGCACCGGCCGGCCCGACGCCGCCGCCCGGGTTCAACCCGGCCAAGGTGGGCCGCCTGACCCGCATCGAGCACGGCAAGGTCACGCACGCCGCCGTCACGATGCCGACCGGTGTCGAGTTCGCCGGCGGCAAGCTCTACGCGACCTCGTGGAGCATCGCCGGGTTCTTCGGCCTCAAGGACGCCGGACGCCTGGTGCAGGTGAACCCGCACGCCTTCAGGTAGCGGGAAGCCGCAGTCGCCGGGGTGACCATCAGGTCACCCCGGCGGTTCTGTCAGGAAGGGCGGTTACGATCGGACGCCGTCAAGGTCGATCTCGAACCAGGGGGCCCGAACGTGCAGCCGTACCGCATCTTCCGCATCGCCGCCGTGGCGGAGGCGTTCTCGTGGGCGGGCCTGCTCGTCGGCATGTACCTCAAGCGCGTCGCCGAGGTGACCGACATGGGCGTCTGGCTGTTCGGCCGGATCCACGGCGCCCTGTTCGTGGCCTACATCGTCGCCGCCCTGTGGGTGGCCCGCACCGAGCGCTGGTCGGTGTGGCGCACGCTGGCCGGGCTGGCCGCGTCGATTCCCCCGTTCACGTCGCTGATCTTCGAGCGCTGGGTCGCGAAGCGGCGTACGGCCCCCGAAGCTCCTATTTCGGAAATGTCTATTCCGAGCTGATCGGCAATGGCGGGATCGGCCGTTCGGCTGAACCCGGCCCGATGGTTTCAGCGACGCATTAAACGTCTTGTCGCACCCCACGCCCGCCAGCGATTGTCATCCCGCCGGGTCGGCCACGAGCTGAACCGACGAGGTGAGGTCGCAAGACGGATATGCCGTTATCGGGGGTGCATATCCAGGACTTTCCTGATTCGTCGGCGCTGCTCGTGGCGACGCCCGCCCATCCGTACGGCCCCGAGGGCCCTACGGATCTTTGTCGTGGACTGGTCTCTGGCCGGTCGCGGACTCCGGATAGACTTTCGGCCGTGAATCCTTGCTGAATGGCAACTGGGGGCCGACGTGTTGCGCATCCACTTCACGCCGGAGGACGTCGGCCGCGTGCGGATTGCGGCCGAGCCCGATCCGCTGTGGGAGACGATTTTCAGCGTGTGGCGCCTGCGCCGCCCCGCTCCCGAGCTGGTCTACGGCCGCTGGCGCGACCACGCGCTCCGCACGAGCCGGCGCGACGATCTCGAGCTGCTGCTTCCGCTGGTCCGGGGGGCCTACTACCCCGACTTCCTCACCCCGGCCGAGGGGTCGCTGGGCCTGTCGGCCGCGCTCGAGGTGATCAAGTCCACCCCGGCCACCCGGCTCCGCGACGAGCTGGAAGAGCTGGTCCGGCACGCCGGTCCCAAGCCGTCCTGGCTGAGCCGGCTGGCCGAGGGCGAGAGCGAGATGGTCGAGCGCCTGGCCGGGGCGCTCCAGTCCCAGTACGAGAGCGCGATCGCCCCGTTCTGGGCCGAGGGCCGGGCCCACGTCGAGGCCGAACGTTCCCGCCGGGCCCGGGTGCTGCTCGACCAGGGCGCCGAGGGGTTGCTCGACAGTTTCCGCCCGATGATGCGGTGGGAACCTCCGGTGCTCGAGGTCGACACCCCGTTCGTCCAGACGCTGCACCTCAACGGCCGTGGGCTGGTGCTGCTGCCGTCCTTTCTCTCCTACGGCACGCCCGACGCGCTGCGCGACACCACGCTGCCGCCGGTGCTGGTCTATCCGATCGAGCACGACCTCACGCTCAACCCGGGCCTGCGTCCGGCCGACGGCGTCTCGCTGGCCGCCCTGATCGGCAAGACCCGCACGTCGCTGCTCGAGTCGCTGGGTGACGGCCGCACCACGTCCGAGCTGGCCCGCCGGGTCGGCGTCAGCGCGGCCTCGGTCAGCCAGCACACGGCGGTGCTGCGGGAGGCCCGGCTGATCCGGACCAATCGGGCCGGCAAGGCGGTCGTGCACACCCTGACCCCGCTCGGCGAAGCGCTTCTGGGGGAAGAGCCCTAATATCAAGTGACGTAGATCACTCGATCAAGGGGGCTGGCATGAACGGCGCCAAGACCGATGTGGAGAGCCGCCTGCTCGGCGGTGCGACCTACCGCAGTTTGGGCGAACAGCAACTCTCCCCGGCCGAGGAACGATTCGAGCGAGGGCGCCGTACGGTCGGCCTCTTCCTCGCCCCGGCTGTCACCCTCGTCTTTCTCGCGCTGCCGCTCAGCATCCCGCCCAGCCAGCAGGTGCTCGGCGGGCTGCTGCTCGGCGTCATCGTCCTCTGGATCACCGAGGCGGTGCCGATCCCGATCGGCGGCCTGATCGGCGTCGCCCTGATCGTCGTCTTCGGGGTGGCCGAGGCGGCCGATGTGCTCGCGCCGTTCGGATCGTCCACCGTCTTCACCTTCATCGGGGCGTTCATCCTGGCCCAGGCGATGCTCAAGCACGGCCTGGCCCGGCGGTTCGCCTTCCGCATACTGTCGCTGCCCGGCGTCGGCCGCTCCACGCCTCGGGTGATCATCGCCTTCGGGGCGGTGACGTGCCTGCTGTCCGCGTTCGTGTCCAACACGGCCACGGTGGCGATGCTGCTGCCGACGGCCCTCGGCATCCTGTCGGTCATTGCCAAGCTGCTGCAGGACCGGGGGCTGGTCGAGCCCGGTTTCGACCCGACCCGGCTGCGGGTCGGGGCGGCGTTGATGCTGATGCTGGCGTACGGAGCCAGCGTCGGCGGCCTGCTGACGCCGGTCGGGTCGCCACCCAACCTGATCGGCCGGGGCCTGATCGAGGAGGCCACCGGCGAGCGCATCTCCTTCGCCCAGTGGATGGCCGTCGCCGCCCCGATCTGCCTGCTCATGTTCGGCGTCCTGGCCGTTGTCCTGCTGCTCCTCAACAAGCCCGAGATCCGCCGCATCGAGGGCGTCGAGGAGTACGTCGCAACGGAGCGGGCCAAGCTCGGCAAGCTCTCGGCGGCCGAGCGCAACACCCTGATCGCCTTCGTGATCACGGTCGCCCTCTGGATCTTCCCGGGCGTGATCGCGGTGATCGCCGGCACCGAGTCCGCCGTCTACGACACCGTGTCGGCGCGCCTCAACGAGGGCGTGGTCGCCGTGCTGGGCGCCTCGCTGCTCTTCCTGCTGCCGGTCTCGTGGCGGGATCGTGAGTACACGCTGAACTGGAGCGACGCGGCTCGTATCGACTGGGGCACGATCGTCCTCTTCGGCACGGGCATCATCTTCGGCTCGCTGCTGGCCGACACCGGGCTGGCCGAGACGATCGGCAACTCCAGCGCCGACGCGCTCGGGCTGAGCAGCATGTTCGCGATCACCGCGTTCGCCGTCATCCTGGCCATCGTGGTCTCCGAGACCACCAGCAACACCGCCTCGGCGGCCGTGGTGGTGCCGATCATCATCCCGATCGCCGTCGCGGCCGGCGTCAACCCGCTGGTGCCGGCGCTGGCGGCCACGTTCGCGGCGTCGTTCGGCTTCATGCTGCCGGTCTCGACGCCGCAGAACGCGGTGGTCTACGGCTCCGGCGTCGTCCCGATCACCACGATGATCAGATCGGGCGTCTCGTTCGACGTCCTCGGCGCGATCATCATTCTGTTGATCCTGCCCCTCATGGTCGCCGCCGTCGGACTGGGGTGAGCGGCGGGGGCTTTCGCGGGCGCCGCTCCGGGCATGGAGGACGCCTTGACCCTGGCCGGTGTGCTGGCCGAGGGCCACCGGGGCCGGCGCCCGCTACGAAAGCCTGCGCCGGCCCCGCGTCGCTCACGTCCAGGCGGCCACCGACCGTTTCTCCAAAGTGGCCGGCCTGCCGATCCGGCTGCGGAACCCGTTGCTGCCGCTGCTGGGCCCCATCTCGTACAGGAAGGCGTACGGCCCCTTACGAGTCGGTGGAGGCGTCGCGTAGCCGGGTGAGGGCGTCCGACCAGTACCTCTCGTAGCGCGCGACCCACGGCGCCATCACCCGGGCCATCGTCTCGGCGTCGATGGCGTAGCGCTGGTGGCGGCCCTCCCGGGTCGCGGTGACCAATCCGGCCGCGCGCAGCGCCATCAGGTGCTTGGAGATGCCCGAGGCGACAAGATCGGGGAACTCGGCGACCAGTTCGGCGACCGTCATCGTGCCGCGCTCGGCCAGCAGGTCGAGGATGCGCCGGCGGGTCGGGTCGGCCATCGCCCGGAACAGGTCGTCGCTGCGGTCAGGCACCGCTGCTCGCCACCGCCCCAGCCAGCCGCTGGAGCACCTGGTGCTTGTCGGCGCCCCGCTCGTACGCCTGCTGTGTGCCGGCCCAGTCGGCCTTGCCGATCCCCGCGAAGCCGTCGTGGACCAGCCCGACCCGGGTGCCGGACGCGGTCGCCGCCAGGGTGACCACCAGGCGGCCCGGGTGCACCCAGCCCGAATCCTCCTCCAGCCAGGAGAGCACCAGCCGGCCCTCGGGGACGATCTCGAGCACGGTGCCGCTGATCCGGGTGGTGCCGTCGCCGCCCGGCATGCGGTAGGCGCCGCCGACGCGCAGATCGATCTCGAGTTCGGGTGAGAGCCAGCGGCGCAGACCCTCCGGAGTGGACAGGTGCCGCCACACGGCACTCGGCGGGGCGGGAATCTCCAGGTTGCGGACGACCTCGGGCATGATGCCAACTCCTTACTGTCTGGTAATGCATTACCCTACAGTAAGGAGTCAAGTGTGCTGAGCTTCTGGCTGACCGCGGCGCCGGCCGGGTGCTGAAGGTCGTTGAAGAGGGCGAGCGCCCGGCGCCAGGAATCGGCGGCCTCGGTCGGGCAGCCCATCGCGCTCAGCGTGTTACCGATCCGGTCGAGTGTGGCGGCGTGCTCGTACACATCGGGCAGTTCCTCGTACAGCGCGCGGGCCCGCTCGTACTGCTCGAGCGCTGCTTCGAACCGGCGCGCGCGGTGGTGGATCAGGCCGAGGCTGTCGCTGGCGGCCGCGATGCCGCTCCGGTCGCCCAGCCGTTCGAACTGTTCCAGGGCGAGCGCGCAACTCTCGAGGGCCGGCTCGTGACGGCCCAGCACGGCGTTCCACCAACCGACCTCGTTCAGCGCGACCGCCACCGCCCGCGGCTCGGCCGACTCGCGCGCGGCGGCCAGGGCCTGGTCGGCGCTGGCCAGCGCTTCCGGCACCCGGTCGAGCAGGCCGAGCAACCAGGCCAGCAGCGTGCGAAGCCGATAGGCCCGGGCCGGGTCGGCGACCAGGGGGACGGCCCGCTCGGCCTGGCGCAGCGCGTCCTCGGCACGTCCCTGCCAGCCCAGCGCGCGGGCCAGCTCGATCAGCGCGTCGGCCACGTCGCCGATGTCGCCCATCCGTTGTGCGCCGGCCAGCGCGATCAGCTGCGCCTCGTGGTACTCGTGCCAGCGGCCCTGCCGGATCTGGTAGTTGGCCGACATGCGCGGCAGCTGCACGGCGTAGCGGGGGAGGTTGAGCTGCAGCGCCCGTTCGGCGACCGCGGCCAGGTTGAGCGCCTCGGCCCGCAGCCAGGCCGTCGCCGCCGCATCGTCCGCCGGTGGGGTCACCACGACCCCGGGCGCGGGCGGCTCGTCATCGGCGACGTGCGAGTACGGCCCGAGGGTCCGGTCGGCCGCGGCCGCGGTGTGCAGGTAGTGGTCGAACAGGCGGATCGTGGCGGCCGGCTCGTCGTCGTCGACCTCCGCGGCGTACGCCCGCAGCAGCGCGTGGACCGTGAAGCGCCCCGGCGCGGGCGAGCTGACCAGGTGGGCCGCAGCCAGCTCGGCCAACGGCGGATCGGGCTCGCCGACGAGACTGGCCGCGGCGGCGACGGTGAAGTCCGGGCCGGGATGGCGGGACAACAGCCGGAACAGGCGGGCCGCCCGGGCGGGCAGCCGGTGGTACGACCAGGCGAACGTCGCGCGCGGGTCGGTCGATCCGTCGCCGGTGGCGATGACGTCGAGCCGCCGGCCCTGCTCGCGAAGCTGCTCCACGAGGCCGGCCAGCGGCTGGTCGGGGCGTTCGACGGCCTGCGCGGCCACGATGGCCAGCGCCAGCGGCAGCCCGGCGCAGAGCCGGATCAGCTCGGCCACCACGGCGGGCGGTTCGCTGTCCAGGCGCCGCCGGCCGAGCCGGGCCGCGAGCAGGTCGCGGGCGGCTCCGTCGTCGAGCAGATCCAGGGTGAGGGCCGCGGCGCCCGGGGCGACGGCCAGGCCGTTCAGGCGGGTGCGGCTGGTGACCACGGTCAGGCACGAGTCAGCGCCGGGCAGCAGGGCGCGCACCTGCTCGTCGTCGGCCGGGTCCTCGAGCACGATCAGCAGGCGGCGCCCGGCCGCGAGGCTGCGGAACAGCCCGGCCAGCTCGTCCTCGCCCGCGGGCAGCCGGTCGGGCGGCACCCCCAGCGCGCTCAGGAAGCCGCGCAGCACCTCGGCCGGCTTGCGGCGGCGCGGCCGGCGGCGCCGGCGACCCAGCAGGTCGGCGTGCAGTTGCCCGTCCGGAAAGCCGGACACGACCGTGCGGGCCCAGTGAATCGCCAGAGTGCTCTTGCCGACCCCCGCGGTGCCGTAGACGAGAAGGACGGGCGGGCGCGGGCCGGTCGGGTCGGCCAGCTCGGACAGGCGGGCAATTTCCCGCGTACGCCCGGCGAAGTGAGCCGTCACGGCCGGCAGCTGATGCGGCACAGCGGTGTCGTGGCCGTCCCCGCCCGGCGTGCCGAGCAGCGGGTCGCGGACCCGGATCCGGTCGGCCAGGGTGCGGGTGGCGGGAGCCGGGGCGAGGCGCTGGGACAGGCGCTCGTACGCCTCGACGGCCGTGCCGTAGTCGCCGTCGAGGTAGGCGGCGTGCATCTCGAGGCGCACGGCCCGCTCGTCGTCCGGGTTCTCGGCGACCAGGCGTTCGGCGTCGGACCGGGCCGGCCCGACCAGCCCGCACCGCAGCCGGGCCTCGGCCCGCCGGACGGCCGCCTCGCGTCGCTCCCGGTCCAGCTGGCGGCGGATCCCGGCTGCCCAGTCGCCGGGCACCCCCGTCAGCGCGCCCGCCGAGCCGTGCCACTCGTCGAGGCCGCGGTCGAGTTCGGCCAGCGCGGCCGCCCAGTCACCCCGGGCGATCAGCTGACGGGCGGCCTCGGTCGCCGACCGGAAGCGGTGCGCGTCGACCCGCTCGGGCGGGACGTCGAGCCGGTAGACGCCGCCCTGCCCCTGGCGGGGCAGCGTGAAGCCGTACCGGCGGAGGGCGAGGCGAAGGTCGCCGATGTAGCCGCGCCGGGTCTCCGGGTTGCGCGCCTCGGCGCCCCAGAGCGCGTTGTCGAGGAACGTGCCGGTGACCGGCCGGGCCTGCGCCAGCAGCAGCGCGGCCAGGACGCAGTGCACCTTGGGCAGTTCGGCGTCGCGCCCCAGATGGATGCGGGTGTCGCCGTCGAACAGGCCGACCGGGCCGAGCAACCGGAAATCCATGTCCTCATGTTCCCCGCCGAATTCCCCGTTACCGCAGTCAATGTCTCGACATGGACATCGAGAGCGACGGCAGCCGGATCTTCGTGCGGGTCGACCAGGACGAGGATCTGGTGGCCACCGTGCGGCTCGCGGTCGAGCGGCTCGACCTGCCGGCGGTCGTGGTGGCCTCGGGCGCCGGGCTGGTGCGCGCGGCCGAGCTGGGGTCCGCGGCGGGCGGCGCCAGACGCTCGTTCGCGGGCCCGCTCGACCTCAGTTCGCTCTCCGGAAGCGTGCTGCGCCGCCACGGCACGCAGGTGGCCCGGCTCCAGGCTGTTCTCAACGACGCCCGCAACCGTACGGTCGGCGGGCGGCTCCTCGCGGCGCGGTGCCACGGGGTGGTGGGCGTGTTGCTGGGCGCGGTCGACCTGTCCATGGACGTCTCGCCGTGAGCGCGCCGTACCTCCCGCCGGCCCTGCGTCTGCTGCGCCCGGGCGAGCCACTCGAACAGCAGCTGTGCTTCGCCGAGGCATTGTGGACGACTTCCGAGTACGCCCGGAAGGCTGCGAATCTCCTCGCCCTGCACGGAACCTGGCGGGCCGTCGTCTACGGCGCGCCCGGCAGCGGCAAGTCGACGTTCGCCGCCCTGGCCGCGCAGGGCCTGGCCGAACGCGGAGCCCCGGTCGTGCCGCTGCTGTTCTCGATGAGCTCACGCCGGCAGCCGGACGACCTGCCCGGCTTCCTGGGCCGCCGCCTCGCCCGCGCCTACCCCGACCTGCGGCGCACACCGGTGGCGGACCTGGTGAACGGCGGCGGGCACCTCTTCGTCCTGGACGGGCTCGACGAGATGCCGGCCCGGATGCGTCGCTGGGCCGTGGAGGAGGTCTGCCACCTCTTCGGCCGCGACGCCCCGGTGATGCTGCTGACCGGCGACGCCGCCCTCGACGACCCGCTGCGCCTCGAGGGCGCGCAGCACATCGGCATCGATCCGGCCGGTCCGGCCGCGGTCGCCGACTATCTGGACGCGCTGGGCCGCCTGGAGCAGCCGAACATCGCGGGCGCCATCGCCGGTTTCGACCGCCTGGCCCAGGCCGTGCGCAGCGACCCGTACGGCCCGCTGGGCGTGCTGCTGTGCCGCCCGCTCGACCTGGCCCTGGCCGTCCAGGCCCTGCGCCGCGGCCTGATGTGGCCCTCCGACCTGATCACCTGCCTGGCCCGTTCCGGCCTGCCGGGCGCCCGCAAGGTGCTGCTCGACCTCGAGATAGCGGGCGCCCTGAACGGCCGCTGGCCCCGCCACCGCACCGCCATCCTGGCCCGCCGCCTGCGCGTCACCGACGTCGGCCCGCGGCCCGGCCGTTTCTTGCGTGCCCTGCACGAGGCGGGCCTCCTCCGCCGCGAGGGCCGCCTCTACGACTTCCGCCACACCGAACTACGCGACCACGCCGCCGCCCTCGCCCTGGGGTGAGCTCTCGCGTCTTGTGTGCGGCCAGGATCTGTCTCGCGGCTGGGGCTGGGCGGCGGCGTGGCCCGGCTATGAGCCGGCGGCAAGCAATCGCAGGCGGGCTCGCGCAATTCGTCAGCTGAGCTCGTGTTCCGACGGGGTGGTGTCGAGCGTCCAGGTGAGAGGCATCGTGGCGCGCACTGCGTAGTGCCCCTCGACGAGCATGTGGATCGTCACGGTCTGCGCCGCGTCCCGGTCAACGGTCCAGTACTGCGGAATGCCGGCGGCGGCGTACTCGCTTCGCTTGGTTACGGTGTCGATGCCCTCGGACTCCGGCGAGATGATCTCCACGACCAGGAGGACATCACCGGTGGGTAGCCAGACTTCATTGCTCTGGGGCCTGGACCAGACCACAAGGTCCGGGATTCGCCCGCCCACGCCGGCGCCGCCGCGCTCGGGGATGCGGAGGCCGATTCCCGCCGGCTCGCGGCGCTCGCGGAGCGTGCCTGTGGATAACTCGGCGATGCGGTCAAGCTCACTGTGGGTATCCGTGGGCGGGTCCGTTTCGCCGGGGTAGACAGGACCGTGGCCGGTCAGGGACGTTCGCCGTGATGGTCGTTACAGCGGTTGGCCTTCCGGCGGGGTGGCGCGCTAGCGTGTCGATGTCTAGAAGCCTATGGGACTTGTAGGTTTTGCCGGGTCGTCAACCACGCATACCAGGGTGCTACGTGATTGAGATACAGGGGCTCCGGAAGACCTACCGGGCCAAGGGGCGGCGCGACCGGGCGGTCGTGGCCGTCGACGGGGTCGACCTCAGTGTGGCCGAGGGCGACGTGTTCGGCGTGCTCGGGCAGAGCGGCGCGGGCAAGAGCACGCTGCTGCGCTGCGTGAACATGCTGGAGCGGCCCGACGAGGGCACGGTCACCGTGGGCGGGGTCGAGCTGACCGCGCTCAAGCGGCGGCCGCTGCGACTCGCGCGGCACGGGATCGGGATGATCCATCAGCATTTCGCGCTCCTCTCCTCGCGTACGGTGGCGGGGAATGTCGCTTTCGCACTCGAGGTCACGGGTGTGCCGCGGAACGAGCGGCGCGAGCGGGTGGCCGAACTGCTGGAGCTGGTGGGGCTCGGCGGGCGCGCGGACGCGTACCCCGGTCAGCTCTCCGGCGGGCAGAAGCAGCGCGTCGGCATCGCCCGGGCGCTGGCCGCGCGGCCCAAGGTGCTGCTCTCCGACGAGGCCACCTCGGCGCTCGACCCGGAGACCACCGATTCGATCCTGCGCCTGCTGCTCGACCTCAACCAGCGCCTCAACCTGACGATCCTGCTGATCACCCACGAGATGACCGTCGTGAAGCGGATCTGCCGTTCGGCTGCCGTCATGCGCGACGGGCGGTTCGTCGAGTCCGGCGCGGTCACCGACCTGCTGCACCGGCCCGGCTCCGAGCTGGCGCGCGGACTCTTCCCGCTGGACGCTCCCACCTCCCTGGCCGGCCACGCCGTCGTCGACGTCACCGTCAGCGGCGAGGAGGCCGACGCGCCGCTGCTGGCCGAGGTCGCCCGGCGCTTCGAGATCGACGTACGGATCCTGGCCGGTTCGGTCGAACAGCTGGCCGCCACCCGCGCCGGTCGGTTCCGGCTCGCCCTGCCCGCCGGCGACGACGCGCCCCTGGCGTTCCTGCGCGAGCGCGGCGCCCAGGTCAGCCCGGCCGTGGCCGAGCCGGTCGCGCGGCCCGTCGACCGGCCGGAGCCCGACGAGACCGCCGCCCCCACCAGCCGGCCCGACATTCAGGGAGCAGCGTCGTGACCACCTCCGAACTGACCGAGCTGCTCGCGGTCGGTCTGCAGGAGACCGCCTGGATGGTGTTCGTCTCCACCGTCCTCACCGCGGTCGGTGGGCTGCTGCTGGGCATCCTGCTCGTGCTCACCGCGCCCGGCGGCATGCTCTCCGCGCCCGCGGTGTCGTCCGTCCTCGGGTTCGTCGTGAACGTCGCCCGCTCGCTGCCGTTCATCATCCTGCTGGTCGCGGTCATCCCGTTCACCCGGGCCGTGGTCGGCACGACGATCGGCACCGACGCCGCGATCGTGCCGCTGACCATCGGCGCCATCCCGTTCTTCGCGCGCATAGTCGAGGCCGCCCTGCGCGAGGTGCCGCCCGACGTCGTCGCCGCGGCCACCGCGATGGGCGCCACCCGCCGGCAGATCGTCGGCAAGGTGCTGCTGCGCGAGGCCCGGCCCGGGCTCGTCGCCGGCCTGACGATCACCGTGATCGCGCTGGTCGGCTACTCCGCCATGGCCGGCGTGGTCGGCGGCGGCGGGCTCGGCGACCTCGCCATCCGGTACGGCTACCAGCGCTTCGACACGCAGGTGATGGTGGCGACCGTCGTCGTGCTCATCGTCTTCGTGCAACTCGTCCAGATGGCGGGCGACCTCCTCGTCCGCCGCCTGTCCCACCGATAGAACCCGCCTCTCCCACCGATCGAGAACCCGGCTGTCCCACCGACAGAAGACCGGCTGTCCCACCGATAGAAGACCGGCTGTCCCACCGATAGAAGAGAGGTTGTTGAAAGAGAATGCGCCGCACCCTTGCTGCCGTCCTCACCTCCGCGACGCTCCTGCTGGGGCTGGCCGCCTGCGGCTCTTCCTCCGACGAGGGGTCCGCGAGCGATGACACCCTCAAGGTCGGGGTCAGCCCGGTCCCGCACGGCGAGATCCTCAAGTACATCTCCGACAACCTCGCGTCGGCCGAAGGGCTGAAGCTCGACATCGTCGAGTTCAACGACTACATCCAGCCCAACGTGGCGCTGCAGGAGAAGCAGCTCGACGCCAACTACTTCCAGCACGTCCCGTACCTGGAGGAGGAGGTCGCGGCCAAGGGCTACAAGTTCACCGCCCTCAAGCCGGTGCACATCGAGCCGCTCGGCGTCTACTCCAAGAACGTGAAGAACATCGCGGACGTGCCGGCCGGTGGCGTGGTGGGCATTCCGAACGACCCGTCGAACTCGGGCCGCGCGCTCAACCTGCTCGCCGCCAACGGCCTGCTGACCCTCAAGGACGGCGTGGGCGTCAAGGCCACCGAGAAGGACATCACCGCCAACCCGAAGAACCTGGAGTTCAAGGCGCTCGAGGCGGCCCAGCTGCCGCGCAGCCTCGAGGACACGGCGATCTCGGTGATCAACGGCAACTACGCGATCGAGACCGGCCTCAAGCCGGCCACCGACTCGCTGGCGCTGGAGAAGGGCGCGGACAACCCGTACGCGAACCTGCTCGTCGTCCGCACGGGCGAGGAGACCGACGCGCGGGTCGTCAAGCTCGAGAAGCTGCTGCACTCGGCCGAGGTCAAGAAGTTCATCGACGACAAGTACCAGGGCTCGGTGCTCGCCGCCTTCTGATCCACCCGCTCGGCGGCGTCGCGATATGACCTGAACGGTATGAGCGGCGCCGCCTCGGCATGGGTGAGGCTGAGCACTGTGGACCTGGCTCGACTCTGCGCAGCGCTGCTCACCGCCGGACTGATCGTCGTTCCCTCGTCCGTGGCTTCCGCGGCCGAAGCTCCCTCGACCCGCGACTTCGGCAACGGTCCTGAGCGGAACGAGGTCGCCGCCCTCGCGGAGCCGACGACATCTCTTCTGTCGACGTCGGCATCGGCGACCACGCGGTGGAAGCCGTCGAGGCAGGGCTATCCGCGGCAACACCGGCTGCCACTGCCGCCGGTGAACGCGGAGGACCGGTCGATCAAGCTGGGCCTCGTCCCGTACCACGGGATCGCGCCCAAGCTGAATGCGCTGCAGGCGGCCTCGAAGCGGGTGTCGGCCGAAGTGGTCGGGCACTCGGCGCTGGGCCGCGACCTCTACCTGGCCACGGTGACCGCGCCCGAGACGGCCGCCGAAGCCGCCCGGCAGGACCGCTGGCGGGAGCTGATCGAGGACGACCCGCGCGCGGCGGCC
The DNA here is from genome assembly GCF_019710575.1 of Paractinoplanes polyasparticus. GTDB lineage: Bacteria > Actinomycetota > Actinomycetes > Mycobacteriales > Micromonosporaceae > Actinoplanes > Actinoplanes polyasparticus. Next base: position 795,466 of record NZ_JAHWFK010000001.1, on the reverse strand, counting down.
CGGGACAAGAGGCTGGCGCGCGAGTACAAGACGCCGGTCTGGATCAACGGGAACATCCACGGTGACGAGTGGGAGGGCACCGACGGGGCGCTGCGCGTCATCGAGCGTCTCGCCACGGCGACCGACCCCGCCACGGCCGCTTTCCTCCGTCGTACGCGGCTGTACGTGACCGTCACCAACAACCCCGACGGGCGGATCGCCGGCACCCGCGCCAACGGCGCCGGCTTCGACATCAACCGGGATCACGCGACGAGCTCGCAGCCCGAGTCGCGGGCCGTGCGGGACGTGCTGCTCGCGACGCAACCGCTGGTGATGCTGGACGAGCACGGCTACACCGGCACGACGCTGATCGAGCCGGCGACGCCGCCACACGGGCAGAACTACGAGTACGACCTGTACATCAAGCACGCCCTGCCGAACGCGCTCGGCATGGAGGCCGCGGTCCAGCGGCTCGGCCACGCGGAGACCCGGAGCGTCGACATCCCGTTCCGCGACTACGCCCCCGGCGACTGGGACGACTGGCCCCCGATCTTCACCCCGATGTACGCGATGTATCACGGCGCGATCGGACACACCGTCGAGATCCCGCTGCGCGTGAACCGCGGCGACTACACGTCGTTGCCGGTCGCCGAGCTGCAGCGACGCTCCGCCATCAACACCGAGGTGGTCGACGCGACGATCTCGGCCACCCTGTCGTACGCCGACACCCACCGTGCCTCGCTGCTGGCCGGCCAGATCGAGCAGTTCCGGCGGGGCTGGGCCGGCGCGCCGTCGCCGGTCATCCCCGACGGTTTCGTTCCCGGCTTCGGGCCCGAGGACCGCTATTCGACGACCTTCCCCCGGGCGTACGTCGTTCCGGCCGGCACCCCGGCCGCGGCCCGCCTCGTGGACCTTCTGGTCGACCACGACGTGCGGGTGAAGCGGGCGTTGCGGGGCTTCACGCTGAACGGCAAGCGGTACGCCGCCGGCACGTACCTGATCGACATGCACCAGCCCAAGCGCGGCCTGGCCAACGTCATGCTCGAGGCGGGCCGCGACATCTCGGACCTGGTGCCCCAGATGTACGACATCTAAAGCGAAGTAACGTACTGTGATGCTGTGAGCTGCTGATTTGTCTGGCCGAGCGGCAAGCTTCCCGATGGTTGGATGCAGCTTGGATGCGTCAACCCGTCGAACCTGGACTCAGCTCGAGGGCCAGACTAGTCGCCACCGGTCCGCCGGGAACACCTCGACCGTGCCGTCTGTGGCGGTCACCGAGAACACGGGCGTGCCGGTGCTCATCCCGTACTCGTCGCACTCGTCAACCGTGGCGGCACGGGCGATGACAGAGCTGCCGGGTGGCAGAACTAGGTCTTCGTACTCGTTCGGCTCACGCACCACGACACCTCGCCCCCTCACGAGCTCAGCCAGTCCTTCCGCCCGCAGCAGGTTCACTGCGGCGCGGGCGGTCAACCGGCTCACCCCGTGAGTTTGACTCAGGGTTGTCTCGGAGGGCAGCAGGTGGCCGGGCGGGATCCGGCCGGAGGTGATGTCGTCGCGCAGGTGTGAGGCGAGGCGCCGGTACACGGCACCCTCTCTGCGCGGATTGATCACAAACCGACCCTAGGGTCGGGTCGAAAGTGGACTACCGGGCTAGCGGGCTAGCCCTCTAGCCCGCCGATGGTATGGATCATTCCGGGTCGGTGGAGTCCGGGTCGATGTAGCCGCGGCGCAGCTGCAGACCGTCCTTGACGCCCTTGCTGTAGTCAGGGATGTGCTGCACGGCTTCCTCGATGACCTTCAGCCGGTCAACCAGGGCAACGTAGCTGTCGGCGAGCTCACTGAACCGGCCGGGCAGCACAGCCACGTACGCCATGATGCCGCCGTAGCGTTCCTCGTTGTCGAGGGCGAGCCGCTCGAGCAGGATCCGGTTGCGTTCGGTGGCCCGGGCCAAGTCAGCGACAGTGGTGCTGGCTTGCCGGATGCCGGCGAGTTCGCGGGTGTTGTCGGCGGTTTGGGCCCGGTGCCGGCGGGTGAGGCGTTCCACTCCGCCGATGGCGATGAACCCGGCGGCCAGCGACACGAACGCCAGGTGGGTGAGGACCCCGAACAGTTCGGCTGTCGGATTGGAGTAGGCGTTGTTGTCGCTGATCACCGCCATTGTGAGGGCTGCGATGATCAGGGCTACTTCGATGGCGATGCCGCTGATGAGGCTGAGGGTGCCGAAGCGCCGGAGCCGGCGTTCTTTGTCGTCGGGATGGTTTGCCGGGGGTGCGGCGGGTGGGGTGCGGGGGCTGAGTTCGACGGTGTTGCTTCCCGGGTCGTCCACGTGGCGCCTCCCCTGACGTGAGTGAATAGCTGCTCATTGGGGGAAACACGTCTTGATGGGTTCCAGTTACGGCCGCCTGGTCATCCGTTCGGTCGAAGTTGGTGACCAGTCCGCGTCTCGACGGGGACCTGACTCGTTAATGTCCGCCACGGTGTCGGATGGTTTCTGGTTTGGGGTGTCACCCGCACCGGTCGTCCGTGGCCCCGTGTTGCCGCCGGTTCAAGCTGGATCGGGGCATCCGTTCAGGGTGGCAGCGCCCGGGGTGTTTCGCGCGGGTTTCCACCCGGCCGTATGGATGTTCAGACAAATCGCACTTCTACCGGAGTCCTGATCACCGGTTGACTCGTTGAAGCTACGAGTACTGGGTCAGTTGCCGTCCCAGTCGAGGATCTCGTTGGTGGGGACGTGCGGCAGGGAAGTCGGCTTCCGTCTCGGCGGGTCCTCCCGTGGCGGTTGCAGCGCCAGATCCAGTCGCAGGCGGGCCAGGCGGAGTTTCGCATCGAGGCGGCGCCAGTCCACCTCGTCAACGTTGCCGCCGGCTTCCTCGATCGCCAGGTGGAGTTCGTCAGCTTGGGCGGTGAGTTCCTCAGCGCGGGCGCGGTGCAGTTCGGGGTTCATGAATCTGATGCTCTCACCGCTGCGGCGTCACGACTCTGGCTGCGTGCACCACGTGAGCCCGGTGTTCTCGTCCTTGTGCTCGTCGTGAGCGCCCTGAAGGTCACAGGTGATCCAGTAGCCGTCTGCCTGGTCGTGGTTGAAGTGCTCCCACGACCAGGTCTCCTCGGCGCACTGCGCGAGCGCCCCGTCCGAGGCGTTGAGCAGTGCGCAGATCCGCTCGGCCAGCGCCGTGTCGCCGTTGGTGATGACGGCGACAAGCTGGTCGCGGGAGAGGTCGATCGTGCCGTCCGTAGGCTGCGGAGCCTCGCGGACTATGGTGACGCCCCAGTGGCGCCCGGTGCGGTACGTCGTCATCGGTCGTCTCCGGGCCAGCGCTCGAGCGAACCGCCGGCGGCTGTCAGGCGCTGTTCGAGCTCGCGGACGTAGCTGACGCAGATCGCCTCCGGTGAGGCGTCGATGTCCCAGTCCTGCGGCATGTTCGCCATCAGCTTCCCGATCAGGTCGTCGTGGAGCTTCCTGTAGTCGAGGTCTGTCATTGGGCAGGCTCCCGCAGCAACCTGATCTGCCACTGCCCGCTGGTGTGGCCGAGCTTCAACGTTCCGTCGGCCTGCAGCCACACGGTCGTCTCCTCGTCGCCATCGTGGTAGACGCTGACACCCGCATCAGCGATCTCCACCGTCTCGTACGGGTCGACCTCGTTCCATCCGGTACGGGCCATCAGGTGTTCACCTCATCGGCCGCCACGGGCTGGGCGGTGGTGATCCGCAGGCAGTCCTCGTAGCCGGGCTCGTCCGGGACGTCGAAGTCAACGATGCTTTCGCCGCTGGTCCACGACGGCTCGATGAACGTGCCGTACCGCTTGAGCTGACGGTGGTAGACGCGGTCGCCGGGGGTGAAGGTCTGTTCGGTGCTCATACGGGGGCCTCGCCTTCGAGGTAGCTGCGCCACGTCCTGGTCACGTCGGACGGGTCGTAGATGGTGCCGTCGGGCTCGGTGATCGTGGTCTCGCCGTCCATGTCACTGAGGTAGACGTCGAGCAGGTGATCCACGCGGTTGTCGGCCTTGGCCTGCTCGTACTCGGCGCGGTTGACCGTGATGGTGGTGCGAGAGGTGCGCTCGGCTTCGAGGGTGATCGTCTCGTCGGACATCAGGCGTCGACCTCCTCGTCGGCGTAGTCGCTCTCGTCCATCCGGTTCGCGGCGGCGAGCAGAGCGGCGGCCAGGTCCATCGGGGTGAGCTCGTCGAGGAGGTCTTCGAGGATTCGCTGGCCGTGGTCGTCGAGTCCACTGAACTCCGCCTGATCCTCGGCGGGCAGTCCGTTGCTGATGGCTCCGGTGATGAGTTGCCCTGCGGCCTGAATGATGTCGTGCTCGACGTGCATGAGTGCTCCTAGCTGCTCGAAGTCGGTCGTGGTGGTAACCACCAGTCTACCGAAACGCCGCCATGATCGGACCCCGCGGATCACTCGGACGTGCAGCCAGAAGTGCCGAATGTGGTAACCACCGTGCGAACATGAAGCATGGCGAAAGATCGCACCGAGGACCGGCACGCCATGCACCGCCACATGGTCGGATTCGATGACGCCGACTGGGAGGAGCTGGGTCAGGTGGTCGGTGGCGACCCCGAACGAGGCGACGTCATCCGTCGGCTTGTCGCCGCGTTCCTCAAGCGACCAGGGGCAAAGATGCCCCGGCGGAAGGACTACGAGCAGGGCTAGCCGTACAGCAGCCAGTCGACGCCGCGCCAGAACGCCCGCACGATCTCAGCGATCACGACGCCTCCTGCCGTTCAAGCCACCACCGCGGCACGGACAGGTGCACCGGATGCCACCACTGCACCCCGGGTCGCCAGCCACGGGCCAGCACCACGTACCGGACGCGCAACCCGACCATGCGTCGCTCACCGTCCACCTTGACGATCTCCGCGTCGGAGGTGCGGCCCTGGGCGGTGCGGATCAGGACCGGGTTGCCGATGTGGGCTTCAGCCTCGTCGAGGGTCGCAGACAGACCCCGCCGTTCTTCACGCATTCAACCGAGGCGGCTACAGCGGTCGCGTAGCCCTCGTCGTGCGACTCCCAGCCGTGGATTCCCTCCACGTGGTGGTCGAGATGGTGCGGGTCCACTCCCTCGGCTGCCGCGATGTCGGCGACCTCAGGCGGCAGCGGCTCGCCGTGACACATGAAACCCTGCGGAAGGGCGGCCATCCGGTCCCAAGCGCCGGGCAGGCAGCACAATGCGGGATCGTTGGCGATGTGGGTGGTCACGAGAACTCCCCGGCGTAGAAACGGTGCCCGGCCTCATCAAGCCAGCCCATCCCAGCGGCCTCGTCAGCGCACAGATCAGCCAGGCCTTCCGGTGTCGGCCGCCACGGCACCGCCTCACCCAGCCAGCCGAGCGGGTCGTCGATCTGCTTGCCGTACTCGTCGAACAGCCGCCCGGGACGTGCGGTGAACACGGTCCGCCAATCGGCCAGGGACCGCACGGAGAAACCGAAAGGTGACTCCTGCGTGCGCCCCCACTCGGGGTGCTCGTCATCCAGGAACACGTTGCGGTACGCCCGCCAAGTGCGCTTCGACTTGCACACGTGGACCTCGGTGTAGCGGTCGCAATGACCGCACTCGTCGAAGCGGTAGAACCAGTTCGTTCCCACGTTCCCACGTTGCCTCTCAGCCGTAGCTCGGGAAGACGAGCCACCTCGGGCCGTCCTGGGTTGGGGTGATGCCGAGCGCCCGGATGACGGTGTGGAGCTTGTCGTCCCAACTTCCTGCGAGAGGATCGTTGGCAAGGTCGGCAGGGTCGAGCACCATCGTTTCCGACCACTCCACCGACCGGTGCGAGCCGTCAGCGATCAGGATGTGGCCTGCGTAGTCGCCGTGCCCGGAGTACTTGATTCGGATGCCGTAATGCTTCTCGGCGATCGTCTGCCGCTCGAAGTCGTATTCGGCCGGCTCCGGGTTGTCGATCTGCGCGTACAGGTGGTTGAACAGCTGCTCGACGAAGCCCTTCTCACCTTCGTCGTCGTCTTCCGCTTCACTGTCGAACCAGGGCAGGTCGGGCTGGTCGTACTCGCCCTTCTCGGCGAAGCGCGGGTCCTCGTCGGTGCCCAGGTCGTAGCCGTAGGCCAGGTGCGCGTCGGGGCTCATGCCCATGGTGGATCTCCTAGCGGTCGGTGGTGCACATGAACAGGGCCGAAGAGTCGAGGATCGCCATTGGCCGGCCCCGCTTGAAGAACGCGACCAGTGTCCCGGTGGCGTCGGCGATCCGTTCCAGCTCGTACGCTTTCGGGGTGAGGACGCCGCCCTCGAACCAGGCGATCTGCTGCGGGGTGAGCCCGGTCGCCTCCGACAGGTCCCTCCGCGTCCAGCCGTTCATCTGGCGGGCCTGGATCAGCCGGTACGGCTCGAAGTCGGCGCACACCTCCACCGCTGTGGGCTGAGGCGGTGGCGGGGCGCTCAGGGCGCGTAGGCGGGCCATCAGAACGGCTCAGCGGCCGGGTCAACCTTGCCGGTCGCCACCGCGCGCTCGTACTCGGCTGTAGCCGCAGCAACCTGCTCGACGGTCGGGTCGCACTCAGGGCATTGCGCCGTCCCCGTCTCACCGGTCAAGTCCGGGACGAAGCGCTGGTCGTCGCAGGTGGTGCAGTCCGGCTCTTGCCTGCCCTCGTAGCCGGCGAAGGGGTCGTTGTGCACGTCGACGTCGGTCACAGTGGGCTCACCTCCTGGGCGGCAACGTGGCGTTCCCACATGTCTCGGATGACCGCCTCGGGCACAAGGTCTGTCGCGTCCGCACGCTGGGCGTTGCGCTCGAGAACCACCTCCAGCGGCACGTCTCGCATGTCCACGGTCTGAATTTCAGCGCCCACCCGCATGGCAAGGTGAAGCATCGGGGCAAGACGCCCCTCATCAAGGTTGATGTCGTCGCAGATCACGTCCCGGCCCGCGTTGAGCAGTGCCAGGATCTGAGCATGCTGCGCGGTGGTGATCGCGTCCTCAGTGACCGCGAACAGTGCCTCGTCACCGTAGAAGCGACGGCCGTGCAGGGACTGGCCGAGGTCGTCGCGGTTGGAGCGGGAGCGGGTGGCGGGGGACTCGGCGACCCAGGCGCGGGCGTAGGTGGTCTTGCCGCAGCCGGGCAGTCCGCGGGTGACGGTCAGGGTGCCGGGGTTGACGACCGGCGCGGCGGTGCCGGGAGCGACGAGCATTCCGGCTTCCCAGAGCGCACCCGCCCAGTGGTACGGGGCCGTGTACGGCTGGCTCTTGCTCTTCACGATGATCCCGGCCGCGTGCTCGATCAGGTCTACGGCGGGGGCGGGAGTGCTGGCGGTCATGTCTTGCTCCGTTCGTTGAAGGTCAGGCAGGCAAGAAGTAGTGATCGGCACGGTCTGCCCGCAGCGATGCCCCGTGCACTTCCGCCCAGCGATAGACCAGGCCGTTGTCAGCACGCCGTTCGAGTTCGGTCTTCACCGCACGCCGCACGGTGCGCTCATCGGCGCGGGTCTGCGCCGCCAAGTAGCCGACCAGGTCGTCGACCGACACGAACAGGTCCATAGGGTCGGCGCTGGTGGAGTGACGGGTGCGCTGCCAGTCGAAGTGCTTGTCCATCTTCTGCGCGAGCGTGCTCATGCCGTTTCCTTTCCGTCGAGTCGTTCCTTGTAGTTGCGTCCTGGTGCTCTGGTGTCGTGGAGCTGGTAGTAGCCGGTCAGGGCCTCAAGTTGGCCGGGTTGGACTCGAAGTCGTCCACCACGCGAGACAGTTCGGCGTCGGTGCAGTTGCCGTGCCGCCAAGCGCGGGTCGCTGCGGCAAGCACGTGGATCGGTTGCGCCTGCACGCCGGCCAGGTCCCAGCCGACCAGCTCACCAACGGTGCGCCAGTGGGTTGCGCCGACATGCGGACCGAGTACGTCCTTGACGTGGGCCATGTCGCCGGAGGTTTCGAGGACGTACAGCAGGACGGTTCCGGAGGGGCTGACCCAGAGCTGGCCGGGCTGGACGGTGGTGGTCATGTTGTGCTCCGTTCGTTGAAGGTCAAAGGGGCGGTGGCTTGTTGAAGCGCAACCAGGTTCGCCAACGTGACCACCTGTACGTTGCTGCGAAGGTCTGACCCGTCGCAGTCGAGACCAACCGCGGTGACCGGGCCGTAGCCGAGGTCCACCGTCTGCCCGTACTGCTGGTGGTAGTGGCCGTGCCAGATCCACTGCGGCCGAACTGCTTCCACGACCCGGCGCAGAACGCCGCGGTGCTCCTCGGCCCGCAGAATCTCCAGCGGAGGGAACGCGTCAGGCTGGAGACCGGGGATGTCGACGCCGATCGGGCAGTCGTGGGCGATCAGGACGTCGGTCGGCCCACCCGAGATGGCTTGCGCTGCCTGCTCCTCGGTGATGGCCTCGTCCTTCCACCACGACAGGCCGGGCTGCCGCCACGGCCGGTCCACGGAGTGCGCACCACCGAGGGCAAGGAATCGTATGCCGGACCATTCCCACCGGAAACCGCGCGGCAGGTGCCACACCCAGTCGGAGACCTCCCGCAGCCCGTCGGCTCCGATCGGGTAGCTGTGCAGCTTCGGGAAGTTCTCGTGGTTGCCGTCGATGAACAGGACCGGGAGTCGCTGGTACATGGCGGCGGCAGAGACCAAGGCGAGGAAGTGGCGGCCGTAGTTGTATCCAAAGTCGCCGAGCTGGATCAGCACGTCGGCGCCGGCATTCTTGGCGTGGCGGATGGCGCGGGCCGCGTACTCAGCGTTCTCGTGCCAGTCGCCGGCAAAGGCGATCCGCTCTGGCGTTGTCAGCGGGTCGGTCATGCCGCTTCCCTTCCGTCGAGTCGTTCCTTGTAGTTGCGTCCTGGGGCTCGGGAGTCGCGTAGCTGGTGGTCAGGGCGTGTCGGCCCTACTGGCGCACATCAGTTGGGGGCAAGGCGCAGCGAGGTCAGGCGGTCTGCTCACGCAGGTGGGCAAGGTGCCGTTCCCGCAGGTAGTTGGTGCTGTCCATTTGCCACGCCGGGCTGGGCGTCCATCCGCAAGCGCACGTCAGGAACCAGGTGGTTCGCTCGCTGCGTCCCCGGCCTCGGGTCTGGGTGGTGAGCTTCGCCGCGTGCGCAAGGATCGTGCCGCCATGCTCAGGGCAGCCGTGTGTGTAGATGGCGTCAATCCATCCGTTGTCTCGCCGCTGCTGGTACAGCTTGCCGTGCCGATCGTTCTCGACCTTGACGGCGCATTGGGCGTGGTCGCAGTGGAGGAACTCAATCGTGGAGGTGCTCACTGGGCCTCCTCTCGTACAGCGCGAATCGTCATGTCGTGCGCGTCGGTCGGGCAGCCGTGCTGGCACGCCCCGCACCCCGACTCGATGCAGTGCTCGCCCGTGTCGTCGCAGGCGCACAGGATCGGGTCGCAAATGCAGTCGGGGCAGCCGCCGGCCACCAGGTTGAGGCTCACGACGGGAGGCGAACGACGATGTCGACGGCCTGATCCCCGTACAGCCAGATCTCGGTGCCGTTGTCGTCGATCGACGTCCACTCGCCGGGCTGGACCGTCATGCTGTCGCCCAACTGGGCGGGGCTCGGGTTGCAGTCGATGCAGCCCGAGTCGCCACAGGTGTCCTTGTCGTTCATTCCGTCCCCCTTCACGCCGTCGTCAGGACGCCGGTGCCGTCGATCTCGGCCCACTCGGCGGAGGTCAGGACCGCGACGCGGGCGAACGGGACACCCTCGCAGTCGATGGTGGCGTCCGGCCCCCAGCAGCCCAGGTGCTCGCACGAGCCGCTCTGGTCGTGGTCGCAGCCCGCGATGCAGGTCGGGCAGTAGGTGATCCCGTCGGCGAGGGCAACGAACCGGCAGGTGCCGGCGTAGGTGGTCGGCTTGACGCTGACGACCTTCACCCAGCCCAGCTCGATCGCCTCGTCGAGGGCGTTGGTGATGCCGTGCTGCGCGTCGCCCATCCCGTCGCCAAGGACGGACGGGGCCTCGCAGGTCTGGCGGTAGAGGCTGCCGGTGAGGCGCCGGACGATGTCGACTGCGGTGGCGTTGCGCATGTTTTTGTCTCCGATTCCCTGCGTGTTCTGACCTCTTCAACGCTGCCAAGCGACGCGTAGAATGTCAAGTCACTTGGCATAGCAGCTTTGCGCATATGGGTGACGTTGGCGACGGCCGAGGCGAGGTGGAGCCGGAAGGTCAAAGGTGCACCGAGGGAAGGGGGTTGGAACATCGACGTCCATGTGTGCGGCAGGGTGTGCGGGGAGGTCAGGTGCGGGAGAGTGTGCGGGCGTGCGGCTTTCTTAGGGCGCCGCACACACGCCCTATGGCGCTGACCTGCGGAAACGTCGTGGTCAAGGGCTATTTGATCTCCGCACACTCCCGCACACTGGGTTGAGCTGGTAAAACGCAAGATCGGGAAAGGTGGAAAGAGTGTGCGGGTTGATCAGCCGCACACTCCCGCACACTCCGCACACTCTCCGGTTTTCAGTCACGAAGACGCGGCCTTCAAACACTCGATGCAAGCCCTCGCGCCCGCCGCAAAAGCCTCCGCGGTGATGTAGTAGCCGCAGATGCACGGCTCCCGCTCACCGGGTGCAGGAGGAACGGCGCCACCCTCCGGAACGTTTACCGACAGCGCCCAGATCTGCGCCTTGCCTGACGTGGTGACGAAGTGCTCGAGAGCGTTGCCGCCAACCCGATTCGCCGTCACGTACCCCTTCTCGACAGCGGTCTTCAGCGTCGTACGGACCGTGTCCCGACCGCCCAGCTTGTCGGTGAGTCCGTCCTGAAGCTTGCGCACGCCCAGCAGCGGGTTGTCGCGGACGTACACCAGCAGCCGGCCAAGGTTCTTCGTCGCCTGGTCGTCCTTGCGCCCGCCCTCCATGAAGTTCAGATGCCGGGTACTGGACTCGTAGACCAGCCGCCCCTCGCGCACGTCCACGTCCCGGCCGTAGGCGGCGAAGAAGCGCGGGCCGTTCGGGTCCGGCTCTGCGTTCGGGTTGCGGTCGTCCTTCGGCCACATCAGGCGCCAGTTCACATCCGGCCAGCCCACCAGCCGTGACGCGCCACGGGAACGCTCGGCCCCGTGACCCATGTGGTGAATAAGCAGCGTCTCCGACACCTCGGCGGCGGCAGCGATCGTGTTGATGCCGTCCAGGACCGCACCGACCTCGGTGTTGTTGTTCTCGTCGATCCCCAGCGCCGACAGGATCGGCGACAGGCAGTCGATGATCCAAACCTTCACCGACGACGCGGCCAGCGCGTTGACCCACTTCGCGCGGGACGCCTCGTTGCGTGGGTCGAACTGCCCGGCCCGCCCCCGCTCGGTCCAGACCACCACCGCCTTGCGGTTCTTGATGCCCTGGTCCCGCAGCCACTGCTTGACCTTGCCGCGCGGCATCTCGTAGTCAAGCACGGCGACCGTGTCGCCCTCGGGCAGCGCCTCGGTGGCGTGCACCCCGAACAGGCGGTCCCCATCAGCGAGGCAGCGGACGACGTTGCCGGTCGTGGTGGTCTTGCCGGACTTCGCGCCGGCCGAGAGCAGTACCGTCCCGCCTTTCGGCCAGAGTCCCACCATGCGCCACGACTCCTGCTCGTCCTCCTCGTCGAGCAGGTCGTCCAGCGAGGTTGGGGCAGGGATGGGTTCGTCGGTGACGTTCTCGGCGTCGACCAGGCGCTGCGCCTCCCGGCGGGCGCGCAGCCGCACTGTCTCCTCGGCGACGCGCAGGATGTAGTCCCGCTTGTGCCGCTGCTCGGTGACAAGTTTCCGCTGCTCGGCCATGGACTCGGGGGTCTCGTCCCAGCCGGGCTTCCACAGGTCTTCGTCGAGGTCGTCGCTCACGCGGCCACCTGCATGTCGCCGGGCTCGTCGCCCCACATGTCGGCAGCGCCACCTCGGCGGTCCGTGATCCGGGGGAGCCGTGCTGCGAGGTCGGCCTGCTCGACGAGCCAGTCCCGAGCGTCACCGTCGCGGGCGTCCCGCGCGGTGAAGGCATTCAGCCGTCCGGCCGCTTCGGCGTTCCACTCGTCCTCGCACAGCTGGTAGCCCGCGACGAAGCCGTCGAGCTGGCCTTCTTCCCAGCCGACGTCGTAGCCCCAGCGCTGGGCTTGGGCCATGAGCCAGGCAACCTGGGCGCGGTTGAACGTCTCGTGCTCTCGGAGCGCGGACACGACCCGGTCAAGATCGTCGGTCGCACCGTTGTTCGAGCATGGCAAAGCCTTAGAGTCGTGCATGGGCGGATGTGTCCTATCCGTCAAGGGCGAGGATCAACGGAGCGCCAACTCCGCCTCGCCCGCCTAAAGCTTCAGGGTTCCCGGCTACCTTCGGGCACCGACTTCTTACTGGTCAGCGCGCCGTTTCTCTTCGGCGTCGATGATTTGCCGGATGCGCTCGCGGGTCAGCCCGGTCGCGTTCACGAGCTCTGTCTGCCAACCTCGCCGGCTCCCGTGCGCCTGCTTGTAGGCGTAGATCCCGGCGTACAGCTGCGGGCGGAGTCGGATGAGTTTCGCTTCGGTCCGCACGTAGTCGCGGGCGAGCTTCTCGAGGTCGGCGTCTTCCATGGGCGGACTTTCCCACGGCGCGGGGTGGATCTCCAAGGATGTTGGCCAAGTCATGTCGTGATCGTATCCGACGCCAAGCCCATATGCCAAGCCACTTGACATGGCCAAGCCAATTTGCCAAAGTGGTTGCAGCAAGGAAAGCCCCGGCTCCGAGGTGTTGGCGCACCGGAGGGCCGCCGATCGGGAGGACACCCCGAACCATGAACGCGCAGCTCAGCACCACCTACGTCGACTTCACCAGCCCGACCGGGAGCCGTCTCATCCACGCCCGCATCGACCGCCACCACGACGGCGTAGCCATCACCGTCGCCCACGTCGAAGAGCTCGACCGGACCTTCGCCACCCCGGCCGCCGCCGACGCCTACCTCAACTTCCTCCAAGCCGAGGTCGAGCAGGGCACCACGCTTTACGACATCGTGCAGGCCGCAGGTGTCCTCACCAGTGCCGCCGCCGTGTTCGACGAGCTCGCCGCCGAGGTCCTCGACAACGCGCAGCCGGCCACCCTCGACACGTTCCGCCAGGCCAGCACCCGCCGGGCCGCGATCACCACGGAGCCGCAGGACCGGGTCCTCGCCCAAGCCGACGACAACGGCTACATCCGCCGGGGCAAGACAGCCACGATCGTCCAGCTCAACGCGCTCGAACGCTGCGGCCTGGTCAAGCTGGACCGCCGTAAGCGGGGCCGCCACTGGGTGACGTTCGGCGCGACCCTGACCGCGAAGGCCGAGCGGCGGGTGGCGGCATGAGCACCACCGAGGATGACTGGTCGTTCTGGATGCCCGAACCCGAAGAGGTCATCGAAGTCCCCAAGCCCGCGCCGGCACTCGCCCGGCCCGCCGCTCGGTTGACCGCCGGCTCCAGGCGCGTCTCGAGCTCCAGCGGCGACCGCGACTACCGCTACATCGGCGTTGTCCGGCTCGACGGCAAGACGCTCGTCGAATGCGGACACGAACACCGCAACCGTGACTGGTCCGGAGCCGTCGCATGCGCTCGCAGCATCATCGACGGCGCCAGGCGGCCCGCGACCGCGACGCACGTGGCCGGCACCTTCCGTACCAGCTGGGAGGGCTTGACTCGGGGGTTCTTCACCGTGCCGCAATCCACCATCGACCAGGCGAAGGCCGAAGCCAGCGCTTCCGCCGATGCCTACCTGGCGGCAGTGGAAATCGTGAAGGAGGCGTTGTGATGGGGGCGCCCGGGGAGCCGAAGCCGCCGTTCGTTGCGGCGACGAGCGTGACCAGCGGAGCCGTGTTCGACCTTTACAACCAGTTCCTCGAAGCCGACACCGACGGGTCCAGCAGCAACGACATCGTCCAGATCCTCGACGACTGGTTCGTAGCGCAGGGCTTCCCGACCGTCATCTACCGCGAGAGGAACGGGCGATGACCTGGATTCCGACCGACTGGGCCGCCCAGGACCGGCGCAACATCGTCTCCCTGCTCAAGGTTGCCGCCGCCGGGCGTTCGATCTACCTGGTCCGCGAGAACGGCGACAGCTTCTACCGCTACGACGAGCTTCCGTCCGACTGGGACGACAGCATCCCCGACGGCTCCATGGTGGTCGACGAGGTGGTGTGGCTGCTCCGTGACGGGCTGCTCGAGTCCAAGGGCGACGAGGCGGTCATCACCGGCGCCGGCCGCCGCTACCTGAGCGAGGCGACCGCATGACCCGGGGAGCGATCAACGTCCGCAGCCGGTGGGACATCCCGCCCCAGTACGCGGAGCTGCATCTCGCCGTCCTCGACATCGACGACCTCGGCGACTGGCCGTGCCCGGTCTGCGACAAGCCGAAGAAGACCCACCGCTGGTTCATGACGGTGGACGACATCGAGCAGGACTGTTCGGAGGCGACGGCATGAGCCACCTCGACTTCCTGGCCCGGATCGAGGCCCGCAGGCAGGCGGCCGACCTGGACCTTCCGTGGCCGGACAGCTTCAGTGGCCCTCGCGCACTGCTGGAGGACGCACTGTTCACCGAAGGGCTTGTGCGTTTCGACCCACCGCTGTCCGAGGTCACCCACGCCTGGCGCGTTACCTCTGTTCTGGACTGCGGCACCGAAGGGCACTGCATCGCCGTCGTTGACGTGGAGAGCGGCGACTGGGTCAGCGGTCACAGCATCTCCGGTCGGCACCTTCCGACCTCTACCCGAGTGAGGGTGGCATGACTCCCTACTGCCAGATCCGCCGCCACTTGGACTCCGCCTACCGCCTGATCTCCTGGGCGCAAGCCGACGTCAGCTTCGGCGGGGAAGACGACTTGGACGCCGCCGACCACACCAAGCAGGCCAACGAGCACCTCGATGCGGCCCGTGAGCTGATCGCCGAGCACCAGCCGAAGGTTTGCTACCACCGGGCTCACTACGGCCTGCTGGTCGGCTTGGACAAGGACTCGCCCACCGAATGGGTGCGCGTCTGGGCCGAGACCGCGGGCAGGCATGTGACGGTCCGCTGGGCTGAGGTCGCGGAGGTGCCGGCGTGATCCTGTTCGTCGACCCCAGCCACGGCCCGGCCCCGTTCGCGCTGAGCCTGGCGTTCGCCACCCGCACCCAGAACATGCCGTTCCACCTGCTGCCCGCTGACACGCACCGCTGCGGGCGCTGCAACCGGGACCTGCGCCAGCACTGGTGGCAGGTCGTGGACGAAGCCACCGACGAGCAGGGCGGCGTTATCGACTGCGCCCTGGTTCCCGCCAACTTGAATGGAGCAAGTTCATGACCTCGCGAGTCTTGTACGTCATCGACCATCAGAGGCCCGGCCGCGACCGCTGGCTCAAAACCACTTCGGTCCTGACCACCGCCGTGGATGCCACCGGCAATAGTGCAGCAGAGGAACTGGCCGAACGACTGGGTCTCGCCGTCTGCCCTGTGGCCCGTGACGGCTGCCGTGTTCGGCTGCGGACATGGCCTGAGCCGGACGGCATCAGCGCGATCTTGGCTCACGACCCGGACATCGAACCCGCCGACGGCATCTGGGTCCACGAGCCCGGCTGACCCCACTGACCGGGCCGCCGCGCATCGTCCGCTCGATGTTGCCGGCGCGGCGGCCCACCCCCTAAGGCGTAATCAACTCCCGATCAACACCTGACGACTTCCACACTGACCGGCGACGACAAGGAGCAGCCGAGTGACCACCATGACCGAGACCAACGCCTACTGGGACGCTGTGCGCGAGCACGTCGAGCACGACGACTTCGGTGGCGGGCCCACCGTCGACGAGTACGGCAGCCTGGCCCGGCGGCGAACGGGTCGCCCATTCGACCTTGATCACCGCGTCGAACGCCGGGAGCTGACCTCCGCCTACTCGTGGACGGTCACCGACCCGGCCACTGTGACGTTCGTCCTCGAAGACTGCGGCCCGCAGGTCATCGACCCGCTGGCGGGCTCCGGCTGGTGGGCGCACCTGCTCGGCCAGGCCGGCGTGGACGTGGTCGCCTCGGACCTGAACCCGCCGAATGGCACCGAGGCCAACAACTGGCACCGCGGCGCCGCTCACCTCGACGTGATGCGCATGGACGCCGTGGATGCGGTGCGCCTGTCCGACCCGGCACGGACACTGCTGTTGTCGTGGCCGCCATACGACTCGAGCATCGGCCGCGACGTGATCGCCGCCTACGAAGGCAACCTGATCGCCTACATCGGCGAGGGCCCGTACGGCTGCTGCGGTGACGAGGACATGTGGCGGCTGATCGAAGTTGAGTGGGTCGAAATTGCCGATCACTGGCCCGTGCAGTTCTACGGCCTGCACGACTGGGTGACCATCTACGAGCGGAAGCGGGCGGCATGAGTGAGCAGACCGAAACGATCGGCACTGAACCGTCAGAGCTGCTCGAGGCGATGCTGGCGATGATCCGGCGCAAGGGCTGCAATGCTGAGCGGGTCACGGGCTACCGGGAGCGGTCCTACAACATCGGCTACTGCGAGACCTGTTCCGACCTGGTGGCCGATGTGCGGATTTACTACGTCCAGCCCGACGGCACCGATAGCCACTACCAGGTGCAATACACCAGCCTGGGGGAGCTGATCCGAGAACTCACCGACGACCGGGGTGAGCAGCTGTCGTGGGATGACGCAGCCGTTCACGAGCACCCGGACGAGCGCGACGACCGCTGGAGTGTGCACGACTTCGACGAGGAGGCGAGATGATGAGGGACCTGGCCGTTGACGAGTACGGCTCACTGACCGGCGACGCCTACGGCTACGACAACCTGCTCGCCTCATTCGACGTGCCCGTGGTGCTGAAAGTCGACGACAACGACTACCAGGGCGACAGCCGCCTGCTGCTGAAGGACGGCGAGCGCTGGGGCATCCTCACGTTCGGCTGGGGCTCCTGCTCGGGCTGCGACGCGTACGAGGCGTGCAGTGGCCTGGCTGACTACGTCGAGCTGCGCGACCAGCTGTGGAACGACATCCACTGGGAGGCCAACGCGGCGGCCCTGCTGGCCTACATCGACGGCAAGGACTGGTCGCTGGAGTACGGCTGGTACCGCGACGATGCCATGCGCGCGTTCCTTGAGAAGGCCCGCGAGTGGCTCGCCTTCTACATCGCCACCGGCCAGCTGCCCGTCGAAGAGCTCGGCGGTACCCGACCTGCGATTGGACGTTGAGATGGACGAGCCTGCCGACAACTCCCACGTCGCGGTTGCCCCGTTCGGTGAGCCGGACTTGGTGCGCGTGTACCGCCGCCGCGACGAGTGGGCCGACCACAACTACCTGGGCGGCGAGCACTGGTTTTCCCGCACCGACCACATGGAACGCGCCAAGTCGTGGAACGAGCTGACCACGATGGGTGCGGTCGCTGTGGTGGGCGAATTCGTTGGGGGTGCCTGATGCCGAACAACCTACCGACCCGTACGGAGCCCTTTCTGGCCCTGACTGATGAGGGCGACCGGCTCCGCGACGCCGTGATCGAGGAGACGATGCGGCTACAACGCGAAGCGTTCGGCGGCTCACGCCCGGACTGGGCAGCGCTGGCCCGCTTCCAGAACCCCAAGGTGGGGGAACTTGTGCTCGAGCTGACCCGCTCGGCCTATTCGAAAGACGCGCGGGTACGCCGCATCGGATTCGGCTATCTCGTGTACGCCGACGGCGAGAACTATCAGGTGCAGTACGGCGCCGACCCTGAGGACGTGTGCGACTGGGCAAACTGCCGGTTCACCCGCGTCCCAGCCGAGGCGCTGGCGGTGCTGGCATGAACGACATCAAGGCCGCCGACCTCCCCGAGGGCAGCGTGGTCGCTGGGCGTGACATCGCCTACGTGAGCCGCTGGGTTGGGATCAGCGCGATCTGGTGCGGCACGGACGGGTCGCGGGTGTACGACGCCTGGATCGACGGCGTGCTGGCCGCTGACGGTGTGGTGCTGCGGCACGGCCATGGCGACGAGGGGGAGGTCTAATGGGCACGTTGCAGCGCGCTCCCGGCCGGAAGGTGACGCGCCGGCTGGAAGACCCAAAGTCGTTCGTGATGGGTGGGGTTCGCGCCGAGCGCCCCAGCAACGTGGCCTACCTGCTCGCCGACCGGCACAACGATGCAGTTCGCGCTTATGGCTCCAACTCCGGCGGTTACCACTGCTTCGACCCCGCCTCGGGCGACACGGCGGCTGTGGTTGACGGTGGGCCGTTCCCGGATGGATCAGTGGTGTCACGGCTGTCGTGGGGTGTCATTGACGGGCAGACTGCTCAGCGGCTGCTGGAGATAGACGGGGTGGTGTCGTGAGGTCCCACCCCTGCCCTGACGCCAAGCCCCACGGCCGGCACGAGTGGTACTGGAAGAACATCCTTCGCCGCGACTGCGCAGGAGTGATCGGCCTGGTCCTGCCGTGCGGTCGCGATGAGACGCACAGCCAGCACTGGCACGGCGAGTACTTCGACGAGTGGTGCTGGGGCTCCGGCTTGGCCGGCAGATGCGAGCACGGGGAACAGATGCTCAACGAGTGCGAGCAGTGCGAGGCGGCCCGGCCGGACCTTGCCGCCCCTCGTGACGCGATCGACGACGACGAGTTCGCGGCGTTCAACGCGGTGCTGCGGACAGCGAGAGAAGGAGCATGACCATGGCCGAGCCACTGACCAGCGAGCAGGCCAACGCCGTCTACGACATCCTCGTGGAGCACTGCGGCGCCGACGACAGCGATGGCCCGCACCTGCTGATGACATCGCGCGGCGAGTTCATCTTCCACCAGACCGATCGGGTCGAGCGCGAGTACCGCTTCCAGGGCGCGCTCGGTTTTGGCGGGAAGTTCCGGCGAGGCGGATGGAGTGATCGCTGGTCGGTGGACTGCTACTCGGAAGACCTCACGGCCGAACGCGGGCAGATGATCGGCGTGACGAACGCAGCGCTGAGGCAGCTTCAGCAACGCGTACGCTCCTGATCATGACCACCGTCGTCCTGGACATCATCGAGCGCCTGCTGCTCGCCGCGAGCCACCCCGACATTGTCAAGGTCGAGCGGTACGGGCCGAACGCAGGCCCGTGGGGTCCGTCGGCCAAGTCACCCGGCATGGACAAGTTGCGGGTCAGCGGCGTGAAGGTCACCCACCAGTCGTTGGCCACCGCCAGTCTGTGGGATGCGATTTGGCCGGGCGAGCAGCCGGTTGACCCGCCCGCCGTGCTGCCCGCACCGAAGGGCAACCGGGCGCCGAGGCTGGCCATTCTCGCCTTCCACCTGCTCGAGGTCGCCCAGCCGGCGCAGTTCAAGGCCTGGCGTCTGGTGACCCTGCCGAACGTGGGCAACCCGGAGACACAGGAAGGCATGCCGTTCGGGCTGTCGATCCTGACCGTCGACGGTGGGCGGACGCTGCTGCGGGCCTCCGCGACGGGTGCGCCGCAGACGGAACCCGAGGAGGACCCGTTCCCGGGATGGACACCTGACCATTCGGCGTTGCTCGCCGCGTTGGCCTGACCAAAAGGACTACCCGCAACGTGTCAGCCGCTCAGATGCCGTCTGAGCGGCTGATCCTTGTGCACCACAAGCCACCTAGCGTCGAATGCATCGATCTAGGGGAGGCGCGCATGGACCGGCTCAGCACCTTGCAACAGGTCATCGACCGAACCACCCAAGCCGCCGACCGGTTCGGCGCCAACCGCACCTTCCTGGAAATCACCGGCCCGGACATCCTGACCAGCCGAGGTAAGGGCTATGCGGGGGCGGCATTGCGCCGGCTACTGCTGGACATCGCCGCCGACCACGACAGATGCCAGGTCGAGGACTGCGGCACGTGTACTGCTGTGCGCAAGGCCCTGGCGGTCGCGCTGGCCGAGCTCGAGACGATGCAGCGGGGCGAGCTGGAGAAGCGGGTAGCTGAGGACCGGCCGCGGTGGTGGGATCGCCGGGACCGTACCCGCCGCAAATACCAGTACCCCTGACGGCGGCCGGGAGCCTCGAGGAACCGACCGCCGCCACCGCCCTCACGGTTTCGGCATCTGGCGCTTCACCCATGGGTATAGCCGTTGGCGCAGAGCATGGGCTGCTACCAGACCGTCCCGAGGGCAGGGGTCGAACCTGCGCGTGAAGACTGCATGCGGTCCCTGGTCGACCCGTGCACAGGTCGCCGTTTCTCGCATCGCCCGCGTGCTCTACCACTGAGCTACCCCGGTGGACTGATTGTAGGCCTGCAATTCTGATCTCTGATTGGGGCCGGATATGGTGGCCGAAACCTAGGGGGCATTTACTGATGGCAGTGCGAATCATTCACCTCGTCACCGACGACCTGGACGGCAGCGAAGGCGCTGAGACGGTCATGTTCGGGTTGGATGGGGCGGCGTACAGCATTGACCTTTCCGACGTGCATGCGAGGGAACTGCGGTTGCTGCTGGAGCCGTATGTGGCGGCGGGGACGCGGGTTCGCGGGGAGGGGTTGTCGGTGACGGCGCGGCAGGCCACGGACCGCGTGGAGAGCTACAAGATCCGGGCGTGGGCGCAGCGGAACGGCAAGCCGATCGCTGCCCGTGGGCGCATCCCGGCGAGCATCGTGGAGGCGTATCGGGCCGCTGCCTGATCATTCTGCTCAGCAACCGGGTTTACTCTTGGGCATTCAGCGGCGACTATGGGTGCATGAGTGCAGAGCTCAGTGAGATCGTCGCGGCGCTGATCCTCGAGCGGAAGAAGGCTCGGGAAGCCGACCACGCGAGGCGGCAGAAGTCTGTTGCCGAGTTCCGGGCCGACCATGCCGAGCGGCGCAGGCACGGGCTGGTGGCGCGGCATCGGGCGAAGCTCAAGGGCATTCAAGAACGGCTCGTGTAGAGCGGTGTCGCGGCACATGTTGATCTATTTGCGATGAGATAATCAAGGGGCTCAAAGAGAGCGACCCTGGCCAGCGCCGGAAACGCTGAATGCCAGGGTCTTGATCGCCGCTAGGAGGCGACCTTCATGCTCCCCATCATTGTGCCATGCCCTGCCCAGATCATGCTGCGGTCAGGAGACGTGGCGTGACCAAATTCGAGAAGTACACGATCACTCGCTTCGACTGGGAACGCCTCGTGCGACGCATCGTGATGCCGAGCAACCTGCGGTCCACCAAGCTGGTCGCGCTCATGCTCGCCACGTATGCCGACGCCGACGGGTCCAGCATCTACCCTGGTGCCGATCGCCTCTCCGATGTCTGCCAGCTCGGCCGCAGCACCGTGCAAGCCAGCCTCAAGTGGCTGCGCGAGGACGCCTACCTGATCCACCGCCACCAGCACGGTGTGAATAAGGGTGGGCGGAAGCTGGCCGACGTGTACCAACTGTGCAAGCCGTCCGATTGGGAGGACCGGTTCACGCTCCTCGCGGAGAACGGCAAAGATATCGACCTGGCGATCCCGCGACCGCGCCGGGCGAACCCGAATCCGCTCGGCACCCGCAGGTTCGACGTGGACTCCGACCGCCAAGCGATACGCCAACGGCTGGACAGTCGATAGACCGAGCCGCCAACGGTTGGACATGCGACCCGCCAAGGGTTGGATGTGGGAGTGTCCAACCGTTGGCCACCACCAAAGCAGTTAACCAATCATTGAAACCACACAACTCCCGCGCTCACTTCGTTCGCTTGGGACGCCGCTTCGCGTCGTCGCGCATTTGAAGATCGGAAGGAACCTGCATGGCAACCGATGAGGACTACGACAGTGACGCCATGGATCTCGACATCGGTGGTCACGTAGTTGCGTACCGGCGCAAGGGCAACACCATCGACTTCGGCATCACGCCTGGCGGGGTGGTGACGCTGACCGCCGATGACGCCGAGTTCATCGCCCGCAGCCTGCTCGCTGCTTCGGTGAAGGCTCGTAGTTGAAGTTCAAAGACGCACCGAGGAGAACCGTGGACGACCTGATCGAATTCCTGAACGCTCGGTACGCCGACGAGGAGCGCATCGCCAACGCAGCTGCGGCATTTCCGTACGACTTCCCAGGCGACTCGCCGTGGGAACGCGCCCGAGCCACGGCGAACATCATCAACGGGAAGCTCCGGGCGATGGCTCCGCACGAGATGGTGGCGGTCTTCGCTGACCCGGCCCGCGTGCTGGCCGACATCGCCGCCAAGCGAGCCATCCTCGCCCGCCACGACGCCGTCGACGACTCGCTGCACTACGTCTACTGCGCATGGTGCTCCACGCCTTCCGCTGGCGCTTACCAGCCGTGGCCATGCCCGGACCTGCGCGATCTTGCTCAGCCGTACGCCAGCCACCCCGATTTCCTGGAGCAGTGGCGCGTAGCCGTCTCGTAGACTGCTGGTGCTGGATGGGGAAGCGCCGGGGTCGCGTATCCCCGCCCCGTCCGGCTCTATGGCCCGTCAGCTCGTTGGCCGAGCACGCCGGCTCCGAAGGCAGGCGATGGGGGTCGGTTCGATGCCGACACGGGCCCCGTAGGTGAGCCTGTGGTGCCCAGACCTTGGTCGGGGGCGCGCCGCCACAGGCTCCCAGGGCGGGCGCTCACCGTGAGGTCTGGCGCCCGCCCTGTTTCCGTCTCAGCCGTTGAAGCAGTCGCAGCTGTACTGAGGCCGACCGATCCGGAAGTGGCGGTCACCAACGGTTGCTTGCGAGCGCGCGTCCACCGCCCCGAAGCTCACCGACGTGCCGCAGCGAGGGCACGGCTGCCGCATGGCGGCAATCTTGGAGCGGGTGTAGTTGCTGGTGTCCTCATTGAGGAAGGTGCCGGTTTCCGGGCTCAAGCTGGATGTCATGGCCGGGGACCGTAGCCACCTGTCGGCGATCATGCCAACGTTTCACTGCTTTTAGGTGAGTCGTTCCACTGGCACGAGCTCAGCCCAGTCGACGCCGGCTTTCTTGAGGATCGCCCTGGCCGACTCCAGCGACAGGAACTGGATGGCGACGCCTTCGTGGACGACCTGTAGCCACTCCTGGTCGCGCTGCCGGACCGTCTCGACGCGCCACTGACCGTCGGGTGTCTGCATCGCCCCGAGGATCTCCACGCCTTGACCGTACGACGTGCCTACGATGCCCGCATGAGCGACGACGAAGGCATGCCCGACGAGGTGACCGCCTGGATCCAGGCTGAGGCCGACCGGCACTTCGGCGGGGACTTCGGCCGGGCCGCCGGGGCGATCCTGACCGCGGCGTGGCGGCGGGAGCAGGAACCGCAGAATCCGTGGGCGGAGCAGGAGGAACGGCTGCGGCAAAGGCGCGGGGTCTGACGAAGCCCCTCGTTGCCACGCGAGGGGCTTCATGGGAGATGCGGCCCGGGCCAAGACAGCAGGTCGCCCGGATTCGATCGTAGACGACGAAGCCCCGCTGCTCGGGTGTGAGCGCGGGGCGGTCGTTCGGCTCGTTCAGTTGCTGCCGGGTACCTGGACCGCTGCGATCGCAACGCGACAGGACAGCGCGAATTCACGTAGCTCTTCGCGGTCGGCGTCTCGCAGCTCACGATCGGTCAGGATGAGCAGGCTGCCGACCATGCCGGCGGCGATGGCCCGGAGCTGATAGGCGGCGGACAGTAGATCGCTCACTGCCCGCTCCCGTCGCCGACCCGCAGCACCCGGGCCTCGGCAGCCAAGACTTGGTCCACGTAGGCGTCGTCGAGCCGGGAAGCGCCGCTCCAAGTGCTGCGCCAACTGTCACTGCTGGGTCCGTATCGGAAGAGCGCCTGTACGCCGTCTGCGACGACGCTGCCGACCGGCAGGTCCGCTGCCCGAGGGACGGTCACCACGCCCACTCCCGCTCGTAGTCGACGCCGGCCGCCGTCGTCTCGGTGACGTGCACCCCGAGTGCACCCATGCCGCGCTTCGACTCCTTCTCGAAGGCGAGCCGGGCAATCACGTCGTGGACCTCCTGCTCGGTCAGTGGCGGCATGATCGAAGCGGACACCTCGACAGTAAAACGCTGGGTGCGGATGTCGCTCATCGCGCCCACTCTGGTGTCGCGTCACCCTGGTAGTGCTCGCGGACCAGCTTCTGCAGCTGCTCGGCCAGCCGCCACGCGTTCTCGGCGGTCAGGTGCATGGCGGCCTGCACGGGCGGCCGGACGCCACTGCGCATGTCCTCGTAGGCGCGCAGCCAGATGTGCGGGCCGCTCGCGGCGCTGGACTCGGACACCTCGACGTGACCGCCGTACTCGCTGGGGATATCGGGCAGGAAGTCGAAGCCGCGGTCGCTGGTCTCGGCGGTGAGGTGGTCGGTCATCGGTTCTCCTCGGAGCTTTCGATGCGGGTCAGAACGTAGCCGGACACGACAGCTTTGGGTCCGCAGGTGGCGCACAGGCCGACTGTGGAGCCGTCGTCAGCGGTCGCAGTGAACACGGCGGGGAAGCCGCACGTCATCGGCTGGAACTGCGGCAGGGAGTGATCTGGGGCGGCGCAGCGCAGGCCGGTCACCGGTCAGTCCTCCATCAGGCCGTACACGACCATGGTCAGGGCGTTGTAGGCGCCAGGGATCTGCAGCGGGTCGGCGTCGAGCCGGTTACCGACCTCACGGAACAGCGACATCAGCTCGCCGACGTTCAGCTCCACCCACAACTCTGTGTCGCCACGCTCCCGCCGGGTCACCTGGACGTTGTCGCCGCCAGTTGCCAGCTCCATTAGCGCCGGAAGGTAGGGCGCGTCGATCACAGCGGTGATGCCTGAGACATCGTGGTCCTCGTCAAGGTGGATGGTGGTAATCCTGAACGGCTTCATCGTGCTTCCTCCAGTTCGGCGACGCTCAGCCCGTCGCAAGGCTCAAAGTCGTGGTCGTCGACAGTCCAGCCGCACGGCCACTCGAACACCCGATGCCCGCAGTAGTGCTCGAAGTCCTCGGCGGCGTCCGGGTGATGGAACGGGTCCAGACAGACGTGGGGGAGGGTCACGGCGACTCGGCCCGGGTCAGAGCGTCCGCCCCGTCGTCGGTCAGGTGCAGCTGGGCCGACTCGTTCTCGTCGTCCGGCCGCATCGCGTCGATGTAGTCGGACATCCACAGCCAGTCCAGCCGCTCGCGTGCCTCGTCATCGACCAGGTTGCCTTCGAACTCGAAGCCACGAGAGCTGATGTAGATCTCGCCTTTGCGGACGGCTTTCAGGTCGAGGATCTGGAAGTAGTTGAGCTTCACGGTCAGTCCACCTCCGGCCGGACACCGGTGAGCTGCTCGATCGCGTCGCAGATCTCCCACCGGAAGCCGATCAGCGCCGGATCCTCCAACATGCGGTACAGGGCGGCCGGGTCCTGCGAGACAGGCGCCGGCACAGTGGGGCGAGGGGTGGCGGTGACGGTCACGACTTTGCCTCCACCGGCTCGTGCTCCTCAACCGGGTTGCCGCAGCGGTCGCAGTCGTCGGGGTATCGCGGATCAGGCACGTGAGCGTGCGGCTTCACTTTGCAGTCGTCACACACCAAGACGCCGGACCCGCTGTACCACTCGCTGATGTTCACGGTCTCGTGCCGAGCTTCCTGCTCCGACGGCCAGTGAGGTGTGTAGTCATACTCGTGCTCCTTGCCGCAGTCGTCGCACTCGGCGATGTAGCAGGTGACCTGTTTGACTCCCATGTCAGTTCTCCTCGGTCGTGGCGGTCAACAGTCCGGCCCGTTCCAGCGCCTCAGCGGCACGCTCGGCGACCGGCCAGTCCATGCGGCAGCCCAAGTCGTTCGCCACCCGCTCACGGGCGTCCGGCAGGTCACGGCCGCCACGCAGGAAACCGGACCAGAACAGCGACTGCGCGATACCGGCAGCCCGCTCCTGTCGTTTGAACGTGCCCGTCACGTACGGCTCGATCACCCGGGCGGCGTCGAGCTGGAGCTGGGCGCGCTCAGCGTCGGTCAGAACCTTCATCACTGCTCCTTGTCCAGGTCGAACTCGGCGACGAGCAGCTCAGCCAGCCGCGCCGGGGGCAGCGCCTTGTCGGCGTTGGTGCGCTCCACGAACGCGGCGACGTCGACGGCAAGAACGCGGGCGAGCGTCTTCGGTGCCCGCGCATGCCAGGCAATCTCACGTCCTAGTCGGCTTGCTGGCATCGCGTTATCGCCGTCGATCTCGCGGATCACCTCGGCGATGTCGCTGACGGTGCGGGCGGTGGTGGTCACAGCTCCTCCAACCAAGCAGCTAGCCTCGGCGTGAGGGGACCCATCGATCGCTCTTGGTTGCCCTCCCCGATATAGGCGGTCACCTGACCG
Organism: Paractinoplanes polyasparticus; assembly: GCF_019710575.1. Taxonomy (GTDB): domain Bacteria; phylum Actinomycetota; class Actinomycetes; order Mycobacteriales; family Micromonosporaceae; genus Actinoplanes; species Actinoplanes polyasparticus. Next base: position 769,460 of record NZ_JAHWFK010000001.1, on the reverse strand, counting down.
TTGCCGTCCACGCTGATGTCGATGCACTCGTCACCCATCTCGGGATCTTCACCGGTCGAGTAGCGCGGGTACCCGGCCTCGACCAGCTCGGCCCAGATGCCCGAACCCACTCCGGCAGTGGTGTCGCCGTTCTCGTCTACCTCGTCGATTCGGTCGTCTGGGAAGACGATGAGGGCCCGGTCAGTCATTGCGTTCCTCCTGGTGGAATAGGTCGGGCTCGCGGCGGATCCACAGCGTGCCGTCGGGGTCTTCGTGCAGTTCGCCGTCGCCGATCAGCGTGTCGACGACGGTCTTCAACGTGTGCGAGTTCGGCAGCACACCGAAGTGGCCGGCCAGCTCGAGGCGGGTGGAGTGGCCGGCGCGGATGGCGGCCTTCACCGACTCGCGGGTGATTTGCTGGACGCTCACCGCGCCGTGACCTCACCGGTCTTGCGGTTCCAAGTGATGTGGCCGTGGTGCTCAAGGTCGTTCAAGGCGCGGCGCAGGAACTCGTTGCCGGGGTCGACTTCGAAGTAATCCTCGAGCTCGCCGCGGCTGACGTAGCCCTTCCCGATCGCGGCGAGCACGGTGACCGAATTGATGTGCGCTGCGCTCACCGCTCGGCCCGCTTCATAGCCTCGGTCACCGTGATGCCGTTGCAGGTCATTCGCGGCGCCTGCTCCTCGGCCAGTTGCAGCGCGGTCTGCTCGTCGAAGCGGTTCCTGCCCAGCCAGTCGTCGTCACGATTCGACGGGGAAGGCTCGTAGTCCCATTCCCAGCCGCCGTTCCCGTCGGTGCCGAAGCAGAACGGACCTGAGCAGACAGCCCACCGGTCTTCGCCGCGGTAGGACACGGTGATCGCGTAGTGCTGGTAGTTGATGTTCCCTTCGGGCAGGGCGCAGATCGTGTACTCGGTGATCACGCCGCCACCTCCCGCTGCTGGGCCAGCAGGACTTCCAGCTCGGCGTAAACGGTCCGGTCGGTGATCCCCGCCTCACGCAGCCGCTGCCAGATCGGGCCGGCCACCTGGTCAGCGAACGCGTCCTGGTCGCAGGCGTCGCCGTGCACCGAACACGACCAGCCGGACTGCGAGCCGTTCGGGATGTGCTCGCCGATCACGTCGAACACCCAATGCCCGCCCTCGGTCTCGAGGAGGTTCGCGGACAGGGCAGGCGACCTGCGGGCCAGGGACGTGGACCCGGCAGCGCGGGAATGCAGCAGTGACAACGACACCGAACAGTGGTCGTCGCCGACCTGCCAGAAGTGGTAGGTGCCGTTGTCGGCGGGGGAGGTGGTGTGCGAGCAGGTGGTCATCGGATTCCCCTGGCCATGCGGTCGGCAGCACTCAGCCCCGCGAAACACCTGCAGGTGGTCACGGTCAGGCTTGGGGCCCTCCCAGCGTGTTCCGCCAAGGCTTGCTCGCAGGCTCGGGAGTAGATGCTGCCGTCGCAGTAGCCGTCGTGCCCCTTGGATCCCGCCCGGCGCTCCGACTCGGCGGACAGGGCAGACAGGAAACCGAACGCGGTCGCGCCGAGCGGCGAAAGTTGAGCAGGGATCGACTCGCGGAGAGCTCTCAGAGTCTCGGCGTACAGATCGTCGTCGGACAGGGCGGTTAGGTCGGTGGGCATCAGACGAACACCTCCGTGAGCTTCTTGCGGATCTCGGCGGCGTAGTGCTCGCAGGCGCGCTGCCAGCCCACACCGATCGGGTCGCGCTCCTCACCCCCGTCGCCGGAACTGTCCTCGGCAAGCTCGTCGGCCAGATCGGTCAGGAACGTGTGCAGGGCGGCAAGCTTGGTGGCGGAATCCATCAGGACACCTTCTCCGGCATTGCCTCGCGGCCGTCGTTGTCGCGCTCCAGTTCCAGATCGCCGAGGTCCCGGCTCCACTCCTGCCCGTAGCCGGAGCAGTGGATGCAAAGGCTGCTGCTCGGCGCTTCGTCGAAGGCCTTCTCGATGGCCTGCTCGCGGGCTTCGTCCTCGGGCAGGTCGTCAGCGACTTCAACCGTCACGGCGACGCTGGCGCCGGTCTGCAGGTACACGCGGTACTTGGTCATGGCGCTCCTCAAGCGGTTGATTTTGTACCCACAGTCTACGCGTTTGTAGCCACAAAGGAATGACCCGTGCGGGTACTCATGCCGTTCGTGTAGCCACAAGCGCTAGGCTGATCACATGCCGGAACCCGACACCCACACACCCATCCAGCGACTCCGAGCACCGGCAGAGCGGTGGAAGCGCTTCGGTGAAGTCGTGGGGAATCGGGGCAGGTCGGCCGAGCTCAACGCATACATGGAAGCCCGGATCGGCGGCAGCGAACCCCAAGCCCTATTCGGTGCGCTTATGCGCTGGATCGCGGCGGACCCGGCAGCAGCGCTGTCGGCACTCGCGCCATACGTACAGAAGGAAGCCCCGCCCGCCTCCACGAAGGAGAGCTGAGCGGGGCCATCTGGTCAGTGCCGCGTGTCGACGTGGACCTCAACGGCTTGCACGGTGTCCTCGAAGTGCCCGCGGTCGCTGATCCGGTCACCGCACGGGCACACCCCGAACGCGCCAACCTCGTCGTCCTGCACGATCTCCACCACAGTTGCGCCGTCGTCCGAGGCAACCAGCACCTGGGCCATCAGCGATAGCCCTCACCCGCGCCGGCGCAGAACTCGTCCGCCACCGCTGCCAGATCCTCCGACGCACCCTCGATCAGCGGCAGCACATCGCGCACGTCCCGGCCCTCACCGATCACCTTGTCCAGCGTCTCCCGGTAGATCCGCTGCTGCGTCTCGGTCAGATGATCCAACCTTCTGCCCATCACCGTGCGCCGGGCCCGGCGGTGCGGCCCTTGTACGGGCGGTTGAGGGCGCCGGCCAGTTCGCTGACCGTGTGCGGGGTCGGCTTCCACTCGCGGCGACAGTTCAGCCAGTGCTGTTGTACGTTGCTCATGAGAGCCTCCTCGGGGGTTTACAGGGCCACGCACCGCCTCGACAGCTACCGCGCGGCCCTTCTTCATGTCGGTCATCGGTTCGGTCGCTCCAGCCGGATTCTCCAACTGCCCGTCGAGGCGGCATCGGTGACCGGCACCCCCTGCGGCTCCCGCTCAATGGCATCCAGGTCGGCGTCGGACAGCACCACCGAGGGCTGCGGCGCCGGGATCCGGTCCGACGACCACACCCGTTTGGTGAACAGGAAGACCCGCCGGCCCTCACTGTCCGGCAGCGCCACCGTCGCCCGGCCCTCACGCAGCTTGTCGAAAGCTGCCCGGAACAAGGTGATCGTTGGGGCGCTCACTGCGGGTCCCCGATCAGGGAGCGGATCGCCTCGTCGAACGAGGTGAAGTGCGGGCAGCGTTCGATGACCTCACCGATCGCGTCGTTGTCGTCCATGAACGAGCGAGCCTCGCGCGGGCCCACCACCCAGTCGTCCCGGGTCGCCGCGAAGATGTAGTGGTCGCCGACGTAGGCGTCGTACAAGCCGATCTGCACCCGGCTGTCATTGCGGTAGGCGCTCACTGGGCCGCCTCGACCGTCAGGATGTTCTCCGGCCGCAGCTCGATCGAACTCGCCGCTTCGATGTCGACCGTGAACACGCCGGCGGTCCAGCCGATCACCGTGCCGCGGACGTCGTTGTGAGCCCAGTAGGAGCCCGTCACCGTGTCACCGATGAAGATGCGCCGCCCGTCGGGCAGGACCGTCGACTGGCGGTAGGAGGGGAGAAGGCTCACGACACCACCCCGGCCAGGATCCGGTCGGCCCGCTCATAGCAGTCAGCCCGATCCTCCGGCTTCACGTCGCCGCAATCCCACTCCTGCGCGCCGGCATCCTGCTCGGCCGCGTTCAGGGACACCTCGGGGCCGTACGGCTCCACGACGTACAGGTGTCGGGCGAGGTCATCACGGTTCGTCGGGTAGGTCACCGGGTCGCCTCCATCCGCACAGTCCAGTCGGTGGTGCGAAGTGTGTTCGCGACAACCAGGCCTTCCGGCCGCCCCTCGATCAGGTCCAGGTCGGCGGCCGACAGAACAACCTCGGCGTCAGACCCGGGCAGCGGGCTGTACGGCCCACCCGCCGCAACGAGGCGCACGGAGTGGCCGAGCCCGCGGTCGAAGGTGTGCCCACCGTTGCGGAGCACTGTCATCTGCTCCGAGGTCAGGGTGATGGTGCGTTCGCTCATGCCAGCAGCGCCTTGATCGCGGCCTCGGCTGACTCGAACCCGATCGCCGGCCCCGATTCGGTCATCACCAGGTTGAGGTGCTCGCCGGTGTAGATGCCCCAGCCCAGCGCGTCGTTCGGCAGGATGCGGAACACGCCCTGGTCGGTGGTGACCTCATGCCCGTCGGCGCCGAACGGCTTCACACGGGAGTCGCTCAGAATGCTCATGGCTCTCTTTCTCGGTGATCAGTGCGTCTGAACAACCGCCAAGCCCCGCAACCGAAGCTGCGAAGCAAGGCGACAGTTCAGGCGTCGGCCTGCTCGCGTTCGTCCTCGTCCGAGGCCTCGGACTGCGGCTCGTCGAGGTCGTTGCGGAAAGCCGGCTTGAAGTTCGGGTCACGCGTTCCGAAGTCGGCAGGCAGCGACCGGTCGAACGGTTCTCCGGGAGTGGACATGGATGTTCCTTTCTCGGTGATCAGGTCTGACCAGCCGCCACGACGCCCGTACCTGTCGGGCGCCATAGCGGGCGGTCAGGCGTAGAACCAGTCGATGCCAGCACGGGACTGGAGGACGGAGTGAGCGCCTGAAAACCTAGATTCTTCGAGTTCAAGGAATCCCTTGTCGCGCAGGATGTCGAATGCCTCGCATGTCTTGCGGCTCAGCCGCTGGCTGTCCCCGCCGGTCACCTCGTAGCTGTTACTGGTCGCGTCGTAGCTGACGTTGCTTCGGTCGAGGACCTTCCACGCATCGCGCAAGGCGTCTTCCTCGCTCTTGTTCCAGAAAGCCATGTCTTGTCTCCTGCTTCTCGGTGCAGTCCGTCTGACCGACCGCCAGGAACGCCCAGCCCGGGGGAATCCGGCGCGGGAGGCGCGCAGGCTGGGCGTCCTGGGAGTGGGTCAGACATGGGCGGTGTCGAACGCATGGCGGACCGCGGTGATGGCCCAACGCATCCGGGCAACCGCCAGTTCGGGGTGCTCACCGAACTCCTGCGCCACCACGGCAGCGCAGGCACGGCGGGTGAACAACGCCTGCTGCTCGGTCACAGCCGCACGGACCTGCATGCCCGACGGGGAGGCCGAACGCTGCAGCGGGGTGCAGAACAAGGCCTCGGCGCGGGCGTCGTCAACGGCGCTCACCGGGCCACCTGCTCCCGGTCACCGGCCCACTCGCATTCCGGGCAGAACAAGATTCCACCGCGGTCGTCGAGGATGGCCCGGTCGTTCGGGCAACGCTTCACCCGCACCCGTTCGCGGCCCTGACCGTCGTAGATGTAGCGCCGGCCGGTGGACTCGTAGGCGCGCTGCGGCTCCGTCACGTCATCACCGGCTCAAGCTCGGTGGCGCCACAGTTCGGGCAGCACCGCCCGCCGCGGTTGTCGTACTCGGTCATGGCCAGATCACAGGGCAGGCACACCGGGATGCCCTGGTGGCCGTCCCACTCGCGGACCAGGCCTTCCGGGTTGATGGCCCGGTCGCCGATGTGCAGGTTCAGCGGGGACGTCCAGGCGTCCACGTAGCGGGTCATGACTGGACCGTCCGGCCGGTGAACGCGTACCCGTCGAAGCCGTCCCACGTGGGCAGCTCGGCGGGGATGGCCTCCATGGCCCGGACGAAGCCGGTGCCCGTTCCCAACTGGACCAGCTCAACGCCCGCAGCGGCACGGGGCCTCGCAGCGTGCCGGCGGCGATCGAGGCGGGTCATCGGACACTCACCGGGATCTGGCGGTCACAGGCGAGAGAGTGCAGGCGGTAGGCGCCGCGAAGACCACGCTGCTCGGGGCACGTCACCAGCAGGGCGACACCCATCGAGTCTTCGACCTGCTCCACGGCGAGCGCGTGACCGAACTGGTCGATCACGGCTTGGGCGGCATCTGCGCTTGCCAGTTCGCGCAACTCGCCACTGCGGTCGAAGGTTGCCAGGCGCATGACGACGACGTCAGCCATCAGGACCACCCCCGCAGGGACTCGTTGATGGCCCGGCGCTCGTCGGCCGAACGGTGCGGGCGATGGACGCGGACCGGGCCTTCGGCGGTCAGCTCGTCCAGGTCGTACTTTGCGGCGGCCGGGACAGCGGCACGGAACGCGGCCAGGGCGGCGTCACGGTCGTCGAAGTCGCCGGCAGCAGGGGCGTAGGTGGCGAGGCTCATCGGTCAGCTCCTAACGGAAGAAGTGGTGGTGCCGCGCAGCTCGTCGAGGAGAGCGAACACCTCGTGCGGGGCGGCGGTAGTCAGGCGTTCCAAGACGGTGACGGCTTCGTCAGCGGTGCCGAGGGCGTTGCTCGGATACCAGCGGCGGTGGTGGTCGACGTCGGCTCGCAGCTGGGCGACGGTTTTCATCGGGCCACCCGCTTGCGCCAGATCTCGTGGTCGTGGCCAGCTTCCAGCGCCCAGCCGCCGGCCGGGTAGCCGAAGTCGTGCAGGAGCCGGTCAGCGGTTTCGGTGTTCCTGCGGGAGCCGTGCAGGAGGATCGACACGGTGTGGGTGTCCGGGTGGATGTGGGCCACCGTGTGCGGAACCAGCCGGGTGCCGCGCAGCGCTTCGACCGCGCGGATCGCCGTGTCGTAGGCGGGGAACTCGCGGCGCCACTGGGCGAGGGTCTTGGCGGTCATCGGTGGCCACCACCGAGGGTCACAATCACGCACTCGGCGACATCGCCACGCCACAAGGCCGAAAGGTCTGCGGCCTTGAACAGGTCGACCATCAGCCAGCCCAGGCCGGGGTGCTCGTGGTTGAACGACCACCACAACTCGACGACAGGTTTGTCGTCATGCCGGTACCGCAACACCCCGGCCCGGTCGAAGTAGGAACCTCCGTGCTCGCGGGAGCCGACGTGGCAACCAACCCAGCGGTCAGTGCCGACAGCCTGCGCGGCTCGCTTGTGGTCGGCGAGGTTGTCCTCACCGACGATGTGCGCGCCTTCCTGGTGGAAGGACACGGCGACACCGGCCGCGCCGAGAGCGGAGAAGGCGTCCATGAGGCGTACGCGGTCGCTCATCGCTGCGCCTCCGAGCTGTAGAAGTGGTCGAGGTGCGGGCCCGGCTTGCCGCAGTCGGCTTCGAACCCGGCAGGAGCGCCTTCGCACACACGGGCTGTGTCGGTGAAGTCGTGCTCGAGGTGGGCGGTGCTGCTGCCGCAGTCGGCTTGGAAGCGGCCGGTCGTGCCGTAGCAGTAGTGGCGGTCCATCACAGGTCTCCGAGGTAGTCGGCGGGGTGGACGAGGGTGCCGGTGACGGCGAGCTGGCCGGCCAGGACCATCGCTTCGGCTTCGTGCTGCCAGGCGACGGGAAGGGGTGCCCCGGCGGAGTAGAAGCAGGTGCCGATGCGCTGCAGGCCGTCGACGCGGGCCAGGTGCAGGCATTCCAGCTGGACATCAGTCAGGTCGGTCATCGCTCAACACCCCACCGTCACGTTGACGGCGGTCATTTCGCTGATCAGCCAAGAGGCCCCGCCGAACGTGATCCGGGCGCACGGGTCGTCCAACCGGGCAGCGATGTTGGACAGCAGGTTCGCGATGTCGCGGCCTGCGACCCGGGGTGTGACCCGAGGGCTCCATTCGTGGACCTGACTGCCAGCGTGGATCTGTAGCCGGTAGGTAGTCATCTCCCCGCGGCGGTCCCAGAACAACTCGCCGAGCTCGGCAAGGGTGGGGTGCTGCGGCCACGGAGTGGTGTGTCCGGCGGCGTGGACGGTGAAGGTCACGGGGACGGTCATCGGACACCTGCCTTCGCGTCCTCGACGGTTTCGGCGAGCAGTGCCACCCGGTCCGCGAGGAGCAGGGCGAGCTGGTCGGCCTCGTGCGCGGTCAGTTCGTACTGGCCGACGTACACGGCGGTGGTGCCGTTGGCGATGAATGCGCCGACCGGCAGGGGGCGACCGTTTCGCTGGGTGAGGTTGACGTCGTCCTGGTAGTGGACGGTGGCGCTGTCGGTGTGGTCGCTGGCGCACCAGGCGGGACAGGTCGGGAGTGTGGTGGTCGTCGTCACGACGGTCCTCCGGAAGTAATTCCGGCCGGCGCTGGGGGATCTCAGCCGCGCCGGCACCGGCCGGGAGTTGATGGCTTGTGCCTACGTCCACCAGACCACTCTTGTAGCAACTTGTAAAGCACTTGTAGACAAATTCAGCTACAGTTGACACGCGAGGTCCCCCAATGGCCCCGGTCACTTCACGTTGGCCGGGGCTTTCGTGTAAAACGATCAAGAAGCTGTCGACAAGTAGCCGACAAGCGCGCTCGCACTTGACGCACGAATGGTGGGACCATCGCAGCGGGCATAACAGCCCGAACACCGAGCGGAAGGACCCGCCATGTTCAACTTCGTCAAGTTCATGTGGAAGACCGGCTCGTCCGGCAACGGCGACTGCCCGAGCATCATGGAGGTCGACGGCGGCTACGTCCTCGTCGGCAAGAACCTCGACGCGGCCACCACCGAGCAGATCCAGGCCGCCGGCCGCGCCAGCAACTCCGGCATCGGCGCCGACGAGACCGCCGTCTTCCTGCCCGCTGATGTCATCGACCGGCTCCGCGGCTGACCATGCGACGCACGCTCACCAACGACGAGTTCGCGCAACAGCTCCGCGACTACACCAGCACCGCGTACCGCTTCGAGCTGCAGTCGTTCTACACCGTCGACGGTGAGCAGGAATCGTTCCAACGGTTCCTCGAGGGACGCCCGATCTCGCCCTACGACGTGGACGAAGATCGGGCGTGGCTCGACATGGTCAAAGCCCACACCGCCGCAGGCAAACGCATGGCTCGGGTCCGCGTGCACGAGGACCCGCCCACCGACTACCAGCGCTGGATGCGCTACCGCGGCGACTTCAACATCACCGCCGGTGAAGCCATCCACTACCTCACCGTTGATCAAGCCACTCAAGCCGGCATCCTCGCCGGTGTCGCCCTGCGCGACTGGTGGTTCTTCGACAACAACCGGCTCATGGTGCTCACACACAACCCGGAGGGCCGGCGCATCCACACAGAACTCATCACCGATGAACCAGAGCTCAAGAGGGCTCGCGCCATGTGGGACCTCGCAGTCCACACGACGCGAGGAGAGAACCGATGACCGACTACCGCGCCGACGAGTCGCAGCCCAAACCGTTCCGGGTTGCCGACCGTCTCCGCGAAGCCCGCGAAGCATCCGGCCTGCAGCAGAAAGAACTGGCGGCCAAGCTGAAGTGGGATCCGGCGAAGCTGTCCAAGACCGAAAGCGGCGCCCGTACCGCCGTGTCCGAGGCCGACGTGCGCGCCTGGGCGAAGGCGACCGGCATGAGCGACGAGGACCGCGACGAAACGCTGGACCTGCTCGCCCGCTTCAAGGCCAACGAGAAGTCTTGGCGGGAACGCATGCGCCACGGCCGGCGGTCGGTGCAGGTCCAGTACAACGAGTTGTATCGGACGCTGATGAGGTTTCGCGCGTTCCAGACGGCGTGGATCCCCGGCATCTTGCAGACCGCGGACTACGCCAGGCAGATCTTCGCCGACCTCAACGAGCTCGACCCGGAAACGCCGATCGACATCGAAGCCGATGTGGAGGCGCGCATGGCGCGGCGGGAGTTTCTCTACGACTCGAGCAAGGAGTTCGACTTCATCCTTACTGAGTCGGTTCTCCGCACCCTCATTGTCGACTCGAAGGTGATGCGGGCTCAGCTGGTCCGGCTGGAAGACTTCCTGGACCTGCCTAACGTGCAGATCGGAATCCTGCCGCAGGGTCGCCGCCTGCACACCGCGCCGCAGAGCAGCTTCGTCCTCTATGACGACATGGCCATTGCGGAAGGGTTCGTCATCGACAACCCGTACCACGGTGCGCAGGCGCAACGGTTCGCTACGGTCTTCAAACGGATGTGGTCGGAGTCCGTCAAGGGCGACGCTGTGCGCGAGGTGATCAGGAAGGCGATAGCCGACCTCCCGCAGTAGCTCGGACGACAGAAAGGCCCGCACCTCAGCGCTGAGGTGCGGGCCTTTCTTCTTTCAAGGTCTGACCTTGACGGCCCAGTAGCCGTAGGCGGAGTCGCCGAAGAGGTTCGGCACCTTCAGTTGCACCTTCGACCCGGCAATGGCCGCCTTCGGCACATCGAACACGACGTAGCCGTCGGCGTGCTGGCCCGTTTTGACCTGGGTGGCGTTGAAATCGGGTCGGTTCTGCAGGCCGCCGGTTCCCCACTCGTGGACCTTGCCGTCCTTCTGCACCAGCTGCAGGTCGCAGGCACAGGTGAATGCCTCACCCTCGGACACGTCCACGCGCAGGAAGACGAGGAGCCAGGCGCCGTTCTGCGGGGTGATGCCGTACTGGTCCTTCGTGCGGATCTCCGCCTTCGACACGGCGTATGTGGCCTTCACGCCTGCCGAGTTCACGGCGAGTTTCTGGCCCAGCTGCACCGTCTTGGGCTCGGCAGGCTTCTTTGCGCCGGCCGCGTCAGCGGTACCGCCCGCCTCGTCGACGGAGGGTCCGGACCCGCAGGCCAAGGCTATGGCGGCGAGCAGGCTCAAGCCTGCAATGGTCAATTTGTTGCGCATGGAGGGGTCACTCCTGCGGACCGGGGCAGTGGACTGGTGTGCGGCTGAGCCCCAGTCCACGAAACCCAGCCGCACCTGCCCAACGGCAGCCAGCGGCTCAGGGGAGTGGCCCGATCGGAGCGGCAGACGTGGACGATCGGCTATCTCTAGCGATGTCGCCTGTTCGCCTCAGCCAGCCTGCAGGCTCCACCATCGGGAGTCTTGTGCGCCGGTAGCCGGCCATTGCGGTTCAACGTGAGCACTCGCGAGCAGTCGGGGCACAGCTGTCCAGCGTGGGGACGTTGACACCTGCGGCCCATGTCGCTGTCGCTGGTAAATTTCGTTGTCCCTGAGCCATCGCATCGCAGCTGTTCGCCGGTGCCGGACCAGCCTGCGCGGTCGGAGCTGTAGTGCCCCGGGAGGGTCTTCACTTTGGTGAGCCGTACGCGCAGGCAGCAGTAACCGCAGTGAGCCATCGACGGAAGCCTCTCGCTAGACCGGTAACCAGACGGTAACCAATCGAGAGGTTCACCCCTGTCCTTGATCTGCCAACCATCGACAGGCGGAACGTGAATGAATTAGACAGGCCAGGAAGCCGTGGACAGCATGTCGCAGCGGACCGTCCCGTCGGCGGGAAACACCCAGTAGGAACACGTCACAACTCGGCCGTCAGCAGTCATCGTTCCGGGGATTGCGCCGAAGAAATAGCTTCGGTCACTCAGTGTGTATTCCAGCCGGACGCCGGCAAACGGGTCGACCTCGCGCGAGCGGATCCAGTCCCGGACGGCGCGAAGGGCGGGCAAGCTGGGCTGGTACTCGCGAACCCAGCGTTTCACTGGATCTTCGAACGCCAGCGCCAGCCACGCTCTTTCGCCGTCAGGCACGCGAGCCGCCGAGTTGCTCATCGAAGAACGCCCATAGCCGGTCATTGCTGGCCGGATCTGGCGGTCCTGCGGCTCGAAGTCGCTCTTCGGCGCCGGCGGTCAACTCGGCGACCTTCTCGCGGGTGAACCACACTTCGCCCTCATCGTGGGGCTCGTCGCGGAAGTAGTCACGCATCCACTCGTTTCGGATTCGGACGCTTCCGCCCGGGTCCCGGGTGGCGTTGGCGGTCTTCCATGGCGTTTCGCCGTGGGTCAGGTGCATTAGGTCTGGGCCGGTCAGTTCGCCATAGCGGCTGACGACGTAGTCAACGATGTTGAGCTGCCCGCCGGCGAGCGGGCGCCGCGGAGGTGGGGCGTCGCCGTTCTTCTCGGCAGTCCAGAGGGCACCGACGACCGGACCCTTGTCCCAGGCCAGCACAGACTCGGCGAACAGGGGTTCGCCGGCTGCGGCCAAGTGGTGGGCTTGGGTGTAGTAGAGCAGCTTGTGCAGCTTCAGCCCCGTGAGCCCTGGCAGGCGTTCACGCAGGACAGCAGCAACGTCGTGCGCGGAAACGGTCATGGTCGCAGAGTAACCCGCGGGTACGACGTTTTCGACGTGCACACGATCAGTCATCGTTGCTGCTCGCCTGGATGAACTCAACATGTCGAGTCCTGCAATCACACGTTGCTGAACCTTCCTGGTAGATCGACGCCTTGCGGTGGTGGGCAGCAGCGCATCTCAAGCCCTGCTCCCTCCGCTCCTCTCGATCGGCCACTAGCAGCCTGCGAGCCTGCGCCACGGCCTCCTCGGGGGTGTTGCCGAATGCCATGTCGGTGATGGTTCGCGGATACTCCCCGTCGAAGATCACCATCTCCGGCTCGGAACCGGCATCGAAGTCGTCTACCTGGAACCGTGACACCCTCCATGCGATGACGGGGACTGGCTGATTCTGGCGCCGGATGGCCTCGTCGGGGTAGTCGTCCTGCTCCTCTTCGAAGGTGAACTCGCCGTACTCGACGGCTCCCTGCACGACCCAGAGGTTGGTGGCAGGGACAACCACGGTGTTGTCGATGTCCGCAAAGAAGGCTTGACGTCTCATCGCCTGAGATTGATCGCGTTTCCGGCGCTTCTCGGCCTGGTTGAGCCACTCTTGCCGCTTCTCCCATAGCTCAGGCTTCAGTTTGATGGCGATCACGTGGTGGATGGCTTCGTTCGTCATTGATCCTCCTGGGTTTGGCTGAGTCGACGTGGAACGTTAGTGACAGGTCGCCTCGCGCGCGTATCCCCCTGTCACAACTGTCACTTTGTCCCTACGGTCATTTGATCTAGCTGAACTTGTGACACTTAGCCGAATCTTGTGACACCTCCATATAGCCTCTGACCTGCATAAGTGACACTTGTGACACCTCAAAGGATATAAGAGTCACTGTCACAAACCCCAGAATGCATTCGTGACGCCTGTCCTCCGAAACTGTCACATGATCTAGCTTTGTGACACCTGCGGCCGGTGCGCCAGCGGCCGGTACATGCCTCGGCTCGGCGACCACAGCAGCTCCTTGTCAACGGCGCGACTCAACGTCTTGCGTACAAGATCGGCCTTGTGCTCGCCCTCGAACGTGGCGACCAGGTCGGCCGTGGAAACCGAGTGGTGAGGCGTTGGGCAGCCCGCCGTCACATAGTCGACCAGCTCGCGCATGAGCTTCCCCACCCTGCCTGCAGACGCCGTCGAGCCGGCAGCAGCCTCGGCGAGGAGATCCTCGACGCCGCGGTCCGTCTCACCTGTCCAGCGCAACCGCCCCACGCTGGTGATCTCGCCGTCCGAGGTGGGCAGTTGGTGCGAGTCGATCGTGTACGTGAGGTTCGGCAGGTCACCGACGCCAAGATTGTTCTTCGTCTGCGACACCACGCAGGTGTACTCATCCGCTTCCTTGTCGCGCCCGATCGCCACCACCGCCCGAGCAACCTCCACCCACGCGCGGGCGCCGGAGATCAGTGTCCCGACGTCGTTCGATTGGCCCTTGTTGAAGTGGACGAGGGCGCCGACGGCGAGAGCTGCCTCCTCGGCTGCTGCCGTGAGTGGCTCGAGAGCTTTTCGCAGCTCCTTGCTCTTGAAGGTGTTCAGCCGTTCGTCGACCAGCGAGATAATCGGGTCACAGAGCAGCACGGCTGCGTCAACATCGCGGGCCGCGGGGACGAGTTCACGGCAGTCACGAGGGAGAAGGACACCTCCGTATCCGTCATCCTCAAGGGCAGCGTCGATGCGGAAGACCCGGTCCATGTCGGCGCCGGCAGCAAGCATGCGCGGGGCGATCGTGTACTCCCACGAGTCCTCAGAAGCCGAATAAAGCACCGACTTAGGTGTCCCGAAATGCATGCCGGGCAATTCACCTCGGGTCACAGCGGCAGCCATCCAAGCAAGAAAGGTGCTCTTGCCGACGCCTTCCCGACCCGGAATGAGGGTGAGTGCGCCTACAGGCATGCGGTTCTCCCACACCCACTTCACGCCGCGGACGCCGAAGGCACTGGCGGGGGTGAGCCGCAGGCGCTTCTTGGAGATCTCTGGGCGGCCCTCGACTGCGGCGACAACTTTCTCCTGCAGCTCAACCGTCAGGCGCTGCACAGCGTTCAGGTCTCCAGCCGCGAGCGCGGTCGAGATTCGCACGTTGACATCGGCTACGCGCCGCGTCGACCAGGCGGCTATTACTTGACGTCGGTAGCCGGTGATCTGCTCCGCGCCTAGGTAGCCAGCCTGATGAATGCTGTTGCTCAGGTACTCGTACAGCCCGCCGGGTAAGGCCTGAAGGCGTCGATGGACATCCGGCTCGACCAGCTCCGCCAAGCACCGTTGGTGCACGTCAGGCTGCCCGACGTGCTTGAGTACCGTGCTGTAGATCGTTGCATGCGCGGCGTCGAGTAGGTGAAAGGCCGATAGCCCGTCCACGATCGCTGCGGCAACCGTGGAATTGGCGCCATCCAGCAGCCAGCCGATGATCGAGCGCTCAGCTGCGCGCAACGTCACTCCGGTTGCCTCGTCGCGCACATCCAGCGGCGACAGCTCTACATGCGTCAAAGCGCACCGCCGCAGGTCGGGGAACCGAGGCGGAGGCGCTGCGGCGGGCGACGCTCCTGGGTTACGGTCAAGGTGTTCGCTCCCGTAGGTGACTTACGTGGGCAGGACGGATGGGCCGCGGCGTGGACAGCGCTGCGGCCTTCGTCATTTCTGGGTCTTGTCGACTTCGTCTGCGACGGCGGCCAGAGCCTCGAGCAGGCAGATGTACGCCGCGAGGTGCCTCGGCCAGGGCTCGCGCGTACCTCGCTCCCACCGGCTCACGGTCATCTTCTGCACGCCGATGGCTGCAGCAACCTGCTCGAGGCTGGCGCCGGCGCGCCTTCGGATCGATCGGCGCTCGGCCGGAGGGGGCAGTCGGTTGGCGCGCAGGCGGTCGACGAGTGAATCAACGCCGTTCCGTACGGCGGGATCAGTGATGGCAACGGTCATGACCTGAGGTTACACGGCTCGACCTACAAGTCACTAGCAAGTTGCTACAAGTTGTGGCAGACTCAGGTTATGCCCGAGACGATCTACGCCCTGCCCGACACACCCCAGCCGACAGGCTCTGGGTGCGCTCCCGCACGGGCGCGGACCGCCAACCAACCAGGCCAGAAGCCGTGGGTGCAGATCACCCTCGGCATCGTCGCCGGCACCATCGCCAGCCTCGGCATCGTCGCCGTCACCAGTGGCGGCTTCGCACTGTCCTTCGACGCCATCCGCACCATCGCCCGGGCCGCGCACATCAACGCCGACCTCGACTGGATGCTGCCCGTCACCATCGACGGCGCCATGGCCGTCGCCTCCGTGACCGCCATCGTCATGCAGAAACTCGGCCGCACCCCCTGGTACCCATGGGTGGTCGTGCTCGCCAACGTGCTCATCAGCGTCGGCTGCAACGCCCTGCACGCCTACCAAGGTGGCGGCGAGAAGCCCCTACCCAGCGAATGGGCGATGGCCGTCTCAGCGATCCCCGCCATCAACCTGGCCCTATCCCTGCACCTGCTCATCGAGCTGGTCATGGCCGTCGCCAACCGCGGCGAGAAGAAGGCCGCCGACACTCAGGCAGCGAAGAGCGGGCTGGCCCAGTTCGCACCCACCGTGATCCACGGCGGTACCCACCCGCAGCCGCAGCCGGCCACTCAGGTCGCTCGCACCCTCAGCCCCATGACCGTCGCACCCGCACTCTCACCCGCGAAGGTCAACGGCTCGCACCCGGGTTCGCTCAACGGCACCCAGCCCGCGAAGCAGGCACCTGCTCAGGTTGAGCAGCCCATCGGCTCGCACGACGAGAAGTCCCCCGCGAGCCCTCCTGCGCAGCCCGCTGCGAAGCCGATCGAGAAGCCTATTGAGCAGCCCGCAGCGAAGCCCGACCCGGCTGCGAAGCGACCCACCCACCCGCTCAGCGAGGACCCCAACCCGAGCATGCGGGCACTCGCAAAGGCGTACTCACGCAACCCTGCGAAGACGAACGCTGAGCTGGCGAAACTCGCCAAGGTGAGCGTCGGCACGGCGAACCGGTACATGCCCCAGATCCGGGCCGCGGCAGTCGACTCTGCGAACGCTGACGCCGACGAGGAGCGCGCCCTAAGCCCTCTCAATGACCTGCCCACCAACGGCGCCAAGACCCTCGCACTGGCAGGCATCAGTGCCCACCCAATCTCGGAGGAGAACCGATGAACAAGCACGCCTGGCGCGGCGGTCATATCCGGATCGCAGCACTCCTCGCGATCGGTGTTATCGGACTAGCTGCCCATCTCTACGAGTGGCGCTTCAACGGTGGGCCGGAGTTCAGCTGGTTCCTGATGGCCCCAATTGGCGCCCTGGTCTTGGTGGTCCTGCTGCTGAACCTTCTCCACAAACTCGAGCACCTCAGCAACGACAAGGAGCGCGCCTCATGACCACGCCCGACCGCCGCCCGCTCACCAAGAGCCAGGCCCTCGCCCGCTACCTGACCGCTGTCGTCGGCCTCGGGATCACCGCCTACGGGGCTATCAGCAGCAGCCCGGAAAGCCAGCTCGCGTGGATGTTGCTCCTGACCGCCCTGGTCGGCGCCGCCGTGACGGCGGCCTGGCTGGCCAGGCCCCTACTGACCGGAATGGACACCACCCGATGACCACCCTCGACCACCGCCCGGCCACCGCGGTCAGGACTGAGATCGGTGAGATCTCACCCGGTCCCATCGTCTACATGATCCCCGTGAACGCGTGGATCCCGTGGGCCGACCGGGCCACCGGCGCAGCAGCCGGCACCTGGCTTGCCGCAGGGGTCACCGTCCTGGAAACCCCAGCTCACGGCATGTGGGCCACGGCCACCGGCATCGCCATGACCCTGCTGTTCGCGTTCGCTCTCGCCGGGCGTGAGCTGCGGCAGAAGCACCCGACCCGGTTCGAGAGGGCGTCGTGACCTGGACAAACACCAAACGCGCCCGTAGTAAAGCCGAACGACGCCGAGATCACCACGAGGACCGGATCAAGACGGCTGACACGAGCCGCAAGAAGCTGTCCGCCGCCTGCGGGTGGCTGATCGCCGAGGCGTGGCAGGCCGGCCTGACCGCCGAGATCCACGCCTGGGTCCTCGAGAAAGTCCACGAACTACGGAAGGAGGCAACCAACCGTGAACACGCAGAGTGAAGTGAGATCTCAGATGACCGAGGGGGTCCGGATCGCGGACAGCCCGGCGGTGCGCGCGGGGGCGCGCGCGAGTTTAAAGGTCACCGACGGTGAGATCAAGCGCGGTGACCGTGCCCGGCAGGCGTTCACCTCATGGTGGCTGCTGACCGCCGAACCGATGACCTTGCGCGCCTTGTGGACCGCCTCCGGCGTGGACCGCAAACGCGTCCCCCTCAACAACGCCCTGCTGCGCGGGCTGTGGCACGTGTCGAACTGGACCGACCGGCTCGCCATGTTCGCCCTGCTCGCCATCACCCCGACATTCCTGACCGGGCCGCTGCGCTGGTGCGCGGTCCGGCCCACCCGCCGCTACGGCGCCTACCTCACCCTCGCGGCCCTCACCGGGCTCTACCTGTACGGAAGGAAGTACTGACCATGTTCGGAATCGGAGCCCGGTTCGGCCTGCTGCTCATCGCCGCCGCCGTGCTGTTCGCCGCCCACCGCACCCACAAGTCATCCAAGAAGTCCGCCAAGAACGTCGCCGTTGTCATGGCGTTCGCCGCCGGCCTGGCGTTCCTCGCCACATTCGTCGGGGACTGGATGCAGTCCGCGTCGTGGCTCGGCGTCGCCGCCCTGATCGTCTGCGCGTGCATCATCGCCGTGGACTGGTTCATCGACAAGAAGCCGGACAAGCCCGTCTTCTGGGCGGCGTTCGCCCTCGGCTTTGCGATCGTGCTGGGCGCGGCGAATCTCGACGACGCCGGCCGGCTGATCCAGAACGGCGGCAGTGAGGTTTCGAGCCAGCTGTCGCAGATGGGCAAGTAGCCGTGGAGTTCCTCGTCTGCTGCGTGTTCGCCTACTGGCTGGTCAAACACATCCCGCAAATCGCGGGGGAGACGGCCGAGGCGATCGCAGCAGCCTGGAACGGACAGGAATCCCCGGCGTTGAAAGCCCGTCGTGACCGCCTCGACGCCGCCGGGATCGACCCGGCACACGGTGGGGCGTTCGGCCAATGGTGGGGAAACCTGTGGCGTGACTTCTGGCTCGACCAGGACAAAGCCCGCGGTCGGCGCCGCGACCAGAAGCCGCACGGCGACGGTGAAAGCGGCAAGCAGTCATGGTTCGACAAAGTCCGTGACTGGTTCGATGACGAGGTCGACCGGCGCAACCGCAAGTGGCGAACGCGGCGCGCCGGCCACGGGTTCGACGACGAGAAGTTTGGCTCCAACGCTGACGACTACGACTCGGATAGCGGCGGATACCGCCACGGACCCGAACCGGGCGAAGCCCATCCGCTGTTCGGCGAAGACGAGGAGACGCCTCGGCCCGAAGGCGATCAGGAACCCACCCCTCGCCCCGAACCGGACGCCTTCAACCCCGACACCAGCACCTGGCCCGACCCCGAACCGAACAGCCCACCACAGCCCGACCCCCAGACCAGCACCGAACCAGTACATGTGCCCTCCACCGTCGGAGAGCCCGTACCAGACAGCACTGCTCACCCCGCCGCCGAACTGGAAGGAACCACCATGAGCCAAGCCGTCAGCACGAACGGGACCGCCGTCACCGGCGTCGTCTCCGGCGCCGCCGAAGCCCGCGCCATCCAGCGCTACCTCGAGCAGGCCACCGCTGCCTACGACGGTGCGATGGCGCAGGCCCGCAAGCGCATCCACGCCCTTGGGGAACAGACCGTCGGCGTCGTGCAGCTGGCCACCAAGTCTGACGTGGTCGACGCGACCGCGCAGGCCGCCGAGTCGATCGCCGCGGCGCAGGCCGGCGCGAACACCTGCAAGGCGGAGACCATCCCGCTGCTAGGCCTGGTGGCCCGCCACTTCGACCGCCGCAACAGTTAACCGCCACCCACCACACGACGATCGGGAAGGAAAGCAGATGGCAGCGTCGACTGCGCAGCGCCCAGCGGCGCCGCCTCCCACCAAGCCGCCCGCCGGTGCGGCGAAAATGTCGCGCATCTACCTCGACGACAAGGGGATCCCGCAGAGGTCGGTGACCCCGGTTCCGGTTGACGAGAATGAGCGTCGCACCGCGCACGTTCTGCACCAGTGCCCGCACATGAAGACCGTCAACGGTGGCGGGAAGGAGCGTTGCGCCACCAAGGAGTGGCTGCTACCTGAGGCCACTAAGCCGTTCTGCCAGTCCCACGGCAAGCAGCTGGAACCGGAGAAGGCAGGGCCGTCCGGCCTTGAGCTGACCGCGAGGGAAGCGCTGCGCCTGCATGGCCGATCGGCCGCCCCGTGGCTGATCCCTACCGCCGGTGCCCTTTTTGACGTTGCTGCCCACACGTCCGGGCTGGGTTTGGAAACCGGCCTGTCGGCGCCGCTGCTCGCCGCGGGCACCTACGTTGTCGCCAAGCGCACCCTGACCTCACGCGCGCTCAAGCGTGGGCGAATCGAGCGCGGCCAGAAAGCCGGTAAGCGCATCGACGCCTTGAAGCGGCAGGCCCGCGGGTACGCGCTGGGCGCCGGTGAGGCCGGCCTGTGGGCCACCATGCTGGCCGCCACCGACGCCACCACCCTGCCGGGCCTGATCGTTGCCGGGCTGGGGATGACCCGCTGGGCGTTCGCTTCCCGCACGTGGTGGAACAGTGCCGAGCAGCGGCGCAACCGCGGCGCCGACGTGACCGTCCACGTTCCCGCCACCTCTGCCGAAGGCGCAACAGTGCAAGCGCCGGACCCGGTGAAGCTGCGCGCCGTCACCACCTGGGCCACCCTGATCGGCTGCGCCGGTGGCCCGCTCGCCGGCACCGAACTCGTCGACTTCCAGCGGCTACCTGCTTGCGAAGTGAAAGCGTCCGAACGGACGCTGCTGCCGAACTGGTCGGCGAAGGTCGCGGCGAAGGTTGAGGGCTCCATCAACATGCGCGAGCCCCGCCCGAACCTGCTCGGACGTATCGCCGCCGCTTACCGGTGCACGTACGCCGACGTGTCGTTCTCCGCCGACGAATCCGACCTGTCGATCGGCTGGCTGCGCGTGCAGCCCGACAACCCGCTGGCCGAGACCCGGCTGTGGACCGGCCCGGCCGCCTCCGACTGGAAGCGTGGCACGTCGGTCATCGGCCGGTTCGACGACGGTCAGCTGATGTCCTACCAGTGGTGGACGAAGACTGGTGCCGCCCACGACCTGATCTCCGGTTGCACTGGTTCCGGCAAGTCGGAGCTGGTCGCCCAGCTGATCCTGGCGTCGCTGCACTCCAACGGGCTGGTCCTGGACTGGGTTGGTGACCCGCAGGGCGGCCAGTCGTACGGCGCGCTCAAGGATCAGGTGGACTGGTTCGCCCGGGACAAGTCCGAGATCAAGCTGATGCTGCTGGCCGCGGTCAAGGAGATGCATCGCCGCAACGACGAACTGTCCCGGCAGAACATCAAAACCTGGTTCGCGACCCTGGCCATGCCGCTGCTGGTCATCACCTTGGACGAGGTCCAGTCGTACATCGACGACCCGGACATCCTCGCCCTGGTGGAAATGCTCGTCGGTCAGGCTCGCAAGTGCGGCATCAAGATGCGCCTGATCACCCAGGTTCCGGCGGCTTACAACCTGGGCGGCTCCACGTACATCAAGGAGCAGTTGAAGGCCGGCCAGACGCTGATCTTCCGCGCGATGACTGACATCGCCGGCCGGTCCGCGGTCGACGGTGACGTCCCGGTCGACCCGACGATGCTGCCCCTGGCCTGGGGTAAGAACACGTGCGCGGCGGGGGAGACCACCGCCGGGCTGATGTTCCTGCAGGGCTTGAACGGCCGGGACGTGTACGGCCGCGCCGACTACACGGGCGAGAAGATGGAGAAGTGGCTGGTCAACCCGGCTGGCGACCCGTCGGTGTGCCCTGGCCAGTTCAGCGCGGAGGCGCAGGAGGAGTCCGGGGTTCTGTGGGGCGACCGCAAGGAACGGGCGATGCGCCTGCTGCAGCAGGGGCGCAGCGACGCCGACATCCTCCCCGGCGGCCGGGCGCTGGAGCTCATTGAGCAGGCCTCCACAACGGTTGCCGTAGACACGGCCGGCCAGCAGTCCGCGGCGCCGCCTGCCTCGAGCACGGCGCGGGACAAGGTTTTAGCTGCCTGCCGCGACCTGACGATCGAGAAAGGTTCGGCGGAGAAGGGCGCTGTCGTGGACAGGCTGAAGGGCGAGGTGGCGGCGAACACGGTCAGCACCTACCTCAGCGATCTGATCGCTGACGGCGCGATCCGGCGGGTGGCGAAAGGCGTGTACGAGGTACCCGACGCCGCTCGTCAGCAGCCACTGCCGCTGGAGGTGCAGGGGTGAGGTCAGGGCTTGGTTTGGCGTTGAATCCACAGGCGGAGTTCGCCCCCGTGAGGGGCGTTACTGAAGATCCGCCAGCTGCGACGCCGGACCACTCCAGCAAAGAGCGGCTTGTCGGGGTTGTAGTCGCGTTCGCCGACGAACAGTTCGTCGCCGATCATGGGCGCGCCGAGGGTGGTGTCGATGGTGTACTTGCCGTCGATCTCACGATCGGGCTGGTCAACGTCGTACACGGTCACCTTCATGACCACATGGTGACGGATCGAGCACGGCGGGTCCAGTCGTGACCGCGACGATGCCCCCGCGCACTGACCTGCGCTGGGGCCAGATTTACGGCATCGACGTCATCGATCACGACTCGTGGATGGCAGGCGCACCGGTGATCGTGGATGGCGACTACGTCGGCCAGTCCCGGCAGAAGCGCCGCGCCCGGGAGAACCAGCACCGCGACTCGCAGGCCTTCGCCGACCTGATCGTCGGATCACCTCGGGTGCTGTGGGAGGGCTGGTGCACCGACACCGAGCTCGACGAGATGGAACGCCGGTTCATCCAGGACGTTCCGCTCGAGCAGCGCCCCCGCCTGAACTACCTGCTGAACGAGGACAACCCGCACCGGATCCCGAAGTACACGTTGAAGGAGCAGCGCCACGCCCGTGATGACCGCCGCGGCGAGCCGCATTGGGAGCCGACCGAGTATCAGCCGCAGGCGTACGGCTACCGTTCGCAGCCAGCCGTGCGGGTTCGCCAGGCGTGGAAGCCGTGGCAGAAGCACCTGCTGGGCTGGCCGGTCGGCTGGCTGCTGTCGACGATCGCGGGCTGGGTCGGCTTGGTGGTCAAGTTCGACTTCACTACCTGGTGGCATCCGCTTGCGACCGCAGCGGCAGGGCTGCCTTCCCTGATCGTTGTTGTCCTGCTGGGCTGGCTGTTGGTGCGTTCCCTCACGTCGAAGCCGAAGCGGCGCAGGTCGAAGAGGAAACGTCGATGACCGCCCTCGACACCCGCACAACCTGCCCAGCGTGGTGCGCCCTGGCCCGGCATGAGCCGATCCAGGACCGGCACGTCTCGAAGGTGCTGCGGGTCGGGAACCGGTACGCCGGCAAAGGGGAACTGGGCGTGTTCCTGGAGCAGCACACCGGCGGCCCCACCTACCTGGCGTTGAGCATCGCCCACATGGGCGTCGCCCACCTGCAACTCGACCTCGACCAAGGCGTGCAGGCCCGGGATGCGCTGACTGAACTGCTCGACCTGGCCGGCACTGACGCCTAACCCTTACCGGGTACGCCGATCATCCGAGGCGGACCACGGGACGGTCTCGGTACCGTCGCAGTCGGTCCCCTGGAACGGGCTCAATAGAAAAAGGCGCCGCCCCTCGCATTGAGGGGCGGCGCTTTGCGTTCAGGCGGTCGTCGGGTCAGGCCGTGAATCGGGTCCGGCGGCGTCGCACAGCGATCAGCAGGATGATGCCGCCGGCAAGCAGGACCACCGCACCACCGGCAATAACCATCCCGGCGGGCCCGGTCACTGGCAGGCCGCCACCCTCAGATCCGGAACCGCCACCCTCGCCTGGCGCCGCAGTGACGGCCGGCGGCGTACTGGTGGCCGTGGCGCTCGGGCTGACACTCGCGCTCGAGCTCGCCGACGGGGACACCGACGTGGACACGCTGGCACTGGGCGACGGGCTGGCCGAGGCGCTGGTCGACACCGACGGCGACGGGGTCGGGCTGCTCGAGCTCTTCGTCGGCTCGGGCTTCGGCTTGCACGTCAGGTCGTACGTGAACCCGCGGAAGCTCACCGAGGACACGACCGTGGTCACAGTCCCGGGCGGGCTGTTGGTGTAGCCGACCCCGAACGACACCACCTGGTGGGACTTCTTGATCGGCGGCATGTCGACCAGCAGGTCCGGGTCGGCGTTCTCGTAGAATTGTCCGCCGGTCGTCATTTCCCACTTGGCCGTGGCCGTGTTCCAGCGCAGGGTGGCGTAGGTGCCCGGACCGGAGTTGACCTCGACGCTGAAGAACGAGTCCTGGTCCGGCTTGGGTGAGGCCACGTACGTGCCCGGCTTCAGATCCTTGGTGTTCAGGCCGGTGGTCTCGCGGTGGATCAGCTGGTTGCCTTTGAACTCCAGCCCGTCCTTGGTGGGGGTGGGCTTACGGTGCGCCTCGTCGGGTTCGTTGACGTACCAGCCGCGGGGGCAGTCACCGAGGCTGGGCACCGGTGGGGTGGTGGCGTAGACGGCCGGCGCCGCGAGGGCGACACCCAGCACCGCGGCGAGGGCGACGATCGTTGTCTTTCGCACGTTCAGGAACTCCCTAGTCGTTTGCATCGCGCCGAACCCTGCCGCATTCATCGGCCGGGGTCAGTCACGCAGTCGAGTGGTAAACGCAGAGAACCGCCCTACTCCGGCAGCTGGCGGGCCGCACGGAGTAGGGCGGTGACGCCGGTCGGCGCACACTGGGGGCAGGGACGCGGACCGGCGAATCTATGTGCGCGCCGAGTCAGGCGCCGGGCTTCGACTTCACACCGGAATTGATCGCCGACTGCTGAATGTCGGTGTGGCGGAGCAGGCCGAAGTAGAAGACGACCGCGATGCCGAAGTTGATGATGACGGTGTAGGCCACCCGCAGGAACTCGAACGCCTCAGCCGACTCGACGGCGCCGATCCAGGCCTCGAGGAAAGCTTTCACCGCGGCCATGGCCAGCAGCACGAGGCCTTTCTTGAACGCCGACCAGTTCGACCGCATCAGCACCGCGGCGAGCAGCGGCAGGATCACCGTCAGGGCCAGCGACAGAACGCCGGCTAGTGACGGCTCGAACAGGTAGGTGGGCAGCGACGGGAAAACGATCGAGTCCATGGATGCTCCTTGCAGGGTGAATGCCGCCGCAAGGGCGGAGGATTTGAACTTTGATCTGCGAAACCTGAAAAGCGGCGGCACGTTTTCAAGCCGAAGTTGTCGTACCGCTCAGGTAAGAAAAAGCATGCAGCGCATCGACTTGGCGGAGTCACCGCACACCGTGACCCGATGGTGGGTGCGAGGTGAACGCGGCGAACTCGGCCACGCCGTCATCGGCCTCGGCCGGCTTGCCGATCAGCGCTGGTTCGTGGCGAAAGCCGAACACGGCACCAACATGGCGTGGCTCGCCCGCGACGAACGGCACGGCTGCGAAGTGATCCAGGCCTGGATCAACCGTCGCGGGGGAGTGAAGATGTGGCCCGAGATCACCGGCAAGGCGGTAGATCGGGCGCCCGCCTGAGACAATCGAGGCCCGCGACGGCCGCTCAAGAAGAGGGCGGCTGTTGCGCTGTCAGTCGAAATGCACCGGCGGCGGATCCGGAAACGACGGCAGATGCTGGCGCAGCGCAGCGACAGCGTCGTTGTCCCACATGGCATGCGAAGCGAACGCGGTCCTGACCGCCCGCAGCTGCTCCCGGTTCTCCCCGACCTGGGAGGAGAGTTCCTTCATCTGCTCCTCGCGGCGGGTGTCCCGCTCGATGAACTCTGCCCGCTGATCGGCCATCATCGACTTGATCTCGGCGATCAACGAGCGTGCTGTGGCAACCTCCACCGAGACTGTCTCCGCTTCCGCTTTACGGGACTCGGCAACCGTCTTCGATGTGGTGGCCTCGTCGAGCCGGCGGCTCATGCGCTTAACTACGACGGTGGCGCCCGCAGCGATCAACGCGGCGATCACTGCTCCCAGCACGGTCGGCAACCACGTCTGCCATGAGGGCGGCCCGGGCGGGGCGTCGCCGGCCCACCACATCACCGGCGCGCCTTCCGACGGGCTCGCCGGATCCGCAGCAACGTCAGCAAGTGGATCACCATGACTGACGACAAGTGCAGGTAAACCCCGTGGCTGTACGGCGCCGGCTTCGGGGTGCCAGGCGGGAACCCGCCGGTCAGCCACCACAGCAGCCCGCCACCGAACGAGATCGCAATCGTCAGATACCACGTCAGCAGCAGGCACAGGCCCAAGATTTCCCACCCTGCGCTGCGACGCCACGTCGAGACGGCAAGAACCACCCCACCGAGGAAAAGTAGGCATCCCAGGCTTTCCGGCGCCCCCGGAATGTAGCGAATCAACACCCACGCCGCGCCGGCCAGTTGCTCCGGCCCGACGAACGCGAACAACGGCCCGATGTACAGGGCGGCCAGAGCGTGCAGGTGCAGAAGCCCGATCCGGTTCCGTTCGGACCGTTTCACCGTGGCGTCGGATCTCTGCAAGTGCAGGTCCAGGTCGTCGAGGGTGCGGGCGAGCGCGTTGATGGCGTCTTCGCCGTTCATCGCCGGCCTCCGTGACGACGACCTTGTGCCTCCTTCAGCATGTGACGGAAGCCAAGGATGAATCCCCACGTGCAAGCCGCTTGGACCACATGCCAGATCGTCCAGAACGTGAGCCATCCGCCTGGCTGGTGGGTCATGCCGAACGCCATCCACCCATGAGATCCGGCGCATCCGGCGAAGAAGCCTGCCGCGCAGCCGGTCACGAGCCTGGTCAACGGCAGGTAGGGCAGGACGAGGAACGGGACGGCGATGTACCCGGCGACGATGACGATGTTGGCGGCGGAGAAGAGGGCCGTGAGTGCCCCGCTGTCGTGGTGCATGGCAGGCCCCCGTGGTGCTGGAAGGTGCAGGGCTTAGCTACGGGCCGGGCTCGAGGTCAACGAACACAGCTACTTGTCCTGGTTGGCGGGGAACCGCTCGATCGCGGTGCCGGCCTTGACTGCTTCGGTGATCTCCGCTCCGAACAGGTTTCGGGCGGTGTCGGACCAAGGCGGCCGTACGTCGGTGCGGGTCCGGGTCCACATCGCCTCGGCGATCTCGGAGGCCGTGGGCAGCGAAGCGGCCAGCCCGTCGACTGCGGTCTTGACCTGCTTGGCGATCTCGGCGGCAATCCACTTCTTGTCGTCGGCGTTCAGCACGTCTTCCTCCTGCTCAAGCAGCCCCCAGGGCCGCGTGCTTTGCTCGGACGCGGTGTCGTATCGCGCCGAGAAGTGGGCGTGGTGATCGTGCGGGGAAGCGCCGCTGTAAGCGCGGGCCGTCCACCCCCACGAGCGGGACCAGATCTTGCGGTTCCAGATGACGTTCTGCAGCCGGTTGTCGAGCCCCAGCCGGTGCCGGGTGACGATGATCTGCACAGCCCGGTCCATCGTCCAGCCGGGTTTCCGCAGGTCGGAGTCGACGTCGATGGCGTGCACCTCGTTGACGCGGTCGGCATCGCGATCACGCAGTACCGTCGACTGCTCGTCGGGGGTGTGGTCGCTGCTCGACGTGTGGTTGCTGTCCCCAATCGCGCCGTCTGTTGATCGGTCACGGCCGGGCGCAAGCGCGTTGAACTCTCCGCGCAGCGAGACCAGACAGGGCACAAGAATCCAGCTGGCCATGTCACCCCCAGGTGAAGTCGGTCGAGCGGGCACGCCAATCCAGCTACGCTGCTGGCGGGGGCGCGGAAGCGAGTCGGTCTAATCGCGCGATGACAGGACCGGCGACGTGAAAGCTCTGGGGCCGGACAGTGGCGCAGGACGCTGCGACATGATCCGGACGCCGGTTAGTAGCCGACCCCCGACCAAACTTGAGCGGCCCGTTTGCACCACCGGGAAATCGTCAGTCCGGATGGCACCAGTCGGAGAAATCGCCGATCAGGGCGAGAGTGGCGTTCCGGCCGAGGTGGGAGGACCGCTCAGTATGCCGAAGGCTCTCCGGTCAGCATCCAATTGCGCAGCACCGGAAGGCTCTCGATCAGGTTGCCGACCTGCTCAACGTCGAGGCTGACGGTGGACTCCTGGCCTTCGCTGTCGACCACTGTGAGGTTTAGCTGGCCGCGGTCCGCGACCATGCTCAGCCGCTCGCGAGTCCGGCGGATCAGCACACCGTTGTTGGTCTGGTGCAGGTGATGGTGAACCCCGAAGTAGACGCGGTCCTCGATCGTCGCGGTCATGCCTACTCCTTCGTCTTGTCCCAGCCGTCGTCGACCGGATCCCCGGATAGCGCCTCATCGGTGTCGCCCAGCTTCACTTCGTCGAGCATGTCCGAGCTCAGCGGGAGGCGATCCCAGTCGATCGCCCGCTCACCGGTCTGGCGGCCCTCCGGATAGATCAGGCTGTTGTCGTGGTCAAGGCACAGGACGAACGAGCCGGACGAGTCGCGCTGGTACATCCACGCCAGGCCGTTGGCCCTATCGGTGGCGATGAAACCGCCCGGTGACGTGACCGTGACCCGCTTACCGTCGAGGGGCCCGCCGACGCACAGGCCGGTGGCCTCAGCCATGCCGGCCGCCGTCCGGGTCGAGGAACGGGCGCGGCACGCTCGGGTCGTAGCTGCCTTGGACGGCGTTGAGCCGGTCGATCTCCAGTTGCTGCACCCTCACCAGCGCTCGCAAACTCGAGACCTCGAATTCCAGAGGCCAGTCCTGCTTCATCTGGGCGAGCAGGTCGTCGCTGTCCAGGTTCACTGATACCTCCGAGCAGGTTGGTGGGTGTCCCGGGCTGCGCTCAAGGATCGTGACTTCGCGCGAGCGCACCTGTGCGGGCCGCCGTCGCAGGCTGCCCGGGACACGACTACAGGGCAGGCTTGGTGTACTCGTCGCCGGCGAGCGCCTGCCACAGCTCGTCGTCGGTCGCGGCCTCGAGATCGGGCCGCAGGAACGTGGCCACGTACGCAACCTCGGCCATCGGGTTGGCCAAGTCCTCGACGGTTTCGGGACCGGCGTACACGTGCACGGTGCCGATCTCGTATTCGATGTAGCTCGTGCCGAAATGGAGCAGCACATGCCGGTCTTCGCCGTCCATCTGCCAGCGCCCGGCGCCGGCCTGAACCCATCCCATGACGCCTCCTAGAGCGGTCGCAGGTACATGCACTCGAACATCGAACTGAAGGTGCCGCCCACGTTTGTGGACAGCGACGCCGAGACTGCCCGGCCTTGCTGGGCGAACAGCTCGAAGTAGTCCGTGGTGCCGTTGGCGGCGATGATCGCCGCCGCGTTGATCGACCGGGTCGTGGCGGCGGTGGTGCCGACCAGCAGGGTGCGCTGGCGGGCGGCCACGGAGCCGTTCTTGCCGATGCCCGCGTGGTAGGAGATGAGGTTGTCGGCGTTGCCCCACCACACCACTCCGTACAGCTGGTAGTAGCCGGCAACCGTCGGGGTGACCCGGCTGGTGTTGGAGCTGGTGTCGTGGAAGCCGTGAGTGTCGATGTCCTCGCTGCCCGCGCCGAACGTCAGAGCCGTGTCGGCCGTGTTCGGGATCGACTGCGCGGCCTGTTGGATCAGCCGCACGAGTGGACGTTGCAGGGTGAGCGTGACCAGGGTGTTGAAGTCTGAGGCGAACAGCTTGCCGCCGGTGGCGACCACGAGACCGCCTCCTTTCGGGGACGGTCAGAGGGTCAGAGGCCGATAGTGCCGGAGTCCGTGGACTTGATGCGGATCTGCGCGCCTGCCCCGTGGTCTTTGACAACACCGTTAACAGACCGGACGACGGTGGCGGTCTGCAGCAGGTTCGGGGCGGTGCCGCTGACCGCGCCCATGGCGGTGACGGTCAGATCTTCGCCCTCGACGGTGATCGGATATGGGACTTCTGCCGTCGACCACACATCACCGGGCAAGGCGGTCTTGAACACCCACGACGTCTGCGTGGCGTCCCGCGCCGCGTTCAGCGTCGTCGAGCTCGAGTCGGCCACCGACGTGTCCCAGATCCCGACGTCCCACACCTCAGCCGGCGACGTGTCCAGGGTGACCGTCCAGTCGACCCCGCCACCGGAGCGGGCGCCGAACCGTTCGGTGATCCCGTCGATGACCTGGTCGATGACGCCGACCCCGGCGATGGTGGGCTGGTTGAGGCGCTGAACCCTGCTGCCGAAGGTACACAGCAGCCAGTCGTCGACCAGGTCCGGGTTGGCGTGCAACTCCAAGGTCATGCCCGGGTAGTGGGGGCCGGAGCCGTCCACGTTCAGATGGGTCCGCCACTGGGCGTGCGGCTGACAGTCCCAGTCGTACAGCAGATCCAAGGTCTTCTTGTCCGACACGGTGCCGCGCCGGTCGCGAAGCTCCTTGTCCGCCGCCGCGACCGCTTGGCTGCCGTTGCGCCGTTCGATCGTCCAGTAGTTCGGACCCCGGTTGCCGAGCTGCGGCACCAGCACGTCTTTCGGATCAGTCCCACCCGTGCGGCGGTAGGTGGCCATGTCCACGCTCAACGCCACCGGGGCGTTGTAGCGGGCCGACCGGGGCAGCCAGGCGTAGCCGAACGCATCCTCGAACAGGACCCCACCGCTCTCGGCTTCGGCCGCATCCGTCGACAGGTCAACGAAGCCGCCCTCCTGCTGCGCGTTCAACAGGGTGACCGCCGACGGGTCCGGGTCGGCCACCAGCCGAAACGGGATGTCCTCCTCGACCCGGGCCAGCCGATCCAACCGCAGATGCAACGGCTCCTGATACCAGGCGCGGTCGGCGCGCAACGGAATCGGCCCGTTGTAGTAGTACGGCAGGATCGACCCGGTCGTGGTGCGGATCGCCAAATGGCCCACCATGAACCGGATACCCATCACCGTGGTCGACCCGGTCGTGTTCACCCGCCCCGGGTTGACCGTGATCCGGGTCGGCTGGGTGCACGTCCCCGCAATCGACCCCGACACATACGGGAAAGCGTTGATCAGCAAGGTGACGTCGATGTTGCCGCCGCTCTGTTCCGCGATCACCTCGTAGGTGAGCATCCCGGCGTAGGCGTCAGCCAGCACTGCCACATCGGTCGCCGTGCCCGCAGCGTCGTTGAACGCCCGCACCATGTGCCCGGTGTTGGTGGCCAACAGTGCCCAGCGGGAAATGCTCGACGACGGGGTGGACCACTCCAGGATGCGAATCTCAGTGACCCCTGGGACGTCCCGCGCCCACAGATCGGCCGTGACCGACACACCCCACGACCCGGCCGCACCCGGCAGACTCGTCGGGGCAGTCAGCTTGGCGCCGGCCGCCACCGAGCACAGGGCGGTCGACCCGTACCGGGACAGGATCACATCGTCCGGTTGGCCGGTGTCCTGCTCGAACACCACCGGGCCGGACGCGGTCATCGCCGTCCCACCCGGGAAGGCGTGCGCCGCGGTCGTGGACGCCTTCTTGTCCTCCAGCGGCCAGTAGTCCACCGGCGGCAGGGCGTGGTACTTCTCGATGCTGCGGCGGAACGGCGACAGCGGGTCGGCGGTCCGGCGCTCGAGCCTGGACCCGATCCCGCCGATCTCGACCTGCACCACCGAATGGGTGGTGCCGTCCGGCAGCGGCCGGAAACTGGGGCGGACGTCGGCGATGAACCCTTCGATCCGCGGATATTTCGGCTGCGACACGTCCAGGTCGTCGACCGTGACCACGTTCGGCAGGGTGTTGGAGTTGGCTGACAGCACCCACGACGCCATCTGCAGGTACACGCCCGCGGATTGCGGGCCGCCCAAGGTGGTCGAGTCGATCGTCCACGTGGTCGGCTCCGAGCCGGCGGCCAGCCACGCCCGGCATTGCAGCCGGCTACCGACCCAGCGGATCCGCACCCGGATCTGCGTACCACCGGCATAGGTCAGGCCGGGCACGGTGACGGTGGTGTCGGCCGAGTAAACCCCACCGGTGATCGAATAGACGCGGAGCTTGACGACTCCGCCGGTGTCGAACATCAGCATCGGCCACAACTGGTTCTGCGCTCCGGCGTCCGTGCGTAGGGTCGGCCCGACGGTGATCGCCGCTCCGGTGGCCACCGTGGTCAGGCTGGTCGTGAACGTCACGTCAACGTCGCGGGCCGTGCATGCGATCCGGGCGGTGCGGATGGTGTTGGTCGCCGAGTGGGAGAACCGGGCCGTCCCGCCCGACACGGACAACCCGTTCGTCAATGTCCACGCCTGACCACTGTCGGCGGTGCCCCACCCGGACGCCACGGTCCGGCCGAAGCTGTCGGACACGTACGGTGCGGTGCGGGTGCGGATGGAGAAGTCCATCGGCGTACCCAGGTCGACGAAGGGCCACCACGGGGAGGTCACCAGCTCGGGGGTGAGCGCCCCGTCGTCGTTGAGCAGGAGGATCCCCGACGCGGACGCCGTCTTGCGGGTGCCCTGGCCGACGACCAGACCCCGGGAGACGGTGATCTGCGACGACGTGACCAGCCGCGAACTCAGGTCGGTGAACGCCCACGACAGAGGATCGGCGGTCAGGTCAGCACCGAACGCCGCCCGCAGGGTCACCTCGAGGTCGCCGGAGTCGGGCCAGTCGCCCACGGTGCCCCCGCTCGAACTCGACGACGACAACAAGCCGGGGATCAGGACGGGCATGACTCACCGCCCGCACATCAAGCCGTCGTGCGGGTCCGGGTCAGCACCCGCCACCGGTTCGCCGGAGCCGAATAAACGCAGTCGAACGTGTCGAACGAGCCCGCCGCTGTTGCTGCCGGCGCCGCACCGGACGACACGACGAAAGCGCCCGCCCCGGTGGCGAACACCGGCGTGTACGCCCCGTTCGCGCCGACCTCGTACAGGATGCGCTGCCCGTCGGTCGGGTTCGTCGGGGCGCCGAACGTGCGAGCGGCGGTGATCGTGACCCGGAAGGTGTCGCCGAGTGACGCGTTGGTGGCGATCGTGGCAGCGTCGGTCAGGTTGACGACCTTGGTTGGTTGGACAGCGGTCGGCTGCTTCACTACGGCGGCGACCGTGCCCGGCCCGTCGTAGGTGACATCGCGCAGCACCAGCGTGTCCGCGGTGTCCGCGTTTACCGTCGACCCGGTGTCGGCGTACACGTCCACCGGGCCGAACACGTTCGGTTTCAGGTTGTAGCCGTTGTCGTCGTCGACCAGCGTGATCGTCGCGGCTGGCTCGACGTAGGCGAGACCGCAGCGGACCCGGCAGCCGTAGCCGTCAAGGTCAGCCAGGGTGGAGCCGTTGCGCATGGTGACGTGGACGAAGTCGAGGTCGATGTCGTAGGCGGACGATCCGACCTGGGCGGTGGTGGCGAACTGTTCGACGTTGCAGTTCATCAGCCGCATGTGCGCGGAGCCGCCGGTGAACTTCCACGCCACGGTGCCGGTTGCGGCCGGGTTGCCAATGGAATGGCAGGTGATCATGGCCATTTGGTTGACCTGGCCTGCCACCGAATCGAAGTGGTACGCCGCCCCGTTGTTGCCGCCGTTACCGATGTCGACGAAGCACCGGTTGACCGTCATGTCGCCCGGGTTGAACGCGGAGTTGCTCGACGAGAACCGCATCCCGTTGGTGGTGCCGTTGACCTCGACGTCCTGGATGGTGGCGCGGAACATGTTGTCGAGGTCGAGCGCCCACCCGGTGTCGGTGCCGTCGAACGGGCCGATCACCTGCACCCGCATGATGCTCGACAGCCACGCCGACCGGTAGCCACCGGCGGGCACCACTGCGGAGGCGACCGCCTGGATGCCGTCCGAGGCGCCGGCCGTTTCGAGGCCGAGGTCCCACACGTGCGCCCGGACGCTCCTACCGAGCCGGATGCCGCACGAAATACCTGACGCGACGTCCAAGGTGGTGTTGGTGGGGCCCTGCCCGCGCAGGTACAGGTCCTGCTCGATGTTGACGTCGTCGAAGCCTTCGATAAGGATCGGCGCCGCCAGGTTGTAGGTGCCCGCGGTCAGCAGCACCGTCCCCCCGGCACCGCCGCGGAGCGCCGTCAATGCCTGGTTGATCTGGACTTCGTCGGCGGTCCCATCGCACTGGTAGTCGCCGGTGATCCCTGATCCGTTCGCAGCGACCACCAGCGTGTTCGGCAAGGTCGCTGTGCCACCCGCAGCAGGGGTGACCCAGCCGACCCCGGCGGTGAGCGCAGAGTTCGCTGCCAGCACCTGCCCGTTGGAGCCGACAGCGACCCGGGCGATCGTGTCCGCGGCAGTCCCCACGAGCAGGTCACCTTTGGCGTCGATCGTGGTCAACGAGACCGGGGTGGACGTGTCCCGCGGCTCCAGAATCCACGACACGGACGTCCCGGTGTGCCTGAGCCGCAGCGGCCCCGTGTACCCGTCCGGGCCCTGAAAGACCGGGATCTGCCCGACGCTGGAACTGGTGACCAGGTTCGACGGCAGGGCAGCGCCGGCCTCGCTGAGAATGCTGGTCAGCTGAACACTGTTGGCCAGGTTCCACACGGAGAACGTCTGCGCCGACGGCAGGGCAGCCACCAGGGTTCCGTTGATCGTGGCGTCGGTGACGATGATGTCGTTCGCCCCGCCGCCGTAGGTCAGTCTGGCCATGCCGCCTCCTCAACGTCGTGGCAGCAGCAGTTGCACGCCTGGTCGTCGCAGCCGTCTTGCTCACGGAAGCACTCCGGCGAGACGAAACCGATCTGAGCTGGGGCGTCGTGCCGCATGCAGTCCTTCTTCCTCAGTCGGGAAGATGCCAAGGAAGAAGGACGGTCGCTGTTCTCGGCTATGCGGCATCCCGCATCTGCCGAGCCTTTTCAACCTTGCGCCGGTTACGGGCGGTGCGGCACGTCTTGCACTGGCGTTTGCTGGACTCGAAGTAGACGTTATCGAGGGTGTACTCATGCCTGTTACGGCAGTGAGTGGGCGGGGGCCGCTTGCCGCTGCGCCCCCGGCGCACCCGATCAGCAACATTCTGGACTAGATCACCGACGTACAGATGGGCCAGGTTGACGCAAGGCGGGTTGTCGCAGTGGTGCAGCGCCCACTCGTCCGCTGCTAGCGGTTCGCCGCGCTGGTGTCCAAGAATCCACCGTGTCGCGCGGTGTGCACGGTTCGTGTAGAACATGCCGTAGCCGTCCGGGTCGCTGGCGCCAGTCCAGAGGTGGCATCCCTCGGGTCCGGCAGAAGTGTCGACCTGCTCGTTGAATCTTTCCATGGGGGACCTGCGAGGATCAGCCGTCGACCCGTGCTTCCGCAGCCGGATGTAATGCTTACTGCACAATCCTCGCCCGTTAACGATTCCATCGCAGCCATCCTCAGCACAGGTGCTCCGGCCACGCGGAGCTGGCGCCCAGAGAGGATCGCCGTAGCTCAACCAGCGGTGGTAGTGGGGGCGGCAGTACCCCTTCACCCTCGATCGCTCATCGCAGCCCGCGACGGAACAAGCAGCGACCTCGACTACCCGCCTGTTGATGACGTGAGGCAGGGAGCCGTCATCCAGCTTGGCCAAGTAGTGCTTATGGCAGAACCCTCGCCCAGACTTCACGGGCTTGTTCGTGCAGTTGTCCTCAATGCAGGCTGTACCATCACCCATCACGGGCTCCTGTCGACTAGGGGTTCCGTCAGGTCCCGGGGTGTTAGCGCACCGCCGGGACCACCTATTTTCCCACTTCGCAATTGATGATCGCAATTTCCGATCACTCGTTTGTGGCGGTATTTACTAGCTGCCTAGAGCGGCCTGAACGTCGCCGCGGAAACGGAATCCGATCGCCGTGCGGATACCATCGAGAACGGGGTCGCCGGTTGAACCCGACTTCCAGTAAGCCTCAATGGTTTTTGAGTCAGCTACGGCGAGAGAGCGCGATACGGATGCGTCGAAGTCGGCGCCGAGGCCGAACTGCGACGAAACGTCTGGCACCGCCAGTGTGGCGATCCGCTCCGCTGCGGCCTGCACCATGGACGCCTCGTCCTCCATGCCGAGAGCCAGACCCTGCGACACATTGCGACCGAAACCCATCGCCACCCGCGACGGTGAGTTGATCCCGAGGAAATTCCTGACCGGATCCTTGATGTTGTTCTGGATGAATGAGACGACCCGGTTATACAGCCAGCCACCCAGCGACGAAATGCCCCGCCATAGGCCATCAACGACGGCGCGACCAGCGTTGGTCAGGAGCGAGCTCGCCCCATTCAGGGCGGTCACCACGTAGCCCTTGACCTGCGAGATCCTGGAGCGCAGCGAGTTGTACATCTGCGCCGCTCCGTTGCCAAGCCCGGCGATCAGGTTCCTTCCTGCACCCACGAGAACGTTCCCGGCCCCGTCAAGGCCACGCAGGACGAACGTCTTGGCCTGACTCGCCCGCGACCGCAGCGAGTTGTACGACTGCGACAACCCATTCATCAGGCCAGACACGGCCGACTTACCCGCCGATGTGAGCCAGCCGCTCACCCCGTTCGTGGCCCTGACGACCACGCCCTTGATCTCGCCTGCCCTGCCTCGAAGCTTCCCGAACATCGAACCAAGGCCGTTGATCAAGCCTTGGATGATGTCCTCGCCGACCTCTGCGTACACCGTCGACGGGGAGTTGATGCCGAGGAACTTCTTGACCGCCTCGAGCTGCCCGCGGAAGTAGCCGAGCAAGATGTCCCCGATGATCGAACCTTGGAACTTCAGGCCCGCAGCAACCCCGGCGACAATCCCCGCGCCGATGTCCTGGCCGAGCCCGCCGGTGTCCCCGCCCCCACCGAGTGCCGACTTCACCGAGTCGTAGACACCCTTGACCTGCTTCGCCAGCGCGAATGCCTTCGTCAACGATTGCTGCACGCTGGCGATGAAGTCGCGGATCTTCTGCTGGTTCTTCGGGTTGTCGAGGTAGTCGGCGACGCTTTTGAGCCCGTCACGGAACTGCTGTAGCGGGTTCGCGGCACCGCTCTTCGGCGACGACCCGGTGATGATCTCGAAAATGTTCCCGATGATCCGGAACACTTCGTAGCCCATGCCGCCGATGTCCTCGAGGGCCTGCGCGGCCCGGTCGAAGAAGTCGGCCAGCCGCCCCGACTTGTCGCCGTCCTGCACCCACTGGGAGAACTTCTCGACGATGCGGGCCAGACCGTCGCCCAGCTTCTCCACGAACGGTCCGGCCGCCCGCGACAAGGTGCCGAACGCAGGCACCAGGTCGTTGGTGATGGCGCCGCCGACCCGCTCGAGAAGCTTGCGGAACGACTCGGCGCCGGCCTGCATGTCGTCCATGAACTTCGGCGCGGTGATCGCCGTGCCGAGGTTCTTGAAGAAGCCGTTGAACGTGTCCGCGTACGACCCCAACGTGACCTTGAGTCGGGGGATCCATTGTCGGCCCACGTTCGTGACGGTCTTGTCGAGGCCTTCGAACAGCCGCTGCTGCACGTCGAGGCGTAGATCTTCGAAGGCGGGCTTCAACGCTTTGATCGCGTTGACGAACTTCTGCGCCGCCGGGGCCAGCTTCGTGACCTCTTTAGCGACCCCGCCGCCACCTGCGGCCACCTTCTGCTGACTCGCAGCCAAAGCGTCCTGGGCGCTCTTGAGCCCGTCCGCGGCGGCTTTCTGCCCGTCGAGGGCAGACTTCACCCCGTCCTGCGCACTCTTCAGCGAGTCGGCGGCGTCGATCAGCCCGTCCTGGGCGGCGACGACACCCTGCTGGGCGTCCTTGACCGCCTCCCACGCCTGCTTCTGGTCTTCGAGCGCGTCCTGAACCTTGTCGCTGCCCTCGACGCCTTTCTTGGCGGCCTCGTCCGACTCCTTACGCAGGTCGTCGGTGGCGTCCGCTGTTTCCTCGATGGCGAGCTGGGCGCGCTGGTAGTTCAGTTCCGCCTCACGGATCTTGCGGATGTCGCCGGTCTGCTGCGCCTCACTGAGCGCGAACGCCGCCTCGTCCAAAGCCAGTGCGGCCTCAGCCTCGGAGATGACCGCACCCCGCAAGGCGCGGCCCAAGTCCTCGATGTCTTCCTTGGCTTCGCGCCGGGCCCGGTTGACGGCCTCCTGAGACTTGGCCGCCCGCTCCTGCGCCTTGACAACCTGGTCCTGCGCGTCGACCAGGGCGCGCTGCGCAGACCGCAAACCCCGCTCGGCGGCAGCCACCGACCGCAGCGACGCCTCGTAGGCGCGGTTCGCTGCGGCGATACCCCTGCGGGCTGCCTCCACCTGGCGGGACGCGCCGGCAATCTGGCGGGCCTGGTTCGCAGCCTGACCGCCCGCACCCCCACCCCCGCCACCGCCGGACGGCTTGAACGCCTCACCGATGCCCTTGAATCCGAGGGCGAGGGTGCCGATCCCGGCGCCGATCCCGGTCAGCAACCCCGGCAGCGACGCGATCGCGCCCGCCAGCGCGGTGATCGCCGGGATGGCGATGGTGAACGCCGCCACCAAAGCCCCGCCGACCAGGCCGGCTGCACCCGCGACCGCAAGGAGCGATCCGACCAGTGCGCCGACTGTGCCGGTGGTCTGAGCCACCGACCCGGCCAAGCTGCCACCCAGCTGAGTAGCCGACCCGGCGGCCTGCTGCGCCAACTGGCCGATATTGCCCAGCATCGACGACACTGCGCCCAGGCCGGGGAGGCTTTTGGTGACGTTCGACAGGCCGGACAGGAATCCGCCGATCCCACCGGAGCCGCTCAGTCCCTTCTTGTCGACGTCGACATCAACTTTGACGTTCTGCCGCACCCGGGCAGCGACCGCGGCCAGATCGGCGCGCAGCTTCGCCTCGTACTCGGCGCGTGCCCCCGGCTCCGTCGGCACCTTCACCGACACGGATTGGCGGACCGCCGCCAGTTGGGCACCGAGCTCGGACCGCAACCGCTGCCCGTCCACCGTGGCGGGAACGTTCAGCTCCACCTGCCGCGACAGCTGCTGAATCTGCCGGCGCACCTGGTCGCGGAGGGCGGCGATCAGCGGGTCCATCGGCACCCGCAACGGCGGGACCGGGGTGTCCTTCACCTTCTCCGGGATGGAGTCGGTGTCCGGGTCCAGCGGCACCTTCACCGGCGGGGTCTTGGCCTTACCGACCTGATCGCCGAGTTTGTCCGTGTCCGCCTGAACCGGCAGCTTGATCGGCTTGTTGCCGATCGAGTCCTTGATCTTCTTGCCCATGTCGAGGCCCTTGAGGGCGTCCTCGACATCCTCACGAACGTTCTTGGCGAGGTCGCGGGCCTTACCGACGATCTCGATGCTGACTTCGCCGACGGAATTGGGGGAGGTCACGGGACCTCCCGCCGTCAGATCTTCACATCGGCGGGAATCTGACCAAGGTTCTGCAAGCGGCGTGCGATATCCGCACCCGACGACTTCGCCTTGGCCGGCGCGTCACCGCGGCCCTTGTCGTCCGGCAGCGGGATCGGCTTGGGTTTCTGCCCCTTGCCGCCGCCGCGCTGCCAGTTGCCGCCCTGGACCGCCAGCAGGATCTGCCGCAGCAGAAACTCACTGACGTTCCAGTCGGCCATCGGGCCACGGAGTTTGCGCGACATCAGCGATTCCGGATAGTCACACAGCCGGTGAATCAGGTTCAGGAGTTCGCGGGCGGGGAGCCGGCCAGAGCCTGATGCGTGGCCAGCCACGCCTGATCGCCGTCCGACAGCGCCCCGTTCGGCTTGGCCGTGGTGGTCTTGCGCGGGGCGCGTTTCTTCGGCGCCGCCTTCTTCGCGGGAGTGGCCTTCTTCGCCGAAGACCGCGACCGAGAGTCGGTAGCCGTAGAAGCATCGGAAGTCCGCCTCGAGCTCTTTCCAGTGCTCCCGGAGGAGCCGCTCGAGGCCGAGTCTTCCCCCAGCTGTCCGCCGCCGTGTGCGATCCACCGCTCGAACAGCATGAACAGCACCGGCGTCGGCACCGACACCTCGGACCAGCGGGCGGCCTGCTCGGGGCCGAACATGCGGTTGAACAGGTCGAGCACCTTGGCCACGTCAGCGGTGTCCAGGGTTTCGATCTCGGCGAGGATGCGGAAATCGAGATCGTTGATATGCGGCAGCGTGAACTGCTGGCCCGCCCACTGGAAGGTGTACGGCTCGCGGCGCAGTTCCGCATAGGCGGCGTCGAGGTCGTCGACGATCGGGGAGGCGGTCACGCGGTCACCTCCGCGGCCTGTGCTGATTCGACGAAGCGGGCGAGGCTGTCGCGGCGGCTGGCGAAAGCGTGGACTTCCGCACGCGTGTTCATTGCATGCTGTTCCAAATAGCTCAGCTCCGCCGCTGCGCGCATCCCGCCCAGGTCTTCCGGAAGCACGCGATCGAGGCTCTCACCCGCAGGCCAGAAGCGCGCGCCGGGAAGGACAGGCACGGGGGCGGCGAGCGGGACGTCGATCCGCTCCTTGAGGACGTCGGACGTGCAGGTCTCGCAGACAATCACGCCACCCGCCTCGTCGACCTGGTTGAGCCAGCAGGCGAACTGGAAGCTGCCGTCGTCGTTTCGGGTCACCCGAATCTCGACCTTGTCGGGAACCCGCCCGCCGTGAATGTTGATGCCGTGCGCTTCGAGGAACGTGCGAACCATGTCGAAGGCGGGCGGGTAGTTGGCGGGGGTGTCGCGTAGCCAAAGTTCGTAGGCGAGCGTTTCGATGCTGATCACGCGATCCCCGCCCTGCGGCTCGCGGCGGCCAGGCGGCTCATCACCGAGTCGGCGACCTGCCCCCCCAGCTTCTCCGGCTGCCAGCCCGCGATGTTCTGGCGCGGGTCCGGCTTGCCCGAGGCACCCCACACCGACGGTGCCGGCTGGTCGGGGGTGGCCGGGCTCGCCTCGGGCTGCTGACCGAGCGACGGGTCGCCGATGGACAGGGAGTCGACGGGCAGGACCAGGTTCAGGGCGACGCCCGACTCGCTGGGGGAGACGGCGTAGTCGAGGACAGGAACCTCGACGCCGTTGATGCGGGCCAGCCAGCCTGCCAGCTCGGTCGTGTTGACCTCACCGGCGGCCGGGTCGATGTGACCGAGTTCGCTGAGACGCTGCACGGTTGAGACGCGGTCAGCGACGGTGGAGTGGTCGGCGGGCCGTTCGGCGCGCACAAGCTCCACTCGGACAGGGTTGTGCATGGGATCTCCTTCGCGGGTTACGCGGGTGAAAAGACGCAGCCGGTCACCCGCGTGGGACCGGCTGCGTCGACTGTGAACGTGAGGATTACAGCGTGAGACTCACGTCTCCGTAGTAGCGGTACGCCACGTTGCCGCTCGCATCGACGTAGCACTTCACCGTGTACTCGTACGCGGTCGCGTCCTGCGACGACCACACGACGTCGCCGCGCTCGACCAGCTGGCCCAGCGGGATCACGATGCGCTGGATGCGGGTGCCGTCGAGACCGTGGAGCACCCAGGCGCGGATGTCACGCGCCGGCGGCTTCTCGGCGATGGACACGCCGTAGCCGGTCTGGGTCAGCGTGGAACCGGCGAAAGTCAAGCCCAGCGAAACAGCGTTCGTTTCCAGAGCGGCGAAACTGAACTGCTTGGTGTACTCGCCGGGCAGGGAAGCGGCGAGGGTGTTGCCCTGCCACATGAAAATGTCGTTGTAGTCCTGACTCGTCGACTCGGTGATGCCGTCGTCGGTCAGAGCCCCGAGCTCCTTGTAGATCGCCCCGTTGAGGCTCACGGAGGGGTCACCGGTCGGCAGGGTGGGATTGCTGACCCCGTAGCCGCTCACCGCGACCAACCCCTGCTGGTACGCGCGAATCTTGGTGGTATCGACCGCCATGGTCATTCACTCCTTTGGGCATGGCGAAGACCCGGCGGTCGGCCGGGTGAAGGGCAGGTCAGGAAGGGCGGAGGATCAGCCAGTGGCGAGGCGATACGCGGTGATTTTGATGTCCGCGTGATCGACGTTGAAGTTGAACGTGGTCCCATAGACGGCGATCGGGAACGGGCCGACCTTCTTGATCGCCGAAGCCGCCAGTGCCACCGTGGGATTCGTGACCGCCTGGCCGTCCACCGTCACGTTCACCACAGAGGTGAAGGTTCGAGGCGAAGCCCCGGCGTTCCTGATCTCCAGCCAGGTGGCACCGTCGTTGTTGATGTAGTGGAAGTTGGTGGCATCACCGTTGACCTCAGTGGCCGGCAAGATGCCGGTACGGACGACGTCGGTGACGGGCACGATGACGCGGGGCATTCAGACCTCCGGGCATGGCGAAAGCCCGGCGGGGCGCGCCGGGTGACTGCGGGCATGGAAAAGGCCCGACCGAAGTCGGGCCTCCTATGTGCGGACTAGCCGATCAAGGCCAGTTGTTCACCTTGCGGCAGGTAACGAGAGCGCTTTGCGCTGTTGCATCCGAAGTGCGCTGCTACCACGTTCGCGGGGGTATCCGGACCGCCTAGCGCCAGTGGAATCTGGTGATCGATTGAGGCGGCAAGCCGGTTCGTTCCTCGGCACTTCTTGGAGATCCGCTTTTTGCAGATCTGGCAGATCCACTTGTCGCGAGCGAAGATGTCGAATCGGTCGTAGGGTTCGCGCTCGACGCCCGCAAGGTGTGCCCGACGCACTTGGTTGGCCCGGTGGATGATGGCACGCCACGCCTCAGGATTCGCCAGCTTCCAGGCGGATAGGACGGCCTTCTTCCGAACCGGCAGGCACTTCTCGCACCACTTGCGCAGAACGCCCATCCGGTCGCAAGCCAGCCGTTTGCCGCACGCAGTGCAACTGGACCAGCGGCCTTCGATCTCGAAGGTGACCCGTGCAACCTCACTGAGCGCTGAGCTCAAGGAGGTGAAGTACTGGCGTTTCAACCGTGCCGCCCGAGCTGCCGCGCACGGTCGGCAACGCAGGACGCGCGGGCTGACAACGCGACGCTGAATGAAATGATCACCGCAGTCGATGCAGGTCCGATTGAGATCTGGTGGCGGCGCGTTCAGTCGCCGGATCTCCGAGTCGCGGCGCATCTTCGCCACGTAGGCTAGGTCAAGGCAGGGACGGCATTTCCATGCGACACGACCGACGACCACAGTGTGCTCGAAGCTCGAGCCGCAAGCGCAGGTCAACATGATTAGAGAACCCACCGGCCGGTGGCCTTGCTTGATTCTGTATTCCCGCTGGTAGCGATCGGTGCGGGCCACTCGACACCTAGGGCAGCGCTCGGGGCGAGGCCCTCGATGTTCCCAGACGATCTCACCCTGGCAGTCTTTGCACGGCCAGCGTTCAGGTTGGAGTCGTTCGCCGGTCCTGCGCCGCCGCGCTGCTTCACGGGCGCTCCTGCGATTGCGCTCCAGCCGGCACCCGTCGCAGTATTTGGGCTTGCCGCCGCCGGTCTTCTTGATCAGCTCCGTGTTGCAGTCCGCGCAGCGCAGACTCGTGGTGCTAGCGTCATTCACGTCGGCAGTACTCCTGGTCTAGTCAGGTCGTATCGTCGGCAGCCCCGGGAGCGCTCGAATCGCTTTCGGGGCACCTTTATGTACAGGTCAATTCTATCGTTTCTGCGCGCGTGTAACGAACTCGAAAGTGTTGCGCCACAACGGAACTAGACCACTCCGTGAAGGATGATGCGGTATGCGGCGGACCGCCGATAGACACCTGTTGCGGGTGCCCAGCTTGGCGCGCTCAGGGTGGAAACTCCGGTCACGAAGATCCCATTCCCGAACACGTGGCGAGGCAGGTCGAACCGCATCAGGTTCCACGTCCGGTGCGCGTACTCGCGGGCATGGTCGGCTTCGTCGGCGTACCAGTCCACGTCCAGGACCATGAAGTCGAGGGTGAGTTGGGTGTCGCCTTCGCCAGCGCCCCGCTGTACGTGTCCGACGGGTTCACTGAACGGCAGGTATCGGGTGACGTCCGGGTCAGCGTGGACCTGCGCCCCGACCTGCTGTTGAAGCCATTGGGCGACGAGGAGTTCCCCGTCCGCGTAGCCGGCCACTACCGGCCTGCCGCGCGCAGGGCGTTGCGCAGGAAGTGGTAGGCGGGCGTGCCCGGGTGGTTGACCTTGGCCACAGGGCGCCGGGCGCCGGGCCAGAACAGGGCTTGCGCGTTCTTGGGCCGGATGATGTGGGGTCCGCTGCCCCGTTCGAGGATGTCGGCGTGGGGCGCGGTGTTGACCACCTGGACAGCGGCTTGGCCCCGGATACGGGTGCGTTGCTTCTCGAACGATCGCCCGTACTCGCCGGTCTTGGAGTGCGGGGCGTACGCCTCCAACGCCCGGCCGATCACCTTGTCGGCGCGTCGTTCGAGCTCGCGGTAGACGGCGTTCGAGTTGCCGGCCGCGGTCTGCCCTCGCCGGTTGGGCCGGAACGTCACGTGCACGTCCGTCACGGCGACCCCCTCACCAGTAACCGCTGTAATCCCAGCGCAGATCGGCGGGCGGGAAGCTGTAGACCGGGCTGGGGGAGATGTCGACCCCGTAGTCCCCGGTGCCGCCACTGGCGTTACTCGCATCCACGAGGTCGGACAGGAGTGCTTCCATGCGTTTCTCCATGTCGTTGGCCCGCTGCAGCGACTGCTCGTCGGCTTTGAACTGCCGCTCGATCGCTGCTCCTGCCGCGAGGGCGGTGACAGTCCGGGCCACGTCGTGCATGGCAGTGGGTAGCGGGTTGACCCGCATCGCCACCCAGGCGCCCATGTCGGCGATGATTGCGTCCGCCTGGACGCCGTTGGGTGTCGTACTGCTGTCGAACGTGAGAGCAAAGACCGACTCGCTGTTGCGAATCGCCGCCGGGTTGCGCGCGAGAGTGCGATGGCTGATGTAGTTGGCGACCTTTGACCTGCCGGGCAGCCACGTCGGCCCGCCCGCCACAGGTGAGGCGACAACGTAGACCTCAAGGTCTTCGGAGCCTTCCCCGGTGCCGGTGACCGTCCAGTGCAGCACCCACCGGCCAGGCGCGGAGTACACGACAGGCGTGTCGGCGGTCCACCGTTGCTGCTGGTCGCTGCTCCCAGCGATGGGTTCCAGCACGCCACCTGAGGCGGGCACGACGGCGCTGGTGCCATCGGGTGCGTGGACCGTCAACGTTGCTGTGGTGTCGCTGTCAGCGGGCGCAACGACAATCCATGGCAGCTCGGAGTCGCCCGTCGCGACGTCAGTGGCCATCAGTCACCACCTGTCGTATAGCGAGGCCCAGCGGTGGTGCCTGCGGTGAGCCGGGAACGGGTGGCGCCGACAGTGAAACGGCCTGGCCGGCGCGGATTGCCACTGTTCGCGGTGGCTGCGCTGATCCCGTTGGCGACACCCACAAGGGAGGTGCTGCGGACTACGACACCTGAGGTGGCGGCGACGCCATTGGTGGTGCCGAGCACGATCCGGACCACGGTGCCGTCACCGGTAGCGGTGCTGACCCCGGCGGTAACGGACGTGCCGCCGCTGGCCGTGGTCGCGCTGCCGGTCGCTGCCGAGACGCCCGCAGAGGTGCCGTTGGTGTCGCGGTAGACGGTCCCGGCTGCCGTGGCGGTGCTGGTTGCCGTGACGGTGCCGGTGACGTCGGAGACGACGGTGGCGTTGCCGCTGCTGCCGCCCGTGCTGTCAGCGTTCCCGCCCCCGCCTGCACCCGCGAGGGTGGCCGAGCCGGTGGCGACAGCTGTGCCCGC
Organism: Paractinoplanes polyasparticus; assembly: GCF_019710575.1. Taxonomy (GTDB): domain Bacteria; phylum Actinomycetota; class Actinomycetes; order Mycobacteriales; family Micromonosporaceae; genus Actinoplanes; species Actinoplanes polyasparticus. The sequence continues at coordinate 724,936 of NZ_JAHWFK010000001.1, read as the reverse complement.
CGCTGTGCCGGTCGTCGCGGTGACTCGTACAGCGGCGCCGGTTGCCCCGCCTGTCCCGGCTGTCGAGCCTGCGACTGCCCGTACGGCAGATGCCGTGCCGCTCGCACCCGCTGTGCCGTTGGCGTCGCCGTACAGGCCCGCCCCGGTCAGGGTTGCGGTCGCCGACGCTGTGGACGTTCCAGTCGTCGTACCGGACATGTCCCGGGTGGCCACGACAGCGCCGTTCGCCGTCGAGGATCCCGCGCTGGTGCCGGACGCTACAGCGCCGAGCAGCCCCGAGGCTGATGCTCCCGACGTGCCGCTCGTGGTTCCGGATGCGCTGGCCAGGCCGAGGTTGACTGTGCCGGTGGCGCCGCTGGTTCCTGCCGCCGTGCCGGATGCCATGCGCTCGACGCTGGACGAGCCGTAGGAGGTTCCCTGTCCCGCGATTGTTCCCGCAGCGACTGCGGTGACCGTGGTCGCGCCCGTTGCAGTGCTGGTGGCGTCGGCGGTGCCCGCCGCGCCTGCCCCGACCACAGTGGCAGCCCCGGTGGCCGAGGTCGTTCCGCTGGCCGTGCCTGTTGCGTCACCGACGACGGTGCTGTTGCCCGTGCTGCTGGCGGTTGCGCTCGTGGTGCCGGTGACTGCCCGGTCGGCCGTAGCGGTGCCGCTGGCCGCACTGGTCGCAGCGCTGGTGCCCGACGCCGAGGTGGCGCGAGTTGCCGCACCGGTCGCCGTCGAGGTGCCCGCCGTTGTGCCGCTGGCCTCCCGTGCCAGGTTGGCTGTGCCGCTGGCTGCGGTTGACCCGGTCGCCGTGCCTGTCGCAGCGCGGGTGACTGTGGCGGGGCCGGTGGTGGTGGAGGAACCTGCTGCTGTGCCGGACGCAGCCTGGACGGCGGTTGCTGTTCCGCTTGCCGTGGACGTCCCGTTAGCGCTGCCGGTCGCGTCGTGGGTGGCAGCCCCGGCGATGTTGAGGTTGTCGGCCTCGTACAGGTCGCTGCCGGAGTCGCGGTAGCCCTCGAGTTTGACGTATCCGGCGGTGACGCCGGGCAGCCAGGCGGGCGCGGTTTCGGTGCGCCGGGTCGTCCAGGTCGTGCCGTCGGGGGAGGTTTCCCACAGCACGTTCCCTGCGGACTGGCGTAGCCGCCACCAGGCGTGGTCGGTGGAGTTGTAGGTGACGGTGGTGGTGTTACGGACGTCGGCGGTGTACCGCTCGAACACCAGGTCGCCGGTGTCGGCCTGGTAGTAGATCGACACCCGGTTGGATTCGTCCGGGCCGAACCCGAGCATCGAGTAGCCGAACACGCTGCCCGTGGTCGCCGGGTAGGCGCGGACGTGAACCGAGTCGAGGCTGTAGTTGCTGGCCGACACGTACGCCGACGCGCCGCTGTTGCAGGTGATCCGGGCCCGGCCGCCGGGCTCGGTGACGGTGCCGTAGTTCTGCGACCACTTCGTTGTGTCGACCGTGTTGTCGTCGAAGTTGTCGGTCAGGGTGCTCGTCGCAGCCGACGTCGGTGCGGCAGCCTGGCGCGTCGGCGCGATGACCGGATGGCCGTAGCTGAGGACAGGGACGCTGGTAGCGGAGACGGACGTACCGGTGAGCGAAGACTCGTTTGCTTTGTTGCCTGACCAGTCCAGGACCTTCTGGGTCGTCGATGCCTGATCGAGGACCCACATGGCTACGGGATTGGCCGCTAGCCACGCCTGCAGTGAGAACGCCAAAGCAGAGACTTGATCGTCACCGAGAGCGGTCTGGAAAAATGCAGCGGCTGCAAGGTCACCGTTCAGCACCAGCGACGAAGAGCCGCCGACGTCAAATCTGGTGATCGTGTTGGGCTGGTCGCTGCCTGCGGAGCTGTTAGCCCGGGTCCACGTATCGGTCCGGTAGACATACTTGCTGACCCGGGTTGCCGCACTGCCCGCCGGCTTGGACGCCGCGACGAAGATCCAACCATCTGACGTGGAATAGGGGATGGTAGGTGATGTGTTCCTGGCGCTGTTGTCGACGGCGACGTTGATGACGCCGTTACTGGCCAGGCGAATCGACGTACCACCAGAGAATGCGTAGGCGCTCGCCACGTACTGGGTGGCGTTGTTGACGTTGACCCGGCAAATTCCCACCGTCGTAAATGCTGACAGGGAGTTGCCCAGCAGCGCTCCTGGCGAAGCCTGCAGAAGGTCAGAGGAACCGTTGAACGCCCGCGCCACGGCCGACCTCCCAGCTAGGAAGTGGTGTAGGTCAGAGCGAGTGACACAACTTCGGCATCACCGGTCGCAGAGTCTGAGCCGTCCGACCCGACCCGGCACAGCCGCACCACCACGAAGTCCCCGGCCTCCACACTGTCCGCGTTCGTCAGGGTCACCGACGTGTCGAGCAGATAGCCCGCCGTGGCAGGCGCGGTCCCGGTCGCCGTGTTCGCTGAACCGAAACCCTTCGCGTCCACGTCCGTGGCGTCACCCGACGTGACAGCGGCCAGGCGCACATCCCAGACCACGCCGCCTGAAGTAGCAGACGCCGCCTTCCAACTCACAACAGCTATGGGAGCCGAGGCGTAGTCGGCGGGCATCCGGAACTGCCACGTGCACCACTCGTCGGCAGCCGCGTCGAAAAGTAACTGGAGCGCGTAGATGCCCGGGGCGGTCGCGCTCGACTTCACCCGCTGGATGGCCGGCGCCAGGTTCGAGGTGGTGCCGTCGGGGAGAATCGCCGCCCCGGGCGGAAAGATCAGGGTGCCTGTGGCGATAGCTCAACCCTCCTGGAACGCGTCGAGCCTCCGACCCGTAGGTGGAGGCTCGAAGGGAGATGCGGGCTAGGCTGCGGACTTCCAGCGGCTTGGGCCCAGCGGTTTTGTCAACGCATCCTTGGCTGACCATCCGCGTTCCAAACGAACGCGAATGGTGTGGGGTTTAAGCCCGGTCTCGGCGGCCCACGCTTTGAGTGATTGCGTGCGGCCGTCGTGCTCGATGAGAACTTCGGGTGCGACCTTAGCTATCGGTGTCGTGAGTGCCTTCTCGACCGACCAGCCAAGCTTGTCGATTCGCGCCAGGACTTGATGAGCGCTGACCCCCAACTCGCGGGCCCACTCGGTAGCCGTTTTCGATCGCCCACCGAGGGACAGCACTCGATTGTTGCTCTTGTTGTTGCAGTTTTCAGACGGCGTTCGCCATCGAACATTGCCGGGCTCATAGTTCCCGTCGTTGTCAATGCGATCGATCTGGTGGCGAGCAGAGGGCCTCGCGCCCACGTCTTGGTAGAAGTTCTCGAACGAGTCCTGCCAGCGCTTGCAGACTCCGATGCCCCGACCGCCGTACAGGGGGTAGCGCTCGGCGTTGGAGTTGCTGCACCGGTCCTTCATGTGTGACCAGATCACATACTCAGCAGCGCGGTCGTTTTGACCAGACATGCCATGACTGGTGTTTCGCTGGGTCACGACTTCAGAGTTGTAGCAGCCGCAACTTTGAGTGTTTCCCCTACGAAGATTGCCACCCTGAACTAGCTTTTCGGTTCCGCAATCGCACCGGCATAGCCAATATGCGCGGCCAGCGCGTCCGGGTCCAAGTTCAAGAACGGTCCAGCGGCCAACACGCCAATTCGTTAGATCAATTCTCCGCACCATATCGCCAGCTTATGCGGTGGTTCACCTGCACACAAGCTAGGCCGCGATAGGACCCTGAGTGACGGTAACCGTGGCGTTCACCGTGTCACCACTTGTGGGGCTCTTAGAGGCCGAGAACGCCCCCGACTGAAGGAAGTTGCCCGCCGTCGAATTGTCCCAGATGGAAAAGTGGGTCAGGGTCTCACTGGCGGGTACCCAAGAGGTCCAAGACATCGCGGAGGACGTCGCAGAACCAGCCGACGGCGCGCCGAGCGTCATCTGCATGCGGGTCGTTGTGGCAGAAGCATTCGCAGTGCCCGCTGAGCCTGGGTCACCCGTGTGGAGCTTGACGTACACGTTCGCTGGCGCGGTGTAGGTCGTCCCCCGCAGAACGTTGATGATGGCATGAGCGTGCGTAGTCGACTGACCGACCGTCATCGGGCGTTCTCCTCGTCAGTTGCCTGGGGTTCGTCGACGACGACCTGGCCATTGCGGATGATTTCCATGTCCCCGGTCACGACCATGTGGCCAACAGGGAACGACGCATCGGCCTCTTCCGGCCGCTCGTTTGTTTCGCTCATGGGCCCCTCCTTCGGGCAGCGCAATGGGCCGCCCGAAGCGGCAGGAAAGATCAGGTCAGCTGGTTTTGAACGCCACAACCTGCAACGTCGCCCCGGCAGCAACGGCCAGCAGCGGTGCCCGGACCAACACCGTCACTGTGTTCTCGGCTTTGGCCACGATCCCGGCCACGCTCAGATTGCCCAGCAGTGACGTGGACGCACTGTGCAGCACGGGGATGGCGACGTAGGCGGCACCGGGAATCGGCGGTGAGATCGAAACGACCACCTGGGCCGAGGCTCCCAACGCCAGCGCGGGCACCGTAGCCGAGCCGACAGACGGTGTCACCGCTGCGACCATGGCAGGCATTGCCGCCACCGCCTTGACAGCCTGAGCGGCCATCTGGCGGGCGACGACATCCTGCTGGTTCGGGCGCCACGGCGTGGTCATGCACACCCCCTGAGAGGTGGGTGGGCGCCGGCCGTCCGTACCGGCGCCCACACTCCGCGGGGGAGGAGCGCACGAGACAAGCCCGCACGCTCGACCTCCCCCGAGCTACTTGGCCAGCTTCTGAAGCTCGGCCTTGTCCTGCTTGACGAGCTCGTCGTAGTCGTAGCCGTTCGCGGCCAGGTACTCGACCCACACGTCCTTCGACGCGCGGCCGTCCGGCTCGTCGTTGTTCGCGGGCAGCTTCGCCTTCGCCGCGGCGCGCCGCTCCGCGAGCTCAGCCGCAGCCTTCTCCTCCTCGGAGGTGAGCGGCTGGCCGACGCCAGGCTCGACCGACTGGACGAGGTTGCCGTCCAGGCCCGTACGGATGTCACCGCCAGCCACCGCGCCGACCTCGTGCGTGCCGAGCAGTTCCCCGCCCATCGGAGCGATGAGCCGCAGCGACAGCAGGTGCTCGATCTCCTTGGCCGTCGCCGAGTCCGGGACGATCGAGCCCTTGTAGAGCAGCTCCGACCGCTTACCGCCGTCAACGTTGAGCGTGGTCACGTGGGCGCACTGCCCGACCACCTGATAAGTCGTCACGACAGTGCCTCTCAGTTCGATCCGGTGATGCGGATACCAGCGGCCGGGTCGGTGATCACCGGAACGGTGATGCGGCGGGCCCACATGTCGTGCGCGTCGCGACGGGCGATCCGCTCGACCTGCACCTGGATGCCGTTCGGGGCGGTGGCGTAGCCCGGGTCCTGCTCGACCTCGTCCGCCATGCCGCCGAGGCTGCCCGAGTCGATGAGCCAGATGTCGTCGACTCCGCCCGGCAGGTTGCCGACTGAGGTCTTGGCGACCTTCAGGCCGGCGAAGACGTCGATCAGGCCGCCGTACACCGGGTTGTCCGATGCTTCCCGTCGGCGCAGCGACGCAACCTTCTCGTCGGTGGCCAGGTCGGCGTACTTCTCGTTGCTGATCAGCATCATGTCGAGGGTGTGGCCCAGTTCCAGGTCTTCGACCTTGGCCTTTGCGCCCTCGATGTCACGGAGCATCTTCGCCCCGGCGTTGTCCCACGCCGCCGCCGCCGCGTACGTGGCGGTGATCTTCGAGGCGATCGCGGCGATCGTCAGCCGGTCAACCTTGCGCCGGACAGTATTCGTGACCTTCCGCAGCGCCCAGTCCACCGAGCCGCCCATGGGCAGACTCCGCTTGATCCGCTCGTCGGTGAGTCGGGTTGCCTGACCCCACTTCGTCACCGAAGCCACGGCAGGTACACCGGTCTGCGGGGAAGCGAACGGGTACTCAGCACCCGGGGCCACGCTCTCGACCTCACGGTCGGTGAACAGCGGCTCGTCCTCCTCGTACAGGACAGCGCCACCCGACGAGCGGAACCGCTGCGGCAGGAGCAGGTCGGCGACGAACTTGATGTCGTCGAGCTGCTTCATGCGCCGCGCCAGCAGGGTCGGCTCTCGGAGCAGGTGGTGGATCGTCTTCAGTTCGTCCGACACCGACACGGTCGGCAACGGGTAGGGGGATGCCACGGGCATGCGAGGTTCACCTCAATCTCGGATCGCCCGGAACCCGGGCATGAAAAAACCCGCCGTCGCGGGCGGGCTGGAAAGCTTGTGGAGCAGGGGTGGCTAGATGGCCATCCACTCGACGGCGGCACCGTCCGCAGCGGTCGTCAGGGCGATCCCATCGACGGCGCGCGCGTTGTTGATGTCGCCGGCTGCTGCGCCGGCGGCGGCAGCAATGGAAGCGACCTTCCCGCCGTCAGCAGAGGTCACCTGGTCGCCCGCGGTGATTGCTCCGGAGGCGACAGAGATGTGCACCATGCCCCGGCCGTACATCGTCACGTCAGCGTTGAGGGCGGCGTCGAACGCGGCCACACCCACGTACTTGGCCTTCGTTGCGGCGGTCGCAGTGGCGACGATGCCGGGCCCGGACACGCACACCCGCTGACCGCCGACGACACCACCAGTGCCAGCCTTGACGGTGATGGTGTCGCCGGGCATGTGCTTCGGCATGTAACCGGGCATGTCAGACCTCCTCGGTGATGCCGAAGACGCGGTTGTAGTCCGCGTCGCTGAACGTGCCTGCCCCGGCCAGGACCGGTTCCGGGCCCCCGGTGATGCCGGACGCCATCACCGGAACGGCAGTGCCGGGGGCGATGGACGCGAGAACGCGGGTGACGGCTCCGGGCGACTCGTCGTAGTCGCGCTCCCAGTCACCCTTGTCGGCAGGCTTGATCTTCCCGGCCTGCACGGCGGCATCGATAACGCTGGCCTTGACCGTGGCGGCCTTCTCGGCCTTGGTCGCGGCGAGTTCGTCGGAGACGGACTTCATCTGCGAGGCGAGGATCTGGACCTCCTTGCGGAGCTCGTCCTTCTCCGCCTCAGCCTTGGTGGCCTTCTCCGTCGCGGCGGCACTGGCGGCCACCATCTCCGGGGTCGGCTCGGGGGTCTTCTCGGCGTCTGCCTTGATCTGGTCGACCTTCGCCTCGATGGCGGTCAGGTCGGCGTCGTCGGGCAGGCCGAGCCGCGAGCGGAGACCGCTCAGTTCGGTGGACACAATGTCCTCCTCATTCGGTTCGGATGTGATTTCTTGCTCCGGCTCGGCGGCCGGGAGTTCGGGTGCCGGAATGTCCGGCGGTTCGGAGGCCGCGACCTGCTCGAGAGCGGCGATACGCGTCCGGATTGGAGCCAGCCGGTCGAGGACTGTGGCGGCCGAAGCGGCGACCGTGTCGTCTTCCTCGGGCGGGATCAGCGGGATGTCGGTGATCTGACCGCCCATCGCCACCCGGATCCGGTCGAAACGGATCGGGCCGATCCGGTCGGTGAACGTGGCGAGTTTCGACAGGTCGTCGGTGTATTCCAGGGTCATGTGCGCATGCCACGGACGGTGCGGCGGCGGCACGTCGATAGACCACAGCGCCTCGCGTAGCGCTTCCTCAACGAGGGAGTGCACTGCGTCGATCACGTCACCGGACAGGCCGAGCACGATGCACGTGTCCCGGTCCTTGCCGTCGTCACGTTGTGCGCCCGGCGGATTGAAGCAGTTCAAGGCGAACGCTTCGGCCTCGAACTGAGGAAGCCCGTTCGCGGCGGTGGACACTCCGTCGATGACGTCCTGCTGACCACGTGCGCCCAGTGCCGCCGCCTCGCCGAGGTAGGCGAGAGTGACGTGGAGTTCTTCGGCCGGCTCGCCCCCATCGACTGCGAGCCGCGCTGCATCCTCAGCTGTGGGGATGAGCGCGATCATTGCCCCGGTGTGTTCGGCCTCGGCTGCGACCACGGCGTAGACGCTGTCACCGGTGTGGTCCTCGGCGGCGGCGATGTCGACGCCGTACAGCTCAGCCACGTCGTTCAGCGACCGCAGTGTGGGGATCGCTGGCCGGGTTGTGCCGAGCAGCGACACCGCGTCGAGGGCGAAGTCGTGCCGGTGGTTCAGGGCGCAGCGGTAGTTGTACTTGCCCTCGATCGACCGCTTCGGCCACGCCGACGCCATGATCTGGTCGATCCAGGCGGGCACCCCGACGTAGTCACCTAGGAGCAGTTCGCCGTCTTCGCCGGCGCGGAGGTTGTCGACCCACCCAATGCCGGGCTCGCCGTCCTCGGTCTTGGCGCGCGGTGTGAAGCGCTCATCAAGGTGCCCGATGGTCAGGACCGGCTTGCCGACGGCCGGGCACTTCATGGCCTCGACGGCAGCGAGGATGTCCTTCTTGGTGGGGGTCCAAGATCCGGTGGAGGCACCCCAGGTTCCTGTGCGGATCAGCTCAACACCTTCACGGCGGGCGAGTGCGACGTCAGGCATCGGGCACCGCCTTGCCGCTCAGGAACTCGACGTTCGATGCTCTTGCCCAAGCAATCGAGTCCTGCCCGTACGCGCCGGCCAGGTTCTCGAGGCGTCCGCGCAACCAGCGGGTCTTGCAGTAGTCGGCATCCGGATCATCGGTGATCTCGAAGCACCAGCAGGCGTTCTGCCACGGGTCAGCCGACGGCGACACCCATGCGCCATGCACCTCGTGAGCGGCCCGGCGAATCAGGTCGTCGGTCGCGCTGCGGAATGTTGCCCAGTCGGCTTGCCCGAGCTTGTCGTCGCTGTTCCCGATCGTGACGTAAACGGTCGGCATCGGGCATCACACCCTCGGCGGCCAGTGCCACGTGCCCGGCGCGCCGGCGGGGTCGTAGGCGATGTTCATCTCGTGGAAGCCGGGTAGGCCCGGAGCGCCGTAGACCTCGTGGTCGGTGCGACTCTTCGTGGTGAACACCCACAGGTGCAGGTGCATGTCGGAGTCGAGTGGCACACCCTCGTCGTGTTCGACGTAGGTGGATTGGTCAACGGTGACGATCGCGGGTCGCACGGCATTGACGCCGTGCTTTCCGACGTATCGAACGATGCGGCCGACGCTCGGCTTCTGCTCCACCTCGACCTCCTTTCAGGTCAGGGGAGCGCCCAATTCAGCGCCAGATCATGCGAAGGTGCCCTCGGCAGCGTGACCTGCCCAAACATGCGCGGTTGCCGGAAACTGGGTAGTCCTTCAGCGCCGCGCGCAGGTTGGGGTAGACGTTGTTTGCGGCAGCCGAGCAGGGCTCACACCGGTTGATGTCGTTGATCTCGATCGCCTGCACTTTGTTGCCCGGCTGTTGTTCAAGCACCGCCAGCCGCCCCGCGTGCTGGGCGGCCGAGAGCAGTCCGCCGATCTCGGTGCCGACGAGCCCGTTGGTGGACTGGCTGAGTTCGGTCAGGTGCCGTTCGACTTCGTCACGGACCTCTTGCGGTCCGGCTCCGGCCAGTTGCAGCGCTGTCCGTGCCGCCCCGCTCGCGTACCCGTTGGCGATGATCCGCGCCACCACGTCGGCGTGCTGCCGGACCCGGTCGGCGCCAGGTTCGGACGGGGCGGTGATGGACACGTCTTGTGCTGCGGCTTCCTCCACGACACCCGCAGCTGCCTCCGCCGCCAGGTCGGTGCCTGTCTTGCGGATCGGCACCGCCACCGCCGCCACCACGCCGGCCGAGACTTCAAGCTCAGCCAGGGCGGCCACATCGCCTGCCTCGATGGCAGCTTCGGCCTGGTCGGCGAGTTCGGTGACCATCTTCGCGGCCAGTTTCGGCCAGCGGCGCAGCAGGCGTGCTTTCGCCTTGTCCCACTGCTCCTGCAACCGGCGGGCATCAGCGTCGCCGGCGGCGGCCTGCACCTCAACTTCGGGCGCGACCTCCACGAACCGGTCCGGCAGGACCGCCCGCACGGTCACGTAGCCGTTCGACCAGCCGACCAGCGACCGCAACGCCTGCACCCGGTCCGGGATCAGCTTCAGCCGCGACTCGATCAGCGACCGCGCCTCGCCGGTGGCATAGGTGATCTCGTCGCCAGTGAACGTGACCGTGTCCAGGACGTCGTCGCCGGACACCAGTTGGAGAACATCGGTCACGGTCTCACCCGATCCGTTGTGCCTGTGGCCCGGTCACCGATCTGATCCAAGCGCATCAGCGAATAGTCCAGCCAGTCGCCGCGGCCGAGGCGGACGAAATCGGGCCGCAACGCCTCGACCTGCTGCCGCATCCACGCCACATCAGCCCGGGTCAGGTCGTTGTCGCGCCACGTGTTGCGTTCACCGCCGTAGAACCGTCCAGCGAACTCGCTGGTGAACTGCGGCGGCTTGTTCGGCCCGCCCGTGGTGGACCGCCACGACAAGCCGTGATCAATACCGGCGATCGTGCCGTCCTCGCGGACCAGCCAGTTCTCAGTGTGCCGATCCCCGTTCCCGATGATCAGGTCGAGAACGCCCAGTTTGCGGCCGTCGTCGGAGTCCAGAAACCCCTCCCACGCCCCGCCGCGCGCCACCCCGTACCCGAAACGGCTCAGGGCACTCTCACCCGGTCTAGCGTTCGGGATGTACTCCATGAACACCTCGGCCGGGTTCGTGCGCACCACCTCCGGCACCGGCGCCCCGATCGCCCGGCCCAGCCTGCCCGCCAGATCTTCGGCGTCCGTCAAGTCCTTGACGCTGACCCCGGCGAACGTACGTTGGGCGAGTTTCTGCACTGCCTGGCTGCCGTCGCCGAACGTCACCAGACGAACGTCACCGACCGCGCCACCCGAGAGCAACTTCGCCGACACGATCCCCGACGCCAGACCTCGGCCCAGCGGGCTGTCCGGCAGGGCAGCGATCTGCTCCGTGCTCAGCGGACTACCGGCGGTGGTTTCTGCGGTTTCTTCGACCGTGAACGGGTCAACCTCGGCGCCGGTCTTCGGCAGGACTTCGACGTCGACACGCCGCTGCCCGTCCGCGCCCCGGCCGTGGTCCTTCACCACCCGGAACCGGTGACCGCGGTCCAGGAGGATTTCGGAGTACTGGCCCGCGGATACGACCAGCGCGCCCGTGCCGGCTGGGACGAGGTAGCGGACCAGCACGCCACGACCACCCGTGGCGCCGACCGCCGACTGCTCGGAAGCGGTCACCGCGGGCAAGCCCGGCTCCGACCACTCCTGCCCGGTCATGTCACCACTGGCACGGTCACCGAAGATGTCCTGGGCTGTGGCCGCACCCCGGTGGAACACCACGTCGGCGTCCAGCCGGGAAGCGTTCATGCCTTTGTCGAACGCGGCGATCGACGCTGCCGTGTCGGGGGAGATGACCCCGCCGTCACGCAGCGCCGTGTGGACGTCGCTGCCCTCGCCGATCAGGTAGTTGCGCAGGGCCCGGTTGGCTTCGGGTAGCGCAGCCATCGCCGGGCGGCTGCGGGGCAGCAATCCGAGCGGGACCGCGGCGAGGGCCTGCTTGTCAGTCAGCGCCGTCGAGACCCGCTCGTCGAACCCCTTCGCAGGCTCGGCGCCGGGCGCATCTACCGGGCGTGCACGGTCGGGGACGACTTCGACGTCGAGGTGACGTACCCCGTCGCGGGTGCCGTTGTCGCCAACGATCCGGTAGCGGGTGCCGCGGCCGAGGAGCACCTCGGACACCATCGGCGACATGCCCAGAGCTGGCGTGCCCGACGGGACGAGGACCCGCATCATCACCGGGCTGTTGCTGCGCTTCCCGCCGGCCATCAGACCCTTGGCGAAGTCGCCGGCGGTGAAGTCGTCAGCCGACGTGGACTGGTAGCCCTCCGCCGACCATTCCAAGCCGACCAGGTTCCGCCCGTCCCAGCCGGGAATGGACGCGGCCGGGTCCTGGATACCGCGGTGAACGATCAGGTTCGCCTTGAGCGGGACCGCCCCGACGAGCACGTCCAGGTCGCCGACGATCTGCTTGACCTCGTCGCTGGCGTTCGGGTCGACGTTCCCGTCGTGCCCACGCACCGCCGCGTTGATTGTCACATAGTTGAGGTCCCCGGCACGCGGGTCGCTGCCGTAGGCGACCATCGCCTTCTCGAGGCGCTGCAGCCCGCCCGGCCGTGCCTGGCGTTGCTGGCGCAGTTTGACGAACACGCCGCCGACGTTGGGGGCCAGCAGGAACGCGTTGTCGCCGGTTCGGGCCGTCTCCCACGCGGGGGACCGCTCGACCTCGACCGGGGCGGGCTGCTCAACCGCAGGCTCGACTTCCGGGGCTGCACTCGGCGCCGGGGTGGGCTCGGGGGTGGCAGGTTCAGGCGCGGACGGCGCGTCGGCTTCCGGCTCGGCCTGTTCGTCGCCGGTCTCATCCTTGACCAGCGCGTCGACCATCTGGCTCTTGCGCATCCGACCCGGCTTCAGGCCGCGCTCGCGCATCCGAGCCTGCAGCTCGGGCACGCGCAGCTTCATCAGCTCGGCGCGGCCCGCGTCGTCGCCAGTCTCGTTGCTGTTGTCTGCAACGTCGGGGGTCTCGATGTCCGTCTTCTGGTCGTTGTCGGCAACGGCGGGCTTGGGCGCGGCCTTCGCGCCCTGCTTCGGCAGGACGGTCAGCCACATGTCGTGCCCGCCCGCGTCGTTGCGCTCGACCTTCGCCACGACCATCTCGGTGTCGCGGTCCAACACCACTTCACCGGTGGCCGGGTTCACCGCGGCCTTGGTGCCCGCCGGGGCAGCAATGTGCATCCGCACCTGACCGTCAGTCGGACGGACCGTGCCGAACTGGGTGGGCGCGAAACCGGCGTCACGGACCTTCATGCCCTGCAGCGAGGCCGGGTCGGTCTTGCCGAACGCCGACAGGGGAACCGCCCGGGACAGCAGCACATCGTCCGGGAGCTCCGTCATCGCCGCGTCGACACGCTTCGCAGCGTCCGAATCCCGGCCCGACCGCAAAGCCTTGTTCGCCTCGAGCACGTCCGCGAACGCGCCCTCAGGCTGCCGGTCGGCGACCTGCCGCAGGTAGGCGGAGCGTTCCTGCCGGGACAGCTGCTTCGGCGCGAACCGCTCGGCCACCTCACGGGCAGCCTTACGGTCGGTCGTGTTCGCCTTGACCGTCCGCGACTTCGTGAACCGGCCGAACCGGTCCCTCGGGTGCTGCGCCGGGTTGAAGGTGCGCGCCACACCCGCCCCCATCAGACAGGGGCGAACCCGGCCAAGTCGATGTCCTCGTCGTCGGTGTCGTCGAACAGGCTGGGCTGGTCGGTGGCGTCCGTCTTCGGGCCGCCGAACAAGCCCCAGTCCAAGTCGGCCTGACGCGCGGCGACCTCGGCGGTTGCGTCATCGTCACCCGGTTCAGCGTCGGCGCCGGCTTCCGGCTCGAGGTCGACGCCCGGGGCTATCGCCTTCGGCGGCGTCATGCCGTCCCGTTCGGGAAGGCGGTACTCGCGGCGCACCCAAGCCTCGAGGCCAGGGTCGGCTGCGAGTGCGCCGGAGGACAGCAGTAGCTGCAGTGATTCGGCGGTGACTTCGCGGCGGGAGCCGACACCCGACACCACTACGCGGGGGACGGGTTCGTTCTCGCCGTAGTTCCAGTCGACGATCCGCGCGGCGATCTGCCGGGTGGCGACGTCGGCCGCGAAGTCGCCCTCGGACTCGAGCGCCAGATGGAGGGCGTCCACGAACACGCTGCCCAGGGCACGCGAGCCGTTGGGGGTCTCGCCGAGGTCGAACGCGCCCATGAGCGCGCTCGCCGTGCACTGCTGGTCGAGCCAGCGTAGGAACTCCTGCGAATTAGGCAGGGAGCCCGTGATGCCCAAGATCTTCATGGTGAAGCCGGGCGGCGACGAAGCACCCGCAGCGATCCCGGCGCGGGCGGCCTGGGCCATCTGCGCGGCCTCGCCCATCTGCGCCGGAGTCGGATTGGTGCCGGGCAGGGCTTCCATGACCGGCACGCCGGCGGACCAGCGGACGTTCGCCACGGCATACGCCCGGCGAACCTCTTCCTTGATCAGCCAGCTTGCGTAGGACGGTCGGAGCAGAGACGTGCCCGCCCAGTTCGAACCCTCACGTTCCCGGGCGTACCAGGCCAGGTTCTTGGCCTTAATCTGCGGGGAGTTGAGATTCGCGGCCTGATCCTGGGTGGCGCCGGTCAACAGACCCGTCTTGCCGTCGGTGTGGATGTGGCTGATGGTCCACTGCGGGCGTTCCCACAGCCCTTCGAGCTGGGCCCTGCCGTCGCTGACATCGGCCTCGAGCTCGAACGCCGAGAAGCCGAACGGAACCATGCGCAGCACTGCGCGCAGGTGATCCCCCCATGAGACGCCACGCAGGCGGGCCGCGCCCGGCTTGTCCTTGCCCTTGACCGCCAAGCCCATGCCGTCGGCGACCAGCTGTACAACCTCGGGCCGGCAGCCGGCCGGGTCGAGCTGCCACTGCGCGCGCAGCAGGTTCAACACCCAGCCGGACACGATCGAGGAAAGCTTCGGGTCGCGGCGCATCTTCGAATACACCGGGATCGACATCGGGAACGTCAGGTCCGGGACGTGCTCGAGCAGGTCCGTGTACAGCGAACCGAAGTTGTTGCTACCCAGCGCGTACGGGTCGACGTAGCCCTTCACGGAGGTCGGCGCGGTCATCGAGACCACCGCCTCGACTACATAGCTGCACCCATAAGGTCGACCTCATCGGCGGACCTTGCCGTATGAGGCATCTGGAAGCCGTTCGGCCGGCGCCAGGCGCCCTCAGTGGTCTTCACGCCGTACCTCAGGGCGTCCAGCCCATGGTCATCAACCTTGATCGGCGCGTCCTCGCCACGTAGCGCCTTCTTGTCGTCCCACGAATACCCGGGGAACTCGTCGATGAGCGCCTTGCAGGAGCGATGCACCTTCAACTTCCCGGCGCCGAGGACCGAGGAGACGAGGCGGATGCCGTCGGCCACGCTGTTGTCGGCCGGGGTCGGGGACATCCGATCGCGCCACAACTGCTCGATGAACGATGCGGCGGACGGGTCCACCACGATCGCCTCAGGTGTCACCCCGGTCGCCTGAAGTCCGGGCTGCCGGTAGTCGGCAAGCCACTTCTTCAAGGCAGCCGAGTACTCCGCATCCGTCATGGACCGGCGGGTGTCTCGAGCGCTGTGCCGCCACTCCGACGCCACATAGATCGTCTGGGAGGCGTCGATGCCGAGCAGCAACGCGTGAAGCGGGTTGCTCGTGCCGTAGTCGACGGACGCGCAGATCCACCGCCAGATCGGCGGAATGATGTCGATGACGTGGCGGTCCGAGTCCCACATGTCGTAGACGGCGCCCTCGGCGACAACCCAGAGGCCGTCGATGAAGCGCTTGTACCAGAGGCCCGTGTACTCCTGCTTCAGCGAAGCGATGTACGCCGGGTCGAGCGACGTGTTGTCGTCGAGGGTGAAGTGCCACCACTTCAGGTTCAGCTCGCCGGCCCGGTTGAGGAACTTCTTCCGCAGCCAGTGCGACGGGTTGTCCGGGTTGGTGGTGGCGAAGAGTTGGGCGCCCTTGACGCTGAGACGGGCCAGGAGCTGTGTCCAGTACGCCTCGGGGACCAGGGTGGCTTCGTCGACGTAGGCGCCGGCGCAGGTCATGCCGCGGAGCCGGTTCTCAGCGCGCGAGTCATTCGCCGTGATGATCTCAATGGTGCGGCCGAGGATTGTCGCCGTGGGCGCGCCGCGCGTGTAGTGGATCAGCTTCGACGCCGGGCCGGTGATCTCCGGGTCCATGAGTGGGCCGAACACGTTCCGGGCCACGGTGTCGAACGTCTTGCCGCCGACGATCAGCTGCCCGCCGCGGGGAGCGTTCGCTACGTAGATCAGCCAGCGCAGCAGCGACGCGATCGTCTTGCCCGATCGCACAGCCCCGGTCCACACGTTCACACGGGCCGTGGAATGGGCGATCGACAGTTCTTGCTTCGGCGACAGGCGCAGGTCAGGCATCGCCTGTGCCGTGCTTCGCCTGCAAGCCCTCGAGCAGGGTGCCGAGCAGCGAGCCCATGATGCCCGGGTCGGTGGCGTCGTGGCGCTCGAGGACGACGTGCTTGTCGACTGCAACGCCGAGGGCGACGTACGCCTCTTTGACTTCCTTCAGCGGCGGTAGGTCGAGGGTGACGAGCTCGGGGCCGGCTTGGGCGCGCTCGTAGTACGAGTACGGCTTCCAAGCGCGGGCACGCAGCCGCTCGGCGTCGTCGAGCAGGTCTGAGGCGAGTTGGGCTCGGCGAGAGCGGCTGTCGGCGACGGCAGCCTTCGTGGCTTTTTCCATCTGTGACCGGTCGAAGGCATCGGTCGAACCGGAGTCCTTGGCGATCTTTGAGACCGCGCCAACGGAGACGCCATGGTCGCGGGCTATCTGGTTGCGGCCCTTAGCGCCAACTTGGATGTCAGCGAGGATCGCTGCGCGTTTGTCGTCGGGGAGGCGGGGTGGCACACGTTCCCCCCGATTCTCTACGGACGGTTACGAAGCCGGTCTCAGGGCGGGTTTGAAGATCACTAGCGATCACGCTGTGTTGAAGTCGAGCCGCGCAGGGAGTCGAACCCCGCGCGGCCCACGCTTCAGGTCAGCGACGCCGGGCGTTGTTCTCGGCCTGCTCGGCCGGAACGTCGGTGACCGGCTCGACCGGGGCGTCGACCGGGGGCTGGCCGTCGGTCGGGGGTACGCCGTCGCCGGGCACGTCAGTCGGCACCTCTTCGACGGGCTCGAAGCCGTTGTCGGCGGTCTCAGCAGCCTTCTTCATGTCGTCGAGCGACTGGCCGATCTGGGCGGCGAGGGCCTGCATCTCGGGGGTGACCTCACCGGCCTGCTCGAGGAGCCGGCGCAGTTCGGCGATGTCGGCGGTCTGCCGGCCGATGGCGCCTTGGAGGTTGGAGAAGCTGGTGGCCTGGGCGGCGCTCGCGGCGGTGGTTTGCTGCACGAGTCCGTTGAGGGTGGTCAGCCAGTCGGCCATGTTCTGCTCCATTCGGGGAAGTCGGTCGGTGTTGAGGTAGGCGCGGATGCGGTCGCGTAGGTCCATGTCGGCCTCCAGCTCGTTGTCGAGGCGGCCGAGCAGTGCCCAGCAGGCGACCCAGGCGAGGGCGAGTGCGGCGGTGACGACGTACGTCACTCGTCGTTGGGCTCCACGATCGCGGCGATAGCGTCCCGGCCGGCCAAGTGTCCAGCGATGGTGCGGTGCCTGCCGTCGACGATGCGGTAGTAGTCGCCTTCGGGGCGGACGACGATGGGCGGGTCGACTGGTGAGCTGGTCTTCCGCTGGTGGGTGACCCATAGCCCGATGACGGCCCAGTCGCAACCGGCGGGGACCGGGCGCGGGAACAGGAGGCGGTCGAGGCGGATCTCGACGGGCTCACTCATCGGTGTGCTCGTGTTCCACCCAGTCGCAGATGATGCTGCCCAGGTCGGCGGCGAACGATCGCGGCTGCCAATGGGTGCGCTCTGCGACGACAAGGTGTCCTTGCCGGCAGACAGACAGCGGTTGGGCGCGTTCAGCGGCGCCGAGCAGTGTCTCGAGAGGGAAGGCGATTCTGTCGTCAGGCATTGTGCACCGCCCGCCGCCTGATCACTTCCGGACATGCGAAAAGCCCGCCGACTCGAGTGGAGTCTGGCGGGCAGTGGACGCATTGCGTCTGGACCAACGTAGCAGCCGACCGTCACGTCAAGCTAGTCACCACCGTTGGCGTGTCGGTATCGGGCCATCGCCGCGGCAGCCTCGAGAACGTGCTGGGTGAGGAAGGTTCGTTCCCGGCCGCGCATCTTGAACCGGGGTAGTAGTGGCCGGTTCCGGTCTTCGGGGTGGGTGGCTTGCGCCCAGTCGCGGATCCGCCGGATCGGGACGTTGATCAGTTCGGCGGCTTCGAGGGTGGTGAGTTCCCGGTCGCCGTCGACGATGTCGGGCTTGTCGAGCATCCACGTCTCGCCGAACGCGGCCACCGTGTCGTCGAGCCGGTTGCAGGCGTCGGGGTCGAGCAGGCGCAGGTGAGCGCGGTACATCGAGGCGACCCGCCGTGCCCGGTCGAGGGCGGTGTCGACAGGGTTGGGCCAGGCACCGCGGCGGGGTTGTCGGTTGAGGTCAGGGTTCACGCCGCCACCTCGAGCTCGGGCCACAGCAGCGTCGCCATGTACGTCTCGTAGTCGGGGTACGCCCGGTAGGCGGAGCACTTGTCGCAGTTGACCTGCATGGGGTCGCCCTCGAACTTCGGTTCGGAGCGGTACAGCGGCCCGTCTACCCCACGCACCGGTCGGGATGGGCAGGCCCAGCATTCGCCGGGGATCCAGAACCGGCGGGTGGTGCGCCCCAGCATGCCGCGTGCCCGGCCGTGGAGGTCGGTGAGCTGCTGGACGGCCTGCCAGCCGTACATGTCGGCGGGTTCGTCGTCGACGCCGGTGGGGCACACGACGGTGGCCGGCAGTTGCGAGAGCCGCTCGAGGCGGGAGCCGATGACTTCGACAGCGCGTTGCACAGCGGTCCCGGGCCGGGTCTTGAGCGCGGGTTCGTAGTTGCTGGTGGTGACCCGCCACGACGGGCGGACAGTGCCGGGGTCGGACAGGCGGCAGGCGACCCGCAGTTCGTACTCCCAGGTGGTGGTGACGTGCACGATTTCGGCTTGGAGTGCTTCGACGTGCTGGGAGATGGGGATGGGGCGTTCCTTGGAGCCCGAGGCCCGTTCGGCGATGGCTTGCGACAGGGTCGGCTCGTGCAGCTGGGCGAGGTCGAGGTAGTCGAAGACGAGTGAGCGGATGTTGCGGGCGGCCTGGTCGAGGCAGTCGCCGCACAAAGGCCGGCTGGTGTGGGCGCCGAGTTTCAGTTGCGGGTCGTAGCCGGCGCAGCGGTCAGCGTTGTTGCATGTGCCGTCGTGTCCATCCACGGGGTGAACTCCTCGCGCCGTTCGGGCAGGTACGGTGGCGTCGCTGAGTGCATGTTGTGGAGATCGGAAGAGCGGCGTCGGGTGTGCAGCCCGGCGCCGTTTCGCTATCTGCGCCCGATGTTTATATGGCGCTGTGGGCGCTGCGGGGTGCGTGGGCCATGGGCGACGTCACGGCGGCGCGCTGCCATCCGGGCGAGTGGATGCTCAGGCTCGGGCTTCTGCTCTGGGGCGATCAGCGGCTGCAGTTCACGCAGTCTGTTGACAGCGGAGCCGATCGCCTCACCCATGCTGCGGAAGGCTGATATGACGGCGGGCATCGAGGCGGCCATCGTCCTGAGCGCAGCAGCGTTGGCCTCTGTGGCACGTGCCCGATATGCCTCACCCCATTCGATGACGTCGGGCCGGTCAGGGTTCGCTCGGGCGTAATCAGCCTGCAGCTCGACCTCCAGCCGTTCAAGTCGGCGCCGGATGACGTCGTCGGGATACCGCACCCTTGTCAGGAATTCCTGCGTTACACGCCAACCTGCCTTACGGTCACCGATCCGCATCTGGAATTCGGTGGTGCCGTCATAGTGGTCGAACTGGGCGACCTCCAAGGAGGGGCCCGGGAATGCCCGACGGCAGTTTCCGCACAGGTCACATGACTCGTAGTCGGACATCTGGGAGACGGGTTCGTCGCTACCGAAAGCCGTCACGTCGAACCGCATCAGCCCGGGCCGCATGCCAGGCAAAGCGACGCTTCGCTCACCGCAGTGCAGGCACATCCGTTGCCAGGGGGCGAGCTCAACGCGGCGGCGTCGCGGCTCAGGCGTGTCGTGACGCACTGGGCGGCGCATGACGTCCGCCCATGGGTCGCCGCTCGCATGCCCCGGGTCCGGGTCGAGTCGGCGGCTGTCGGTGAGTTCCCGTTCGAGGCGCTGCCAGAACGCCTCCAATTCCGGGCGCCCCGCCGGGGTGACGCTGAGTTCGCCCGCCTGCTCCGCGGGGACGTCGACGCCGACGAACCGGTACCCGTCATGCAGGCGCAGATGCACGTCGAGGGTGCCGGTGCGGGCGTAGAACTGGGCGTGGAGCCGAGGACTGCGAGGTATCTCCGCGATCAGCGTGAGGTCGCTGTCGTCGACCTCGGTGACCATGTCGGGCCGCCAGCGCATCGCCGTCTCGTCGGTGGTGTGCACGCTGCGATGGGTGGGGGTGCAGTCCTCGGAGCAGTAGGCGGAGCCTTCGCGTGGTTCGGCCCCGCATGGGCAGCAACCATCGATGGCGCGTTCAAGCTGCTGGAGGATGTCCACCACGCCGTTGTAGCAGGCCGGGGCTGGTTTGCCCACGACGCGACAGGCTTTCGGGTTAGGTGTCGTCTTGGGCGGCGAGCAGGTCGAGCAGGTCCGGGCCTTCGTGGCCGATGTCGAGGGTGCTGCCGGTCAGGCCAAGCATGGCGGCGCAGACCGGCCCGAGGGCGTTCACCATGGACGAGGGGTTGGTCGGTGTACCGCAGCGGCGGCACGGGCGCTTAGCGATGCGCTGGGGGCCGTTTCCGGTCATGCTGCGTTCCGCTTCCGGGTACGGCGAAGGACCGTCGTCCGGGCCGCAGGGTCGACGTGGATGATCGGAACGCCTGCCCCGTCCAGCTTCCGCACCGCCGATGCCGTTCCACCCGAGGTCTTCCCCGGCAGCCACACGGCGATCGCCGCCGCCGAGACTTCGATCATCCCGTCGTTGCGGGCGTGCAGCGTCCGGACGTCGTAGTAGCCGCCGTAGGTCTTCACCTTGTCCGCAACCCGGCACAGCCTCTCCCACTCGACCCGGTCGGCGGGCTGCCACTTGTCGGGCTGCTGCGGGAACGGAATGTGCGCCCACAGCTTCAAGCCGGCGCGGTCCACCGAGTCCGTCCACCACAGGTCGGAGCCGATCGCCATGCCCGAGACGCCCACCTGCGTTCCGTGCTCGGCGCGCAGCTTCACGGCCAAGCGGTTGAGCTCGGAACGCACCCATGGGCGGTCGGCAGGGGCGAGGTGCTGCGGCCGGTGACCGGTGACCATCACGGTGGGCCAAGCGGCCATCAGTCGCCCTCACCCACGTCAATCACGCCAGCCGCCTTCGCTTTCCGCCAGGCCACCGCGGTTGCCTGCGGTGTCTCGTGGTCGCGCTGAAACGGCCTGGCGAGGACGCTGCTTGCGTGTCGTACGCAGCCACACGCACCCCACTCGGCGTCGACGAACTCGTGCCCGTGTCGTGCTTCGCGGGCGGCTCGCTCGGACATCTCGCCGCCCCAGTGGCAGCGGCCTTCGAGGCAGTCGCCGCAGGTATCGTCGAACAACTCCTGAAGGGCGTCGCCTTCGTCGTCAGTGAGATCAGGCCAGTACGGGTGCTTGGTCATCGCCGGATCTCGCTTTCCAGGATCTGCGGCGGTGTCGCCCCGCCCCACTGGTCCAGTTCGTAGCCGTGCTCGTCGAGCTTCGGGCCACCGGACACGTCGTACTCGGCGCACTCGGACCAGCCGCACGGGCAGCCGAACGGGCCGCAGATGATCCCCACGCCGTTGTCCACCTCGTCACGGGAGGTCGGCGTCAGGCAGCGCGGGCAGTCCATGGTGCGGCGCAGTTCGGCGTAGTAGGCGTCGGAGAACATCAGGCGCTCACCTTCGGCTTGGCCTCTCCGAGGTAGTCGGGCTTCCCGCACCAGGTGCAGCGCGACCACTTGTCGCCGTTCACGCCGTCGACCACCAGCCGCAAGACCAGCGATCGAAGGTCGGCGACGGCGATCCGGCCCACCTGCTCTCGCACCTGGTTGGCGAGCACGTTGTGCTGCGCATGGTCGGGCATCGGGCCACTCGTGGCGACCTGGCGCCGGTTGAGTTCGGCCTCGTGGAGTTCACGAAGGATGGTGTCGACACGATCGCTCTGGCTAGACATGTGGATCTCCGATCTTGGGGTGGGGCAGGATGAGGGCAGGGGAGCGGAGCGTTACCGGCGTTCCGCTCCCCGTCTGCGTCTTACGCGATGGTCATGTCCGCGAATTTGGACAGGTGGAGCTGGGCGGCGACCGTGATCGTGTCGGTCGCGCCGGCCCGATTTTTATCGACGATAAAATCGGCCTCCCCCGCACGCGGTGACTCGGGGTCGTAGTAGTCGTCGCGGTGGATCAGGACGATCACGTCGGCGTCGTTCTCGATAGCACCGGACTCGCGCAGGTCCGACTTCGTGGGTCGCTTGTTCGGCCGGTTCTCGGGTCCGCGGTTGAGCTGGCTGACGGCAATCACCGGGATGGCCAACTCCATCGCCAGCAACTTCAGGCCGCGCGACACGGCGGCGATCGCGTTCTGCCGGTTCTCGGCGCGAGCGGTTTCGATCAGTTGCAGGTAGTCGACGACGAGCAGGCGCAGCCCGTGCTGCCGGTGGAGTTTGCGCGCCCGTGACCGGATGTCAGCGAGGGTCATGTTGGGGCTGTCGTCGATGAACAGGGGGTGCTTGTCCCCGTCGTTAGCCAGCTCCTTGATCCTTTTCCATCCCTCCCCTTCAACGAGCCCCGACTTGAGCTGGTGCAGGGACACTCGGGCTTCGGAGGCCAGGATTCGGGTGCCGATCTCCACGTCGCGCATCTCCATCGAGAACACCGCCGCAGGGATGCCTTTCCGGAAGGCGGCGTTCACTGCGAACCCGGTCGTGGCTACCGACTTGCCGACGCCAGTACGGGCAGCGACCACGATGAGCTGACCAGGCAGCCAGCCGCCGAGGAGTCGGTCCAGATCGTCGAGCCCGGTCGGCACTCCGGGGAGGGTGCCCGTGTCCGCCTCGGCTTTGCTGACCGCGTCGAGTACGTCCGGCAACACCGCCGCCCAGCGGCGCGGCCCTCCGTCCTGGGCCAACGCGTCCTCGACGCCGGCCAGAGCCTCGCGGACGAAGTCCATCAGGTCGCCCGGGTCGGCGGGAGTTTCGCCGTAAACGCCGTGGCTGACCTTGTCGGCGAGCAGCCCGAGCCGGCGCAGCATGGCTTTGCGGGCGACGATGTCGGCGTAGTGCCCGACACCTGCGGCGAAGGGCACGGCGGCGTAGCAGTCGGTCAGGTAGCCCAAGCCGCCCACTCTGGTGATCTGTCCGAGGTTCAGGAAGTGCTCGGCGAGTGCGACGGGGTCAGTCGGGTGGCCCTTCGCCCGCTGATCGACCAGAGCGGTGAAGATCAGTTCGTGGGCTGGGCGGTAGAAGTCACCCGGCTTGAGGATCTCTTCTGCGGACTCCGAAGCCTCGGCGGAGGTCATCATGCAGCCCAGCACGATGCGCTCGGCGTCAAGGCTGTGCGGGGGCGTCCGCTTCAGCTCGCCGGTCATGCGGCGTTCGCCCGACGGTCAGGGCCACCCATGACGATCCGCTCGGCCGCGGACAGCCGGGACAGAACTCGGTCGCCAACGGCCTGAGCAAGGTCGGCGGGCGGAAGGTTGGTGGAGTAGATCGTCGGCTTACGGTGCTCCCAGCGGTGGTTGACCAGCCGGTAAAGGTTCTCGGCGGTCCATCCGGTGTTGAGGCCCGCGCTGATGTCGTCGAACACGAGCAGGTCGATGTTCATCAAGTCGTCGAGAACGGCTTCCCCGGAGATGTCGCCACCGGGACGCATGGCGGCGTTGAAGGTCGGGTGGGAGATTGTCTTCCAGTAGCAGCCGCGGCCCATCGCGGCGAGCCCCTCGGCGCATGCACCGATGATGCCCCACGCCTCCCAGGTCTTACCGCGCCCCGTCCGGCCGGACAGCAGCAGGGAGCCGACCTTGGTGGGGGCTTCGATGTAGCGGCGAACCCAGTCAAGGGCGACAGGATGGGTGGCCTTGGCGTTCTCGAACTCTCCGGGCCGCTTGGCGAGGTTCCTCTCCGCCTGTTCGAGCCGAAACGCGACGAGGTCGAACGGGGGGATCCTCTCGTCGAGGCGGGCGGGGTCGATGCCGAGGCGTCTGAGGATCTCGACGGCCTTCGGGTGGTGTTCGGTCATCGGGTTACTGCGCTCCAATCGTCGTAGGCGCTGTCGTCGTCGGCGTTGCGGTACTGGCCGGGGTTGCTGTTGTGGTTCCTCCGGCCTGACGCGTTGCTGTTGTAGCCGCTGCCGTTCGAGGCTTTGGCGCGCTGCTCGATGTCCTGCTGATCACGGAGAAGCCAGTTGCGCCAAGTTAGATCCCAATCCTTTTTTCGCTTGCCGTCACCGAAGTACGTGATGAAGCGCTCGGTAGCGATTCGGCAAATGACGTCGCGGGTTTTCTCTTTCGCCCACGCTTCCATTTCGGGGGAGACGGACCAGTCGACGGGCAGGGTCTCGGGGTTCTTGGTGACCGTGCGGCTGAGACGCTTCCGTTTCGGTGCGGCCTTCTTCGCGGGTTCCTCGGTGATGGTTTGTGTCTGGCAGCCTGGCTCGCGTTGGTTCGGCACCGAGAAGAGCGCATCGGGGTCAACGGTTTCGTCGCGCGGACCCTCCTCCGTAGGAGGAGGTGGTTCACCTTGGTACACATGGTTCAGTTCTTTGTGTCCCGCTGTGGCACTAGCCTGGTCCCGTTCTGGCACTAGCCCTAGTCCCGCTGTGGCACTAGTCCCGCTCTGGGACCAGCCCTCAAGTTGGTCCCGCTCCGGGACTAGTCCCGCTGTGGCACTAGCTCGCTCAGGCTCCTCGGGGTCGTCGGCGGGGGCGTTGGCAGGGATCACCAGAAGGTAAGAAGTGCGTTCCTTGTTCTTCTGCGATGCGTGCTTCGGCGGCACGGTCCGCTTTATCCATCCCCCATTCTCCGCTGAATTCAAAGCGCGAACAACGGTCGAGCGGCCCAACCCCGTGAATCCTGCAAGGTCCGTGAGGCTCGGCATGAACCGCTCCGGAATGAGGCCCGTTGCCGGGTCAATGAGGGTCGCCAGCGTCAGGAGGGTGTGCCGTTCCGGCGCCGGGAGCCCGGATCGTCGAATGGCACGCATGAGCGCCCAGATGTCGGGCACGAGACCTCCTTGGGGTGGGCGAAGGGGAAGGGCTAGTTGTCGTACTCATCGACGACGTAGGTGACTGGCCCGCCCTCGTCGCGCCGGGAGTTGATCCGTAGCGTCGTGCCGTTGAACTCGACCTCCGTGCCGCTGTAAACGCACGTCACGACGCCGGTCTGGGCCGACAGTTCGGTGAGACCGTCGAGGAAGGCCGTGAGCGCCCTCAGGTCGTCAGTGCTGGCGGTCCACGAGCCGGCCATCAGGCGACGTCCGCAGCGAAGTCAGCCCATTCGTCCACGGGCTGCACCTGCTTGCGCCGCTCGATCTCCTCGACGACGCGGGGGAGTTGTTTCTTGAGTGCTTCGGCGACGATCTGGCTGACGCTGAGGTCGGTTTGGTCGGCGACACGCTGTGCGGCACTCCAAAGCGACTCATCGGCGGAGCGGATGTACAGGGTCTTGTGCGCCATCGGGATCTCCTCTCCTGACTGCTGAAACATGCGAACCGTGTACGTACTCAACCTATCCGGTCGTGTACGTACACACAAGCTGCAAGGCTGATCAAGTGCGGCGAATCGTGTACCGACACGACGTACTCTCACGACATGGCCGAGCCGAACCCCAACCGGCGGCGAATCACCACCCGCCGTCAGATCGCGCTGTCCGACGCGCTGTGGGATCGACTCGGGTTACTCGTCGGTGACCGCGGACGCTCTGAAGTCATCCGGAGTCTGGTGGCCTGGTATCTACGAGAGCCGGGCGCGAAGTTGCCGGAACGGCCGCCCCGACAGGGCTGACCTGCCGCACGGTGACCGGCGCCGACCGTGCCGCCGCCTCAGCGAGTACCTGCTCGCCCAGCCCGGTCAGCCGGTACGTGCCGCCCGAGTCCGGCTGTTCGGTCACCCAGCCCTGCGTGACGGCTTTCGCGTGCAAGCTGTCGCGTCGGCCTGCGGACCACAGGCCGCGCAGGACGGGCAGACCGCCGTCGGACTGGGTGACCTGGCCGGCATCGACCTGGCGCAGGTAGCGGCGGTCTTCGAGGGTCACATAGGTGGTCATGGCGTGCCGTCCGGGACGTGCGTGGTGCACCAGGAGTCACCACATTGCGAGGGCTCGCCACACGTCTCGCAGGCACTGAGGGGCGCGCCGCAACGTCGGCAGACCCACTTGACCTTCACGGTGTCCGGCGGGACGAGGGCGCGGTCACGGCGTTCGAGGCGGTAGTCCCGCTCGACGATGGCGAGGACAGCCTCCAAGGCGCGATGCGCGGACTTGCCGAGCATCACCCGAAGCATCTCGGCGGTTGGCTCGATCATGACTTCCCTCCCGGCAGCTTGCGCAGGTCGTGGCGAATGTGGCTGATGACCGCCCCGACCCCGGCCGACAGCCCGAGCCCGTGGTCCCGTGCCCACGCCATCAGGTCGTCGTTGCCGACCGGCAGGGTGTCGATGCCCTGCGCGAGGGTCAGGTGCGGCGGGCTGTAGCTGGCGTCGATGGCGGCCCGTTCACCGTCTTCGGTGAGCCACGCCCGGACCGTCTTCGGTTCGATGCCGGACATCAGCGACACCAGGCCGGCCTTCTCCAGCTCTCGCAGCGCCTGGAGCACCGAGGTGGGGAACGTCCACAGGCGTTCACCGAGACGGCGGCGCGAGGCAAGAACTTCGAGGCAGAGGTACTGGGTGGCGGGGAGCTTGTCGGTGTCGATCACGACGCCACCTCCCGCCGCGCGTCCGTCAGTTCGACGAGCGCAGCCCACAGCCGGTCAGCTTCTTCCTCGTTGCGGCAGTACGCGGCGGTGTAGACCACCGAGCCCCGCCGAATGGTCACGCAGATGCTCTTGCGCAGCGGGTGGCGGGTGACGCCGACAGCGAGGTCGCCGCGTTCCAGTTCGCCCCAGCCGCTCACGATCGCACCGCCTCGGCAACTTCGGCCAGCGTCTGCGACGTCGGTTGCCAGAGCCCCTGCCTGCCGTTCGCGGGCACCGGACTACGTAGAGCCCGCACGTTGGTGAGCCGCCAGTGGCACTGGCCCGGCATGGCCCACTCGCCGCACCCGCAGCGGACGGTGTCCGAGTGACGCGACGTGTCGCAGGCGAAAGAAAGGTCCGCTACGGCGACGATCGCCGAGGTGTGCGGCTCGCCGATGCACTCGGCCGTTGCGGGTCCGCGATCCCAGCCCTTCCCGGCGTGGATCAGCAGCGTGTGGACGCCGTCCCAGGGCATCCAGGACCGATTCTCGACGTCCTTCCCGTAGTGGGCGATCAGGTGGGCCCACGGGTTCTTGAGGGTTATGGCGTGCGCGTCGCGCAGCTTGGACGGAATGATCAGATCGGTCACGGCTTCTCCCCAATGACGAGGCCCAGCGCGTCCACGTACGCCTTCTGCCGACGCTTCCAGTCGTCGCAGCAGTACTGCGAGTCCATCTCGTCGAATGCCTTCCGGCAGGACTCGCAGTCGTCGTTCATCAGGTGACCCTCCTGCTCGTGCTGGTCGGTCATGGCGTTGTGGAGCTGCCAGGCGACGGCCCGCAGCCGCTCCACCTCCCGGTACAGCTCCAACATGACGGGCCGGTAGTCGCCGGTCGGGCAGGTGCACGAGCCCATGCCGATGTCGCAGGAGCCGCACACGTTCAGAAACGGGTCGGCGCGCTTGAGCAGGTCGTCGGTCATCGGGCACCTTTGTTTCGGCGTCGGTCGCTGGTCAGCCATGCGAGCGGCGGCAAGGTAATGGCGGCACCGATGAGCGTTCCGGCCGCCGCCCACGCCACGAGGTCCATTTGGCGGGCGACGATCCAGGTGAGCAGCAGCATCAACGTCCCGACGGTGAACGCAACGACCAGCGCGACCTTCGCAAGGCTGCGCTGGGAGATCATCGGGCTACCTCCTTCTCGGCGTCGAGCTGGGCGGTGATCCACGCCTGCCGGTCGTCGTCGGTGTAGCCCTCGGCTTCGTCCCACCACTTCTGGGCGGCAGCGATGTTCTCTTGGCGCCAGCGCGGCTTGAACGGGCGCGGGTGCATCTCCCCGTCGGTCCACATGTCGCCGCAGTTCAGGCAGGTGATGGTTTGGCCGTACCACATGGCGAGGTAGCCGGCCATGCGCTGCTCCGAGTTGCAGGTGGGGCAGTGGATGGTGCGGCGGACAGGGAAGGTGTCGGGTCGGCAGAGCGCTCCAGCGGTCATCGTGTGGCCTCCTGATCGGCGGTGGCATAGCAGCAGCCGCGCAGATGGAAGCCGCCGTCGCAACCGATCGGCTGGCACGGCTCCGGCATGTCCATGCCCGGCTCCCTGGCGGCTTGGCGGCGGCGGACCGCGATGATCGCGCCCATGTCGCGCAGGTCGATCGCGGTCGCACCCATCGCAATGGCGGCAGTGCGCTTGCCGTCGACCACGTCGTAGTGGAAATGGACACAGACGCCGTCGAGGGTGGGGCACTTGGCGTGCTTGCAGTGGCCCTGGAACCACTCGCGGCGCTGACCGAGGCGGCCGGCGAACTCGTGCAGCTCCTCGACCGTGTCAGCGGTCAGATGCGACCAGCGGGCGTTGATGCGGCCGACGGTGGCAGGTGCGCGGAAGTTGTCGACGTAGACGGTCATCGGGCCTCCTCCATCGGCACGTCTGCCCGGTCGGTGAGCGCCGGCTCAAGCAGCCGCCGGAACGCCTCGTACTCGTCGGGGCGCATCGTCAGCAGCCCGCACAGGCCGAGGTGGGCATCGCCGGTTGCCGCGTACAGGCGGAACCGGACGTGGTAGCCGTTGTTGTCGTCGACCTTCAAGCCGAAACGGGCGGTCATCGGGTGGCCTCCGCAGCGACGCGCGGGTATTCACGGATGCGCAGCTCCGGCGACCAGAACTGCCAGTCGCCGCCCTTCTTGTCGACCGCCGAAACCGGGGAGTCGGATGCGGAGACCGACCACTCATCGACGGTTACCTGAGGCGTCTTGCTCGCCCAGACCGAGCCGAGCTGCTTGACGAACACGGCCGTGTTCGAGGCTTCAGCCATCGCGATCAGTTCGCGGAACCAGCCGAGGTCGAGCGGTCGGGAGCCGGGGCCGGACTCGCCGCCGAGGATCAGCCAGTCGATGCCGGTCAGATCGAGCGACGGGAGCGGTCCGAGGAGCGGTTCGGCGGAGATGAACCGGATGGCGGCGGGTGTCTCGCGCAGGGCGTCAGCACGGCGGACGTACTTGTCCGACTCGATCGATGTGCCGAGCCAGACGTTTCCCAGCGGCCAGGTCGGCAGGTCACGCGGCGGGCCGTTCAGGTCCAGGACGCTTTCGCGGGTGAACATCTCCGAGCGCCAGTTGCGGTCGGCGAGGATGCGCGCCATCCGCTCGGGTTGCTTGGTCAGCACTTGGTAGGTGTGGCGCGGGGTGGCGGCCATGACGGCGAAGACGCGGGTGAGGAAGTCGTTCGGCACCCGGGCGTGGAACAGGTCGCTCATCGAGTTGACGAACACGGTGGCAGGCTTACGCCACCGCAGCGGATCCCCGAGCGCGTCGGGGTGGACGGTCAGGCCGAAGCCGGGTCCGGAGGTGCGCGGGTCGCCGTCGTTCTGGTACTTGGCCTGGCCCATGCCCTTGAGGCGCTTGGCCATGGTCAGGGCGTAGCAGTTGTCGCAGCCGTTGCTGATCTTGTCGCATCCGGTTGTCGGGTTCCACGTCTTGCCGACGGTGCCCTCTCGGTGCGTCCACTCAATCGCAGTCTCGGTCATCGGAGCCTCTCTGTTCGCATCCGTTGCCTGGTCAGGCACTGTCGCCGTACTCTTAGCTGACAGGTAACCTCACAACGAACCTTACAGGAGAGCTTCCAATGATCGCTACGATGAGCGCGCCTGACGTTTCACCTGCCAGCGAGCTGTACGCTGCCGATGTGGCAAAGCGGCGACTGGTCGGCATCCAAGAGGCCCGTGACCACTTCCGCGCGCTCGTCGACAACGCCGTGAAGGACGACGAACACACGGTGGTTGCGCGGCGCGGCAAGGCAGTGGTCGCCGTCGTACCCATTGAGTGGTACCGACGTATGGCTGAGCTCGACGGCGAACCGACTGAGCTGTAGGCACAGCTCACGCCTTCACCCGCCGCAGCCCACCCCGCGACGTCACCACGAGGAACCCGTCGGCGAACTCCACCAGCGCCGAATTGCCTGCCCGGGACCGCACCACCACCCGGCAGCGCACCCCCGCCCGGTCCACGCCGTCGCCGAACCACGGCACCCGAACGGTCACGCCCGGCAGCGCCCAGGTGCGGGTGCGCCACGTCCACACGTACGGGAACTCAGTCACCGGTTCCTCCGGTGATCACAAACGACGCCTTGATGACGACGACGTCGCGGTCCTCGTCGTACGCCACGACCTGCTCGGCCGGGATTGCGTAAGGGGAGTGACCGGAGGTGTCGTCGCGAAGCTCAGTGCGTTTCTCCCAGATTGCGCGCTCACCTTCCGGGTCGTCGTCGACCAGCACCTCAATGCGGACGTCGTTGTTGCGCCGGGCCAGCAACGCCCGCGCCAACTCGTGACTCAGCACTCCAGATCTCCCGCCTTGCGCGCCAGTCCGACCATCTCCCGCTGGCTGGACGCCGAATACCGCCACAGCAGGTCCCGGATCCGCGTCCGCACCGTCCCCACCGTCGTCCCCATCCGGGCGGCGATCTCCGGACCGGTCAGTCCCTCCGCGACCAGGCCGAGCAGTTCACGCTGCCGCGGCGACAGCGGGCGCTGGCCGATCTGCGGGCCGCCCCTCACCACAACACCTGCGCGGTCACCAGGTCGAGCGCCTCACGGGCGTAACCGGGCACCTCCGAACGCACCCGCGACAGGCCATCCAGCGAGCTCAACGGCGCCCACACCGCCACGTTCACCTCGTCCTCGGCGTGACGCAGCGGCACCCGGGAATCGGCGAGGCCGACGAACAGAAGGTCGTCGTGGGTGTGGGGCGGCTCATCCGGCCTGCCGGGGCGGCCCGTCTTGGCCGGCGCCGCGTGGTCCTCCCGTTTGAACACCTTCACGCTGTACAGCTCCGCCAGGACGCCGGTCTCCTCGAACACCTCCCGCCGGGCCGCCTCCCACGCCAGCTCACCCGCCTCGACGTGCCCGCCCGGGAACTGCCACAGCCCCGACGCCAGGTGATGCACGAGCAGCACCAGCCGCTGGTCGGGGTCGAGGACCACCATGGACGCGGTCTGGTGGCGGGTGTCAGCGGTGACCGTCATGCCTGCCCCGTCGCAGGGTCCAGCACCACGATCGCCCTCGACCGGCCCGGCGCCCGCCGGATCCAGCCCTTCTCGTTCAGCTGGCCCAGCTGGTACTGCACCGACGACACCGACATGCCGCACACGTCAGCCACCTCCCGGATCGACGGCGCGTAGCCGTGCTCGGTGGCATAGCCGCGGATGGCGGACAGGATGCGCGTCTGGGTGCGCGACAGAAGCGGCGTCACGGTGGCGGGCATCAGGACTCCTTCTCGGTGGTCAGATGCCAGCCGGCGTTACGGATGTACACCGCCAGCTCGGCACCCTTGCGCTTGTCAATCAGCCGCAAATGGTTCGGCGACCACCGCTTGCTGTTGTTGGTGCCGGGCAGACACTCGAGCGCGTGGTAGGCGGCAGCGAGCATCTGGACGGCGTCGGGATCGGGATCAGTCACAGCTCGACGACGAGGACGAGCCGGAGTCCGACGAACTCGACGACGAGCCCGAGTCGAAGGAGCTCGACGGGCTGTAGGCGCTCGTGTCGTACGCGAACGTGTCCGTGTAGGGGGCACTCGAGTCGGAGCTGTCGGGCCGGCGACGGGCGGCGCGCTTACACGCGTCGGCAGTGCAGTTCTTGCGGTTGTGCGCGGTGCAGATCATGGTGTTCTCCTTCGGTTGGGCTGGTTGATCTAGAACGGAGGCTCGTCAGTGGCGGCTTGCTGGCGTCCACCGAACCCGCGGTCAGGCTGCGCGGCCTGACTCGCCCACGGGTCGCCGCCGCCCTGCTGACCCTGCGGCTGCTGGCCGCCACCGTTCGAGCGGGACATCCTGTTGACCTTCGCGGTGGCCCACTTCAAGGTCGGGGCGATCGTCGGGAACACCAGCTCGAAGACCGTCCGTTTGGTGCCGTCCTTCGCCTCGTACTCCCGCTGGCGCAGCTTCCCGGACACCAGCACCTCGTGGCCGCGCTGCAGCGACTCGGCGATGTGCTCGGCCTCCTCGTTCCACACCGAGGCTTCGAGGAAGATCTTGTCGCCGTCTTCCCACTGGTTCGTCTGCTCGTTCTTCTTGCGGTCCGAGAATGCGAGCCGCACCTTGGCGACGGCTTTGCCGCCGCTTGTAAAACGCAATTCCGGGTCGTCGACCAGGCGGGCAGTTCCAGTGATAAGGGGGAGGCTCATGCTGCCTTCTTTCGTGATCGGTTCTGACGATGTGGTTGCGAGTCGAGATCCCGCGCGCATTGGCGGCACCGTCGACTATTTGGCTTGGAGGGCTGCCGGTAGGTGTTTGCAGCCGAGTACTCATGCCCTGCTGGACAGAAGGTCTTGAGCTTGTTGAACGTCGCGACGCCTAAACCGCGAAGCGTGTTGACGCCGAGCGTCACCGCTTCAAGGTGGCGGGGGTTAACGCACCGTCGGTTACGGCAGAGGTGGTCGATCACCAGACCGTCAGGAATCGGGCCGATCAGCGCTTCGTATGACCAGCGGTGGGCCAGAACCATCGAGGTCTTGGTGGGATGAAAACCGCCGTACCCCTGTTTGGTCGTTCCCGCAGTCCATTGCCAACAGGGTCCACGGTTGCGAAAGGTCGACGGGGAAGGTCCATCCTTGTCAACCTTGACCCAGAACCGCACTTCAGGCGGGGTGGAAACACGCTTACCCACGAGCCCCTCCGATTGGAGAGGCCAGTTCGTAGTCTTCGCAGGGGATGAGCGCCAGGTCGAAGCCGAGCGCCCGCAGTGCAGGGATCAGGTAGGGGAGGGTCGGCACTGCGCGGCCGGTCTCCCAGTCCGACAGCCGGGCCTGATGCATGCCGATCTCTTGGCACAGCTCCCGCTGGCTGAGCAGGCACATCGAGCGCAGGCCGGCGACCAGTGCACCCACCGTCGCCGCATCAGTGATCGGAATCGGCCGTAGCGTTTCGGCGGTCATGCCGCCTCCCCGGTGAACGGGTCGACCTCGGCCAGGCGGAGGGCCTCGAGGTGGGTCTGCGCTGCCGACATCTCACGGCTGGCCCTGTCGTCGCCGACACCCAGCACCGTGGCGACCGTTGCCACGCTGTGGTTGCGGGCCAGCAGCCGCAGGATCGTCTTCTCACGCTCCGACAGCGGGGTCACGGCGACACCTCGGTGATCGTCACGACGGCCAGACCCAGCGGGTGCACGTTCTTGTCGACCTTCTCGCCGATCGCAATGAACGGGCCGGCCAGCTTGCGCGAGTTGTCGTCGTCGACCAGCTCGTAGCCGGGCTCCACCCGAACACCGCGCTTGCCGTTCACCGTCCGGGGGCGACACAGGCCGTCCACCATCGGCTTGGCCACATAACGGTGGTAGTTGCCGGAGTCGCGGTCCCGGGCATCAGTGAAGTGCAGCGTCACGTCCACGCGCACCCGCTCGACATGCTTGGGTAGCCGGGCCTGCGTGGCGTACAGGAACGACGCCTCACGCCACGCCTTCACCGCCGGGCCGGTGACCCGCCAATGGTGACGGGAGTTCTCCGACAGCATCTTGGCCGGCGCCGGGACGGTCAGCTGCCAGGTTCTGGTCTCGGTCATGGCGGTCACCACTCGACCCCCGCCAGGTCAAGCATGGCGTCCCACAGCGGCTCAGCCACCCCGAGGACGTTCGCGAGCCGGTTACCGCATTCGGCCAACGCCTCCATCCGCGCCCGATGAACCAGCACCGTCGCCGTGCCCTCGAGAACGGGCACAGACATCAGCTCACCGACGAGCTTCGCCGACCGGTAGTAGTCCTCGACGATCGGCTTGAGCACCTCGTCATGGACGCGCTGGTCGGAGGCGGTCATCACGCCACCTCGCTGTACGCGTAGGCGTCGTCGTCGAACTCGACCTCACGCAGGTCCATCACCGTCTCGGCGCTGGCGGCCTCCACGACAAGCTCGTGCAGGTCGCGGTCGGCCTCGGAAAGAGCGGGCAGCAGTTCGTTCATGTCAGTCCTCCTTGGTCGTGGGTTCGATCGAGCCGGAGTCGTCAAGCAGGACCCATCGGCCTCTGCGCAGGACGGGTTCCTTCAACGGGTTCTGGTGTTCGCGCAGCATCCAGCCGTTGCGGTACGCCTCGGCGGGCATCAGATGTCCGCGGCCGTGACAAGCCCTGCAGGCCGCCAACGCGTTCGACAACACGTGATGAGCCTTCGCTGCCTCGCCCTTTCTGCCGCCGGCGCCGACCTTCTTGCGATGCGCCAAATCGGTGGCGGTGCCCGTGCAGGTCAACGTGGCGATCTCGCACCAGCCCTCCGAACGGGCGACCAAGGCGGCACGCAGGCTCTTCGGGATGGGATAGCCGGTACGCAGGCGGGGCTGATTCGAGCGCTTAGCGCGGTCATGCGCCACGGAAGCGGCGGCGGGGGATCGGTTGAGGGCCGTACGCCGAAGCTCGGAGCGGGTCTCGAGCGGTGTGCGGCGGGTCAGCGGGGTCTTCTTCATCGGTCCAGCCCGACCGCGCCGTGGATCTGCTTGACGACACTGCCGAGCTGACCCATCGAATACGCCAGCGTCTTCACCACGCCGACGTGATCCTGCGCGGCCTGGTGGGTCATCTTCGCGGTCTTGTAGTCCCACTCCAGGTCGCCGTACTTTGCCTGAATCCAGTCGGCGATCCAAGCGTCGCGGTAGGCGACCGTCACCCCGGCCGACCGCACCTGTGGGCAATCCGTGTGCAGCGTCGCCTCGTACACCGCCATCTGGTACGCCTTCGCCGCGACAGCCTCAGCCGACGAAGCAGCCTTCAGCGCCTTCCCTGCCTCGAACATTGCGCGGACCGCCCACTGGTGGTGCCGCTTCGCGTCGAGCAGGCTCAGCGGGTCGACGTAGAGGGACGGGTCGTCCCACTCCATCTGTTCGCCGTGGTCGGTCCGGCTCACTGGTCGGCGCCAACAGGCTCAGCGACCTTCTCAGCGCGCTTCTCGGCAGCCCGCCGCAGCGACGCCATCACCTGGTCGGCCTCGGCCTGCGTCAGCTCCGTCGCCGACTTCACCTTGCGCTTGACCACCGCGACCGCGTAGTCCAGCTTCTCGGCCTTCTCGTCCAGGCCGGCGCTGACAAACAACGCCTGCATGTCCTTGAGCTGCTCGGCGTTGATGCGCGGCTCCTGCGGCTGCTGCTGGGCGGCGAGCTTCTCCTCGACCCGTTCCACCTTCTGGCGGCGGGCTGCGGCCTCGGCCAGCACGGCGTCCTCGTCGTCGTTGTCCGGCGCCAGGCCGGTTACGGCGCACAGGCAGTACCGGCGCGCGTAGGTGACAGCGGACCCGACCTCCTGCGGGGTGCCACGACCGGGCAGGGGATACATCCCCTCGATCATTTCGCCGGAGATGTGCCGCAGCTCGTACACCAGCACCAACTGCTCACCGGCCATCGTCGGGCGCGAGGTGAATGACAGGCCGAGCTTGCCGAGCAGGGGCAGCAGCTGGCGGGAGATCTCGGCCAGGTCGGCGTACTGGTACGTGTACTTGCCGCCGGACTTGGTGGGCACCTCCGCCCTGTTGTTCTTGGCGATGTGCGGTAGTTGGGTCTGCAGGTCAGCGAGCGCCGCGTTGATGCCGGCGGGAACGGTCTCGGTGGTCATCAGTAGATCCCCTCGCTGTAGCGGCGCTGCGCGTAGTAGGGCAGCGAGATGCGTTCGACGGTGTTGGAGTAGCCAGGCCAGACGCCCGACTCGAGGCAGCTGCGGTAGATCTCGCGGGCCTGGACGTTGCGCTCGTGGCCGATCTTCAAGGCGACGTCGTCGAGGTCGACCACGGTCACCAGGTAGGGCGGGTTCTTGTCCTGGAACACGAACCAGAACTCGGCGTCCGGGGCGACCAGGTCGAGGTGGACGGCGCCCGACAGATACCAGTCGGCCTGCATGTAGTAGCCGAACTCGTCGACCTTCTTCGCGATGTGGCCCGGCTCGGCGCTGGTGCTCGTCTTGTAGTCGCCGACCAGGTGCGACAGCCAGTCCAGCCGGGCACGGCACGGCACACCCGTCTCGGGGTCGGTCCAGAACAGCGACTGCTCGGCGAGTCCGGGGCCGGAGAAAAGGGGGCCGGCGATCGGGTGCTCCCGAACCTTCGCCGCCATGGCCTGAACCTGGTCGAACTCGCGCGGCAGGACGGGGATGTCGCCGCGGTCGTACGCGGCGTCGCGCTCGGTCTGCGCCTTCTTTGTCAGGTAGTTGCCGGCGTCGACCACGTGCAGCTCGGAGCCCTCACCGAGGACGACCTTGTGGGCAGCGTGGCCCAGGTCGAATTCGCGCTTACGGGGGGTCGGGTTGTCCTGGCTGTGGCGGTAGAGGGCCGGGCAGGACGGGTGCAGGAGCTTCTTCGCGCCGGAGAACGACAGTGCCGGGTGGGCGTGGTAATCGTCCTCCGGCATGTCGACGATGCCTTCGAGGGCTGCCGGCTCCATGACGGCGGTCATCGGTTGGCCTCCCACAGGTCGCAGTGGAGGATCGGGCCGGGCGGCACGGGCTTGTCGTTGGTGATGCAGTCAGGACAGTCATCGATGCCGGGCTTGCCGAACGGGTTGTCAGGGTCGGTATGCGCCGGGCACAGCGCGAGCCACGGCTTCCCAGCGAGGCTGACGCCCAATTCGCACCACTCACCACCGGTCAGCCCGACGTCCGGTTCGCCGGGGTCCTGCTCGAAGTGCTCGCAGGTCTTGCAGCCCCGGTTGTCCGGGTTCGCCCAGCAACGGTCGACATGCTCAAGGGCGCGTTTCCGGCTCGACTCGGTCCGGGGACAGCAGGGGCAGCCGTACCGGGTGACCTGGATGACGCGCAGCTCGGCGGTCACAGATCCACCGACCTTGCGACGCTGCGATCCCAGCCCGCGGTGCATGTCGCACACTCCGGGCCGTCGCCGTACTCGCCGCAGATCACACACCGGTCAGCGGCCCACTGGTCGAGCTTGGTCTCCATCGCCGCCCACGGGTCGGAGCTGTGACGGACGAAGATCGGGAGCAGGGTGTCGGTCACTGGTCGTCACCTTCGATCGGCTCGACGTGCGTCAAGGCGATGCAGCCCGAAACGTTGTTGAGCCAGACGACCGGCGTGTGACCGGAGAGCACCTCCGCTGCCGTTTGGGTCGTGGAACGTCGGCCTTCGCCTGAGCGGACGCCCGGCCAGTACCGCACCGGAGTGCCGATCGGGTTGTCGCGGTTGAAGCGCTCGACCGTCTTGCGGTCAGCAGCTTTCACCTTGAAGTCGCTCACTGGGTCCTTCCTTCGGAAGTCTCGGCCTCGTCGCGGCGGTGGTAGTTCGGGCTGGCCGGGCAGATCACGCAGCGCGGCTTCGACCCCGGCGGCCGGCACGGGTTGTCGGGCACGTTCGCCGCCGTCTCAGGGGTGCACTTGAGCGGGACGGGGGAGTGGGAGGTCATGAGGGCTCGCCGCCGCTCGTCTCGTTGAGCAAGCGACCCAAGATGACGCAGCGGGAGCAGGTCACCATGGACTCTGGATCAGTGGTGGGCACGCCTTTGCAAGCCCAAAACTGGCACTCAAGTTGATCGAGAAAGTCAACGAGATCGTCAACTAGCACTGGAGAGAGCTGCCCGATGGCGCTCACGCCGCACCCAGCTCAAGTTGCTGCGGGCCGACGAGGTGGGTGTAGTACTCGTCGAAGACCGCGTCGAACAGGAACCGGTCGCGCTCGTAGTAGCCCTTGACCGGACGCTCCCGGCCGTTCAGCAGGGCCGGAACCTCTTCGGGCTCGCGGTTGTACTCAGCGACGTAGGCGGCCTTGACGCGCTTGCCGAACACCGAACCGATCGAAGCGATGTCGGCCTTGCTGACTCCACGCTCGACGAGGTACGGCTGGACCATGAGCAGGCGGTCCTCGGCGGCGATCTCGGGCTTCTCGCCTTTGTAGACCGCCCAGGTGTGGCGGGCCAGGGACTCGCACCACTTCGGGTCGACAATGCCGCCCATGGCCTGAATGACGCTGAGATCGAGGCGCGCCGCCGTTGCTCGCCGTTGTTCGTCGTCGCCGGCGCCGAGCGCGACGATGGCGCGGCTCTCGTCTTCGTACCGGCCGGTCTTGCGGATGGCGGGAAGAACCTCGTGCGTCACCCAGCGCTTGAAGACCCTCGCCTCGGCTTTACGGCTTCGAAGGATCAGCGAGTACATGCCCGGCTCGTTGACGACGGTGACCTGCTGCTCCCCGCCGGGGGTGTCCATGGTGTGGACGCCCTTCTCGTCCTCGTCGAGGAGAGCGAGGGAGCTACGTGGGTTGCCCAGCGCAAGAGCTGAGGTGATGTCTGAGGCGAAGAACCAAGGGTCTCCGCCGATGACGATGGTGCGGAGTTCGTGCTCGCCGAACTCGAATGCTCTGGTGATGGTGGACAACGTCCAACCTCCAAAGATCGGGATTGGTGACCAGCGAGGCGTTGCCCTGCTGTCGCCATCAGCTTACAGTAAAAGTCACAGAACTAGTGCACCTAGAAGTCACATAACTCAGGAGTGCGAACCGTGACGATCACCGCGACACCCCCAACCGCCGATGCGAGTCACAGAACTCAGCACAGAAACCCGTACGATCACGACATGGCGAAGCGCGTCCTCAAGGGCATCCAAGAACTCCGGCGCGACCTCAAGGCAGTCGTAGAACTGGTCACCGCAGGCACGCACGTCGTCTTCACTCGTCACGGCAAAACCGTTGCCGTGCTCGTGCCGATGGAGTGGTACCGAGAGGCTGCCGAGAAGATGGGCGAGCCCACCGAGCTCTGAGTCATCACCCCGGCTCCCGCGTCTCCGCCACCGGCTCCCCGCCCCGCTGCCCCGGAATGCTGACCAGCGGTGCCGCCGCGTCCTCACACGCCCGCAACACCCGGCGCCGTTTACGCGCGACCAGACGGCTGCGGACGCCGGCCACCACCACACCACCCACCGCCACCACAACCAGTGCCGGAACCACAGGCCACGCCAGGACAGCAGCGCCCGCATCCTCCAGCCACCTCACCGCGACCGCCAGCCCGAGTTGCCGCGCAGCCGCCGCAGGTTCGGATCCGTGTGGCCCTCACCGACCCGATGCCGCGGGCCAGCAGGGACAGCAGCAGGCTCCGGCTCCGGGTCAGGCCGGCGCATCGGGACCGGCGCCTGCGGCAACGGGGCCGCCTCCACCTTGATCTCCCCGTCCTTCACCCCGTCGGCGAACCGGTCCAGCAACCCCACCGCGTCCAGCAGACGGGCCTGCGTCGGCCGGTTGTCGTCGCCCTTCAACTGCTGCACCAGACGGCCCAGATACATCTGCGCCTGCCGTGCGTTGTCCAAAGCCTGCTGCTCCGGGGTGCGGCTTGACGGCCACACGTGGGTGTCACTCACCGGGATCGCCGCCGCCCCAACCCTCGGCCTGCGCCGCCGCTTGAGCGGCCTGACGCCGGGCCTCAGCCGCGCACAACCCCACCGCCTCGGACACCACACCCGCGGCCTGGTGCTCGTCCAGCCACTCGTTGAGCTTCCGGACCGTCTCCGTCGTGTCCTTCGCAGCGTTCAACGCGGCCGGGGAACTCGACGGGCGCTCGTTCCAGTTGACGAACCGGCGCCGGTAATGCCCGCCGTTCTGGTTGCGGGGGGCGGTCATTGGGGATCACCGCCCGCTTCAGAGCGAAAGGCTCGACTGCGCCACGCAACGGCGTCCTCGAAGTCAACGCCGGCCGCCTCAGCGCACGCAGCGTCCTCAGGCCGGTCGCCGACCATAAGCCCCATGTACGGCGGGTAGATCTCGCCGGGCCGTCGGGCGGCAAGGTCTAGCGCCGACTCGATCAGCAACCCCGCCTTAGGCTTGCGGCACCAGCAGCGAGCCATCTCTGGGTGTTCGGCGTTCGGGTGGTGGCGGCAGTAGGCCATCTTGTCGAAGAGTTGCCCGGCCTGCCGGTGGGTCTCCATCATGGCGGCGGCGACCTGCCGCTCGTCGACGATGCCGAGGGCGATGCCGCCCTGGTTGCTTACGCCGATGATCCGGCCGCCGCCGGCCTTCCACCGGCGCATCATCTCGACCGCCTCCGGGAAGACGACGACGTCTTCGGGGCCGTTGACGAAACGGCCGAGGGCGTCGTCCTTGCCCTGCCGGACAGTGCCGTCGATGTCGAGGTAGAGCACAGGCGTTGGCTTGTCAGTCACCGGTTGCCGCCCTCGCCGCCCTCGAGCGGCTGGTCGTCCAGCCAGTGCGCGGTGTCGAACCGGTCCCCGCAGCAGCGCCCGTGCAGGTCGGAGTACCGCGGGTTGCCCAGCAGCACCAGCAGCTCAACGTCCAGGTCCAGATCGGCCATGACGCGGCGCGCGTACCGCTCCGCCCCGAGGCTCGTCCGCCGCCACCGCAGCAGCACCCGCAGGCGCAGCCACGCCCACCCGGCACCAACCGTGCGGGCCCACTCGGCGGCGAACGACTTCACCAACGCGACCAAGGTGACCGCGGCGACCAGCATCAGCAGTCCCCACACGGCGAGGCGGGGCACGTCGTGGACGACAACGAACGTCAACACGTCATCGAAGGTCACGCCGCACCACCCCGGCGCAGCGCCTTCAAGCCGGTCGCCAGCGCGCTGGTCCACAACTCGGCCAGCCACGCCGCCCGCGGCTTCCGCGACGGCAGCACAGGGGACGGGACAGGTTCGGGCAGCGGGATCACCGCGGTCGGGCCCTCGCCGACCAGCGGCTTGAAGGCCAGCGGTCGCGCCGGCTCGACCACCTTCGCCAACTCGCCGGTCTCGGCGGCATACCGACGCGGCTGGTAGGCGGTCTTGTTCTGGTTGGCGCCCGACGACCGGTGCCGGCCACGCTTGCGGTACTCCAGCAGGTCAACGGTCAGCTCACCGGTGTCGGCGAGACGGGAATCGAAAGGCATGAAACACCCCAGGCAAGAGAACGGAAGGATTTCGGAAGAACGGAGATCAGGAATGGGGGAGTGAGTCCCAGATCCGCGGCGTCGCATCAGGGCGCGGCACGGCGCGCCACTGGCTGAGGCCCGGATCGTCCTGCCGGTCGGCCAAAGACCACTCGGCCTTCTTCGGCTTGGTGGCCGGCGGCGGGGGAGGACCGATCAGCCGGGACTGGCGGTCAGCGTCACGGGCGGCGAGGAACGCGCCGAGCTCTTCGGACGCCCACGTTGGGATGTGCTTCGCCGCGGACAGGCGCAGCCACCACCAGCGGCGGGCGGTCATGCGGCAACCGCCCGACGCTCGAGCACAGCAGACATCAGCCGCTCGCCCAGAAATTCGGTGTACGCCGGCGGGATACCTTCTGTGCAGCCATCACGGCTCGCCCACGGCATACCCATCGCCTCACGGGCCCGGTCAGCAGCAAACCCATACCCGCGGCCACCATTCACGCCCTGCTCGCCGTGCCCGTACACCCCGCCGACCAGTCGGCCGCGGCATGTGCATGCCGGAACAAGCAGCGGGAACGAGGTCAGGAACAGGCGGTGCCGCCGCAGGATCCGCCAGTTGCCGCGCGAGTCCTCAGCGCCAAGACCGAACATGGACCCGCACAGGCGGATCGCACCGGGCATGTGCGCCCGGACGGCCTTGCTCTCCACGTTCTCAATCACGAACGGCAGGCCAGACTCCCGCAGGCGGGTCACTGTGTGCGGCAGCAACCAGCCCGTGCCCCGATCGTTCAGGCCGAAAGCCATCGTCACCGAATGGTCCTCGCACGGCGGGGAGGCATGCACCGCGTCGAAGCCAACGAGCGACCACGTCGAGGCGTCGCCCTGGTGGAATTCGTACGGGTAGCGCGGCTGGGAGTCGATGTCCACGCCGACCACGTCGAAGCCAGCGCGGGCATAGCCAGTCCCGGCGCCGCCCTCGCAGCAAAAGAGGTCCAACAGCCGCGGCTTCATGCGGCTACCCCGCGCAGATCCCAGAACAACGGTTCGGCGAACACGTCGTCGCCCATGTCCAGGCACTCGCAGTCGTCGCCGGCCAGGCAGCCGCACCGCTTGACCGGGATCGTGCACGTCGGGGTGATGGGTGTGCCATCGAGTCGGGTGCGGCTGGTGGTCTTCACGGCCGTCGGGCTAGCATTCATATCGGTCAACATCACTTTCCTCGTCAAAGTGCGTTGGTCAGGAAGAGAAGCCCCGGGCCTGCACGCCTGGGGCTTCCGCGTTCAGGAAGTCAGCGCCGGCGAGGCGGCCAGCACGTCCGGCGCCAGAGCCGGGAACGGCAGCACCTCGGCGGTCATCCACGGGTGCTTACGGACCTCAGCAAGGGCGGCTGGGGTGTTGTCGAAGGTCTGCTCCACGCCGCGGAACGACAGGACGGCCTTACCGCCGGGCAGGGGCTGGATCGTCGCGGGGGTCATGCGGCGGCCCCTGCGAGTGCGACACGCCTTACTCGGGCCACAGCCTGCCTGTTGTAGAGCGGACTCTCGGTCGCGATCGCGTGCAATTCGGCGGCGAGGGCTACGACGAGGTTTGGGTAGGTCGTCAACGAATGACGGACCTGGAGCGGCCACCAAGCGGCCGACTTCGAATATGGGCGACTGTGCCGGCGGAAGCGCTTAAGCACGTTCTCGCTGCAACCGACGTAGAGCAGGCGACCTTGCGCGTCGAAGAACCGGTACACCGTCGGCTCGAGGATGTCGGCCAGGATGCAGTCGTCGCACCCCTCCATGTCCTTCGGCGGATCGATGGACACCTCGCAGTTGGTGATCCAAGCGCCGCACAATGCAGCGGCCCCACGCATCTCGTTGCCGGTGTAGTGGCCGGGGTACGAGTGATCCACAAGGTGCAGCCACTTGCCGGTGTAGCCGCGAAGCCAGACGTGTGGCGGCAACGGGTGATCGACGCTGTAGATGCCGTTCATGCGACTGCGTTCCGGCGGTTGCGCGGAGTTGTCCGACTGGCGCCCGAGTGGCGAGTCATCTCTAGGGCCTGCGCTAATCCGTTGCTTGCGCTGCGCCCAAGGTTGCGGTGAGCAAGGTCGCCGCCTTCTGCATGACGGGAGACAAGGAGTTCCAGTTGCCGGGGGGTCATCCCGCGGAAGTCGCCACGCTTGGTGTGTTCGAGAATGCCTGCACGGCAGTCGAGGGTGAGCTGGCGCAGGGCGAAGCCGGTGCGCTCTGCCACCTCGGGAAGGCTGTAGACGACGCCATCTCCGTGACCTACGCCGCGGAGCTCATTGGTCGCCTCATGAAGCAACCGGGCGGCTTCGTTAAGGAGCATGGCTGCTCGTTCCGGCTCGCCAGCGCCGGGCTTCATGCCGCGGCCTTGACTCTGCGCTGGGCGTCCTTGGTGAGCAGCGTGTAGCGCTCGTCCGCGGGGATGGCGAGCGCATCGCACAGGCGGACGAACAGCGGTGGGCTCGGGTTGCGTTTGCCTCGTTCGAGGAGGCTGACGTGGGTGACGTGAACACCGCACTGCGCCGCAAGGTCAGCCATGGTCCGGCCGCTGTACTTGCGCTTGATGCGGAGCTTGACGCCGTCGATCTCAACGCCAGCCGGTTCAGCTGTGGTGTCCTTCGGCATGCAAAGAACCCTACCGAACAAGACAACTCTCGACAACCCGCGACATGCTAACGTGGCCTAGTTCGACCAGTATCTATACCGTTCTAGATCGGGTTAGACTTTGTGAGACGAACGGGGACTGACAAGATGGGCACCGTGAGCGCCGCTGACACCACCCCCCAAGACGCCGACAACCGCCGCCGTCTAGCCGATGCAGTTCGCACCCGACGCCTTGAGCTGGGCTTGAGCGTCCGAGCCGCAGCAGCACAGACTCGCGTCGCCCGCGACACCTGGATCGGCTTGGAGGAAGCCACCAGGCGTACCGCCGAAACCAACTACGCCGGCATCGAAGACACCCTCCAATGGGCACGCGGCGCCATCCGGATCATCCTCGACGGTGGCGAGCCTGTAACAGCCTCACCCGCCGAAAGCGCCCCGAAGCGGGGGACCTTCATCAGTCACGACTCTGCCGACACCACTCTTATCCGGATCATGAACGACCCCAGCCTCACCGACGCACAGAAAGCCAAGATCGTGCGCGCGGTAATCATCGAGCAGCAACGCGTCGGCGAGCAGTACGC
This sequence comes from Paractinoplanes polyasparticus, assembly GCF_019710575.1. GTDB lineage: Bacteria > Actinomycetota > Actinomycetes > Mycobacteriales > Micromonosporaceae > Actinoplanes > Actinoplanes polyasparticus. The sequence continues at coordinate 681,088 of NZ_JAHWFK010000001.1, read as the reverse complement.
CGATGAACTGATCGCGCAGGCTCGCGCCGAGCAGCAGTAACCGGGCGGTCCGGCAGCAGCAGTGTGTCCACTGCGTGCAACTCGCCCTCGTCGCCGGTGTTGAACAGATGACCATAGGTGTTCATGGTCAACAAGTAGTTGCTGTGACCCAACCGCACTTGGATCTTCTTCGCCGACCAGCCCGCCCCGATCAGGTCCGAAGCATGACTGTGCCGAAGATCGTGGAACCTGGGCGTCCGGTGCAGCCGTGACTCGCACGCGCACGTCGACACCTCATCCACCCGCAGGTGCCGGCGCACCCCCTTGGACGGCTTCGGTGGCTCCGGTGGGGGATGCTCAGCACACCGCTGCGCCGCCGCGATCGCCTGACGCCAGTAGTTGTTCCGCAACGTCGACGGATCGCAGATCCCGCCTTGTGGCGCCGTGAACACGTGATCGGCCGGACGCTTCCCGGCTACCTGTTCCCGCAGCACCCGCGAACCGGTAACCCCGACGGTGATGTCCCGGCGCCCAGCAGCAGACTTCGGCGGCCCGAACCGTCGACCGCCCCGGCGCGGCCCGGACTTCAGTGTCCGGCGCACCTTCACCACCCCACCCGCCCCGTGCAGATGAACGTCCTCGACCCGCAACGCAATCAACTCACCGATCCGCATCCCCGTCGCCAGGGCCGCCAGCATCATGCTGCGGACCAGCGGCCGGCAGTGCGCGAGGATCAGCTCGCGTTCCTCATGAGTCAAATAGATGGCGTCGTGCTTCTCCACCTTCGGCAAACCCGCCGGGTTCCGGCGCGCGCCTGCGGGCCGGGCCGCAGGGTTCACCGCGATCCAGCGGGGAACAGCAGCTCCGAGGCAGTGGTGCAGCGTGTCGAAGATGTTCCGAACGGTCTGAGCCGAGATTGTCCGGTCGGTGAGGACTTTGTTGCGGCTGCCCTTGGTGGCCCGCTGGGCGGATACCCATCCCACCCATTGCTTGATCGTGTCCGGGGTGACATCGGACACGCGCAGGTGCCCCATCCACGGGACCACCCGCAACATGAGGTCGCGCCGGTAGCGGCGGATCGATTCAGGGTCCAGGTCGGCCCGGTTTCCCAGCTCGGCTAGCCACGTGTCGACCCACTGCTTCACCGTCGGCGTCGCCGAGCTGGCGCCGGTGTCTTCACCGAGGATGGCGGCGTACAGCTCGGGGCGGGTCATGTCATGGTTGCGGGCCTTCAGCAACTCGTGGGCGAGCTCGGCCACCTCGAGGGCATCCTCAGGGGTTGGCCCGCGGAAGGTGCACGACTGGGCGGCGCCGGCGCTGGACCCGCCGAGCCTCCACCACACTCGGTAAGCGTCGCCGCGCCGTTGGATCGTCGCCATGCGGGGACGCTACCGGAAACGACTGCATCCCTGGATGCATCCACACGGTCATTCCTGGACTCTGTTTGGTCGTACACGGTCGAGATCACCAGGGCTGACCTGCATCTTCGCAGGTCAGAATCTGCTCCCTGAAGATGTACGACATCTCCGGCTGGAGCCACCGCCTGCTCTGGGGTGCCCCCGTCGACATCAGCCGCTTCGCCGCGCCTCGGGTCGCTTCCGTGCCGGTGTCGGCCGCCACCGGCACCGGCACGGTCACCGCCGGTCGGGGTCAGGATCTCGCCCTCACCCTGAGCGACGGCTCCGACGTACGGGCTGTGAACGCCCTGCTCGACCGGAACATCAAGCTGACCCGGACCGGAGCGGCCACGGTCGTGGTTCCGGCCTCGGCACGGCGCCAGGCCGAGGAGGTGGCCGACCTTCACGGCGTACGCTTCGAGGCCGCTCGCCGTGCCCCCGCCGGCGCTCCCTTCGCCAAGCCGGCCCTGGCCGCCGCGGTCGCCGCCGACGAGCTGTTCGTCCTGCGGGAGATGGGTTTCGACGTGCAGCCGGTCTCGACCGCCCTGCTCAACGGCGGCGCCACGCTCACCGGCGTCGACACGCTGATCGTCTCGTCGGGCCTCAACTACACCCAGCTGAACGCCACCGGCAGGGCCACGGTCGACGCCTTCCTGGCCGCGGGCGGCGGCGTGGTGACCAGAGGCGCCACCGGGGCCGCCTTCAACACCGCAGCCGCCCTGCTGCCCGCCACCGCAGTCACCGGCCGCGGCGACGCGAACGGCGTGGTGGCCGTCGACAACCCGGGCCCGGTGGTCGGCGCCGGCTCCCTGCCGAACTCCTTCGTCTACTCGCCGCTCTGGTTCACCGGCACCGGCTTCAACGTCGAACAGCGCTACGCGGCGACGGACCCCCTGGTCGCCGGCCATTGGCAGCCCACGTCGCCCGGCGTCGCCGGCCCCGACCAGGCCGCGGGCCAGGCATCGGTGATCTCCGGCACGACCGCCGCCGGCAGCCGGGCCGTCCTCTTCGGCACCGAACCCCTGTTCCGAGCCCACCCCAAGGGTCTCTACGCCCAGTTCGCCCGAGCCCTGTTCTGGACGTCGGCCTGATGCCTCAGGCGCCGCGCTGCACGACGGCCGGGCCGACCAGCGCCGTGAGCGTGTCGCCCAGTTGGTCGGCGAGGTCCTTGATGTTCTTGTAGCGCAGGCACCGATGGCCTTGAACGTCGAACTTGACCTCGTCCGAGTCCCGGCACAGCAACACCGTGGGCACGTTGCGCCCCCACGCGTAGCCGACTTCCAGGTAGACGTTCGGATTGGCCCCGGTCAGGTCGGCCACGACCACTCGCGCGTCCGCGATCTTCGAAGTCATCTTGGCCACGACGTCGCCGACGAACTGAACCTCGTCCATGCGTTCGCAGATCAGCCCGGTCCGCCGGATCGGATCCGCGATGCCGAAGTGGAAGACGTCGATGAACTCGTCGGCGAACGGCATGGCCACGAAGGCGCGCTCCTTCTGTGACGTGTCATAGCCGACCGAACGCAGATGGCGAGCCGTCCGCGAAGCGATGCCCGGGGTGGCGAACGGGGAGCGGGCCGAGACGCTGTGCGAGGGGACGATGCGCCGGAGGGCCGCTCGTAGCCGTTCGGCCCGGCGTTCGTCGCGGTCGACGAAGACGACCGATCGAAGGGCCGCCGGCATTGTGCGCGCGGTCAACGCGTCGAAGACACCGGCGAGCTGCGATTCGAACGCCTCGGCCTCGTCCAGGCCGAAACCGGGACCATGGATGGTCATGACAATGTCCCGGGCCTCGGGGCATTCCGCGGCGGCCACGGTAAGCGCCCGCTCGCCGATGCTGCGGATGTCCCGGTAGTCGAAATCCTCGATCGGAGGCACGCCCAGGAACAGCACGGTGCGCGCCAACAACCGGCCACGGCTTTGAACAACGAGGTGCTCACCCACAGCGGGTAGCCGATCGTCGTCCAGCGTCAGACGCGTCGCGGCCGCGCGATCCACGCCGTAGCCGTATTGCGCGTACTTCAGCGCAAGGACGTCGGCCGGGCGGGCAAACGCATCGGCGCATTCGACGTCGATCGCAATGTCAGGGTTTCGCATCCATGCGTCCTGCCGGGGAGAAGGAACATCCATGTGACTCCCTCGACAGGCTTTCCACAACCCCCGCGGTGTGTCGAGTTGGCGACGCGTCGGACCGTGCGGCGGGCGAAGGGATGGGTCGCCTTGGCCGCGCCCATCGTCGATACCGGCGTCGATGGCTGTGGGGTGAATCCCGCGGCGCTGCTAAGCGTCCGTCGTCAGAGGTTGCACTGCGGTGAAGGGTGCGCTCAGCAGACCCACCGCTGTCCGTACCTGGTAGCGGCTGCGTCCCCGCTTCAGGACGGTGCCGGTGAGGCCGTGGTACTTGCCGGCGCCGGTCAGCCGGACCCGCTCGCCGACCCGGACCGGCGCTGCTGCCTGTGGCGGGGGTTGCTGCAGCAGGCGGGCCAGTTCACTCTCGTAGCGAGGGTGCATCGGCGCCGGACGGCCGCTGCGGGTCCAGGTGTAGCGGGCGGCCAGGTCGAAGCCGGGGGAACAGTTCGGGCAGGAACGGACCCGGATGGGCTGCCGGTGGGCCGTCACCCGGTGGCCGGCCGGGCAGCTTCCCTCCCAGGCGCCCTCGACCCGGGGCGCGTCCGCGGGTATGCACCGCGTCGGTGAGCAGCCGAGGCGTTTCGCGGTAGCGCGCCACACCCGGTCGTGGCCGTGGCCTGGGCCGGTCAGCGCGTGGGCGATCTCGTGCAGGATCGTGTCGGTCACCTGCTCGGCGGAGTGCAGGGCGGTCAGGACCCGGGAGAGGCCGATCTGCTTCCGGTCGTAGCGGCACACCCCGGCCCGGGTGCGGGCGTTGTCGAAGATCAGGCGCCAGCCGGTCAGACCGTGCTTGTTCATCAGGTCGGTGGCGAGTTCCCTCGCTTCGGCCACGTCCACGTCCGTTGCTCCAGTTTCACGGTTCAGTGCAGCATGCCCGCTGCGTAGAGCAGTTGACCGAGGTCGGCCACGCACTCGCCGGTCCAGATTACCGAGCCGGCGGCGACGGCGACCGGCACGGCGACCAGCGTCATCAGGCGGGCGGCGTAGCGAGGCGCGAGCAGCGACGCCACCCGGCGGGGGACCACGCCGGCGCCGCGCAGGTCGCGCCGGCCGGGCGCCATCGACAGGCCGAGCCGGGCCTCCGAGGCGCTTCGGGCGGCGGCGCCGATCGCGCGGGCCACCACGCGGCGGTCGCCGAGTTGTTCGGCCGCGCGCTCGTCGGCGGCCCGCTCGACCAGGAAGTCGATGCGCCTGGTCAGTCCCCAGAAGACCGGATGCACGGCCGCGGCCAGCCGAGCGAACAGCACCAGAGCGTGGTGCCGGGATTCGAGGTGGGCTCGCTCGTGGGCCAGCAGAGCACCGTACTGCTGGTCGTCGAGGACCGACCGCATGCCGGTGGTCACCACGACCCGGCCGGGCGGGCCGGGCACGGCGAACGCCTCCACCCGCGCGTCGTCGATCATCGTGACCCGGTCGGCGTCGACGGGCAGGCCCCGGAACTCGCGGGTGACGTTCATCTCGCGCCGGTGCAGGCGCCAGACACGGACCAGGCCGGCGACGGCGGCCACGAACAGCGACGCCGACAGGACGGACACCCACGGCTCGCGTTCGGTGTCGGCTCGCACGACCGCGTCCGAGTAACCCAGCCAGAGCCCGACCGCGTGCACCTCGGCCACGGCCTTGAGGGCGAACGCGGCCAGGCTGACCAGGCAGGCGGCCGAGGCGGTGACGATCGAGAGGACCAGGACGGTGACCGCAGCCTCCGGGCGCAGCCGGTCGGCCAGCCACCGGACCGCCAGGGCCACCAGCACCGGACAAACCACAACGGAGACCACGAAGTGGTCGAACATGTCCCCTCCCTCACGCGGAGCACCCCAGTCTCACACCCCGCGCGGTGGACCTGAAGCGTGCTTGAAGTCATAAGGTCGACGCCATGGGGGTCATCCAAGGTCATGTGCGCGTCTTCTACCAACTGCTGGTCAACACCCTGCTCGTGTCGGTCACCAACTTCACGGTCTGGTTCGCGATCACCTTCTACACGTACATCGAAACCCGCTCGGTCTTCGCCACCGGCGTCATCTCGGGCATCTTCCTGGTCCTCACCGCTCTGACCGGCATCTGGTTCGGCAGCCTGGTCGACCACCGCCCCAAGAAGCTGATGATGCAGATCTCGGCCGGGGTGTCCTTGACGCTGTACGTGGTGGCGCTGGTCCTCTACCAGGTGACCCCGCGCGAGGAGTTCCGGGACCCGGCGAGCGTGACCCTCTGGATCTTGATCGTGCTGCTCATGGTCGGGGTCATCGCGGGCAACATCCGTACGATCGCCCTGCCCACGATGGTGACGGCGCTCATCGAGGAGGACACGCGGGACCGCGCGAACGGCCTGGTCGGCACCGCCTCCGGGGTGTCGTTCCTGGTCACCTCGGTGATCAGCGGCCTGCTGGTGGCGCTGGGCGGCATGTTCTGGGTGCTCGTGGTGGCCCTGGTCGTGCTCGGCCTGTCGATCGTGCACCTGGGTCTCGTACGGGTCCCGACCGGCCTGACCGAGGCAGCCGCAGCGCCCGCCCAGCCCGCGAAGGTCACGGCGGCAACCGGCGAGCCCGCCTCCGGCGACGCCACCGTCAGCAACATCGACCTCCGCGGCACGATACGGGTCATCGCCCAGGTGCCCGGCCTGACCGCGCTGATCATCTTCTCGGCCTTCAACAACCTGCTCGGCGGCATCTTCATGGCGCTGCTCGACGCGTACGGCCTGTCGATGATGTCGGTGCAGGGCTGGGGTCTGCTGTGGGGCGTCCTGAGCACGGGGTTCATCGTCGGCGGCCTGCTGATCTCGCGGACCGGCCTGGGCCGCAACCCGGTCCGCCTCCTCCTGCTGATCAACATCGTCTGCTGGACGGTGACCCTGCTCTTCCCCCTGCGCGACTCGGTCGTCTGGCTGACCGTCGGCCTGTACCTGTACATGCTGGTGGTGCCGTACGCCGAGGCCGCCGAGCAGACGATCCTGCAGAAGGTCGTCCCCTACGAGCGTCAGGGCCGCGTGTTCGGCTTCGCCCAGAGCGTCGAACAGGCGGCGTCACCCTTGACGGCGTTCCTGATCGCCCCGGTCGCCCAGTTCGTCTTCATCCCGTACATGACCGACGGCGCCGGGGCCCGCCTGATCGGCGACTGGTTCGGCACCGGCCCTGCCCGCGGCCTGGCGCTGGTCTTCGTCCTCACCGGAATAGCCGGCCTGATCGCCACCGTCATCGCCCTGCGAAGCCGCCCCTACCGCCGCCTGAGCAAGCGCTACACACAGGCCCCCGACACCGTTGCCGTCAGCGGCTGACACGTGGCAGCCGCCGGGTCGGCGCTGCGCGCTCTATTTCTGAGTGATGCCGCGCAGCAGGTTGCGCAGCAGGGCATCGACGAAAGGGAGCGTCAGGGGCTCGGCCGGCATCAGGAGGCGGTGGTAGCAGGCGCCCCAGAGCTGATCGATGATCACCTGAAGGTCGACGTCGGGGGCGATCTGGCCGGCCTGCTGGGCCCGGCGCAGGCGTTCCACGGCCAGGGTGCGTCGCGGGACGGTGTACTGCTCGGCCAGCACGGCGGCCAGGTCGGGGTCGTGCTGGGCAGCGCCGACCAGGGCGGCGATCACCGGGCCGCCGCGGTCGGCGGTCAGCAGGCGTACGAAGGAATGCAGCTGACTGCGCAGGTCGCGCTCGATGTCGCCGGTGTCCTCGAAGGCCAGCCGGTGCTCGACGGCCGCCGAGTAGGCCTCGAAGGCCAGCGCGCCGGGGGAGGGCCACCACTTGTACAGGGTCATCTTGCTGACGCCGGCCCGCTGCGCGATCTTGTCGAAGGTCAGGCCGGCCAGGCCGCTCTCGAACAGCATCTCGCCGGCCGCGGTCAGGGCGGCGGCGCGGACGGCCTCGGCGGGACGGCGGCCGCGGCCGCGCCGGAGCCCGTTCTGCAGGTCACTCACCCTTGCAGTATATGGACAAGGCGTCTACTTTTAAATGGACAGCTTGTCTACAAAATGTGAGGGATGGTCACTATGAGCAGGGTTTGCGATCGTCACCGGCGGTTCGGGCGGCATCGGCCGGGCGGTGGCCGAGCGTCTCGCGGCTGACGGTCTGGCCGTGGTCGTGCACTACGCGGCCAACCAGGCGGCCGCCGAGGAGGTCGTCGCCAAGATCACGGCGGACGGCGGCCAGGCTTTCGCGTACGGCGGTGACGTGGCCGACGAGCAGGCCATGACCTCGATGTTCGACGCGGCCGAGGAGCGCTTCGGCGGTGTCGACGTGGTCGTCAACCCGGCCGGCATCATGCTGCTGGCCCCGGTGACCGAGATGAAGCTCGACGACTTCGACCGCATGATGCGCACCAACATCCGCGGCACATTCGTGGTCTCACAGCTGGCCGCGCGCCGGCTGCGCAGCGGGGGAGCGCTCGTCAACGTCTCGACGTCGGTGGTCCGGCTGCAGCAGCCGACGTACGCGGCGTACGCGGCCACCAAGGGCGCCGTCGAGGCCATGACCCTGATCCTGGCCCGCGAGCTGCGCGGCCGCGACATCACGGTCAACGCCGTGGCGCCCGGGCCGACCGAGACGCCGCTCTTCCTCGACGGCAAGCCGCAGGAGTTGATCGACCGGGTGGCCGCGGCCAACCCGTTCGGGCGCCTCGGCACGCCGGACGACATCGCCCGCAGCGTCTCGTTCCTGGCCGGCCCGGACGGCCGCTGGATCAACGGCCAGACCCTGTACGCCAACGGCGGCGCCGCCTGACCTCAGCCGCGGTTTGGCTGCGATCCGGCTTGGTTCGGCTCGGGCGCGCCGGCGGGCTGCGGGGCTGGTTCGGCTCGGCCGCGCCGGGGCTCCGATCAGGCGAACAGCTTCAGATCCACGGCGGCGGCGAGCGCCTCCATTCCGGCGTCGTTCGGGTGGAGGTGGTCGCCGGTGTCGTAGCGGCTGTTGTAGCGGGTCGGGGCGTCCGGGTTGTGCGTGGCCGTGTCGAAGTCGATCACCGCGTCGCAGCCGCTGCCGTCGGCCTTGATGAAGTCGTTCACCGCGTCCCGCCCGGCCTCGCCCTCGGCGTTCCAGTAGCCCGCGCCCTCGTACGGCGTGAGGGTCGCGCAGAAGATCTTGATGCCCGCGTCGTGGCTGCGCTGGATCAGCTGCTGCATTCCGGCGATCAGCTCGTCGCCGCTGGGCGGGTTGTCGCCGCCGAGGTCGTTGATCGCAGCATCCGACACGATGACCCACTTGACCCCGGTCTGACCGAGAACGTCCCGGTCGAAGCGGTCGACTGCGCTCTGCCCGGCGCCGTCCCCCAGGAGCATGTTGCCGCTGATGCCGGCGTTCAGCACGCCGACCGGCTGACCCGCCGTGACCAGCCGCCGGGCCAGTTGGTCGGGCCAGCGCCGGTTCTCGTTGAAGGTCGAGTCGAAGCCGTCGGTGATCGAGGCGCCGAGCGTGACGACCGCGCCCGCCGCGTCGGGATTCTGCACGTCGATGCCGGCCAGGAACGCGTAGTTGTCGAACGTCTGGACGCCGCTCAGCGAGCCCTTGGTGCTCTGGTTGCCCGCGACGACATAATTGTTGCGGTTGGCGAACGTGTGCTGGGTGACCGAGCCGATGCGCTCGGGGACGTAGGCGCTGACCGCCACGTCGCCGCCCGCCGGCAGGGTGAACCGGACCGGGTCGCTGACCTTGGTCTGGCCGGCCTCGATGGTCACCGAGTCGCCGCCGTCGAAGGTCACGTGCGCGTTGGTCTTCGCGTCGACCGTGCTGGTGCGCAGGTGGTTGGCGAGATACACGGCGCTGACGGTCAGCGGGTCGCTGCCGAACTCGTTCGAGAGCCTGATCCGTACGGTGTCACCGCCGACACTCGTGCGGACCACCTGGCGTACGGTCTGCTGCTCGAAACCGCGCCCGCCGTTCTGGACGGCCACCGCCCAGGTGCCCGTCCACGGCGTCTCGCCCGGCGTCGCCGACTGGCTGGGCCGGCTGTTCGTGCCGGGCGTGGGGCCGGCGCCGGCTGTCTCTCGCGACGAGTCGCGCCGCACGAACACGACCGCTGCCACCACGAGGACCACGAGGGCTGCCGAGATCGCTAGCGTCGTCTTCCTGGTCCATTTCACCGCGACCACGGTACTGGGTGCGATCACTCCTTCCCGTTACCGGTGAGCTGGGAGGTTCCTGACAGTACGGTGTACGCGTGACGCGGATCTCAGGCGCCGGTACGGCATGCTGACGGGGTGACCGATCTGCGTGTGCTGCGCGGCGGCGAGTCGTCGCCCACCTACCTGTTGCTGCACGGCCTCGGGGCGACCGCCGACGTCTGGCACGGCCTGACCGGGCTGCTCGGGGACGCGTCCTGGGTGGCTCCGGATCTGCCGGGGCACGGGGGATCGTCCCCGCTGCCGTCGTACTCGTTCGCGGGCGTCGCCTCCGCAGTGTCGAGCCTGATCGACCCGCGCGGGACGGTGATCGTGGGGCACTCCTTCGGCGGCGTGGTCGGACTGCACCTCGCCGGGCGCCCCGGGGTGCTCGCGGTGGCGGGGCTGGGCATCAAGTCGGCCTGGTCGGACGAGGAACTGGCCAAGGCGGCCGCGATGGCGCAGCGGCCGGCGCCCACCTACACGACCCGGGCCGAGGCGGCACAGCGGCACCTTCGGGTGGCCGGGCTCGAGGGCCTGATGTTCGAGGCGCCCGACGCGGCGGTCGTCGAGACCGGCGACGGCTGGCGACCGGCCTTCGACCAGCGGGCCTTCGGGATCGGTGACCCGCAGGTCGACGTGCTGGTTGCGGCCTCGCCGGTGCCGGTCGTGCTCGCGCGGGGCGAACACGACCGGATGGTGCCGGCTTCGAGCGCGCCGGTGGCGCTGCCCGGACTGGGTCACAACGCCCACGTCGAAGATCCGGGCGCGCTGCTCGCCCTGCTCAGTACGCCGCCGCTCAGGCCGCTTGTCTGACGCCGTTCACCGGTCGATCCGTTGGTTCGAGGCCGTTCACCGGTCGATCCGCCTCGTCGAGGTCGGCGCGTCGTCGTCCGCTCAGCCGTGCGGCTTGACGCCGATCACCGCGCCGTTCGCGCCCGGGGCGTCGAAATGGACGGTGTTGATGTCGGTGAAGCCGGCGGCGGCCAGCCACGCGGCGTACTCGGCGTCGGAGTAGTTGCGGCCGCCCTCGGTCTCGATCAGCATGTTCATGCCCATGAGGGCGGCTGCGGCGGGGCCCGTACGGTCGGCGTTGAGCAGCAACTCCGAGATCACGACACGGCCGCCGGGCGCCAGGGCCTCGTACGCGTGAGAAAGTAGCCGCTGATTGGTCGGCTCGTCCCAGTCGTGCAGGATCATGCTGAAGAGCACGACGTCATGTCCGCCGGGGAGGCCGTCGCCGGTGAGGAAGTCGCCGGCCGTGGTGGCGATGCGGTCGCCCAGCCCCGCCTCGGCGACGTTGGCGGCGGCGATCTCGCAGACGTGGGGCAGGTCGAAAACGGTGGCGCTGAGGCCGGGCAGCGAACGGCACAGTTCGATCGCGTACGCCCCCGAGCCGCCGCCCACGTCGAGCAGCCGGGTGCTGCCGCTGAGGTCGACGTGCCGCCCGAGCGCCTTGGCGGTGAAGATCGACGTCGAGTACATCGCGCCCCAGAAACTCTGCAGCATCTGCGGGTCGGCCGTGTCGAACATGGACTCCTGCGTGGCCGGATCCCAGGTGAGCGGCCGGTCGGTGCGCAGGGCCTCGCCGACCCGGTGCCAGGGCAGATAGGTGCGCTCGTCGCAGTAGGTGACCTGGCCGCCGAAGTAGTACGGCTTGCCCTTGACCAGGAACTCCTCGGCCAATTCGGTGTTGCGGTAGCCGTCGCCGTGCCGCTCCAGCAACCCGAGGGAAGCGCACGCCGTGAGCAGCAGATCGGCCGGCCGGTCGGGCAGCCCCAGCTCTCCCTCGGCCGCGGCGACCGTGATCGTCCGCCCGCCGGACAGCTTGGTGAAGAGCTCGAGCTCCACCGCCGCGGCGAACGTCTTGAAACTCCAGAACCCGGTGACCAGCCCCATCAGAGGCGTCGGTGTCGGCATGCTCATGGATCGATGATCATACCTGGAATTTATACAAGGCCGGCTGAGTTGAAATGCCGCCATGCGCGTCCGGTGTGTGTCGTGAGCGGCCGCCGGCTCGACGTCCTGCGGACGCTGCAGGAGTCCGGCGAGCCGCTGAGCATCGGCGAGATCGCCCGCCGCCTGAGCGTGCACGTCAACACCGCCCGATTCCACCTCGAAGCGCTGACCGGGACCGGACAGGCGGAACTGGTCGAGACCCAGCCGAACGGCCCGGGCCGGCCCCCTCTGAAGTACCGCGCCCACCGAGGCATGGATCCGGCCGGCCCGCGCAACTACCGCTTCCTCGCCGACATCCTGACCGCCGAGCTGGCCGAGACCCCCGACCCGTCCGCGACCGCCGCCGAGATCGGGCGGCGCTGGGGTGCCCGTTCCACTGTGCCGCCGGAGCGGCCGATGACCACCGCCCAGAGCGTCGCGTGGCTGACCCGGATGCTCGCCGAGCTCGGCTTCGAGCCCGAGCCTGGCCACGGCGAGATCTCTTTGCGCAACTGCCCGTTCCTCGATGTGGTGGAACCACACAACCGGGTCACCTGCGGGCTGCATCTCGGCTTCATGCAGGGCGCCGTCGAGCGGGCCGGGGCCGCGCTCGAGGTCACCGAGCTGATCCCGTTCGCCTCGCCGTACCGGTGCCAGGTGGCCTACCGGCCTTCGCGCCGGGCTTCTTCGGGCTGACGCTCTCCCTCGTGTCAGAGGTTTCGTACGTGCCGAGCCGCCTTTCTCGCGCCGCCGACTGGCATGCTCTTGTGCGATCGGCCCCGGTCTGTTCTTGTGCAGTCGGGCCGGCCTTTCCTCGTGGGGTCGGGCCGGCCTGTTCCTCCTTGTTGCCGGGCCGCCCGTTCCTGTGCGATCGGGCCGGCTTTCCTCACGCGGTCGCGTCAGTGTGGTGCGGTCAGGCGGCCGTCAGCAGGGCGCCTGAGGTGATGAGGGCGGCGACCTCGACGACGACGTAGGCCACGTGAGCGTGGGAGCGCGGGCCCTGCTCGCCGTCCAGCACCCGGGCCGTGTGCCGGCTCTCAGCCGGGGACGGACAGCCAGAAGCTGAACCAGCAGCAGCGCCGGCGCAACACAGACCGCAATTCCGGCCGCAATGCCCGGCCGCCCCGCCACGGCTAACGCGCCGACGCCGACCCCCAACGCGTCCTCAGCGCCGTTCAGGGCGCGGAACAACGGCCGGCCCGCCAGAGTCCGATGTAGAGCATCACGCCGGGCGCGCGGAACTTCAGCGGAGCTTCCAGGAACGAGATGGCAATGATCATGCCGAGCCAGACAAAGGTCAGCGCAGCCGCGATGCCGGTCATGGACGCTCACGTCCTGAGCGCTCGTCGTCAGCGGCGGTCAGGGGAATGTCCGATCCGCCGAGCAAGGATCGATGGTCTTAATCGGTTCCCAGCGCCCTCCGGGCGTGGTTAATCTGGCCGACTTCCCTATTTCCGGAGGTACGCCATGCCCGACTACCCACCCGAGGTCAGGAATCGTTTCGTCGGCGACAGCAAGCCCGGTCTCGTGGGCGTGACGCCCAAGCGCTGGTTGTCCCCGGTGGCCATCGAGGACTACGACCCGGCCTGGGTCGACCGGTATGCCGAGGTCCGCGCCGGGATCGAGTCCGCGCTGGGCTCCCGGGTGCTGGCGATCGAACATGTCGGGTCGACGTCGGTGCCCGGTCTGCCCGCCAAGCCGGTCATCGACGTTGACCTGCTGGTGCACGACTCCGCCGACGAGGCCCGCTACGTCCCCGCACTGGAACCACTCGGCTACCGGCTTCTGCTCCGAGAGCCCTGGTGGCACGGCCACCGCATGCTGATCGGCGGCGACGAAGACATCCACCTGCACGTGTGGCCGCACGACGCCGCCGAGCCGATCCGCCACCGCCTCTTCCGCGACTGGCTACGCGCCCATCCCGAAGACCGCGACCTGTACGCCGACACCAAGCGCCGCCTGGCCGAAGAGCAGTCCCCGGACTACACGATGGCCAAGAGCGACGTCATCGACCAGATCTTCGCCCGCATCTTCGCCGCCTGATCAAATCCCGCACAAGCGGTGCCGCCATCACTCAGCCAGCGGATCCCGCCGTCGTCCTGGCGGATCCTGCTGCGATGACTGTCGGCGGTGCATTGCCGTTCTTGGTCCGATCGCCGGAACTTTCGTCTCGACTGTGCCATCCGGTGGGCGCTGCCGTCTTCGCTCAACGATCAGGGGAAGACAGCAGCGCCACTCTGTCCGCGGCCTGGTCGTGGACGGCCCTACGACAGGCTTGCCGCCGGCATTGGCGGTCAGGCCTCGGCTACGACCAGGTACAAGGTGAAGCCGGCGACGAGCGGACCGGTCTCGAGCCTCTTCAGCCAGGCCTGCGCCGCCGCCGGAGCGATGTCGCCGTTGTCCACAGCCCGGACCGAGTTTCGTTCCAGGCCGAGGATGTGGCTGGCTGTGGCGAAGTCGCGGAACAGGATGGGGACAGGCTCAACCGTCCGGATGTGGAAACCCGCGATGGTGCACAGACGCACGAGTTCGCGGCCGATCGTCGGGTTGCGCACGCGGCGGCCGTTGAAGCGGGCAAAGGCGCGGCTGGTTTCCACATCCTCGTCTGCGACGGCGAGGGTGTCCCAGTCGGGTTCCGCCATCGCGAACAGGCCGCCCGGGCGTAACGCCCGCCGTGCTTCCGCAACCGCCGCCTGTGGGTCGTCAACATGTTGAATCACACGGTCAACCTTGACGCAGTCAACACTGTGGTCGGCCAGCGGCAGCGCGTGCAGATCCCCTTGACGAATGTCAGCGCCGGGGTGCCTTCGCCGCGCCTCGTCGACCATCCCGGGATCCCGGTCGACGCCGATCACCCGCCCGTCGTCACCCACCGCCTCCACCAGCGCCCCGAGGTCCGTACCGGGCCCGCAGCCGATATCCGCCGCGGTCTGCCCAGGCCTGATCCCCAGTAACTCGAGCAGCCGCCGCTTGTACGACATCCCCACGTCGGTGGCCGCTGCGACATCCATGTACGCGATCTGGTCGGTCATCCACAGACCTCATCAGCTTTCCGGCGCCATGTGGTGTCGATCCTGTGGAGGAATCGCGGAGCCTTCGACTCCGGCAGCGCCTGCATCCCGGTTGGCGACAACACTGCGCCTGTCGAGCCTCGGTGTTGTCGTAGCTGCGTGCGCGGTTGCTGGTGCAGGTCGACGTCGGCGCCAATGGCCCGCCAGCGCGACGCTGCCGGTCTGTGAGCGCGACGCTGCCGGTCTGCGAGCGCGACGCTGCCGGGTCGGCGTCGAAACGCACCGATGCTGATTCCGGCCCGCCGCCTACAGCGTCAAGGCCACCTTCCCGGCTATCTGCCCCGTGGCCAGGCTGTGCATGGCGTTGCTTGCCTCTTCCAGTGGATAGGTGCGTTGCAGCGGTGATCGGATCGAGGTCAGCGCGGCCAGGTCGTCGCGCTTGGCGATCACGATGGGGGCGCGCAACGTCTGCTTCAAGAACGGCGAGACGGACAACGCCTTCAAGTTCCGCTCCAGCCCACCGAAGAACCGGCCACCCTGCTCACCGCCCGCGATGCTCAGGACACCACGCGGTTTGAGCAGGCCGCGCAGCTGCGACAGGGACCGGTTCCCGGCGATGTCCACGATGAGATCGTAGGAGCCTGTCAACGGTTCCCGCGTGTAGTCGATGACGCGGGCGGCGCCGAAGCCGCGGACGGCCTCGACCTTGCCCGTGCTGCACACCGCGGTCACCACGTCGCCGTTCGCCTTGGCCAGCAGGACCGCGAACGACCCCACCCCGCCACCGGCGCCGATCACCAGAACTTCACGCCCGGAACCGGCGGACGCTGTTCCACCGACCGCCCAAGGGCCGACTCCCGGCTCTTCAGCTTCGGACGAGGACGAGTCGTGATCGTTGGCGCTGGGCGGGGTGGAGCCGGGAGGCTGGGGCACGCGTGACGCCGAACCGAGTCCGTGGACTGTGGATGACGGTGACCCGGGCCCTGTGGATGACGGCGAGCCGGACCCGTGGGCTGTGGATGACGGTGAGTCGGGGCCGTGGGTTGTGGGTGACGGTGAGTCGGGGCCGTGAGTTGTGGGTGACGGTGAGTCGGGGCCGTGAGTTGTGGACGAGGGTGAGCGGGGGCCGGCGGCTGTGGATGACGGTGAGCTGGAGCCGAGGGCTGTGGGTAACAGCAGCATGTGCAAGGCGGTTGCGCCTGACGTGGGGATCACGGCGGCCTGGGGGAACGTCAGGTGGGGTGGTTTGTGCAGCAGGCGGTGGGGCTTGGCCCGGGCGTACTCGGCCCAGCTGCTCGAGCCCTCGCCGAAGACCTCGTCGCCCGGCTTGAAGTCGGTGACCTCGGCGCCTACGGCTTCCACCACTCCGGCCAGGTCGAGGCCGGGGATGCGGTTGCGAGGGCGGCGCAGGCCGAAGCCGAGGCGGGCGATGAGCGGCAGGCCGGTCATGGCGTGCCAGGCGCCGCGGTCTACGCCGGCGGCGTGGACGCGTACCAGAACCTCTTGGGGTTTGATCGTGGGTTTCGGCATGTCGGCCAGGTGCAGGACGTCGGCGTCGCCGTAGATGTCGCGGACTATGGCTCTCACGATGGCTCCTCCGCTGGGTATTGAAAGACGTCGTCCAGGCCGACTCCGAAGACCCGCGCAATGCGGAACGCCGTCTCCAGCGACGGCGAGTAACGGCCCTGCTCGATGGCGATCACGGTCTGGCGGGTGACGCCGATGCGCTCGGCCAGCTCGGCCTGCGTCATCTCGCCCGCGGCGAAGCGCAATGCCCGGATCTCATTGGTGATGCTGGTCGGCTTCACCACGGGTGGAAGCCCCGGCGGTAGGCGAAGATCTTGGCCGTGGAGCCGAGGATCGCGGAGAGTACGAATGCCAGGTAGATGACATTGGCGATCCAGAAGTAGCGGGCCTCGAACAGTGCCAGCAGCATCGCCGCCACCGCGCCCGCAACCACCAGCGACTGGCCGATGTGGTCACCGAAACGCCCGATCTCCCGGTCGCGCTGGTCGGACTTGTGCCCGCGCCCGAACGAGATGTCAACCGCGATGTTCACGACGATCGCTCCACCGACCGTCCACAGCAGCGCCGGCACATACGCCGCCCCGCTCAGCAGCACGACAAGGTAGACCACGTAGGCGATCAGACTGGTCACGGCCAGGCTCCAGGCCCGTCGCTCCTCACTAGTCATGCCCTCAAGGTAAAGAAAGACCGACACGAGGTCAAACTTCTTTTACATGACTCTCAGCTGCACCTCAGTTCCGCGGGTGGCACGACATGGCACGGCGTAGCCCAGGGTGGGAGGCGCGTGGGTGCGGCCGGTCAGGTGCGGGGCGCGCGTACCGGGGGAAATGTGAGGAGAGCGTCGAGGTGAGCTTGCGGCGTGTCGGCGGCTCAGCCGCTGCCGCAGCTGCTGCCGGAGCTGCTGCCGGAGCTGCTGCCGGAGCTGCTGCCGGAGCTGCTGCCGCTGCCGCTGCCGGAGCCGGAGCCGGAGCCGCTGCCGGAGCCGCTTCCTCGGGTGCTGCCGGTTCCGCTTCCTCGAGTGCGGCCGGTTCCGCTTGCTCGGGTGCTGCCGCTGTCGCTGCTGGGGTGCGACGGTGCGGGAGGCCACGCCGTGCTGGCTGCGGCCGATGAAGCGAATCGTCAAACAGGCCGCTGTCAACTGTGAACCAGCGGCCAATAGGGTTCCGCTCCTCAGCGCGGGCCCGTCCGGGGGCTGGGCCGTCGTCCGGACTAGAAACCGGTCAGGACTGTTTTGCCGATTGCGCGGCCTGTCTCCTGGGACTCGTGTGCACGCTTCATGTTGACTGCATTGATTCCGTCAATATGTACAGTCAACGTTGATTGGAGGACGTCCTTGTCGACCAGGGTGGCCACCTGGGTCAGGATCTCGTGCTGGGCGAGGCTGGTCGGGTGGTACAGGGGACGGGTGAACATCAGCTCCCAGTGCCAGGCGATGCTCTTGGACTTCAGGGCTACCAGGTCGAGGCCGGCGGGTTCGTCGATGGCGACCACCGCGCCGTACGGACGGATGATCTGGGCGAACGTGTCGACCATGCCGGCCGAGTGAGGGCTGAAGACGTAGTCGACGCCGTCGGGTAGCTGGGCGGGCAGGTCGCCGTGGTGGTCGACCACGGAGTGGGCTCCGCGGTCGAGCACGTACTGGCGGGACTCGGGACGGGACGCCGTGCCGATGACCTCTACGTTCGTCAGGCGGCGCGCCATCTGGACCAGCACCGCTCCCACTCCGCCGGCAGCGCCCAGCACCAGCAGGCGGCCGGTACTGTCGGCGGTCAGACGGAGGCGGTCGAACAGGGATTCCCAAGCGGTCAGCGCGGTCAGCGGCAGGGCTGCGGCGGCCGCGAAGTCGAGCGAGGCAGGCTTGCGGGCCGCGATCCGTTCGTCGACGAGATGGAGCTGCGAGTTCGTGCCGGGGCGGGCGATGGAGCCGGCGTACCAGACCTCGTCGCCGGGCTGGAAGAGCGTGACCGACGGGCCGACCCGTTCAACGACGCCGGCGGCGTCGAAGCCGAGGATCCGGGGCTCGCCACCGGGATCGGACCCGGCTCGCACCTTCACGTCAACCGGGTTGACCGAGACCGCCTCCACCCGTACCTGAAGGTCGTGTTCGCCGGGCGTGGGCACCGGCACCTCCAGGTCGAGCAGGGCGGACGGGTCGGAGATCGGCAGGTTCTTGCGGTAGCCCACCGCGCGCATCAGATCGGTCATGAGCTGGACGGTATTCCGGTCGCCCCAGTTACCCGCAATGGCTGTTAGTTCCCTTTGGGTACTACGATCGCGGCGTGCACACGACCAGTTGCGACCGAAAGCACGACGTCTACGACGGTTCCTGCCCCTGCCGCCAGGTGCTCGATCTGCTGGCCAACAAGTGGAGCGCCCTCGCGCTGGGCGCGCTCGAGAACGGGCCGCATCGCTTCGGCGTGTTGCGGGAACGGCTCGATGGCATCAGTCCCAAGGTGCTCACCGCCACACTGCGCCGGCTCGAGGAGCAGGGTCTCGTCGACCGCACGGTCTTCCCGAGCGTCCCGCTGCACGTCGAATACTCGTTGACCGCCCTCGGCAGGGACGCCTGCGCCCCACTGGCCGCCCTGCGCGAATGGGTGGTCGCCAACATCGAGCGCTTCCCGGCTGCCGGCGCCAAGACCGGCGCGCGCTGAGGGCCCGAGTGCGACGCGCCTGGTTGGTTGCGCTGTGGGGGTGAGTGGCCACCGACTTCGAATGCCCCGGGCTGCCAGCGCCGGTGCCGGTGTCGCTGATGGCTCGAGTGCGCTGGTGCTCGGTTGGCTGCCCTGTGTGGGTGAGCGGTCGCCGACTTCGAGTGCGCTGGTGCTCGGTTGGCTGCCCTGTGTGGGGTGAGCGGTCGCCGACTTCGAGTGCCTCGGGCCGATGGCATCGGTGCCGGCACTGATGGAATTCAATCCGCTTGTGCTGGTGGCCCCGTGCTGGGGTGGGCGGGGCCCCCTCGAGCCGTTTCGGGTGGCTTTTGAAGTTGTGGGGGCGTTCGGGCACGTGTCGACGGCATCGCGCGGGTGGGTGGTCGCGGGAACCGGGCGTTCGAGAGAACGGTGGCTGCCGGTCAGGCCCGGCCGCCGGTCTGAGGCGGCGGCCGGGGTGTGGAGTTGGTCAGCGCTTGAGGTCGAGCCAGACGAGGCGGTGGTCGGAGGTGGGGAAGCCGTTCACCGGGGACCACACCGGGTCGAAGACGCCGCTCAGACGGGACAGCGGGTCTGCCTGTACGGGCCAGAAGACGCCGGAGGCGGTCACCTTCATGCCGGCTCGCGGCAGCACATAGTCGGCTCGGAGGTTGCCGGGGGCGGTGTCGGCGAAGTCGGCCGTGTCGTAGCTCGGGTTGCCCACGTGCGTGGCGTTCGCTCCGCCCTGCAGGGTGGCCGCCTCGGCCGCGCCGTGGCTGAACGGGGTGGTGCGGGCGTTGATCAGGGGGTGGGTCAGCAGCTGGTCGATGGCGTCGTCGTAGGAGTCGCCGTCGTTCGGGTCGGCGTTCTGGTCGCCGGCGATCACGAACGGCTGGCCGGGGCGTAGGCCGCCGCGGTGGCCCCTGTCGTCGTAGATGTAGGCCGAGCGCTTGCCGGGGGTCACGTAGTCGGCCCAGAAGCGGATCTCGTCGTGGTTGCGGCGGCCGTTGCGGTCCTCGGGGCCGTCGAACGTCGGGGGAGTGGGGTGCGAGACCAGGAAGTGCAGCGTGCGGCGGCCGACCCGGATGGGGACGTCCCAGTGGCTCTTCGACGACAGGCGCAGCACGGCCTGTGCGGCCGGCGTGTAGAAGTCGGCCGGCAGCAGGTTGCCGGGCATGTCCTTCCACTTGAAGAGCTGGAACGTTCGGACAGCCTGGGTGTCGATCGGGTACTTCGAGTACACGACCATGCCGTACTGGCCGGGGAAGAGGCCGAAGCCGTACGAGTCGTCGCCGTACGCCTGGTCGCCCGGCGTCGTGTCGGCCACGCCGTTGTTGTTCAGGTCGAGCCCGGACGACACGCCCGTGTTCGACGGCGCCACATACCGGTACGGGTAGCGCTGCGCCCGGGCTCCGTTCTGTGACACCGCCAGGAAGTTGCGCTCGAACAGCCGCGCCGCCTCGGGGTCGTAGTCGAACTCGTTGAGCAGCACCACGTCGGGGTGCGCCCGCTGGATCACCTCGGCGACGTTGCGCGCCTGCCGCCGGTAGACGTCGTCCACAGCGGGGTTGGCCAGATGCTCGCGCAGCAGCCCGGCGGACGGCCGGTTGAGCGAAAGGTTGTACGTCGCCACCCGCAGCGAGCGCTCATGTGCAGAAACCGGAGCGGCGTAACCCAGCACCATGGCCGAGGCCAGCGCCGCACCAAGAAGAAGTCGCCTCATGTTCCCTGTGTCTACCGGACCGGCCGATGACACGCCACGCCGTCACGGCCTCCGACGTGGATAGTTCATCCTGTGGACACCGGCGCCAGGCCCTAAGGTCGGACCCCATGCAGATCGACTTCGAACCCCTGGCCGAGCGCATCGGCAACGCCCGAGTCGTCGCCATCGGGGAGTCGGCCCACTTCGTGCGTGAGTACCACGTGCTCCGGAAGCAGCTGATCGGCTTTCTGCACGAGCGTTTCGGGTTCGCGACGGTCGCGTTCGAGTCCGGGTTCAGCGAAGGGCTGGCCGTGCGCGAGTGGATGCGCGGCGGCGAGGGCGATCCGCCCGCGGACGGCATGACGTACCGGTTCGGGCGGTCGGCCGAGATGCGCGACCTGCTCCACCTGATGAAGCAGCGGGGTATCGACTACTGGGGTCTCGACCTGCCCGGCGATCTGGGCTCGCCCGGGCCCGCGCTCGATCATCTCGACCGGCTCCCGGGTGCGCCGCGGGAGACCCTTTCCCAGGTACGGCGCCAGGTGGCCAAGTTCGCGTCGGCCTACACGATTCCGGCCTTCTCGGCGTACCGGGAAATGGCGCTCATCGACCGTGACGCGCTGACGCTGGCCCTGGCCGAGGCGAGCGCGCGCCTCGACGCGACGCCCGGACCGGCCGACCCCGTCGCCCGCCACGAGTTGCGCCTCGTCATCCTGCTCGACCAGATGCTGCGGGCGCAGGCCGCCGCCGTCGAGGGCTCGCCCGGGTACGCGGGCCTGAACATCCGCGACGGCGCGATGGCCCGCACGGCCGAATGGATCCTCGAGCGGACGCCGGGCCGGGTGATCATCGCCGCCGCCAACTCGCACATCCAGCGCCGGCACCCCGCGTTCGACGTGCTCGGCGCCCACCTGTCGGCGATGCTCGGCGACGACTACGTGGCGATCGGCGTGACCTGCGAGGGCGGCCGGGTGGCGACTCGGCGGCTCGCGCCCGACGCCCCCGCGATGGCGGAGACGGTGGAGGTCGGGCTCGAGCCGCCGGTCGCGGGGAGCATCGAGGCGGCGATGGCGAGTGGACGGGTCACCATCGCCGACCCGAGCCGGTTCGGCGCCGACAAGATCAGACTGCTCGACACGTACGCCGAGCAACCCGTCGCCGAGGCCTTCGACCTGGTGGCCTGCGTGCCGGTCAGCACGCCGACGGAGCAGGCGATCTGGTCAGGCGGCCGTCCCTAGCCGCGACGGCACGCGCCGCAGGCGGTCGGGCCCCAGGTGGAGCGGCCCCGACGAGAGGCGTCGCGGGTGGAGCGGCCCCGACGAGAGGCGTCGCAGGTGGAGCGGTTCCGACGAGAGGCGTCGCGGGTGGAGCGGTTCCGACGAGAGGCGTCGCGGGTGGAGCGCCCTGACGGGACGCGTCGCGGGTGGAGCGCCCTGACGGGACGCGCCGAAGGTGGAGCGCCCTGACGGGACGCGCCGCGGGTGGAGCGCCCTGACGGGACGCGCCGAAGGTGGAGCGCCGTGACGGGACGCGCCGCCGAGGATCGGGCCTCAGGTGAAGCGGCCGGCGATCCAGTCGGCCACCAGCGTCGTGCTCTGGAAGACCGCGCCGTCGTGGGTGGCGCCTTCGAGCTCGACGAACTGCACCGGCTGGTTGTACGCGGTGAGCTGGGTCAGCAGCGGGCCGGCGGTGATCACGTACGGGACCGCCTCGTCGGCCGTGCCCTGGATGAGCAGGATCGGGGCGCTCGGGGCCTTCTGCGCCGGGTTGGCGTAGCGGGACAGCTTGGTGATGACCGACGGCGGCAGGGCGCCGCCGACCAGCAGTTCCGAGGCGGTCAGGGACTCGTACGCGGCGAGGATCTCGTTCAGGCAGCCGCTCTGCAGCACCCCGGTGCGCTGCCGGGCGGGCGCCGCCAGCAGGGTGTTCGGGTTGACCGTCGGGTCCACCGCCTGCAGCCCGAACAGGGCCATCACCAGGTAGCCCTGCGCCGGCGTGCCGGGGATCAGCGGCGCGAACAGGTCGGCGTTGGAGACGGGGGCGATCGACGAGACGCCGCGCAGGGTTAGCGCGCCGTCGTACGAGGGCGCGAGCTCGTTGGCGAACAGCGCGCCCTGCCCACCCTGCGAGTGGCCGTCGATCACGTACTGGGTGCTGAGCGCGCTGTCGAGGTTGCGGGCCGCCTTGACGCTGTCGATCATCGAGCGCCCGGCGCTCGCGCCGACCAGGTACGGGTGGGCCTGCAGGGTGCCGAGGCCGGGATAGTCGGGCGCGGCGACCGTCCAGCCGCGCTGCAGCAGCACAGCGATCGCGGCCCTCGCCTCGGGCCAGAAGACGGCCTGGCTCGCCGAGGGCGCGCACTGGTCGGCCAGCCCGGTCGTGCCGTGTCCCCACACGACCGTACGGTTCTTCTTGTTTGTCTTCGGGGTCAGAATCAGGCCGGTGGCGGTAATGGGCAGGCCGCTCACATTGGACGAGACATACGAAACGCGTTTGCCGTTCGCGAGCGGCGCCAATTCGGCCGGAAGGGCCGCTGCGGCGCTGGTGAGAACGGCTCCCGCCAATACGGCGGCGCGGGCCGGCTTACCGGGCACGAGCGTGGCCGAAACGGCGAGCAGAACAATCAGAATGGACGCGAGAACGTTTCTTCTCAGGGCAGGGTTCACCGATGTTTCCTTTCGAAGGGAAAGAGCACAGGCAGAATCGTTCGCGCCACCCGGGCGGGCGGCGCGAACACCGTGCGAGGGGTTCAAAAACCGGCCGGACCTGGCCGCGCAGGGCCAGGTCCGGGCAACGTGGTGCGACCGGTCGGTAAGGGGGAGCTAGCGCGTGGCGAAGTGGTCGGCCACGCGGCGGAGGGCGGCGACGGTCTCGGCGTCGCGGCGCTCGTCGTCCTGCGTGGGCCACGCGCTGCATTTCACGATGACGACCTCGGCCGTCGGATCGACGAACAGGTACTGGCCGTGGACGCCGAGGCCGGTGAAGGCGTTGTAGCACTCCGGGCCGAGGGTCCACCACTGGTTGCCGTACCCGTAGTGGGGGTAGCCGCTGGGGCCGAGCGCGCCCACCGCGAGATGCGGGCGGTCGTCGCCCCGGCTGCGGCGCACCCACTCGCTGGGCACGATGCGTTCGCCGTTGAAGACGCCGTCACCGGCCATGAGCAGGCCGACGCGGGCGACGTCGCGGGCGGTCGCGTTGAGCGAGCCGGCGCCGATCGCCGTGCGGGGCCGGCCGCGGGTGAGCCAGTAGTACGCGTCGCGTTCGCAGCCCAGCTTCTGCCAGAGGCGCTCCGAGGCGTACGCCGCCAGGCTCTGGCCCGTGGCCGCCTCGAGGATCCAGCCGAGAATCTGCGTGTCGAAGGTTGAGTAGTTGAAGCGCTCACCGGCCGGCGCGGTCCGCGTTGCCGCGCGGACCACGTCGGCGATGTCGCCACCTCCCATCACGGCTTGCTCGAAGCGTTTGATGCCGCTGTCGGAGACGTCCCAGGTCTCCAGGTCGCCCACGCCGCTCGTCATGTCGAGCAGTTCGGCGATCGTGTTCTCCTCGTACGCCGTACCGAGGAAGTCGGGCCGGTAGTCGGTGATCCGGTCCTTCTCGCTGCCGATGGCGCCGTCGTGCAGCGCGATGCCGAACAGGATCGACATGACGGACTTCGACACCGAGAACAGCTGCATGCGGGAGCGCGGCCCGGTGAAGGCGCCGGGGTAGGTCTCGTGCACGATCGTGCCCCGGTGCAGCACGACGAACGCGGTGGTGTGGGTGTGGCGGTGCAGGTCGGCCAGCGTGTGGTCGCGGCCGTCGAACCGGTACGTCGGGGGAAGCGGCTGGATGTCGACCGGCAGGGGGATCGCGGTGCCCCCACTGGCGACGCGTTCCGTCGGCATCAGCCAGTTCATGTGAGTGAACGTCCACTCGTTGAACGGCCGGCGCATGATCAGATCGCCCTGCTTGTCCCACCAGGAGGGCTCCCGGTTTCCGGCGGGCCTCTCCGTGGTACTTGTCATGTCGGTCCCCCGTTGTTGTTCACATTGTTGTTCGCCGCCCGTTCGAACAGCTCGCGCAAGGTCAGGCCGGACGGCTCGTCGACGGGTTCCAGGTACGCGGCCATCAGGCCGAGCACGCCCTTGCCGACCAGGTTCTCGGTGGGGCCGTGGTCGGCGATGTCCACCGTCGGGTCGCCCAGATGCCGCACGGCCAGACCCTCGGTGACCGCGGCCAGCAGATTGCTGAACTCCTGGATCGTGATGCCGGGGCGCAGCCGGTAGCCGCGCGCGGCGATCGTCTCCTCGTAGATCTTCATCCACGGCTCGAGCGCGCCCGCGTAGTTGTTGGCGATCGAGTTGCGGATGCCGTCGTTGCGGTGCGCCGTCGCCACCATGATCAGTTGCAGCTTGAACAGCGGCATGCGGCACAGCGCCATCAGCTCGTGGTAGCTGGACCGGTCGACCGCGTCGACGAAGCTCTCGTCGGTGGCCAGCCAGTCGCCACGCGTCTCGACGTCGGCCCCGTACTGCGGGTCGTAGTTGATGGCGTGCAGCATGAACGCGAGCAGGTCGTTGAGGTAGTCGTCGTGGCTGGCCCAGGTCGACCGGTAGGGGCCGGCGCCCTTCTGCCGCAGGAACGGCAGCTCCAGCTCTTCGACCTCGGCCGAGAGCGCACGTTCGGTCAGGAAGCTCAGGCCCGACCAGTACTGCTTGCGGCCGTCGCCGGTGGCGGTGGCGGGCCGCTGCGCGCCGAGATTGCGCTCGATCAGGTTGGCGCCGGCCTTCAGGTACGACGCCACCTTGAGCGAGTTGACCAGGGCGGCACGGGTCGACTCGCGCACTCCCTTGACGCGGGTCACGATCCCCGAGAAGTCCGCGCAGTACGGGTAGGGCAGATCCTTCTTGCCGTACGTCATGCAGGTGATTGTTGTCGGAATCCTCGGACCTTCAAGTGCGCACGTGCGTAGTACTCGCAGGCTAGGCCTTCGGGCATTTAGCACGCACAATCTGTGATTGATCGATTGCGCTCCGTGGATTTTCCCAGCTCGTCAGGGGTGCAGAGCGCGGAGGTACGCGGTGGCGAGCGTACGCCGCGTAGGGGTGCCTGACTGGGCAAGTTGCATCATCCGCGTGTCGAGACGCTCACACTCCGCCTCGGACAGGGCCGTCCGCATCGCCTCGCCGTACGTCGGCGCCAGCGGATTGGGCGAGGCGTTCTTGAGCGCCGCCCAGTCGGCGATCGGCTCGGCCGGCACGTCGAGCTGGGCCCGGTAGTCGACCTCGATGCCGTCGAAGCCCGCCTCGGCCGCCCAGCGCAGCAGGTCACGTTCGTCGAAATCGGTCATCGGGTTCTCGCCGCGCCGCGCCCCGTCGCGGTAGACGGCGACCACTTTGGTCAGCAGATCGGCGACCTCCGGATCCCGCAGCCCGAACAGGCTGTCCGGGCGGTGCTCGAGCAGGAAGCGGTTGATCGGCTCGAAGATGGAGAGCCGGCCGCCGGGCCGCAGCACCCGGAAGAACTCCTGGAAGGCCTGCGCCTTGCGCTCGCAATAGATGAGCACCGAGCGGGTGGTGACGACGTCGACGGAGTTGTCGGGAACGGCCGCGAGGTCCTCGGCCGGCGCGTGCACAAAACTGCACCGCTTGTCGTCGCCGGCCCGGTTGCGGCATTCCTCGAGTCCCGCCTCCGAGACGTCGCTGAAGATGACGTGCCCGTCCGGGCCGAGCCGGTCGAGGGCGCCGAAGGCGATCAGGCCGGTGCCCGCGCCGACATCGAGAACCGTGTCGGTGGGCGCGAGCGCCGCCCGGTCGAGCACCTCGTCGCGGAAGACCTCCAGCGCGGTGGCGTGTTCCGCCCGCAGTGCGGCGTTGCCGCCGTCGCGGCGCGTGAGCAGCCACCGCGTCCACTCGTCCGAACCCATCGGATCACCGTAGGGCACGACATCTCTCGATGGGTGAGACATACGCGGGAGGCAATGGAAACGTGATCAGTGATGGGGTTCCGACAACGTCCCGCGTATGTCTGAGCCGTGAGTTTCCGGCCACGACCACCGCGGCCGGAATCAGATCGGTGAGCACTTGCACGCGGGTTCGACGACGGTCGGCCCGGCCCAGGTCGGCCCGGCCCAGTCCGCCGGCAAGCGGTCCCAGTTCGTGCCGGCAACGATCGTGTCGGTGCCCGTGACGCCCTTGCCGGCGACGGCTGCGCCACCCACCCCGGCGCCGAGCAGGACCGCGCCGAACATCGCGGTGCCCGTCCCGAGCGTGATCAGGCTGCGGCGTGCGAATCGGTTCATGATGGTGTCCCCGTTCCATCGAAGGTCCGCCCCGGCCGGGACGTGACCCCAGCGTGCCGCCGGCGCGGGGCGCGGACCAGCGGCAACACCTGCCGGGAACATCCCGGGACGTCAGCGGCGCCCGAGCGCCCACCCGACCGCGCCGGACGCGGCCACCAGCGCGCACACGCCCACCACCGGCCCGAACCGCCGCTCGGCGGGCCGTGCGGCAGCAACCTCGGCGACGACGGGCCACCGGGACTGCCGGCGGGCCCGCCGCGCGTCCTCCCAGAGCTGCCGCAACCGGACGTGATCACCCCCGCCGAGGTCGGCCAGCGTCACCACCACCTCCCACGGGGGCAGCGCCTGCCCGGTGAAGTAACGGGACAACGACGAGTCGCTGACGTGCGCCTTCAAACTGAGTTCCCGCAGCGTGAGACCTGCCTCGCCGCGCAATCCACGCAATTCGCCAACCAGAGCATCCATCGCGATTCCTTCCCCCGAACGTCCGCGATGGCGTCCATTGTGGGCCGGAACTCCAAGATCCCGCGCCCCGGCCGGGCCGGCAAGTCTCAGGGGGACAGGTCGAGGACGTGCCGGACGCACGGCTGCCCGCCGCGCTCGACCTCGCCCACCGGCACGAAGCCCGTGGCCCGCAGGACAGCCCGCGACGCGCCGTTGCGGATCTCGGCGTCGGCGATCAGCCGTACGAGCCCGTAGCCGCCCCGGGCGAGCGCGATCACCTGCCGTACGCCCGCTCGGGCCACACCGCGACCGGACGACGCCTCGGCGACCCGGAATCCCAGCTCGGCCACCCCGTCGACCACGTCGAAGAGGTTGAACCGGCCCACCACCCGGCCGTCGTCGTCGAGGAGGACATACGGCGGCGAAGTCAAATGCGGCGGCGACTTGTCCACAACCGGCGTCGCAGCGTACGCCCGCGTCCCGACGTTGTCCCCAGGGACTCGACCAGGGTGATGACCGGCTCGACCCGCACCAGCGAACGGCGACGCTGGAACGAGCCACAACGAGAGGGAACCACCATGCCGACCATCCGCATGCACGCCGTCACCACCGCCACCCCCGAGCAGTTCCTCGCCGGCCTGACCGACTTCGGCCCCGGCCGCAAGCAGCTGTTCGCCAACAGCGACGACGCCGACCTGGTGCTGCACGAGAAGGGCGACACCCGCGCCGACGTCACCGAGGGCGCCGGCGGCGTCTGGGAGCGCCTGCACTACGACTGGTCGAGTCCCCGCCGCATCACCATGCGGACCGTCGACTCGAACGTCTGGGGCGGCGCCTCCGGCCACACCTACACCCTGTCACCGCGGCCCGACGGCACGACCGCCGTCGATGCCGTTGTCGTCCGGGAGGGTAAGAACGTCAAGGGCAAGCTGATCGGCCTGCTGCTCGGCTCGGTCGGCAAGGGCGCCCTGACCAAGGCGTTCGCCAACTCGGTCAAGGCGATCGAGGCCCGCGATCACACGCCGCGCGCCTGAAGGATCTCGACGCCGGGTCCCGACAGTTCGGGGTGGTACGCCCGGCGCCCGGCCAGGGCCATGGTGATGGCCAGCGTCGTGCCGGTGACGAGCGGCCCCGATCCACTGGCGAAGGGGCCGTCGGTCGCCTCGAGCCGCAGCCCCCGGGCGGCCTTGCGGCTGTTCACGGTGAAGTCGCGCGCCACGAAGAACCTCGCCACCTCGGTCACCGACTCGACCCGCGCCGAAGGCGGCAGTCCGAGCGGCTTACGGATGTCCTCGCCGTGCACCACGACCTCGCCCAGCCAGGCCGGCAGGTGCTTCGAAGCCGCCGTGGTGCTGGTGACCACCTGACGGAAGAGGTCGAGCGTCTCGGACGGAGTCGCACCCCGGTGTTCCTCGAGCCGGCGTCGGTTGTGCCGGTCGGCGTCGAAGCGGGCGCCGACGATGCTCCGGATCCACCGCAGCGGTCCGGTGCTCGCGCCGGCCGTCAGATGGGCCACGACCTCGTCGACGGTCCACTCGCCGCACAGCGACTGCTGCCGCCACTGCTGTTCGCTCAGCCCGGCCAGGTCGTCGGCCAGGGCCGCGCGCTCGGCATGGATGGCAGACCAGAGGTCCCGCATCGCATGATCTTAGCCGTCGGCGGTGAGCGCGCCCGGGTCGTCGGGCCGGTACAAGGCCCAGCGCCGGGCCGAGCGCGCGCGGGACAGGAACGCGCCGACCTTGCGGGCGGTCACCAGCTCGTACACCAGGGAACCGGTCTTCGTGTCCTCCAGCAGACCGTGATATTCGGAGGCCGGAGCCGGCCGGAAGCCTCTGGTCTCGATGACCTCCGGTGGCTCGGGGAAGACGGTGACGGTCGCGCCGGGTTGCACGGCGGCCCGCACCGCCGCCACATCGCCGTCGGCCGGCACGAGCAGCCAGCGCCGGTCCCCGGCCGGCGTCGCTTCGAGCAGAGCCAGTTCAGCCCGTACGCCGGAAGCCGCCCGCCGCACCTGCTGCCAGTACTCGTCATCGGTGGCGGACTGGGGCCGCGCCGCAACCGTCGCCGCCGGCCGGTCGGGCAGCGCCGTCGGCCGGTCGTCGGACGAATGGGCGGTCCTGGTGGCGAACCTCGCCCGCACCGCCTCCCGGATCGCGATGACGCCGACCAGCAGGAAGGTCACCCCGGTGATCCGCACGGCGTGGAGCAGAGCATCCAGCAGCAGCGCATCCGTGACCGATGACCACTGTTCGGGCGGACCGAGTCGAAGGTTGCCGACGAAGGCCGCCACGAGGGTGATCTGCCAGACTCCGATGGTCCAGTGCCACGGCATCGGCCGGTCGCCCAGACCGTGCTCGGCCAGCTCCCGCCGGGTCTGCCGGCGCCAGACGACGTAACCCGCGAGGTAGCCGATGGCGATCACGGAGTAGATCGAGCTGATCGGGTAGGCGTAGTCGATCACGAAGGCGACGAACGGCGAGATGCCGTCGGCGCCGCCGGTGCTGAGGAAATGCCGGCCGGCCAGATCGGTGGCGAGCATTACGATGCCGAGGCCGCCCACGGCGATGATGCTGACGATCAGGACGAAGGTGGACAGCTCCCAGGGACGGGGCGGCCGGGCGACGCGGAGCGTGGTGGTGGACACCGCGGGGAGCATAGTGGAGAGTTGATCATCCGGTCCGGAGGGCCACCGCCGCCCGTACGAGGTCGGCGTTGGACCTGGCCGTGCGGCCGTCCGGCAGGAGCAGCGAGTCCTCGAAGCCCACGCGGGTGTCGTGGCCGCGGCGGAAGGCGTCGCGGACCAGGGGCCACGTCCAGTCGTTCATGCCGTGGGTCAGCCGCGGGCAGGTCGAGCCGGCCTCGTCGAGCAGGTCGTTGACCCGCTGGGCCACGGTCTCGGGCGGGCCCTCGAGGAAGTAGGGCTCGCCGGCGTCGAGTTCGATGCTGACCCGGGCCGCCCGCGGCAGCAGCCCCGACGCCAGCAGGGCGGGCATCTCGGCCGGCGACCACAGGCCGACGTCGATGCCGATGCCGACGTCGAGCAGCGCCCGCATGACCTCGTCGAACCCGGCCTCGGACAGGTTGACGGTGGCCACGTCGACGCCCTCCCACTCGCGGATCATCGCGATCCGGTCGGCTCGTTCCGGCACGATCCAGGCGCCGGTGGTGAGGCCGACCTCGACCGGGCCGCCGGCCACCTCGCGTACCCGCCGGCAGGTCTCGTTCACGATCGCCGGGTCGAGCGTCTCGGCGCCCGACTCGTCGCGCACGTGCAGGTGGACGCCGGTGGCTCCGGCCGCGAAACACTCGCGCACCTCGTCGACGACCTCGTCCGGCGAGACGGGCATCGCCGGGTGCGCGTCCTTGCCCCAGGGCCCGTTCGGCGTCACCTGCAACATGGTCATGACCCCAGACTGGCCGAAGCCGGCCGCTCCCCGCCACCCGGCGAGCCGGACGACGAGCCCGGGGCGGAGGCGGCCGAGAGCGCGGCGAAGGCGGCCCACGGCATGCGCTCGACGTCGTCGGCGGTGCCGTCCTCGGCGATCGCGCGGTAGGCCTGCGAGGCGGCGCGGACGGCGGCCAGCAGCGCGGCCAGCGGGTAAAGGACGAGGCGTACGCCCAGGGCCGCGAGGTCCGCGTCGGCCAGGGCGGGCGCGGCGGGTCCGGCTTCGGTGCGCGACAACACCAGCGGTACGCCGGGGAGCGCGGCCTTGAGACGGAAGAGTTCCTCCGGCGTACGCACCCCGGCCGGCAGCACCGCGTCAGCGCCCGCCTTCGCGTACGCCCGGCAGCGCTCGACCGCCGTGTCGAGCCCATCCGTCGCGTACGCCGTGGTCCGCGCGATGACCGCGACGTCCGGCGCCTGCCGGGCCATCGCCGCGACGTGACCGCCGTCGTGATCGGTCAGCACCAGCGCCGAGACCCCGGCGCGCTGATAGGCCAGGGCCGTCCACGCGGCGTCCTGCGCGGTGTCGAAGCCGGCCCCCGCGTCGGCCATCAGCGGCACCCCGTCGAGCACCGGCCCGAGGGTGGCCGCCCGGTCGGCGATCTGAGTGGCCGGCACGTAGTCGACGTCCGGCCGTCCCATCATGACCGCGGCCACCGCGTTCTTCGAGAGATACACCGCCCGGTGACCCGCTTGCACGGCCAGCGTGGCGCTCAGCGGATCGTGCACCCCCGGCACGTGGGTCACACGGGCGGCGGCGAGCAGCTCTCGAAAGGCGTTCATGAACAACTATTTAACGCGGTCCTCGCCCGCGCTCGACGAAGGCCTCGTCCGCGACCCACTCGGCGTACCGTTCGCGGCCCATCGCGCCGATCAGCGCCGCCGTCTGGCTCCGCTGGGCGGCCAGGGCCCGGACCTTGAGATCGGTCGTGTCCGGGTCGAGCACCAGGTCGATCGCGAGGTCGTCGTCCGGGACCAGCACCGGGTAGCCCGGGTAGAAGACGTTCAGCCCCTCGTTCAGGGGCGCCCAGCGCCGGGCCCAGCGCTCGCCGACCGCACTTTGCAACAGTCGTGCACCCGCCGGAGCGGCCAGGTCGAACGCGGCGGCGGCCCAGACCGCGACCGTACGATGGTCCGCGTGCCCGGTGTTGCCGTCCGGCCCGAAGGTCAGCACGGTGTCCGGCCGGACCTCGCCGATCAGCGCCGCAAGCTTGCCGACCGCCTCCGCCACCGGCACCCCGGCGCAGCCGCCGTCCGGGTAGTCGAGCCAGTGATGCTCGCCCACCCCTAAAACCCCGAGGCAGCGGTCGAGTTCCCGCCGCCGCGCGGCCGCCGCGCCGGCCAGCTCCCCACAGGTGGCCGTCACGCACACCACCCGCTGCCCGCGGGCGGCCGCCATCGCCATGATCCCGCCCGACAGATACGCCTCGTCGTCCGGATGCGCCCAGATGCCCAGGATCGTGCCCAGCTCGCCAACGTCGAACATGCTTCTCGTCCCTCCTCCGGTCGCGATGAGCATCAGCGACGCCGCTTGCGGTTCCCTTGCCAACCGCTTGCGGAGCGCCGGACCAGGACGACGGCTGCCACCGGCAGCGCGGCACACACCGCCAACGCACCTGGGAAACCGGCCCGGTCCGCGACCACCGCCACGGCCGGCCCACAGCCGATCGTCCCCACGTAGTCGACCTGGGCCAGCAGCGAGTGGACCGTGGCCCGTACGGCCGCAGTGGCCTGGCCGTTGACCCAAAGGGGATAGATCCCGAGACCCAGGACCAGCATGGCCGCCCCCGCCGGCATCATCGCCGGGCTGCGGCCGATGATCCATGCCAGGCCGCCCAGCGCGGCCAGACCGGCGACCGTCCCGGTGAGCTGAGCCCGCTCGGCGCGGAGGAGAACGGCCGGGACCGTGACCAGCCACCACCCGCGATGCAGCACGGCCCGGCACCAGATCCATGGCACGTACCGGGCGCTGAGATCCGCGGTCATCCGGCGTTACTACGCTCTTTCGCCGCTGCCCACGACCTGGTTTCGGGACCGGCCGAACCCTCAAGTCGGCTCCGCCGCACCCGATGGTGCGCAGACCGGGATCGACGGAGTGGCGAGGGGGACCATGGACATCCGGAAGTGGCGGTTCCGCCGTGCCGCGACGCGTGCCCTGTCCGGCCGCCATCACACCGCCATCGTGATGATCGACGTGGTGCAGCCCGTGCCCTCGCAGTTCCAGCGGATCCTGGGCAGCTGCGTCCCGCCGTCGGGCCGGCTGTGCCGGCTCGGTGCCGACGAGTTCGCGGTGCTGCTGCCGGATCTGGCCTTTGCCGAGCAGGCGTACGACGTGGCCGGCGGCATCGCCTCGGCGCTGAGCCCGGTCATCGCCGGCGGCCGGCTGGTGCCGCTGGCCGCGGCCATCGGCGTCGCCGTCTCGGCCCCGGGCGAGCTGACCCACGACGAACTCGTCGACCGGGCCCGGAAGGCCATGCGCCGCGCCCAGCAGGTCGGCCCGCAGACCCGCTGGGCCGTGTGGCAGGAAGTCAGTCCACCATTCGCGGCATGACCGCGCGCACGTCGACCGGCGCGCCGGGCCGGCCACCGGCCCGCGCCTTGTACTCGGGCACGCCGACGCACGTGAACAGCAGCGTGACCAGATCGCCGGGCTCGTGCAGCAGCGCGGGCACCTCGGAATCCAGGAACGTCATGCCGGTCGCGCTCGCCCCCACGGCGTACGCGGCCAGGTGCAGCCTCCCCTCGACCAGCCCCGCCGCGAGCTGCGCGGCCCGGTAGCCGCGGTCGTCCAGGCTCCCGGCCCGCACGGCCGCGATCACCACGTACGCCGCCTCGCCCGACAGCGACTGGCCGAGCGACACCCGCACCAACTCCGAACGCAGGTCACCCGTCGCGATCGGGTCGCCCAGATCCGGCCAGCGGTAGATGCCCGGCTCGACGCCCTCCACGGCGTGCACGGCCACCCAGTGCGGCACGTCGATGCCCCGCAGGGCGGCCGCCATCGGCCAGTCCAGAGCCTCCCGGGGCAGCGACTGCGACCGGTCCATGCGCCGCTGCGACCCCCGCCGGCGAACCACGCCGTCGACCGTCTCGGCGGTCCCGGGTGCCGCCACCTCGTCACCGACCGGCCACGGCTCACCCAGAACCGTGCCGTCGCCGGCCCGCTGCGCCGCCGTCACCAGCGGGAACTCGACCGGCGGCAGCTCACCGGGCGCAGCCGCCCCCGTCGCCTCGATCGCGGGAGCGCCCGCCCCGAACGTCAGCAACGCCAGGGGGAACTCGTGCACGCCGTCGGCCCCGACCAGATCACGGACCGCGTCGTCGGGAAAGCCGGTGCGCAGGCGCGGATCGAGCCCGGCCGACGCGGCCGCCGCCTCGAGCTGGGACAACAGGGTGCCCGCGTCCCAGTAGAGGTGCCGGAAACCCCGCTCGCGGTAGCGCCACCCTGTCCGCCACGGAACGCCGGTGACCACCAGGGTGGTCGCGTCGCCGCCCGTCGCCGGCCCGACCTGTACGAGCGAGTGCGCCACCGGGTCGTACCAGTGAACGCCGTCCTCGACCCCGGCCACCCCGCGCGTCACCGCGTACACCTCCAGCGGGAATCGCGCCCCGGCCGAGCCGGAAGCACGGAAGAGCCAGGAGCGCCCGTTGCGGTCGGAGGTGCGGACCACGCCGGCGCCGAGGAAGAGCACGCGACCCAACTGGGCGGCATCGAGCGGCTGCGGCGGCGAGACCATTCCCGACAGTACGGCGGACGCCGGCACCCCGGGATCCGGAAGATCCCGAGGCAGAGGCAGGGTGGGCAGCCCGTCCGGGTACCGCTTGACCTGAGGCGGGAGCGTCTCGGGATCGTTCGACTTCAGATCCTGCCGCACCCGGGGATCTTCCGGCGGAACGTCCCACTCGCGACCGGGGGAGTACGAAGTCAGCACGTGCAGCAGGCCGGCGCCCGAATCGAGGTCCACATCCACACTCTGCCAGTCCGCACGCCTTAAGGTGGGGGCCGAACTCAGCGGAGAGGCAGACGATGGCGACCATCTTCACGCAGATCATCAACGGCGACATCCCGGGCCGGATGATCTGGACCGACGACCGGGTGGCCGCGTTCCTCACCATCGCCCCGCTGACGGCCGGGCACACGCTGGTCGTGCCCCGCGACGAGATCGACGACTGGACCCAGCTGTCGCCCGAGCTGCTGGGCCACGTCATGGCGGTGAGTCATCGGGTCGGGGCGGCGTTGAAGAAGGCCTACGAGGCCCCGCGGGTGGGGTTGGTCATCGCGGGCTTCGAGGTGCCGCACGCGCACGTTCACGTGTTCCCGGCCTGGGAGATGGCCGATTTCGACTTCGCCCGGGTCGATCCGAACGTTCCCGGGACGCGGCTGGACGAGGATCAGAAGCGGATTCTGGCCGCGCTCGAGGACTGAGCGAGTTCCCGGTCAGAACGTCGCGATCGGATTGACGGGGCTGCCGGAGGTGCCGGCCAGGCGGAGCGGGGCCAGTGCGAGCTGGAAGTCCCACTGCGCGAGCTCGGCGGCGGTTGCCGCGCAGGCTTCCAGGTCGCAGTTGTCCAGCAGCCACAGACCCATCGCGACGAGGCTCACGGCGTGGACCGGCATCAACACGTCGTCGTAGCCGGACGGCTGGACCTCCTGGGGAGAGTCCGCGCCGATCAGTGCGACGTCGCGCTCGCGCAGCCACGGCAGGCAGGACGCGTGCCAGCCGGGTTGGGTGAAACCGGCGGTGTCACGGGCCTCGCGGCGTGCGCGGGCGTGGCCGGTCCGCAGGAGCACCGCGTCGCCGGGGCGCACCTGGACGCCCTGGCGACGTTCGGCCTCGTCCAGATCGCCGGGAAACACGCCCTGGCCCGGCTCCAGCCACGGAACGTCGCGGACCCGTGCGATGTCCAGCAGGACGCCGCGCGTGACGATTCCGTTCGCTGCGGCCGTGACGGCGCCCCACGCCGATCCGGTCGCGGCCTCGACCAGCTCGTGGGACCGGCCGTTGTACATCCGGCCGTCCCAGAAGATGTGGCAGGGCGAGTCGAGGTGGGTGAGGGTGTTGCCGTGGAACGTGATGCCCAGGCGTTCCGAGGAGAAGCCCCAGTGCCGGTCGGCGTGGAAGGCGGGCGGCATGTTCTCGGCGCCCGGCATGTCGGCGGCGCACGGGCACGTCGTCGTCGACCGCTCCATGTCGCCGGGTGCGGCAAGCTCCCACGCGCACGAGACGCTGCGACCGTGGCGCACGGCCCGCGCCGCCGCCAGCCGGACGCCGTCGGTGATGTGGTTCAGGGTTCCGAGCTCGTCGTCGTCGCCCCACCGGCCCCAGTTCGACAGCGTGCCGAAGTAGCCGAGCACGTCGTCCTGCGGGGGCACGGATCGCGCGGCCGTCATCCCGGCATCGGCTCCTTCGGTCACACGGTTCGAGGCATCGCCGGTAGGTTAGCCCGCCGCCGGGGCGCCGCTGACCACACACGCCGACGCGTCCCTTGCTACCCCACCCTGTGCGCGGCATCCATGTCGGCCCTGCTGCCGGCGGAATGGAGGCAATGACGTTGTTGGCGGATCGTGGGGACGGGCGGGCACGCGGACCGCTGAGCGGGTGAGACTACGGCGTGACGCCGCTGGTCCACGGTGGACCACGCGGACGGGAGGTGGTCGCCATGCTCGTGCGGAGTTTGCTGACCGGAGTGCTGATCGCCGGGGCACTGGCGGCGCCGGCTGGTGCCGCGGCGCGCGGGCCCGTGCTCGACCCGTCGTTCGGTTCGGGCGGCTGGGTCACGGCCGACTACGGCGGCGGTGACTACGTGCGTGACGTCGCCCTGCAGCCCGACGGCAAAATCATCGCGGTCGGCAACGGCAACGAGGGCTACTTCCTGATCGAGCGGCGCCTGCCGAACGGCGCGCTCGACGACTCGTTCGGCACGTTCGGGGTGGTCGTCACCGATGTCGACCCCGATTCGTACTGGGACGACCCGATCGCGGTGACGCTGCAGCCGGGCGGCCGCATCCTGGTCGCGGGGACGGTCTCGCGATCTGGGTTCTCGCAGCTGGCGCTCGTTCGGTACCTCGCCGACGGCAGCATCGACCCCTCGTTCGGCGCCGACGGCCGGCTCTTCCCGGCGCTCGGCGACGCCGTCCACGGCACCCGGCCCGCGGGCCTGGTGCAGCAGCCGGACGGCAAGATTCTGCTGGGCGTGAGCGCCGCGACCGACGACGGCAGCGTCCCGCCCGTTCTGCTGCGCCTGCTGCCCAGCGGGGCCGCCGACCCCACGTTCGGCACCGGCGGCGTGGTCCGCGCCGACCTGGGTCCGAACGAGTTCGAGTCGGTCACCACCATCGCCCTCGCTCCCGGCGGCGACATCGTCGTGGCCGGCGCCAGCAGCTACTGGAGCACGCTGCCCGAACCCACCGCCGACGTGCTGGTGGCCCGCTTCACGCCACGCGGCCGGCTCGACACGTCGTTCGGCTCCGGCGGCCGGGTGGTCCGCGACCTGACCGGCCCCCAGGCCATCGACGGCTCGGCCGGCCTGGCCGTCGGACGGGACGGCCGGATTCTGCAGACCGTCTGGACCCAGAAGGACGACATCCGCCGCGACGGCATGCTGCGCTACCTGCCCAACGGCAAGCCGGACCGTTCGCTGGGCCGCAACGGCTTCACGTACGTCGCGGGCCCCACCACGTCGCCGGTGCTCCGCCCCAACGGCCGCATCACGGCCACCGGCTCGATCGGCAGCGACATCGCCGTGGCCCAGTACCGCGCCGACGGCACCCTCGACCCGGCCTTCGGCACCCGCGGCCTGGTGACCACCGACCTGGGCGGCGACGACCGCGGCAATGTCCTGAAGATCCAGCCCGACGGCCGCCTCCTGATCGGCGGCAGCGGCGGAGTCCAGGGCGGCGACGCCTTCGCCCTGGTCCGCTACCTCCCGTAGCCACACGTCCAACGCACCCACCCGACCCGCTCCGAGGCGGCGACCCCGCCAGGCCGCCGTCTCGGAGCGCCCGCGCTGGGCCGGGTTGGTCGGGTCAGGGCGTGGCGTGAGCCAGGGAGAGGGCGAAACGGGCCTCGGGGTCGGTCCACCACTGATCGAGGGTGAAGCCGGCCTCGGTCAGCTCCTTGTCGACGCCCTCGCGGCGGAACTTGGCCGAGATCTCGGTGCGGATCTCTTCGCCGGAGGCCAGTTCGATCACCAGGTCGACCGCGGGGATCGTGACGCGCATGGGCCAGCGGGCACGCAGGCGCATCTCGATCCACTCGTGGTCGGCGTTCCAGAGGGCCACGTGGGCGAAGCCGTCGACGTCGAAATCGGCCTGCAGGTGGTGGTTGAGGACGCGGAGCACGTTCTTGTCGAACTCGGCCGTGACGCCGGCCGCGTCGTCGTAGGCCGGCACCAGCACTCGCGGGCTCTTCACCAGGTCGGTGCCGAGCAGCAGATGCTCGCCGGGGCGGAGCACCCCGCGCACGTCGGCCAGGAAGCGCGCCCGGTCGGCCGGTTCGAAGTTGCCGATCGTGCCGCCCAGGAAGGCGATCAGGCGGCCGGAGGCATCGGGCAGGGAGTCGAGGTGCCGCGTGATGTCGCCGACGATGCCCCGCACGGGCAGCGCGGGGAAGTCCGTGGCTATCTGGGCGGCGGCCGCCTCGAGCGCGGTGGGGGAGACATCCATCGGCACGAACAGAGCGGGGTGCAGCGCCTCGAGCAGCAGGCGCGTCTTGGTGGAATAGCCGGAGCCGAGCTCGATCAGCGTGCGCGCGCCGGTGAGCCGGGCGATCTGCGCGGCCCGCTCGGTGAGGATCGCCCGCTCGGCCCGGGTCGGGTAGTACTCGGGCAGTTCGGTGATCTGCTCGAACAGTTCGCTGCCGCGCGCGTCGTAGAACCATTTCGGCGGCAGCCACTTGGGAGTCGCGGTGAGGCCGGCGATCACATCGGCGCGCAGCGCACGCTCCTGGTCGCCGGCGTCGAGATGGACTTCGAGAGGGACGGTCATGCTTCTCCCCGCGTGGTGGGCCCGGCGTGAATCGCCCGGGCAGGCTGGCTCCCGCTGAGGGGGATCTGTTCGAGGCTTCCGGGGGTGGCGACCAGGATCGTGCCGTCGGGGACGGGGCGCCAGGACGGGTCGGCGTCGAGCGGCTCGGAGCTGACCAGCACCGAATGCTCGTCGGCGCGGACGGACAGGGCGTGACCCACCGTGCTCGCCACCACCGTCGTGCCGTCGGTGAGCAGCAGGTTGAGCCGGGAGCCGGGGGCCGCCGCGGCGACCGTTGACACTGTGTCGGCCACCGCCTCGAACAAACCCGAGCCGCGCCGCAGCTGGTCGCGGACCAGCGCCCACAACAGCGCCGAGTCGGTGGGTGCGTCGAGCGTCAGCAGATCGTTGAGCGGTAGCGCGGCGGCCGCCTTCTCGACCGAGGCGGGCCAACCCGCCACGACGCCGTTGTGGCTGAAGAACCAGGGGCCCTCGTTGAACGGCGCGGCCGCGAACGGGGTCACCGGCATGTCCACGGTGGCGCTGCGGACGGCGGCCAGCACCCCGCCCGAGCGGACCGAGCGGGCCAGCGCCGGCAGATCAGGGTCGCTCCACAGCGGGCCGGCCCGGCGGTAACGCACCGGGCCGTCGGTCGTGTGCCAGCCGACGCCGAAACCGTCCGCGTTGATCGTGCCGCCGCCGCGCATGTCGTGGGGCGCCCACGACTGGTGCGACAGCGAGTGCGGGGGCTCGAAGAGCAGGCGGGACAACGGTATCGGCGGGCCCACGTAGGCCAGGTGACGGCACATCAGGCGTCCCGCGCGCAGCGGAATCCGGTGAAGATCTGCCGCCGGATCGGATAGTCCCAGTTGCGGAACGTGCCCCGCACGGCCGACCGGTCGGTGCCGAACGAGCCGCCGCGCAGCACCTTGTAGTCGGGGCCGAAGAACACCTCGGAGTATTCGCGGTAGGGGAACGCGGCGAAGCCGGGATAGCCGTGAAAGTCGCTCGACGTCCATTCCCACACGTCGCCGATCAGCTGATGCACCCCGAGCGGCGACGCCCCGGCCGGGAACGCACCCGCGGCCGCGGGCCGCAGATGCAGCTGGCCGAGGTTGGCGTGCTGCGGCGACGGAGACTCGTCACCCCAGGGGTAGCGGCGGGAGCGCCCGGTCGCCGGATCCCAGCGGGCGGCCTTTTCCCACTCGGCCTCGGTCGGCAGCCTCTTGCCGGCCCACGTCGCGTACGCCGACGCCTCGTGGAAGCCGACGTGGACCACCGGCTCGTCGGGCACGATCGGTTCCGTGCGGCCGAACGTGGTGGCCGCCCAGCCCTGGCCGTCGCGCCGCCAGTGGGCGGGCGCCACCAGCCCGGCCTCCTGCCGGTGATTCCAGCCCGGCGAGCTCCACCAGCGCGGGTCGTCGTAGCCCCCGGCGTCCATGAACGCGGCGTAGTCGGCGTTGGTCACCGCGGCCCGGTCGATGTGGAAGCTCGGCACGAAGACCTGATGCGCGGGACGCTCGTTGTCGAGAGCCCACACCTCGGTGTCGGTGCCCATGGTGAACGTCCCGCCCGGTACCAGCACTTCGCCGGTGACGGGCGTCGCTGGTGCAGGTGGTGGGGGTGCTGACAGAACGGGTGGGCCGGAACGCAACTGGTGGGTGGCGAGCATGGTCTCGTCGTGTTGCTGCTCGTGTTGCACGATCATGCCGAACGCGAAGCCGTCGGCGACCAGGCGGCGGCCCTGGTCGAGGCGGGCGTGGTCGAGCACGTCGAGCGCCTTGTCGCGCACCTGGGCCACGTAGCGGCGGGCCTCGGCCGCGTTCAGCAGCGGCAGGGCACGGCGGTCGCGGCGGGCGTGCTTGAACGCGTCGTACAGCTCGTCGATGTCGCGGCGCACCGGCTCGCGGCCGCCGACGTCGCGCACGAGCCAGAGCTCTTCCTGGTTGCCGACGTGGGCGAGATCCCACACCAGCGGGGACATCAGCGGCGAGTGCTGGGCGACGAGGTCGCCCTCGTCGACGGCCTCGGTGAGCCGGACTGTGCGGTCGCGGGCGCGGAGCAGTTCGGCGGCGACGCGCTCGCGCAGCCGCTCGGTCTCTGTCGTCATCGCAGCTTCCGTTCGATCGTCTCGGTGACGCCGCGGTCGAACGAGCCGCGGCGTTGCGCCAGCTCGAGGACGGCGTGGGCGGTGCGGCGCAGCGCGGGATCGCCGAGCCCGGACCGCCAGGCCGGGACCCAGCGGTCGGCGGTGGGCAGGGCCAGGTCGAGCGCGGCGCTGGTGGTGGCCGGATCGGCCAGCAGGGTGGCGAGCACGGCGACCGGGGCGAACCAGTCGTCGCCGGCCTGGGCGTCGAGGTAGCGCACCTCGAGGTAGCCGCGCGGGCGCACGGGTGGGAACAGCGTGCTCAGGTGGTAGTCGACGTCGGCCGCGGTGAGCGGCAGCGGGAGCGCGCCCCGGATCCAGTCGCCCAGGGTGGCGCCGGGCGGGGCGTCCCAGCAGTCGCCGTCGCGCCGGACGCAGGTGAGCGGGGCCGCGAGCGCGTAACGCACCCAGTCTTCCGCCGGGTCGGCCGAGACGCCCACGGGGTGGGTGAGCCGGGGATCCATGGCCCACCAGGCGGCCATGCGCGCCGAGGAGAACCCGGTGTCGCGACCGGCGTGGAAACGGGAGTTGCCGAACGCGGCCAGCAGCGGCGGGCCGAGGGCCGACACGGCCGCCCAGCGCAGCGGCAGATCGGCGCCGGCGTCGAGGCAGACCTGGAGCCCGGCCGTGCTGCACATCATCACGCGGCCGTCGCCGCCGCGCTCGTCGAACGCCTGCTCCATGGCGTCGTAGCGCGGGGTGCGCACGAGGCGGCGGGGAGCGCGGTGGGGGTCGATGCCGTGCGAGCCGAGGAACAGGCCGGAGGCCTCGAGAAGGACGGTGAGATGAGCCAGGTCGGCGGAGACCGCCGCGTGCAGCGCGCTCAGGGTGGGGAAGGGGGCGGACGAGATCTCGACCTGGCCGCCGGGCTCGATGCTGATCGTGCCGCCGGCGGGGAGGGGATGCGGCGGGTGGGACGAGCCGAGGGTGGCTGGAGTGTGCCGGCCGAGCGCCTGCCGCAGCGTCTCGACGGCCAGCGGCGCCTCGGGCGCCGCGATGTTGTGCACCGTCCATTCCAGTTCGGCGCCGATCAGCGCCGGGGGGCCGGTCTTGAAGCAGATGGCACGGATGCGCGCCTCTACCTCGCTCTGGGTGCGGAGGACGGCCGCCGGGTCGGCGTCACCTTCCGCCAGCAACCGCATGCTGTTGGTCATGAGCCCGAACTTACGGCCGGGGTCCGACATTTTTCCGGCGGCCCGGTGGCCGGTCCAACGTGTACCGCCGACACGCTGGGAATTCCCCTGACAGTGATCTG
The DNA here is from genome assembly GCF_019710575.1 of Paractinoplanes polyasparticus. Taxonomy (GTDB): domain Bacteria; phylum Actinomycetota; class Actinomycetes; order Mycobacteriales; family Micromonosporaceae; genus Actinoplanes; species Actinoplanes polyasparticus. The sequence continues at coordinate 639,159 of NZ_JAHWFK010000001.1, read as the reverse complement.
GGTCACCAAAAATGGGAAGCGTTTCACTTGATCAAGGGATTCGGTTAAGCGCCGCTTAAGGTCACGAAACCGGCACCCACCTGCGGAAACGTTGATTCCTTGGAGAATCCTGAACCCTTCATCGACACCCTTCGTACCTTCTGTCGCGCGTCCCGGCGGAGTGGCGCGCACACCGGTGGAGTTAAGGAGTCTCGATGGCGGGGACCGGAATCGACACCTCGATCCTGCACAAGGGCGCCCACAGCGCGTCCTACTTCGACCTTTCCCGCAGCGCGGGCGAGGGCGTCGAGATCGTGGACTTTTGTATCCCCTGCAACCCGTACTTCCCGACGCCGGAGATGTTCGACGAGCTCAGCCGCGACCTGAAGAACATCCTGAAGTACTACCCGAGCGACTCGTCCAGCATCACCAAGAAGCTGTGCAGCGTGCTCGGCCTGCACCCGCAGACCGTGGCCATGGCCAACGGCTCGACCGAGCTGATCACCTGGATCGACCACCTGCTCATCAAGGAGAGCGTGGCCATCCCGATCCCGACCTTCGGCCGCTGGACCGACCAGCCGCTCGAGACCGGCAAGCGGGTCGACATGTTCCCGCTCCAGGAACGGGACGGCTTCCGGCTCAACCTCGACGACTACGTGCGGTTCATCCGCGACCGTGGCTCGCGCGTCGCCGTGGTGTGCAACGTGAACAACCCCGACGGCTGCTACCTGCCCCGCCGCGACGTCATCCGCTTCATGGACATGCTCGGCGACCTCGACCTGGTCATCATCGACGAGTCGTTCATCGACTTCTCCGACCTGGAACAGTACCCGTCGGTCGGCCCGGACGCGGTCATCCGGTCCAACGCGATCGTGCTCAAGAGCCTCGGCAAGAACTTCGGCCTGCACGGCATCCGCTTCGGCTACCTGATGGCGAATCCGGCCATCGCCGGCAAGATCGGCAAGGCGCTGCCCAAGTGGAACCTCAACTCGCTGGCCGAGAAGGTCGTCTTCATGATCCAGGAGCACGAGGACGAGTACGAGGACAGCCTGCGCCTGCTCAGCCGCGACCGCCGGGCCATGGCGGGCGAGCTGGCCCGCATCCCGGGCCTGACCGTCTTCCCCTCGCAGGGCAACTTCATCCTGGTCAAGCTGCCCACCGAGTGGTCCGGTACGGCGCTGCGCGACCACCTCGTGGCCAACCACGGCGTCTACACCCGCGAGTGCGGCAACAAGCTGGGCATGACCAGCCAGTTCATGCGTCTCGTGGTGCGTCCCGCGCGCGACGTCGACCGCCTCATCGACGGCATGATGGACTACGGCCGTCAGTTCCGGGTGCGCTCGTACGAGGAACCGGCCGAGCCCCGCCGCGGCTGGGAGACCCCGCGCGAGGAAGCCCCCGACAACCTCATCCAGTACCCGTCGCGACGTTCGGGCGAGTACACGGCCCGTCGTGCCGCCAATGCGTAGCTGCCTGGTGCGCCGGCCGCACAGGTGGGCCCGGTCCCGCCGGCCGAGGAGTCCCCGGCGACGCCGCAAATGACCGCTGCGCGTCGACCGCCGTGATCGATCGACAGTCATCTTCGCGTCACCCGAGTGTCGCCACGCCGTCGCACCCTTGCCATGAGCCGCCGCAAGGGTGACCGTCGATGAACGTCCGCTGAGGAGGCGCCGATGCCCACCCGCCGTCAGCTACTGTCCGGTGCCGCCGTGGCGGCCGGGGTCGCGGCCCTGCCGCCGGCCGAGCAAGCCTACGCAGAGGCCGCCCAGGCACACGGGGGCGGCAGCCTCTTCCCGCTCGGCGTGGCCAGCGGCGACCCGCTACCCCACGCCGTCATTCTCTGGACGCGGTTGATCCGGGACGGCCTGCGCCGCCCGGTCGAGGTGGAGTGGCAGGTCGCCAAGGACGAGCGGTTCCGCCGGATCGTCCGGCACGGCCGCACGATCGCCCGGCCCGAGCTCGCCCACTCGGTGCACGTCGACGCCCGCGGCCTCGACGACGGCCACGAGTACTTCTACCGGTTCCGCGCGCTCGGCCGGATCAGCCCGACCGGCCGGACGAAGACCGCCGGTCCCGCCGGGACGCTGCGCTTCGGCGTCGTGAACTGCCAGGACTTCCAGAACGGCTACTGGCCGGCCTACTGGGGGCTGGCCGCCGAGGACCTCGACGTGGTCGTGCATCTGGGCGACTACATCTACGAGTACGACCCGAGCAGCCGCTTCGCCGACCGCCGTCACACCACGCCGGCCACTCCCGGGATCGACCAGCTGGTCACGCTCGACGACTACCGGGCCCGCCACGCGCAGTACAAGACCGACCCGGCGCTGCAGGCGGCCCACGCCGCGTTCCCGTGGATCGTCACCTGGGACGACCACGAGACCGAGAACAACTACGCCGGCCTGATCGACGAGATCGACGACACGGGCGCCAAGCGCCAGACGCTCGCCCAGTTCACCCGCCAGCGCGCCGCCGCCTACCAGGCCTACTACGAGCACATGCCGATCCGGGCCGACCTGCGCCCGGGGCGGGCCGACCTGCGCATCTTCCGCCGGTTCGACTTCGGCCGGCTGCTGCGCCTCAACGTGCTCGACACCCGCCAGTACCGCAGCGATCAGCCCGGCGGCTTCCCCGGCGACTTCGGCCTGGCCGCGGCCGGCGAGACCAACACCGGCACGCTCACCGGCGAACACCAGGAAAGCTGGCTGAGGGCCGGGCTCGACCACTCGCCGGCCCGCTGGAACGTCGTCGCCCAGCAGGTGATGATGAGCCGGATCAAGTTCCCCAATCCGACCGGCGCCCCGGTGCCGCCGATCGTCGCCAACCTCGACCAGTGGGACGGCTACGCGCCGCAGCGCGCCCGGTTCCTCAACTACCTGGCTGACAAGCGGGTCGAGAACCCGGTGATCCTGGCCGGCGACATCCACTCGACCTGGTTCTCCGAGCTGCGCACCGACTTCGACCGGCCCGAGCTGAAGCCGGTCGCCGTCGAGTTCACCGCGACCTCGGTCAGCTCCGACTTCCCGATCGCCTTCGACGCGCCGCTCAAACAGGTCAACCCGACGCTCAACCCGCACGTGCGCTACTTCGACGGCTCCCGGCGCGGCTACCTGCGCTGCCTGGTCACCGGGGGCGCCTGGCACACCGACGTGCGCACGGTCGACACCATCGACGTCCGCGAGACACCGGTCACCACGAGCTCGTCGTGGACCGTCGAGGCGGGGACCAACGTCCTGACCCGATAAAGTCGACGGGATGCGCACGAAGGAGCAGTTGACCGAGGACATCCGCGACGACAAGCGCGCGGTGCTGGTGGTCAACACTCACTCGCGCCGCGGGCGGCTGCTCTACGAGGCCGCGCGCGACCGCCTGATCGAGGCGGGGTTCACGCTGCTCGGCGCGTGCGCGGTCGACCGGCCCCGGCAGCTGCCCCACATCCTCGCCGAGGGTCTGGCCAAGCAGCCCGACCTGCTCATCGCGGGCGGCGGCGACGGCACGATCAGCACCGCGGCCCGGCTGCTGGCCCACCAGGACGCCGCGCTCGGGCTGCTTCCCCTGGGCACCACGAACAACTTCGCGCGCACCGCCCACACCCCGCTCGACCTCGGCGAGGCGGTCGAGGTGCTGGTGAAGGGCAAGGTGATCGACCTCGACCTCGGGCTGGCGGGCGACGAGCCGTTCACCAACCACGTCGGGGTGGGGTTGTCGGCCGAGGTGATGCTCAAGGCGCCGCGGCCGCTCAAGCGCCTGCTCGGCCGCTACGCCTACCCGCTCACCGCGCTGGGGCTGCTCACCAGGCACGAGCCACTGCGCATCACCGTACGGACGGCCGGCCGCAGCCACGACTTCCGGAGCCACCAGGTGTACGTCGCCAACGGCGGCCACCACGCCGGGCGCCCCATCGCGGGCGACGCCGACGCCGACGACCGGCTCCTGGTGGCGTACACGGTCGGCGGCCCCTCGCGGCGTGAGCTGCTCGTCGAGACTGCGCGCAACGCGGCCCGGGGCCCCTCGCGCACGCTGCGGGAAGAACCGTTCCTCGCGGTCGACGAGCTGTGGCTCGAGACCGACCGCCCGGCCCGCGTCGAGGTCGACGGCGAGCCCGCCGGCAGCACGCCGATGCGGATCGGCCTGGCCGCCAACGCGCTGCGGGTGATGGCGCCCGTCGATGCGCCGGACCGCTGACCGGCCGGGAAAATTAATTCCGGCACGACTGCACAGACTCGGCACGGGGGGCGTCGTAGTGGTTGTGACCTTCGAGCAATTCGCGATGGCCCGGCTTCCGAGTCTCCTGCGCTACGCGGTCGTCCTCACCGGCGACCGCGAGCTGGCCCAGGACGTCGTTCAGGAGGTGCTGGCCCGGGCGCAAGTCCGATGGCGGCGGATCAGCGAGGCGGAATCGCCCGAGGCGTACGTGCGGCGCATGGTGCTCAACGAGTACCTGTCGTGGCGGCGCAGCTGGGCGGTCCGCCACGTGCACTCGGTCGGTGAACGGCTGGTCGAGCTGGATGATGCCCGCGGCGGCGTGCGCGATCACGCCGAGGGTGTCGTCATGGCCGACATCCTCTGGCGGCGCCTGGCCACCCTCGGGCGCAAACAGCGGGCCGTCCTGGTGCTGCGCTACTACGAGCAGCTGGACGACGACCAGATCGCCGACCTGCTGGGGTGTTCCCAGGCAACGGTGCGCAGCCATGCCTCGAGGGCTCTGAAAACGCTCCGGCTCTCACCGGAGCTCATGGAACGCATTCCCGCCGAGGAGAAGTCGTGACCGACCGCAATCAACTGCGCGAGGCCTTCGAGAGCCACGAGCACAACACCCCTGACCCCTCCGCGGTCTACGCCCGCGTTCAAGAGCTTTCCCAGAAGTACAAGCGGCGCCGGCGGGGCGCACAGATCGCCGCCGGTGGCGTGCTCGGCGCCGGCCTGATCGCCGGGGCCATCAACCTGCCCGCGTTCCTTCCGGCCAACAACGCGGCGAACAACACCGCCGCCGGTGTGCCGGCTGCAGCGCCCGCCAGCCCGAGCGCCGACCCCGAGAAGCAGCGCGACGCGCAGCTCGAGGCCTACTACGACGCCGGCTTCGGCTACGACGACGCCGGCCGCCTGGCCAAGATCTGGAAGCTGAGCGACGACAACCGGGTCGCGGTCAAGGCCGAGGCCGGTCGCCGTCTGCTGCTCGGCGAGACGCTGCCGATCAAGCCGCAGCCCGACGCCCCGGTCGAGGAAGAGACGACCAGGCCGATGGACGACGCGCGGTTCACCGCGTTCTTCAACGCCGGCTACACCTGGACCGAGGCCGAGAAGCTGGCCAAGATCTGGAAGATCGCCGACCCGTCCGACGCCAAGCTCGAGGCGGGCAAGCGCCTCCTGGCCGGCCAGGAACTGCCGGTCAAGCCGACGGCCGAGGGCGTGAAGGAGGCGCTCACCTCCAAGCGGGTCAGCAAGTTCTTCGACACCGGCTACGACGTCGAGGACGCGGTCAAGCTGGCCAAGTTGTGGAACCTGAAGGACGCCTGGTCGGCCAAGGTCGAGGGCGGCAAGCGCCTGCTGGCCGGTCAGACCCTTCCGATCCAGCCGTGACGGCTCGGTTGCGCCGGCGCATCGGCTTCGAGATCGAGCTGATGGCGCCCCGCGGCGCCAGCCGGCGCAGCCTCGCCGACGACCTGGCCGCCCGCTGCGGCGGCCGGGTCCGCCCGGTCTGGCACCGCGACAGTGAGCCGTCGCTGGTGCCCGGCCTGGGCAAGTTCCTCAACCTCACGCTGGGCTTCGCGGTCGACCGGCCGGACGGAAGCCCGCTGTGCGCCCTGGTCGACGACATCACCCTGCTCGACGGCCTCGATCCGCGCACCCCGGCCCGGCCGGGCTGGTTCCGCGTGCTCAGCGACGAGCCGCGGCTGCTGAGCCTGCTCGCCGAGCAGTGCGACCCGGCCGGACCGCTCGACACGGTGCTCGACACGGCCGCCTCCCTGTGGGGCACCAAGCCGTCGCAGATCGGCGACGTCTACCGGCTCGACGATCCCGACGGGGGCACGATCGCGCTGGCCGCCCCGGCCGGTTCCGAGCGTGAGCGGCCGTGCGAGATCGTGACGCCGCCGATCGCCGCCGGTCACGACGAGGCCCTCGAGGAGCTGCTCGGCCCGGCCCGTGAGCTCGGCTTCACGGTTCCCCACGAGGCCGCCGTCCACCTGCACTTCGACGGCGGCCCGTTCCGGGGGCCGACGGCCCTGGCCAACGTGGTGCGCCTGTTCGCCGGCTGGCGCGAGCCGTTGCGGGCGCTGCTGCAGACCAATCCGGCCTGCCGCCGCCTCGCCCCGCTGCCCGGGCCGCTGGTGGCCGCCACCGCCGGCCGGCCCGGGTGGGACGAGCTGCGCGCAGCGGCCAAGGAGGGCGGGCTCACCAAGTTCTTCGACATCAACCTGACGCAGCTGTTCGCCGAGCGCCCGGTGCGCGACACGGTCGAGGTCCGCATCCTGCCCGGGGCGATCACCACCGCCGAGGTCGTCGACCGCGCCGCCCTGGTCGAGCTGCTGCTCGAACGCTGCCTGTTCTCGTCGTCGCTGCCCGAGCCCGACCCCGACCCGGCCGAGGCCGTGGAGCAGCTGATGCATTTCGCGGCCGAGGCCCTGGCCCGCCGCTAACCGATCCCCACTGTGCTCTCGGCGGAGAGTCGGATGGACGCGGCAGTGGGCGGGCCCGGACGGCCGAAGAGCCAGCCCTGGCCGCGGTCACAGCCCAGGGTGCGCAGCAGTTCGGCGTGGTGGGCGGTCTCGACCCCCTCGGCCACGGTGGTCAGCCCCAGGCTGCGGGCCAGGTCGACGATCGCGCGCACCAGCGCGGCCTGCTGGGCGTCGGCCGGGTCGACCGGCATGAAGGATCTGTCGATCTTCAGGATGTCGATCGGGAGGTCGCGCAGGTAGGCCAGCGACGAGTACCCGGTGCCGAAGTCGTCGATCGCCACCCGCACGCCGTCGGCGCGCAGCTCGCTCAGGTGGCTCAGGGCCAGTTCGGTGTGTGCCCCCGAACGCACCAGCACGCCCTCGGTGATCTCGATCGTCAGAGCGTTCGGCGGCAGGCCGCTGTCGGCCAGGGCCTGGCGCACCTGGTCGGCGAAGTACGGTTCGGCCAGCTGCCGGGGCGACACGTTCACCGCGATGGTCGTGCCGTGCCGTCGGTGCCAGGGAGCCGCCTCGGCGCAGGCCTGCCGCAACACCCACTCGCCCAGGGCGACGATCAGACCGCTGTCCTCGGCGGCCGGGATGAACTTGTCCGGCCCCACCGGCGGCTGCCCGGGCGGCGTCCACCGCACGAGGGCCTCGAAGCTCACCGAGGCGCCCGATCGCAGCGCGACGATCGGCTGGTAGTGCACCGCGAACTCGCCCGCGTCGACGGCCGCGCGGAGCCGCTCGACCATGCGGATCCGCTCGGCCTGCTCGCGTCGCAGGCGAGGATCGAAGAGCTCCTGGCGGTCCTTACCGGCCGCCTTGGCCGCGTAGAGCGCCAGGTCGGCGTCGCTGAGCAGCTCGTCGGGGCCGGCCGGGGGCGCCAGACGGCGGATGCCGACGCTGGCCGTGACGTGCAGCGTGTGCCCGCTGACCTCGACCGGGCGGCGCAGCGTGGCCAGCACGGCGTCGGCCCGGGCCTTCACCTCGGCGATGCCCGCGGCCGGCAGCAGCATCACGAACTCGTCGCCGCCGGGGCGGGCCAGGGTCTCGCCGGGGCCGAGCAACCGGCCCAGCCGGTCGGCCGCCTCGATCAGCAGCTGGTCGCCGATCGGGTGGCCGAGCCGGTCGTTGACGTCCTTGAAGCCGTCCAGGTCGAGGATCAGCAGCGCGCCCCGGCGCTGACCGGCCTGACAGACGAGGGTGAGCCGCTCGTCGAACAGGTGACGGTTGGGCAGTCCGGTGAGGTTGTCGTGCAGCGCCATCCGCCGCATCGACTCCTGCAGCTCGGCCTGCTCGGCCAGCGCGCGGCCCAGCGACGCCGCCTGCTGCTCGGCCAGCCGGATGGCCAGAGCCATCCGGACCGCCAGCAGCACGGCGCCGATCGCGGTCAGGGTGAGCGGCACGCTCAGGTAGTGCGGTCCGAGGTCGTGCGGGCCGCGGTCGGTGAACAGGGAGTGGGCCATGGCCAGGGGGCTGACGACCACCAGGGCCACGTGCAGCGCCAGCGAGCGCCGGGCGCTCACCCGGGCGCCGGGCACCGGGTCGAGCCGGGCAGCGCCGGGGTGCAGCGCCGCCGCCCCGATCAGCACGTACGCCCCGATGCAGGCGCCCACGCTCAGCGTCATCGCGCCGTCGAGGGCCTCGCCCCGGGTGACCTGCAGGAAGTAGCGGACGTCGGAGGCGGCTATCAGCAGGGCCGCGGCGAGCACGATGAGGTGCGGGTGGGTCAGGCGCGCCTGGACGACGATCAGCCGCACCGCCAGCCCCATGACCAGCGCGTCGAGGAAGGGGTAGGCGATGACAACCGGGTTGGGGTGCGCCGCCGGGTTGTCGAGGACGTACGGGTCGTACAGGAGGACCCAGGCCAGGACGGCGCCGGTGCAGAGCACGACACCGGTCTCGGTGAGCCCGGCCCACCGGGAGACGCCGGACCGGTCGGCGAGCAGCGCAAGCCCGGCGATCAGGGCCGGATACGAGGCCAGGAACAACGCGTCGAACAGCGTTATGCCGGGCCCCGGAACCAGGATGACGTCCGGCGCGACGGCCCAGGCGAGCGGCCCGGCCGCCACGAACACGGCCGCGACCGCGAGCAGCGACCAGGCCAGTCGCCGGTCCGGCCGGTGCAAGCGGATGCCGAGCACGACAGCGGCGACCGCGCAGGCGCCGGTGAGACCGTAGACGGTCAGCTCGCCCGTGGTTCCCAGCGCCGGCGAGACGAGGATGAGCGGCGCCGCGACGGCCAGGAGCCAGCACCACCACCATCGGCGGGCACGCGAGAGCATCGCGCCCCCTCCTTTCGGCCCGACACCGTCATCTGTCCCATCGGCAGGGCGCGGCGTTCCTCAAGCGATCCGGTAAGTTGTCGTCGCGTGGCACGAGCTCTCGACGACGCGCAACCCCCGGCCGACTCCGTCTCGCTGGATTACTTCACCGGGCTCTACCTGGCGAAGGACGATCCGTGGGATCTGGCGACGAAATGGCACGACCGCCGCAAGTACGCGGTGACGGTGGCCAGCCTGCCCCGCGAGCACTACCGCCGTTGTTACGAGCCGGGCGCCTCGATCGGGCTGCTCACCGCCCTGCTGGCGCCGCGCTGCGACGAGGTGCTGGCCGTCGACTCGGTGGACTCCGCCGTCGAGCAGGCCCGCGAGGTGGTTCGCGACTTGGAGAACGTACGGGTGGAGCGGGCCAACCTGCCGGCCGAGCTGCCCGACGCCACCTTCGACCTGATCGTCGTGGGCGACCTGCTCTACTACTTCAACGAAGCTGACCTGCACGCCACCCTGGACGGCCTGGTGCAGCGGCTCGAGCCGGGCGGCGACATCGTCGCTGTGCACTTCCGCGACCGGGCCACCGGCGGCAACTACGACGGTTTCCAGGTGCACGGGGCGCTGGCGGCCCGGCCCGGGCTCGAGCGGGTCGTCCACCACGAGGACGAGTGGTTCCTGCTCGACGTGTTCCGGCGCACAGTGCCGGTGTAAGGACCGCGGAGTACGTTCGGTTCCATGGTGACCGCGCTCTCGATTCTCGACCTCGCCCCGATCAGCAGCGGGCAGACCCCGCTCGAGAGCTTCGAGGCCAGCGTCGCGCTGGCCCGGGCCGCGGAACGTACGGGCTACGAGCGCGTCTGGTACGCCGAGCACCACAACATGCCCAGCATCGCGTCGTCGGCGACCAGCGTGGTGATCGGCTACGTGGCCGCCCACACCGAGCGCATCCGGCTCGGCTCGGGCGGCGTCATGCTGCCCAACCACTCGCCGCTGGTGATCGCCGAGCAGTTCGGCACGCTGGCCACGCTCTACCCCGGCCGCATCGACCTGGGCCTGGGCCGCGCCCCCGGCACCGACCAGAACACGATGCTCGCGCTGCGCCGCGACAACAGCTCCGCCGACTCGTTCCCGCAGGACGTTCTCGAGCTCAACGGCTACCTCACGGGTCACACCCGGGTGCCGGGCGTCCAGTCGGTGCCCCGCCCGCAGTCGCCGGTGCCGCTCTACATCCTCGGCTCGTCGCTGTTCGGCGCCCAGCTGGCGGCTCAGCTCGGCCTGCCGTACGCGTTCGCCTCGCATTTCGCCCCCGACGCGCTGCACCAGGCCGTCACCGTCTACCGCGAGACGTTCAGTCCGTCCGAGCAGCTGGCCGAGCCGTACGTGATCGCCGGGGTCAACGTCTTCGCGGCCGACGACACCGCGACCGCGGAAGAGCAGCGCACCCGGGCCTACCGGGCCCGCACCCGGGCGATGATCACGCGGGGCGCCCGCGGGGCCAACTTCACCGACGCCGAGATCGACGCCTTCCTGGCCTCCCCGGCCGGGGCCGGCCTGGCCAACATGACCCGGTACACCGCGGTCGGCACGCCCAGCGAGGTCCGCGAGTATCTGGAGAAGTTCGCCGAGGAGGCCAAGGCCGACGAACTCATCACGGCTCACCACGCGTCGGCCGTGACCGACCGGGTGCGCTCGGTCGAACTCACCGGCGAGATCATGCGGGCATCGAAATAGCTCGAAGTGATTCTGGGATAGGGTGGCCATCGTCACCCTGTCGGGTTTGTTTCATTCACTGAAACACTGCGTCACCATTGCCGGGGAAATGTGATTCCGGTCGCCGTATAAATCGGTCTTAAGTGCACGTTCGTGACGGTGTTCCCGGCCACTGAGCTGCCCGTCCGCACCCTGAGTGGCCGGGCGGGCGGCGAGCGCGGCCTTTCTCGGCCTAAGATCCTTTGAATTCGGAGAATGCATCGTGGGCACGTGGCCGAGGGGTGAAGCGACGTTATGGTCGACCGACCGATCCGGGAGTGGAACGGCCTGACCATTCCCGACACCGGTGTGTACAAATTGGACGATGCGCACAAGCGGCTCGGATTCCTCGCCCAGCACATGATGGTGAGCCCGGTCCGCGGCGAGTTCTCCCGCGGCAACGCGACGATCTTCGTGGCGGAGGACCCGATGCGCTCGTCGGTGACGGCCACCATCGACACCACCAGCCTCACCACGCACAACGCCGATCGCGACACACACCTGTCGGGCCCCGACTTCCTCGACGTCGAGCGCTACCCGGTGATCACGTTCCGCAGCACCGGCGTGCAGTGGCAGCAGAACAACGACGAGATCTTCCTGTGGGCCCGGCTGCGCAACAACCCGCTGTCGCGCCGGCCCAACGCCGCGGCGGTGCCGGCGGCCCGGCCCAGCGGCAAGTTCGTGGTGAACGGCCTGCTCACCATCCGCGACGTGACCCGGCCGATCGACCTCAACGTCGAGTACGGCGGCGCGCGGCGCGACCCCTACGACCGTGACATCTTCGGGTTCAGCGCGACCGCCGACTTCGAGCGCGAGGACTTCGGCCTGGTGTGGAACGTGCTGCTCGAGAGCGGCGGCTTCCTGGTCGGCAAGAGCGTGCGCATCGAGATCGCGGGCGAGGCCATTCTCGAGACCGACACCTAGAACTGCTCCGTGCGGAAGCTCCGGCGGTAGCTGTGCGGGCTGGTGCCGACGACGCGCTTGAAGCGGTCGCGGAAGGCCGTGGGGGAGCCGAAGCCGACCTGTGAGCCGATCCGGTCGACGGGGTGGGCGGTCGTCTCCAGCAGGTGCTGGGCGCGGCGGATGCGGGTCCGGTGCAGCCACTGCAGCGGCGTGGTGCCGGTCTGTTCGCGGAAGCGCCGGTTCAGCGTCCGGGTGCTCATGCCGGCCCGGCCGGCGATCGCCTCCAGCGTCAGGTCGTGCCCGGCGTTGTCGTCGAGCCAGCGCAGCAGCGGTTCCAGCTCGGACCCGCGCGGCGCCGGCGGCTGCTCGGGCACGATGAACTGGGCCTGGCCGCCCTCGCGCTCCAGCGGCATCACCGACAGCCGGGCGGCCTGTGCGGCCACCGCCGAGCCGTGGTCGCGGCGCAGCAGGTGCAGGCACAGGTCGAGCCCGGCGGCGGCGCCGGCCGAGGTGAGGAACTGCCCCTCGTCGACGTACAGCACCCCGGGGTCGAGCTCGACCGCCGGGAACATCGCGCGGAACTGGGCGGCGCCGAGCCAGTGGGTGGTGGCCCGCCGGCCGTCGAGCAGGCCGGTGGCGGCCAGGACGAACGCGCCGGCGCAGATCGAGGCGATGCGCGCGCCGCGGCTCGCAGCCGTCCGAAGGGCGGTCAGAACCTCTTCCGGTACGGGCTGAGTGGCGTCGTGACAACCCGGGAGCACGATCGTGCCGGCCGACTCGAGCGCCTCCAGGCCGTGCTCAGCCCGCACGGTGAAGGCCTGCGCGCTGACCTCGGGCTGCGGGGCGCACACGCGTACGTCGTAGGGCCGCGAGCCGTCGGCCAGGCGCACCCGGCCGAAGACCTCGAGCGGGGTGGCGAGGTCGAAGGCGACGACGTTGTCGAGCGCGAGAACGGCGAGCTGATGCATGCCCGGCAGTGTATGGCGAGAATCCGTTGACCTGTGTCATTCGAGCCACTTCCGGATCTTCGAGCCCGCCCATACGGTCGGTGACCGTGACAAAAGTACTGCTCTCCCTGCATGTTCTCGCCGCGATCGTGGCCATCGGCCCGGTGACCGTGGCGGCCAGCATGTTCCCGGCCGCGGTGCGCCGGGCCGACCTCGACCAGATGCGCACCCTGCACCGCATCAGCCGCGTCTACGCGCTGGTCGGGCTGGCGGTTCCGGTGCTCGGGCTGGCCACCGGGGCGTCGCTGGGCGTCCTGACCGACGCCTGGCTGCTCGTCTCGATCCTGCTCACGGTTCTGGCCGCCGCGGTGCTCGGCTATGCGATCCTGCCGGCTCAGGCGGCCGCCCTGTGGTCGAAGGACCCGGTCGACGCCGGCCGCCTGGGCATGGTCTCCGGCGTCTTCAACCTGCTCTGGGCCACGGTGGTCGTCCTGATGATCGTGCGCCCCGGCTCGACGACGGGCGCGTGACGATGAGGCTGTTGCGGACCGCCACCGGTGTCGAGTTCTTCTCGTTGGTGGTGTTGCTGGGCAATCTGGCCACCGTTCACGTGCCGTGGGTCGCCACGCTGCTCGGCCCCCTGCACGGCTGCGCCTACCTGCTGGTCATCGGGGCCACCGCGGCGGCGACCAGCCGGACGCGGCCCCGGCTGCTCGCCGTGGTGCCGGGCGTCGGAGGGCTGCTGGCACTGCGAGCAATACCGGCGTGACGCGCGTCGCCGGGCGGGACCGACTTCTCAACCGTGCGTCTGCGGTGTCGATACGGAGCGTCATGGGTCGCCGTGGCCCGTATCGAGCGGAGGGAGTCCCGCATGGCCGACTCCGTGCCCACCGTGGCCAGACTGCGCCGCGACCCCCTCCTGCTCGCCTTCGTGGCGTGGATCGGGCTCGCGGCGGTGTTGTTCGTCCTGCTCGACGGGCATGCCGCCGGCCCGGTCCGGGTGTTCTGGGCGGTCCAGCCGCCGATGGACCTGATGCTGGCGTTCTGCTCGTGGCGGGTGGCCCGGCTGGCCACCGGCGCGGTCCGCCGGTTCTGGCTGGTCCTGGTCGCCGTCGGCCTGCTTTTCACGGTGGGCGACACCTCCCAGACGATCCTGACCTTCACGCCCGGGGAGTGGACGACGGCCGGCGGCACGGTGCAGACCGTCTGCCTCGGCATCGGGCTGACCGCGGTGGTGGTGGCGATGCTGGCCCACCCGCATCCGACCCGGTCCGGCCGCGAACGCCTCGGCTACTGGCTCGACTCGGCGACCGTGCTGGCGGCCGGCGGCGTGGTCGCCTGGTGCCTGCTGGCGACGCCCGGCGAATATTCCCAGCCGGAGCTGCTGGCCGTGATCGCGGCGACCGGTGTGAGCATCACGGCCGCGTTCGCCGCGATCAAGATGATCCTCAGCGGCAACGCGCCCATGCACACGGCGGCCGCCATCCCGATGATCGGCTCGGCGGTCGCGATGACCGTCGGCATGGTCCTCTCGCGGGAGGACGGCGGGGTGGCGGCGCCGCTGGTCTACCTGGTGTGCCTGCTGCCCACCCTGCTGATCACCAGCGGACCGCGCATCCAGCTCGTCCTGGCCGGCGCCGACCGGGCCGCGGCGTTCGGCCAGCGCCGGCGCAAGCCCTACAGCCTTCTGCCGTACGCCGCCATGGTGGTCGCCTTCGGCGCGCTGATCGTGGTGTTGCCGGCCGGCGTGAACGCCCGCCTGTGGGGCGTGGTGGCCGGGCTCGTGCTGATCTGCGGGCTGGTCGCGGGCCGGCAGCTGGTGGCCTTCCACGACAACAGCGCGCTGATCGACCGCCTGCGCGAGCACGAGATCCGCCTGCGGCACCAGGCGAACTTCGACGGCTTGACCGGCCTGGCCAACCGCACCCACTTCCACGACCAGGTCGCGCACGCCCTGGCGGCGCCGTCGGCCCGGGTGTCAGTGCTGCTGGTCGACCTGGACGGCTTCAAGGCCGTGAACGACACGATGGGCCACGCGGCCGGCGACGCCCTGCTGATCGCGGTCGCGGACCGGCTGCGCACCGCGATCCGCGCCGGTGACCTGGCCGCCCGTCTGGGCGGCGACGAATTCGCCGTCCTGCTGCCGGACTGCGCGGCGCCCGAGGCGTCCCGGACGGCCGAACGCATCCTGGCCGCCCTGGCCGTTCCCGAAGAGATCGACGGCATCCCGGTGCGAGCCGCCGCCAGCATCGGCGTGGCCGCCGCCACCCCGGGTTCCGACGTGACGTCCCTGCTGCGCGACGCCGACGTGGCCATGTACACGGCCAAGCGCCGGGGCACGAACACGTGGCTACGTCACGACCCCACCATGACCCACGCGAGCTAGTACTCCACCAGGTCGGTCAGGGGTGTGGGCTGGCTGATGTTGGCCGGCGCGTTCCACTTCTGCAGCTCGGACCGGTTGCACACCGAGACCTTGACCTTGCTGGTGCCGTCGCCGTGGAAGTCGTTGGCCACGCCGCTGCCCTGGGCCGTCGGTTGCAGGCAGTTGCCCTGGTAGTCCTTGATGCGGTAGCTGGTGCCGTAGTCCCCGGTGTCGTGATAGACGGTCCACGTCAGGTTCTGCTGGGCCTGGGCGGCCGGGGTGGTGCATGACACGACCGTCACCCACGAGGTCGCCGTCACGATGCCGGGGGAGCGCAGGCAATAGTTCTTGGCGGCGGAGCCGTTCTTGCTGTTGCTGGTTTGGTTCGTGTGGTTGACGATGATCGGTCCGGTCGCGGTGATGTTGGGAATCACCGGTGTCGGGTGGACCCATTGCTGGTTCCAGTCGACGACGCCGCCGGGGTCCTGCTTGCAGAACCAGGCGATCATGTACGCCCAGTCCTCCTTCTGGTTCGTGACGTCCAGGCACCGGCTGAACTGGGCGTAGTTGACCAGCTGGTTGGTGCTGTCGCCGGCCATGCCCGCGCCGACGCCGGTCGCCGAACGCCAGATGACCGTCTGGCTGTTGTCCGAGCAGCCGCCCAGCACCACCGCACGGTCCGCCGTCGAGCCCGGGGACTTGACGTTCACGCAGGAACCGCCGTCCGACTTGCTGTCCGTGGTCGTGGAGTGGAATCTCGAGCTGCCGTCCAGCGCCCACTGGAACGTGGTGGTGCGGACGGCCGGGCAGGGCCGGAAGACCAGAGCCGTACCTGCCTTGCGGTCGCCCGAGTACAGGCACATACCGGACGAGGCGCCGGACGACTCCGAGTTGATCAGCTTGAGGTACAGGTCGGCCGTGTAGCCGAACTGCTGCCGGCTGCTGCCGTCGCACGGGGCCATGAGGACAGCGGTGTTGGCCGCCGGGGCCTTGCTCGACGTGGAGTCCAGGCACTGGTTGCCGAGGGGGGACGACGCGATCCGGATCTGGCCGCCCGGGATGTTCGTGTTGCTGGTGGAGAACACGTAGGTGGCGACCAGGTTCCGCTTGGTCGAGCCGCCGGTCCCGACCGAGCTGACGATGGCCGTGGTGGGCACCTCGGTGGCGGGGCAGGGCATGTCGAGGCCGTCCTGGTCGCGGTATTTCAGGGTCA
This sequence comes from Paractinoplanes polyasparticus, assembly GCF_019710575.1. Taxonomy (GTDB): domain Bacteria; phylum Actinomycetota; class Actinomycetes; order Mycobacteriales; family Micromonosporaceae; genus Actinoplanes; species Actinoplanes polyasparticus. Next base: position 623,074 of record NZ_JAHWFK010000001.1, on the reverse strand, counting down.
CTGCGTACGTGAGCTTGTCGCCGTCCGACCTCAGGCCGGCCTCGCCGGCGAGCGTGCACGGGGGCAGGTTCTCCAGGTAGCCGCTCTGGGTGTCCTGGTCGGCGGCCGCGCGGACCCGGGCCATCATCACGTCCATGCCGGCCTGGGCGGCGTTGAGCGCGGCGACGCGCTCGGCGAGGTTCTGTGTGGCCCTGATCTGGCGCAGCACCAGCGGGACCATCAGCGCCGACAGCGACAACACCACCGTGACGACCAGCATCGCCATCGGCATCGAGCCCCTGTCGTCGCGCAGCCACGAATGTCTCATGCCGTGGGCCTCGCCTTGCTGCAGTCGTTGGGCGTCAGCTTGCCGTTGTCCGAGAACACGTTGCTGGCGTTGGTGTTCTGGGCCGTGAAGAGCACGTCGAAGGGCAGGCTGGTCGGGCCCAGCGCGCCGGTGAGCCGGATCCGGACCTGGGTGTGCGCGAGTTGGTAGTCGTTGCCCACCCCCGCAGTCCCGGGGCTGGCCGACGCGAACGGCTGCGAGTTGGGCAGGTAGACCGTGAAGGGGTCCGTGGCACCGGTCTGGGTCAGGTTGGTGCCGATCGTGGCCGGCGTGCCCGGCGTGGTCGACGGCAGGTTCCAGCTTGCCGTGGTCAGCACGCCGTTCCGGAGGACGAGTTGCCGGCAGCCGAGGGGAGTGGCGTACTCCATGTACCAGTCGCTGCCGACCTTGCCGGGCGTCGAGACCCAGCTCGCGTAGCGCAGCTCCTTGTCGAGCCGGCGGAAGCTGGTGGTGAGCTGTTCGCGGGCGGCGCTCATGGTGTCGGCCCGGTTGACGTTCGAATAGACCTCGGCCACCCCGCTGGTCACGATGATCAGCACCACCGACATCAGGCCCATGGCGACCAGCAGCTCGGTGAGGGTGAAGCCGGCGTCGTCGCGTTCGTCGTCGATCATGTGACCGTCCAGACGAGAGTGAGGACACTGGTCGCGGTCACCGTGGTGGCGGTCGCGGTCACCGTGTACGCGCCCGCGGTGGTCGGCGTGCCCGAGATGGCTCCGGACAGCGCGTTGTAGGTCAGGCCCGGCGGCAGGCCGGTGACCGTCACGACCGGGCTCAGGCCGAGCAGCGACCCGTTGGTCGCCAGCGCCAGCGACGCCGGGGTGCCCCGGACGGTCGTCTGATCGGGCGCGGCCAGAGCCGGGGCCGTGAAGATGAGGGAATTGGTGGTGTTGACGATCAGGACGAACCGCTGGTTCGCGGTGCCGCCGGCGCCGCCGAGGCTGTCGGTGACGGTGATCATGGGCAGGAAGCGGCCGGTTACATCGACCTTTTCGCTGATCTTGCCGTTCTTGTCGTTGATGGTCACGCCGGGGGGCAGTCCGGTGGCGCTGTACGAGTAGTTCCCGTTGCCGCCCGCGCCGGCCGCGGTCACCGAGAGCTTGGACTTGATGTCGATCGCCTGGTCGGTCAGCGGGCCGAGGGTGACGGCGGGGAGCACCGTGTGGGTGTAGGTGCTCGAACCGGCGATGCCGTTCTGGTCGGTGGCGGTGATCGTCGAGGTGTAGGCGCCGGCGGTGGTGATCGCGCCCGTGATCGCGCCGGTATCGGGGTTGATCGTGAGCCCGGGAGCGAGGGTCGAGGAGCTGTAGACGTACGGGCCGACGCCGTTGGCCGCCGTGGCCTGCAGGGCCACCGCATCGCCGACGTGGCTGGTGGTGCCGGCGGGCGCGGTCACGGTGGTCGGCAGCACCACCGTGAACCTGATGGGCTCGGTGTCGGTCCGGTTCAGCTTGTCGGTGACGGTCGTCGTGGTCACGGTGACGCCGGCCGTGGTCGGAGTGCCGTTGATGACGCCGAGCGGGGTCATCGAGAGCCCGGCCGGCAGCGCGCCGACGGTCCAGGTGTTGGGGAGCTGACCGCCGCGCGCCTCGAGCTGGGCGGCGGTCAGGATGCCCCGGTAGAAGGTGAGCGACTTGGTGAGGACGGTCGGCGACGGCCGGTGCACGTCGAAGTTGGGCTCCGGCGCGCGCGAGACGAGCGTCGACGTGACGTACAGGCAGGTGTTCGGCGGATTGCCCGGGGTCACGTCGCACGAGTTGTCGGGCCAGGTGATCAGCACGACGGCGCGGAAGAATTTCAAGATCTTGGTCTTGTCGGCCGGCTCGGCGCTGCTGCCCAGCGGATAGACGCAGTCGCCGGTGCGGGTCAGATAGACCTCACACATCCCGATGTAGATCATCCGCGTGTACGGGGTGCCCTCGACGGTGGTGACCTGGGCCGCGGTGGAGATCGGGGCGTCGGCGCCGTCGGTCGGCAGCACGCCGTCGTCCTCGTCGTGCCCGACCTGCATGGTCGCCAGATAGGGCTTGACCGCGGCGGGCGCGGCGGCGAACTGCTCCTCGCCGGCCTGCCGGCCGTGCCCGGTCAGCAGTGAGCTGCCCTTGAGACCGCGCACCTGCTCCATGGCGGTGTCGGCCAGCTGGATGGCGGCCTGCTCGGTGCGCTGCTTGTTGACGCTGCGCAGGCTGCCCACGAAGAAGGGGGTGCTGGCGAGCAGGGTGATGGACAGGACGGCCAGGGCGACGAGGACCTCAACGAGGCTGAAGCCCTCCTCGCCGGCGCCGCCGGAGGCACTGTCCCGCATACGTTCCTTCCGGCACGCTGGTCCGATTCCTCACCAGCCTGATCGGCGGAACGCGGGCGACCCTTAGGGTTTGCCGTCGAGCCAGATGTTGTCGTGCTTGGCGTAGAACTCGGCGCGCTCCTCGTCCTCCATCCGGGCGATCTCCACGAGCCCCTCGAAGTACGCCTCGCGCGGCGCCCCCGGCGAGAAGTGCAGCAGCATCGAAGCCGGCGCGCCCGACCGGTTCTTGAACCCGTGGATGCCGCCGATCGGCACGTGCACGTAGTCACCCGGCTCGGTGGTGACCCATTCCGTGCCGTTGTAGATCGTCATGCTGCCGCTGAGGATGTAGAACGACTCGGCGATCGAGCGGTGGAAGTGGGGGTCGGGCCCGGTGACCCCCGGCCCGCATTCCCAGCGGTAGAGCCCGAACAAGCCGCCCGTCGAGTCTCCGGTCGACAGGTAGGACACCCTGGTGCCGTTCGGATACACGAACTCGGGCGGTGTGTCCTTCGGCCGGTACGTGGCGCTGACTTCTCCGGTGATGCCGTGGTATCGCGGCGGGGGATATGTCATGCGGTCAGGCTATCCACAGTTTGGCCTTCGGTTGGTTTTCGGTGTCAGTTGGTGTCATCGACGCATGACAGACGAAGCAACCGACCGCCGGCTGGAGCGGACCCTGTTCGAGGTCAAGAAGGTGATCGTCGGACAGGACCGTCTGGTCGAGCGTCTGATGACCGCACTTCTGGCCGGCGGTCACTGCCTGCTCGAAGGCGTACCCGGCGTCGCCAAGACCCTGGCCGCCGAGACCCTGGCCGTCGCCGTCGGCGGCTCCTTCAACCGGATCCAGTTCACCCCCGACCTGGTGCCCTCGGACATCTTCGGCACGCGCATCTACCGCGCCGGCAAGGAGTCGTTCGACGTCGAGCTCGGCCCGATCATGGCCAACATCGTGCTCGCCGACGAGATCAACCGGGCCCCGGCCAAGGTCCAGTCCGCCCTCCTCGAGGTGATGGCCGAGGGCCACGTGTCGCTCGGCGGCCGCACCTACCCCGTGCCGCAGCCGTTCCTGGTGCTGGCCACCCAGAACCCGATCGAGAGCGAGGGCGTCTACCAGCTGCCCGAGGCTCAGCGCGACCGCTTCCTCATGCGCGTGATCGTCGACTACCCCACCGAGCAGGAGGAGCTGGGCATCCTCTACCGCATGGGTGGCGCCCGCCCGGTCGCCCAGCGGGTTCTCGACCCGGTGATCCTGCACGAGCTCCAGGGGCGGGCCCGCGCGGTCTTCGTCCACCACGCGCTGGCCGAGTACGTCGTGCGGCTGGTGCTGGCCACGCGCGAGCCCGAGCGGTTCGGTCTGCCCGAGGTGGCCTCGCAGCTCGCGTACGGGGCCAGCCCGCGTGCCACGCTGGGCCTGGTCGCCGCCGGAAGGGCAATCGCCCTGCTGCGCGGCCGGGACTACGTGCTGCCCGCCGACCTGCTCGAGATCGCCCCTGACGTCCTCGCGCACCGCCTGGTTCTCTCGTTCGACGCGGTGGCCGACGGCGTGCAGCCCGAGGACATCGTCCGGCGGATCCTCGAGGCCGTCCCGTTGCCCCTGATCGCTCCGGCCCAGGAGAACACCGGCCCGGGCCTGGGGATGGCCGCATGAACGAGGGCGGCTTCCGGGCCGAGCTCGTGCCGGAGCGCCGGCTGCGGCGGCTCGAACTGATGATCACGCGGCGGCTCGACGGGCTCCTGCACGGCACGTATCTCGGCCTGCTGCCCGGCATCGGCAGCGAGCCCGCGGGCAGCCGCGAGTACCGCCCCGGCGAGGACGAGGTGCGGCGGATGGACTGGTCCGTCACGGCCCGCACCACCGTGCCGCACGTGCGCACCCTCGACGCCGACCGGGAGCTCGGCACCCACGTGCTGGTCGACGCCAGCGCCAGCATGGACTTCGGCACGGCCGACCTCGAGAAGCGGGAGCTGGCCATCGCCGCGGTGGCAGCCGTCGGGTTCCTCACGCTCGGCAACGGCAACCGGCTCGGTGCGCACCTGCTGACCGGCGGGGGCGTACGGCGGTTCCCCGCTCGCGGTGGCCGGCAGGCCCTGCTCTCGTTGCTGCGGGCCATGATGCTGACGCCGCGCAACCAGCAGGCGACCGGGTTGGGCGACGGCATCGAGGCGCTGCACCGGCAGACGCCGCGCACGGGCCTGGTCGTGGTGGTCTCCGACTTCCTCGACGGGCTCGACGAGGACGGCCTGGGCCCGGCCGCCCCGTCCTGGGAGGAGCCCCTGCGCCGGCTCGGTTCCCGGCATCAGGTGCTGGCCGTGCAGGTGGGCGATCCGCGCGAGCAGGAACTGCCGGACGTCGGCCTGCTCACGCTGGTCGACCCGGAGACCGGCCGGCGCCGCGAGGTGCCCACAGCCAGTCGCAAGCTGCGCGAACGATACGCGGCAGCCGCCGCCCAGCAGCAGGCCACGATCGCGCAGGCGGTCAAGCGGGCCGGCGCCGCCCACCTTCCCCTTCGGACCGACCGCGACTGGGTCGCCGACATCGTGCGTCATGTGCATGCCCGGCGGCGGCTCAGCCGGGGTGCGACGAAACCTCAAAGGACACCGAGATGACCTGGCTTTCCCCGGAACGGCTGTGGCTGCTGCTCGGCGTGGCCGCGCTCGTCGTCGCGTACGTGGTGGCGCAGCGCCGCCGCAGCAGGTATGCCGTTCGTTTCACCAACCTGAAGCTTCTCGACCGGGTGGCGCCGCGCCGCCCGGGCTGGCGGCGGCACCTGCCCGCCTCCCTGTTCCTGGCCATGCTCGGCCTGCTGGTCGTCGGGTTCGCCCAGCCGCAGGACGAGGTGCGGGTGCCGCGGGAGCGGGCGACCGTGCTCGTGGCGGTGGACGTGTCCCGGTCGATGCTGGCCGACGACGTCGCACCGGACCGGCTGAGCGCGGCCAAGGACGCCGCCCGCCTCTTCGTCGAGGACCTGCCCGAGCAGTTCAACGTCGGGCTGGTCGGGTTCGCCGGGCAGGCCTCGGTCTTCGTCCCGCCGGGCACCGACCGGGCCCAGCTCGGCACGGGCATCGACCGGCTGGCCGACGGGTCGGCGGGTCAGGCCGGCACGGCCATCGGCGACGCGATCGCATCGGCGCTCGACCAGATCCGGTCGGTCGACTCGGCCGCCGAGGAAGATGTGCCGCCGGCCCGCGTGATCGTGCTGTCGGACGGCGCCAACACCGCGGGGCAGGACCCGGCCGAGGCGGCCCGCATGGCGAGCGAGCTGGGCGTGCCGGTCGACACCATCGCCTTCGGCACGACGAGCGGCACCATCGGCGACGGCCAGCAGGTGCCGGTCGACGGCGAGACGCTCCAGTCGGTCGCCGAGGCCACCGGCGGGCGCTACTTCGAGGCCGCCAACACCGAAGAGCTGCAAAACGCGTACGCGGACATCGGTTCCTCCGTGGGCTACCAGACCGAGGTGCGGGACGTGTCCGCGCGCTTCATCGGCATCGGGCTCGGCCTCGCGCTCCTCGCGGCCCTGGCGTCGATGTTCTGGTTCGCCCGCCTCCCCTGACGTTTCGCCCGGCTCGTCGGACGTCTCGCCTGCCTCCCCTCATGTTTCGCCTGCGTCCTCTGACGTTCGGAAAGGACTGCTCATGTCTGGACTCGGCTCACCTCGCGGTCCGGAGTTCCACTCACCCGATTGGGCATCGGCCCCTGCGCCGGGCGTCACCGCCGGGCCGGCGCACGCAGCGCCGCGCGGCCGCCGCCTTCCGGCCGCCGCCCTCGCGGCCCTCGCCGTCATCGGGCTGTCGGCCGGTGCCGGGGGAGCAGCCGGTTACGCGGCCGGCCGCGACGACGACGGCGGCGGCACCGAGCCCGCCACCGCCGCTCCGCCGCCCGTCGGCGGGGTGCCGTCGGACCTGGTCGGCGCGGCCGCCCGGGTGCTGCCCGGCGTCGTGTCGGTGCAGGTTCGCACCGCCTCGGGTGGCGGCTCCGGCTCGGGGTTCGTCTTCGACGACCGCGGCCACATCGTCACCAACAACCACGTCGTCGCGGCCGGCGGTCGTGGCGGGAACATCACCGTCGTCGGGTCGGACGGCCGCCGCCTCAACGCCGAGGTGGTCGGCACCGACCCGAGCAACGACATCGCCGTCCTGCGGGTCGACGACGCGGCCGCGCTGGACCGGCTGGCGCTGGCCGACCCGAGCGCGACCCGGGTCGGGGAGCCGGTGCTGGCCGTGGGATCCCCGCTCGGGCTCAGCGGCACCGTGACGGCGGGCATCGTCAGCGCGCTGGACCGGCCCGTACGGCTGGGGGGAAGTTCGCGGCAGACGGCGGTGCAGACCGACGCGTCCATCAACCCGGGCAACTCGGGCGGACCGCTCGTGAACGCCCGGGGCGAGGTCATCGGGGTGAATACGGCCATCGCGACCCTGGAGGGCGGCGGTTCGATCGGGATCGGCTTCGCGGTTCCCATCGAAAGGGCCCGGCAGGTCGCCGATTCCCTCATCGCGCGTGGATAGTCGAAGAATGCGGTTGCTGGTAGTTGAGGACGAGGAAGATCTGGCGGAGGGCCTGCGCGTCGGGCTCGCCCGCACCGGCTACGCGGTGGACGTCGCGTTCGACGCCGCCCAGGCCTATGACCGGCTGACCGTCAACGAGTACGACCTGATGCTGCTCGACGTGAACCTGCCCGACGGCAACGGGTTCGACCTGTGCCGTTCGCTGCGCACCGGCGAACTGCCGACGCCCGGCGACGGCGACCCGCGGGTGCTCATGCTGACCGCCCGCGGCGGCCTGGACGACCGGGTGCGCGGCCTCGACGACGGGGCCGACGACTACCTGGTCAAGCCGTTCCACCTGGCCGAGCTGCTGGCCCGGGTGCGGGCGCTGCTGCGGCGCGACGGCGGCGGCGGGTCGTCGCAGCTCACCGTGGGCGACGTCGTGCTCGACGCGGCCCGCCACACGGTGACCGTGGCCGACCGGCCGCTGTCGCTGACGCCCAAGGAGTTCGGCGTGCTGGAATACCTGATGACCCGGCCCGGGCACGTCGTCTCCAGCGAGGAGCTGCTCGAGCACGTCTGGGACGCCAACGCCGACCCGTTCACCCAGACCGTGCGGGTCACCGTGGGCACGCTGCGGCGCAAGCTGGGCGAGGGCTCGATCGAGACGGTCGTGGGCCGCGGCTACCGGCTGCGGGAGGCGGCGGCGTGAATCTCCCCGAGGTGTTCCGGTCGATCCGGTTCCGGCTCACCGTCATCTATTCGATGGTGTTGTTCGCCGTCGCGGCCGTGACCCTCGGGGCAATCTACCTGGCGGTCCGTCAGACCACGGAACCGCAGCCGGTGACGGCGCAGCTGGCCAAGGTGTACGACCAGAACCGGCAGTTGCAGCGAGTCACGAACGTTGCCGAGATCGGCCAGATCGAGGCGGCGGTCAACTACAACACCCTCACCACCCTCCGGTCGTACTCGATGATCGCCCTGGCCGTGCTGTTCGTGGCCAGCCTGGCCATCGGGTGGGTGCTGTCGGGCCGGGCGCTGCGGCCGGTCGGGGCGATCACCCGCACGACCCGCGACATCCAGGCCACCGACCTGTCCCGGCGCATCCGGCTCGGCGGGCCACGCGACGAGCTGCGCGACCTGGCCGACACCATCGACTCGATGCTCGACCGGCTCGACCGCGCGTTCCAGGCTCAGCGGCAGCTCATCGACGACGCGTCGCACGAGCTGCGCAGCCCGCTGGCGATCATCCGCACCCACCTGGACGCGTCGCTCAACGTCGCCGAGGCGACCCCGGAGGAGCGGCAGCGGGCCGTGGTCATGGTCGACCGGGCCACCACGCGGATGTCCCGCCTGGTCGAGGACCTGCTGGCCACGGCCCGGCGCAGCGCCGAGACCAGCCTCGACGCCGATGTCGACCTCTCGGTGGTGGCGCGCGAGGCGGGCGAGGAGTCGTTCGTGACCGACCGGCCGCTGCGGCTGCGTTACGAGACGACGCCGGGCCTGCACCTGATCGGCGATGCCGACGCGCTGCGCCGGGCCGCGGGAAACCTGCTGTCGAACGCGGTGCGGCTGGCTCCGGCGCCGTCGACCATCACCGTGGCCACCGGCCGTTCGGGCTCGTGGCTGTGGCTGGCCGTCGCCGACGAGGGGCCCGGCATCGCCCCGGACGACCTGCCCCGCGTCTTCGACCGTTTCTGGCGCGGGGCCGACGGCGGGGCGGCCGCCGGCGTACGCCGGGAACGCCGCACCGGCCTCGGGCTGGCCATCGTCCGCCAGATCGTCGAGTCGCACGACGGTCGCGTGGCGGCCTACTCCACGCCCGGCAACGGCAGCACGTTCGTCCTGTGGCTGCCCGCCACGGGCCGCACCGAGGATGCGCCGCCCCCACACGGGAGCCCCTGGCCCTAAAGAACGTCGAGCAGGTCGTCGGCGATCGCGCGGGCGGCCGGTCGGGACGCCGTCTCAAGCTCGCGGAACACCTTCTGGGCGCGGACGGCCGGCCACTGCGGGGGCAGATGCTCGACCGGCAGGCGCGGGTCGCGGCGGATGGCGTGCAGCCACTCGGCGATCAGGCTGAGCCGGGCCGCCAGCGGGTCGGTGAGCGGCGGCGGGCCGTCCCACCGGTCGAGGAACTCCGCGTAGCGCCCGGCCAGCCCGTCCAGGTCGTACGCGTCCCGGACCATCGCCTCGATGTCGGTGAGCGCCCCGGCCCGGGCGTGGAAGACGCGGGCGTGCGCCTCCAGCCCCAGCTCGCCCACGATCTGCTGGGCGCCGACCTCGCCGGGCGCTATCCACAGGCCGCCCTGGATCGGGCCGAAGCCGGCCCACGCGAGCTGGGAGCGCAGGTCGTGCCGCTGGCGCTGCCACGACTCGGGCAGCGAGAAGCTGAGCAGCGTCCAGGTGCCGTCCCAGCGGTCGTTGACGGCGCCGGTCTCCCAGATGCGGGTGCGGCCGTCGCGCAGGATCGCCGTGGACCGGTCGGTGAGCCCGAAGTACATGCGCCGCCCGTCCCGGCGTCGTCGCAGCAGGTCGCGATTGACCATCCGGGTCAGCGTCGAGCGGGCGGCGTGCTCCGAGATGCCGAGCCGCGCGCACACCTCGATCACGCTGCCCGAGAAGACGCTGACCCCGCGGTCGAGCACGAAGTCGCCGAACAGCATCAGCAGCAGGGTCTGCGGTTGCGCCATGCGGAAGATGTTAGGCAGATTCTTGACGGCAGTTCCAGACACGCCTAACTTCGGTGCAGACATTCACGGCTTTCACGCTCCCACTGGGGGTACACCGTGCGACTCGTCCTCGTTTGTCTCCTCGTCCTGGCGACCGCCGGGTGCGCCGCCGATTCCTCCGGCGGCTCCTCCGGTGAGGTCGTCAAGGTCGGTCAGATCGTCTCGCTGACCGGCAACTACTCGCCCCTGGGCACCGAGAACCAGAAGTCGGTGGCGCTCGCCGTCGACCAGATCAATGCCGCCGGTGGCATCGGCGGCCGCAAGATCGAGCTTTCCGTACGCGACGACAAGAGCCTGCCCGACCAGGCGGTGCTCGCGTTCAACGAGCTCAAGGACGACTCCGACGCCGTCATCGGCTCGCCCTTCAGCAACTCGGCGCTGGCCACCATCCCGCTGGTCGACCGCGAACAGATCCCGTACCTCTCGCTGACACCGGCCGACGAGCAGGTCACGCCCATCCACCCGTACGTCTTCGTCGTGCCCGCCCTCTCCGGCACGTACGCCGAGGCCGCGCTCCAGTACTTCCAGGCTCAGAAGCTGACCCGCGTCGCCGTCGCCTACGACACCCGCAGCAGTTACGCCTCGGCCGGCTTCAAGGGCCTGCAGGCCAAGGCTTCCGCGTACGGGGTGACTCTCGGCCCGGTCGAGCAGTTCCAGACCACGGCCACCGAGTTCAGCGCCGTGTTCACCCACGTGCGGGCCTCGGACGCGCAGGCCCTGATGGTGTGGGGCACCGGTGCGCCCGCGGTCGCGCTGACCAAGCAGTACGCGGCGTCCGGCCTGAAGATTCCCCTGGTGCTCACCGGATCGCAGGCCAGCAAGCTGTTCCTCGACCCGGCCGGGCCGGCCGCGGAAGGCGTGACGATCGCCGGCTCGATCGGTGTCGTCGGCGACGCGTTGCCCGCCGGTCCGCAGAAGACCGCGATCGAGGAGCTGTCGACCGCGTTCGAGGCGAAGTACGGCTACCCGCCGCCGCAGTTCGCGCAGGACGGCTACAGCGGGGTCAAGCTGCTGGCGGCGGCCGTCGAGAAGGCCGGTGGCACCGAGCGCGAGAAGGTGCGGGACGCGTTGGAGGGCCTGACTCTGACCACGCCCAACGGCACCTACAAGTACTCGGCCGGCAACCACAGTGGACTGACGACGGACTTCATCGCCATCACCACCGTGCGCGGCGGGATCCTGGAGCCGACCGCGTACTCGAAGGCCAAGCTGGCCACGGTGGGCGGCTGATGGGCGCGGCGCTCACGGTCGCCGGCGCGTCCCGGTCGTTCGGCGGGGTCTACGCCGTACGCGATGTGGACCTCACCGTCGAGCCGGGCGAGCTGCGGGCCGTGATCGGGCCCAACGGTGCCGGCAAGTCGACGCTGTTCGCGCTGATCGGTGGGCAGCTCGCGCCGGACGCGGGAACGGTGGAACTCGACGGGCGCCGCATCGACCGGTTGCCGGCCCACCGGCGCGGGCTGGGCGTGGTGTTCCAGGCCGCTCGCATCTTCACGGGGATGACGGCGCTCGAGAACGTGATGGTGGGCGCGCACGGCACGACCCGGGCCGGATTCGTGAAAGCAGCCCTGCGGCTGCCACCGTTCCGGGCCGAGGAGCGGGAGATCGAGGCCCGGGCGCGGGAATGCCTGGCCCGGACGGGAATCTCCGAGTGGGCCGGGCGACCGGCCGAGACGCTACCGCTGGGGCAGCAGCGTGCGCTCCAGCTGGCGCGGGCGCTGTGCGGGCAGCCGCGGCTGCTGTTGCTCGACGAACCGGCGTCCGGGCTGCGCGCGGGGGAGCGGGAACGGCTGGCCGTGCTGCTGGGCGAGCTGCGCCGTGAGGGGCTGACCATGCTGCTGGTGGAGCACGACGTCGGCTTCGTCATGCGGCTGGCCGACCGGGTCACCGTGCTCGACCTGGGCCGGGTCATCGCGCAGGGTCGGCCGGAACAGGTGCGCGCCGACTCCGCGGTGATCGACGCCTACCTGGGCGAGGCGGCGGCGTGACGGCTGTCGTGCGGGTCGAGGGGCTGGTCGTCCGGTACGGCGGGGCGACCGCGCTGGACGGGGTCGACCTGACCGTCGAAGCGGGCGAGATGGTGGCGCTGATCGGGGCCAACGGCGCCGGGAAGTCCACCTTGGTGAAGGCTCTGTCCGGCCTCGTGGGGGCGGAGGCCGGACAGATCACCGTGCGGGGCCGGCTCGCGCAGGTGCCGGAGGGGCGGGAGGTCTTCGCCGGTCTGAGCGTCGACGACAACCTGCGGCTGGGCGGCTGGCGCAACGGCCGGCGCGGCCGGGACACCTCGGGCATCTACGAGCTGATGCCCGAACTGAGCGGGCTCCGCCGGCAGGCGGCGGGCACGCTGTCGGGCGGTCAGCAGCAGATGGTCGCGATCGGGCGGGCGCTGATGGCCCGGCCCGACATCCTGGTCGTCGACGAGCTCAGTCTGGGGCTGGCGCCGCTGGTCGTCCGCACCCTGGCCGGCCATCTCGAGGCGCTGCACCGGGAGCGGGGGCTGGCCGTGCTGCTCATCGAACAGAACGCGCGACTGGCCCTGTCGATGTGCCGGCGGGCGTACGTGCTGGAGGCCGGGCGGACAGTCCTCAGCGGGAACGCGGCGGAGCTGGCGCGGGACCCCCGCGTGGCGGCGGCCTACCTCGGCGGTCACGTGGCGGCGGGATGAGCGACCTCATCGCGTACGTGGTGACGGGTCTCGGCATCGGCGCCGGGTACGCCCTCGTCGGCAGTGGGCTGGTCGCGATCTACCGGGTGACCGGGGTGGTGAACTTCGCCCAGGGCGCGTTCGCGGTGGTGGCCGCGATGCTCACGTCGACGCTGCTGTCGGCCGGTCTGCCGCACGTCCTGGCCGAGTCGGCGGCCGTCCTGGTCGCGGCCGGGGCCGGAGTTCTCGTCGGCCTGATCGCGACCGGGGAGCCCGGTGCGGCGCTGATCATCACGCTCGGGGTGGGAGTCTTCGCGTACGCGGTCGAGATCGTGGTCTGGGGCGACCAGCCGCGCTCCTTCGCCGGACTGCCCGGGGTGCTGACCGTGGGCGACGCCCGGATCCAGGCCCACTACCTGCTGATCCTGGCCGTGACGGTGCCCGTGTTCGTGGCCATGGGCGCGTTCTTCGGCCGCACCGACCTCGGCAAGGCCCTCACCGCCTGCGCCAGCAACCGCTACGCGGCCCGGGTGGTGGGCATCGACGTGCGCCGGATGGGTTTGCTGGCGTTCGCGCTCGGCGGTGCGCTGGGCGGGCTGGCCGGCGTGCTCACCACCCCGATCCAGCAGGTCACCTTCGACAGCGACGTGACCCTGATCGTGAACGGCTTCGCGGCGGCGATCCTGGGCGGCCTGACCCGGCCGGGTGTCGCCCTCGCGGGCGGGCTGCTGCTGGGCGTGGCCCAGACGCTGATCGCGGGCTTCGGCGGTGGCGCGTATCAGTTGGAGGTGGCCTTGCTGCTCATGCTGACGGTGATGGTCGTGCAGGCTACGCGGGCGGGCGCACTGGCCGGGGTGGCGCGATGAGCGGGCGGACGGCCGGTGACGCCGGGAAGTGGTGGCTGGTGGCGCTCGCCGCCGTCGTGACCCTGGCGCTTCCGCCGCTGCTGCCGGAGCGGCACCTCACGACGTACGTGCTGCTGGGTCTCACCGCGGCCGTCGCGGTGGGGGTCTCCCTGCTGATGGGGTACGCGGGGCAGGTGTCGCTCGGGCAGGCGGCGTTCTATGCGATCGGCGCCTACGGCGCGGGATTGCTCGCGGTGCACGGGCTGCCCCCGGTGGTCGGTCTGCTGGCCGCGCCGGTCATTGCGGCCGCGGCGGCGGTGCTGCTCGGCGCGCCGCTGCTGCGGCTGCGCGGCCATCACCTGGCCTTCGCAACGCTGGCTGTGCAGCTGATCCTGCTCTCGCTGCTGGGCCAGGGAACGTGGGCCGGCGGCGCGATCGGTCTGCAGGGCATCCCACGCCTGTCGGTGCCCGGTTACGAACTGCGCGACGACCTCGGCTACGCCTACCTGGCCTGGCTCGTGCTGGCGGTGGTCCTGCTGATCTCGCGCAACGTGGTGAAGTCCCGCCCGGGCCGAGCCTTGCGGGCCGCAGCCAGCAGCGAGATCGCCGCCGCCGCAGCCGGCGTGCCGGTGGGCGCGTACCGCCTGGCGGTGTTCGCCCTGTCAGCCGCGTTCGCCGGCCTGGCCGGAGGCGTCTACGCCTTCTATCTGGGATACCTCTCCCCGGGCTCCTTCCCGGTGCTGCTCTCGATCGAGTTCGTGGTGATGGCCGTGGTCGGCGGCCTCGGCACCCTGACCGGCCCGGTCGTCGGGGCCGTGGTGATCGTGCTGCTGGTCCAGGTGCTCAACACCGTCGGCACCCAGCCCGGCATGCCCAGCTACGCCCCGACCGTCTTCTCGTACGCGGTCTACGCCCTCGTGCTCATCGCGGTGGTCCGCTACCTGCCGCGCGGCATCGTCCCGGCCGTGAGCCGCTTGCTCCGACGCCGCGGCCACTTCCCGTGGGCCGGCCCCGCCCCGGCTGCCGCTGCCGTCGGTCCCGGGCCCGGTGGCCCCGCTGCGGCTGGTGCCGAGTTCGGTGGTTCCGCGTCGGGTGCTGGTATTTCCGACAGTTCTGGATTCGGTCGCCCTGTTTTGCCTGGCGTTGCGTCCGGTGGCTCGGCGTCGGGTGCTTCGGGTTCTGTGGCCGAGGGCTCCGCTCCTGAAGGCGACGGTTCTGCCGGCTCCACAGCGGGCGTCGGTATCGCAGATGCTGCGGCCGATGGGTCGGGCTCAGCCGGTGTTGCGTCCGGCTCCGGTGGCGACGGTTCTGCCTCGGGAAGTCCGGTGGACGGTGATGCCGCTCCTGGCGGTGGGGTCACGGCGTCCGGGAATTCGGCATCGGTTCGGTCGGAACCAGGACGGGAGAAACGATGACACTTTCCGGGAAGGTCGCTGTGGTCACGGGAAGCGGGCGAGGGCTGGGGCTGGGCTACGCCCGGGCGCTGGCTGACGCGGGAGCTGCTGTGGTGGTGAACGACATCGAACCGGAGGCTGTGGACAACGCGGTCGACGCGATTGTTGCCGGTGGGGGCCGGGCGACCGGGGTGGTTGCCGCGGTGGGGGAGACGGCGACTGCCGAGTTACTTGTGGATACCGCGGTGCGGGAGTTCGGGCGGCTCGATGTGATGGTCACCAACGCCGGGATCCTGCGGGACCGGGTGCTGTGGAAAATGAGCGACGACGACTTCGACGCTGTGGTCAACGTGCACCTGCGCGGCACGTTCACCTGTGGACGGGCGGCCGCTGTCCACATGCGGGAACGCGGGGAGGGCGGCCGGCTGATCCTGGTCTCGTCGCCGGCGGGGCAGCGGGGGAACTTCGGCCAGACCAACTACGCCGCCGCGAAGGCCGGGATCGCGGCGATGGCCCGTACGTGGGCGCTGGAGCTGGCGCGGGCCGGCATCACCGTGAACGCGATCGTTCCGGTCGCCGTCACCGAGATGACCAAGACCATTCCCGCGTTCGCCCCGGTGATCGAGGAGGCCGAACGCACCGGAACGCCCCTGCCCACGTGGTTGCGCCGCGACGAGGGCATGGGCACGGTCGACGACGTCACCGGCCTGATCGTCTTCCTCGCGTCGGACGCCGCGAAGGACGTCACCGGCCAGGCGATCGGCATCGGCGGCGATCGGCTGACCCTGTGGTCCCATCCGCACGAGAAGACTGTCGCGTTCGCTGACGGCGGCTGGACCAGCGAGGCGATCGCCGCGGCCTGGGCCGGCAGCATCGGCGCGGAACCGGAGACGTACGGGATCCCCGCCCCCACCCTGCCCCCGGCGGCCTGAGTGAACGTCGGCGAGCTGGTGGCCATCGACGTCCACACCCACTGCGAGGTCGGCCGGGACGGGCACGGGTCGCTGAGCCCGGAGTTGCTGGGCGCTTCCGCCGCGTACTTCGGATCGGGTGGCCCGAGGCAGCCGACGGTCGACGAGACCGCGGCCTACTACCGGGAACGCCGGATGGCCGCGGTCATTTTCACGGTCGACGCCGAGCATGCCACCGGCCATCGGCGCATCCCCAACGAGGAAGTGGCGGACGCCTGCGCCCCGCACGACGACGTGCTGATCCCGTTCGCCTCGATCGACCCGCACCGCGGCCGGGCCGGCGTGCGGGAGGCCCGCCGGCTGGTGCGGGACCACGGCGTGCGGGGATTCAAGTTCCACCCCAGCCTGCAGGGCTTCGCACCGGACGACCGGATGGCGTATCCGCTTTACGAGGCGATCGAGGAACTCGGCGTACCGGCGCTCTTCCACACCGGGCAGACCGGAATCGGCGCGGGCGTGCCCGGTGGCGGCGGTGTCCGGCTGCGCTATTCGAACCCGATGCTGGTCGACGACGTGGCTGTGGACTTCCCCGGGCTGACGATCATCCTGGCCCACCCGTCGTTCCCATGGCAGGACGAGGCCCTCGCAGTCGCCACCCACAAGCCGCTCGTGCACATCGATCTGTCCGGCTGGTCGCCCAAGTACTTCCCGCCCCAGCTGGTCCGCTACGCCAACACGCTGCTGAAGGACAAGGTGATGTTCGGCTCGGACTATCCGGTGCTGACCCCCGACCGCTGGCTGGCCGACTTCGCCGCACTGGACATCAAGCCCGACGTACGCCCCAGAATCTTGAAGGACAACGCGGCCCGGCTCCTCGGGCTGACCGACGACGGCGCTCGCTGACGGGCCCAGGCGCACCGACGAGAAGGAGACACCACATGATCACTGTCAACGGACTGGACGGGCTCCAGGCGCTGGTCGGGCAGGAGCTCGGCCCCAGCTCGTGGCTGGAGATCACCCAGGACAGGGTGAACGCGTTCGCCGCGGCCACCGACGACCACCAGTGGATCCACGTAGATGTCGAACGCGCCGCCCAGGGCCCGTTCGGTGGGACGATCGCCCACGGCTATCTGACGTTGTCGCTGGTCATCCCGTTCTTCTCGGAGCTGCTGGCAGTCGACGGCATCAAGATGGGCGTCAACTACGGCCTCGACAAGGTGCGTTTCCCGAGCCCGGTCCGCGTCGGCTCCAAGATCCGTCTGGCGGCCACGGTGGACGAGGTCGAGCAGGTGGCCCGCCGCTGCGTCCAGATGTCGCTCACGTTCACCGTCCAGATCGACGGCGTCGACAAGCCCGCCTGCGTGGCCCACCCGATATACCGCTACTACGCATGACGTCCGAGGCCACCCCGGCCCGGTGCCGGCCGGGCCGGACGGGACGCGACTGTGACAGGTGCAGGGCCGGCATGGCGGGGCGCGACTGCGACGGTCGCGCGGCCGGCGTAGTGGGGTAAGGACCGCGACATGTGCGGGGCTGAGGGGCCTGGTCGGCGCGGCATTGAGTTGATCGGTGTTCTTGGTTGACGGCCGACCGGCGGGATGGGAGGCGGTTTCATGACGATGGCGAATGTGGGACTGGGGGCTTGGCCGGCGCGACGTGCGGCTATCTCGCCGGGCCGGACTGCGCTGGTCTTCCAGGGCGACCGGATCACGTACGCCGAGCTCCACGCGCGGGTGGGCCGGGTGGCCGCACGTCTTCGGGCCGAAGGGGTCGGACCGGGTGACCGGGTCGCGTATCTCGGTCCCAACCATCCCGCGTTCGTCGAGACGATGTTCGCCACGCATCGCCTGGGAGCGGTGTTCGTACCGCTCAACTTCCGGCTGACCGCGCCCGAGATCGATTACATGCTCCTCCACAGCGGCACGTCGCTGCTCGTGTACGGCCCCTCTTGCGCGGAAACCGTCCAGTCCTTGTCCACAG
This sequence comes from Paractinoplanes polyasparticus, assembly GCF_019710575.1. Classification (GTDB taxonomy): domain Bacteria; phylum Actinomycetota; class Actinomycetes; order Mycobacteriales; family Micromonosporaceae; genus Actinoplanes; species Actinoplanes polyasparticus. Next base: position 605,474 of record NZ_JAHWFK010000001.1, on the reverse strand, counting down.
TCGTCATACCGATGCCATTGAGTGCCATCACTGGTCCTGGCGGGCGCTCTGTGGACAACGGCTCGGCGACGTCGCCGAGTGCCTCGGCTATGGGCGGCAGGGCGTCTGTGGACGAAGGCGTGGCGAGGGCAGTGGGTGCTTCGGCGGTGGGTAGTGGGGCGTCTGTGGATGAGGGCGTGGCGCTGTCACCGGGTGCTTCGGCTGTGGGTAGTGGGGCGTCTGTGGATGAGGGCGTGGCGCTGTCACTGGATGACGCGGCCTTCATTCTCTATACGTCCGGGACCACCGGGCGGCCGAAGGGGGCGGTGCTCACGCACGGGAACGTCGTCTGGAACTGCTTCAACCTGTTGGTGGGGGTGGACGTCGGCGGTGACGAGGTGGGGTTGATCGGGGCGCCGCTGTTTCATGTGGCCGCGCTCAACCAGTGTCTGCTGCCGACCTTTCTCAAGGGTGGCGCCAGCGTGATCATGCCGCGCTGGGAGGTGGACGAGGCTCTGGCCCTGATCGCTTCGCAGCGGGTGACCTGGATGTTCGGCGTGTCGGCCATGTTCGCGGCCCTGGCTCGGTCGCCGCGGTGGGCATCGACTGATCTGTCGTCGGTGCGCAGCGTCATGAGCGGGGGCGCCGCTGTTCCGCCGGCGCTCATCACCGCGTACCAGGAGAGGGGTTTGACCTTCTGCCAGGGCTACGGGCTGACCGAGACCGCGCCTGGGGCGACGTTCTTGGAAGCTCGGGAGAGTTCGGCGCACGTCGGGTCGGCCGGTGTGCCGGTTTTCTTTGCGGACGTCCGTTGTGTGCGACCGGATCTCAGCGACACCGCGGCCGGTGAACCGGGTGAGGTGTGGGTGCGGGGAGCGAACGTGACACCCGGTTACTGGAACGATCCGGCCGCCACGGCGGCCGCATTTGCCGACGGTGGCTGGTTCCGGTCGGGTGACATCGCGGTGGTGGATGACGAGGGGCACTTCCACATCGTCGACCGGCTGACGGACATGTATGTGTCGGGCGGCGAGAACGTGTATCCGGCCGAGGTCGAGGCTGTCCTCTTCGAACATCCGGCTGTGGCCGAGGCGGCCGTGGTCGGCGTGCCGGACGAGAGGTGGGGCGAGGTGGGGCGGGCGTTCGTCGTGGCGGTTCCGGGCCGAGAGGTTGATCCGGCCGAGGTGCGTGAGTTTCTGGGCGGGCGGCTTGCCCGGTACAAGCTGCCGGCCTATTTCGACGTGGTCGACGACCTGCCCCGCACCGGCTCGAACAAGGTTCGCAAGGCGCCGCTACGAGCCCGGCCACTGGACACGGGCACGACCGGCGAGCGGTGACTCTGCGCGGCGGTGAGGATGGGCACGTCCGGTCAGAGGCGATTCCGCGCCTGGGTGACAAGCGGCCTGCCGGGGTGAGGGGAATTCATGTGCCCCGCGGTGATTATGGGCAAGCCCGGCGATCTGTGGCTCGTGCGGACGGCAGAGCAGGCGGGACCACCGGGCTCGGCGGTCCCGCCCACCGTCAGTGGGACTCGGTGTTCGGTTGGGGCTTGGGGTCGCCGCCCGCCGGTTCATCCTCCGTAGCCGTAGCCGCAGCCCGAGAACGACCTTCACGCTGGGCGTCGGCTACCGGCTGGGCGTCGGCACCAGGCTGGGCGTCGGCTACCGGCTGGGCGTCGGCTACCGGCTGGGCGTCGGCACCAGGCTGGGCGTCGGCTACCGGCTGGGCGTCGGCACCAGGCTGGGCGTCGGCCACCGGCTGGGCGTCGGCCCGGGTGTCGGTCGTGAGCTGATCACCGGCGGTTGGTTCGGTGCCGGCGACGGGAGCGGCGGTCGCGGCCCCAGTCGCACCGGGAGCCGCGGTGTGGGCCTCGGGGGCGTGGGCGGTGTCGTGGGTGTCGGGCTTGCGGCGGTGGATGGTGTAGGTCAGCACGACGACGATCAGGGCGCCGACCACGAGGCCCAGGATCGCGCTGGCCACCGTGTTGACCAGCCAGCCGATCAGGCCGCCGAGCGCGCCGGTGGCGTCGTGCGCCGCCTCCTCGAGGTGGTGCACCTGCTCGTACAGGAAATGCCAGCCCAGCTCGTCGGCGCCGACCAGCAGGATGTGGCCGCCGACCCAGAGCATGGCGGCGGTGCCGATGATCGTCAGGGCCGTCAGCACGATGGGCATGGCCTTGACCAGCCCGCGGCCGAAGCCGGCGATCGGGCCGGAGAGCTGGGACAGCCGCAGCCCGGCGTCGTCCATCTTCACGATCAGGCCGACCGCGCCGTAAACGGCCACCGTCATGACCAGGGCGACCACGGCCAGGATGGCCAGGCGCGACCAGAACGGCTCGTCGATCACCTCGTTGAGCGTGATGACCATGATCTCGGCCGAGAGGATCAGGTCGGTGCGCACGGCCCCGCTGATCAGGGTCTTCTCGTCGGGGGCCTTGTCGTCCGCGCCGTGGGCGTCGTGGTGGGCGATCTTGGCCCACACCTTTTCGGCGCCCTCGTAACAGAGGTAGGCGCCGCCGAGCATCAGGATCGGCGTGAGCAGCCACGGCACGAACTGGCTGAGCAGCAGGATCGCGGGCAGGATGAAGAGGAACTTGTTGCGGAGCGACCCGAGCGCGATGCGCTTGATGATCGGGACTTCCCGCTCGGCCGCCAGGTTGCGCACGTACTGGGGCGTGACCGCGGCGTCGTCGATCACGACACCGGCGGCCTTGGCGCCGGCTTTCGCCGCTGCCACCCCGATGTCGTCGACCGACGCGGCAGCGGCGCGAGCCAGCACCGCCACGTCGTCCAGCAGGGCTACGAGTCCACCGGCCAAGACAAGGTCCTTCCTCAGTTGGGCACGTCCGTGCATGCCCATTCTCGCCTAAGCGGGCCCGTCGCGCCGTCGGGGCCGGTATCAGGCGACGGACAGGCCTGCCGTGATGACCCGGGCCAGCTCGGCCCGCGACCGGACGTTCACCTTCGGATAGATCCGGTACAGGTGGGTGCTGACCGTCCGCGGCGACAGGAACAGCCGCTCGCCGATCTCGCGGTTGCTCAGTCCCTCGGCGGCCAGCCGCGCGATCTGCTGCTCCTGCGGGGTGAGCGTGTCCAGCGTGTCCATCGGCCTGCGGCGGGTCTCACCGCTGGCGCGCAGCTCGGCGCGGGCCCGGTCGGCCCACGGCGTGGCCCCGAGGGCGTCGAAGGTCGTGGCGGCGGCCCGCAGCAACGGACGGCTCTCCGAGATCCGGAAGGAACGGCGCAACACGGAGCCGTACGTCAGTTGCAGGCGGGCCCGGTCGAACGGCCAGTCGGTCAGGTCGTCGGCCAGGGCCCTCTCGTAGTCGCCGGTCAGCACGGCCCGGGCGTAGCCGAGCCCCACGCGCAGGGCCGGCGACTGGCTGCGCTCAGCCACCGGTTCGAGCTGCTCGGCGACCGGCCGCAGCTCGTCCAGCAGGCCGCCGAGCACGGCCGCCTCGGCCAGATGCCCCAGCAGGTGCAGGTGCTGGTGGGGAAAGTACGCCGTGTCGGCGGGGTCGAAGACGCGCATGAGCTGCCGGAACGCGTCCTCGGCGTGGCCCTCGGCCAGGGCCGCCAGCCCGCGTGCCCGCTGCACGAGAGACAGCATGGGGAACCGCCGGGCCGAGGACAACGCCTGTTCCGCCTCGTCGGCCCGGCGCCGGGCCGATTCGGTGTCGCCCCGCAGCGCCTCGGCCTGAGCCGTGATGAGGATGCCGCCCAGCACCCAGGTCCGCTGCCCGATCTCCGTCGCCAGCGCGATGCTCTCGGCGGCCAGCGGCAGCGCCGAACGGGTGTCGCCCAGCGAGGCGTGGGCGGCGGCGGCCGCGTTGAGCGAGACCGACAGGGTGCCGATGCGCCCCTGGTGACGCAGGTCGGTGGCGCTCGAGAGGCCGATGGTGGCGGCGATCTCGAACGCCCCGACGGCCCAGGCGGCCACGGTCAGGTCGGCTCGCCACGTCGGCGGGATGTCCGTCCGGTGGACGAAGCGCCGCAGTCGCTCCAGCACGACGGCGCCCTGTTCGATGGGCGCGATCTGCCCGAGGATCGCGGTCAGGCGGGGGCTGTCCTCGTCGAGGCCGAGCGCGAGGGCCGCGTCGACGAGTTGCTCGCGGATGTGCGCGGGGGCGTTGCTGTAGTGGACCCCGAGCGCGATGTCGCACATGGCCTGGACGGCCATGTCGGGATCGCCGCCGTCCCGCATGGTGCGGATCATGCCGGCGTAGGCGGGCAGCCTTTCCGGGCCGTTGCTGACGCCGGGGAAGTAGTGGTCGCGCATGAAGACCACCCGGACGCGGTCGGGCGCCCGCAGCTCGCGGTCGTCGATCTCGGTCAGGATCCGCCGGGCCGTCTGCGGGTCGCCCTGCTCGTGCGCCGCGTGGACGGCCCAGATCTGCCGCCGGGCCCGCTCGGCCGGATCCTCACTGAGCTGCACGGCCCGGTTCGCCGCGGCTAGGGCGAAGGCGACCGTCTGCCGCTGGACGGCGTCGGCGGCCAGCACGGTGAGCTCGCGGGCCAGGGCCTCGTCCCGGCCGGGCACGGCCGAGGCCCGGTGCCAGAGCCGGCGGATCGGGCTGTCGCCGAGCACCTCGGCCAGCGCCGCGTGCATCCGGCGGCGGTCGCCGGGCGCCGCCTGCTGGCGCAGTGCCGAACGCAGCAACGGGTGCCGGAACCGCAGCTCGTACTGCTCGTCGACGGTCACCAGCCGCGAGGTCACCGCGGGCTGGATCGCCTCGGTGGGCACCTCGGCGCCGGTCAGGATCGCCCCGGCGGCCCTGATCTCGTCCAGGCTGCTCCCGTCGTTCAGCGCCGCGAGCAGCAGCAGGTCGCGCGTCAGCGGGGGCAGCTCCGCGACCAGTCCGGCAAAGGTCCGTTCCACCCGGGCGCTCAGCGGCAGCGACGACGGCAGCAGCGCCGGCCCGCCGAAGCGGGCCGCGGCCGAGCCGAGCTCGACCACACCGAGCGGGTTGCCGGCGGCCTCGTCCAGAACCCGGGCCCGCAGGGTCGCGACGAGATCGGGCGCATGGCGATCGAGCAGGATCTCGGCGTCGGCGGCCGGCAGGGGGTCGAGCCGCAGCTCGGGCAGCCCGGCCGCGGCCAGCCGCCGGTCGACGTCCTCGCCGTCGCGCACAGCCATGATCACGGCGATCCGGTCGGACCCGACGCGCCGTCCCAGGAAGGTCAGCGTCTCCCAGGTCTCCGCGTCCAGCCAGTGCGCGTCCTCCACGGCCAGCAGCACCGGCTCGTCCGCCTCGCCGAGCAGACCCAGAACCTCCACTGCGCGGCGGTACGGCGATCCGGCCCCCACCGCGGCGGTGCGCACCGGACGGAGCAGCTGGTCCAGCCCGGCGTACGGAATCCGGCCCTCGGCCTGCACGCCGGTGACCCGCAGCACGCGCATTCCGCGCTCGCGGCCGGAGCGGACCGCGCGCTCGAGCAGAACGGTCTTGCCGATGCCGGGCTCGCCCCGCAGCACGACCGTCGCCCCGTGCCCGCCGACCGCTTCGCCGAGAAGCGCTTCGATGGCGCTGATCAGCGCATCCCGCCCGACGATCTCCCCCATGCCCCCATACTGCAACGGCACTCGGGCCGGCCCCAACCAGCGACGCGTGTGCCGCGTCAACTGGTCGTCAACTGGGCCCGGCTACCGTGCCCGCGGAGCGTGATGGACGCGACATCAGACAGCATGGAGAAACGATGAGCTTCAGCGACCGGGTGCGATCGGCCTTCCGGCGGGGCGAGACCGACGCCGTGGTGAGCATGAGCGAGGCCGAGATCGCACGGGCCTCGGCCGCGGGCGACCCGGCGGGTGAGGTGGAGGCCCGCTACAGCCTGGCCCGGGTCGCCATCCGCGAGGGGGACCTGGCCACCGGCGAGGCCCGGGCCCGGAAGGCGCTCGAGGTGGCCCAGCTCTCCGGCGACCGGCGGCTCGAGGAACGGCCCCGGCACGTGCTCGCCGGGATCGCGCGCATGTCGGGCGACCTGCTGCGGGCCCGCGACCTCTACCGGGCGAGCATCGCGGTCAACGAGGAGCTGGGCCGGCCCGTCCAGGTCAACTCGGAGTATCACAACCTTGCGTTCGTCGAGTTGAAGCTGGGCCGGCTCGACGAGGCGCGCCGGCTGTTCGCCGAGGGACGCGAGCGGGTGTTCGGCCACGGGTGGAAGGACTTCGTACCGTACGTCTGCCTGGCCGAAGCGGCCCTCGGCGCCGCGGAGGGCGACTTCGCCCGGGCCGCGCTGATGGTCGGCGTGACCGATGTCGCGTTCGCCGAAATCGGCCAGGTGCCCGACCCCGACGACGCCGCCGACCTGGCCGCCGTCCGCGCCGCCGCCCTCGAAGCGCTCGGCCCGGTCGCCTACGCCGCCGAGTACGCCCGGGGTGAGCTGACCGATCCGCGGGCGGCCTTCGCCGGAATTCACTGACTGTCCAGTGGGCCGTCCTAGCGTGCCCGCATGAACATGATTCCGATGGCGGCGGCCCGGACGGTGGTCTTCATCCACGGCCTGTGGATTCACTCCGGCTCGTGGGAACCGTGGCAGGAGCTCTTCGCCGGGCAGGGCTACGAGACGCACGCCCCGGGCTGGCCGGGGGACGCCGAATCGGTTGCGGCCACGCGGGCCGACCCCACCGGCATGCACGGGGTCGGCGTCGAGGAGGCCACCGACGCGTACGCCAAGTTCCTGGCCGGTCTCGACGAGCGGCCGATCCTCGTCGGGCACTCCTTCGGCGGCCTGATCGCCCAGAAGCTGCTCGACCGCGACCTGGCTGCGGGAGCGGTGACGATCTCGCCGGCGCCGATCAAGGGTGTCCGGGCCGTGCCGTTCAGCCTGTTGCGCTCGGCCTTCCCGGTGCTGCGCTCGCCGGCCAACCGGGGCCGTGCTGTCGCCCTGACCGAGAAGCAGTTCGCGTACGGGTTCGGCAATGCGCTCACCCCGGCCGAGTCCTCCGACATCCATCGCCGGGTGGCCATCCCGGCGCCCGGCCGTCCGCTGTTCGAGGTGTCGTCGGCCAATTTCACCCGGGACGCGCCCTCGGCCGTCGACACCGCCCGCGCCGGCCGGGCCCCGCTGCTGATGATCGCCTGCGGCCGCGACCACACTGTGCCGGCCGTCGTGGTCCGCGGCGCGCACCGTCTCTACGCGGGCTCCCGCACCGACCTCGTCGAGTTCCCCGACCGCGGCCACAGCGCGCCGCTCGACCGCGGCTGGCGTGACCTGGCCGAAACCTCCCTCACCTGGATCGGCACGCACACCGCATGACGTACGCCCGCAACGGCATCCGGCGACACGAGCCGGCCGGGCGGTTCGCGGGCACGGTAGTTTGCCGAGGTGGGGAGCGAGGACGAGCTGCGGCTGCTGCGGGCGTACGAGCCGGTGGCGCGGTTCACCCAGGGCGAGTACTTCTTTCCGGTGTCGGCCGAGAAGTACGTGGCCCGGGCCGGGCTGTGGCGGCTGGAGGCGGGTGAGAGCCCCCTCGAACAGGCGCCGCCGGGCGGGTTGACGCTCGACGGGCTGGCCGAGTCGGCCGGCGCCGGGCAGGGGCTTCAGCTGTCGCTGTCAGGGATCGGCAACGGCCGCGGGCAGCTCGGGGTGGCCCACATCCCGTTGCGTGAGCGGCCGTCGCACCTGCGGCGGGCCAGCCGGCTGGCCTCGGTCGGGCTGACCGCGCGGTTCATCGACACGGCCAACAAGGTCTCGCTGTTGTTCCGGGGCAGCGTGCCCGGCGGCAGCGCGGCCCGCTCGTGGCTGCTCCAGCGCGACCACCTGGAGCCGGAACGGCCCACCTACTACGGCCGGGTGCTCCGCGACGACCCGTGGATCGTCTGCCAGTACTGGTACTTCTACTGCTTCAACAACTGGCGGTCGGCGTTCGGCGGGGTCAACGAGCACGAGGCCGACTGGGAACAGGTGACCGTCTACCTCGACGGCAGCGACGGCGCCGACGCGGACGGGTTGCCGCCGCCGCGCTGGGTGGTGTTCTCGGCCCACGACGAGGTCGGGGACGACCTGCGGCGGCGCTGGGACGACCCGGACCTGGCGCTGGTGGACGGGCGGCACCCGGTGGTCTACGTCGGGGCGGGCTCGCACTCGGGGGCCTACCTGCCGGGCGACTACCTGATCACCGTCCGGCCGCAGCGGTTGCGGGGTCTGGTCGGCGCGCTGCGCTGGTCGGGCCGGCTGTTCGCGCCGTGGGCGGGGGAGGGGCAGCACGGTGTCGGCATCCCGTACGTCGACTACGCCCGCGGGGACGGCCGTTCCGTCGGCCCGGGGCAGCCCGAGACCTGGCATCCGGTCGCCATCGACGACGACACCCCGTGGGTACGGGATTTCCGCGGCCTGTGGGGGCGGGACACCCGCGACCGGCTCGGCGGCGAGCGCGGACCGGCCGGTCCGCGCTACGAGCGGGACGGCACGGCCCGGCAGTCGTGGGCCGATCCGGTCGGGTGGGCCGGCCTGGCCAAGGTCGCACCCAACCCCCGGGCGGAGCGGGCGCTGATCGAACGCCGTACGCGCGAGAACGACGACCGGCTGAAGGCGCTCGACACCGAGATCGTGGCCCTGCGCCGGGAGTTGTCCCTGGCCGCGGCCGGTCTGCCGGTGGCCTCGCCCGAGGTGCGGGCGCTGCACCCGCAGGAGCGCCGGCTCCTGGCCCTGCGGATGGAACGGACGCGGCTGGCCGACGAGCAGGCCCGCACGGTCACGGCCGAGACGGTGGCCCAGCCTCCGCATGCCCACCTGATGCACCGGCGGCTGCCGATGGAACCGGCGGCGGGGTTCCGTGCGCGCGCCCTGTCGTGGTGGGCGGTGCTCAGCACCCCGCTCATCCTCCTGGCCCTGGGTGCGGGGGTCTCGCCGCTCGGCGTCGGCGGCCTCGACATCGCCGCTGTCTGGCTCCTGGGCCTGCTGTGCGTCGAGGGTCTCGTACGCGGAAAGCTCCTGGCTGTGCTGCTGCGGCTGCTGCTGGTCGCGACTGCGCTGGCCCTGCTGGTGGTGTTGTGGTTCGAGGGCCGATACGTCGTGGCCTTCGGCTTGTTCGCCGCCGCGGCCGGGGTGCTGCTGGTCAACGTGCGCGAGGCCTGGCGGCGCTGACCGCCCTCACCGCCGCCCGGTGTCGTGGTGCTCCGCGAGCAGGGCCTCCAGCCGCTCGGCGGGCATCGGGCGGCCCAGCAGGTTGCCCTGGCCCAGGCGGCACCCGGCGGTCTGGGCGGCGTCCAGGTCGGCGTCGTCCTCCAGCCCCTGGGCGATAACCTCGAGGCCGAGTCGCCGGCCCAGCGTCACGGCCACGTCCATCACCGCACCGGGCCGGCGGAACGACAGGGCCGGGTCGAGCACCTCGCGGTCGATCTTGAGCAGGTCGATCGGGAGGATGCGCAGGCGGCTGAGCGTGGTCGGGCCGGTGCCGAAGTTGTCCACGGCCGCTCGCACGCCCTGCGCCCGGAGCCGGCCCAGCGCGGACGAGATCTCCTCGACCGGTGGCTGATGAGCCTCATCGCGTACGTCGGAAAGGTGTTGCTCCGCGATCTCGAGCACCAGGGCCGAGGGCGGCAGGTCGTGCTCCTCCAGGGCCGTCTGGAGGGCGGCCTGGAACGCCGGATCGACCAGCTCCCGGGGCCGGACGTTCACCGCCAGCCACAGGTCGCCGTGCAGCCGCCGCCAGCCCGCGAGCAGGCCGCACGCCGTTCGCAGCACCCCGTGCCCGACCGTGGCCAGCAGACCCAGATCCTCGGCCAGGGCCAGCAGTTCCTCCGCGGCCACCGGGCCCACCGTCGGGTGCCGCCATGCCGGCACCGCCTCGATGCCGGCCGGGCGGCGGCCCGGCAGTTCGAAGATCGGCTGGTAGCTCACGTCGATCTCGCCCCGGCCGGCCGCGCCCGGCAGGTCCTGCTCGAGGGTCGAGCGGCGCAGCAGCCGGGCCTCCATCTCGGTCTCGTACCACTCGACCGCGCCCGGCGGCCCCGAGCGCACGGACCGCAGCGCGAGCGACGCCCGGCGGATGACCTCGTCGGTGCCGTTGTCGGCGGTCAGGTCGGCCAGACCGGCCCACGCGGAGAGATGGGCGACCGTGCGGCCCGCTAGGTAGGGAGCGGACAGCGCGTTCACGAGCTGCCCGGCCATCAGCTGGGCCCGGATCGCGCCGCAGTGGGTCAGCACCGCGAAGCGGGTCTCGGTCAGCCGGGCGGGCACGTCGGCGTCGCCGACCCGGGAACGCAACCGGCGGGCCGCCTCGACCAGCACCACCTCGGCCAGGTCACGCCCGTGCACGTCGCCGACCGCGGTCAGTCCGCCCAGCTCGACGACGATCATCGCGGCCGCGTCCGGGATGAGGTCGGCCGCCCGCGACAGCCCCTCCCAGTTGGCCAGCCCGGTCTGCGGGTCGAGGTGGGTGACCTGGCTCAGCGCCTGTTCGAGGTCGTGCGTGTTGGTGACGTCGCGGATGTGGACGACCAGCGTGGCGCCGGGCTCGGCCGGGTCGGCCCCGGTGGTGGTCCATTCGGTCTGCCGCCACCGCCCGAAGCCGTCGCGCAGGCGCACCGGAAGGGCGCTCGCCTGCGGCTGCTCCATCCGCGCGGTCAGGTAGTCGTGCACCGCCTCGATCTGGTCGGGGTGCACCAGCACCGACACCGTGCGGCCGAGCACCTCCTGTTCGGACAGGCCGAACTGGCGGGCCGCGGCCGGCGACTGCCAGCGCACGGCCAGGTTGGCGTCGAGGATCATCGCCACCTCGGTGGAGCCGAACATCAGGCTGCGCAGCCGGTTGCCCTGATCGGTGAGGTGCCTGGCCTGCCGGCGCAGCGCCGTCGCCGACACCCACTCCCGGACGGCCACGGCCGTGATCGCGACCGCGCCCAACATGATCGAGATGGAGTCGAGGTGACCGCCGTTGATCAGGTGGTACACCGTGGCCAGGGCGGAGCCGAGGACGAGCAGTCCGAGCAGCGGGAAGCCGGCGATCGACTCGCTGCCGGGCGGCGGTACCGGGCGGGTGTCGGGCGCCGTCCGCACCGAGCCGTGCCACAGCCCGGCCGCGGCCACGTTGATCGCGACCGCCGCGGCCAGCCCGGCGATCACGGCGTTGGGCCGGCCGGGGAAGTCCCGGGCGATGACCAGCGCGGTCAGGCCGGTCAGCGAGAGTGCCGCCGCCGTTCCGCACCACTGGAGCGCGGCCCGGTGGCGCAGCGCGTGCACTCCGGTGACGGCGGCCAGGGCGATGGCGCCGCCGCCGAAGATCAGCGCGGTGATCGACGCGCCCCGCCGTTCGCCGACCGTGAAGAGCAGCATCCAGCCCGCGTACATGATGCTGGCCCAGACGCCGAGCGTGTCGAGCCCGACCCGCAGCCGGGCCGGCGCGTCCCGGCGCTGCGGCGGGCGCAGCAGGGCGGGCAGGTAGAGCAACGCCACGAGGAACACACAGACCAGCGGAATCTCGGCGGGGAGGGGGACGCCGCCCACGAGCACGTCCGGCCGCCAGAGCGCGGCCAGGCCACTGCCGATCCCGGCCAGGGCGGTGAGCGCGACGCCGGCGGCCAGGGCGAGCGCGCGCGGGCTGGGCCCGGCCGCCCGTCCTTTCCGGACGGCGCGCGCCATGAGCACGGCGAATACGCCGGAGCAGCCGGCCAGCAGGCCGGCGACCACACCTTCCATCACAGTCGTCCAGATCGTTCCGAGGGGTTCTGGTTCAACGAGCGACCGCGGCAGTGGTTACGGCCGCGGCGCGTCCGGTTCGTCGAATGTCAGCGTCAGGGTGCTGCTGTAGGCCGCGGAGTTGCCCCGGGCCGGCGGCTGATCGGGAGGTTCGTCCGCTCCGGTCCACACCTTCGTCGCCCGGAAAGCGAAGCCGTCCTGGTTCGCCGCCTCGGCGCGGAAGGTGACCCGTTGTCCCGCCACCAGCGCCCGGAATCCCGGCATCTCGATGGCGGAGAAGTTCACCCAGCACCCGCCGGGCACATCCGGGCCGTCGATCACGCCCCATCCTTCGTCCGCGTCGAACGTGCGCACCGAACCCGAGCTCGTCATGGGCCCAGTCTGCCCTAGCCATGCCGGGATGCGGGCGGGGGAACTGGGTAGGTTCCGGTCATGGACGTTGTCGTGGTGGGGGCGGGCATCGCCGGTTTGTCGTGTGCGCGGGCGCTGGCCGAGGGCGGGGCCCGGGTTCGTGTGGCCGAGCGGGGGCGGGTGGTCGGTGGCCGGCTGGCCAGCAAGCGCTACGACGGCCGTTACGCGGACATCGGGGCTGCCTATTTTGTCGCCGACGACCCCGGTTTCGCGGCGCAGGTGGCGAAGTGGGAGTCAGGCGGACTGGCCCGGCCGTGGACCGACACGCTGCGGGTCTATCCCGGCGGAGAGCCGACGACCGGGCCGGTGCGGTGGGCGGCTCCCGGTGGGCTCCGGTCGCTGGCCGCCGATCTGGCCCAGGGGCTCGATGTGCGGCTCTCGACCGAACTCGCATCGGTGCCGGAGGACGCGGACGCCGTCGTGCTCGCCATGCCGGGTCCCCAGGCGCTCCGCCTGGCGCCGCCGCCGGCGGTCGCCGCGGTCGCGCGGGCCCAGACCTGGAAGCCGGTGATCGCCGCCGTTCTGACGTATCCGTCCCGGCAGTGGGGCGACCTGCGTGGCGCCTTCGTCAACGGTCACCCCGCGCTCGCCACCGTCTGCGACGACGGAAACCGCCGTGGCGACGGAGCCCCGGTCCTGGTCGCGCATTCGACCGCGGAGCTGGCCGCCCGGCACCTCGACAATCCGGAGAGCGCCGGGCCGGTCCTGGCCGACGCCGTCCGCGAGGTGCTCGCACTCTCCGCCGAGCCCGAGGTGCATGTGCACCGCTGGACCTACGCCCAGCCCGAGCAGATCGACGGTCCGTACGCCGTCGACGGCCGCGTCTGGCTCTGCGGTGACGCCTTCGGCCGCCCCCGCGTGGAGACCGCCTGGCTTTCCGGCCACGCCGTCGCGCGAGCCCTGCTCGAGTGATCTACTCGGACGTGCGGTCCAGCAACTGAGCCAGGTGGACGGCGGGGCGGTCGCGCAGGTCGGCCACCTGCGTGCGGCACGAGAAGCCGTCGGCCAGAACCACCGCGCCGGGGGAAGCGTCCAGGGCCGGCAGCAGGTTCTGTTCGGCCACCGCCACCGACACCTCGTAGTGGCCGATCTCGACGCCGAAGTTGCCGGCCAGGCCGCAACAGCCCGCGAGCCGCTTCACCTCGGCTCCGGTCGAGGCAAGCAGGTCGGCGTCGGCCTTCCAGCCGAGGACGGCGTGGTGGTGGCAGTGCGGCTGGGCGACCACCGTGACGCCGGACAGGTCGGGCGGCGTCCAGCCCGGGGTCTCGGCCAGCAGTTCGGCCAGCGTCCGCACCGAGGAAGCGACCACGGCCGCGTCGTCGGAGCCGGGGAGCAGTTCGTGCACGTCGGAGCGGAGCACCGCCGTGCAGGAGGGCTCGATGCCGACGATCGGGATGCCGTCGCGGGCATCGGGCGCCAGGGCGGCCACCGTACGGGAAAGGATCTTCTTGGCCGAGTCCAGCTGGCCCGTCGTGATCCAGGTCAGGCCGCAGCACACCGAGCCGGACGGGAGCCTCGGCTCGTAGCCGGCCGCGCGCAACACCCGTACGGTCGCCTCGGCCACCTCGGGCGAGAAGGCGTCCGAGAACGAGTCGGCGAACAGGATCACCGGCCGCCCCTCCGAGGACGCCGGCCGGAACGTACGCCGGAACGGGCGCCGGGCGAAGGCCGGAACGGACCGTCGCTTGTCGACACCGGCCAGCCACAGCGCCAGCGTCCGGATTCCCGGCAGCCGCGTGCCGAGGTTCGCCAGCCGCGGCGTCCATCCGGCGAGCCGGGCCCAGAACGGCAGCTTCCCGAGCGTGTAGTGCGACCGCGGCCGCAGGCGGCCCCGGTACGTCTGGTGCAGCACCTCGGACTTGTACGTGGCCATGTCGATGCCGGTAGGGCAGTCCGACGCGCATCCCTTGCACGACAGGCAGAGGTCGAGGGAGTCGTGCACCGACGGGTCCGACCACGACAGCTCGCCCCGGACGACCTCCTGCAACACCCGCGCCCGGCCCCGCGTCGAGTCCTTCTCCTCACGGGTGGCCAGATAGGACGGACACATGACGCCGTGCGCCGCCGAGTTGTCGGCCCGGCACTTGCCGACACCGGTGCAGCGGTGCACAGCCTGAGCGAGGTCGCCGCCGTCGTGCGGGTAGGCCAGGGCGAGCCCCTTGACCGGGTAGTGCCCGGCCGGTCGCACGTCCGCGTCGACCGGGTCGGGGTCGACCAGCACGCCGGGGTTCAGCACGTTGCCCGGGTCGAAGGCGTGCTTGATGCCCGCGAACAGGGCGAGCGCGTCGGGGGAGTACATGTGGGGCAGCAGCTCCGAGCGTGCCCGCCCGTCCCCGTGCTCGCCCGACAGCGATCCGCCGAACTCGCCCACCAGCTTCGCGGCGTCGACCAGGAATTCCCGCATCACCTTCGTGCCACCGGGCTGGTCGAGCGGGAAGTCGAGCCGTACGTGCATGCAGCCGTCCCCGAAGTGCCCGAACGGCGCCGAGGTCATGCCGTACGTGGCCACGAGCTCGTCGAAGCGGGCCAGGTAGGCGCCGAGCCGCGCCGGCGGGACGGCTGCGTCCTCCCATCCCGGCCACGCGGGCCGGTCCGAAGGCGCCCGCCCGGCCAGGCCCGCGCCGTCCTCGCGGATGCGCCACAACCGGGCCTGGGTCGCCGGATCGGTCACCACCAGCGCGTCGTCCGCGATGCCGTCGCCGGCCAGCTTCCGCGCCCGGGATTCCACCTCGCCCAGCTCGTCACCCGCCAGCTCGACGAACAGCCAGGCGCCCCCGCGCGGCAGCGCCGGCACAGCGTCCGGCCCGCGCCGCGCCCGCAGCACGTCCAGCAGCCGGGAATCGAGGCCCTCGCACGAGGTCGGCCCGTGCGCCACGACGGCGGGGGAGGCCTCGCCGGCCGCCACGATGTCGCGGAACCCGAGCACCACGACCACGCGTACGGGGGAGTCGACGACCAGCTTCACCGTCGCCCGCGTGATGACGGCGAGGGTTCCCTCCGAGCCCACCATGGCCTGCGTGAGGTCGAAGCGCTCCGGCAACAGATGCTGCACGGCGTAGCCCGAGACCTGCCGGCCGAAGCGGTCGAACTCGGTCCGCGCCGTGGCGAGGTGCTTCCCGACGACCGCCTTCAGGCCCTCGACGACGGGCCCCCGCGGCGCGGTCGTGCTGAGGGAGGCGCCGTCCGCGGTCAGCAGCTCGAGCCCCGCCACGTTGTCGGAGGTCCGCCCGTACGCGAGGGACCGCGAGCCGCAGGCGTTGTTCCCGATCATGCCGCCGATGGTGCAGCGCGGATGCGTCGACGGGTCGGGCCCGAACCGTACGCCGTGCGGCGTGACCGCCTTCTGCAGAACCGCATGCACCGTCCCCGGCTCGACAACCGCCGTCCGCGCCGCCGGGTCGACCTCGAGCACCCGGTTGAGGTGCCGGGAGAAGTCGAGCACGATGCCCCGCCCGACCGCGTTCCCGGCCACCGACGTGCCCGCCCCGCGCGACGTGAACGGCGTCCCCGTCGCCCGGGCCACCGCCAGCGCCGCCGCCACCTCGTCGACGTGCCGCGGGCGCACCACCGCGAGCGGCGGAATGCGGTAGAGCGAGGCGTCGGAGGCGTACATGCCCCTCGTGCCCGCGTCGGCCCGGACCTCGAGCCCGGCCTTCTCCAGTGCCGCCACCACGTCGCTCATGGGTAACATGTTACCCATGCCGTCGCTGAAGTTGCCGCCGGAGGCTCCGTCCCTGGCCGATGCCGTCGCTCGGGCCGTGCGGGAAGGGATCGCCGCGGGGGAGCTGGTGCCCGACACCACGTACTCGGTGTATCAGCTCGCCGATCTGCTCGGCGTCTCACGCAGCCCGGTCCGCGAGGGCATGCTGCGGCTGGCCGAGGCCGGCCTGGTCGAGATCCACCGCAACCGCGGCTTCCAGGTGCTGCCGCCCCGGGCCCACGACATCGAGGAGATCGTCGAGATCCGCCTGGCGCTCGAGCCCGCCGCTGCCCGCAAGGCCGCCCTGCTCGGCACCGACGAGCAACACGCCGCCATCCGGTCCGCGCTGGACGCGATGGCGGTGGCCGACGAGGCCGCCTTCTGGCCCGCCGACCGCGCCCTGCACGACCTGTTGCTGCGAGCGGCCGGCAACGCCCGGGCCGCTGCCATCGTCGCCCAGCTGCGCTCCACGACAGCCCTGCTCGGCCCGCCGACCACGGCCAGCGGCCGCACCCTGGCCGAGATCCACGCCGAACACGAGCCCGTCGTCACCGCCGTGCTCGCCCGGGACGGCGACGCCGCCGAGGCCGCCATGCGCAGCCACCTCGAATCGACGGGCCGCCTGCTGGTGACGAACCTCGCCGGCCGCTGATCAGCGGCCGACGACGGCGCTGGGCTCCTCGGAGATGTCGGTGTCGTCCTCGGTTACGGCTTGGGCGGTGGAGAGGTCCCGCGGCTGGGACTCGTCGAAAACGCTCCGCAGCTCCTGCAGCTGCTCGGTGTGCACAACCGGCACCGCGCCCGCATCCGGCAGAGCCGGGGCCGGCTGGTTGAGGAACACGCGGCGCACGACCCGCTCGGACGCGTGGCCGTCGTCGAGGTAGCAGAAGCGGTCGCGGAACACCTTGCGGGTGGCGGCCGCCGTCTCGCCGAAGACCTCGCCCGAGATGAACAGGTCGACCAGCTCCGACTCGTTGCGTGCCGTGACGCCCGGGCCCTCGGTGAACACGTCGAGGTAGGCGCCGCGGTTGGCCTTGTACTTGCTCCAGTCGGCCGCGTAGATGGCCAGCGGCCGGTCGAGCACCGCGTAATCGAACATGACCGAGGAGTAGTCCGTGATCATCGCGTCGGCCGCCAGGTAGATGTCCTCGACGCTGGGGTAGTCGCCCAGGTCGATGACCCGCGGGTGGGTGCCGGACACGTGCGAGCGGTCGAAGTGGTGCACCCGCACGAGCAGCACCGTCTCGGGCGGCATCCGGTCGGCGAAGCGCTCGACGTTCAGCAGCGCGTCGCTGCCGAACTCGTAGTCGCGGTAGGTCGGCAGGTAGGCGATGGCGGTCTGACCCGGCTTGAGGCCGAGCCGCTCGCGGGCCGCCGCCACATCGGCCGGGGTGGCGTTGGCCAGCGCGTCGTTACGCGGGTAGCCGACCTCGAGCGTCTCGTAGTCGCACGGGTACGCCCGCTCCCAGATCTCGGAGGTGTAGGCGTTCGGGCTGATGTTGAACGTCCACCGGTCGCACCGCTTGAGCAGCCAGTTCATGTTCATGCCCTGCAGGCCGGCCGGGAACTTGAGCTGGTCGACGCCCATCGCCTTGACCGGGGTTCCGTGGTTGGTCGACAGATGCACCGCGTCGCGCCGCTTGACCACCCAGCCCGGGTAGTTCACGTTGGTGATCAGGTATTTGGCCCGCGCCAGGGCCTTGTAGTGCTCCATCGTGCCGATGGTCACGGTGGCGATGCCGGGCGGCACGCTGTCTTCCTGGCCGGGCTTGACCTCCCAGACTCCCCGTACGCCCGGAGCCAGCTCACCCATCTTCTCGTACACCGCCTTCGGGTTGCAGGCGTAGCCCTTGCCCCAGTAGGCGGAGTAGACCGCGAGGTTCTTGTCGATCGGCCGGCGCAGCTGCTGGCGGTAGTACCGCATCCGCAGCCGGCTGCGCAGACGCACCTTGCGCTGCAGCTTGTCCTTGCGGAACTTGACCGAGTTGGTCAGCCGGAGCGTGACGCGGGCGATCCGGTAGCGCATCCAGGACCCGCGGGCGACCAGCCGCTGCCGATGGCCCTCCTGTCCCTCGGGCAGCTCGTAGCCCCCGCTCGGCAGGTGCCGCCGGTACGCCTCGGCCAGAGCCTGGAAGAACTCGCGCCGGTCGGCCTTGGCCACCCGTTCGCGATTCTCGAGCACGAGCAGGCACTGGTAGAGCATCCGCCCGAAGACCAGGGCCCGGAACGGCTCGGCCCGCGCCCCGATCTTGTCGAGCCGCTGGAACAGCAGGTCGTACTGGTCGAAGACCTCGAAGTGGCGACGGCCGGGGGTGGACGTGATCGCCCCGCGCCGGCGCTGCCGGTAGTAGATGCAGACGCGCTCGAGCACGGTGATCCGATCGGCCACCATGAGGACGGGGTAGCCCACCGGCACGTCCTCGTACAGTCCGGTCGGGTACGTGATCTCGTTCTTGATCAGGAAGTCGCGCCGGAAGATCTTGTTCCACGCGACGTGGAACGTCTTGATCATGTTGGGGTACTCGGCCAGCGTGAAGACCCGCGGCAGTTCCTCGGCCCGGACCAGGCCGGACAGCTTGCTGCGCCGGCTCTTGTTGTTCCACCACACCTTGGCGTAGTCGACCACCAGGACGTCCGGGTCGGCCGTGATCAGACGATCGGCGACCGCGGCGAGGGCGCCGGGCGCGATCCAGTCGTCACTGTCGATGAACCAGACGAACTCGCCCGTCACGTGCTGCATCCCGGCGTTGCGGGCCTCGCCCAGGCCGACGTTCTCGGCGAGGTGGACGACCCGGACGCGCTTGTCGCGGGCGGCGTACTCGTCGAGGATCGCGCCGCAATGGTCCGGTGAACAGTCGTCCACGGCGATCACCTCGACGTCGGTGAACGTCTGCTCGAGGATCGAGTCGAGACATTCCCGCAGGTAGGCCTGGACGCGGTAGACCGGGAGAACAACACTCAAGAGGGGCATGTGGTTGAACCTTCGATCGAACGATCGATCCGGGCCCACGGGTCGCCCGCGGACGGCTCACCGCCGGAAGGATCCGGCACCGCCCAGCGCGTTGCTCCCCGTGTGCCCTCGCCGATCAGACGGAGGGGGTGTTCCGCCTTGCCGGACAATGGCGGCGTGACGCTATCAAAGCGATCACCGGATGATCAGTTGCGCGTAATCAGCCGTTCATCTACGGCGACCGATTTGCCGTGTTGGTAAGGGATGTGAAGAAACTTCGGCACGTTCGGTCGATCTGGATGGTCTGATCGGACGAGAACGTGCCGGGAATAGGTGGTCCCTCGACAGATGTTCTCCTCGCGCGGCGGTTTCCACAGCAAGGAGAGCGACACCATGACCGACAGATCAGCGACTGTCGTGGTCATCGGAGGCGGCCAGTCCGGGCTTTCCGCCGCCTATCATCTGCGCCGGCGTGGTCTTGATCACGTCGTCCTGGACGCCGAGCCCGCGCCGGGCGGCGCGTGGCGCCATCGCTGGGAATCGCTGCGGATGGCCACCGTGAACGGCATCTTCGACCTGCCCGGCCTGCCCCAGGATCCGCCCGACCCGGCCGAACCGAGCCGGGTGGCCGTTCCGCGGTACTTCGCCGAGTTCGAGCGCAAGTTCGATCCGCCGATCCTGCGCCCGGTACGGGTCACCGCGGTCCGCCGGGGGGATCCCGGCCTGATCGTCGAGACCGACCGCGGCCGCTGGACGACCCGGGCAGTCATCAATGCCACCGGAACCTGGACCAACCCGGTGCGCCCGCGTTATCCGGGCCAGGAGAGCTTCCAGGGCCTCCAGCTGCACACGTACGACTATGTGTCGGCCGATCAGCTGGCCGGCCGCAGGGTCGCGGTCGTCGGCGGCGGCATCTCGGCCCTGCAGCTGCTCGAGGAGATCTCCCGGGTCGCCAAGACCTTCTGGTACACCCGGCGCGAGCCCTGGTTCCGCACGGACGGCTTCCAGCCCGAGGGGGCCGGCCGCGAAACCATCGCCAAGGTGGTCGCCGACGTCGAGGCGGGCCGCCCCTCCGGCAGCGTCGTCTCGTACACCGGGCTCGCCTGGACCCCGTACGCCCTGGAAGCGAAACGACGCGGCGCGCTCGAACGGCGTCCCATGTTCACCGCGATCGAACCGACCGGCGTGCGCGAGGCCGACGGCACCTTCACGAGCGTCGACGCCATCGTGTGGGCCACCGGATTCAAGGCCGCCCTGTCCCACCTCGACCCGCTGGGACTGCGCAACGAGCTCGGCGGCATCCGGATGCTGGGCACCCAGGTGGCCGACGAGCCCCGCGTGCACCTCATCGGCTTCGGCCCGTCCCAGTCGACGGTCGGCGCCAACCGGGCCGGCCGCGACGCGGTCAACGCCATCGCCAAGCGGCTGGCGCACCACCCGGCGGCAATCTGATTTCCCGTACGCGGGAAGGGCCGGGCCCGCCGTCGCCGGCGAGCCCGGCCCTCGCGTTCCCCGCCGCTGCGTTCACCCGCGCATGGACTGGCCATAGACATGCTCGACGCAGAACCAGCAGGACGCGACGGTCGGACACCATGACCTCCCGGTACTCCCGCCAGTCCGGGTGCTCACCGGCGGCCCGCCGGTAGTAGTCGACCAGGGCGTCGACCTCGGGACCGTCCGGGTCGTCGCCCGGGCCGATCAGCTCGACCGTGCCCTCGGCGGTGGCCCAGGCCCAGCCCTCGGGGTGGGTCACCTCGAGGGCGGCCCGCGGATCACGCCGTACGTTGGCCGTCTTGGCCCGGCCCTCGGTGACCGAGACCGAGATCGTGCCGGCCTCCCGGTCGTAGAACGGGGTGACGGGGGAGAGCTGCGGCAGGCCGCTCGACTTGATGGTGGCCAGCACGCCCAGGCGGCTCTCGGCCAGCAGCGACCGGGGATCGAAGTCAGTCATGCCCCATTCTCCATCCCGCAACCCCACCGTTCCTAAACTTGATTTGTTCCAATCTAGGGGTCTAGGGTTCTGCGGGTGATGGTCGACTTCGAGGCACAGCTCCGGGGCGCCTCGTTGCGGGTGACGAGGCCGCGGCTCGCGGTTCTCGCCGCTCTGCACGACCATCCGCACGTCGATACCGACACGGTGATCGCGCTCGTCCGCGCCGATCAGCCCAAGGTCTCCCACCAGGCGATCTACGATGTGCTGCGGGCGCTCACCGAAGCCGGGCTGGTGCGCCGCATCCAGCCCGCCGGCGCGACCGCCCGCTACGAGTCGCGCGTGGCCGACAACCATCACCACGTCGTGTGCCGCTCCTGCGGCGCCATCGCCGACGTCGAGTGCGTCGTCGGTCATGCCCCATGTCTCACCGCCTCGAACAATCACGGCTTCGTGATCGACGAGGCGGAAGTCGTTTACTGGGGCGTCTGCCCCGACTGTTCGGAAGGAAACTGATGAGCGACATTGACCCCAAGGGCGCAGGCTGTCCGGTCGCGCACGACTCCGTGACCGCGCACGGCAGTGAGAGCGAGAACCCGGCGATCGACTCGCCGACTCCGAAGACCGGTGGCCGTCCGCGCACCAACCGCGACTGGTGGCCCAACCAGCTCGACCTGTCGGTGCTGCACGCCCACTCGTCCAAGGCCAACCCGCTCGGTCCCTCGTTCGAGTACGCGAAGGAGTTCGCCAAGCTCGACGTCGAGGCGCTCAAGAGCGACATCGTCGACGTGCTCACCACCTCGCAGGACTGGTGGCCGGCCGACTTCGGCCACTACGGCGGCCTGATGATCCGGATGAGCTGGCACGCGGCCGGCACCTACCGCATCCAGGACGGCCGCGGTGGCGCCGGCGACGGCGGTCAGCGGTTCGCCCCGCTCAACAGCTGGCCCGACAACGCCAACCTCGACAAGGCGCGCCGCCTGCTGTGGCCGGTGAAGCAGAAGTACGGCCAGAAGATCTCGTGGGCCGACCTGCTGGTGCTGGCGGGCAACGTGGCCATGGAGTCGATGGGCTTCAAGACCTTCGGCTTCGGCTTCGGCCGGGTCGACACCTGGGAGCCGGAGGAGATCTTCTGGGGTCCCGAGGACACCTGGCTGGGCGACGAGCGCTACGTCTCCGAGCAGTCGATGTCCGAGGGCGTCGGCGCGACCGAGATGGGCCTCATCTACGTCAACCCCGAGGGCCCCCGCGGCAGCGCCAACCCGCTGGCCGCAGCGCACTTCATCCGCGAGACGTTCGCCCGCATGGCCATGAACGACGAGGAGACCGTCGCCCTCATCGCCGGCGGCCACACCTTCGGCAAGACCCACGGCGCGGCCCCGGCCGACAACCACATCGGCCCCGAGCCCGAGGGCGCCCCGATCGAGGCGCAGGGCCTGGGCTGGCTGAGCACGCACGGCACCGGCAAGGGCAAGGACACCATCACCAGCGGGCTCGAGGTCACCTGGACCGACAAGCCGACACAGTGGAGCAACCGCTTCTTCGAGATCCTCTTCGGGTACGACTGGGAGCTCACCACCAGCCCGGCCGGCGCCAAGCAATACGTGGCCAAGACGACCGACGAGATCATCCCGGACCCGTACGACCCGGACAAGAAGCACAAGCCGACGATGCTGACGACCGACCTGGCGCTGCGCGTCGACCCGGTCTACGAGAAGATCTCGCGCCGCTTCCTCGAGAACCCCGATGAGTTCGCGCAGGCGTACGCCAAGGCCTGGTACAAGCTGCTGCACCGCGACATGGGCCCGGTCAGCCGCTTCCTCGGCCCGTGGGTGCCCGAGGCGCAGCTCTGGCAGGACCCGGTTCCCGCCGTCGAGGGCCCGCTCGTGTCGGACGCTGACGTCGAGTCCCTCAAGGCCAAGGTGCTCGAGTCCGGCCTCACGGTCGAGCAGCTGGTCTCCGCCGCCTGGGCGTCGGCCGCCAGCTTCCGCTCCACCGACAAGCGCGGTGGCGCCAACGGCGCCCGCATCGCCCTCGAGCCGCAGCGCAGCTGGGAGGTCAACCAGGGCGTCACGCCGACGATCGACGCGCTCAAGGGCATCCAGCAGGAGTTCAACGCGGCCGGCGGCGCCCAGGTCTCGCTGGCCGACCTGATCGTGCTGGCCGGCTCGGCCGCGGTCGAGAAGGCGGCGGCCGACGGCGGCGTCAAGGTGACCGTGCCGTTCCGCCCGGGCCGCACCGACGCCACCCAGGAGCAGACCGACGTCGAGGCGTTCCGCGTCCTCGAGCCGCGCGCCGACGGTTTCCGCAACTACCTGCGCCCGGGCGAGAAGACCCAGCCCGAGGTGCTGCTCGTCGACCGCGCCTACATGCTCAACCTGACCGCGCCCGAGATGACCGTGCTGCTCGGCGGTCTGCGCGCCCTCGGCAACAACTTCGGCGGCGCGCGGCACGGCGTCCTCACCGACCAGCCGGGCAAGCTCACCAACGACTTCTTCGCCAACCTGCTTTCCCCCGGCACCCGGTGGACGGCGTCGAAGACCGAGGAGCACGTGTACGAGATCCGCGACCTCGCCACCGACGAGGTGAAGTGGACCGCCACGGCGGTCGACCTCATCGTCGGCTCGAACTCGCAGCTGCGGGCCCTGGCCGAGGTCTACGCGAGCGACGACGCCCGCGAGAAGTTCGTGGCCGACTTCGTGGCCGCGTGGACGAAGGTCATGGAGCTCGACCGCTTCGACCTCGTCTGAAAAGTTCCGCAGTACGAGGCCCGGCCGGTGCACCGGCCGGGCCTCGCGCCTATCGTGCCTCGCGTCGGATGACCACCTTGGACGGCCCTTCGGTCCAGGCCGCCACCTCGCCCCCGGGCAGGCAGACGACCAGGCAGCCGTCCTCGCTCGCCACGGCCCACGACTCGGCGTCCTCGTCGGGACCGACCGCCAGTTCCGGGCCGCCCTCGAAGACGAGCGTCAGCTCACCGCTGTCGCGCACTGCGGCCGTACGCACGACGTCGCCGAGCACCGTGCCGAGCGCGTCCGAGGGGCGGTAGCCGGGCTCGACCTCGGCCCGTCCGTCCGGCCCGTCCAGCCGGGCCACCGTCTCGATCACCACCCGGCTGCCGCCCGAGAAGCCCAGCACGAGAGCCGGCCCGAGCTGCACGTAGTCCAGCCTCTGCCCGGCGAGCAGACCCACTGCTTCCGCTCCCTGCGGACACCGTCCGGCGACTGCGGCTGGCACCATGACAAACCTCGATCAGCTCGTATCGATCAGCGACCGCAGGAACGTAACGCGCGCTCTCATAAAGGATCCTTAAAGGCGTCGAAAAGGCGGTGGAAAATCGACGGGGAAAACAGTAAACAATACTTCCCGTTAAATCGATCGATATTCCCCGATCAATGACGGGGTGGCATGTTGATTTTCCGGCGCCGCCGGGGAACTTCGGCGGCGGCTGCGGCGACTGATGGGCTGTGCGGAAAGGTCTGGTAGGAGCGGGCGCGGCGGCTGTCCTCGCGTTGGTGGCGGCGTTGCGGTTCGGCGGGGCGGTCGACGACACGGTGCTGCCGGGTATCCCGAGCCCCGGGCCGGTCACCGAATGGGCCCTGCCGGTGCTCACGATGGTGGCCACCGTGCTCGGCGTGCTCACCGTCGGGCTCAGCGTCACCGCGGCCTTCCTGCTGCCGGGCGACGGCCGCAGCGTCGCCGCGCACGGCTGGGTGCTGTTGCGACGCGTGACCTGGCTGGCTCTGCTGTGGGCGGCCACCTCGGCCGCCCTGGTCGTCCTCACCGTGTCGGACGTGCTGGGCCTGCCGGTCGACCGCCTGGGCCGCTCGTCCATTCTGAGCTTCGCGCTCTCGGTCTCGCAGGGGCAGTCCCTGATGTGGCAGGCCGGCCTGGCGATCGCGGTGGCTGTGGCTTCCCGGGCCGGGTTGTCCCGCGGCGTCGCCGCCGTGACGGCCGGCCTCGCCCTGGGCGCCGTGCTGCCGCCCGCCTTCACCGGCCACTCGGCGGGCGCGGGCAACCACCAGCTGGCGGTGAGCAGCCTGGCCCTGCACGTCGTGGCGGCGTCGCTCTGGGTGGGCGGTCTGACCGGCCTCCTTCTCGTACGCCGCCATCGCCGCTTCGGTGAGACGGCGGCGCGCTACAGCCGGCTCGCGCTGGCCTGTTTCGTGGCGACGGCGATCAGTGGGGTCGTCAACGCGGGAATCCGGCTCGGCGACTGGCCGGCGCTCTGGTCCTCCCGGTACGGGGCACTGGTGCTGCTCAAGGCGGTCGCGCTGCTCGCCGTGGGGGCGATCGGCGCTGCTCATCGCGCCCGCACGCTACCCGCGCTGCGATCCGGCACTCCGTGGGCTTTCGTACGACTGGGCGTCGGCGAACTGATCGTGCTGGCCGCCGCCGTCGGCCTGTCGGTCGCGCTCTCGCGCAGCCCCACGCCGGTGCCCGAGACCGCGGTGGAGCCCGACCCGCTCGTCGAACTGCTCGGCTTCGCCCAGCCGGGACCGCCCACCGCCGTACGCATGCTCGCGGACCCGCTGCCGGACATGTTCTTCCTGACCGTGGTCGTCGCCGGCATCCTCGCCTACCTCGCGGGCGTGCGCCGCATGCGCCGTGCCGGCCACCCGTGGCCGGTGAGCCGCACCGCCTCGTGGATCGGCGGCCTGCTGCTGCTGGGCGCGATCACCGGCCTCGGCGTGGCGCGATACGCGTACGTCCTCTTCAGCGCCCACATGGTGCAGCACATGGTGTTGTCGATGGTGGTGCCGATCCTGCTGGTCGGCGGCGCACCCGTGACGCTGGCGCTGCGCGCCCTGCGTCGCCCGGCCGACCCGCAGGTGCGCGGCGCCCGCGAATGGCTGCTGCTGGCACTGCACAGCCGTCCCGCGCGCGTCCTCAGCCATCCGCTGGTCGCCCTCGGCATCTATGTGACCAGCCTCTACGGCCTCTACCTGGGTGGGCTGCTCGGCACGTTGATGCGGTACCACCTGGGCCACCTCGCCATGCTGACGCACTTCGTGCTGGCCGGTTACCTGCTGTTCTGGGTGCTCATCGGCGTCGATCCGGGCCGCCGCCGCGTGCACCCCGCGCTGCTCGTCGTCGTGCACTTCCTGGCCATGGTGGCGCACGCCTTCTTCGGCTTCGTGCTGCTCCAGTCCACAACGGTCATCGCCGACGACTGGTACACCGCCGTCCACCCGCCCTGGGCCTCCTCCCTGCTGGCCGACCAGCACCTGGGAGCCGGGCTGGCCTGGGCCTTCGGCGAGCTCCCGGCCGCGGCGATCCTTCTTCTTCTCGTACGCCAGTGGATCCGTTCCGACGAACGCGAGCAGGCCCGCCTCGACCGTGCCGCCGACCGGGCCGAAGCCACCGGCGCGGACGACGATCTGGCCCGCTACAACGCGTTCCTCGCCGCCACCCGGCCCGGCTCGTCCACCATGCCCGAGCACCATGCTGACA
Source organism: Paractinoplanes polyasparticus (assembly GCF_019710575.1). Taxonomy (GTDB): domain Bacteria; phylum Actinomycetota; class Actinomycetes; order Mycobacteriales; family Micromonosporaceae; genus Actinoplanes; species Actinoplanes polyasparticus. Next base: position 579,408 of record NZ_JAHWFK010000001.1, on the reverse strand, counting down.
ATTCATGAAATTTCCCGCCACAGCGGGAACTATTCGTGGGCGGTCGCCGACCTATGCAGCATGCGAACCAACGTTCTCCGCGCGGCTGCCGCGCTGGCTGTGGCCACCCTCGGGCTTGCCGGCTGCGGCGGCAGCGGCAGTGACGCCGCGGCGCCCGCCCCGGCTCCCTCGGCCACCGCGACGGCCACCACTCTGACCATGAAGGACCCGTGGGTGAAGGCCGGTCCGGCGGGCGAGATGACCGCGGCCTTCGGCACGATCGTCAACGACACCGACGCCGACATCACGGTCACGTCGGCCGAGTCCCCGGCCTCACCGCTCGAGCTGCACGAGATGACCATGAAGGACGGCAAGATGGTCATGCAGCCCAAGGCGGGCGGCTTCGTCATCAAGGCCAAGGGCGACCACGAGCTCGCACCCGGCGGCGACCACCTCATGCTCATGAAGCCCGCGAAGGCCATCGAGCCCGGCGACGAGGTGACGTTCACGCTGAAGCTGGCCGGCGGCCAGACAGTGCCGTTCACGGCGATCGCGAAGCCGTTCGCGGGTGCGGGGGAGAGCTACGACCCCGGCCACTCGATGGCGCCGATGGGCAGCGCCGCTCCGTGACCTCGCGCCGACACCTGCTCACCGGGGCCGCGGCGGCCGGCCTCGGTGCGGCGGCGGGCGCCGGCCTGACCGCCGTGGCCGGCGCGGACAATGTCGTGCCGGCGGCGGCGGTCGAGCCGCTGACCACCGGCACGGCCACCGTCCCGTTCCACGGGCCGCGTCAGGCCGGGATCGCCGAGGATCCGCCCGCGCACGCCGCGTTCGTGGCGTTCACGCTGCCGGCCGGCACCGACCGGCGGGCCCTGGCCCGGATGATGCGGCTGCTCACCGACGACGCCCGCCGCCTGACCCAGGGCGTTCCCGCGCTGGGTGACACCGACGCGACCCTCGCCCCGCTGCCGTCCCGCCTGACGGTCACCTTCGGTCTCGGCCCGGGCCTCTACCGCGCCGCGGGGCTGAAGGCGCCCGTCGCCGACCTCCCCGAGTTCCGCATCGATCGCCTCGAACGGCGCTGGTCCGGTGGCGACCTGCTGCTCCAGATCTGCGCCGACGATCCGCTGACCGTCGCCCACACCCAGCGCATGCTCATCAAGGACACCCGCCCGTTCGCCGCCGTCCGCTGGGTGCAGCAGGGATTCCGGCGCAGCCCCGGCGTGCAGGCCCCCGAGCACACCCAGCGCAACGTGATGGGCCAGCTCGACGGCACGGCCAACCCGCGCGGCGCCGAGATCGACCCCGCGGTCTGGAACGCCGACGGCTCGACGACGCTCGTGGTGCGCCGGGTCCGGGCCGAGATGGAGACGTGGGACATCCTCTCGGTCGCCGACAAGGAGAACGCCGTCGGCCGCCGCCTCGACTCCGGCGCACCGCTGAGCGGCGCCCAGGAGCACGACGAGCCCGACTTCACCAAGCTCGACGCCTCCGGCCTGCCCGCGATGCCGGACTTCTCCCACGTCACCCGGGCCCACGTCACCGACCCGGCGCTGAAGATCCTGCGCCGGCCGTACAACTACGACGGCGCGCCCAACGCTGCCGGCCGGCCCGATTCGGGACTCATCTTCGCGTCGTACCAGAAGGACATCGCCCGCCAGTTCGTGCCGATCCAGCAGCGCCTGGCCGAGAAGGACCTCCTCAACGAGTGGATCACCCCGATCGGCTCGGCCGTGTTCGCCGTGCCGCCCGGCTGCGACGAGGACGGCTGGATCGGCGAGCAGGTGCTCGGATGAGGCGCCTGCTGCTCTCGGCGGCCGTCTTCGTCGCGGTGCTGGCCCCTAGCGCTCCCGCCTGGGCCCACGCCCAGCTCGTCAAGGCTGTCCCGGCCCGGGACGCCGCCCTGCCGAGCGCGCCGTCGACCGTCGAGCTCACCTTCAGCGAAGACCTCAACCCCGAGTTCACGACGATCGTGGTCAGCGACGTGGCCCGGCAGCGGGTGCCCGCGTCGGCCCCGGCCGTCGACGGCCCGTCCGGCACGCTGACGCTGGGCCGGCCCCTGAACGACGGCGCCTACACGGTGGCCTACCGCGTGGTGTCGGCCGACGGCCACACCGTCCAGGGCTCGTACGGTTTCACCGTGGGGGACCCCACCCCACCCGTAGCCGCCCCGGCTCCCGGATCCGCCGGTATACCACCGGCCGTCCTCATAGGACTCGGCGGACTCGGTGTGGTGCTCGCCGGTGCCGCCGCCTACCTCTATCTCTCCGGAAAGCGACGGCGCATGACGACGTGACCAGGTGACGACGACTCGGTTCACCATGGATTCCGGGCCCGCTGCGAGCCGGCCCCGAACGGTTCCGGCCCATGTGACCTCCTGACCGCAGCGGCGGACCTCGGCCACCCAACGTGCCCGTTGCCGATTCCGGCAGCACCTCCGATCCGGGGCAGCCGCTTCACTTCACGTCGCCGTCCGCCCGGCATTCGCAGCGACCATTGGCATGCCATCGGACGGTTGTGGCTGTTCCCCGCTCGCGTGGGTGTGGCGGCGAGGGCGGAGCACGACGACATCGTCAACGGCACAACCAACGCCGCCGGAAAGGCCCGCGCTCGCCGACGGCGACTGCCCGGCGACATTGCTGGCGGTGCACACCTATGACGCGCAGCTCACGGTGGGGGCGGCGCAGCCGCTGCTGGCCGAGAAGGCGGCGTGTGACGCGCTCGGCTTCCCGCCGCCCGGTGGTGGAGTCGCCGCCGGGCGGCGCGCTGCGGGCCGCCGCCGGCCGCCGATGACGCACTGGTCAGCCGGCCGCCGGCGGGGTTGGTAGCAGGCCGCAGGCGGCGGCCAGCGCGTCGGCGTCGGACCGGTCGCCGTGGCGGGCCAGAGCGGCCGCGAGGTGACGGGCGATCAGCGCGGCCTCGGGCTCGTCGGTCGCCTTCTCGAGGAGGATGCCGAGGGTGTCGAAGTCGCCTGTCCGGGCTGCCGCCTCGGCCAGCCAACCGGTCAGCCGGCCGGGGAGGCGGTTGGGCAGGAACCGGTCGATCAGCCGGGCGGCCGTCGCACGACCGGCGGGGCCGAGAAGGACAGCGGGGGCGGAACTCAGCGGTGGCGGGTACGCCGACAACGCCGCGACCATGCCGAAGACCTCGGCGAAGAGATCAGGGTCGTGCTCGGGCATGCCGGCCTTCGCGGCGGCCGAGATCAGGTGTCCCGCGGAGACAAGGTGCCGCCGGTCGGGCGCCGCCGCCGACACGGCGCGCAGAATGGCCGCACCCTCGCCCACCTGGCCGATCTCGATCAGCCCCGCCGCCAGGCCGATGTCGGCCTGCGCCGGGTCATGGGGGACCAGCCTCGCCCGGAACGCTGCCGCGCGCGTGCCGAGGAGCTCGGCGCGCAGGGCCGGACCGGCGAGCACGAACACGCCGTGAAGCAAGGCAGCGATCCGCAGTGACAGCTCGTAGGGCCGCAGATGCGCCGTCTCCAACGCGTCGAGAACGGCTCGCAGTCGCTCGTCGGTGACCAGCTCGGGCCGCCGGCCGAGCCGTTGCACGATCTCTGCCGCCAGGTCGATGGGGGCGGACGACGCGAACGGTCGGCCGCACATCTTGGACAGCTCGGTCAGCGCCTCGTCGACCCGGCCGAACCCGAGAAGAATCAAGGCCAGGTGGTGCTGGTGGGCCAGCTGCTGGTGGCGTTCGCGGCCGCCCTTGGGGCAAGCACGGAATGCAGCCACCACGGCCGTCGTCTCGCGCTCGCCGGTCACGACCTCGGCCACGGCCAGCAACGCCCGCTGCCGGACGAACGGCTGCAGCCGGGCGGCCAGCTCCAGGGCTTCCTTCGTCCGGCCGGCCTCGGCGAGGGCTCGCGCCAGGGGCGCTGCCTCGGCGGTGTCGGTCTCGGCGTCCATCTCGCCGCAGCGCCGGTCGATCTCGGCGAGACCGAGCGGGGCGAACAGGCCCGCCGCCGCGGCCAGCCGGGGACGGTCGGCCGCGCCGAGGATCGACGCCCAGAGATCCAGCCGCTCCGGTTCGCCGGGATGCGCCTCGGCCAGCGCGCCCACAACCGCGGCGACGCGGTGCATCCGCTCGCGGTGGGGGCCGTACTCCGGCCGATCCTCGTACTCCTCCACCACGAGCACCGCCCGCAGCAGCGCCTCCTCGGCCTCGTCCGACCCCGCGGCGAGGTGGGCGAACCCGCCGGCCAGCTCTGGCCTGCCGGCGATCGCCGTGGTGACCCGGTTGTTGTCGATCGCGGCGGCCAGTACGGACCGCGCCCGGTCAGCGGGGAGGCGGCGGGCTATCTCGGGCAGGGTAGTGGGCGACGGGCCGGCCTGCAGCACGGCGATCAGCTGCTTGGTGGCAGCGGCTGGATCGCCGCTGCCGATCAGCGCCTCGGCCCAGGCGGTTTGTTCGTCGGGCGACGCTGCCGGAGCGTCGTCGACGGCGAACCGATCGAGGATCTTGAGGGCGGAATCGACGACAGCTGAACTCATGCGGCGGATGATAGTGACGGCCCCCGACAGAATCGCCGATGCGCGCAGCGACGGCCCTGGGTTCCGACGTCACCGTTTGGCGCGCTCCCGCTGTCCGGGTTGACGCGCTCCCGCTGTCCGGGTTGAAAGGCCAACCCTGGGGCTCCGCCCCAGACCCCGACCGCTCGAGAAGATCAATGAACTTCCTACTGCGAGGCTTGGCTGATCTCCCCGGGACGGCGGCCAGAGCGAATCGCAAGATGAGGGGACCCGCAACCAAACCCCAGTTGCGGGTCCCCTCATCTCACGATGAGCTAAGGCTGCCGCCCCGGGGAGATCAGCCAAGCCAAGGCCCAACCCATGCCCGGGCGACGGCCCAACAACCGTGGGCGCCGACCCTGCGCCCCCATGCCCACCAACCAGCCGGGGCCCGCGCACCATGCCGAAACCTCAGGCGGCCGCCCCGACAACAAGCGGCCGCGCGTAGGTAGCTCTCCCCCCTGCAAGGAGTCATACCCCCACCACCCACTGTCCTTTGTCCACCCGGCCGCGCAAGCGGCACGGTGCGAACGCGCACCCCACCACCCAGCCCGGCCTGAGTGAGGGAAAGTCCTGGTTTCATCCCCAACGCGGAAGCCAGACCACCGACCCGCACGGGTTCCCCCCAGCCCAGCCCGGCACCCAGAGAAGCGCCGACCACTCACTCACCGCAAGGTGAAACCCCCGCAAGGATGGGGCCGAGAGTGACCACGCCAGGCGTAGTTGCTCTTCAGCCTGGCGTGGTCACTCTCGGCCCCATCCGTCCAAGCGCAAGAAAGCCACACAAACAAACTTCCCGGCGGCCGAAAACGACCGCCGGGAAGCCAGTCACAACTTAGGCAGGCTCAATCCAGATATTCCGATACTGCACCTTGTTCCCGTGATCCTGAAGCCGAATGGCTCCCGTGGAAGGCCCCTCCGGGATGTTCCCCCCAGTCCCGTTGGGAAGCTCGACATCACGATGCACAACACGACCATTCCAAACAACCGAAACGCGAGCATTAGACGATTTGGCTCCAGCATCGTCATACCTGGCGGCGCGGAACGTGATGTCGTAGGTTTGCCAGGTTTCGGGCGCGGTGGACATGTTGGCGTCCGGGGCCTTGATGGTGTAGAACGCGCCGGCTTCGTTGTTGGCGAGGGTGGTGTCACCGAACGAGTCGAGGATCTGAAGCTCGTATCTTTCCTGCTGGTAGACGCCGCTGTTGCCGCGGTTCTGGCCGGTCACGTCCGGGGGCAGCAGCGGGACCTTGAATTCCACGTGCAGTTTGTAGTCGCCGAAGGCTTCCTTGGTGCGCAGGTCGCCGCAGCAGACTTCTACCGCGTTGCCGGCTACTGCGGGCCACTGTGACTTCCGGCCGTCGGTGTGGATCCAGTTGTCCAGGCCCTTGCCGTCGAACAGGGTGATTCTCTTGCTGGGCTTGCGGACGCTGAGCAGGTCGAGGTTGACGTGGCCGCTGTCGAGGGCGTCGACCCGGTACTGGATCGCGTTCACGCCCTTCCTGAGGGTCAGCTTCTCGGTTACTGTCGCCCATTCTTCCCAGGTCACCGTGGAGGGCAGCGACACCTGCTTCACCTTTTTGCCGTTCACGTGGACGCTGATCGTCTTGGTGCCGGCCGACGGGTTGGGGCCGTTGGAGTAGCGCAGGCCGACGTCGTACTCGCCGGCCTTGTCCACCGTCACGTGGCTGGTGGTGGCGGCGTTGAGGTTGCCGAGGCCGGCCACGAAGCCGATGCCGGAGAAGCCCCTGTGGTCCGTCGCCAGGGCCGCGCTGCCCTCGCGGTAGCCCTCCTCAGCCTCGTAGAAGACCCGCTGCGGCTGCGGGCCGGGCTTCTCGTTCATCGTGTACCAGGCTTCGGTGCTCCACAGGGTCTCGCCGTCCCGGGCGCTGAACGGGCGCGGGGAACGCAGGTGCACCACGCGGTCGCTGCGCAGGCCGGGCACTGTGAGCGTGACCGTCTTCTTGTCGCTGGAGACCTTGGCCGCTGTTACTGCCAGCGCCTCGCGGTCGACCTCGGGGCCGCCGTATTGGGCGGTCGGCACGTAACGCCACTGCTCGAGGGCGTACGCGGAAGGCAGTTTGGCGATCGTGTCGTCGGACAGGGGCTTGGTGTACTCGATTTTGAAGCCGGTCTCGGTGGCTTTCATGGTCTTCATGTCGAAGACGAGTTTGCCGTTGGGGGTGAGCTTCTGGAGGCCGAAGCGCAGCTTGCCGTCCTGGCCCCAGTTGCCGTCTGCGCCGAGGCCGCCCAGGTAGATGGCGCCGTCCGGTCCAAGGGCGACCCGGTTGATGCCGGCCTCGAGGCCCTGCGTGTGCCGGAAGACCGCGCCCTGTTCCTGGCCGTTCACCGTTTCGAGCGCCGCCCGCTGCAGGCCGCCGTAGGTGACGTCGCCGATGACGAGCTGGCCCTGGAACGGGCCGGACCTGAGCAGCACGGGGGTGCTGGGGGAGTTCGCGATCTGGTTCTGCGGCAGCCACAGGACGGGCTTGGTCGGCGGCTGGGCGTCGTACCTGCCGTCGGGGTTGGTGTAGTGGTTGTAGAAGGCGCCCTCTTCGATTTTGAGCAGCTTCGAGGAGGGGAGCCAGCCGCCCTGGTTGTCGGTGACGTAGAGGTCGCCGTCGGCGCCCCAGCCGAGGCCGTTCGGGGTGCGCAGGCCGCCCGCGACTGTCGTCACGTCGCCGGTTCTGCGGTTGACCACGATGCTGGTGCCGCGGCCGCCGACGGGTTGCGGGTCGGTCGTGGCGCCGCCCAGGTTGATCGACACCGACAGGTTGACGTAGAAGTTGCCGCCCTTGTAGAGCAGGCCGAACGCGAACTCGTGGAAGTTGCCGCCGAACGGCCACACGGCGACCGTGCGCCGGGTGTCGAGCACATCGTCGCGGTCGGTGTCGCGCAGCTCGGTCAGTTCGTGCTTCTGCGTCACGTACACCAGGCCGTCGACCACCGCGACGCCCATCGGCTCCTTGAGGTTGCCGGCGATCTTCTTGTACGTCACCTTGTCCGGCCCGGTCGTGCCGGAGGTGCCCGAGACCAGGTAGACCTCGCCGGCCACCTTGTCCGTGCCGCCCCACGTGCTCAGCACCATCTTGCCGTCGGGCCGCCACGCGATGCCGGTGACCTGCGGCTCGAAGCCCGGCGGGCGCAGGTTGGTGAGGGTGTAACCGGGGTTGACCGCGGTCAGCGGCAGGCCGTCGCCCGGGGCGTCCGTGCCGGCGACGCATTCCTTGGTGCCGGGGGCGGTCACCCGCACCACGCCGGCGTCCGTGCTGAGCGCGCTGGTCGGCACCACGGCGAACTCGCCGGCGCCGGGCGGGCGCCACGACAGTGTCAGGCGCTGGCCGCCGTCGCGGTCGAAGTGTTCGACCCGCAGGGCGTGCACGCCCGCGGACAGTTCGACCGTGCCTTCCTTGGGCGGCTCGACGTCGTGCGGACCGTCGTGGTCGACGACGAGCTTGTCGTCGATGAACAGCTTCGACCCGTCGTCGCTGACGAGCCGGAAGGTATAGGAACCCGCGGCGGGCGCGGTGAGATTGGCGATCGCGTGCGTCACGAACTGGTTGTCCAGCCCGAACTGTTCGGTGGTGGACCAGTCCACGGTGGGCATGAGTTTGTCCACATTGGGGGTTTGGCCGGGCTTGAGCTCGCAGACCCGGCTCATCTGCTGCCCGATGTGGTAGGTCCGGAGCGTGACGCCCGGTTCCTGGGGCGGGTCAGCCGCGTAGGCGGGCGCCGCGGCGAAGGTGGAGACGAGCAGTGCGGCCAGCAAGATACGTTTCATCGCGCTCCCCGGTTACCGGTTCTATTCAACGTTGTGAACATCCTGGGTCACTTCTGCCGGGGCGTCCATATCTTTCTATGTTTCAATCCCAACTTTTGTTCGTCTGGGCAAAAGCGACGGACCAAGCCGGGTGGCGGCTTGGTCCGTCGGGCTGTGGTGCGCGGGGTCAGGCAGCGGGCAGGATCAGCACCTGGCCTGCGATGATGCGGTCGGGGTTGGTCAGAATGGCGCGGTTCAGGGCGAAGATCTCCGGCCAGCGGTCGGCGTCGCCCAGCTTGTCGGCGGCGATGCCGCTCAGGGTGTCGCCGCGCTGGACCGTGTGCAGGCGCGGGATGTCACCGACCGGCTGCCGCGGCGGCAGTACGAAGACCTGGCCCGCGAAGATGCGGTCGGGGTCGCGGATCAGGGCCTGGTTCAGCGCGTAGATCTGCGGCCAGCGGTCGCCGTCGCCCAGCTTCGCCTCGGCGATGCCGAAGAGGGTGTCGCCGGCCTGCACCGTGTGGGTCGCGGGAGCGACGCCCCCGGCCAGGACGCCGGCCAGGCGCAGGATGTCGGCCAGCTCGAACGCGCCGGGCTTGGCCGACGGCAGCGACGGCGTCCAGCCGGGCTGGGCCAGGATCGAGTCGGGGCTGCGGCGCACCAGGCCGACGAGCACCTCGGCGATGAGCGTGCTGCCGACCGGGCCGAGACGGTTGCCGTTGCCCAGCACCTTGGCCTCGGCCAGGACGTAGTACCAGAGCGGCGTACGGAACTGGAACCCGCCCGCCTCCAGCGCGAGACGCTGGTCCTCGCCGCCGGCCTCGAGGATCTCGTCCTTGGTGAGCACCTGGGCGCCGATGTGCTCGGCGACCGCCTGGCCGGTGGGCAGGCGCAACCGGTAGCCGCGCAGCAGGTTGCGTACGGCGAGGCGGGCGGCCAGGTCGGGCTGCTCCGGCTGGCCGGTCACATCCTGCAGCGCGAACAGCGCCTGGAACCGGTTGTTCTTGAACGCGGCCAGGCTGGGATCGAGCAGGCGGGCCAGGCTGATGTTCGGGTCGTCGCCGATGATGTTCTCCCACTGGATGATCCAGTTCTCCGGGAGCGTCTCGAAGTCGCCGAGGCCGTCGCTCAGCGCGGTGAAGGTGAAGAGCAGGTCGAGCGTCGCCGGGATCCCCCCGCGCAGGTTGAAGTTGTCGTTGAAGTGGTAGGCGAAGCGCACCATCGAGTGGCCGAAGCGGTAGCCGGCGACCGAGAACTCCAGCGGCATGAACGACGGCTCGCTCAGCGGGTCGAACCAGCGGTTGCCGTTGGCGACGATGTCGTCCACGACGGCCGGGTCGGCCACCCGCTTGAGGAAGTCCTGAATCACCACGTACTGGTAGTGCTGGCGCAGCACCCGGCGGGCCTGATCGAACGAGAGCCCCTGGTCGACCAGCGCGTTGTGGGCCCGCAGGAAAGCGGTGTGCAGCTGGCCGATGATGGTGTTCTCGTCGTTGCGCGGGTCGCCGATCACGGCCGCGCGGTCGTGGTCGATGTTGCCGGGGCTGCGGCCCTCGCGGGGCAGGTCGTGGAAGTCGTCGCCGGCCTTGCTGTCGGGACGTTTGCCGGGCGGGGTGGTCGAGTTGGTCGTCGACACCGTGCCGACCAGCATCTTGTTGCCGTCGGCGGGGTCGCGCGGGGCCGGCAGCCCGTACACGCTGTCGAGGTCGAGCGCCGGCGTGCGCTGGTTGAGCAGGGCGTTGCGGATGGCGGCCACGCCCAGCGGGACCATCGCCGGGTCGAGCAGCTGGGCCATGGTGGCCGAGCCGAAGCCCTGCTGGATCTCGAGCGTGATGTCGTGGTCGACGAACTGCCCGAAGTAGGTGTATGCGGCCGGGATGTCGCTGTCCTGGCCCACCACGTCCGTGTCGACCATGGCGTTGCCGAGGTCCTTCAGCAGGGCCGGGGTGTTGGCCGCCGGTGGCAGCAGATTGGCCTCATCGTCCTGCAGGCCGGGGAACAGGAAGTCGAAGCTGTGACCCTCGACCGGCCGGACCAGCGAGAATGCGCCTGCGCTGGTGGCGGCGGCCTGGGCGAGATTTCGTTCTGCGGTCTCGAGATCGTTCTGCGTGATCGACTTTCCGTGTCCGAGTCGCGGCATGGTCACTTCCCCCTGTGACGAGATGACTGACGGCTGCGGTCACGTTAAGTAGTCGATGCGCCCGAGGCAGGCAGAAAACCGACACTGACGGATCAGCTGCACTTATCGTCATCTTGCCGTCGGGGACCTCAGTAGCCCGAGGGCAGTCGCGGGGTGTAGTGCTCCTCGAGTGCAGTGACCTCGTCGTCGGTCAGTTCGAGATCGAGGGCCGCGACCGCGTCGGTCAGGTGGTGGGGCTTGGTGGGGCCGACGATCGGCGCGTCGACGACCGGGTTGTGCAGCACCCAGGCCAGCGCCACCTGGGCCATCGGCACGCCCCGGGCCTCGGCGACCCGGCGGACGGCCTCGACGATGGGCCTGTTCTCATCGCCCTCGTACCGGGCGTGCAGCGGGTCGACCTTGGCCCGCTGAGTGCTCCGCTCGTCCCACGGGCGGGCCAGGCGCCCCTTGGCCAGCGGGCTCCACGGGATCGAGCCGACGCCTTGGTCGGCCAGCAGGCCGAACATCTCGCGCTCCTCCTCGCGCTGCACGAGGCTGTACTGGTTCTGCATCGACACGAACCTGGTCCAGCCGCCGAGGTCGGCCGCGTGCTGCAGCTTCGCGAACTGCCAGGCCCACATGGACGAGGCGCCGAGATAGCGGACCTTGCCCGAGCGGACCACGTCGTGCAGCGTCTCCATCGTCTCCTCGACCGGGGTCTCGGGGTCGAAACGATGGATCTGGTACAGGTCGACGTAGTCGGTGCCGAGGCGGGCGAGCGACGCGTCGATGTTCTCCAGAATCGCCTTGCGGGACAGCCCGGAGCCGCCGGGCCCGTCGTGGAGCCCGAAGAACACCTTGGTGGCCAGCACGATCGAGTCGCGGTCGGTGTACTTGCGCAGGGCCCGGCCGACGATCTCCTCGGAGCTGCCGGCGCTGTAGATGTTGGCCGTGTCCCAGAACGTGACGCCGAGCTCGATGGCCTGCCGGAACAGCGGCTCGGCCGCCTCGTCGCCGAGGGACCACTGGTTGGTGCCCCGGTCGGGCAGGCCGAAGCTCATGCACCCGAGCGCGATCCGGCTGACCTTGAGACCCGAGCTGCCCAGACGTGTGTATTCCATGTTCTCAACCTATGCCCGTCCGGTGCGGGCCGCGCGGCCCGCACCGGAGAGGGTCTCAGGGCTCAGAAATCGTCCGCTCAGGGTAGATGGGCATCGATGTGTTTCGCCAGCTGGGCGCGCCACGACGGCCAGTCGTGCGGCGTGTCGGCGCCCCACAGGTCGTACTCGTGCCGGATGCCTTTGACCGCAAGCAGTTCGGCCATCCGGGGCGTCGACGCGAGCGCGCCGGTGGTGTCCTCCCACTGGCCCTGGCCGCAGACCAGCAGGATCGACAGCCGCTCGCGGAGCCAGTCCAGGTGGTCGCCGTGCAGGTGGGCGACGTAGTCGGCCGGATTGTTGAAGTAGACGGCGTCGCCCCGTTCGCCCCAGCCGTTCCAGGTGCCCGGGTCGTAGTTCCCCGAGAAGCACAGTGCCGTCGGAAACAGGTCGGCTCGGCGGAAGGCGAAGTTCAAGGCGTGGTACGCGCCCAGCGAGCACCCGATCGCGCCGAGCTCCGTCTCGTCGCCGCTGTCGGCGCGCACGTGCGGCACGACGCTCTCCAGGATCCAGGTCTCGTAGCCCGCGTGCATCCGCGCCCGTTCCTCGAGCGGCAGGTGGTGGGCCGACCACGTGCCCGCGTCGAACGAGTCGACGCAGTACAGCTTGAGCCGCCCGGCCTCGATCAGCGGCTCGACGGTTTCCACCATGCCGTTCGCGGCCCACTCCCACGCGTTGCCGCCCTCGGTGGGAAACACGATCATCGGCCGGCCCCAGTGACCGTAGGCAGCCACGGTCCCGCTCGCACCGTTCGAAGCTTCCAGCTCTACGGAGTAGTGGCGCATGAATGACCAGTCTGCCGCACCGGTCGGCATCCGCATGCCGGTCCGCGTCAGGTCCTGATGAACGCCAGCAGGTCGGTGTTGATGGTGTCGGCCTGGGTGGTCGGCATGCCGTGCGGGAAACCGGCGTACGTCTTCAGGGCGCCGTTCCTCACGAGATCGGCCGTCCTAGGCGCGGTCCCGGCGTACGGGACGATCTGGTCGTCGTCACCGTGCATCACCAGCACCGGGACGGTGATCTTCTCGAGGTCCCCGGTGTAGTCGGCGCCGAAAGTGGCGATGCAGTCGTACTGGGCCTTCGCGCTCCCCACCATGCCCTGACGCCACCAGTTCTGCACGACTGCTTCGGACAGCCCGGCGCCGGGCCGGTCGAAGCCGTAGAAGGGTCCGGACGCCACGCCCCGGTAGAAGTCCGAGCGGTTCGCGGCCAACTGGGCCCGCATTCCGTCGAAGACCTCGGGCGGCAACGGCACCCCGGGCGTGATCGAGCTGATCAGGGCGATCTTGGCGACGCGGCTCTCGCCGTGCCGGCTGAGGTAGCGGACCACCTCGCCGCCGCCGGCCGAGTGTCCGACGTGAATCGCGTCACGGAGATCCAGGTGTGCGGTCAGGGCGGCCAGATCGTCCGCGTAGTGATCCATGTCATGGCCGCCGGACACCTGGGCCGAGCGGCCGTGCCCGCGCCGGTCGTGAGCGATCACCCGGAAGCCCTGGGCCAGGAAGAACAGCATCTGGTTGTCCCAGTCGTCGGCCGACAGCGGCCACCCGTGGCTGAAGACGATCGGCTGCCCCGCGCCCCAGTCCTTATAGAAGATCTCTGTGCCGTCCGTGCTTGTCAGAGTCGTCATGGGGGCAAGCTAGGCGGCCCCACTGAACGATCAGTTGATTCGGTTCGCAGGCAACTGCCAGGCACTCTTGAGAGATTGGCGGTGTGTGTAACCCCCGGTTCCGGGTACCGGAGCCACGCGGCCGGGGCGGACAGCAAGATCACGTACGCTTTCGGGCGGTCCGTGCGGGGGTGGCGTACTGTGCCGAGTCGCTGCGGCGCTTCCCGATTCGCCGGGGCGATTCATCGACGAGAAAGGTGTCTGGAGATCCGTGACTGTGGGTGACCGGATGAAGAATCGATCGTTCGCCGGCAAGGCCGGGCTGCTGCTCACGTGCGGCCTGCTGACCGCCGTGGTGGTTTCCGCCGCCTCGTTCCCGGCCGTCGCGCTCGGCGGCCTGGTGGCCAAGGCCGGCGCCGAGGGCTTCGCCGCGATGCCGAGCACGATCGAGCAGCAGTCCGCCCCGCAGGTGACGCGGGTCTTCGCGAGCGACGGCAAGACGCAGATCGCCGTCCTCTACGACGAGTTCCGCAGCGACGCGCCGCTGAGCCAGATCAGCCAGAACATGCAGAACGCCATCGTCGCCGCCGAGGACCACAAGTTCTACGAGCACAACGGCGTCGACGTGAAGGGCATCGCCCGCGCGTTCGTCAACAACAGCCAGGGCGGGTCGCAGCAGGGCGCCTCGACGCTGACCATGCAGTACGTGCGCATGGCCCAGGCGTACGGCGCGAAGACGCCGCAGGAGGCGATCGACGCGACCAAGGACAGCCCCGAGCGGAAGATCGCCGAGATCAAGTACGCGCTGCAGATCGAGAAGGACCTCGACAAGAAGGAGATCCTCCGGCGCTACCTGAACCTCGCGCCGTACGGCAACGGCGCGTACGGCGTCTACGCCGGCAGCCAGGTCTACTTCAACAAGTCGCCCAAGAACCTGACCATCGCCGAGGCCGCGCTGCTGGCCGGCATGGTGAAGGCGCCGTCGGCGTTCGACCCGACCACCAAGACCGGCTACCCGCAGGCGCTCGACCGGCGCAACTACATCATCGACAACATGGTCGCCCTCAAGCAGATCACCAAGGCCGAGGGCGACGCGGCCAAAAAGACGAAGCTCAAGCGCACCGCCAACCGGCCCGGCAACGGCTGCACCTCGGTGTCGGTCAACAGCTGGGGCTTCTTCTGCGACTACTTCTACCGCTGGTGGATGGAGCAGAAGGCGTTCGGGGCCAACGCGTACGAGCGGGAGCGCCAGCTCAAGACCGGCGGCTACACGATCGTCACGTCGCTCGACATCAAGGCGCAGACCGCGGCCCGCAAAGAGATCACCAGGAAGATCGACGACGACAACAAGAACGCCGCTCTGATCGCCGGGATCGAGCCCGGCACCGGCCACGTCAAGTCGCTGGCGGCCAACCGCAAGTTCAAACTCGACGACGGTACGAACCCCAAGAGCTCGAACCCGCAGGCGCGCAGGGCCGGGGCCCGGGCCACGTACCCGAACACCACCAACCCGATCATCACCGGTGGCGGCGACATCAACGGCTACCAGGCCGGCTCGGTGTTCAAGATGTTCACCATGGTGGCCGCGCTCGAGAACGGCTTCGAGCTCGACCACCAGATCACCTCGGGATCGACCTACAAGTCGAGCTACCCGATCGCGGCCGGCGCGCCGGCCGCGTGCCCGGGCACGACGTTCTACTGCCCGAGCAACGCCTCGCCCAACGAGAAGGGCACCTTCAACATGTGGACCGGCTTCGGCAAGTCGGTCAACACCTACTTCGTGCCGCTGCAGGAACAGGTCGGCGCCGAGAAGGTCGTCGACGTGGCCAAGCGGTTCGGCATGCAGTTCCGCTCGCAGAGCGAACGCGATCTGGTCGACACCCCCGAAGCCGCGCACGACTTCGGCGCGTTCACCCTGGGCGTCACCACCTCGACGCCGCTGGACATCGCCAACGCGTACGCCACCCTGGCCGGCGACGGCATGTACTGCACGCCGACGCCGATCAGGCAGATCACCGCGGCCGACGGCTCCAAGGTGAAGGCCGGGCAACCGTCCTGCCGGCGGGTCACCGACGCCGACGTGGCCCGCAAGGCGCTCGACGCGGCCCGCTGCCCGGTCGGCGACCGCGCCCAGCTGGGCAACTGCGCCGGCGCCACCGAGCCCGACGCCTACCGCACGATCGGTCACCCGGTGTTCGGCAAGACCGGCACCACCGACGCCGACAAGACAGCGTCGCTGGTGGTCGGCACGCGCAGCATGGTCGTGGCCGGCTATCTGGTCAACCCCGACTGGGCCAACCACACCGACCGCATGAGCCACAACATCATCAACCCGGTCGTCTACCGCACGCTCGCCGACTACATGGAGGGCGCGGAGCGTCAGGAGTTCAAGAAGCCCGGCGAGTAGCTGTCGGATCTGGGATGCACCCGGTGAGGTCGATCGCCGGGTGCACTTGGATGGCGTCATGAGCTTCCGACGGGTCTCCGACATCGACTTCGACCGGCTGATCGGCGACCGCGCGTTCCATCCGTCGCCGGCCGCCTGGGAGGACGAGGTCCTCTACTTCCTGATGCTCGACCGGTTCGCCGACGGAGACGACACGACGCCGATGCTCACCGACGCCGACCGGGACAGCGCCTGGCGTACGGAGGAAAGCAAGCAACAGTGGCAGCGGGCCGGCACCGAATGGGCCGGGGGCACGCTGGCCGGTCTGCGGGGCAGGCTCGGATACCTGAGCCGGCTCGGCGTGACCGCGGTCTGGATCAGCCCGATCCTCAAGCAGGCGCCGCGCACGAACAGCTACCACGGCTACGCCACGCAGAACTTCCTCGAGGTCGACCCGCACTTCGGCCGGGCCGACGAGCTGCGTGACCTGGTCGCCGAGGCGCACGGGATGGGCATCCGCGTCATCCTCGACGTGGTGCTCAACCACGCGGGCGACGTCTTCGCGTACGAGGACGGGGACGTCCGCTGGGACGGCCGGCCGCACGCGGTGGCCGGGTTCCGCGACGCCGATCGGGCGCCCACATTGCCGTTCGGCCCCGTCGACGCGGCCGCCGGCCCGGACGCCGCGGTGTGGCCGGCCGAGCTGCAGGATCCCGGCACCTTCACCGCCAAGGGCCGGATCGACAACTGGGACTGGTACCCGGAATACCTCGAGGGCGACTTCGAGGGCCTGAAGGACATCGCGCTCGGCTCCGGCCCGACTGACGGCTACCGGCCGTCGCCGGCGCTGCGGGCGCTGACCCGGGTCTACCAGTACTGGATCGCCTACGCCGACCTCGACGGCTTCCGCGTCGACACGGTGAAACACATGGACCCCGGGGCGGCCCGGTACTTCACCTCGGCCGTTCACGAGTTCGCGCAGTCGCTCGGCAAGGAGAACTTCTATCTGATCGCCGAGATCACGGGCTCTCGCGAGTTCGCGTACCGGACGCTCGAGCAGGTCGGGATGGACGCCGCGCTCGGCCTGGCCGACGTCCAGGACCAGATGGAATGGCTGGTCAAGGGCTTCCGTGACCCGCGCGAGTACTTCGGCCTGTTCCGCGACTCGCTCCAGCTGGGCAAGGACTCGCACACCTGGTTCCGCAACCGGGTGGTGACCGCGTTCGACGACCACGACCAGGTGCGCAAGGGCGCGAGCAAAGCCCGGTTCGCGGCCGACGATCCGGGCCGGAAGCTCGGCGTGGCGGCGATCGCGTTCAACGCCGCCACGCTCGGCATCCCGTGCCTGTACTACGGCAGCGAACAGGGTCTCGACGGCAGCGGCCCCAACGACCGCTACCTGCGCGAGGCGATGTTCGGCGGCGAGTTCGGCGCCTTCCGCAGCCGGGGCGCCCACTGCTTCGACGAGAACAGCCGGACGTACGCCCAGGTCGCGCGCATCCTCGCCCTGCGCCGCCGCCTGCCGGCCCTGCGCCGGGGCCGGCAGTACCTGCGCCCGATCTCCGGCAACGGGGTGGACTTCGGCTACCCGCAGCTGTTCGGCGGCGAGATGCGGTCGGTGCTGGCGTGGTCCCGCCTGTTCGCCGGCGCCGAGGTGGTGGCGGCCATCAACACGGATCCGGACCAGCCCCGCACGGCCTGGGTGACCATCGACGCCGACCTGGACCCGGCGGGCGGCAAGCTGACCTGCCTGTTCAGCACGGACCCGGGACAGGAGGGCTCGCAGCTGCCCATCGAGCCCCGCAACGGCAAGGCCGTCGAGGTGACTGTGCCCGCCGCGGGCTTCGTGGTGTACGGCTGAACGCTGTCCGAGTGGACGAGAATGGTCCGGTGGAACCGGGCGAGGACCGAACGATGACGGCGGACGGGCGATACCTGATCGTGTCCGGCCGGCGGTGGCGGGCCACGGACCCGGCCATCCCCGGGCCGTTGCGACAGGAATTGGTGAACGAGCTGATGGCTGCTCGCCGCCTCGTGCGCAGCGACCCCGAGACGGCCCGGCCTCGCGTGCAGGACGCCAAGGTGGCGCTGGGGGAGAGGGGCGACCCCTGGTGGGAGCCGACGCCCGGCGGGCAGCGCGTGCGACTGGCGGCAGCGATGCGCGCCCTGTTGCGGCACCGCCGACCCGAGGCCACCATCTGCCCGAGTGACGCGGCCCGGGTCGCCGGCGGCGAGTCGTGGCGTGACCTGATGGATGCGGCGCGCGAGGTGGCCGCCGAACTGTCGCGCGCGGGAGTCATCGCCGTCCGGCAGGGCGGCGCCGACGTCGACGTGACGTCCGCGAAAGGGCCGGTCCGCCTGGCCCGTGGCCCCGAATGGTGAGGCGGACCGCTCAGTAGGGCCGGACGTGGATGATGTGCACCGGCTCGGTGTCGGGGCCGAGCCGGACAAAGGCGTGCGCGCCCCAGTTCCAGTGCTGGCCGGTGATCAGGTCGTGCGCCACGAACGTGTCCGTCCATCCCATCCCCAGCTCCGGCATGGTCAGGTGGATCGTCGTCTCGCGGGTGTGCGACGGGTCGAGGTTGGCCACCACCAGGATCACGTCGTCCCGGTCGTAGACCCGGCGGGCCTTCGAGAAGACCAGCACGTCGGGGTCGTCGGCGGCGTGGAAGCGCAGGTTGCGCAGCCAGTGCAGGGCCGGGTGGGCGCGCCGGATCTCGTTGAGCCGGGTCAGGAACGGGGCCAGGGTCCGGTCGCCCCGCTCGTCCCAGCGCCGGTCCTTGTACTCGTACTTCTCGTTGTCGATCTGCTCCTCGGCGCCGGGCCGGGCGACGTTCTCGACCAGCTCGTACCCGGCGTAGATGCCGTACGTGGGCACCAGCGTCGCGGCCAGCGCGGCCCGCATCACCCACCCGGCCGGCCCGCTGCGCTGCATGAACGGGGTGAGGATGTCGTGCGTGGTGGGCCAGAAGCTGGGTCGCATGTACGCCGCCGCGGGCCCGGACAGCTCGCGCACGTACTCCTCGATCTCGGCCTTGGAATGCCGCCACGCGTAGTACGTGTACGACTGCTGGAAGCCCACCTTGGCCAGGGTGTGCATCATCGGCGGGCGGGTGAACGCCTCGGCCAGCCAGATGATCCCGGGGTGGTCCCGGGCGACGTCGGCGATCAGCCACTCCCAGAACTCGACCGGCTTGGTGTGCGGGTTGTCGACCCGGAAGATCGTGACGCCGTGGTCGATCCAGAGCTGGATGATCCGGCGGATCTCGGCGTAGATGCCGTCGGGGTCGTTGTCGAAGTTCAGCGGATAGATGTCCTGGTACTTCTTCGGCGGGTTCTCCGCGTACGCGATCGAGCCGTCCGCGCGGGTGGTGAACCACTCCGGGTGCTCAGCGACCCACGGGTGGTCCGGCGCGCAGTTGAGCGCCACGTCCAGCGCGACCTCGAGGCCGAGCCGGCGGGCTTCGGCGACGAACGCGTCGAAGTCGTCGAGCGTGCCCAGATCGGGATGGACGGCGTCGTGGCCGCCGTCGGCCGAGCCGATCGCGTACGGCGAGCCCGGATCGAGCGCGTCGGCGCGCAGGCTGTTGTTCCGGCCCTTGCGGTTGATCCGGCCGATCGGGTGGATCGGGGTCAGGTAGATGACGTCGAAACCCATGCCGGCCACGGCTTGCAGGCGCCGGGCCGCGGTGGCGAACGTGCCGCTGACCCACCGGCCGGTGGACCCGTCGAAGCGGGCGCCCTCGGATCGGGGGAAGAACTCGTACCAGGCGCCGTAGAGGGCGCGTTCCCGTTCGACCAGCCACGGGATGTCGGGGCCGGGCGACACGTGCTCGCGCAACGGGCGTTCCCGCAGCTCGTGTACCACGACCGGGGACAGGCCGGCGTTCAGGCGCACCTCGGGAGAGTTCCCGGTGTCGCGCAGCGCCGCCGCGGCGTCCTCCAGAGCGGCCGCCTGCTCCTTGGTGCGGGGCACCTCGGCGACGGCACGCTCCAGGACGCGGGCGCCCTCCTCCAGCATCAGCTCCACGTCGACCCCGGCGCTGACCTTGATGACGGCGTCGTGGTTCCAGGTCCCGTACGGATCGGACCAGCCCTCGATCCGGTACGTCCAGAGCCCGGCGCTGTCCGCGGCGACGGTCACCGCCCACGCGTCCAGCCCCGCGTTCACTCTCGTCATGGGCAGCAGATGCTGTCGCCCGGACGGATCGACGAGCACGGCGGTGGCGTTGACCGCATCGTGGCCCTCCCGGAACACCGTGGCGGTGACCTCGAACTCCTCGCCCACGACGGACTTCACGGGACGCCGGCCACCCTCCACGACCGGCGCGACGTCAACCACGGGGATTCGGCCGATGCCGCGATGCGTCGGTGAGGCGCTCATGACCCGACGCTAACGGCTCCCGCGGCCTCGCGCTCGGCAGGCAGCCGAAGCTCCGGCCAACGGTAGGAGTCCGTCGGCTGTGGGGTAAGCCTTGATCATGACACGTCGGCTCACGCTTCTGTTCGCTGTGGCCGCGGGGGCGGCCGTGGCGAATCTCTACTGGTCGCAACCGCTGCTCGACCTGATCGCCGACGATGTGAACGCCGGGCCGGCCGCGGCCGGGTGGCTGATCACCGCGACGCAGCTCGGATACGCCGCGGGCATCCTGTTCCTGGTGCCGCTGGGCGACGTCGTCGAACGGCGCCGTCTCGTGCGGACCATTCTGTTGTGCTCGGCCGGCGCCGCGCTTCTGTGTGCCGTGGCTCCTTCGCTGGGGCTGCTGACGGGTGCGCTGGTTCTGCTCGGGGTGACCGCCGTGTCCGGGCAGATCCTCGCGCCGCTGGCCGGGGACCTGGCTGACGACGCCGATCGAGGTCATGTGGTCGGCACGGTGATCTCGGGGATTCTGGTCGGCATCCTGATCTCCCGTACGGTGGCGGGGCTGGTGGCCGGAGTGGCGGGGTGGCGGGCCATCTATGTGATCGCGGCGCTGATCGCCGTCGGCTCGGCGGTGGTGCTGTCGCGGCGCATCCCCGTGCTGCCGGCGCGTGAGCACATTCCGTACCGGAGCCTGATCGCGTCCGTCGGTCAGGTGCTGCGGCGGGAACGGACCGCCCGGTGGACCGTGGTGCTGGCGGCGACGGCATTCGGCGCCTTCACCATGTTCTGGACGGCGCTGACGTTCCTGCTGAGCAGCCCGCCCTATCACTATTCGGTGCAGGCCATCGGGTTGTTCGGGATAGCCGGGCTGGCGGGCGCGCTCGCCGCCCAGCGCGCCGGGCGGTTGCACGACCGCGGGCTGTCACTGCCGGCCACCGGCGTGGCGTGGGCCCTGCTGCTGGTGGCTTTCGGGCTCGCGCTGGCCGGCCGGAACTCCGTCGTGGCCATCGTGATCGCCGTCGTGCTGCTCGACGCGGCGGCGCAGACCATCGGCATCCTCAACCAGACGCGGCTGTTCGCGCTGGCGCCGGGGGCCCGCAGCCGGCTCAACACCGTCTATGTCACCAGCAACTTCCTCGGCGGCGCGGCCGGTTCGGCGACGGCCACCCTGCTGTGGTCGGCCGGCGGCTGGGTCGCCGTCTGCGTGGCCGGCCTGGCCGCGTCCGCCTTCGCCCTGGCGGTGTGGGCCGTCGGCCGCCGCGGGGCTCTGGTCCCTAGTCCTGGTCGATGGTGAGCAGGCCGTTGGTGAGCACCGCGGGGGTCAGGTGGCGGTAGCCGACCGAGTCGAACAGCACCGAGAGCTCGTGGTCGTCGCGGGCCAGCAGCAGGCCGGAACCCCAGTACTTGTGGGTGACGCGCGTGCCGTCGCCGGTTGCCGGTGACCACGACGGACCCGGGGGCGGGGCGTCGTCGTTGTCGCAGTTGCCGCAGGGGGCGGCGTAGTGCTCGCCGAAGTAGGCCAGCAGCTCGGCCCGGCGGCACCGCGTGGTCTCGGCGTAGTGGCGGGCGGTGTCGATCTGGCTGGCCAGGATGGTCTGGCGCCGGTCGCCCGAGGCCAGCACGGCGTCGCGGGCCGAGGCCGGCACGGGGACGCCGACCGTCACCTCGTCGTGGCCGGACGGGGTCAGGAAGTGCTGGTCGACGAGTTCGGCGGCGACCCGCTGGGCGGCGGCGTGGCTGACCCCGGCCGTCCGGGCCACGTCGGCCAGCGCCACCCGGCCGTGGGCGGTCTCGAGCTGGTCGACCACGGCGGTGACGGTGTCGGCGGGCACCCGGGCCCGCGCGGCCAGCAGCCGGGGGATCCGCATCGCGCGGCTGTCGTGCACCAGCACGGCGGCCCCGGGCCGGCCGTCGCGACCGGCCCGGCCCACCTCCTGGTAGTACTCGTCGAGGCTGCCGGGAACGCCCGCGTGCACCACCGTACGGATGTCGGGCTTGTCGATGCCCATGCCGAAGGCGCTGGTGGCGACGACGATGTCGAGCTCACCGGCGAAGAACGCGTCCTGGACGCGGCTGCGCTCGGCGGCCGGCACCCCGGCGTGGTACGCGGCGACCTTGTACGAATCCCTCCGCAACCGCTCGGCCAGCTCCTCGCAGTGGGCGTGGGTCAGCGCGTACACCAGGGCCGGCGTCTCGTGGGCGAGCATCACCTCGACCGTACGATCCTCGATCGCCTGCGCCTCGGGCCGGTCGGGCCGGGTGCGGCGCACCGACAGGCTCAGGTTGGGGCGGTCGAAGCCGGCCACGATCACCTTCGGGTCGGTCATGCGCAGCCGGCGGGTGATGTCGGCCTGCACGGGCGGCGCCGCGGTCGCGGTCAGCGCCAGCAGCGGCGGCCGCCCGAGCGCTTCGGCGACGTCGGCGAGGCGCAGGTAGTCGGGCCGGAAGTCGTGGCCCCACTGGCTGATCAGGTGGGCCTCGTCGATCGCGATCAGCGTCACCGGGCGGCTGCTGCCGGCGATCGCGGCCAGCGTCTCGTCGTTGGCCAGCTGCTCCGGTCCGAGCAGAACGAAGTCGGCCGACCCGTCGCCCACGGCGGCCAGCGCCTCGGCCCGTTCGGCGTGCCGCAGGCCCGAGTTCAGCATCCGCGCCGCCACGTGCCGGCCGGTGAGCGAGCGCAGCTGGTCGCGTTGCAGGGCGACCAGCGGCGAGACGACGACCGTCAGCCCGCCGCGGGCCAGGCCGGCCACCTGATAGATGGCGCTCTTGCCGCTGCCGGTCGGCAGCACGGCCAGGGTGTCCCGGCCGGCGGCGGACGCGGCCGCCGTTTCCTGCTGGACGGGCCGCAGGGTGAGCCCGAGCACCGACTCGGCGATGGCGTTGACGTCAGACACCCGGTAAGTGTGGCCCGTGCCCCGGCGAAGAGCATCCGACATGTGACCAGCGCGGCAGCGGACTCTTCCCGGCTGCGGAACGCATCGGCAACGAGACTGCACCCCTGGGGTCGCTCCGGTTCCCGCCCGGCAGGGCCGATAGGGGGATCGGTCCCGGTGATGAGAGGCCGGCCGAAACGGGGGAGTGCGCGATGTTCCACAACCTGGCAGCCCGGCTGCAGTCCCGCCGGCCGTGGGCCGACGACGAGGGCGCGACCGCCGTCGAGTACGGCCTGCTCGTCTCGCTGGTGGCCGTCGTGATCATCGTCGGCGCCACCACGTTCGGCCAGCAGATCAGCGACCTGTTCGGCGCCGTCGCGGGAAAGATCAAGATGCCGTGAGTCGCCGGGCCGGCCCCGCGGGTCGGCCCGCGACGAATGAGGCGGATGTCGGTATCGACCTCTTTCGCTACTACTCCGGGTTCTGTTTCTGTTGCCGTGCGTGAAGCATGACGGTCATGGCGGCGTGACCATCCCGGCCGCCGGTCCGACGATGGGAGGCAACGATGCCAGCCAATCGCGCGGTGGTCTACGAGGGCCCCGGCACCGTCGAGGTCCATGACATCGACTACCCGACGTACGAGCTGAAGGACGGCCCGGGCGTCAACAAACTGAACATCGGCCGCAAGGTGCCGCACGGCGCCATCCTCAAGACGGTCGCCACCAACATCTGCGGCAGCGACCAGCACATGGTCCGGGGTCGCACCACTGCCCCGCAGGGTCTCGTGCTCGGTCACGAGATCACCGGCGAGGTCGTCGACGTCGGCCCCGGCGTCGAGTTCATCAAGGTCGGCGACGTGTGCTCGGTGCCGTTCAACATCGCCTGCGGGCGGTGCCGCAACTGCAAGGAGGGCAAGACCGGCGTCTGCCTGAACGTCAACCCCGACCGGCCCGGATCGGCCTACGGCTACGTCGACATGGGCGGCTGGGTCGGCGGGCAGGCCGAGTACGTGCTGGTGCCGTACGCCGACTGGAACCTGCTGAAGTTCCCCGACCGCGACCAGGCCATCGAGAAGGCGCTCGACCTGGCCATGCTGGCCGACATCTTCCCGACCGGCTACCACGGCTGCGTGTCCGCGGGCGTGACGAGCGGCTCGACCGTCTACATCGCCGGCGCGGGACCGGTCGGCCTGGCGGCGGCCACGTCGGCGTGGCTGCTCGGCGCCGCGGTCGTCATCGTCGGCGACCTGAACGAGGAACGGCTGGCCCAGGCCCGCAGCTTCGGCTGCGAGACGGTCGACGTGGCCCAGGGCGACCCGGTCGAGCAGATCTCCCGGATCCTCGGCAACGACGCCGCCGCCATCGGCGAGCCGCTGGTCGACTCCGCAGTCGACGCCGTCGGCTTCGAGGCCCGCGGCCACGGCGAGAACGCCGGCGTCGAGCAGCCGGCCACGGTGCTGAACTCGCTGATGCAGCTGACCCGCGCGGGCGGCGCGATCGGCGTACCCGGTCTGTACGTCACCGGTGACCCGGGCGGCGTCGACGAGGCGGCCAAGGTTGGTTCGCTGTCGTTGCGCCTGGGGCTCGGCTGGGCCAAGTCGCACTCGTTCGTGACCGGCCAGTGCCCGGTGATGAAGTACAACCGGAGCCTGATGATGGCCATCCTGCACGACCGGGTGCAGATCGCGAAGAACGTCAACGCCGTGGCGATCCCGCTCGATCAGGCCCCGCAGGGCTATCGGGACTTCGACCAGGGCGCGGCCAAGAAGTACGTCCTCGACCCGCACGGCATGGTCGGCAAGCGGTAGGCCCGTCCGGCTCCGGTTCGTCATCGGCGAACCGGGGCCGCGGCCGGTTTCGCGGTACGCAGGGCGGTGGCGCAGCGGGCGATGAACAGCCGTTGCGCGACCGGGACGAGCGGACCGGCGAGCCGGGCCACCAGCAGGACGGGCTGCGAGCGCACGGTCACCTCGAAGCGCACTGCCCCGTCCTGGGCGAGCAGCACGGTGAAGCTCTCGTCGCCGGCGAAGGTGTGGCCCGGCAAAGCGACGTAGCGCATGATGGTGCGGTCCGATTGCCGGACGACCTCCGTCACCCGGCACGGCTCGGGCACTCGTAGGCGGCCGAAGCCGAGGGACGAGAGCATGTGCAGCCCGGGGGTGGCCGGGGGCGTGGCGGGGTCGACCCAGGCGCCCGAGCGTCGGTGCATGTCCCAGGTGAGCAGCGCGGCCGACGCCGCCTCGAAGCGATCGCGGCCGGCGCCGATCCGGTGCGACCAGGTGTGCCGGGACCAGGGCTGGTCGCGGCCGGCCCAGGCCACGACGAGGGCGGTCAGGACGGCGGCCGCGTTCAGCACGCCGTGGGTCAGCACCATCCAGGTCAGGCCGAGGTGGGGGAGGCTGGTGACCTGGCCGGCCGCGTAGAGCAGGGCCAGCGTCATCGTCACCAGGCTGAGGGCGAACATCCAACGCGCGCCGCGGCCCGCGTGGGTGGCCAGGGCCAGCCAGAGTCCGGCGGTCAGCACGCCGGCGCCGATCAGTTCGACGACGTCGCCCGCGGCGCCGCCGACGAGGAACCCGGCGCCCACGATCGCCACGCCGGCCGGGGCGAGCAGGCGGTAGCGGGCCTCGGTCAGCGCCAGCAGCAGGAGCGCGCCGAAGCCGGCCACGTGGAAGTGGGCCGCGGTCAGCCCCAGGACTCCGGCCGGGAACCCGAGCAGCGCGATCCCGGCCCGCTCGGCCGCCAGCCCGGCCGCGGCCACCGGCAGGCACGCCGCCGCGAAGGCCACGAGCCGTTCCCGCCGCAGCACCACCGGCACCACTAGGCAGGCCAGCAGGTAGGGAAGGCAGAGCAGCCCAGCCAGGGCCCCGCGCGGCAGAGCGAGCGCAACCACGGCCGGTACGGCGGCGACCGGCCACCACTGCACGAGCCGCCGCCCGCGGCCGAGCGCGCTCAGCCCGAGCGGAACGAAGAGCACCACGCACACCGCCACCACGATGTGCAGGCCCACCCAGCCGGGTCCGGTCAACCTGTCCATGCCCGCCCTCGCCTTCTTGAACGCGTTCAACTTAGCACGGTGTTACGTTGGGGCGGATGTCAGAGGAAGCGCGGAAGGTGGCGCGGCGCAGCGCCGAGATCATGCTCGGCCGGGACGCGGCCAGCGCCGGGCTCGGCATCGAGCTCGAAGAGGTCGCGCCGGGCCGCTCGGTGCTGACCATGCGGGTGCGCGACGACATGGTGAACGGCTACGGGCTCTGCCACGGCGGCCTGCTCGCGTCCCTGGCCGACAGCGCGTTCGCCGTGGCCTGCAACTCGTACGGCGAGGTCGCGGTGGCCGCCGGCTTCGACATCACGTTCCTCGAGTCCGGCCGCGCCGGCGACCTGTTGCGCGCGCGTGCCGTCGAACGGGCCCGCCGCGGCCGGTCCGGCCTCTACGACGTGACGGTCACCCGGGCCGCCGACGACGTGGTGCTGGCCGAATTCCGCGGCCGCAGCCGTTCCCTGGGGCGGCCCATCGCCTGACCGGCGGGCGGCATCCGGCGTCCCCCGTGCACGCCGGACACCGCCCCGGTGGGGTGGCGCGACAACGATCCCGGACATCGACACAGATTTTTCACAGGCCGCCGGGACGGTTCGGGCCCGGCGACGCTGTGCGTGAGCGGATACAGTCGCGAGCGTGATCGTGGGCGGGGGCCACCGGGGGCCCGGTTTCTGGATTCTCGGGCCGGTCGAGGTGCGCGCCGACGGTCCGCTCCCGCTCGGTGGGCCGCGCGCCCGCAACCTGCTCGCGTGCCTGCTGCTCAACGCCGGCCGCGTGGTGGGCGTCGAGCAACTCATCGACGCGGTGTGGGGCGACGACCCGCCGTCCGGCGCCCGCATCCAGGTGCAGAACAGGGTCTCCACGCTGCGGGCCCAGCTGCGCCGAGCCGGGTTGAACGCCACTCTGGACCGGCGGGCGCCGGGCTATCTGCTGAGTCCGGGCCCGGTTCCGTACGATCTGGCGCGGTTCGACGACGAGGAGCAGCGCGCCCACGGACTGATGGCGACCGGTGACGCGGCCGCCGGGGCGGATGCGCTGCGGGCTGCGCTGGGGTTGTGGCACGGGCCGCCCTTGTCGGGGGTTGACACCGCGCCGCTGCGCACGGCCGCCCACGCGCTCGAGGAGCGCCGGATGGCGGCCTGGGAGACCTGCCTGGGCTGGGAACTCGAGCTGGGCCGGGCGGACGCGGTGGCCCGGGAGCTGACAGCTCTGGCCCGCGACAACCCCTACCGGGAACGGTTCGCCGTGCTGCTCATGCGTGCTCTAACCGCGGCCGGGCGCCGGGCCGCCGCGCTCGAGGTCTACCGCCGCACCCGGCTGCGCCTGGTGGCCGATCTGGGCATCGAGCCCGGTCCCGAGCTGGCCGCGACGCTGGCCGCGCTGCTGGAGGAGGCGCCCGGCCGCGACCTGGCCGAGCTGGTGCCCGCGCAGCTGCCGGCCGATGTCCGCTTCGTCGACCGCCGCCGCCATCTGCGGGCGCTGGACGCGCTGGTGCCGGGCGGCGCGTCGTGCGTGGTGATCACCGGCCCGGCCGGGGTCGGCAAGTCGGCGCTGGCGGTCCACTGGGGACATCGGGCGGCGTCCCGCTTTCCCGACGGCCAGCTGCATGTCGGGCTGCGGGGCTGGGCGCCCTCGGGCCGCTCGCTGAGCGCGGGCGAGGCGTTACGCGGCTTCCTCGAGGCGCTGCGGGTGCCGCCCGAGAAGGTGCCGACCGGCGTGCAGGCGCAGGCGAGCCTGTACCGCAGCCTGCTCGCCGGACGCCGGATGCTGGTCGTGCTCGACGACGCCCGGGACGCCGAGCAGGTGCGGCCGCTGCTGCCCGGCGCCGAGGGCTCGCTCGTGCTGGTGACCAGCCGCGAGCCGCTGACCGGGCTGGCCGTGACCGGCCGGGCCGAGCACCTGGCGCTGGACCTGATGGACGCGGCCGATTCGCACGAGCTTCTCGCCGTACGCGTGGGAAAGCCCCGCCTGGCCGCCGAGCCCGACGCCGCCGCCGAGATCGTGCGGTGGTGCAGCGGCTTGCCCCTGGCCCTGGCCGTGGCGGCGGCCCGGGCTGCCACCAGCCCGGCCCCGTCCGCCCTGACCGACTTCGCGGCGCAGCTGGCCCGGGCCGGGCGCCCGCTGGACGCGTTCACCGGCACGGCGGACCGGAGCAGCGACCTGCGCACGGTGCTGACCGTCTCGTATCGCCGCCTCTCGACCGGCGCGGCCCGCGTCTTCCGCCTGCTCCACGTGCGCATCGGCGACCGGATCGGCACGGCGGCGGTGGCGGCGCTGGCCGGCGTCGAGCGGGACACGGCCGCCCGGCTGCTCGGCGAGCTGGCCGCCGCCGGGTTCGTGCACACCGACGGCGACCACCACACCGGACACGACCTGCTTCGCGCGTTCGGGGCCGAGCTGACCACCGGCGCCGACGAGTCCGCGACCGCCCTGGGGCGGCTGCTCGACCACTATCTGCACCGGGCGTACGCGGTCGACCGCGCCCTCTATCCCGACCGCGACCAGATCGGCCTGCAGAAGGGCGACGCCGGCGACTTCGACAGCGTCGCGGCCGCGATGGCCTGGGCCGCGGAAGAGCGGGCGGTGCTGGTCGAGGCGGTCGACCGGGCCTTCGCGGCGGGCGAGGACGAGCGTGCCTGGAAGCTGGCCTGGGCCCTGACCACGTACCTGAACCGCAGCGGTCGGTGGCACGACTGGGCCCGGGTCCAGCGCCGGGGCCTGGCCGCCGCGAACCGGTTGGGTGACGTCCAGGGCCAGGCATGGTGCCACCGCGATCTGGCGAACGCCGCCACCCGGCTCCGGCGCTACGGCACCGCGCGGCGGCACCTGCGGGCGAGCATCGAGCTCTTCGAGCGCATCGGTGATCTGCCGGCGCTGGTGAACTGCCACAAGAACGTCGCCTGGCTGGAGGAGCGCGAGGGCCGCCTGGCCGACGCCCTGCGGCACGCCGAGCGGGCACTGGAGATCAGCCACCGGCTGCCCGGCGACCGGCGGCTCGCGAGCTCGCTCAACGCCGTCGGCTGGTACACGGCTCTGCTCGGTGACCACGCGGCCGCGGCCGAACTCTGCCGGGAGGGGCTCCGGCTCTTCCGGCAGGCCGGCGACCGCTACGGCGAGGCCCACACGCTGGAAAGCCTCGGCTATGCCGAACAGCATCGCGGGAACCATGCCGCAGCCATCGAGCTGTACGAGCGGGGTTCGGTCCTGTGCGACGAGATCGGCGAGCGCTACCTGAAGGGCCAGCTGCTGACCCGGCTCGGCGAGACGTTCCTGGCGGTCACCGAGCCGGACGCCGCCCGCCGGTCCTGGCGGGCGGCGCTGGACATCTTCGACGAGATCGACCCCCGGTCCGCGGCCGACCTGCGGGAGCGGCTCGGCCGTGACTGAGACGGTCAGTCGAGGCCCTGATAGGTCCAGTTCAGGGTGTCGGTGCCGCGCTCGGCGCCGTCCTGCTTGACCGTGCGGGTGACGGTGATGCGGAAGCCGCCGTTGTCGCGGGGGCGGCGTGGGCCGGTCACCGACTCGACCTCGCGGTTGCCGGTGTGGCCGTAGATGCCGACCGTGACCGACGTGTCCGTGGTGCGCGCCCGGATGACGAACGGCGCCTCGGTGTCGTTGTGGATGACCTGGTCGATCGAGCGCCAGTCCAGCGTCGCCTCGCGGCCCGGGGGATAACGGCTGATGTAGAGCGAGTGCGGCTGGTGCTTGCGGATGTCGAGGCCGGCGAACCAGGCCGCGTTGAACAAGGTGGTCGAGAACTGGGAGACGCCGCCGCCCAGCTGGTCCTCCAGCTCGCCGTCGACGATGGCGGGGGCGGGCACGAAGCCGGCGGCCCGGGTGCGCTCGCCCGCCGCGTCGTTCAGCGAGAACGTTTCGCCGGCGGGAACGACCGTGCCGTCGATCAGCTCGGCGATGCGGTGGATGTTCGTGACGCGCGGGGCGCAGCACGGGTGGTAGGTGGTGAACGTGCCGATCAGTTGGTCGACGCCGGCCAGCTTCGGGGTGTCGTTGCCGGGCGGCAGCGTGGTCACGGGCAGGCTCAGCGTGGCGCCGCCGCCGCGGACGGTCTCGGTCAGCAGCCGTACGGCATCGGTCGTCTGCACGCCACGGCCGGGCTCACCCCGGTCGAGGGTCACCCCACGGTCCGAGGCCGTGTACGCGAGATCGCCCTTCCCGTCGAGCACGGTCTGCGGCGGCGCGAGTCGCACCGACGCGTTGCGGGCCGGGCGGTTGAGCTGCTTCAGTGCGGCATCCAGACCGTCCTGCGCGCGCGACTCGTCCACGGTCAGCACGGGTGGCAGGTCGCGCCGCCCTTCGCCCGGCAGCCGGAAGCGGGTCGTGCCTACGCTGCGCTCGGTGGCGGCCACGTCGAGCCGGATGCCGAGCTCGGCCGGGCGCACGGTGAACCGCTCCGAACCCGCCACGACGGCCACCGGTTGCTCGACCTTCAGGCGGACCGGCCCGTCGATCGCACCCCGCAGCGCTCTGTCGTCCAGGCCGCCCAGGGCCACCCCGGCGACGTACGTGCCGGTCGGCACCGCCGCGCTCGGCCGCACCAGCAGCACAGCGGCCCCCACCACGACCACGAGCAGGCCGAGGGTGAGCCACAGGATCCAGCGGCGCGATCGCCGCGGTGGCGGCGGCGCCGGGATCGCCGCCGAGGCCGTCCAGCGTTGATTCCCGTACGTCGTCATGCCTTGATCATGCGCCCGGCGCACGGCTCCGACATCGGTCGTTTGACTGCCGTCACGTCCGCTGTGACCAGCGCCTCCCGGGCCTGGCGGAGGGTGCGTCGGCGGCCCGGATCGGCAGCCAGCAGACCCTCGATGACCGGCCGCAGCGGCCCCGCGAGGCGGAACGGCGCCGGGGTGGCCTCAGTCACGGCCAGCATCGTCGCGACCAGGTCGCCCCGGTCGAACGGCGAGCGGCCCTCGACGGCGGCGTAGAGGGTCGCGCCCAGCGTGAACAGGTCGCTCGCGGGTTCGGGCGGCGCCCCGCGCAGCTGCTCGGGCGAGACGTAGGCCGGGCTGCCCTCGAAGCCCTCGGCGGGCGGCCGCGGTCCGTACGCGGAGCAGGCGATGCCGAAGTCGATGAGCACCACGCGGCCGTCGGCGCAGAGCTGCACGTTGCCCGGCTTGACGTCGCGGTGCACGATGCCCGCCCGGTGCACCGCTTCCAGCGCGTCGAGCAGGCTGAGCCCGATGCGGCGCACCCGCTCGACCGCCAGCGGCCCGTCCTCGCGCAGAACGTCGGCCAGCGTCCGCCCGCTCAGCGCCTCCATCACGATCCAGGGCTCGCCGCCGTCACGCACCACGTCGAGGATGCGCACCGTGCCGCAGTGGACGACGCTCGCCGCGGCCCGTGCCTCGTCCAGCGCCCGGCCCGGCTCGTCGGCCCGCTTGACCGCGACCGGCCGCCCCAGCAGCTCGTCGTGGGCGAGCCACACCGATCCCATCCCGCCCCGGCCCAGCAGCGCGCCGAGCCGGTAGCGTCCGGCAACCAGCCGGCCGGCCGGTCCGGCCCCCGCGTGCCGGGGTTCGTACGGGAGAGTTTCCATGCCTTTGACAATGGCGATCTCCCGCGCCCGTGTCGTCACGGCGAGCACCCAACCGCACTACCGGCTACCCGGAAACCGTGGCGCTGTCGCCGTCCTCGTAGCGCAGCACGGCGCCGATGCCGTGTTCGAGCTCTATCTGCTCGGAAGTGACCAGGAACAGCTGTGCGCCGGTGCCCGCGACGGCACGGACGACCAGGGACGAGACGAGCGACACGGTGACTGTCACGTTTCGCGAGGCCCGCTGGTCACCCAGGGTGGAGCGAGAGGGGCTGCCCATGAGGGGCCGAGGGGAACTGTCATGAGGGTCGGCGTGCTGGTTGCGGGGCTGGTCAGGCGCCCATCCGGATCAGGGCGTTGCCGCCGAGCATGAGCACGTCGGCCCCGGCCACCAGGGCCAGGCTCAGGTGCAGGTGGCGGGCGGCGACCTCGGGATCGTCGCCCTTGATGCCGCGCAGCGCGAAGACCCCGGCCGCGATCACCAGCGGGACGCCGCCGATCAGCAGCAGGCCCACCGTGCCCGGCGTGTGACCGCCGGTCACCAGCAGGGTCAGCAGCACCGTCGGCACGATGCCGAACACCACCACGGCGATCCCGCTGTACCAGCGCAGCGGCCTCGTCGCTTCCATGTCTGTCACCCTCGACCTCATCTTCGGACGATCTTCATGTGATCCGCACGGCGCATTGCGGACGCGATGCGGACATTGACCCTCTGGATTCTGACGGCTCCGGTCGATCAAGCCCGGCCCGGGTACGAGATCGTCCAGCGACCCGGTGACGCTACCGGCTCACTGGCGGAAGGCTGCCCGGTAGGTCTCCGGCCCGACACCCCGTACGCGCCGGAATTGCCGCCGCAGCGTGTCGACGCTGCCGAACCCGCAGCGCCGCGCCACCGACGCGATGGTGGAGTCGGCCCGTTCCAGGAGGCGTTCGGCGTGGCGGACGCGCTGCTCGCGCACCCAGGCGGCCGGGGTCGAGCCGGTCGCTGCCGCGAAGTGACGGATGAACGTGCGCGCCGACATCGAGGCGCGTGCCGCCAGGGCCTCGACCGACAGGTCCTCGTCGAGGTGGTCGGCGGCCCAGTCGAGCAGTCCGGCCAGGCCGTCCCCCGCGGGCGGTGGCACCGGGAGCCGCGAGAACTGGGCCTGGCCGCCGCTGCGATGGGCCGGGACGACCATCTCGCGGGCCACCCGGTTGGCCACGTCGGCGCCGTGCTCGCGGCGGATCAGATGCAGGCAGAGGTCGATGGCAGCCGACGCCCCGGCGCTGGTGGCGATCGTGCCGTCGACGACGTAGATCCGGTCCACCTCCACGGTGATCCGGGGATACCGGGTTGTCAGGTCGTCCGCGTACGCCCAGTGGGTGGTCGCCCGGCGTCCGTCGAGCAGTCCCACGGCGGCCAGGGTGAATGCGCCCGTGCACAGCGCCGCCACCGTGGCGCCGCGGTCGGCGGCGGCGCAAAGGGCACTGGTCAGCGCGGTCGACGGCGGCGGCACCGGCGGGGTGGATCCGGTCACGATCACCAGGTCGGCGCGTTCGAGACGGTCGAGACCGTCGGTCGGGGTGATGTGGAAGCCGGTCGAGGTGCGCAGCGGGCCGGACGACTCGGCGCAGACCGCGTAGCGGAAACGGGGGAGTTCCGGGTCGGCCCGGGGCAGCCCGAAGATCTCGCTCGCGATTCCCAGCTCGAAGGCGGGCACCGGTTCGGCGACCACCACGGCGACATCGACCGTCATGTCGTCAGAATGGCACGGAATGCCGCCCGCGTGGCAGATCTGCCAATCGGGACCGGGTACGCGAGAGGCATGACCTTCCTCGGACCGTTGCTGATCGTGTACGTCGTCTGGGGCTCCACCTATCTGGCGCAGAAGGTGGGCCTGGAGTCGCTACCCCCGCTGACCATGAACGCGATCCGGTTCCTGGTCGCCGAGGCGCTGCTCTACGCGTACTGCCGGTGGCGCCGGATGCCGAACCCGGATCGTCCGCAGTGGCGCGCGGGCGCCGTTCAGGGCCTGCTGCTGCCGGCCGCGGGCACCGGCGGGGCGGCCTGGGCCGAGCAGTACCTGTCGTCCGGCGTCACCGCGTTGTTCCTGGCCACGATCCCGCTCTGGATCGTGCTCGGCCGCCGCGTGGCCGATCACGAGAAGATCACCTGGCCGGTGACGCTGGGGTTGCTCGCGGGCTTCGCCGGGGTCGCCGTGCTGGCCCGGCCGTCGGGTGGTGGGGGCGACGTGGTGGCGATCATGGTCGCGCTCGGCGGCGCGCTGTGCTGGGGGCTCGGCACGGTGTACGCCGGTCACGCGCCCCGGCCGGCGTCGGCGCTGATGGCCAGCGCGATCGAGATGATCTGTGCCGGCGCGATCCTGGTGGCGCTGTCCGGCCTGACCGGCGAATGGGATCGGATCGGCGTCACCGGGCGGTCGGCGCTCGCGGTCGGGTATCTGATCGTCTTCGGCAGCCTCATCGCCTACACCGCGTACACCTGGCTGCTGGACAACGTCGCGCCGCGGATCGTCGGCACCTACGCGTTCGTCAACCCGGTGGTCGCCGTGCTGCTGGGCTGGTGGATCCTGAGCGAGCCGCTGACCGCCCGCACCCTGCTGGCCACCACGGTGATCGCGGCCGGGGTGGCGCTCATCGTTCTCGCTCCGGCGCCCGCTGATTCTGCTCCTGGCGCTCCGGACGCTCGTGAGGGAGATGTTCCCGACCGGGAATCCTCGTACGGCAAGTGACCCATCGCGCATCCGTTTGCGGGTGCTGGGGCTTCGGCGGCAGTGTGGGGGAGGATGGAGCGGTTGCTTGTTGATCAGGAGGGGCCCATGCGGTCACGCACCGACGTAGTCGAAGACTTGATGGCACGCTTTCCGCACGTTCCGCGCGAGGCCGTCGTCAAGGAGGACCTGCTGCGCGGCGGGCTGGCGTTCGACGACTCGGCGCTGAGCGACAACGAGAACGGCGACGTCAAGCCGAAGTCCTACTTCATCTTCTCGTTCGACCACCGCACGCTGCCCGAGCTGGGCACGGCCGCGCTGCGTCGCCCGCCGGAGGAGATCGTGCTCACCGGGGGTCCCTACGACTTCCGCCGTACGGTCGTGTCGGTCCGCGTCAACCCCAGCTCGCCGTACCGGGTGAAGACGGACGACGACGGTCGCATGCACCTCTACCTCGACGGCAAGCCGATCGCCGACGTCGGGCTGCCCCCGATGCCGGACTACTACCGGCACACGCTGGCCAACGGCAAGCGGGTGATGGAGGTGGCCCCGACGATCCAGTGGGGCTATCTGATCTACCTGACCGCCTTCCGGGTCTGCCAGTACTTCGGCGCCAAGGAGGAGTGCCAGTACTGCGACATCAACCACAACTGGCGCCAGCACAAGGCGGCCGGGCGGCCCTACACCGGGGTCAAGCCGGTCGACGAGATCCTCGAGGCGCTCGCGATCATCGACAAGCACGACACCGCGCGGACGTCGCAGGCCTACACGCTGACCGGCGGCAGCATCACCTCGCAGGTGCAGGGCAAGGCCGAGGCCGACTTCTACGGCCAGTACGCGCAGGCGATCGAGGAGCGCTTCCCCGGCCGGTGGATCGGCAAGGTGGTCGCCCAGGCGCTGCCCAAGGCCGACGTCCAGCGCTTCAAGGACTACGGCATCCAGATCTACCACCCCAACTACGAGGTGTGGGACAAGAAGCTGTTCGAGCTCTACTGCCCCGGCAAGGAGCGCTACGTGGGCCGGGAGGAATGGCACCGCCGGATCCTCGACTCGGCCGAGATCTTCGGCCCGCGCAACGTGATCCCGAACTTCGTGGCCGGTGTCGAGATGGCCGCGCCGCACGGCTTCACCACCGTGAACGAGGCGATCGACTCGACCGCCGAGGGCCTGCAGTACTTCATGTCGCGCGGCATCACGCCCCGGTTCACCACCTGGTGCCCCGAGCCGACGACCCCGCTGGGCAAGTCGAACCCGGAGGGCGCGCCGCTGGAATACCACGTGCGGCTGCTCGAGACCTACCGCGCGGTGATGGACGCCAACGGGCTGTCGAGCCCGCCCGGGTACGGGCCGGCCGGTGCCGGCCGGGCCGTGTTCTCGGTGAGCTCGTTCATGGACTCCCTGCCCGCGAACGACGAGACGGCGGAGGTCACCGCCCCGGTGACGTCCGGCTCCTGACAGAAGCGGTCGACGCCGCCGGCCGGGGTGAACCGGGTCGGCGGCGTTTGTCCCTTTGCGCGCCGAGTCGTAGACACGTGGGCCTGGCCTCCGTGGGTAGTCCTCGTCGCCGTCGCTTTGGGTTAGCAGACGCGATGTGACGGCCGCGCCACGGAATGGTTTTCGCGGCGCGCTTTACGGGATCGTTTATTCCGATTTCCCCGGGGCCTGGCTGGTCAGGTCAGTCAATTCCGAGATCATTTACCGGTGATCTTTGTCGACCGTGTTGAACTGCAAAAACGCTATATTCGGCGCGTTGTCAACCCATCAATTCCGTACGGCACAAAGGCTGTTGACGGGGTCGGCAGTATGTGGGTCGTGGCAGCGGAATTATCTGACCCCACCCGAACGCGGCGGCGTCGCCGGTCCTCAGTCCCGGGCTACGCACCGTCATCGCCCCGGCATTCCTACGAGATCCCGGGCGCCCCCGTCCCGCCGGCGGTCGTGCGCGGCGAGGGGATCGAGGCCCTCACCCACGACGTGCTCATCCGGCGCAACCTCGAGGTGTCGCCGAACGGGTTCATCACGATCATCAGCATCATCCAGGGCGTCGCGCTGGCGCTGCTGGCCGAGAAGACCTTCGACAAGCCCAGCCTGCTCGTCGCCGTCCAGAGCGTCTCGCTGCTGCTGATCTTCGTCAGCGTCTTCTACTGGTACCTGACCCTCAGCGTCTTCATCCGCTGGGCGCCGTCCTTCCTGGACTGCCTCCTGCCGTTCGCCATCGCCGGATTGGAGATCCCGCCCGCGTTCTTCCTGGGCGATTCGCGCGCCTGGAACCTGTGGCTGGCCATGTTCTGGGCCGGCACCGCGGTCGGCCTCTGGATCACCAAGAAGTGGTGCCCGCCGTCGCATTTCGGCCCGGCCCGCGAGGCCTATCGGATGTTCATCGATCTGCTGCGCGAACTCCAGATGATCGCCGGCGTGGGCGCGCTGGCCCTTGCCTTCTGCGGCATCTTCGCCTACCTCGACTGGACCCACAAGTTCTTCTGGGGAATGGCCGGAGCTCTCACCGTGCTGACCACCGTCGCCTTCGTCGTCTACCGCGTCGAACACGGAGCCGCGCGGATCCATGAGCACTTCGGCGTGAGCCGTCCCCCGTTCAACTGAGCCGGGGTGGTGCTTCCCAGGGGTAAATGATCTCGACCGGGGTATGTGGCCTCCCGCCCGGAGGACGTCCGGGCGGGAGGGTTTGCGTATCCTACGAGCGGCCACGCGCCCTCGGGGCTGAGAAACGGGAGACGCTCGCGCGATGACTCAGGACGTGTTCGCCGATGGCGGTGACGTCGGGCGGGACCTCGCGGCGGTGGACTGGGACCGCACGCCGCTCGGCCCGCCGCAGCAGTGGCCGCAGAGTCTCCGCACAGCGGTCAGCATCCTGCTCTCGTCCCGCTTCCCGATGTGGATGGCCTGGGGTCCGCAGCTCACGTTCTTCTGCAACGCGGCCTACCGCCGCGACACACTGGGCCGTAAGTACCCGTGGGCGCTGGGCCGCCCGGCCAACGAGGTGTGGGCCGAGATCTGGGACGACATCGGCCCGCGCATCACGACGGTGCTCTCGACCGGCCAGGCCACCTGGGACGAGGGCCTGCTGCTGTTCCTCGAACGCTCCGGCTACACCGAGGAGACGTACCACACCTTCTCGTACAGCCCGCTGCGTGACGACGACGGCGCGCTGGTCGGCATGCTCTGCGTGGTCAGCGAGGACACCGAGCGCGTGATCGGTCAGCGGCGGATGGCGACCCTGCGCGACCTCGGCTCGGACCCGAGCGTGGTGCGCACCGAGCAGCAGACGCTGGCCTTCACCGGCGCTCAGCTGGGCCGCAACCTGCACGACCTGCCGTTCACGCTGACCTATCTGTTCGAGATCGACGGCGTACGGCTGGCCGAGGCGACCGGCATCCCGGCCGACCACCCGGTGGCACGGCCGGGCGCCTGGCCCGTCGAGGCCATCTCCCGCGGGGAGTCGGTCGTGGTGCCGATCGAGGGCGACCTGCCGCTCGGGGCCTGGCGCGAGCCGCCCGTCGAGGCGCTGGTCGTGCCGCTGCTGCAACAGGGCGACAGCCCGTACGGGTTCCTGGTCGCCGGCCTCAACCGTTTCCGCGCGGTCGACGACGGTTACCGCGGGTTCGTCGAGCTGACCGCCGGGCACGTGTCCGCCGGCATCGCGAGCGCCCGCAGCTATCAGGCCCAGCAGCGCCGGGCCGAGGAGCTGGCCGAGCTCGACCGGGCCAAGACCGCGTTCTTCTCGAACATCAGCCACGAGTTCCGCACCCCGCTGACCCTGATCATGGGACCGCTGGAGGAGCTGCTGACCCGGTCCGACCTCACCGACGACCAGGGTGTGCGGGCCGAACTCCAAGTCATCCACCGCAACGGGCTGCGCCTGGGCAAGCTGGTCAACGCGTTGCTCGATTTCTCCCGTATCGAGGCCGGCCGCATGCAGGCCCGGTTCGAGCCGGTCGACCTGGCCCACGCCACCGCCGAGCTGGCCAGCGTGTTCCGGTCGGCGATCGAGCGGACCGGCCTGACGTTCGAGGTCGACACCCCGCCGCTGGCCCAGCCGGTCTACCTCGACCGCGGGATGTGGGAGAAGATCGTCCTCAACCTGCTCAGCAACGCTCTGAAGTTCACCTTCAGCGGCGGGGTGCGCATTGCCGTACGCGGGGAAGCCGAAGCTGCCACGGTGACGGTGACCGACACCGGGGTCGGGGTGCCCGAGGACGAGATGCCGCGCCTTTTCGAGCGCTTCCACCGCATCGAGAACGCCCGGTCGCGCTCCAACGAGGGCAGCGGCATCGGCCTGGCGCTGGTGAAGGAGCTGGTCGAGCTCCACGGCGGCACGATCACGGCGGACAGCACGTTCGGCCGGGGCACGACATTCACCGTCCGGCTGCCGCTGGGAGCCGCCCATCTGCCGGCCGAGGCCGTGAACACCGCGCCGAGCGCCGGTCCGAGGTCGTCCGGCGCCGAGCCGTACGTGCAGGAAGCGCTGCGCTGGACGCCGGGCACAACCGATTCGTCGGACGAGGCCGTGCCCGTGGCCAAGTCGCCCGCCACGGTGCTGGTGGCCGACGACAACGCCGACATGCGCGACTATCTCGCCCGCCTGTTGCGCTCGGCCGGCCACCGCGTGCTGGCCGTCGGGGACGGGCAGGCCGCGCTCGAGGTGGCCCGCCGGGAAAATCCCGACCTGGTCGTCAGCGACGTCATGATGCCCCGCCTCGACGGGCTCGAACTGGTGGCGGCGTTGCGGACCGATCCGCGTACGGCCGGGACGCCCGTCCTGCTGCTCTCGGCGCGCGCCGGTCAGGAGGCGTCGATCGAGGGACTGGACGCCGGCGCCGACGACTACCTGGTCAAGCCGTTCTCGTCGGCCGAGCTGCTGGCCCGCGTACGCGCCAACGTCGAGCTGGCCCGGCTGCGCAACCACCACGCTCGCTGGCGCACGGCGCTGATCGACTCGCTCCAGGAGGCGTTCTTCGTCTGCGACGAGGACGGGGCGGTCATCGAGATCAACTCGACGTTCACCGACGTCCTCGGCTTCGGGCCCGAGGGCCTGCCGTACGCGCCGGTGCACCCGTGGTGGCCCGACCGCGAGGCCGACCCGGAGGCGTACAACCAGGTCGCGGACGCGCTCGCCCTGCTGGTGGGCAGCACCCGGGGCACCTACACGATCCCGGTGCAGCACCGCGACGGGCATCGGCTGTGGGCCGCGGCGTCCTTCAACCAGGTCGCCGACCCGGACACCGGCCGCAAGGTCATCGTGGGCACCTTCCGCGACGTCACCGCCGAGCATTACGCCGTGCAGCGCGACAGCGCCCTGGCCGCCCTGAGCGTGCGCCTCTCGCAGGCCGAGAGCGTCTCCAGCGCGCTGGACGGTGTGCTGCCGGATCTGGGCGAGCTGTGGCAGGCACGGCAGGTGTACGCCGCGGTCTTCCACGACTCGGGCCCGCCCACCCTGGTCACCGACGACGAGCAGATCCGCTGGGAAAGTCTGACTCCCGAGCGGCGTACGGCGTTGACCGCGCTGCGGGACGAGCCGCTGCTCACCCCGGTCGCCGACCGGCCCGGCGGCGCCGGCATCGCGCTCGAGCACCCGGACGGCACGATGGTGCTCCTGCTCGAACTGACCGAGCGGCGCCCGTTCACCGAGCAGGACAGGACCCTGCTGACGCTGCTGGCCGGGCATCTCGGGCAGGGACTGCACCGCATCCACCAGATCGACCAGCAACGCGAGACGGCGCTGGCCCTCCAGCGGGCGATCCTCGGGCCGGCCGAGCTGCCCGCCGGGTTCGCCGTCCGCTACGCGCCGGCCACCCGCCCCCTCAAGGTCGGCGGCGACTGGTACGACACCGTCATGCTCACCGCCGGCCGGATAGGCATCGTGGTCGGCGACTGCGTCGGGCACGGACTGCGGGCGGCCACCGTCATGGGCCAGCTCCGCAGCGCCTGCCGTGCCCTGCTGCTGCAGAACACCGACCCCGCGCAGACGCTCACCGCCCTCGACCGGTTCGCCGTCCAGCTGCCGGGCGCGATGTGCGCGACCGTCTTCTGCGGCGTGCTCGACCCGGCGACGGGAGAGCTGACGTACGCCAGCGCCGGGCACCCGCCCGCGGTCGTCGCCCACCGCGACGGGACCACCGACCTGCTCGACCACGGCCGCTCGCGCCCGCTGGGGGTGCGCTCGACCGGTGAGCGCCCCGAAGCGCACTACACCGTGCCGGTGCGGGCCACGCTGCTGCTCTACACCGACGGCCTGGTCGAACGCCGCCGGCAACCGCTGACCGCCGGCATCGAGCGGGTGGCGGCCGCGGTGCAGCAGGGCCGGACGGCCACGCTCGAAGAGCTGGCCACCGAGGTCATGGCGAACATGGCCCCGTCCGCGGGCTACGACGACGACGTGGCCATGCTGCTCTACCGCCACCCCGGCCCGCTCGAGCTCGACTTCCCGGCCGAGGCGACGCGGCTGGCCCCGCTGCGGTCGATGCTGCGTACCTGGCTGGCCCGCTGCGGGGTCGACCCCACGACGGCCCAGAACGTGCTGGTCGCGGCGGGGGAGGCGTGCGCCAACGCGATCGAGCACGGCCACCGCCACCTGCCGGGCGGCCTGATCAGCCTGCGGGCGGCGGCCACGGCCGACGACCTGCACCTGACCATCACCGACAGCGGCCTGTGGAAGACCCCGGAGCCCGCCGCCAACCCGCACCGCGGGCGGGGCTTCGCCCTGATGCGGGCGCTGATGAGCGAAGTGACCGTGACGACCGGCGCCGCCGGCACCATCGTCGGCCTGCAAGCGAGGATTCCCCGATGAGCACACCGCTGACCTGCACCACGGGCCGCCGGCCGGACGGCGCCGTCGTGCTCACCGCCACCGGCGAGATCGACATGAGCAACGCCGCCGCCTTCGCCACGGCGCTGACCGGGGCCGACGACGAGTCGGCCGGGTCCCCGTTCGTGGTCGACCTGACCCGGGTGGAGTACATCGACAGCGCGGGCCTGGCCGCTCTCTTCCCGCATGTCGACCGTCTGCGGCTGGTGTCCAACCCGCTGTTGTCCCCGGTCCTGACTATCGCCGGCCTCGACGACATCACCACGACCGCGGCCGAGTCGTAGATCTACCACTTCCTCCGCCCGTACGGCCGACGCGCCGCGACCCCTCGTTGAGCAGCGTCTTCATCGCGACGCCGGCGGCCGGCGTGTGGCGGGCCGACCCCGCCCGCCAACCTGCCCCGCCCGTGTCTGGCTGGGCATTCACTTCCGTACGGCGGACACGGCGGCCCGCACACTCGGTGTCGACCTGGCCGACTGGGTGGCCCGTCACTACTTCCGCTCCAGGCGGTGACTCTGCGTCGCGTGGGGTCGCCGGGAAGGCGTACATCGGCTTTCTGGTTTGGATCTTTTGGTCGAAGATTGTGGGGGAAATGCCGGACTGAGGCGCAATTGCCGGGCCCGCGCCTTGACAAAGCAAGGTGAAATAGACGGGACTCGCTCCCGACGAGGCTCTGGTGGTGGTTCGGTGAGTTCGTGGTGGCGCAGGCGTGATCACAACGTCTTCTTCAATGTGTTCGCGCTGCTGACCTGTGGGCTGGTGGCGGGCGTGGTGGTGGCGGCCGCGGCGTTCCCGGTGGCGGCGATGTCCGGTCTGACGGCCAAGGTCGGCAACCAGGCGTTCGCCAGCCTGCCGAGCGAGCTCAAGGATTTCGCCTCGCCGCAGATCACGCGGGTCTACGCGTCCGACAACAAGACGCAGATCGCGCAGTTCTACGACGAGTTCCGCAGCGACGTGCCGCTCAAGCAGATGTCGCCGCACATCCGCGACGCCATGGTGGCCGCCGAGGACCGCGAGTTCTACAACCACAACGGCGTCGACCTCAAGGGCGTCGCCCGGGCGGTGGTCAACAACAGCGGCAAGTCGGAGTCCAAGCAGGGCGCCTCGACGATC
Organism: Paractinoplanes polyasparticus; assembly: GCF_019710575.1. Taxonomy (GTDB): domain Bacteria; phylum Actinomycetota; class Actinomycetes; order Mycobacteriales; family Micromonosporaceae; genus Actinoplanes; species Actinoplanes polyasparticus. The sequence goes on along the minus strand of NZ_JAHWFK010000001.1, from coordinate 537,411 downwards.
ACCATGCAGTGGGTGCGCATGTCGCTCGCCTACTCGGCGACCAGCCCGTCCGAGGTCGTCAAGGCCACCGAGGACACGAACGTCCGCAAGGTCACCGAGATCAAGTACGCCATGCGGGTCGAGCAGGAGCTGAACAAAGACCAGATCCTCGAGCGCTACCTCAACATGGCGCCGTTCGGCAAGCAGACGTACGGCATCTTCGCCGCCAGCAAGGTCTACTTCAACAAGAGCCCCAAGAACCTCACCATCGGCCAGGCCGCCCTGCTCGCCGCCGTGGTACGGGCGCCGTCGTTCTACGACCCCACGACCAAGCAGGGGTACGACGAGATCCGCCAGCGCCGCAACAACTACGTCATCCCGGGCATGCTCGAGATGGGCGCCATCACGCCGGCCCAGGCCGCGGCGGCCAAGAAGGAGGCCATCCCGCGCAAGGTGGCCCCGGTCGGCAACGGGTGCGTCTCCGTGGCGTACAACAGCTGGGGTTTCTTCTGCGACTTCTTCTACCGCTGGTGGATGGATCGCCCCGAGTTCGGCGCGACGAACTTCGAGCGCGAGCGGCGCCTCAAGAGCGGCGGCTACCGCATCACCACCACGATCGACCTCAAGGCCACGAAAGAGGCCAAGGCCCGGGTCGGCGACCTGATCAAGGAAAAGAACAAGAACGCCCTGCTGCTGGCGGCGGTCGAGCCGCGCACGGGCAAGGTCAAGCTGTTGGTGACCAACCGCAAGTACAGCCTCGACGACTCGAAGAACCCGCTCTCGTCCGACCCCAGGAAGCGGCGGGCGGGCGTCAAGGGTTCCGCCCCCAACACGGTGAACCCGCTGATCACCGGCGGCGGCGGCGTCAACGGCTACCAGGCCGGCTCGGTCATGAAGATCTTCACCCTGATCGCGGCGCTCGAGAAGGGCTACCCGCTGCACTACACGATCAAGGCCGAGAAGTTCTACAAGTCGCGGTACATCGTCGAGCGCAGCAGCGACTCGGCCTGCCCGGGCACGCATTTCTGGTGCCCGCAGAACTCGGGCGGCGGCGGCGAGGGCGTCTACAACATGTGGAGCGGGTTCGGCCGCTCGATCAACACGTACTTCGTGCCGCTGGAGGAGCGGGTGGGCGCCGACAACGTGGTGAACGTGGCCAAGCGCTTCGGCATCAAGTTCCGCGACCCCGAGGACGCCAAGCTCGCGTCGGACGGCTACTCGCACCAGTGGGGCGCCTTCACGCTCGGCGTGTCCGCGACCACCCCGCTCGACATGGCCAACGCGTACGCGACCCTGGCCGCCGACGGCATGTACTGCGAGCCCACCCCGATCGAACAGATCACCACCCGCGACAACCAGAAGCTCGACATCGGCAAGTCCCACTGCGAACGGGCCACCTCGGTCGACGTCGCCCGCGCGGCGCTCGACGCAGCCCGTTGCCCGGTGGGTGACCGCGCCCGCACCGGCAGCTGCGAGGGCGCCACCGCCCGGGTGACCCGCGGCGTGGTCGGGCACCCGGTGTTCGGCAAGACCGGCACCACCGACCGCGACCGCACGGCCTCGCTCATCGCCGGCACGACGTCCCTGGTGGTGGCGGGCTACCTCGTCAACCCCGACTACCAGGCCCACAAGGACCGGATGGACCACGACCAGGTCAATCCGGCCGTCTACCGCACGCTCGGCGACTACATGGACGGCAAGCCCAAGGTCCAGTTCAAACGACCCGAGAACCGCAAGATCGTGTACGGCGACCAGCGGCGCATCCCCGACGTCGAGTGCCTCTCGCTGACGCGGGCCCGTGACCGCATCGAGAACGCCGGATTCGACGCGGTGGTGTCCAGCAGCGAGGTCGAGTCCAAGTGCCCCGCGGGCACGGCGGCCGGCACCAGCCCGAGCGGCCGCACGGTCAAGAACGGCGTCGTGGCCATCGAGGTCAGCAACGGCAAGGGCGCCGAGCCGCCGGACGGACCGGGCGGCACACCGCCGATCATCGTTCCACCACCACGGTGACCAGCCCGGCGGTGACGCCCGGCGGTGGCCGGCGCGCCGCCGCCGTCATCGCCCTGATCGCGCCGCTGCTGGCCGTCGCGGCCACGCTCGAGACGACGGTGCTGCACTTCGGCACGTTCGTGTCGTTCGTGCTCGCGGTCGTGGTGGTGACGACGGCGACCTGGTACGCGCTGACCCGCCGCGGCCTGCTGCGCTGGCTTGCCGTGCTGGTGGCGGCGGTCGGCGTCCTGATGATGGTCACGATCGGCCTGTCGTTGTTCCTGACGCAGGCGGCCATGCTGATCGTGTTCGCCGTGGCCGGACGCTACGCGCTCGGCCCGCACAGCTCGGCGACGATCAGCGGCGGTCATCCGGCCCGTCCGGTCCCCGCGGCCCGTCGCGGCGTCCTGCTGATCAACCCACGGTCGGGTGACGGCGTGGCGGCCCGGGCCGGCCTGGCCGAGGCGGCCGCGGCCCGCGGTCTCGAGGTGATCACTCTCGGGCCCGGCGACGACCTGGCCGCGCTGGCCGAACGGGCCGCCGCGGAGGGGGCGGACGTGCTGGGCATGGCCGGTGGGGACGGCTCGCAGGCGCTGGTCGCCACCACGGCGATGCGCCACGGTCTCCCGTTCGTCTGTGTGCCCGCCGGCACGAGAAACCACTTCGCTCTCGACCTCGGGCTCGACCGCACCGACGTGGCCGGCGCGCTGGACGCCTTCACCGACGGCGTCGAGCGGCTCGTCGACCTGGCCTCGGTGAACGACCGGATCTTCGTCAACAACGCCTCCCTCGGCGTCTACGCCGAGGTGGTACGGGCCAAGGGCTACCGCAAAGCCAAGATCCGGACGTGGGGACGGCTGCTGCCCGACCTGCTGGGCCCCGCGGCCGCGCCGTCGGACCTCGAGTTCGACAGTCCGGAGGGGCCCCCGATCAGCGGGGTGTCGCTGGTGCTCGTCTCCAACAACCCGTACGACCTGTCGCGGGTGGGCCGGTCGGGCGGGCGGCCACGCCTCGACACCGGCCGGTTGGGGATCGTCGCTGTGCGCGGCGCCATCCCGGCGGGGGAGTTCGTGGCCCGCAAGTTCACGGTGCGCTCCAAGGCCGACGTGGCGGCCGGTGTGGACGGCGAGGCGATCCTGCTGACGCCGCCGCTGGTCTTCCGATCGCTGCCCGGCGCCCTGCGGGTGCGGGTGCCCCGCTCGTCCGGTGCCCGGCCGCGCGCCGCGGCGCTCAGCCGGCGCGACCTGAACGCCCTGGTCCGGGTGGCGTCAGGCGCGCCCGCCGTCTGACGCGACGCTTCTCGTCTGCCATTTGCGTGGGCTTGGCTGCGTGGTGGACACGGCGCTCGGCCTTTTGCGCTCTGCCGCTTCCTGGGTGCCGTGTTTCAGGCGTGCCAGCCGTCGGAGGTGCGGCGCCAGTGTGTCGTGCGCGCTGGTCGGAAGGCGCCGTCGAGCCAGTGCCGTACGGTCAGCCGCAGGTCGGCGCCGTCGAGGTCCAGCATGGTCCAGGACTGGCTCTCGTCGGCTCGCACGCGCCAGGAGCAGGCCGTTCCGCTCATCAGGCCGATCATCCCGCTCAGACCGGCCTGCGCCGCCACATGGTCGTGCCCGCACAGGATGACGTCGACACCGGCCGCGGCCGCCGCTCGCAGCGTGTCGCCGGCGCCGTGCACGAGGGCTTCGTCCGGCCGCTGCTCCGAGCGGAACACCGGGTGATGCAGCATAAGGATTTTGAGATCGGCCGCCCCGGCCAGGTCCGAGCCGATCCGAGCCAGCTGCGCCCCGTCGATCCGGCCGCCTTTCCACAGATACGGCCGAGGCGAGCTCAGCCCGAGCAGGAGCAGACCGCCGTCGCGGACAGTCGGCTCGGGCTCCTGATCGACGAACTGCCGATAGGCGCCCAGCGGGTCGAAGGCCCGGGCCGGCCGGTCGAGCGGCAGGTCGTGGTTACCCGGCACGCACGTCCAGGGCCTTCCGACCGACCCCAGCAGGTCAACCGCGGCCCGGAACTGGTCGTCCCGGGCCCGCATGGTCAGGTCGCCGCCGACCAGCAGCCGGTCGGGCGCCTGGGCGATCAGGTCGGCCCGCAGCCCCGCGACCACGGCCGGCTCCTCGGCCCCGAAGTGCAGGTCGGTGATGTGGGCCAGGCGCATACCCCCGAGCCTAGATCCGGGGGAACAGTCACGCCGTGGTGTAACCGGTGATCCGGTCGATCTCGATCCACGATCCGTCCTTCACCTGAACCTCGACGTGGCCGTCGGGTGACTTGCCGACGTTGGTCACCAGCCGGGGGACGGGTTCTCTGCTCGTGGCCACCCTGACCCGGTTCGGGAACGCGGTCAGCAGCCCGAGAAGACTGTCGTCCGTCAGCGGTGCGGTGACGCCGGCAGGGCCGCGGTGGCGTGCAGGAAAGCCGCAGCGACCGCGGCCCGGCCGGTGTTGCGAGCGGCGGTCGCGACGCCGCGCGATTCGACATCGGCCTTGACGAACAGCGCCGGCGCGATCGCTGTCGCGGAGAGGACGAGCGCCGCCGCCCCGATGAGTGCCACCGCGACCGGCGTGTTCGTGTTGTCCATCAGTACCTCGAAGAAGGCGCCGACCATGGCCAGAACGCCGCTGATCCCGCCCGCGGCCCCGGTCACGGCAATCGGCGTTTGGACAAGGCCAGCGCGCCGGACCGAATGACCTGCACGGACGGCGGCGTCGTCGTCCAGAAGCCGGCGTTCTTGGCGGCGTCCACCCGGGCCGCATCGGTGGCCATCAGCTGCAGACAGATGAGCAGGTTGTCGAGGGTGATGGTGGGTGCGGTGCCGGACACCGCCGTCGGCCAGGTCAGCTTGCTGAGCGGCTTGGAGTCGGCAGGGTTGGCGTGGTCGCCTACCGGCGGACGAGGTAGCGCAGGTGGGTGACGCCCGTGCCGTTGACTACGCCGACGGGGCCCTCCAGCAGCAGGGGGCCGCCGGCGAACTGGCCGACGAACGGGGTGCCCGCGCCGAGCAGCACCGGCACCAGGTCGATGTGGAACTCGTCGAGCAGGCCCGCCTCCAGGGTCTGGCGGGCCATCTGGTCGCCGTTGACGCCGACGTCGCGCCGGCCGGCGATTTTCTGAGCGGTGGCGATGGCCTCCTCGATGCCCCCGGTCACGAACACGAAGTCCTCCTCTGACCGAACCGGCGGTGACGCCGCCTGTGTCCTCAGGTCGGAGCCGTCACCGCCGTCTCGACATGCCTCAGCTGTAATTCAGGGAGAAGGCGTTGGTGGTGAAGTTCGACTGCCCGGCGGTGCCGGTGATCTCGAAGCCGAACTGCAGCTCACCGACGGTGACGTTGCCCCACCAGTTGTTCGTGCGCAACCAGTTCATGACGGCCAGCAGGTCGATCGTGCCCGAGTTGGTGTCGGTGCGGATGAACGAGAAGACGGCGTTGGCCCCGTTCGAGCCGCGGTAGACGTTCCAGGTGTGCCCGCCGACCGAGAGGTTCCGGACGTTCGGCACGGCCCCGTTGGCGTCGTAGCTCTCGGCGATCGGGCCGACCGCGCCGTGCTGGTTGGTCCAGATCATCACCTCGTACGCGTGGTTGTCGGCCCAGATGTCGTAGGTGGTGGCGAAGTCACCGTCGGCCGGGACCGACACGTTGAACGAGCTGGTCACCGAGGACAGCGAGCTCAGCGTGCGATTGAGCGTCTTGCCGGTGTTCGGGTACGACTTCACCCCGCTGGTGCGCGGGTGGTTGGCGACCACGCCGAAGTTCGTGCCACTGCGGGCCCAGATCGTCTGCGTCCCGGCGCCCCCGCCCCAGATGTTGTTGTAGAGCGTGTACCCGTTGTTGGTCCACGAGGCCCACTGTCCCGAGTCGACCCAGGCCGCGTCGGACGGCACGCCGTTACCCGGGTTCGAGGGCGGGGGAGTGGTCGGGGTCGGCGGGTTGGTCGTGGCACCGGTGCAGGCTGTCCCGTTGAGCGTGAAGGCGGTCGGCACGCTGTTGGTCCCGCTCGCCGCTGCGTTGAAGCCGAACGAGACCGTCCCGTTGGTGCTGATCGCCCCGTTGTAGCCGGCGTTGCGGGCGGTGACCGTCGAGCCGCTCTGGCTGACGGTGGCGTTCCAGGCCTGGGTGATGGTCTGGCCGTTGCCGTACGACCAGGCGAGCGTCCACGACGAGAGCTGATCCCCGAGGTTGGTGATCGTCACGTTGGCCCCGAACCCGCCCGGCCACGTGCTGCTGACCGTGTAGGCGACGCGGCACCCGGCCGCCGCCGAAGCGGGAAGGGCGGTGAGGACGGCCGCTCCTCCCGCGACAACTGCCACGGCCGTCGAGAGCGCAAGAACACGTCTGCGCATGATGTCCCCTCTGTTCCGGACGCCCTGTCGAAGCGCTTCGACGGTGGCATCAAGCGTCGAAGGACGTCAATGTGTGTGTGCCGCGATGCTAGAACCCGCGAGCGCCCACGGCAACCGGGGTCGCCCGAGCTTGACCGCGATATTGTTATCGCTAACAATGTCGCCAGGCGCTTCGAAGGTCGTCGATGCAATGTCGTCGAGCGTGTTCAGGCAGCTGTTCGTCATACAAGCCGGTCATCAACCGCCGGCACGGCCGTCCGTCGCGCAGCCGCTCGTCATACAACTGCTGGTCATACAACTGCTCGTCATACAACTACTGGTCATACAACTGGTCGTCGTACAACTGCTCGTCCTACAGCTGGCGGTCTTCTTCGGCCGTCGACCGAGTGCCGGAAAGGCGGTGCGGTGTGAAGCGACTCGTCAGTCTGCTCATCCTGGCGGCGGCTGTTCTTCTTGTTCCGGCGAGGCCGGCGGTGGCCGCGCCGCCGGTGGCCTACTCGAACCCGATCGCCAATCAACGGGCTGACACGCACGTCTGGAAGCACACCGACGGCTACTACTACATGACCGCGACCGTCCCCGAGTACGACCGCATCGTGCTGCGCCGGGCCACGACCGTTCAGGGCCTGGCCGGCGCGAGCGAAACGGTGATCTGGCGTAAGCACGCGAGCGGCGAGATGAGCGCCAACATCTGGGCGCCGGAGATCCACTTCATCGACGGCAGGTGGTACGTCTACTTCACGGCCGGGCGCGCCGACGACCGGTTCCGCATCCGGATGTACGTACTCGAGAGCTCGTCAGCCAACCCGCTGACCGGCGCCTGGACCGAGCGCGGACGAATCGTCACCGCCTGGGACACGTTCTCGCTCGACGAGACCACGTTCGTCCACAACGGCGTCCGCTATCTCGCCTGGGCGCAGCAGGAGCCGGGCATCGCCACCAACTCCAACCTCTACCTGGCGCGGATGTCGAACCCCTGGACGATCACCGGCACACCCGTGCGCCTGGCTGTCCCGACCCTGGCCTGGGAGACCCGTGGGTACGCGGTGAACGAGGGGCCGGCCGTGATCGCGCGCAACGGCCGGGTCTTCATGACGTATTCGGCCAGCGCCACCGATGCGAACTACTGCCTCGGGCTGCTCACCGCGTCGGCCACCGCCAACCTGCTCAGCGCCTCGTCGTGGACCAAGAGCCCCAACCCGGTCTTCGTCAGCAACGCGGCCACCGGTCAGTACGGCCCCGGGCACAACTCGTTCACCGTCGCCGAGGACGGCCAGAGCGACCTGCTCGTCTATCACGACCGCAATTACCGCGACATCAGCGGTGACCCGCTCAACGACCCGAACCGCCGCACCCGCGTGCAGAAGTTCTACTGGAACGCCGACGGCGCCCCGAACTTCGGCATCCCGATTCCCGACGGCCTTCATCCCGTACGGCTGAGGTCCCACAACGTCCCCGACCGCCACCTGCGTCACTGGGAGTTCCGGGCCCGCCTCGACCCGAACGTGACCGTGCTCGCCGACTCGCAGTTCCGGATCGTTCCCGGTCTGGCCGGCGGCGGCTCGGTGTCGCTCGAATCGACCAACTATCCCGGTTCCTACCTGCGCCACCGCAACAACGAGGCATGGGTCGACCGCGCCGACGGAACGGCCCTGTTCAACGCGGACGCCAGCTTCCAGCGCCGCTCCGGCCTGGCCGACGCGGCCGGCGTCTCGTTCGAGTCGGTGAACTTCCCCGGCCGCTATCTGCGGCACGTCAACTATCTGCTCCGCCTCGAGACCGCTCCCGACGCCCTGAGCCGCGGCGACGCGACGTTCCACCTGGAGTGAGCTCCCGCGCCTGACGCTCTGAGTCGCGGCGGCGCGACGTTCCACCTGGAGTGAGCTCCCGCGCCTGACGCTCTGAGTCGCGGCGGCGCGACGTTCCACCTGGAGTGAGCTCCCGCGCCTGACGCTCTGAGTCGCGGCGGCGCGACGTTCCACCTGGAGTGAGTCCCCGCGCCGGCTGCAGTTAGGCTTTCCTAACTGTCGAGCAGACGGTCCTCTGCCGGGTCCGTCTGCCGAGCGGACGGGGTGTGGGGATGACGCAGCCGGAGTCGCTGCCGCAGCTGCTCAACGGGCGGCGTGCCGCGGTCGACGCCACGCTGCCGGCCGTCGGGTTCGTGGCCGGCTGGCTGGCGGCCGGCCAGTCGATCTGGGCCGGCGCCGGCGTGGCGGTCGTGTGCGCGATCGCCATCTCGGTCTGGCGTCTGCGCCGCGGCGAGAAGCCGCGCGCGGTGCTGATCGGCCTGCTCGGTGTGTGCGTGGCCGCGCTGATCGCCCTGCGTACCGGCCGGGCCGAGGACTTCTTCCTGATTCAGCTGCTGAGCAACGCCGCCAGCGCTCTGGCCTGGGCGGTCAGCATCGTGATCCGCTGGCCGCTGCTGGGCCTGATCGTCGGCGCCGTCCTCGGCCAGCGAGCCCGCTGGCGTCGCGACCCGGCTCTGCTCCGCTCGTACGGCCTGGCCAGCTGGGTGTGGGTGCTGCAGTACGTCGTACGGCTGGCCGTCTTCCTGCCGCTCTACGCGGCGGGCCAGGTGGTCGCGCTGGGCGTCGCGCGGGTAGCCCTGACCTGGCCGCTGGTGGCCGCCTGCCTGGCCGTGAGCTGGTGGGTGATCCGCCGCACCCTGCCCGCTGACCACCCCGGCCTCCGCCACCCCCGGACCCCCGGCCGGCCCACCGAAGTCACCCCGGACGCCCGCAACGATGCCACCCCTGACCAGCGCACCGAGGTCGTCCCCGACGGCCAATAGCGCCTACCGCCGACCATCGTCGCGGCCTGCGAGCGCCGGCGCCTTCAACCGCCCGTGGAGATGACCCCTGTTCGGCGTCGGCATTGCCCGATCTGAGTGCAGCCGCCGACCCTTTCCGGACCGGTGCGAGAACCCGGGCGTCAGGATCAGGCGCCGCTCGGCATTGCCGGGTCTGAGTGCAGCCGCCGACCGTCCTCGCCTGGTGCGAGACCGTCGCCGCCAGGATCAGGCGACCCGCGGAGGTGTCAATCTCGGATCTCGCCGACGGAAATGATTGCCGCCGGGCAAGGAGGGGTACCCCTAGGTTGTTGGCACGACGAAGTGGAGGCTGACATGGCATTCGATGACAAGGTCGACAACAAGGCTGAAGAGGTTGGCGGCAAGGTCAAGGAGGGCGTCGGCCGGGCCACGGACGACGAGAAGCTCGAGGCCGAGGGCAAGGCCGACCAGAGCAGCTCGAAGGTCAAGCAGGCTGTCGAGAACGTCAAGGACGCTTTCAAGTCCTGACCGCCCCGCACACCACGAACGGCCCGCGGCTCTCGAAGCCGCGGGCCGTCGTCATGCGCGGGCAGCGACGCCGGCCACCAGTAGAGCACCGCTCACCTCCGCGCCGGACGGCAGCACGCCGGGCCCGCGCCGATGTCGTACGGCCGATCAGAGCGTTCGCCCGCGAGGCGGGGGAGTGGGAAAAGAGGACCGTCACGGTGAAGCCGGGCGGAGTCGCTTACTCGCTGTTGATCTGGCCCCACTACGTGAACTTCGACCGGACCGAGTGCGAGCGGTCGAGGTGCGCGGCTACCGGGTCTGTCCGCCGGACGAGACGGCCTCGATCTTCGTCAGCAGCACCCAGGCCATCTGCTCGGCGAAGGTGTCGGGACAGGGCGGGTACGTCCGACGGCCACCCGCGCGGGTTGCGGCAGGATGCATCCTAAGCTGCGGAAATGCCTTCGGAAACCGCTACTTAACAGTAGGGTCAGCCGAACGGGCCATCCATCGAGGACGAACGGGCAACATCGACTGTGATGTACATCTGGAGGCGGCCGGGAACCGTGTCAGGAGGCGAAGGGGCGACGCTCACGCCCCCAAACAAGGAGTTTCCATGCTCAACACGAAGCGTTCCCGGGTTCGCGCCGCCGCCGGGGTGGGGATGGCGGCCGTGGTCGCCACCGTCGGCGCCGTGACCTTCAACGCCTCAGCCGCCGAGCAGGCCGCCGTCGCGCCGGCCGCTGTCGGGGCCGATGCCCGCGCCGTGTCGATCCCGGGCATCCCGGACGCGATCAAGCCGCCGAAGGGCGCCAAGCCGATCGGCGCGTACTTCGTCGCCTCCGGCACCCAGACCTACACGTGCGCCGGCGGCATCTTCACCGGCGCGTCCGTGCCCGAGGCCCAGCTGATCGGCACCGGCGGCCGCATCCACCACTTCGGCGGCCCGAGCTGGCAGTCGACCCGCGACAACTCGCTCGTCAAGGCGAAGAAGATCGGCGAGAGCGCGCGCACCGGCACGATCCCCGAGCTGCTGCTCGAGGTCACCGAGAAGTCGGGCAGCGGCGTCATCGGCACCTCGACCCACATCAGCCGCCTGCTCACCTCGGGCGGCACCGCCCCGGCCGGCGCCTGCACCGACGGCGCCAAGAAGGCCGTCAAGTACGGCGCCGTCTACGTCTTCTGGAAGGCCTGACCGCCACGCTCCACGCCGTCGGCTCGCGCCTCGACTGGGTCAACGCCCGGTCGAGGGCGCGGCCGGCGATCGAAGGGGCAGCTCGGCCCGCACCAGCCATCCGCCACCGGGTGCCGGACCGGCGTCCAACCGGCCACCCGCTTCCCGTACGCGGTCGCGCAACCCGGCCAGGCCGCGCCCGGTGCCGCCCAGGGCCAGCGCGTCCTGGATCGGCTGGTCGTTCTGCACCCGTACGCGCAGGGCCCGGCCCGAGCCGGCAACCTCGACCCGTACGGCCGCTCCCGGCGCGTGCCGCAGGGCGTTGGTCAGGCTTTCCTGCACCACGCGGAACGCGATGTGCGCGACCGGCGCCGCCACCCCGTCGCGGTCGCCCGAGAAGCGGCACGTCACGTCGAGGCCGCTGCCCGCCGCCCGGGTGACGACCTCCTCGATCAGCGACAGGTCGGGCCCGCCGACCTCGGTGCCGCCGAGCAGTTCGACGAGCCGGCCCAAGTCCTCCCGTCCGCGCCGGGCCGACTCGGCGATGGCGTCGAACGCCGCCCGGGACCGTTCCGGATCGTCGACGAGCCGTTGCCCGGCCGCCGCCTGGATGATCAGCACGCTGATCGCGTGGCCGACGATGTCGTGCAGCTCAGCCGCTATCCGGGAGCGCTCGTGCCGCCGGGCCAGGTCGGCGAAGAGCTCCCGCTCCTCCTCCAGCTCGCGGTTGCGGGCGTCGAGCCGGGCCGCCGCCTCCTGCCGCAGCCGAAGCACGGTGCCGGCGAAGAAGCTGGGCACACTGAACATCGCGACCGCCACGAGGCTGGTATCCACTATGGACCAGAGAAGCCAGACGTACGCGACCAGTCCCGCCCCGGCCACCCGGGCCGCCCGCCCGCGCCAGGCCAGGGCGGCCACCCCGGCGAGCAGCGCCATGATGACCAGCGCCGGGTCGGGGAACCACCCGCCCGTCCCGATCAGCGCCGCGAGCAGCCACAGCCCGCCGCCCACCCCGACGACAGCCCGCGGGTGCTCCCGCCACCACAGCAGCGTGCCCCCACTGGCGAGCAGCAACCCGGTCAGCGGGACGTTCCACGAGCCGTGGACGGCGGTCGGCAGCGCGACGACGGCCAGGACCATCAGCACGATGCCCACCCGCTCGAGCTGCCGCACGGCGCTCACCCCGGCACGGGCAGCTGGGCCACCACCCGCGCCCGGCCCCGTGTGAGCTTCACGTCGACCGAGCCGCCCAAGAGCCGTGCCCTTTCCCGGGCCCGGGTCACCGCCGCGCGGACGTCAGCCCCACGGCTCACCGAACCGTTCACGTGGATCTCCAGAATGTCGTCGGCGAACCGGATCGCCACCTCGAGCCCACCCAGCGAGCCGGCCAGATATTCGACGATCCGGTAGGCCGAGAGCTCCACCGTGGCCGGCAGCGAGCGCGGATCGCCGGTGACGGTGAGCCGCGAACTCGCCGAGCGGGCCAGCAGCGCGTCGAGGTGCGCCACCGTCGGGGCCGGCGTCAGGTCGGCCTCACCGCCGCGCAGCAGCCCGACGATCTCCCGCATGTCGTCCATCGTCCGGCGCCCGCCCACCTCGATCTGTTCGAGGAGCGTTCGGGCCTGGGCGGGCGCCAGCCCTTCGGCCGACTCGGCGGCGCGGGCCAACTGTTCCAGCCTGTCCTGCAGCAGGCCGTCGAGTTGCCGGGAGAGCTGCGCGCGGTCGTCGGCGACCACCAGCGTGGCCCGCTCGTCGCGCAGCCGTCGCAGTTCCTCGTCGCGGGCGCGCAACTGCCGGTTGAGGAAAGTCCGGTGCCGGGCCGCCCGCCCCACCCCGAAGACGATCAGCGCCACCGGCGTCGCGAGCACCATGGTCCCGACCCCGGCCGCCGTGTCCAGCGCGAGCACGGCCACACAGAGCAGCAGGCTGAGAGCGAAATTCACCCACGCTTTCGTACGGCTGTAGGCCAGCGCCCCGAGAAAGGCCAACGTGAACGCGAGGGGCAGCCCGGCACCGCAGCGGGTGACCCACCCGAAGACGAGGTCGTGCAGCACCATGACGGCCAGCGCGAGCCCGCTCACCACCAGCACGCTGCGCCGCCACCACAGCACCGGCACGGTGGCCGCGGCGAAGACCGGGATCAGCCAGGCCGAGCCGTCGAACTCGGCGATGTCGTAGCTCATCAGCACCACACCGAGGGCGGTGAGGATTCCCGCGACGAGCCCGTCGACGGCTCTGACCCTGCTCATGGCCGGTCCTCCCCTCAGGCGGCGACCAGTTGCTTCCTGGCCACCCGATTCTGGACCGTGAGACCGATGCCGTAGAAGAGGGCAGCGACCGGGAGTCCGATTTCCAACCCACCGGGCAGTCCACCGATCGAGCTGTCCCGCACCAGCGTCAGCACGATCAGGGCCACCACCCCGGCCAGCCCGATCGCCTGATTGCGCAGGCCGCCGGCGAAACGGGCGACGGCGTACGCGAGAGCGGCCGCCAGCGGCAGGCCGACCCCGCACCGGGTGAGCCACCCGAACGCGAGCACGTGCGCCGCCATCACCGCGACGGTGAGCCAGGTAGCCGCGAGAGCGTTGCGCCGCCGCCACAGGATCGGCACGGCCACCAGCAGGAAGGTCGGCAGGATGAGCCACGACGTGGTCGACACCGGGTGCGCCAGAGAGGTGTCGCCGTCCGCCATCAGGTTCTCGACCATGAGCAGAATGCCGCCGGCGGTGAACAGTCCCGCCAGCACGTAATCCGAAGTTTTTCTCATGCCGCCGACGTTAGGAAGCCGGCCCCGTAGCCTTCGTCTGCCTGAAGGACGATGTTCGGCGACGGCATCGTCCGCAGGGATGACCCGCCGGACGCCGTCCCGGCGGGACAATCGCGGGATGACCGAGAAGATCCGGGTGCTCATCGCGGACGACCAGACCCTCGTCCGCACCGGCTTCCGCGTCATCCTCGAGGCCGAGGGCGACATCGAGGTGGTGGCCGAAGCGGGCACCGGCACCGAGGCTATCCGCCAGGCCGGCCTCACGGCCCCCGACGTGATCCTGATGGACATCCGCATGCCCGAACTCGACGGCCTGTCCGCCACCGAGCAGATCCTCCGCCACCCCGACCCGCCCACCATCGTCGTGCTGACCACCTTCGACCAGAACGAGTACGTCTACCGGGCGCTGCGGGCGGGAGCGGCAGGCTTCCTGCTGAAGGATGCACCCTCCACCCGACTGATAGCCGCGGTCCGAGCGGCCGCCACCGGCGACTCCCTGATCGAGCCGTCCATCACCCGGCGCCTGGTCGAACGCTTCGGTGCCCCGCAACGGCCCGCGGGCCCGCCACCCGAACTGGCCGCCCTGACCGACCGCGAGCGGGACGTGCTGCGGCTGATCGCGCGGGGCCTGTCCAACGCCGAGATAGCCACCGAGCTCGTAGTGGCCGAAACCACGGTCAAGACGCACGTGGCCCGGATTCTCACCAAGCTGAGCATCCGCGACCGCGTCCAGGCAGTCGTGCTCGCCTACGAAACCGGCTTCGCCGCCCGCTCGTCCTGATCAGCCTCGCCGGGGGATTTCAGTCTTGTCCGCCGACAACTCCGGCTTCGCCCGAATGGCCGAAATCGTCGCCGGGACCACCCTCCGGGCGTTGGCGTGACAGCGAATTCGAAAGTTGTCGTTCATCACGTATTGCTGTCGGAGAGCACCTCCGCGGGCATAGCTTGGCCGGTGGGAGCACTCCCAGCACAGATGAGCGGAGACCGGCATGGGTTACGTAACCACTTCCGACGGCGTCGAGATCTTCTACAAGGACTGGGGCTCGGGGCAGCCCATCGTGTTCAGCCACGGCTGGCCGCTGTCGGCCGACGACTGGGACGCGCAGATGCTTTTCTTCCTGAGCAAGGGCTACCGGGTCGTCGCGGCCGACCGGCGCGGGCACGGACGGTCCACTCAGGTCAGTGACGGCCACGACATGGACCACTACGCCGACGACCTCAAGGCCGTCGTCGAGCACCTCGACCTGCGCGACGCGATCCACGTCGGCCACTCGACCGGCGGCGGCGAGGTCGCCCACTACATCGCCCGGCACGGCGAGGAGCGGGTGGCGCGGGGCGTGCTCATCAGCGCCGTTCCGCCGTTGATGGTGCAGACCGAGGCCAACCCGGGCGGCCTGCCCAAGGCCGTGTTCGACGACCTGCAGGCGCAGCTGGCCGCCAACCGGTCGGAGTTCTACCGGGCGCTGCCGTCCGGGCCCTTCTACGGCTTCAACCGGCCGGGCGTCGAGTCCTCCGAGGCGATCATTCAGAACTGGTGGCGCCAGGGCATGATGGGCGGCGCCAAGGCTCACTACGACGGCATCGTGGCGTTCTCGCAGACCGACTTCACCGAGGACCTCAAGAAGATCACCGTGCCGGTGCTGGTCATGCACGGCGTCGACGACCAGATCGTCCCGTACGCGGACTCCGCCCCGCTCTCGGCCAAGCTGCTGAAGAACGGCACGCTGAAGTCGTACGAGGGCTTCCCGCACGGCATGCCGACCACCCAGGCCGACACGATCAACGCCGACCTGCTGGAGTGGCTGCAGTCCTGAGCCGTTCGTCCCCGGGGGCCGGCGTCCCCGGGGACCTGTGTCCTCAGGGATGCGGTCCGTAATTGGCGGTCTGCCTCTATTGTCGTCCCCGATGAGAACGCTATCGAGGGTCCTCGTCGCGTTGGCCGCCATCGTGGCCACCGGGACGGTGAGCACGCCGGCCCACGCGATCGCGAACGGTGACGGCGTGCCCGACGGAACGTACGAGTTCGCGGTCAAGCTCACCGACATCGGCATCCCGACCGCCGACGGGGGCAAACGGAACAGCTCCTGTTCGGGCGGGTTGATCTCGCCGCACTGGGTGCTGACCGCCGGTCACTGCTTCAAGGACGAGAACGACAAGCGCGTCTCGCGCACGGTGGCCGACAAGACCATCGCCACGATCGGCCGCGCCGACCTCAAGGGCAAGGCCGGAGTCACGGCCAACGTCGTCGAGGTGCGCCAGCACGGCTCGGCCGACGTGGCGCTCGCGCGGCTCGACAAGGCGATCACCGGCATCACCCCGCTCAAGCTCAACCGCAGGAAGCCCGTCGACGGCCAGCGGTTGCGCCTCGTCGGCTTCGGCCTGACCAGCGGCACCGCCAAGCGGACGGCCTCCCGCCTGCAGACCGGCCAGTTCGAGGTCACCTCGGTCTCGAAGGTCGAGCTGGGTGTGGAGGGCGCGGCCCCGCGCAAGACCACCAGCGCCTGCCCGCACGACTCGGGCGGCCCCTACTTCACCGACGGCAAGCCGGCCGTCGTGGTGGCTGTGGTGAGCCGTGGCCCGCGCTGCCCGCACAGCGGCGCCGACACCTCGACGCGCGTAGACGCGATCGCCCCCTGGATCCTGTCGGTGGTCGGCAAGGATCTCGCGCCCCGTCCGTCCGCGAAGCCCGCGCCGGCCAAGACGCGCGCCGCGCCGCTACCAACCGCAGGGCCAGTGAGCGAGCCCACATCACCCCTGCTGTGGATAGCCGCGATACCCCTGGTTGTGCTGGTCGGCGGGTTGATCGTGTGGACCGTGAAGCCGCGCCGGGGAACCCACCGCCGCCGCTGACACGGCTGTGTCAGCGATATGTGCGCAAGATGTCAGCGCACCGCGCGAACCTTCTCGTCGAGAGCCGGCGCCACACGGCGCCGCTCGCGACGGGAGGAAAGTGACATGAGTGACCTCGTAGTGCGCGCGGAGGGACTCCGCAAGCGCTTCGGCAAGACACAGGCACTCGACGGGGTGGACCTCGCGATGCGCCGCGGCACCGTGCTCGGCGTGCTCGGGCCGAACGGAGCCGGCAAGACCACGGCCGTGCGCGTCCTGGCCACCCTGCTGCGCCCCGATGAGGGCTACGCCGAGGTGGCCGGCATCGACGTGCTCAAGCAGCCGGCCCGGGTGCGCCGCCGCATCGGCCTCACCGGCCAGTACGCCAGCGTCGACGAGGACCTGACCGGCACCCAGAACCTGGTGCTGATCGGTCAGCTGCTCGACCTGCGGACCAGCGACGCCAAGAAGCGGGCGGCCGAGCTGCTCGAGTGGTTCGACCTCGCCGAGGCGGCCAACCGGATGGCCAAGACCTACTCCGGGGGCATGCGGCGCCGCCTCGACCTGGCCGCCAGCCTCGTCGGCCACCCCGAGGTGATCTTCCTGGACGAGCCGACGACCGGCCTCGACCCGGCCAAGCGCGAGGACATGTGGGGCGTGGTGCGCACCCAGGTCACCCAGGGCTCCAGCGTGCTCCTCACCACGCAGTACCTCGAAGAGGCGGACGCCCTGGCCGACGAGATCGTGGTGATCAACCACGGCAAGGTGATCGCCCACGACACCCCGGACGGGCTCAAGCGGCGCGTCGGCGGCCTCACCCTGAGCGTCCGCCCGGCCGACCCGGCCAAGGTGCCCGACACGTTGCGGGTGCTCGACGCCGTTGCCGCGCCCGGCACGAGCGCGTCCGCCGAGACGGCCGCGGGCGCCCGCCCCGGCGCGGTCAGCGTGCCCGTGGCCGGCGACCTGGCGCTCGACGAGGCCGTTCCGGCGCTGCGCCGGGCCGGCGTCGAGGTCGTCGACTTCGGCCTGCACCTGCCCAGCCTCGACGAGGTGTTCCACGCCCTCACCGAGGGAACCCCCGCGCCCAAGAAGGAGTACGAGCTCGTATGACCACCCTCGACGTTCCCACCCGCGGCGGCTTCACCGGCGACATCGACCGTCCACGCGGCGGCGCGCCGGCGGCATTGATGCGTCACAGTCTGGCGCTGGCCCGGCGAAGTCTGATCAAGACCGTTCGCACGCCCGAGGCCCTGATCGACGTCACCGTCCAGCCGGTGATCTTCCTGCTGCTGTTCACCTACCTGTTCGGCGGGGCCATCGGCGCCGGCGACCGGGGCGCGTACCTCCAGTTCCTGCTGCCCGGCCTGCTGGCGCAGTCGCTGGCGCTGGGCGGCATCGCGCTGGGCCAGAACCTGAACGCCGACATCGAGAAGGGCGTCTTCGACCGGTTCCGCTCGCTGCCGGTCGCCCGCTCGGCTCCGCTGATCGGCGCCGTCTCGGCGGACGTCGTTCGCTATCTGACGGTCTGCGTGTTCATGCTGGGCTTCGGGACGTTGATGGGCTTCCGGGTCGAGACCGGCTTCGTGCCGGCGGTGGCTGCGGTCGCGCTCAGCATCGGCTTCGGCCTGTGTTTCTGCTGGATCTCGGTCTGGGTCGGCATGCTGGTCCGCACCCCGGGCGCCGTGCAGGGCGTCATGTTCCTGCTGATCTTCCCGCTCTCGTTCGGCAGCAACGTGTTCGTGCAGACCGACACGCTGCCGGGCTGGCTGCAGGCCTTTGTCCACGTCAACCCGATCACCCCGCTGGTGTCGACGATCCGCGGACTGCTGGTCGGCGGCCCGGTGGCACACAGCCTGACGATCACCCTGGCCTGGATGGCCGGTCTGCTGGTCGTCTTCGTCCCGCTGGCCCTGCGCGCCTACGCGCGGCGGGCCTGAACGGGGGGCAGTTCGCCGCGGCGCAGACGGGCCGGATCGACCTGGACGGAAGCACTCCTGCCGTCCAGGTCGAAACCTTCCCCGTACGCCGCGGTGAAGCCCTTTTCGCCCAGAGCGGTCCGGGTCCGGGTGGTCACCTCGCGGATGTTCGGGTCGCTGCGATCGTGGCTGCCGCGCAGACGGGCGGCCGCGCCGAGCAGGCGGGCCGCCTCGCCCGGGTGGCCCTGGCGTTCGGCGAGACCGGCCGCGGCCACCGCCACGAAGGCCAGGACCGGTTTGTCGCGGCTCTCCACGGCTGCGGTGTAGGCGCCGGTGAGCGCCCGCTGGGCGCCGGCCAGATCGCCCACCTCCACGTTGAGCGATGCCCGCACGGTGCCGGCGATGGCCCGGCCGTGATCGCCGGCGAACAGCGGGTCGGCCGCCATCTGGGCCTCGGCCAGGTCGATGAGCTCGCGCGCCCGGCCCAGATCGCCGAGGCGGATCCACATCCCGGCCTCCAGCGCGTTGAGCAGCACCAGCATCTCCGGGGCGGCGCCGTGCAGGGCCCGTTCCCGCAGGGCGACCAGCATGGCGACGGCCTGCTGCTCGTTGCCCTGGCGCATGTGCAGATCGATCCAGCGCAGATCGATGAAGAGCTCGTCGTTGAGGCTGAGCGACCCGAACTCGCGGGCCAGCGAGCGGGCCCGGCTGAGGTCGGTCAGCGCACCGTCCAGATCGGCGCCGTACTGGCGCAGCAGGGCCCGCATGGGCAGCGCGGTCGCCTGGCCCCAGCGGTCGCCGACACCGGCGAAGCACTCCAGCGCGGCGGTCACGTGGACGTCCATCGTCTCGATGTCGCCCTCGTTCTCGGCGAACTGGGCCCGGAACAGGTGGGCCAGGCCGGCCAGCCAGACGTCCCGGCCCTTGATCAGGCGGTTGATGACCGACAGCGACCCCTCGTCCTCCCGCAGGAAGAAAAGCGACAGGGCGGTCAGGGCGCCGGCCAGGCCGGGCAGCGCCGGGTAGGCGAGCAGACGGTCGGTCAGCGCCCGCAGCTCCGCCTCGCTCCGCTCGACGGCCTCGGTCGTCATCGTCGAGCGGGCGCCGACCCGGTTGAGCAGCAGCATGGCCTCGGCGCAGTCCCGCCGCAGCGAGTGCCCCGCCGCCGGCGCCTCGAGCGCCTCGGCCAGCCAGAACGTCGCGTCGGTGTGCCGGCCGAACATCTGCCAGTACCAGGCCAGGTCCATCGCGAGGGCGACCGCGCCGGCGCCGTCGCCGATGTCGCACAGGTGGCGCAGGGCGGCGAGGGCGTTGTCGTACTCGGCGTTGAGCTCGCGCAGCGCGCCCAGCTGACGACGGTCGCGCAGCTGGGGCTCGAGGCGGGCGACGAGCCGGGCCAGATGGCGGGCGGCCAGGCCCCGTACGGCGGTCAGCTCGGCCCGGTCGGCCAGGCGCTCCATGCCGTACTCGCGCAGGGTCTCGAGCATGCGGTAGCGGCCCGGCTCCGGTGCGAGCTGGAGCAACGAGCGGTCGACGAGGGCGCCGAGCAGCTCCGGGATGTCGGCCGGGGAGACGGTCGTGCCGGCACAGACCGCGGCCGCCGTGGCCGCGGTGACGCCGCCCGGCAGCACGGCGATCCGCTCGGCCACCGTACGTTCGTGGTCGCCGAGCAGATCCCAGCTCCAGGCGATGACCGCGCGCAGCGTGCGGTGACGGGGGCTGGCGGTGCGGCTGCCCGTCGTGAGCAGGCGGAACCGGTCCGACAGGCCGGTCGTGAGCTCGGCCAGCGACAGTGTGCGCAGCCGAGCGGCGGCCAGCTCGAGAGCCAGCGGCATGCCGTCGAGCCCCCGTACGACCCGCACGATGTCGTTCCCGGTGGTCTCGTCGACGTCGAAGCCGGGGCGCACGGCTGAGGCCCGTTCGACGAAGAGCCGGACCGACGCCGTACGCCGGACATCGTCGACACTGTCGCCGGGCGCGGGCAGGGCCAGCGGCCCGAGCGGCACCAGCGCCTCGCCGTCGACCGCCAGGGGCTCGCGGCTGGTGGCCAGCACCTTGAGGCCCGGGCACCGTGGCAGCAGGGCGGCGAACAGATGCGCGACGGCCTCGATGAGATGCTCGCAGTTGTCGGCGACGAGCAGGCTCTCCCGTCCGCTGAGCTGCTCGACCAGGACGTCCAGCTCCGCCCCGGATGTTTGCATCCGGGCCGACGGCTCGAAGAGCGCCGACCCGCGCAGCCCGACCGCGGTCAGCAGGGCCGCGCCGACCTTGGCGGGCTCGGTGACCGCGGCCAGGTCGATCAGCCAGGTGCCGTCCCGGTACTCGTGCCGCCGCCGTCGCGCGGCCTCGATCGAGAGCCGCGTCTTACCGGCCCCGCCCGGCCCGACGATCGTCACCAGTCGCCCGGCCGCCAGCAGCGTGTCGATCCGCGCCAGATCGTCGTCCCGCCCGACAAAGCTGGTGAGGGGCGCCGGCAGGTTGCTGGGCGGCAGCGCCTCGATCCGGTCGGCCGACCCGGGGGTCTCCGCGCCGGAGGGCGGGGCAACGCCGGGCGCCGGCCGCGGGTGCGCGGTCGCGGTTCCGGCGGGAGAGCGTAGGAGGCGCAGATGGCGCTCGTGCAGGGCGGTTCCCGGGTCGGCGCCCAGCCGGTCGGCGAGGATCTCGCGCATCGCTTCGTAGACACCCAGCGCCTCGGCCTGCCGGCCTTGGGCCGCGAGAGCGTCCATGAGCAGGGCCGCAGCCCGTTCGTCGAGCGGTTCCTCGGCCAGCAACGCCGTGAGCCGGGCGGCCGCGTCGCCGGCCCGCCCCAGCACGAGTTCGGCCTCGGCCAGGTCGGCCACCGCCTCGACCGAGATCCGCCTCAGCCGGGTGGCCGTGGCCGGCGCCACCGTGGCGACGGTGGCCGGCTCCGCGGCGACCGGACCCACCCACAGGGCCACCGCCTCGGCCAGCAGGCCGGCGGCGGCCCGTGGATCCTCGGTCCGCAGCTTCTCGCGTCCGCCCGCGGCCAGCCGTTCGAAGCGCAGCGCGTCGACATCGTTCCCGGTCACATCGAGCCGGTAGCCACCCTCGACCGGCACCACCGCACCGGGCCGGCCCAGGATTTTCCGCAGCCGCGACACCAGGGCCTGCAGCGCGTTGCCCGGTTCCGCCGGCCGCCCGTCGGCCCAGACCGCGTCGACCAGCGTCCCCGCGTCGACCGGCCGCCCGCCGCCCAGGGCCAGCCGCACCAGCAGCCCCCGGACCCGGGCGCCGGGAACGGCAACCACGGCCTCGCCGCAGCTCACCTGAAAGGCGCCCAGCAGCCGCACCCGCAGCCGCGTCGCCGCATCCCCGTCCCCGCCCACGTCCTGATCCTCCCGCGCCGCACCGCACGGACCCAAACCACCCCTCAGCATTCCGGCTCGTGAGCGGGTAGCCGGGTGCGGGGCGATTGACTAAAAGATCCAGGTAGCTGAATCTATGAGGAGTGTCGGGCGGAACGTCACGAAAGCGCGGTGAGGACCGATGCGGTACTCCTGGCGACCCGCCGTCGCGGGGCCCTTCGTGGCCGCGGCGGTGGCAACGTTGCTGCTGGTCGCGGCGCTCGTGGGAGGCGGGGACGACGACGCGGGTTTTCTCAACGGGAAGCAGTTGCGGCTGATGGCGCCGGCCGGCCCGGGCGGGGGATGGGATCAGACGGCGCGTGAGATGCAGACGGCCCTGCGGGAGCAGGCCGGTCGCACCGAGGTCTACAACGTGGCGGGGGCGGGCGGGACGATCGGTCTCAGCCAGTTCGTCCGCTACGAGGGGGACCCGACCCAGCTCATGGTCATGGGGCTGGTCATGGTGGGCGCGATCGAGAGCAACGACTCGCCGGTGGCGCTCGACCGGACGACGCCGCTGGCCCGGCTGCTCACCGACTACGAGGTGATCGTCGTGCCCGCCGACTCGCCCGTGAAGAACGTGACCGACCTGGTGTCGGCCATGAAGGACGACGTCGGCAAGGTGAGCTGGGCCGGCGGGTCGGCCGGCGGCATCGAGCAGATCCTGGCCGGGCTGGTGGCCGACGCCGTCGGCGCGGATCCGGCCGAGGTCAACTACGTGGCTCACTCGGGCGGCGGCGAGGCGCTGTCCACGCTGCTCTCGGGGCGGGCGACGGCCGGCGTCTCCGGGGTCTCCGAGCTGGTCGGGCAGATCAGGGCGGGCACGATCCGCCCGATCGCCGTCTCCAGCCCGCAGCGCCTGCCCACCCTGCCCGATGTGCCCACCCTGAAGGAGCAGGGGGTCGATGTGGAGCTGGCGAACTGGCGCGGCGTGGTCGCGCCGCCCGGCATCAGCGCCGCTGACGAGCGGCAGCTGGAAGACCTTCTCCTGCGGATGACCCGCACCGACGCGTGGCGGGAGACCCTGGAGCGGCGCGGCTGGCTCGACGCCACCCTGACCGGCGACCAGTTCGAGCAGTACATCGCGGGCGAGCGCCGCACGGTCACGGACGTGCTGGTCAAGATGGGCCTGGCATGACCGACATCGAGGAGGGGCGCCCGCTCCCGGAGACTCCCGAGGTCGCGCACCGCGAGGCCCGGGCAGCGGGCGCGCTCGGCGTGCTGATGGTCGTGGCCGCGGTCGTCGTGCTGATCGACGCCGCCCGCCTGCGCGATTCCGACGACGCCCTCGGCCCGGCGGCCGCGCCCACGCTGCTCGGCATCCTGCTCGGACTGCTCGGGGGCGCTCTGGCGTTCCAGTCGCGCCGGTTCCTGCGTACGCCCGGAAGCCCCGGACGGCGCCTCTGGCGCCTGGCGGCCCTGGTGGTGGTCCTGGTCGCGTTCGCCCTGCTGCTGCCGATCATGGGGTACGTGGTGAGCAGCGCCGGCCTGTTCACCGCGGCCGCCCTGCTGCTGGGGGCGCCGCACCCGGCCCGCGTGGCCGCCTACGGCTGGACCCTGGCCGTGGTGGTGTTCCTGGTCTTCGACGTGCTGATCGGGCTGTCGCTGCCCACCGGGCCGTGGGGGTTCTGACATGGGTGACCTGCTCAACGGCTTCGCCGACGCGCTCACCCCGGGCAACCTGCTGTGGGCGTTCGTCGGGGTCACGATCGGCACCGCGGTCGGCGTGCTGCCGGGCATCGGCCCCGCGCTGACCGTGGCGCTGCTGCTGCCCGTCACGTTCCGCCTCGAACCGGCGGCCGCGCTCATCATGTTCGCCGGCATCTACTACGGCGGGATGTACGGCGGCTCGACCACCTCGATCCTGCTGAACACGCCGGGCGAGAGCGCCTCGGTGGCCACCGCGCTCGAGGGCAACAAGATGGCCCGCGCCGGGCGGGGTGCGGCCGCGCTGGCCACGGCCGCGCTCGGCAGCTTCGTGGCCGGCACCATCGGCACGATCGCCCTGTCCGTCGCGGCGCCTCTCGTCGCCGACATCGCGGTCAACTTCGGGCCGCCCGAGTACGTCGCCCTGATGGCGGTCGCCTTCGTGACGGTCAGCGCCCTGCTCGGCCCGAGCCTGCTCAAGGGCGCGGCCGGCCTGGTCATCGGGGCCACCATCGGCCTGGTCGGCATCGACACCCAGACCGGTCAGGCCCGTCTCGCGTTCGGTCTGCCCTCGCTGTTCGACGGGATCGACGTGGTGATCGTCGTGGTGGCGCTGTTCGCGCTGGGCGAGACGTTCGCGCATCTGATCGCCGGCACCGGGGGCAGCCGGGTCGAACCCCTGCGGGGCCAGCCGATGCTCTCCCGCCAGGACTTCCGCCGCTCGTGGCCGGCCTGGCTGCGGGGCACCGCCCTCGGTTTCCCGATCGGCAGCCTGCCCGCGGGCGGCGCCGACGTGCCCACGTTCCTCAGCTACAGCGTCGAGAAACGGCTCTCGAAGCGGCCCCAGGAGTTCGGCCACGGCGCCATCGAGGGTGTGGCCGGGCCCGAGGCGGCCAACAACGCGGCGGCGGCCGGTGTGCTCGTGCCGCTGCTGACCATCGGCCTGCCCACCTCGGCCACCGCGGCCGTCATCCTGACCGCCTTCCAGTCGTACGGCTTGCAGCCCGGCCCTCAGCTCTTCAGCGAGTCCGGGGATCTGGTGTGGGCCCTGATCGCCAGCCTCTACATCGGCAACGTGCTGCTGCTGGTGCTGAACCTGCCGCTGGCCCGGGTCTGGGTGCGGCTGCTGGGCATCCCGGCGTACGGCATCTATGCCGGCGTTCTGGTCTTCGCCTGCCTGGGCGCCTTCGCGGCCGGCGGCACGATCGCCGACCTGATCGTGCTGACCGTGCTCGGGCTGGTCGGCCTGCTGATGCGCGAGGCCGGCGTACCGGTCGCGCCGGCCGTGGTCGGGCTCATCCTGGCCCCGCTGGCCGAGCAGCAGTTGCGCCGGGCGCTGGCACTCTCCGAAGGGGACTGGACGACGCTGGTCTCGTCGCCGCTGACCGTGGCGCTGTGGATCGTCGTCGTGCTGGCCCTGGTGGCGCCCGTGGTGCTGGCCCGGCGCCGCCGACGGGTTTCACAAACCCTTGACGAAACATCCTCGACACATTGACGACCTCCGAACCAGATGATCGGATCGGAGTTCCGAAGATTATTCGGTTCTTCCGGTTCTGGAGGCCGCCTTGTCCGTGTGGCGTCGACTCGCCGTGCCCGTTGTGCTCGCCCTCACCGCCCTGACCGCTACCGCCGTTCCCGCGCAAGCCGCCCCGCCCACCGCCGCCGTCGCGCTCGGCGACAGCTTCATCAGCGGTGAGGGCGCCGGCGCCTACCAGCCCGTCGTCGACGTGAACGGGCAGGCCCAGGCCTTCCCGGGCTGGTCCGCGGCGAACAGCAACGCCTTCTTCTGCCACCGCTCGGCCAACGCCTCGCTGCTGCGTGCCTCGCTGCCGGGCATCCAGGACAGGTTCAACCTGGCCTGCTCGGGCGGGCAGCCGCACGACATCGCCACCGCGTCGAACGCCCGCGAGAAGGGCCGAACGGTGGCGTCGCAGCTCGACCAGTTGCGCGCGGTCGGGCGTACCCATGACATCGACCTGGTGCTGATCGGGCTGGGTTCCAACAACAGCCAGTTCACCTTCGGCGACGTCGCGGTCAAGTGCGCCAACCGCTTCGTGGCCGACGCCTGGACCGGGTGGTGGGAGTTCTGGGCCTACATCGGCGGGCCGGTGCCGCAGGCCCCGTGCGCCGCCGGCGACCTGGCCACGGCGGCACAGTTGAGCGCGGCCCGGAGCGAGACCCTTTCCGCCGTACGGGAAATCCTGCGCACGCTCGACCAGATCGACGCCGACGGAGCGCACCGCGTGGTCTTCCAGGACTACACGAACCCGCTGCCGACCGACCTCGAGAGCACCCTGTGGGAACAGGACGGCCGGGCCGACGACCGGGACAAGTTCCGCGAGCTCGGCGCCGAACGGTACCGGGCCGGCTGCCCGATCCACCGCGCCAGCCTCGCCGCCGGGCACCTGTTCTCGGGCGGGCTCGGCACGCTCGTCTCCGAGGTGCACAGCTCGCTGCGGGCCGAGTTCCCCGGCGACGACCTGATCTATCTGAACGTGCAACGCGCCTTCGACGGCGCCCGGTTGTGCGAGCGCACCGGGAGCCCCGGCAATGCGCTGGCCACCCCGATCCGGCTCATGGACGGACCCACGGGAACGTTCCTGACCGACCTCTCCGGCTACGACAAGATCGCCATCCAGCGGATCGCCAACTCCTGCGTCACGTACTTCCAGACCTGCCAGGAGTCGTGGCACCCCAACGCGGCCGGTCACGGCGTTCTCGGCCAGTGCCTGGCCGGAGCCGCGGTCACGGCCTCGCGTTCCGTCCAATGTGTGCGCTCCCCGAGCGGCACGATAACCGTCGGCTGACCGGGTAAACCCGGCCGCGGTGAGGCCGCGGCCGGGCTATCCTCTGCGCGTGACGGGATCCCTGGACACCGGACAGCCGCATGTCGCGACGTTTGTGACCGCCGGGCCGCTGCGGCTGTGGACCGAGCGGATCGGGGACCTCGCCTGTCCCGCGGTGCTGCTGATCGCGGGCGCCTCGGCTCAGGGCTACACCATGCCCGACGCGCTGGTCGCCCGGCTCGTCGACCGCGGCGCGCAGGTGATCAGGTACGACCACCGCGACACCGGGCGCTCCAGCACGGTCGACTACGACCAGGACCCCTACGGCCTGACGGAACTGGCCGGCGACGCCGTGGCCGTCCTCGACGCGTACGGCGTGGAATCCGCCCACATCGTCGGGGGATCCATGGGCGGCATGATCGCGCAGTGGCTCGGCTTGCACGAACCGGCTCGCGTGCGCTCGCTGACCCTGCTCTCGACCAGCCCGGTGGGCATCGACCCCGCCTCGTCCCCGCTGCCGCCGCCGGCTCCGCATTTCCTGCGGCACGAGGCCGGCCCGCCCGGCGTCGAATCCGATGTGGTGCTCTTCCGCCTGATGAACGGCGACGTCCGCCCGTTCGACGAGCCGGCCACCCGGGCCATGCTGGAACGCTGCTGGGCGCGGGCGGCCGACCCGTCCGCCGCGGCCAACCACGGCCGGGTCGCCCAGCGGATGACCCCCGACCTGCAGGTCCCGCTGTCGACGATCACCGCGCCGACCCTCGTCGTCCACGGCGACCAGGACCCGATCTATTCGCCGGCCCACGGCGAGGCGCTGGCCGCCGCGATCCCGGGCGCGCGTTTCGAGCTCGTGCCGGGCATGGGCCACGTCTACCTCTCGCCGGGCCTGCCGGAGCTACTGGCCGATCTGGTGCCGGTGCACACCGCCTGACCAGGTCAGCGTCTCCCACCAGTCCGCCGGGGAGGGCGTGTGGCCGGCCTCCTCGCTGATGCGCACCTCGGCGTCGGGCAGACGGGCGCCGACCAGGGCCGCATCCGGGACGGCCCGCCCCGGATCGCGGCGACCGGCCCAGATCAGCACGCGACCGGGCACGTCGCGTAGTGCGAACCCCCACGGGTGGACGTCGGTGGCGAGCCAGTCGCTGATCAGACCGGCCGAGTTCTGGCGAGCGCCCTCCCGCTGGGCGTCCTCGGCCGGCCGTAACCACGGGTCGTCGCCCGCGGCGAGCGCCCGCCGGTGCTGGGCAAGGGGATCCACGGCGTACCACTGGGCCGCGTGCGTGACGAAGCGGCGGCCCGCCCCGGGAACGAAGCGCATCTTCCAGCTCTGCCAGAGCTGCCGGCCGCGGACGGTTCCCAGCTCCCGGTACGGCCCGGTCAGGGCGACCGCCGCCACCCCGGTGAGCCGGTCCGCCAGCCGGACCCCACAGGCCAGCGCGTACGGCGCCCCGCCGGAGAACCCGGTCACCCCGAAGCGCTCGATCCCGAGCGCCCTCGTCAGCGCCCCGACATCGTCGGCCACGCCGAGCAGGGTGGACCGTTGCACCGGGTCGGACCGGCCGTAACCCGGCCGGTCCATCGTGATCAGCCGGATGCCGCTGAGCGCCTGCTCATCCGGTCGGCTCAGTCGCGAGCCGGGCGTGCCGTGCAGGAACACCACCGGCAACCCCGCCGGATCGCCGAACTCGGCCCAGCTCAGAACCCGCCCGCCCGGCAACACCAGATCCATGACCGCCCCCGCCTCCGCGCTGGGCAACTATTGAAACAGATCGATGCGATGCGAGGTCGGGCGGTACACCGCAACGAACGACCCCGTCCGTTTCCGACAGGACAGGCTTCACCCCTCACCGATTGGCTATCGCTGCTCCCAGGTGGGTCTCGACTCCGTCCGGTTGTTGCAGGCCCTGCTCGAAGAGGGACTGCACGAACGGGCGGTGCTCGGGGCGGCCGGCGGTGGAGAAGTAGGCCTTCAGGCCCGCGGCCAGCTCCTCGTCGGCGGGGAGGGTGGCCACGTCGACCAGGGACTTGATGCCGGCCACGGCCACCCGGTCGAAGGCGGCCATGCGGCGGGCGAAACGGTCGGTGAACCCGGCCAGCTCGGCGTCGGGCACGACACGGTTCACGTAGCCGTAGTCGGCGGCCACGGCCGCCACCAGATCGTCGCCGCCCAGCAGGATCTCGAGCGCGCGGCCGCGGCCGACCAGGCGGCCCAGGCGGGCCATCGCGCCGCCGCCGGGGACGGCGCCGACGCCGACCTCGAACTGGCCCAGCACGGCCTGGTCGGACGCGAAGCGGATGTCGGTGGCCAGGACGAATTCGCTGCCCGCGCCGCGCGTGCGGCCGCCGATGTGGTCGATCAGGGCGGCCAGTTGCTCGACGGTGTCCGGGTCCATCAGGTTGACCCGGGGGGTTGCCGAACGTCACCCGCCAGTACGCGGGGCTGACCTCGGTGAGGCGGAACTGTTGTGCGGCTGTCATGCAAACAGCTTCGGCCCCGGGCCCCCGGTCGCGCCCCGCCCGCACGGTGACTTCCCTTGCGCGGGCGACCACGGCCGTTGCCACCGCCCTGACCGGGGCTACTTCGCGCGCCCTGACAGCTGGGTCTCGAGGCCGTCGAGCAGGCGTTGCAGGCCGTATTCGAGGAGCAGGTCGAGGGTCAGCTCGCGGTTGTCGGAGGCCATGAACCGCGCCATCAGGGGGAGTTTGCCGGTGGCCAGCACCTCGGTGAAGCGTTGCTGCTGGGCGTTCATCCATTCGGTGTCGGTCATGCCGGTCTCCTGAACTGCCTGCTCTTCCTCCTCAAGGTTGACGGCGGTTCCCCGCACGTAGTTCGCGATGGTCACCGCGGCCCGGAACTGGGTGTTGGGGTCGAGGCCGCGGCCCTCCAGCGCTCGCATCGTCCATTCGGTGTGGGCCATGGCGTTGGGCGCCAGCAACGGGCGGGTGAACGAGATGGCCTGGGCCAGCCAGGTGTGGCGGCGGTACATCGACCACTGCAGGCGGGCCAGGGCCTCGACGCACACTCGCCAGTCGTCGCGGGACGGGTCGAGGCGGGGCGGGGGTGGGTTGGCCGCCATGACCTTGTCCATCATGAGCAGCACCAGTTCCTCTTTGTCGGTGACGTGGCGGTAGACCGACATCGTGGGGATGTCGAGCTCGCCGGCCAGGCGCCGCATCGTGAGGCCGGACAAGCCTTCGGCGTCGGCGATCATGATGGCGGTGCGGACCACGAGATCGCGATCGGGGGCGGTGCCGGTCGGCCGGGTGGCGCCGGCCACGATGGTGCCGACGCCCGGTTTCGGCCGCACCAGGCCCTCGGCGCGCAACTGGTTGATCACCTTGGTCGCCGTCGCCATCGCCACGTCGTACTCGGCCATGATCTGGCGGGTCGACATGATGCGCTCGCCCGGGGGTGGTTCGCCCGCGGCTATGCGGTCGGCGAGCTCGGCGGCGATCCGGCGGTAGACAGGAACCTGCACTAGTGCACATTACCCCTCCGCACTACGTGAAACGGGGTGCTGGCACTACCGATTTCCAGGGTAGTGCGTTCGTACGGTGTACTCATGACAGACGTTGTGAGCCTCGAAGCCCTCTACAAGACGTACGACGGTGGCGTCACCGCCCTCGATGGGGTGACCGCCTCTTTCCCGGCCGGGAGCTTCACGGCCGTGATGGGTCCCTCCGGGTCCGGCAAGAGCACGCTGTTGCAGTGCGCGGCCGGCCTCGACCGGCCCACCGGCGGCCGCGTGTTCATCGACGGCGCCGAGTTGACGGCCACCAAGGACACCGCGATGACGAAGTTCCGGCGCACCCGGGTCGGCTTCGTGTTCCAGGACTACAACCTGCTGCCGTCGTTGACCGTGGAGCAGAACGTCGTGCTGCCGTTGCGGCTCGCCGGTCGCCGGGCCGACCGTCACCGCGTACGCGAAATTCTCGACCGCCTGGGCCTGGGCGACCGCCGGGACGAGCTGCCGGAGCGGCTCTCGGGCGGCCAGCGGCAGCGCGTCGCCGTGGCCCGCGCGCTGCTGGCCCAGCCCGCCGTCGTCTTCGCCGACGAGCCCACCGGCGCGCTCGACCTGCGCAGCGCCCGCGAAGTGCTGACCCTGCTGCGGTCGGTGGTGCACCAGCACGGCCGTACGGTCATCATGGTCACGCACGACCCGGTCGCCGCCGCGTACGCGGACTCCGTGCTGTTCCTGGCCGACGGCCGGCTGGCCGGTTCGTTGCGCGCGCCGACCCCCGACGCCGTGGCCGAGCGCCTGGCCCACCTCGGCGACCGCGTGGGGGTGCCGGCATGATCGCCGTCGCGCTGCGCAATCTGCGCCACCGTCCCGGCGGCTTCGTCGCCACGTTCCTGTCCGCCTTCCTGGGCGCGGCGCTCATCATGGCGTTCGCGTCGTTGCTGGACACCGCTTCCGGCGCCGACGCCGCGAGCAACGAGTCGCTGGTGACCACGGCGAGCGTGGGCGGTGGCTGGTGCCTGGTCATCGTGGCGTTCGCGGTGACCTCCACCTTGACGCTGGCGGTACGGCAGCGCGACCAGCAGTTCGCGCTGCTGCGGTCGGTGGGGGCGACCGGCCCGCAGCTACGCCGGATGATCGTGGGGGAGGCCGTGGCGGTCGCCCTGCTGGCGTCCGCGGTGGCCGTGCCGGTCGGGTGGGCGCTGGGTCGCGTGCTGGTCGATCTGTTGCAGAACACCGGCCAGGTGGCGTCCACCATCGACCCGGTGTTCGGCCCGGTCGCGCTGGGCGCCGGCTTCGGGGTCACGCTGACCGGTTCGCTGGTGGCGGCGGTCGCCACGGCCCGGCGTACGGCTGCTCGGGACCGCCGGAGGCAACGGCCGCTGCTGCGGCGCATCGGCGCCGGGCTGTTCCTGCTGATCGGCGCCAACTGTGCCCTGCTGACCGCGACGCTGATGGACGGCAAGGGCATCGACGCGATGCAGACCGCCGGTCAGGCCGGCATCTGGGCGGCGATCGGCCTGGCGCTGCTCGCGCCCGAGTTGCTGCGGCTGGTCACGGCCGTGCTGGGTCCGGTCGTACGCCTCTTCGGCGCCCCCGGCGAACTGGCGCTCAGCGGCCCGCGCCTGTCCTCGGCCGTGATGCCCGTGCTGCTGTTCACCGGCATCGCCACCGGCACCGTCTACATGCAGGGGATCGAGGACCGCGCGGCCGCCGGCCAGATCCAGCCCGCCTACGCCCAGGACATCCAGACGCTCAACTACGTGGTGGTCGGCATGGTCACCGTCTTCGTGGCCATCATGCTGGTGAACACCCTGATCGCCGCGACCACCCACCGCCGCCGGGAGTTCGCCCAGCAGCGCCTGGCCGGCGCCACCCGCGGCCAGGTGACCGGCATGGTCGCTCTGGAGGGTGTCCTGATCACGGTGACCGGGGTCCTGGGCGGCCTGGTGGCCTCGCTGTTCACCGTCCTGCCCTTCGGCTCGGCCCGCGCCGGCCGCGTCTGGCCCGACGCCTCCCCGGCCGCGTTCGGCATCGTCGCCGCGATCGCTGTCGTGCTGACGGCTTCGGCCCTGGTGCAAACGGCCCGCCGCACACTCCACGGCCCGGCCACCGCCGCCGTGCGGGCGTGAAAACCGGTCGACAGGGGCGGAGGGAGGTCCGTACGGTTTCCGAAGTTGATCGTTGAGCGAGGGGAGGACGCCGTGCAGTACCGCACAGCTCCTCTCCTCGTGTCCGGTGTGCCCAGCCTCGGCTGCGCCACCGAGGCTGGTCGTTCCTGACCGCGTCCGCCTGGACGCGGCGGGTGGGCGCTGTCCACCGCCGGAACTCCCGAAAGCCGTTCAACCATGCGAAATCTCGGCATCCTCGCGCACGTCGACGCGGGCAAGACCACCCTGACCGAACGCATCCTGTTCCTGACCGGCGCCACCTGGAAACGGGGCGAGGTGCGGGACGGGACGACGGTCACCGACTTCGACCCTCAGGAACGGGAACGGGGGATCACCATCTTCGCGGCCGCGGTCAGCTGCGACTGGAACGGCCGGCGGCTCAACCTGATCGACACCCCGGGGCACGTCGACTTCACCGATGAGGTCGAGCGCTCGCTGCGGGTGCTCGACGGCGCCGTCGTCGTGCTCGACGGGGTCGCCGGGGTCGAGCCGCAGAGCGAAGCCGTGTGGCGGCAGGCCGACCGGTACGGCGTGCCGCGAATCGTCTTCGTGAACAAGCTCGACCGGCCGGGGGCCGACCTCGACGCGGCCGTGCGGTCGCTGCGGGAGCGGCTCGGCGTCACGCCGCTGGTCGCCCAGGCGCCGATCGAGGGCGGTGTCGTCGACCTGGTCGGACGGCGCACCCTCACCTGGCGGGACGGCGAGCTGGTGGTCACGCCGGGCGGCGATCCGGCGGCGCGGCAACGGCTGGAGGAGGCCGTCGCCGAACTGCACCCGGCCGCTCTGGAGGAGTTGGGCGCGATGTCGGACGAGACCCTGAGGACGACCATGCGCGATCTGACGACGCAGAACAGGGCGGTCGTCGTGCTGTGCGGCTCGGCTTATCGCGGCATCGGCGTCGAGCCGCTGCTCGACGCGGTGGTCGACTATCTGCCGGCGCCCGGTGTCGACGACGAGGCGCCACCGGCCGCGCTCGTGTTCAAGGTGCAGAACGGACGGCAGGGGCGCCTGACCTTCGTCCGCGTCTACGCCGGCACGCTCGTCAAGGGCGGCACGGTGTGGGACGCGGTCGAGGGCCGGGCCGAGCGGGTCGGGCGCATCCTGCGGGTGCAGGCCGACCGGCACACCGACGTCGAGCGGGCCACGGCGGGCGACATCGTGGCGCTGGCCGGGCTCAAGGCGGCCCGGCCGGGCACGACGCTGTCGACCCGGGAGCGCCCCGTGGTGCTGGAGGCGCCGGTGACTGCCGAGCCGCTCGTCTCGGTCGCGCTCGAGGGGCGTACGCGGGCCGACGCGCACCGGATGCCCGGTGCGCTGGCCGCGCTGGTCGAGGAGAACCCGTCGCTGTCGGTGCGAACCGACAGCGAATCGGGGCAGACGCTGCTCAGCGGAATGGGGGAACTGCAAGTGGAGGTGGCGGTGACCAGGCTGCGCGAGTCCGGGGTGAACGTCACGGCCGGGCGGCCCCGGGTGGCGTACCGGGAAACCGTGGTCCGTGGCGTCCGCGGTCTGGCTCACCGGCACGTCAAGCAGGACGGCGGATCCGGTCAGTACGCGCACGTCGTGCTCGACGTCGCGCCGGCCGAGGGCACCGGGTTCGCCTTCGCGTCCACGGTGACCGGCGGGCGGGTGCCGGCCGAGTTCGTGCGTGCGGTCGAGGCGGGCTGCCGGGAGGCGCTGGCCCACGGGCCGCTCGCCGGGCACCCGGTGGCCGGTCTGCGGGTCACGCTGACCGACGGCGCCACGCACGTGAAGGACTCGTCGGAGATGGCGTTCCGCGCGGCGGGCCGGTTCGGTCTGCGGGCGGCCCTCGAGGCGTGCGAGCTGGCGCTGCTGGAGCCGGTCGCGGACGTGACGGTCCACGCCCCGGCCGAGAACCTGGGCGGTGTGCTCGGCGACCTCGCGGCTCGTCGCGGCCGGGTCACCGCCTCCGACGGCGAGTCGGTGTCGGCTGTGGTGCCGCTGGCTGAGCTCTTCGGGTACGCGACCGATCTGCGCAGCCGTACGCGGGGTCGCGGCACCTTCTCGACCCGACCGGCCGGCTATCGCCCGGTCTGAGGCACGAAGCGGGTGGCGTCCCCGAATCCGGGGACGCCACCGGCGACGATCAGCTGGCCGCCGGTGAGCTCAGCCGGGTCGGCACTGGCTTCCTGCCGACGTTGTCGGGGGACGGGCGCACGTGTCCACCGAGGGTGTCCGGGCCGACGCCGAGAGCGGCAAGGTCGTGCAGGGCGTGCCGATGTCGGGCGACGGCCGGTTCCCGAGGACACCAACCTCGCCGGCGACGTCTACCTCTGGAGCCGGATCTAGGTGACCGCGGCCGGGCCGGACCACGCGGTCCGGCTCGGCCGCGAGCTTCCTAGGCGGCCAGCAGTTCCAGGGTGTCGATCACCCGGTTGCTGAAGCCCCACTCGTTGTCGTACCAGGCGACGACCTTCACGTGGCGGCCGTCGACGCGGGTCAGGGCCGAGTCGAAGATGGACGAGGCCGGGTTGCCGACGATGTCGGACGAGACCAGGGCATCCTCCGAGTATTCGAGGATCCCGGCCAGCGGGCCTTCGGCGGCCACCCGGTAGGCCGTCAGGATCTCGTCGCGGGTGACCTCGCGGGCGACCGTCGTGTTGAGTTCGACGATCGAGCCGACCGGGACCGGCACGCGGATCGAGTCGCCCGACAGCTTGCCCGCCAGGCGGGGGAGAACCAGGCCGATCGCCTTGGCCGCGCCCGTCGTGGTGGGGACGATGTTGACCGCGGCCGCCCGGGCCCGGCGCGGGTCGCGGTGCGGGCCGTCCTGCAGGTTCTGTTCCTGGGTGTAGGCGTGCACCGTGGTCATGAAGCCGTGTTCGATGCCGGCCAGCTCGTCCAGCACCGACGCCAGCGGGGCCAGGGCGTTCGTCGTGCAGGAGGCGTTCGACACGATGGTGTGGACAGCCGGGTCGTACGCGGCGTTGTTGACGCCGTAGGCCAGCGTCACGTCCGCGCCGTCCGAGGGCGCGCCGACCAGAACCTTGCGGGCCCCGGCATCCAGGTGCGCGCGAGCCTTCGACGCGGCGGCCAGCCGGCCCGTGGCCTCGAGGACGATGTCGACGTCGAGGTCGTTCCAGGGGAGCGTGGCCGGGTCGGGTGACGACAGGACGGCGATGCGGCGGCCGTCCACGACCAGGGTGGAACCGTCCACGGTCACCGGGCGGCCCAACCGGCCGGCCGTGGTGTCGAAGGCGAGCAGGCGGGCCAGGGCCGCCGGCTCGGTGAGATCGTTGACGGCGACGACCTCGAGCTTGCTGTCCCGCTCGAGCAGCGCCCGCAGCACGTTGCGCCCGATGCGGCCGAATCCGTTGATGGCGATGCGAGTCATGCGTTCAGCCTCGCCCGCGCGCCACAGCGGAGACAGTGGCGGCCACGCCACCGTTCGCAAGGATCACGCCACGAAGGTCCGGCGGTACTGGCTGGGGGTCGTGCCGAGGATCCGCTGGAAATGCAGACGCAGATTCGCGCCCGTGCCCAGTCCGGCCCGCACCGCGATCTGCTCGACCGAGAGCTCCGACAGCTCCAGCAGTTCGCGCGCCAGGTCGATCCGGGCCCGCATGACCCACTGCATCGGCGTGTACCCGGTGTCCTCCACGAACCGCCGCGAGAAGGTGCGCGGCGACACGGCCGCGTGCCGGGCCAGCGACTCGAGGGTCAGATGCTTGTCGAGCCGGTGCAGCGCCCACTCCCGCGTCGCCGCGAAGCGTTCGCCGATCGGGGCGGGGACGCTGCGCGGCACGTACTGCGCCTGGCCGCCGCTGCGGTAGGGGGCCGCGACCAGCCGCCGGGCCGCATGGTTGGAGGCGGCCACCCCGAGATCGCCGCGCAGCACGTGCAGGCACAGGTCGAGGCCCGAGGCGGCGCCGGCCGAGGTGAGCACGCTGCCCTCGTCGACGAAGAGCACGTTCTCGTCGACGTTCACCTCGGGATGCTTGCGGGCCAGCTCCCGCGTGTAGTGCCAGTGTGTCGTGGCCCGCTTGCCGTCCAGCAGCCCGGTCGCGGCCAGCGCGAACGCCCCGGTGGAGATGGCCGCGAGCCGGGCCCCGCGCTCGTGCGCGGTGATCAGGGCCTCGACGACGGCCGGAGGCGGGTCTTCCCGGTCGGGGAAGCGGTAACCGGGCAGGAAGACGATGTCGGCCCAGCCGAGGGCGTCCAGGCCGTCGGCCACGTGGTACGACAATCCGTCGCCACCGGTGACGAGCCCCGGCGCGGCACCGCAAACCCTCACCTCGTACGGCATGCTGGCCCGTGTCGTGAAGACCTGGGCCGGGATGCCGACGTCGAGCGGTTTGGCGCCTTCCAGCACGAGGACGGCGACGCGGTGCAGGCGTGGGAGCAGCGTCACTCAATTGACGATAGAGCCGGTACCCGCGTTGCTGGCACGGTGTCTGTATGAGAACGCCCTC
Source organism: Paractinoplanes polyasparticus (assembly GCF_019710575.1). Taxonomy (GTDB): domain Bacteria; phylum Actinomycetota; class Actinomycetes; order Mycobacteriales; family Micromonosporaceae; genus Actinoplanes; species Actinoplanes polyasparticus. Next base: position 501,285 of record NZ_JAHWFK010000001.1, on the reverse strand, counting down.
GCTAGCGGACGCCGAGTGGCTCAACTCGCAACCACTCGCCCCGGACGACCTGCACGGACACGTCGTCCTCTACGACTTCTGGACGCTCACCTGCATCAACTGGCTGCGCACCGCGCCCTACCGCCTCGCGTGGTGGAACGCGTACCGCCAGGACGGGTTGATCGTCGTCGGGGTGCACACGCCCGAGTTCGGGTTCGAGCACAGTCCCGAGCTGGTGCGCCGAGCTGTGGCCGAGCGTGGCATCGACTACCCGGTCGTCATCGACAACGACTACGCGGTGTGGAAGGCCTTCGACAACCACTACTGGCCGGCGCTCTATCTGGCCGACGGCGCGGGCGTGATCCGCGACCATCACTTCGGCGAGGGCGAGTACGAAGGGTCGGAGCGCTCGATCCAGCGGCTGCTCGGCATCAGCCGCCCGCTGTCGCGGGTCGAACCGGCCGGCGTCGAGGTCGAGGCCGACTGGACGCACCTGCGCACGCCCGAGACGTATCTCGGGTACGCCCGCGGCGAGCACTTCGCGGCAGCCGGGGAGGCCGAGTCCGGCCGCCGCCACACCTACACTTACTCGAACTATCTGCACTTCAACCATTGGGCCCTGGACGGCGAGTGGACGGTCGGCAGCGAGCACGTGACCCTGTCCGAGCCGGACGGCGGCATCGCGTTCCGATTCCAGGCCCGCGACGCCAACCTCGTGCTCGACCGGGCCGGCGGCCGGCCCGTCCCGTTCCGCGTCACCCTCGACGGCGAGGCCCCCGGTGACGCCGCCGGCCTCGACGTCGGCGCCGACGGCGCCGGCGTGCTCGACCAGGGCCGCATGTACCAGCTGATCCGCCAGCCGGGCGCGATCGGCGAGAAGTTCCTCGAGATCACGTTCACCGCCCCGGGCGCCCGCGCGTACGTGTTCACCTTCGGCTAGCCAGGGGTGCTGGCGGGCGTACGGCATGATCAGCGGCGTGGTGAGGCTGCGCCGGTTGCTCGTGTTGCTGGTTCTTCCACTGGTGGCGTCATGCACGCAGTCGTGGCAGGCCACCGGCGGGCTCACGCCCACGGCTGCGCCCAGCACCCCGGCGTCGCCGTCCGTCGTTCCCAGCTCGGCCGCGCCCACCGCCCCGGCGGCGATCGAGTCGGTGTCCGCGTGCTCGCTGATCGGCGTGCTGATCACGGCGGACCGCGGCGACGCGGCCGCGGGATACCGGGAGATGCCGCTGACCGTGCGCAACTGCGGCACCGAGCCGTACGAGGTGCGAGGCCGCCCGGACATCGTCGTGCTCGGCGAGGACGGCCGTCCGCTGAAGGTCGCCGTCGTGGCCAGCAGCCACTACACCCCGGCGCCCCGGCGTCTCGTCCTGAAGCCGGGGGAGGCGGCACGGTCCGTGCTGTCCTGGCGTAACACCGTCACGAACATCGGCGGCTGGTCGGACACCGGGGCGTCGCTGGTGGTAGCCGTGTCCGTGGGTGGCGACCGCCAGCTCGTCGCCGTGCCGGCAACCCTGGATCTCGGCGACACCGGGCGGCTCGAGGCGAGCCCCTGGTTCTGAAGCGTGACCAGTGGGTACGTGCACCTCCGGCACATCGTGAAGTGAAGGGGGACGCCGTGACGGAGCGTCGAGTCGCCGTGGTCACCGGGGGAACCGCCGGAGTGGGCCGGGCCGTCGTGCGGGAGCTGGCGAGGCACGGCTGGGACGTGGCGGTGCTGGCCCGGGGCAAGGCGGGCCTGGAGGGCGCGACCGAGGACGCGTCGTCCCTGGGGGCGCGGGCGCTGGGCATCGAGACCGACGTGGCCGATTCCGGCCAGGTGCGGTCGGCGGCGGCCCGGGTCGAGCAGGAGCTGGGCCCGATCGACCTGTGGGTGAACGACGCGTTCACGGGCGACCTGCGCTATTTCTGGGACATCCCGGAGGACGAGTACCGCCGGATCACCGAGGTCACGTACCTCGGTCAGGTGCACGGCACCCGGGTGGCCCTCGAGCACATGCGCCCGCGCAACCGTGGGGTGATCGTGCAGGTCGGCAGCGCGCTGGCCTTCCGCGGCATCCCGTTGCAGTCGGCCTACTGCGGCGCCAAGCACGCCATCAAGGGCTTCACGGACAGCCTGATCGCCGAGCTCCGGCACACCGGCAGCGCCGTCAAGGTGTGCCAGGTGCAGCTGCCGGGCGTCAACACCGTGCAGTTCGACTGGAACGCCAGCGAGTTCGACCAGCACCCGCAGCCGGTCGCGCCGATCTTCCAGCCCGAGGTGGCCGCCCGCGCCGTCCGTTTCCTGGCCGAGAACCCCCGCCGCAACCTGTGGGTCGGCCTCAACACGGCGTACACGATTCTCGGCAGCCGCCTGGCGCCCTCGTTCATGGACTGGTACCTGGCCCGCAAGGTCGTGGACGGCCAGCTCAGCGACGACGACGGCCCCCGCTACGGCAGCAACGTCTTCGAGTCCCAGGACGACGACGCCGACCGCGGCGCCCACGGCATGTTCGACGATCAGGCGAAGACGCGCGACGCGTGGTCGTGGGCCTCGATGCATCGCGCGGCACTCGCCGGCGTCGCCGTGGCGGCCGTCGCGGCAGCGGTCATCCCCAGGGCAATGCGGCGCGGGTAGCCCAGTACAGCTCGGCTGTCTCGGCCTCGACCGGCCGGACGGACGAGGGGCCGAGGCCGGCCGCGCCCAGATTCGAGGCGAGCTGGGCCGCGGTGGCGGCGCCCGAGAGGACGACTGTGGCCCAGGGCTGGTGCAGGGCGGCGGCCAGGGCCTCGGCGTCGCGGGCGGCCAGGCGGCCGTTGGCCATGGCCTCCTTGACGATGACGGCCCGGCCCGACGCGTGGGCCTCGGCCAGGGCGGGACCGGCGCTGGGCTCCAGCAGGTTCCAGGTGGCCTGGACGCTGCGGAACAGCGGCTCGCCGTCCACCTCGATCCCGAGGGCGGCCCGGATCGCGTCGGCCTGGCGGGGTCCGCTGGTCGACAGGCCGACGACGGCGCCCTGGCCGGCCAGCCGGCGGTGCAGGGCCTTGTCGGTCAGGGCCGGGCTGTCCGGCGTCACCGAGTGGATCTGGTAGAGGCCGAGCCGGTTGCCGAGCAGGGCGCGGGTCTCGGCCAGCTGGCGGTCGAAGGTGGCTGCGCTGTGGTCCTTGACCTCGTGGGCCTCGGCTCTGAGCTGCCAGTTCGCGGTGTAGGTGTAACCCCACTTGCTGCCGACCAGCGCGTCGTCGTGGCCCGGGAGCCAGGACGCCAGGAACTCTTCCGAGCGGCCGTACGAGCGAGCCACGTCGAAGTAGCGCACGCCGGCCGCGTACGCCCGGTCGAGCAGTTCGTGCGCCCGGTCGCGCATCGCGTCGACGCTGCGGTCAGCCGGCAGATCCGCCTCGCGCCCGAGATTGATGTACGCCGGGCGGCCCACCGCCGCCAGCCCCAGTCCGATCCGCGCGACCCCGGTCAGCCCGTCGAGGAATCCCATACCGCCATCCAACACTGCCGGCGCCCGGCGCACCGAGCGGGCGCCGGAGAGGCCTCGATGGCGGTCCAGGTCTCTCCGGCCTGAAAGCCCACGCCCCGTCCACCGAACCGGCGGCGGGGCGCGGGCCTTGTGGGGGAGGGTTGGTTCCCGGGATCGATGCTGCTCGTGGCCGATGGCGGTATCCCTCCGGGCATGTGACGGTTGCGTGACGAAACCGGGGATTCGCCGCTCAACCGTGTCGGAGCGTGCCGGGCGCGGCATCATGCGGTTATGAGTGCCGTGCTGTTGATCGAGGATGACGACCGGATCCGGCTGTCGCTGGCCATGGCTCTGGAGGACGAGGGCTACCAGACCCACGCCGTGCCCACCGCCGAGGAGGGGCTCGAGATGCAGCGCCGGCAGCCGGCCGACGCGGTGCTGGTCGACCTGATGCTGCCCGGCATGGACGGCTTCGAATGCATCCGGCAGCTGCGGCGCACCGACGACGTGCCGATCATCGTGGTCAGCGCCCGCGACGACACCCATGACATCGTGGCCGGGCTCGAGGCCGGCGCCGACGACTACGTGGTCAAACCGGTCGCCGTGAAAGAGCTGGCGGCCCGGCTGCGGGCGTTGCGCCGGCGGGGCCGGTCCGCGTCGGCAACCCCCGCGGTCACCGTGCTCACCTTCGGCGACCTCGAGATCCGGCCCGAGGCGGGCGAGGTGCGCCTGCACGGCGAGCCGGTCGCGGTCACCCGTACGGAGTTCCGCCTGCTCTGCGAGCTGGCCGAGCACCCGGGTCAGGTGCTCTCGCGCCAGCAGCTGCTGAGCCGGGTCTGGGAGTACGAGATCGGCGACGAGCGCCTGGTCGACGTCCACGTCGGCCGGCTCCGCCACAAGATCGAGGACAGCGCGGGCAAGCCGCGGCACCTGGTGACCGTGCGCGGTCTGGGCTACAAGCTCCAGCCGTGAGGCGGGCCGGGCTGCGTACCCGGGTCAGCGCCGCGTTCGCCGTGGGCGCCCTGGCCCTGTCGGCGGGCGTCACCTTCGTCTCGTACGAGTTGATCAGCAACACCCTGTTCCGCGAGCGCGAGCGGGCGGCCGTGCGGGCCACCTACTTCGACGCGGCGGCCGTCAACGCCGGGCTGGGCGGCAGCAGCCCGGAGGTGGGGGAGCTGCTGCAGTCGCTCGACATCGGCGCCGACCGCTACGTGCTGCTCCAGCGCGGGGGTCAGTGGTACTCGCGCAGCGCCGGCCCGGCGGCGAGCAACGCCGTGCCCACGGCCCTGCAGGAGATGGCCGCGAGCGGCGAGGCGGGCGCCCAGCGGATCCGCCGCGACCGCGAGGCGGCGCTGGTCGTGGCCGTGCCCGTGCAGGGCGACGCGGTGTTCTACGAGATCGTGTCGCTGGCCGAGCTGGAACGGACGCTGCAACTGCTGGCGCTCGTGCTGACCGCCGTGGCGATCATGGTGTCGGCCGGCGGGGCGGCGGTCGGCTGGTACGTCACGCGGCACGCCCTGCGCCCGCTGGCGGCGGTGGCCGAGGCGGCCAGCGGCATCGCCGAGGGCGACTTCGACACCCGGCTCGATCCCGACGCCGAGCCCGACCTGGCCCGGCTCACGTCGTCGTTCAACCACATGGCGGACGAGCTGTCGCGCCGGCTCCAGCGGGACCGCCGGTTCGCCGCCGACGTCAGCCACGAGCTGCGCTCCCCGCTGCAGACCCTCGCCGCCGCGGTCAGCGTGCTCAACCGGCGCCGCGAGAGCCTCGACGAGCGGTCGGCGGCGGCGGTCGGGCTGATCGCCGACGAGGTCGCCCGCTTCCAGGCGCTCGTCGACGACCTGCTCGAGCTGGCCCGCAGCGACCAGCCGGTCCACCTCGAGGAGGCCGACATCGGGCTGCTCGTGGCCCGGGTGCTGAACTCCCGGAACCTGCCCGGCGACCTGCTGCACACCGACCCCGGCACGCCCGTGGACTGGCACGTCGACCGGCGACGGGTCGAGCAGGCCCTGGGCAACCTGCTGGACAATGCGGTCCGCTACGGCGGAGGGCCGGTGGCCGTACGCGTGGGGCCCGGTTTTCTGGAGGTGGACGACGCGGGCCCGGGAGTGCCGGACGAGGCCCGCGCCACGATCTTCGACCGCTTCGTGCGGGGGCCGTCCGCCAACGCGCGCGGCGGCGGCGACGGCACCGGCCTGGGCCTGGCCATCGTGGCCGAACACGCCGCGGCCCACGGCGGCAAGGCCTCCCTCGGTGACCGGCCCGGTGGCGGCGCGCGGTTCCGGATCGACCTGCCTATGCGCTGAGGGCGGCGCCGACGTCCGCGTACAGCGGGAACACCTGGTGCAGCTTCATGGTGTGCAGCACCGTCACGACGTACCGGGACGGCGCGGCCAGCGAGAGGGTGCCGCCGTGGCTCTTGGCCTCGTTGTACGCCCGGACCAGCATGCTCAGGCCGGCCGAGTCGATGGTCGGGGCGGCGTGCAGGTCGACGATGACGTGCCGATGGTCGCGGACCGCCTCGGCCAGCGACTGGCGCAGCAGCTCGACGGCATCGGCGTCGAGGTCGCCGAGCGGCGTGACGACAGCGGTGTCGGTGGCGTCGCGTACATCGGTCATCGGATGCCCTCCTTCTCGGGCGTACGGCGGTCGGCGGTGGTCACCACAGCGGCGACCCCGGCCCCGCCGAAGAGCCCCTGGAGGCCCAGCTCGGCCGGGCTGAACCCTGAGGGCAGGTCGGCGGCGATCCGCGCGACGGTCGTGGCGAACACCGCCATCCCCACGCCCACCGTGGGAGGGAGCCAGAAGGGCACCCGGCGACCGGCCCTCGTCAGCAGGTGCCCGGCGACGCCGAGCACGCCGCCCACGAGGACGGCGGTGACCAGACCGGTGACCGTCATGCCTCCACATTGCCCCTCAAGGTTTGCGGAACCTTCCCGGCAATATGACAGTTCCATGACGGAGCCCGGCCCCCGGCCGGTCGCGAGGCATCATTCGAGAATGCGGCGGGCCTGGACGACCATGACGGTGGCCGTCGTGCTGCTCGGCGGCTGCGGCGTGCGCGCCCAGGACGAGCCGCACGGCGTCGACCTGCCGCGGCACCCGCTGACCAGTCCCGGCGCGGGTCCGGCGGTGGCGGTGGGCGAGGTGGCGCAGGTGCTCTGCCTGGTGCGCGACGGCCGGTTGGTGCAGACCGTGCGGCGTACGCCGGCCTACCCCACCGTCCAGGCGCAGCTCGAGAGCCTGGCCGCGGGGCCGACGCCCGAGGAGAGGTCAGCCGGGCTGGGCACGGCGCTGAGCGGCGTGGTCCTGACCGGCCGGGTCCTCGCGGGGGCCGAGGTGACCGTCGAGTTCCCCGACGCCGACGAGGGCAACGCCCGCAACGACGAGATCCTGGCCTACGGGCAGGTCGTGTGCACGATGACGGCCCGCCCGGACGTGGGCTCGGTGGTGTTCACCCGGGACGGGCGGCCGCTGCAGGTGCCGCGGGCCGACGGCAACCTGACCGGCGGCCCGCTGCACAGCAGCGACTACGCGCGACTGTTGCGGCCGGGCTGACTTCGTCAGCGAGCCGAGGCTGTCCGGGCGCCGATCATCTGGGCCGCGGTGAGGCGGTCGACCCGCGTACGTCGCCCGGTGCGCTGACGCAGGCGGGCCGCCGCGAGTTCGGCGGCATCGACCGCGGGCGCCTGCTCGGCGGCCAGTGCCGGCTGGGCCAGCGAGGGGTGCCGGGCCTCCCACTCGGACCGCACCTTGGCCGGCAGATGCAGGTGGCGCCAGATGCGGCGCAGCACACCCGGGTTGAGCAGGTCGTTGATCTCGCAGCAGTCGGCGGCCTGGCACAGCACGGTCTGGTAGGCCTGCCGCTGCTGGGCCGGGTCCTCGAGGTCGAGCAGGCGGCGGCTGCGATGCCCGGAGGCCATGTGTTTCGGCAACTCGAGCAGGCCGACGCTGTGGCCGTGCAGGTCATCGAGGCGATCGGGGACGCTGGGGGCCCGGTTGGTCGGACCGCGCTGCTGGCGGCCGTCCCGGGCGGCGACGTACGGCATGAGCTCAGGCTAGGCTCGGCCGGGCGCCCGGACCGGCGGGTCGGCCGGACAGGTTGTCAGGGTGCCGAGTGGGTTGAGTGTGATGAGTGGCATGTCGCATTTCCCACTCACCGCGTGACAACCGCCCCGGCCGGACGGCACCCTGGGGCGACGTCGCATCGGTGCGCGAGATCCGCCGCCGCGTGCGACAAAACGCGGAGGGGACCATGGACACACCGATCCTGCGACGGCTGCGCGAGGGTTCGATCGGCACGGGCGCGGTCATCGACGGCCCGTTCGGGCCGCGACGAGTCACGTACGCCGACCAGACCGCCTCCGGGCAGGCGCTCGACTTTGTCGAGGACTTCATCCGCGACACCGTTCTGACCGGCTACGCGAACACCCACACCGAGGCGTCGGCGACCGGCGCCCGGACGGGAGCGTTGCGCGAGCAGGCCCGCGAGCTCATCCACCGCTCGGTCGGGGCCGGCCCCGACGACGTCGTGCTGTTCTGCGGGTCCGGGTCGACGACAGCGGTCAACAAGCTCGTCGCCACGCTCGGGCTTCGCGTGCCCGAGAACCTCGACGACCGGTACGGCTGGAGCGCCCGGATCCCGGCCGCCGAGCGCCCGGTGGTCTTCGTGGGCCCGTACGAGCACCACTCCAACGTCCTGCCCTGGCGCGAGTCGATCGCCGACGTGGTCGAGATCGGCAGCGACGGCAGCGGCCGGCCCGACCTCGGCGAACTGCGGGAAGCCCTGCGGTCGTTCGCGGAAAGGCCCCTGCGGATCGGCAGCTTCAGCGCCGCCTCGAACGTGACCGGCCTGCTCACCGACGTGGCGGCGGTGTCGGCGCTGCTGCGTGAGCACGGCGCCCTGTCGGTCTGGGACTACGCCGCCGGCGGCCCGTATCTGCCGATCACCATGGCCGGCAAGGATGCTGTCTTCCTGTCCCCGCACAAGTTCCCGGGCGGCCCGCAGACCCCAGGTGTTCTCGTGGTCGGCAGGCACCTGCTGGTCAACCGGGTGCCCACCGTCCCCGGCGGCGGAACCGTGGCGTTCGTCGACCCCGACACCCACCGCTACCTGGACGACCCGGTCGCCCGCGAAGAGGGCGGCACCCCCGCCATCGTCGAGTCGATCCGAGCCGGTCTGGTCTTCGGGGTCAAGGAGGCGGTCGGCGCCGAGGTGATCGCGTCGCAGGAGCGCCGCCTGTGGCTGCGCGCCCGTGACCGCTGGGCCGCCGACGACCGCATCCAGATCCTCGGCGACCGGGAGGCCGACCGCCTGCCGATCGTCTCGTTCCAGCTGCGCTCGGGCGACCGCTACCTGCACCACAACTACGTGGTCACGCTGCTCAACGACCTGTTCGGCATCCAGGCCCGCGGCGGTTGCTCGTGCGCCGGCCCGTACGGCCACCGCCTGCTGGGCATCAGCACCGAGCTCTCGCACCGCTTCGAGCACGAGATCCAGGACGGCTGGGAGGGCATCAAGCCCGGCTGGTCCCGCCTGAACTTCCTGTACTTCTGGTCGGACGAGCTGGCCGACTACGTGATCGAGGCGGTGTCCCTGATCGCCGAGCACGGCGCCCGCCTGCTGCCGGACTACCGCTTCGACCCGCGCACCGGTCAGTGGCGTCACGCCGGCGCCGTCCGGGTGCTGCCCCGGCTGAATGACCTGAAGCTGCACACCGACGGCACGGTGACCAGACCGGTGGCGCCGTCCCAGCTCGGCGAGGACGTCCTGCCGTCCCACCTGACCGAGGCCCGGTCCGTGCTCGCGAGCCGCCCGGCGCCGGCCGACGGCGCGGGAGCCAAGCTGCCGGCCGGGTTCGAGAAGCTGCGCTGGTTCCTGCTGCCGGACGAGTGTCTCGACGGCTGGGTGGAGGAGTACGGCGACGGAACACCCCGGCCCTGAACCGATGAGTTCCGGCCGGGCCGCGAGTCTGATCGGGTGACTGTCGTAGACGCTACGGAGGACACTCATGACGACCTCGCATCCCGGCCGCCCGCCCGTGGTCGACCAGGCCACGTGGCAGGCCGCGCGCGACGAGCTGTTGCTGCGCGAGAAGGCGCACACCCGGGAGGGCGACGCCATCGCCGCGGCCCGCCGCCGGCTGCCGATGGTGGAGTTCGACGGCACGGTCGAGGTCACCGGCCCCGATGGTCCGGTGCCGTTCCTCAGCCTGTTCCAGGGCCGCGACGAGCTCATCGTCTACAAGCACATGTGGTACGACGGGGCTCCGCACCAGGGTCAGTGCGAGGGCTGCACGAACGCGGCGTGGAACCTCAAGGACGCGGTCTATCTCCATGCCCGTGGTGTCTCGTTCGCCGTCGTCACCACGGGCGTGTGGGACGAGGTGGCCGCCTTCACCGCGTTCATGGGCTACACCCAGCCCTGGTATTCGGTGCGCGGCGTGGACGGCCCGGCCGGCGGCGACATGGGTTACCTCAGCGTGTATCTGCGCGACGGCGACCGGGTGTTCCTCACCTACTCCACAACCGGCCGGGGCACCGAGCTCTTCAACGGGTCGTTCGCCCTGCTCGACATGACGCCGTACGGGCGCCGCGAGGCCTGGCAGGACAATCCCGAAGGCTGGCCCGAGGGCCACCAGCCGTGCTGGTACTGGCGGAGCGACGCCGACGGCAACGCCACCGGGGACGAGACGAGCCGGCCGGTGCCGCAGTGGACCCGCCCCGGCGCGACCCCCGAGAAGACGCTGGGCCGCAACGGCCACCACCACTGACGCGGAAGGCTCCCGAGGTCGGCTCCGAATGGTTCTCACCGGCGGAGTCGCCTCGGAGGTTGACATGTGTCTATGTTAACGTTCACCATTGGCCACCATGAAGACGTGCCTCCGCGCGGTCCTCGCTCTGCTCCTCATGGCGGCAGTCGTCGTCGTGCGGGCGCCCAGTGGTCAGGCCGCCATCTCGTTCACCAACCCGCTGGCGGCCGCGCCCTACGGCGCCGACCCCTGGATGGGTTACGGCAACGGCTGGTACTACCTGGCTGCCACGACCTGGAACTCGCAGATCGTCATCAAGCGCGCCCGCTCGGTGGCCGCGCTGCCGGGCGCCACCGAGTCCGTCGTCCACACCGGAAGCGGCCCGACCAACTGCTGCAACGTGTGGGCGCCCTCGCTGCACAAGTTGACCGGGCCCAACGGCGCCCGCTGGTATCTCTACTACAGCGCCGGCACTCCCGCCTGCTGCGACGGGCAACGCTCCCATGTGCTCGAGAGCTCGGGCAGCGATTCGACGGGTCCGTACGCCTACAAGGGTCGGCTGGACGTGCAGGCGAACAACGGCTGGGCCATCGACGGCAGCGTCGCCACCATCGGCGGCCAGAACTACTTCTTCTACTCGTCGTGGGTGGGTGACCTGCAGAGCCTGTTCGTCGCGCGCCTGACCAACCCGTGGACGTCCGCGGCGTACGGGACGAGAATCTCCTACCCCACGTACGACTGGGAGAAGCAGGGCGGCAACACCGAGGAAGCGCCGTACGTGGTGCAGCGCAACGGCGTCACGTACCTGACGTTCTCGGCCAGCTCGTGCAACACCCCCGACTACAAGCTCGGCCTGCTGACCCTCACCGGCAGCAACCCGCTCGCCGCCTCGTCGTGGACCAAGAAGAGCACGCCGATCTTCCAGCGCAGCGACGCCAACGGCGTCTACGGTCCCGGCGGCCAGGGCTTCTTCACCTCACCCGACGGCACTGAGACCTGGCTGGTCCACCACGCCAACGAGAGCACGGCCCAGGGCTGCGGCGGCACCCGCACCACCCGGATCAAGAAGGTCAGCTGGAACGCCGACGGCAGCTACCGGATCACGAACGTGAACAGCGGCAAGGTGCTCGACTCGGTGAACTGCGGGGCGGCCAACGGGACGGCCCTCGATCTGTGGAGCTCGCTCGGCAACGTCTGCCAGGAGTGGAGCGTCACCCCGGTCGACGGCCGCTATCTGATCGCCAACCGCGGCAACGGCCTCGTGCTCGACGCGGAGAGCTGCGGGACCGCCGACGGGGTCGTCGTGCGCCAGTGGGGCGCCCTCGGCAACGCCTGCCAGCAGTGGTCCATCACCGCCTGACCGGCCCGGCGCGCAGCCTGCTCGCGCCCCGCCGATCCATCCGACCGGTTGCGCCCGCCCGTTCCACCGCGGTGCGGGCGTGACCCCGATCGAAGGACAATCATGTTTCGTACCCTCGCGGTGGCCGGAGTCCTCACGGTCGCCACCGTCACCGCCGCGGCCGTGACGCTCAACGCCCACGCCGCGGTCAACGCCGGGCCGGTCGTCGCCGCGGCGACCCCGACCACGCCGCCGGGGCAGTACCCCAACCCGGGCGTGGTCACCGGCGCCACCCGCACGCACGACCCGTCCGTCGTGAAAACGCCCAGCGGCGGCTACATCGTGGCCCAGACCGGCGACAACCTGCCGCTGTCGACCTCGGCCGACCGCACGGCGTTCCGCGCGGCCGGCACGGTCTTCCCGAACGGCGCCGCCTGGACGACCGCCTACACCGGCGGCAGCCGCAACCTGTGGGCGCCCGACATCTCGTACCGCAACGGCCGTTACTACCTCTACTACTCGGCCTCGACGTTCGGCTCCAACCGTTCGGCGATCTTCCTGGCCACCAGCACCACCGGCGCCTCGGGCAGCTGGGCCCACCAGGGCCTGGTCATCGAGTCGTTCAGCGCCGACAACTACAACGCCATCGACCCCAACCTGACCGTCGACGCGGCCGGCCGGTGGTGGCTGAACTTCGGCTCGTTCTGGTCGGGCATCAAGCAGATCCCGCTCGACGCCGCCACCGGCAAGCGCTCCGGCACGACGATCCGCAGCCTGGCCGGTCGCGGCGGCGGCGCGATCGAAGCGCCGAAGCTGGTGCGGCACGGCTCCTACTACTACCTGTGGGTGTCGTTCGACCTCTGCTGCCGCGGGGCGTCCAGCACCTACCGGGTCATGGTGGGCCGCTCGACCAGCCCGAACGGTCCGTTCACCGACCGCAACGGGGTCGCCCTGACCTCGGGCGGCGGCACCCAGGTGCTGGCCGGGCACGGCAGCATCCACGGTCCCGGCCATCAGACGGTCATCACCGACGCCGACGCTGACGTGCTCTTCTACCACTACTACGCCGACAGCGGCACGTCGTACCTCGGCGTCAACCTGATCGGCTACGACTCAGCGGGGTGGCCCTTCGTCTACTGAGCCCCGAGGCCCGGGCCGCCGCTGCAGGGTCTGACTCTGAGGGGGCGGCCCTTCGTCCATCGAGCCGCGACGGCGGCCCTTCGTCCATACGGCGGCTCTTCGTCCGTCGAGCCGCGACGGCGGTCCTTCGTCCACCGAGCCCCGACGGCGGTCCTTCGTTGCCAGCTGAGCGTGCCGTCGGCAACAGTTATTTGACGAATCAAGTTTCCGGCGTATCTTTGATGGAGCTTGTAGCTTCAACTAAACGCCGGGAGTACGCATGTCCAGCACCACCGCTACGGCCGATGCCCGCATCCCGGCCGCCCACCCGTTCGCCCAGCACGTGCGCAGGGCGGTCGAGTCCGAGGCCGCAGACCCGCACCGCGCCTGGACCCCCGAGGACGGGCCGCTGCCCAGCCTCTACGTCAGCCACGGCGGCGGCCCGATGCCGTTCGAGAACCCCGAGTGGCTCAACCCGCTGCGCCGCTGGGCCCGTGCCCTGCCCAAGCCCAAGGCGATCCTCGTCGTCAGCGCCCACTGGGAATCGGCGCCGCTCTCGCTGAGCGCCACCCGGCCCGCCGAGCTGGTCTACGACTTCGGCGGCTTCGACCCGCTCTACTACACGTTCCGCTACGACACCCCCGACGCCGCCCCGCTGGCCCAGCAGGTCGCGGCGATGATGCCGGACGGCGAGCGCGCACACCAGCACAACCGGCGCGGCCTCGACCACGGCGCCTGGGTCCCGCTGAAGATCATGTATCCGCTCGCCGACGTGCCGGTGCTCCAGCTCAGCCTGCCCACCGACGACCCGGACCAGCTGCTGGCCCTCGGAGCGCGGCTGCGCCCGCTGCGCGAACAGGGCGTGCTGGTGGTCGGCTCGGGCCACATGACCCACGGCCTGCCGTTCCTGACCCGCGAGCAGTTCGTGGACAACAAGGTGCCCGGCTGGTCGGCCGACTTCGACGCCTGGGCCGCCGAGGCCCTCGACCGCGGCGATGTGGCCGAACTGGCCCGCTTCCGCAGCGCGGCCCCCGGCATGCCCTACTCGCACCCGACGGTCGAGCACTTCACGCCGCTGTTCGTCGCCCTGGGCGCCGCCGCCGACCCGACCGCCCCCGTGGTCACCAAGCTCGAGGGCTACTCCCTCGGCCTGTCCCGCCGCTCCTTCCAGGCCGCCTGAGGCCCTTGGTCCCAGCCGCCCCGAACAGGTTCCGGCTATTTCGAGCGTGTTGGTCCTGGCCGTTTCGTTCGCGGACGATCGTTCCGGCTGTTTCGAGCGTGTTGGTCCTGGCCGTTCCGATCGCGCGCGATCGTTCCGGGTGTTTCGAGCGCGCGTTCGTTCGCTCGGGTGAGAGCTGCCGCCTGTACAAACCGCGTATCCGGCCCTTACCGAACGCTTACACCAGCCGCCTAGCGTCGCGGCATGACCGATCGACGCCTGGTGACGCATCTGCTGCGGCGGCTCACCTTCGGGCCCACCGCGGCCGAGGTCGACGCGGCCGTTCGAGCCGGCTACGACGCCACGCTCGAACGGCTGCTGACCCCGGCCGCCCTGCCGCAGCCGCCCGACCTCGGTGCCCAACCGGCACCCGGTGACAGCCGTGCGGAACGCCAGGCCGTTCGCAAGCAGCAGCGTGAGCAGCTCGCCACCCTGGTTCGCTGGTGGCTGGGGCGGATGGTCGCCGACCGGACCGCGGCCGAGAAGCTGACCTTCTTCTGGCACGGGCACTGGGCGACCAGCGCGCAGAAGGTGCGTTCGGCTCACCTCATGCTCGGGCAGCAACAGACCTTCCGCCGCTACGGGACGGGGCCCACCGGCCCGCTCGTGCGCGCGATGCTGCGCGACCCCGCCCTCATCCTGTGGCTGGACGGTCAGAAGAACACCCGGAAAGCGCCCAACGAGAACCTGTCCCGTGAGGTCATGGAGCTCTTCACGCTCGGCGTCGGCGCGTACAGCGAGGACGACGTGAAGGCCGGCGCCCGGGCGCTGACCGGCTGGCAGGTGGACCGGGCCACGGGCCGAGCCCGCCTGGTGGCGCGGCGACACGACAGTCAGGCTGTCGAGTTGCTCGGCGGCACGGTCGGCGATCTGGATTCGTATGCCGATCTGATCGTCCGACAAGAAGCACACCTGCCGTTCGTCGTGGGCCGGCTGTGGGCGCGCTACGGCGGCCCCGGCCCGGCCCCGGCTGTCACCGGGCGCGACACGACGGCTCTCCTCAAGGCCATCTGCACGACGCCCGGGTTCGCCGCCACCGCCGGCACTCTGGTGAAGCAGCCCGTCGAGTGGCTCATCGGCGCCGTACGCCAGTTGGGCCTGGAACCCGACGGCGCCGAGCCGATCCTGCGGGCGCTGGGGCAGATGCCGCTGCGGCCGCCGTCGGTCGGCGGATGGCCCGAGGGCGCGGCCTGGCTCACCACCTCGTCCACGCTGACCCGCCTGCGCGCCGGCCAGAAGCTGGCCGCGCGGGCCGACGTCGACGGCCTCACCGGCTCTGACCGGACGCAGGCCTTGGCGACCCTGCTCGCCGTGGACAGCTGGAGTGACCGCACCCACGCGGCGCTGACGGCCACCAAGGACCCGCGGCGACTGCTCGCTCTCGGCCTGGCCAGCCCCGAATACGCCGTGCATTGAGGAGGAACGACATGGACACCATCACCAGGCGGCGGTTTCTGGTTGCCAGCGGTGTGACTGCGGCTGCGGCGGCGACCACGCTGGGCGTACGCGAGATCCTTGCCACCGCGGGCGACCGCGACACCGCGGCGAAGACGCTCGTGCTGGTCACGCTGTACGGAGGGAACGACGGACTGAACACCGTCATCCCGTACGCGGACCCGGCCTATGCCACCGCCCGGCCCGACTTCGCCTATCAGCCGGAGGAGCTGCTCGACCTGGGGGAGGGCGAAGCTCTCAACCCCGGGCTGCCGGGCCTGCACAAGCTGTTCGGGGAGGGACGGCTGGCGGTCGTCCGCGGGGTCGGCTACCCGAAGCCGAACCGCAGCCACTTCCGGTCGATGGACATCTGGCAGACCGCCCAGCCCAGCCGTCCCGGCACCACGGGCTGGCTGGGCCGGTGGCTCGACTCGGTGGGCGGCGACCCGCGGCTGGCGATCTCGTTCGAACCCGTGCTACCGCCCCTGCTGGCCGGCGCCACCAGCGCCGGCGCGACCGTGCCGGGCGGCGACCTCAAGCTGCCCGCCGGCGTGACCCCGGGCCTGCTGGCGGGCATCGGTGCGCCGGTTGCGGGGGAGTCGCCCGCCCTGGCTCGGGCGGCCGCCTGCTTCGCCGACCTCGGCCGCGTCCGCGACCTGATCGCCTCGGCGCCCCTCGACGACGAGGACGACGCCGAGACCCCGGCCACCGCGACCGGCGGGGCCGCGCCGCCGCTCGACCAGCAACTGGCCCTCGTCGCCCGCTGCGTCGAGGCGAACGTGGCCACCCGCGTCTACTCGGTGTCGCTGGGCGGCTTCGACCTGCACGCCGACGGCAAGGACGCCCAGAGGACGCTGCTGGCCAAGCTCGACAAGGCGCTGGCCGCTTTCGCCACGCGCATGACCGGTAAGGGCGTGGTCGTCGCCGTCTACTCGGAATTCGGCCGCCGGGTGCGGGCCAACGCCTCCGACGGCACCGACCACGGCACAGCGTCGCCGATGTTCCTGCTCGGCGACGGCATCGAGGGCGGCCTGCACGGGGAGTCCCCGAGCCTGACCGACCTCGACGACGGCGACCTGAAGTTCACGACGGACTTCCGCGACGTCTACGCGATGCTGCTGTCCGACGTCCTCGGCGCCGATCCCGGCCAGGTCCTCGACGGCTGGCGGGGCCGCATGGACCTGGCCGGCTGACTGCTACTTCGTGGCCCGGCCGGTGAGCTTGTCGCGCAGGCGGTCGACCAGGCCCACCCCCGGGCCGACGAGCTTGTGGAACAGCTCGTTGTTGGGAGCGCCCGGGTGCGGGCGGGTCGGGGAGGCTCTTCATCGCCTCCTCGAGCTCCTTGTGCTCCTCGACGTCGTGTTCCACGGCCTTCTCGCCGTCCGGCAGGTACTTCTTCATCGCCGGGTAGACGTACATCTCCTCGGCGACGGCGTGCCGCACGAGCTCGCTGATCGCCGTGTCGGTCAGGTCCCGCCGCATCAGCGGGTCGCGGATCGTCCAGATCTCGCCGATCAGGGCGGTGACGTCCCGGTGGTCGCTGGTCAGAATGTCGACGACGTCGCTGGTCATGTTCTCTCCTCGGTAGGCAAGCCGCCCCCGGTTACCCAGGATGCCGACCGCCCTACGTCAGGGCTGAACGTTGATCACCGGCGTGACGCAGTTCTGGCTCCCGTTGAGGTAGAACCGGGCGAAGATGCCCACGTACGACGTGGTCGAGTAGCGTTTCGTTCCCCACGGCGCTCCCGTGTCACCGGTGGCGCCGACGTCGCGCAGGCTGGTCGCGGTCCCGCCCCAGATCCGCACCACCTCGCCGTCGCCGTTGGCCTTGCGGACGCTGATCACCACCCGCGACGGCCGGAAGGACGGCTCGGTGCTCCAGGCCACGCGGTGCACCGTGAACGTCGAGTAGTTGCTGGTCGGGTAGTTCGCGTACGCCCAGAACAGCACGAGCTTGCCGTCGACCCGGCAGTTGGTGCGAAGCGGGCCGACCACAGTGGCCGCATGCGCCGGCGGGGCGAAGCCCAGCATCGACACGAGAACGATCAGAGGTACGAGCACGAGTCTTCTCATGTCTGCC
This sequence comes from Paractinoplanes polyasparticus, assembly GCF_019710575.1. Lineage (GTDB taxonomy): Bacteria > Actinomycetota > Actinomycetes > Mycobacteriales > Micromonosporaceae > Actinoplanes > Actinoplanes polyasparticus. The sequence continues at coordinate 483,914 of NZ_JAHWFK010000001.1, read as the reverse complement.
GACTATGGACCGGCCCGGCCGTGCTGTCGTGCCGCACCGGTATGAAAGCCGGCTACCACGCTGGGTTGACGACGCGGCTCCGCGACGCGGCTATGGTGCGCGGATGTGGTGGCGTGCCCGCTGGTGGCCCGCGGTTGTGGACGCCGCTCTCGCGGTCGCGCTGGCGGCGGTCTGCATCCTGCAGGGCCTCGACGACGAGCTGGGCCGCTGGCGGCCGTTCGACCTGCCCGCGATGGTGCTCTCGGCGCTGGCCACGCTGCCGGTCGTCCTCCGCCGCCGGGCGCCGGTGGCCGTGCTGGTCACCTGCTACAGCTTCTGGGTGTGGCAGATCCTGCTCGGCTACAACCCGGTCGTCAGCACGTACGGCGTCCTGCTGGCGATGTACACCGTGGCCGCGACCCAGCCGCGCTGGATCACCGCGTTGTTCCTGGCCGGATGCCCCGTCATCTGGATCGTCACCGGCTTGACGACGGGTTTCGCCTCACCGGCCGGGGTGCTGCTGACCGGGCTGGCTGTGCCCGCGGTCATCGCGAAGGCGGGCGACAGCGCCCGGCAACTCGCGGTGGCCCACGAGGCGCGGGCCCGGCAGGCGGTCACCGAGGAGAGGCTGCGCATCGCCCGCGAGCTGCACGACGTGGTGGCCCATCACATGTCGGTGGTCGCCGTGCAGGCCGGGCTGGCCCGCTACGTGCTGCGGGCCGACCCGGCGACCGCCGAGGCCGCGATGTCGACGGTGCTGTCGACCAGCGGCGAGGCCCTCGGTGAGATGCGGCGGGTGCTGTCGCTGCTGCGGGCGGGCGAGGAGCCCGACGGTGACGCGCCGGCGCCGGGGCTGCCAGGGCTGCTGGCGCTGGCCGAGCGGGTACGCGCCGCCGGGGTGCCGGTCGACGTGCGGGTGACCGGCGAGCCGCGGGTGCTGCCCTCGGGGCTCGACCTGTGCGTCTACCGGATCGTGCAGGAGAGCCTGACCAACGTGCTCAAACACGCCGTGCCCGCGGCCGCCGCGATCGCGGTGAGCTACGGCAGGGAGCGGGTCGAGGTGACCGTACGCGATGACGGCGCCCGCGCCCCGGCCGACCGCACGGCCGGCGGGCAGGGATTGATCGGCATGAGGGAACGAGCCTTGCTCTACGGCGGTACGCTCGCGGCTGCGCCCCGGCCGGGCGGGGGCTTCGAAGTCCGGCTGACCCTGCCGCTTCCCGCAGGTGACGGGGGTGGGGAGGGAGACGACCGGGCCCGATGACCAGCGTGCTCGTCGTCGACGACCAGATCCTCGTACGGGCGGGGCTGTCCGCCCTGATCCGGGCGGCGCCGGGTTTCGAGGTGGTCGGCGAGGCGGCCGGCGGCCGGCAAGCCATCGAGCTCGCCGCGCGGCTGCGGCCGCAGGTGGTGCTCATGGACATCCGGATGCCGGACATCGACGGTGTCGCGGCCACGGCCCGCATCGTCGCCGGGAACCCGCCGGCGCCCCGGGTGCTGGTGCTCACCACGTTCGACCTCGACGAGTACATCTACGCCGCGCTGCGGGCGGGCGCGAGCGGCTTCCTGCTCAAGGAGACTCCGCCCGAGCGGCTGCTGGCCGCCATCCGTACGGTGGCCGAGGGTGACACCCTGTTGACGCCGAGCGTGACCCGGCGCCTGGTCGAAGCGTTCGTGCCACCCGTCCGGTCCGGGCCGCAGCTCACGCCGCTCACCGCCCGCGAGACCGAGATCCTGCGCCTGGTCGGCACCGGCCGCACGAACGCCGCGATCGCCGCGGCGCTGGTCGTGAGCGAGGCGACGGTGAAGACCCATCTGGCCCGCCTGATGTCGAAGCTCGCCCTCTCCAGCCGGGCCCAGGTGGTCGTGACCGCGTACGAAACCGGCTTGATCGTCCCCGGCCGGGCCGGCCCGCGTACGGACTGAACCCGTCAGGGGCGGGCCGGTAGCTTCTCGGCGAGCTCGGTGCGGGAGGTCGCGCCGAGCTTGCCGAAGACCTTGCCCAGGTGCCATTCCACGGTGCGGGCGCTGAGGAACAGCTGGGCCCCGATCTCGGGGTTGCTCAGACCCTCGGCGGCCAGCCACGCGATCAGGGACTCGCGGGCGGTCAGCGCGGCCGGGGCGACGTTCCGGCGGCGGACCGCCCGCTCGCCGGTCGCCATCAGCTCGCGGCGGGGCCCGGTCGGCGTAGGCGGCCATGCCCATTGCCTCGAACATCTCGCGGGCGGTGCGAAGCTCGGACCGGGCCTCGTCGAGGCGGCCGTCGCGGCGCAGCCATTCGCCGAGCAGCAGGTGGGCCCGGGCCTGCTCGGTGCGGATGCCGGCCCGGCCGAACAGCTCGATCGCCTCCCGGTAGCGCGGGACGCTGTCGTCGATCAACGCGTGCCCGAGAGCCTCCTGGCCGCGCCCGAAATCCGTGCCGTCGTGGGTGGTGGCCGTCAGCTTCCGGAGGGCCTGGGCGGCGACGTCGCGGTTGCCGACCTTCACCGCGGCCTCGATCAGCTGCGGCAGGGCCCAGGTGGAGACGAGCACGTGGTCGTCGTCGACGGCGAGCCGGGCTTCGGCGTAGGCGTCGGCGTGCCGCCCGTGGCCGCTCTCGAGCACGGCGCTGACCCAGTGGGCGTACGTGGCCTGCGACTGCTGCCCGAAGCCGGCGACGGCGTGGAGCGCCTCGTTGAGCGGGGCCAGCTCGGCCGGGTCGCCGCGCAGCGCGGCCAGGAACGCGGAGGTGGACGGCGGCATCTGGCTGCCGGTGATCTCGCAGATGGCCGCGGTCTCGGCCATGTGGCCGGCGGCCGCGACGAAGTCGCCGCGCCAAGCCTCGGACAGGGCCAGGGCCACCAGATCGAGAGGCAGCTGATCGAGCGCGCCGGTCGCCCGGGAGACAGCTACCTGCCGGGCGTTGATCTCGTAAGCCGCGTCGTCGTCCCAGATGACGGCACACGCCAGCCAGCCGAACGCGAGCCCGTCCTCGCGGGTCAGCTCGCTGGTCGCGAACTCGCGGGCGACCTGTCGCAGGGCGGGCGCGGCCGCGGCCGGGCTGTCGGTGAAGACCGTGGCGAGCGCGTCGAGCAGCCTGTCGACCGGGCCCGGTTCGGCCGCCGGGGGCAGGGCCTGGGCCGCTCGCGCAATCTCGAGCATCGACCCCGGCCCGGTCATCCGCCCGGCGAACGACGCGGCCCGGATCGCCTCCAGATAGCTCACCCGGGCCAGGCCGGGGTCGAGCGGCGTGAGCCTCTCGGCCGACCGGATCAGCACGGCCAGCGCGTCCTCGCCCACGCCGGCCACGAAGGTGAGGCGGGCGCGCAACTGGTCGGCCTGCGCGGCGGCGAACGGCGTCAGCGGGCCCGCGGTGGCCGTGTCGAGCAGTTCCACCGCCCGGCCGAAGGCGCCCGAGGCCATGGTGACCGCGGCCGCGGCCAGCGCCCGTTCGGCGTGCCGGGCCGGGTCGGGGGTCAGGCGCACCGACGTCTCGCGGAAGGCAGCGGCGGCGGCCAGCCCGCCCCGCGACTGCGCCCGTTCGGCCGAGCGTTCCAGTTCGGCCGCTACGTGCTCGTCGGCGCCGGAGACCGACTGGGCCCGGTGCCAGGCCCTCCGGTCGGGGTCGGACACCGCGTCGGTCACCTCGGCCAGGGCCGCGTGCATCTCGCGCCGGGCGGGCTCGGACGCCGACCGGTAGGCCACCGAACGCACCAGCGGGTGGCGGAAGTGGACCCGTTCGTTGAACTCCAGCAGTTGCGCCTCGGCGGCCGGAACCGCGGCCTGAGGCGGGATCCCGAGACGCCGGGCCGCGCGGTGCACGAGCACCGGGTCGCCGGAGGGGTCGGCCGCTGCCAGTTGCAGCAGGCGTCGCGCCGGCGCGGGCAGCGCTTCCATCCGGCGCAGAAAGCCTTCCTCCAACCGTACGGAGATCGACGGCACCGCCGGTAGCCCGAAGCCGCCCGCGAAGTCGGCCGTGGTCATGCTGCGCGGCAGTTCCAGCAGCGCCAGCGGGTTCCCCTGGGCCTCGGTGACGATCAGGTCGCGCACCTGGTCGTCGAGTGGCCCGGCGAGGCCGGCGTCGAGCAGTTCCCGCGCGTACGCCGAGTCGAGGCCGCCGATCTCGAGGACGGGCAGCCCGGCCAGGTGGGCGCTCGGTTCCCGGGCGCCGAAGACGAGACCGACCGGGTCGGCCGCGAGCCGTCGCGCCACGAACCCGAGCGCCTGCGCCGACGCCTGGTCGAGCCACTGCTCGTCGTCGATCACGCAGATCAGCGGGCGGTCCCCGGCCGCCTCGGAGAGCAGCGTGAGCAGGGCCAGTCCGACGAGGAAACGGTCGGGGGCCGGGCCCGGGCTGAGGCCGAGCGCGGTGCGCAGGGCGGTGCGCTGCGGCGCCGGTATCTCGTCGAGGCGGTGCCGGATCGGCTCGACGAGCAGGTGCAGGGCGGCGTACGGGAGCTCCATCTGGGACTGCACGCCCGAGACCGGCAGCACCTGGAACTCGTGGGCGCGGCCGGTCAGGTAGCCCAGGAGCGCCGTCTTGCCGACACCGGGATCACCCCGGACGATCAGGGCCTGACTGCGCGCGGACCGGACGGTGTCGAGCAGCCGGTCCAGCGAGTCCCGTTCGGTCTCACGGTCCATCAGAGCGGCAACCACGACGAGCCCCCCTCGGCAGCCGGCAGGGCGATCATAACCAGCCCGGCAATCCTGTGACGGCAGGCACACAGCTGGGACCTGATCCGGAGTTACGATCCCCGGACACGATCGCCGCGGCGGGAGGCGAGATGGCTGTTCTGCTCGGCCGCCAAGCGGAGTGCGCCGCTCTCGACCGCGTCCTCGAAGACGTCACCGGCGGCCGCGGCCGGGTGCTCATGGTGCGCGGGGAAGAGGGCAGCGGCAAGAGCACGTTGCTGGCGTACGTCGCCGAGCGCGCCCACAAGTGTCTCGTGCTCCCGGTGGCCGGCGTCGAGTCCGAACAGGAGATGCCGTACGGCGGACTGCACCAGCTCTGCGCCCCTCTGCTCGTCCACCTCGACAGCCTGCCCGCCCCGCAACGCGATGCCCTCGGCGTGGTCTTCGGGCTGGCAGCCGGCGCGCCGCCCGACCGGCTGATGGTCGGGCTGGCCACCCTCAATCTGCTCGCCGAGGCGGCCGCCGGCCAGCCCGTGCTCGCCCTGATCGACGACGTCCAGTGGCTCGACAGCGCCTCCGCCTACGTCCTGTCGTTCGTGGCCCGGCGTATCGAGACCGACGCCGTCGGCCTGGTGGGCGCCACGCGCGAGAGCGGCGACGACGTCTACGCGGGTCTGCCGACGGTGTGGGTGCGCGGGTTGAGCGACGCCGACGCGCGGGCCCTGCTGCTGCGGACGGTCCCCGGCTACATGGACGTGGCCGTCCTCGGCCAGATCGTCGCCGAGAGCCACGGCAACCCGCTCGCCCTGCTCGAACTGCCCCGCACGTGGAGCCCCACCGACCTGGCCGGCGGCTTCGGACTGCCCGGCAGCCGGTCGGTGGCCGGCCGGATAGAGCAGAGCTACGGCCGCCGGCTGCGACAGTTGCCGCCCGCCACCCGCCTGCTGATCCTCGCCGCCGCGGCTGACCCGCTGGGCGATCCGGCGCTGCTCGACCGGGCCGCCCGGCTGCTCGGCGCCGATCCGGCCGCGCTGGCCGTCGCCGTCGACGAAGGCCTGATCGAGGTGCACCGCCGGATCGTTTTCGCGCACCCGCTGATCCGTTCGGCCGCCTATCGCTACGCCGATCTGAACGACCGCAACCGGGTGCATGCCGCCCTGGCCGACGCCACCGACGCCGGGGCCGATCCGGACAGGCGGGCTTGGCACCGCGCTCGTGCCGCGGAGGAACCGGACGAGCAGGTGGCGGCTGATCTCGAACGGTCGGCCGGCCGGGCCGGGGCCCGGGGCGGGCTGGCCGCGGCGGCGGCCTTCCTGAGCCGCTCCACCGAGCTCACGCCGGACCCGGCGGACCAGGTCCGGCGAGCTCTCGACGCCGCCTTCGCCGGCCTGCGTGCGGGCGCCTTCGACCAGGCGCGCCGGCTGCTGGTGCTGGCCGTCTCGGGTCCGGCCGACCCGCTCCAACGGGCCCGCGTCGACCTGCTGAGCGCCCACCTGGCCTTCGTCTCGCGCGCCGGGAACGCGGTGCCGTTGTTGCTGGCAGCGGCCGGACGTCTGCGACCGCTGGACCCGGGTTTGTCCCGGCAGACCTATCTTGACGCTCTCGTGGCGGCGCAGTCCCCGACGGGCCGCCGGCACGGTCCGGGCCTGGCCGAGGTGGCCCGTTCCGCCCGCGCCGCCCCGAGCCGGTCCGAGGGCGCGGACGGCCTGCTGCTGGAGGCGTTCGTGACGATCACCGGCGACGACTACGAGGTGGCGGCGCCGGCAGTTCGCGGGGCGCTGGCCGCACTGCACGCCGGGGAGCCGTCGGCGCGGGAGCTCGGGCAGGGTGCGTGGCTGGCGCTGGGGCTGTGGTCCGACCAGGACATGGACGCCCTGTCCGACCGGCATCTGCGAGCGGCCCGCACCACGGGCGCGCTGAGCGAACTGCCGCCCGCGCTCAACTTCCGCGCCGCGACCCTGGTGCTGTGCGGTGAACTCGCCGCGGCGGCCTCGCTGATCGAGGAGGCCCGGTCGGTGCGCGCGGCCACCGGGGTGGGCGAGACTCCTTACGCGGCAGCCGTCCTCGCCGGTTGGCAGGGCCGTGACGGCCGCTCCCGCAATCTGATCGAGGGCGGCAGCGCCCCGGCCGACGTCGCCCGGTCGGTGCTCGGCAACGGGCTCGGCCGCCACGACGAGGCGCTGGAGGCGGCCCAGCGGGCATGCGCGGCGCCGGGCGAGACGACGGCCCGCAACCAGGCCCTGCCCGAACTGGTCGAGGCGGCCGTCCGCTGCGGCCGCGACGACCTCGCCGAGCAGGCGCTGCGCGAACTGACCAGCCGGGCCGAGGCGAGCGGCACCGACTGGGCCCTCGGCCTGGCCGCCGTCTCGCGGGCGCAACTGAGCCACGACAGCGCCGACTTCGGCCGGGCCATTGCCCTGCTCAGCCGCGCCCGGGCCCGGCCCGCGCTGGCCCGGGCCCACCTGCTGCACGGCGAGTGGCTGGGCCGGGCGGGGCGTCGCGCGGACGCCGGAACCGAACTGGCCCGGGCGTACGAGATGTTCACCGCGATGGGTCTGACCGGGTTCGCCGAGCGGGCCCGCCGCGAGCTGCTGGCGGCCGGGGCGGCCCCGCTCCGTCAGGCCCAGCTCCGCGAGGAGATGACCACGCAGGAAGCACAGATCGCGCAGATGGCCCGCGAGGGCATGTCCAATCCGGAGATCGGCGCGAAGCTGTTCCTGAGCGCGCGGACCGTCGAATGGCACATGCGCAAGGTCTTCGCCAAGCTCGGCATCAGCTCCCGCCGCCAGCTCCGCGAGGTGCTCTTGCGCTAGCTAACCCGCGAGGGTCTGGCGCAGGCGGCGGCGGTTGCCGACGCCGAGCTTCGAATAGATGCGGCGCAGGTGCCACTCGACCGTGCGCGGGCTGATGTAGAGGGCGGCGCCGATCTCCGGGTTGGTCAGGCCCTCGGAGGCCAGGCGGGCGATGTGCGCCTCCTGCGCGGTGAGCTTGCCGGGGGCCTCGACCGTGCGCCGGCGGATGGTCTCGCCGGTGGCTTGGAGTTCCCGGGCCGTACGACCGGCGAACGCGTCCGCGCCCATCCGGTGGAACGCTTCGTGGGCCGCGCGCAGCTGCACCCGGGCGTCGACCCGGCGACCCTCGCGGCGCAGCCACTCGCCGTAGAGCAGGCGGGCGCGGGCGGCCTCGAGGCCCATCAGTGTGCGGTCGAGCCGCTCGATCGCCTCACGATGCCGGTCGTCGGCGCCGGCCCCGCCCTCGACCAGGGCGCGGCGGCTGGCCTCGACGCCCAGCGCCCAGTCGGTGCCGCTGGCCCGCGCCATGGGGGAGAGCTGGTTCAGGGCGGTTGTCGCGGCAGCAGTGTCCCCGCTGTGCACCGCGGCCTCGATCAGCTCGGCCAGCGCCCATTGCGGCAGGCCGAGCTCGCGCGGGTCGGCCGCTGCCTCGCGGGCAGCGGCCACGGCCTCCGGGTAGCGGCCGAGGCCGTTGCAGAGCACGGCGCGGGCCCACTGGCTCAGGTTGACGCCGACACCTTCACCCCGTTCGGTCACGTCGGCCAGGCAGGCACGGATCATCGGCTCGACCCGGTCGGCCTGACCGCGTACGGCGAGAAGGCCGATCTCGCCGTACGGGGAAAGGCTGCTCCGGGTCGCCTCGGCGACCGACCTTCTCTCCTCGACGAGGGCCGCCGCCGCGGCGAGGTCGCCGGTGAACAACTGGACGACCGTGCGGGTGTCGAGGGCCAGCGGCAGGGCGCTGAGCGCGCCGGACGAGCGGGCGATGCTCAGATGGCGGCGGGTGATCGCATCCCAGTCGGCGTCGTTCCACAGCGCGGAGGCGGTGGCGACCGACAGCCACGCCGACCGCAGCGCCTCCTCCATGGTCAGCTCGTCGGTGGCGAAGGCGTGCACCGCGCGGTGCAGGACCGGCGCTGCCGCCGGGTAGCCGTCCGTGAACAGGGTCGCCAGCCCGTCGAGCAGCACGTCGTTCTTGCGTTCCTTCCGGTTGTCCCGGTTCTGCCGCGCGGCGGCGGCGCGGACGGCCGCGGCGACCTTTCCGGCCCGGGTCCCGGCGGCGAAGCGGCCGGCGAACAACGCGGCCGACATCGCGTCCAGGTAGGTGTCACGGGCCAGCTGCGGATTGAACGGTTGCAGTCGTTCCGCGGCGCGCAACAGCAGCGGCAGCGCCACGTTGCCCCGGTCGCTGGTGAAGGAGATCTGTGCCCGCAGCAGCTCGACCCGGGCCTGCTCGGCCGGGGAGAGCGACCCCGCCTCGGTCATCGCCAGCACGGCGAGGGCGTCCGGGAAAGCGCCCGCGTGCGCCTTGGCCTGAGCCGCGTCCAGCGAGCGCCGCACCCGCCGGGCCGGGTCGGGGGTCAGCGCGGCTGCCTGGTCGAGGAAGGCGGCCGCGGCGGCTATCCCGCCGTGGGTGGCCGCCCGGGCCGCGCAGCGTTCCAGCTCGGCCGCCACCTCCTCGTCCGGGCCGACCGCGGCCCGGGCGCGGTGCCAGGCCCGGCGGTCGGGGTCGGCGCGGGGGTCGGTGCTCTCGGCGAGCACCCGGTGGGTCTCGCGCCGCTCGGCCAGCCCGGCCGACCGGTAGACCGCCGAGCGCACGAGCGGATGCCGGAACCGCACCTGATCGCGGAACGAGACCAGGCCGGTCCGCTCGGCGTCGACCGCCGCCCCGGCGCCGATGCCGAGCCGGGCCGCGGCCAGCCACAACAGGCCGGCGTCGCCGACCGGTTCGGCCGCGGCCACCAGCAGCAGGCGCCGCGTGCTGACCGGCAACGGGGTGAGCTGGCGCAGGAACTCCCGCTCGAGGCGGTGCGCCAGCGGGGTGGCCTCGGCGTCGGTCGCGCCTCCGAAGGCCAGTTCGGCCCGGGACAGCCCGCGCGGCAGCTCCAGCAGCGCCAACGGGTTGCCGCGGCACTCGGCCAGAATCCGCTCGCGGACCCGCGGGTCGAGCCCGCCCGGCGCGGAGTCGAGCAGGGCGGCCGCCTCGTCGTCGCCCAGCCCGCGCACGACCATCGCGGGAAGCCCGTCGAACAGAAGGTCGTCGCGGACGGCCAGGACCAGCGCCACCGGTTCGGCGGCCAGCCGCCGGGCCACGAACTCGAGAGCCTGCGCCGAGGCCTGGTCGAGCCACTGGGCATCGTCGACCACGCAGATCAGCGGCCGTTCCTCGGCGACCTGGCTCAGCAGGGTGAGCGTGGCCAGGCCGACGACGAACGGGTCGGGCGCGCTGCCCGAGCGCAGCCGGAAGGCCGTGCCCAGGGCCTCGCGCTGACGCTCGGGCAGATCGTCGATGCGGTCGAGGTGAGGGCCGCAGAGTTGGTGCAGGGCGGCGAACGGCAGTTCCATCTCGGATTCGACGCCGGCCGCCCGCGCGATCCGGCAGCCGGTGGCGGCGGCCGTCAGCCGATCGAGCAGAGCGGTCTTGCCGATGCCGGCCTCACCCCGGACGACCAGCACCTGGCTGTCGCCGCCGCGAACCGTGTTCACCACACCGGTCAGCGTCCTGCTCTCGTGCTGCCGCCCGACCAGCGAGTTGCCGTCCATCGAAGTTTCCCCCCACCGCTTGCCCCGGCCCACAGCCTGGTCGAACGGCAAGATCTGTCGCGCCCGGGAAAACCCCGGGTCACCTGGCGCAAGGGCACGGGGACGCTTCCAATCTAGGCCCGGGCACCGTCCTGCAGGAAGAGCTTCGCCGCGTCGCGCGCCTCGGCGTGGGCCCGGCGGCGGCCGGTGTCGGGGTCGGCCGTGGCCAGGTTGGGCCGGAAGTGGATGCTGTGGACGTCGTCGACGCCGGCCCAGCGCAACCAGTCCTCGAGGTAGGGAGCCTGGAAGTCGGCGCCGAAGGCCGGCCCGCGCTCGGGACCGTAGACGGCGCTGGTGTAGATGACGGCGGCGCGCTTGCCGGTGAGCAGGCCGCGATAGCCGGCGACGGGGTCGAAGCCGAAGATCAGGCCGGGCTGGCTCACGACGTCGATGAACTGCTTCAGAATGTACGGAACCCCGGCGTTCCACATGGGCACGCTGAACAGGTACCGGTCGGAGGAGTCGAAGCGGCGGAACGTGTCTATCGCGGCCCGCCAGGCGACGGCGGACGCACCCTCGGGCTCCTCGCCGGCGAAGACGGCCATCTTGGCCGCGGCCGCGTCGGGTCCGAAGGCGGGCAGAGTGCCGTCCCACAGGTCGTACTCCTCGACGGGTGTGCCCGGGGAGACCTCGCGGAGCGTGTCGAGGAAGGTGGCCGCGATCGCGAGGGACTCGGAGCGCGGGCCGCGGGGCGAGGCGGAGATGTGCAGGACCTTGTTCATGGCGACGACCTTTCGGGTCAGAAAATGCGTGCGCACGCACATTGTTACGCCGATGCGTGCGCACGCACAAGAGTTGGCTAGGGTGAGGTGATGGGCGACACCGACACGGCCGCGTGGGCGGCCCTCCTGCGCGTGCACGCGGCGCTGGTTCCCCGCATGGACAAGGAGCTCCAGGCCGCCTGCGGTCTGCCGTTGACCTGGTACGACGTGCTGCTCGAACTGAACGCGGCGCCCGGCCGGCGGCTCAGCATGACCGAGCTGGGCGACGTCGCGGTGGTCAGCCGCACGCGGGCCAGCCGGGTCGTCGACCAGCTGGCCGAGGCCGGCCTGGTCGCCCGCGAGGTCAACCCCGACGACAAGCGTTCGGCGTACGCGGTCCTCACCGACGCCGGCCGCAAGCGCCTGCGCGCCGCCGCTCCCGTCTACCTGGGCGCGATCGAACGGCTCTTCACGTCGCGGATGACGGCCACGGAGGCGGCCACGGTGGCCCGGGCGCTGGAGAAGGTGCTGGCTACGGAGTGACCGGCCGCAGCACCGCGAGGTACTCGTGCTCGTCCCGCAACTCGACCGGATCGTGGCCGGTGAGGCGCAGGCCGGTGCCCTCCAACAGCAACGCAAGATCGGCCGGGGTGTAACAGCGCAGCGTCTGGCTGATCGCCTCGTCCGGCCGGTCGGCCGGCCACCACGTGTCGGTTGCCGTGCAGGTCACCTGGTCGAACGTGGTGCGTTCCCGCAGTTCGTACGCATAACCCTGCTCCGGGTCGGGCCGGCGGTGCTCCTCGTCGCCGTGCCACGACTGCCAGACGAACGGGTTGCTGACATCGATGAGCGCGGCGCCGCCCGGCCGCAACCACTCGCCGGCGATCCGCCGCAGGAGGCGTCGCTGGTCGGCGTCGCTCCCCACCCCGAACCCGTTGAAGTAGCAGACGACGTCGAACTCGCGCTCCAGCCGCACGGCATAGAAGTCCTCGTTGAGCACGGTGAGCCGCTCGGCCGCGGTCTGGAACCGCACCCGCTCACTGATCTCGACCGCCGTGACAGTGTGCCCGGCCGCCGCCAGTGCCCCCGCCGTCGTGCCGTAGCCGGAGCCCAGCTCCAGAATCCGCCACGGGCCGTCCCCCACCTGGGCATGCACCTTGGCCACCCGCCGATGGTCTCGTTCGCCGACCTTCGCCTCGGCCGGTCCCCACCACATCCCGGTCCGTGAATAGAAGTCCCTGACCCAATCCATCCCGGTACCCCAGCAGGCCGCCGCCGCCCAGGCAACCGGATTCGCGTCGGTGATGGCTCTGCCCCGGCGGCTCTGGCACATTGATCTACGTGCGTAAATCGCGACGTGCGCCCGGCGCCGCCCGACCGCCGGTTGACCCGGCTGCGCCCGGGGCCGCGGCGGTGGCGGCCGCCATCACCCTGGCGACGGGGGAGGGGCGGTACGACTTCATCGATCTCGGGATCGGGGTGACACTGCTCTGCCTGCTTGCCGCCTACTACCGGCCGCTCGCCCATCGGGCCCGGGGCCTGGACGCGGTCGCCAAGTCGTTGTCCTTCGGCGCGATCGCGGGTCTGTTGCTGGCGCTCGTCGCATCACCCTTGATACAGCACTTCGTGGGAACGCCGTCGGACTGCGGCGAGCTGGACGAAGCCGACTGCGCCGGGGCGAGGGCCGACCCGCGGGTTCTGTACACCTGGTTGATCGCCGGGCTGGTCGTCGCCCTCGTGCACGCCCTGTTCTGGACCGGTCTTCCTTGGCGCCGGTCGGTTGCCGCCCATCTTCGTCGTGCCGCCGGCCGTCTCCGCCGGAAGCCGACTGCGGTCACTCCGGGGCGGCGTTGAGAAGGTCGGTCAGGGCCGGGCCCAGGTGCAGGGCCAGGCGGGTCGGGCCGTCGTCGAGGTCGAGGGCGGGCGGCTCGCACTCTCGTTCACAGAGGAGCCGGGCGCGTTCCGCCGCCTTCGTCACCGGACACTCGGCGACGAAGGCGGCGACCACCACGACCGTCTAGGACGCGTACGTCTCGAACTCGGCGATGCGGGGTGCCGAGCTCGCGCCGGTGATCTCGAAGGTGACCTTCTTGAGCGCGGTCGCGGTGAAGCTGATGGCGCCCGAGCCGCTGCCGGTCTTCAGCACCGCGCCGGTGTCGGCGTTGACAACCCGGTAGGCGCTGATCGAGCCGCCGCCGGCGGCCTCACGGATGGTGACGCGCCCGACCGTCGTGGCCGCGCTCCACTTGATGGAGATGGAGCCGGTGGCGCTGCCCGGCGACCAGTACGTGCTCAGGCTGCCGTCCTTGACGTTGCCGTAGCTCGTGCCGCTCGCCTTGCTCGAGCCGTCGGCGCCGCCGGCCAGGCTCAGGTTGGCGCCGCTGGGCTGGGTCGGCGGCGGGGTCGTCGGGTTCGGGGTGGTGGGGTTCGGGGTCGTGGGGTTCGGGGTCGTGGGGTTCGGCGTGGTCGGGGACGGTCCGGTCGGCGAGCAGCTGCCGGTCGAGGTGCGGATGCCGGTGTTGGCCCCGGCCGTCTGCCGCACCACGTCCGGCACGCAGGAGCCGCCGTCGAGGCGGTACGAGTAGGGGACGCTCACGCTGGTGGTCGAGGTCAGGTTCGGGCCGGCCGGGTTGTTGTCGGTGCCGGGGCTCGACCAGGTCACGTTGTCGAGCACGTTGCCCGCGACCTGCCAGTAGCCGGCCTGGTCGGTGTAGAACGTGCCGAGCACGTCCTTGGAGTCCTCGAAGTAGTTGTTCTCGACCTTGGCCCGCGCGCCGGCCCGCGAGTTGATGCCCGACTCGTGCAGCTGGAGGTAGTGGTTGTTGTAGATGTGGGCGACGCCGCCGCGCAGCAACGGCGTACGGGAATCGATGTTCTCGTAGCGGTTGTGGTGGAACGTGATGAAGCTGTTGCCGGTGTCGCTCTCGCTGGAGCCGATGAGCCCGCCCCGGCCCGAGTTCCGCAAAATGCTGTACGACAGGGTGACGTACTCGGTGTCGTCCTTCATGTCGAACAGGCCGTCGAAGCCCTCCGACTCGCCGCCGCCGGCCTCGAGCGTCACGTGGTCGACCCAGACGTTGCGCACGGTGCTCTCCATGCCGATGGCGTCGCCGCCGTTGGACGTGGGGGAGCCCGACTTCTTGACGTTCCGCACCGTCACGTTCTGGATGATGATGTTGCTCGAGTCGCGGATGTGGATGCCCAGCTGGTCGAAGACCGCGCCGCCGCCCACCCCGATGATGGTGACGTTGCTGATCTCCTTGAGCTCGATCTTGTCGGCCGCCGTGTTGCAGCTGCTGCCCGACACCTTGGTCGTGTTGCCGTGGTTGATCGTGCCCGAGACCTCGATCGTGATCGGCGTGCTGCTGCTGGCCCGTCCGCAGAGTGCCTGGTGGATCTGGGTGCCGGTCGTCGCTCGTACGGTGGCTCCGCCGTTGCCCCCGGTCGTCCCGCCGTTGGCCGAGGCGAAGCCGTCGGCCGTGCCGACCGCTGCCGCGCTGGCCTGGGGGAGGGGCAGCGCGATGACGATGGCCGCACCCGCGGCTCCGGTCGCCAGCGCTGCCAGGGCGCGTTTGGCTGTTCGTCTCATGGGTTCGCTCCTTGTCGCATACCGGGCTCTGCCAGTACGAACCGTTGTCCCGGGTCCCCGGCCGTCCGGGCCGTGAACCAGCCACCCACGCGGCGATTCGTATGCAGGAAAGCGCTTACCTCCGCGAGGATAGAAAGCTGTCAATGGAAGAAGCAAGCGTTTGCAGTGTTTGCATCGCATGGGTGCGTGCCAACCGGGGTACTGGGACAGGTTGACGAAGGAGGCTGACATGAGTTCCCGCCAACCGAACGAGCAGCCCGAATTCGAACGCCCGATCGACCTCACCGACCTGCCCGAGCGCGGCGCCAAACCGCAACCGGGCCGGCTCCCCGAACACCACCCGGACGACTCCGGAATGCCGGGCGACGTCCCCGGCCCGAACGGCCCCGACACCCCTCGCCGCGACTAGGGTCCGGTCCCGCGGATCACCCGGGCGGCTTGGACGACGGTCGTCGGCCCGGTGTGGCATGTGGTGATCTGAGCAGTGACGGACAGGCTGTGCCGTAGCCGTAGCCGTAGCCGTAGCCGTAGCCGCAGCCGCAGCCGCAGCCGTAGCCGTAGCCGCAGTCGTTGCCGTTGCGGCTACGCAGCCTGACCGTTTGTGCGGTCCGGGCCGAGCTGTGGCGCGGCCGTAATGAGCGACGCGCCCATGCTGCCGGCGCCGGCTTGCGCGTAGCGGCCGGCCCAGCACCACCGGGCGAGACTCCGAACTGCGCGTTCGCTCACTCCAGCCGGCCCAGCACCACTCAGTGAGGCTCCGAACTGCGCGTTCGGGCTCACGTCCAGTACAGGATTCGGCAGGCCGGCAGGCGTGCGGCGATCTCCGACTCGAACCAGACACGCAGCTCGGCCATGACGTCGGCCGGGTAGACGTACTTGACCGCACCGAACTTTCCGTGCTTGCGGGTGCGGGCTTCCTCGTCCATTTCCAAGCGCGTGCGGGGATACCAGCCGAGCAGCACCTCCTTGCTGCCCGGGGTGAAACGGTGCGTGATCAGTTCAGCGGTCAGGTCCAGATCGGGTACGCCGTCGATCGCGACCGCCACGGCGTCGAGGAGTTCGCCGTAGCGGTCGCGCCAGTCGTCGACCGTCATGATCGGCGCGATTGTCAGACCGACCGGATAGCCGTCGAGCGCCAGCTTCCGCAGCGCCGCCAAGCGGTCGGGCAGCGGGCTGGTGCCACCTTCCATCCGCGTTGTCACGGGCAAGCAGTTGACGCTGAAACGCACCCGGGTGCGCCCGTTGTGTGACAGTCCGACAAAGCTGTCGACGTCCCCGAACTTGGTGGTCCAGCGCAGCTGCACCGGAGCGTTCCAAGCGCCGAAATGCTGCACTGCCCGCTGCCAGCTACCGGTCAGGTGGTCCAGCGCGAGCGGATCCGTGTAACAGGACGCCTCGAACGTGGTTCCTTCGTCCCGCCGGGCTGTGCGCCGGGAGGTGACGGTGCCCTGACCGACGTACTCGGAAAGGCCGTTCAGAATGTCGTCGAGGTCGGCGTAGACGCGGGTGACCGGCGGGCCGGAGAGCGACCCGGCCAGGTAGCAGTACTGGCAGTGCGCGGGGCAGCCCTCGGCCAGGTCGAAGCGCCAGTCGGCACTGGGTGCAATCGGTTGCAGCTTCCGGCGCGACGGCGGGCTGACCACGATCGCCAGCGTCGACTTCGCCCTCGCGTACGTCTGGCGGTCGTTCTCGCCGCGGACCCCGGTCAGCCGGGCCGACTTGAGCCGTTCGACCTCGATGCCGTACGCCTCGACCCGGTCCATGATGCGGCGGCCGTGCGGATGGTCGTACGCGGGCGGGGTGGCCACGACCCGCTTGGGAAACCAGCGCCGGGCCGGGCGTGCGGGCGGCGCCACGTCGCTCAGGTCATGGGTGGGCACGCTCTCGCCGCTGGCGCTGTGCGGCGCGGCCGGGTCGTCGAGGGCCAGGGGCGCATCCAGATCGGTCACCCTCGGCAGGTACCCCGGCCAGCGCGGATGTACCGTGACACGGGCGGATCGCGTACGCCGCCGGCCGAGCCATGATCACGGCGTCCCCCAGCGGCCGCCGGCCAAACAGGGGAGCAGCACAGCGATGACGGCTATCCAGGAGATCCCGCTGACGACGATCACTGGCGGGACGAGCACCCTCGGTGACTACCGCGGGCAGGTGCTGCTGGTGGTGAACGTCGCGTCGAAGTGCGGCCTCACCCCGCAGTACGACGGGCTCGAAAAGCTGCACGAGCAGTATCGCGACCGGGGTTTCGCCGTGCTCGGCTTCCCCGCGAACGACTTCGCCGGCCAGGAGCCGGGCACCGACGGCGAGATCGCCGAGTTCTGCCGCAGCACGTACGGCGTCGATTTCCCGATGTTCTCGAAGATCACCGTCCTCGGCCCCGAGCGCCACCCGCTCTACGACACCCTCGCCGGCGACCAGGACGTCCGGTGGAACTTCGAGAAGTTCCTGATTTCCCGTACGGGTGAGGTGGCGGGCCGCTTCGCCCCGACCGTCACGCCGAGCGACGACGAATTGGTGGCCGCGATCGAACACCAGCTCGCCGCGCCGCAGCCGTAAGAGACGCTCTCGCCGTAGTCGCGGTCGCTCTCGGAGTCCCGGCCGCCGGCGCAATGCGGTCGGCGTTGTGATCCCGGTGGCCGCGGCGAGTTCAGCCGCCGCGCCATTGCAGCCGGAGGCGCATTTGCTGCCGGCGGCCCGATTGCCGCCGACAGCGCGTGCCGGGCGCCGGCAGATGAGGTGCCGTAACGTCCGGATGCATGATCTCGGCGCTGTCGGGCTTCGCCGTCATCGGCGTGATCGTGCTGGTGGGATGGGTGGCCGGGCGCTGGGGACGGCTGCCGGCCGAGACACAGGCGGTGGGCGGCCGGCTGGCGTTCCTGATCCTGACACCCTGTCTGATATTCAGCGGGGCGGCGGCGTCGGATCCGGCCGCGCTGTTCACCCAGCCGCTCATCGTGTCGACGGCGGCGGCGCTGCTCTGCTTCGGGTTGCACGCGCTGACCACCCGGGGCCGCGAACCCGGCACGCGGATCGTGGGTGCGCTGGCCGCGGGCTACACCAATGCGACGTACATCGGGGTGCCCGTCGCGACCTACGTGCTGCGCGACACCGCGCTGGTCGTGCCCATCGTCCTGCTGCAACTGCTGATCATCACGCCGGTCGCGCTGACGGTGCTGCAGTTCGTCACGACCGGTCACGCGTCCTGGCGTACGTCACTGACCGCACCCTTTCGTGTCCCACTGACCGTAGCGGTCGCCCTGGGCGTGCTGGTCGCCGTGACCGGAATCAAACTGCCCGCTGTGCTCGCCGATCCCGTCACGGCCCTCGGCCAGGCCGCCGTGCCGGTGGTGCTGCTGGTCTTCGGCATGTCGCTCTCGGGCCGTCGCGTGCTCGAGCCCGGCCCCGACCGCCGGCCGATCATCGCCGCGGTCGTCATCAAGGTCGCGATCATGCCGGCGTTGGCATTCTTGCTGGCTCTGGCCCTGCGGCTGACGCCGGCTCAGACGTACGCGGTGACGATCATGGCGGCCCTGCCGACGGCCCAGAACATCTTCCTGTACGCCCAGAGCTTCGGAACGGCGCTGATCCTGGCCCGTGACGCGATCTTCCTGTCGACGCTCGCCTGCGTGCCCGCCCTGCTGACGATCACCCTCCTGCACGCCTTGACTTGAAGTCAGCTTCACGTTCTAGGGTCGTCAACGTGCTCCCCAGTGTCGGTATCGGCGTAGCCGAGCAGTTCAAGGCGGCGTTCCGCCGTTACCCCACCGGCGTCGCCATCATCACCGCGGCCGGCCCGGTCGGCTTGACCGCCTCCAGCGTCGCCTCGGTGTCGGCCGACCCGCCGGCGTTGTCGTTCTCGGTGATGGCGTCCTCGTCGGCCCACGCGATCCTCGAGGCGCCCAGCTTCGTGGTCAACCTGCTCGGCCCGGGCTCGGTCGCGCTGGCCGAGGCGTTCTCGGCCGGCGGCGGCCCGCGCTTCACCCCCGACCAGTCCTGGGACTACCTGCCCACCGGCGAACCGGTCCTGACCACCGCCCTGGCCTCGCTGCGCGGCGTCCCGCTCGACCGGGTGCCGGTCGGCACGTCCACCCTGGTCATCGCGCAGGTCGACGACGTCCTGCTGGGCCCCACCACCGGCCACCTGGTGTACCACAACCGCGCCTACATCGAGACGCCACACTGACGCGTCCCGCCGGACGTGCTGCCGCGTAGCCTGCTGTTCTCGTCGCCGACTGGGGCAGCTGGATGCGTCACCTCGGCTCCGCTTGAACTCGGCAGACCCTAGTGCGCTCAGCCCGGCCGGGTCGGCTGCTAACGTGCTTGGCACGGTCGGCCCTGCCTGCGTGCCGGGGCTCGCCGGGAGTAAGCCCGAACAGAACACCCGAAGCTGGTCGAGCGCGGGAGGCAGCATGTCGTTCACCGACGAGGAGATCGCCTACCTGCGGTCCCAGCCCCTGGCCCGGTTGGCGACCGCCGGCCCGGAGGGTCAGCCCGACGTCATGCCGGTCGCGTTCGAGTACGACGGATCGGTCTTCTGGATCGGCGGCTCGGGCGAATCCGTCCTGGCCACCCGCAAGTTCGTCAACGTCCGGTCCGGCCGCCCGCGGATCGCGCTGGTCGTCGACGACATGGTCTCGTTCGACCCGTTCATCGCCCGCGGCATCCGGGTGTACGGCGACGCCGACGGCCCGGTCGAGCGAACCGGCCTGACCGGGCCCGGCTTCTATCTGCGGATCACCCCGCGAATCTCCTGGAGCTGGAACATGGCAGGCGAACCGGTCGGCGCCACCTGGTACGAATCCAGGCGCGCCGAACACCGGCCGAACCGCAATGGCTGAGCCCTTCCACGACGACTGGCGCGTCCTCTATCGCGTCGTAGCGGCGCATTTCCGCACCGAGTCGTTCGCGCAGGGCGTCGCCCTCGTCGACCGCATCGGCCGGCTGGTCACCGAAAATCCCCCGCGCGTCGACCTGCGACCGGCCGGCGTCACCGTGACTCTGCTGCATCGTGACGCCGCACTGGCCCGCAGCATCTCCGCGGCCGCGGACGACCTGGGCCTGACTGCCGACCCGTCCGCCGTCCAACTGGTCAACGTCACGATCGACGCGCTGGCCACCCCGGCGGTGCTCGCCTTCTGGAGCGCGGTGCTCGGGTACCGCCAGTTCGGCGACGACTTCCTGGGCGATCCGCACGGCCGCGGCCCCGGTTTCGGCTTCCAGCCGCTGGACTCCCCACGCCCGCAACGCAACCGCGTCCACATCGACGTGGCCGTTCCCGAGGATCAGGCAGAAGCCCGGACAGCGGCCGCGCTGGCCGCCGGCGGCCGCCTGGTCTCCGACGCCCATGCCCCGAAGTGGTGGGTGCTGGCCGATCCCGAGGGCAACGAGGCTTGCATCGCCACCCCGCGCGGCCGCGACTGACAGATGAGTCGAGACACCGGCAGCGCGACGCCGGAGCGGCCGGGCCGGCCCCGTGGCTTCGAGTTGGGCGTCGTCCGCCCAAGGGTGGGCAGGGTCAGCTGACTTCCGGGGTGCGGTGTATCAGCGCCGCCTGGACGATGCGGACGGCCTCGCTGGTGTCGATGCCGAGGCGCGTGATGAGGGCGGCGTACTCGGCGGCGGCGTGGCGGGCCTGTTCGCGTCCCTGCTCGCCGGCGGCGGTCACGAACGAGCCGGCCGAGCCGCGGGTCTCGATCAGCCCCGCCTCCTCCAGCTCACGGTAGGCCCGGCCGACCGTGTTGACCGCCAGGCCGAGGTCCGCGGCCAGGCGGCGGATGGTCGGCAGCCGGGTGCCCACGGCCAGCGTGCGTTCCTGGATCTGCCCGGCCAGTTGGGCTCGGAGCTGCTCGAACGGTGGGACGGGGGAGGCCGAGTCGATGACGATCATGCGGTTCACCGGGCGGTGCGGCCGTGCGGGGCCGCCAGGGCGTTCCGTACGTCTCCCGCTGTGATCAGGGCGAGCGCGATGACGCTCAGGATCACGAAGGCGAGCCAGCCCGTGTTCCACGGATCGAGTCCGGTGTCGAAGACCGACACGACCGGCAGCGACCACACCACGGTCGGCAGGCCCACCTCGCGGGCGTCCTCGACGCGCATGAGGAAGTCGGCCCTCAGCGTGCCCTCGTCGTCGGCCACCACCGGGTGGGTGAGCACATGGCGCAGCTGGACGGCCGTGCCGGCCGCGACCCCGCACAGCCCGATGAGCATGATGACCGCCGAGTACCGCGCGACGCCGTCCCGCATGGTCAGGGCCGCGATCGCCAGCACGGCCGCGCCGGCGTACGTGACCGCCAGCAAGGCGGCCCGCGGAACGCCGAGCACGGTCCGCCAGCCGGGCCGCACGGAGTGGGTCGCCCGTCGGGGCAACTCCGCACCGGCCTGCTGATCGACCCGCCGCACCCACCGGTCCAGCAGCGACAGCCCCAGCACCAATCCAGCCACCAGCGCCGTCAGCACCACCAGCGCCCACCGCTGCTGCGTCCCGAACCCGTCGTCCGCGGGACGGAGCGGTAAGGCGGAGACATAGACGAGGGCAGTTCCCATGAGGAACACGGCCGGCAGAATGGCAGCGGCCAGCCGCGCCCGTCGACGGACCGTCAGGCGCGCCGAGAGCATCGGTGTCGGCGTGACGTCGGCCAGGCCACGCGCGGCCAACCACAGACGGGCTATCTCGAGCTGCGTCGGACGCACCTTCCTCGGCATGGCGGCCTCCCGGCTCGTCGCAAGTCTTGTCTCACTAGCTTGCGACAAGGCTTGCGACAAGTCAACCCCGATGCGGCTCGGAAGACAGGCGCATCACCCCGGTCCGGCCCATGCGCAGGCATCGGCGCCGCCGGCGGCAGCGGTTGCTGGGAGCGTCGAGCCGGGCCCACCCTCAGGCGCTCTCCGTGTTCTGGCCGACCAGGCGGCGAGCCACCTGCAGGTCGGTGATGAGCACGTTGACCCAGCCGCCGCGCAGGGCGGCCTCGATGGCGGTGCTCTTGCGCAGGCCTCCGGCCACGGCGACCCGGCGCGGGATCTTGCGAAGGGTCTCCGCGCCGATGCCGAGGACGCGGTCGTCGAAGGACGACTCGATGTGCTCGCCGGCCGAGTCGAAGAACCGCATGCACACGTCGCCGACGGCGCCGGCCTTGCGCAGGGCGGGGAGCTCGCTCTCGGCGAACGCGTTGCCGCTCTCTCGCAGCAGCGGGCTGGGCTCGATGCTGCCCACGCCGACCAGGGCCATCGTCAGGTCCTCGCAGGCGCGCAGCACCGGTTCGATGTTGGGGTCGGTGACGAACATCTGCCGCATGTCGCCCGACGCGAGCAGGCCCGGGGCCTGCAGGTAGACCGCTTGGGCGCCGGTCAGCGCGGAGAGCCGGCCGGTGATCCGGGTGGCCTGGGTCTGCGCGGTGACGTTGCCGACGCCGCCCAGCATCTGAACGACCTGGTCGGCGACCTGGGTCGGGCGGGGGTGCATGGCCTCGACCGTGGCCAGGATGGTCGAGCTCCACGACGAGACGCCGATGCGTTCGCCGCCCATGAGCGTCGTCTCCAGATAGACGGCGGCGGCGGCGCCGAGCGCGCGCATCACGTGGCTCTCGTCGGCGTGGTCGTCGGTGTCGGCCACGATCACCTCGGTGACGCCGTACGCCTGCTCGATCTGTTCCTCGAGCTCGGCGTACACGCCGCGCGGGGCGATCACGGTGGTCCGCACGATGCCCAGTTCGACCGCCCGTTTGAGCAGGCGGGAGACGCGGGGCTGCGAGATGTGCAGCTGCGCGGCGATCTGCGGCTGGCGCATCCCGCGCTCGTGGTACATGCGGGCCACCTTGGTCAGCAGCCGGATCTGGTCGGTGGCGACCTCGTCCAGGGCGGCTGTTCGCGCCGCCGGGTAGCGCTCTGCCACTCAGTCCTCCCCTGTGCGTCCTGCGGAGGAGAATATCCATTCACCTGATGCGGGTTCAGTCGGCGTGGCTGGTGGAAAAAAGCGGGCCTGAATAGAAAATCGCCGCTGCATCGATATCACAACCAGGTGGTGGGCACCCCGTCAAGTGCGTCGGCGCCGAGCTGTGAGCCCGGTTCGAATCCTGAACGGAACGATCCGTTGACAACGGCGACATCAACCATTCACAGTGATGGCATGCCCAATCGCCCATGAATGGATATTCAACATGACGGTGATCACACGCCGACTGCTCGCCGCGGCGACCGCGGCCGCGCTGGTCCCGGCGGTGACGGCCTGCTCCCGGATTCCGGGCGTCTACGTCTACGAGAAGGACGGGCAGGTGGCCGCGGCGACGTCGGCGACCGACCCCAGGACGTACGCCGACAGCAACTGGACGCAGAAGATCGTGCCGACCGTGCACGACAACGCCGTCGACGTGACCACGGTGGCCGCCGCGATCGCCGACGACCCCGACGCGGCGGGCAAGCAGTACGGGAACCAGGCCGGCACCGGCAGCCCGTACGCCTTCATGGTCAAGGGCTCCGGCACGGTCACCGACGTGGACACCTCGGTGCCCACCGGCCCGGTCACCGTCGAGGTCCCGGTGGCGGGCGGCAAGCCGGTGAAGGTCACGATCGCGACCGGTCCGGTCATCGCCGGCACCGCGATCCGCGACGCCGTCAAGTTCATCTCGTTCGGCGACTTCACCAACCAGATCGACTACGCCGAGGTCGCCAACCAGATCAACAACAAGGTCAAGACCGAGGTGATCGCCCAGGTCGACCGGGACGGGCTGAAGGGCAGGAAGGTCGATTTCCACGGCGCGTTCTCGTCGCTGTCGCCCGGGACGATCTTCCTGGTGCCGACCGAGCTGGCGGTGAAGTAGTGGCCGAAATTCTCGAGGCGCACAACATCAGCAAGAACTACGGCGGCGTACGGGCGCTGAAGGATGTCACCTTCACGGCCTACCGCGGCCAGGTGAACGTGCTGGTGGGCGAGAACGGCGCCGGCAAGTCGACGCTGATGAAGATCCTGTCCGGCTCCGAGCAGCCGACCAGCGGCGAGATCCTGCTCGACGGCGAGCCGGTGCAGCTCGACAGCCCGCGCACCGCCCAGGCCCGCGGGATCGGCATCATCCACCAGGAGCTCAGTCTCTTCCCGAACATGTCGATCGCCGAGAACCTGTTCGCCGGCCGGGAGCTGCGCCGGGGCAGCGCGTTCGTCGACGCCGGCGGTCAGCGCCGCCGCGCCCGCGAGGTGCTGAAGCGGCTCGGTCAGGACTCCGTCGACCCGGACACCCTGGTCGGCGATCTGCCGATCGGCCAGCAACAGCTCGTCGAGATCGGCCGGGCACTGCTCGAGGACGTCCGCGTGCTGATCATGGACGAGCCCACCTCGGCGCTGTCCAACCACGAGGTGGACGTGCTGTTCGAGGTGATGGCCGACCTGCGCGAGCAGGACGTCACGGTCATCTACATCTCGCACAAGCTCGACGAGTTCCGCCGCATCGGCGACTGGGTCACCGTCTTCCGCGACGGCAGCCTGGTCGCGCACGAGTCGATGAGCCGCACCGACACCGGCTGGATCGTGCGCCAGATGGTCGGCCGCGATCCCGATTCGCTGTACGTGCGCAACAGCTCCCCGGTCGGCGACGTGCTTCTCGACGTCCGCGGCCTCACCGTTCCCGGCACGGTCAAGGTGGACGACGTCTCGCTGACCGTGAGCGCCGGCGAGGTGGTCGGCATCTACGGCCTGATGGGCGCGGGCCGCACGGAACTTGTCGAAACGCTCATGGGAATGCGCAAAGCGAGCACCGGCGAGGTGTCCGTGCGCGGAGTGAACGAACCGAAGGGCACCGTGCAGGCGCGAATGGCGGCCGGCCTGGCCCTGGTGCCCGAGGACCGCCAGCGGGACGGACTGGTGCAGACCATGTCCGTACGGGACAACATCCTGCTGTCCACTGTTGCGCGAATGACCAGAAGTGGACTGCTGAACGGCGCCGCCGAACAGAAGACGGCCAAGGAGAAGGTCGGCGAGCTGGCCATCAAGATTCCCGGGCTGGGCGCCGTGGTCACCGCGCTCAGCGGCGGCAACCAGCAGAAGGTCGTGCTGGCCCGGGCCCTGCTCACCGAGCCGGTCGTCCTGCTGCTGGACGAGCCGACCCGCGGCATCGACGTCGGCGCCAAGTCGCAGATCGCCGGTCTTATGGCTGAGCTGGCCGCGCAGGGCTTCGGCGTGCTGTTCATCTCGTCCGAGCTGGCCGGGGTCATGGCCATGGCCGACCGGGTGCTGGTGATGGCCCGGGGCCGCATCACCGCCGAGTTCACGGCCGAGAACGTCACCGAGGAGGCGCTCGTCGCCGCCTCCGCATCCGAAAGCGTCCTGGAGGGCCACTCATGACCGACACGCACGTCGCCGCACCGGCCCCCACGGCGGCGCCCCAGCCGGAGGAGCCGGGGAGCACGGCTCTGGCCCGGGCCGCGCTGCTGCTCCTGCGCGGGCGCACGCTGGTCGTGCTGGTGGTGCTGATCATCATCTTCAGCTCGATCTCGTCGGAGTACCTGACGCAGAGCAACCTGATCCTGATGACCAAGCACGTGGCCATCAACGCGATCCTGGCCATCGGCGTCACCTTCGTCATCCTCACCGGCGGCATCGACCTGTCGGTGGGCTCGATCGCCGGGCTGTCGAGCATGGTCGCCGGCGGGCTGCTGTTCAAGGGCCTGAACTTCCCCGGCGGCACGGTGTTCTTCTCGGTGGCCGTGGTGATCCTGATCGGCATCGTGGTCGGCGCGCTGGTCGGCGCGGTCAACGGCCTGCTGATCACCCGCTTCCGGGTGGCGCCGTTCATCGCCACGCTCGGCATGCTCTACGTGGCCCGCGGCGCCGCGCAGCTGCACAGCAACGGCGGCACGTACCCGGACCTGGCCGGCACCGAGGCCCGCGGCAACACCGGCTTCGGCTTCATCGGGGTCGACAGCATCCTGGGCATCCCGGTGGCCGTCTGGATCATGGTGGCGGTCGCGGCCGTCGCCGTCGTCGTCACCACCAAGACGCCGTTCGGCAAGCACATCTTCGCGGTCGGCGGCAACGAGCGGGCGGCGGTGCTGTCCGGCATCCGGGTCAACCGCGTCAAGATCGCGGTGTACGTCATCTCGGGCGCCTGCGCCGCGCTGGCCGGCCTGCTGCTCACCTCGGAGCTGGGCGCCGCCTATCCGGACACCGCCACGACGTACGAGCTGAACGCCATCGCGGCCGCGGTGCTCGGCGGCACCGCTCTGGCCGGCGGCCGCGGCACGATCATCGGCACCGTCATGGGCGCCTTCGTCATCGGCTTCCTCAGCGACGGCCTGGTGCTGGTGGGGGTGTCCACCTTCTGGCAGTCCGTGGTCAAGGGCGCCGTCATCATCTTCGCCGTCATCACCGAACAGGCTCAGCAGCGCCTGCAGTCGAGCCTCACCCGGCGTACCGCGTAATTCCACCAATCCCCTCTCTCACCCCCGCTCCGTCGCACGTGAAGGGACAAAACATCATGAAATACCTTCCCTCCCGCCGAGCCTTCATCGCCGTCAGCGCCGCATCCGTTCTCGCCCTGGCCGCCTGTGGCAGCGGCGACGAGTCGTCGTCCGGCGGGTCCAGCGCGGCCCCGGCTGCTTCGAAACTGGTCGTCATCATCACGCCGTCGCCCGACAACGTGTTCTTCAAGGCCGAGCAGGACGCCGCAGCCGCCCAGGCCAAGAGTCTCGGTTACGAGACGCTGGTGCTCAGCCACGACGACGACCCGACCAAGCAGAGCCAGCAGTTCGACACGGCGATCTCGCGCAAGGCGGCCGCCATCATCCTGGACAACGCGGGGGCGGACGCCTCGGTGACCGCGATCCAGCGGGCCAAGGACGCCAGCATCCCGACCTTCCTGATCGACCGTGAGATCAACAAGACCGGGGTCGCGGTCGCCCAGATCGTCTCCAACAACGCGCAGGGAGCCGGGCTCGGCGGGCAGGAGTTCGCCAAGCTGATGGGCAACAAGGGCGAGTACGCCGAGCTGCTCGGCAAGCCGACCGACACCAACGCCGGCGTCCGCTCGAAGGGCTACCACGGCATCCTCGACCAGTACCCGGACCTCAAGATGGTCGCCCAGCAGAGCGCCAACTGGGACCAGGCCGAGGCGCTGCAGAAGACCCAGACGATTTTGCAGGCCCACCCGAACATCAAGGGCATCATCGCCGGCAACGACACGATGGCCCTCGGCGCGTACGCGGCGGTCCAGGCCTCCAACAAGAAGGACATCGTCGTCGTCGGCTTCGACGGCAGCCCCGACGTCGTCTCCTCGATCCAGAAGAAGGGGATCAAGGCGACCGTCCTGCAGCCGGCCAGCAAGATCGCGCAGATGGCCGTCGACCAGGCCGACGCCTACATCAAGGCCGGCGGCAAGACCGACCAGCCCGAGAAGCAGTCCATCGACTGCGTGCTCGTGAACCCCGACAACGCCGACTCGGTCAAGGACTTCGCCGTCGCCGGCTCCTGACCCTCTTCTCCGGGGGCGGGTCTCTGCCGGGCCCGCTCCTCATCACCCGCAGAAAGGCACACCCATGCTGGTCGCCGACCCTGGTACCGCCGCCGCCTGGCGCTCGTTCCGGCACGAATTCGCCGAGGCCGGCCCCGAGCGCCGCCGCGAGATGCTGCGGCAGCGGGCCAACGAGTCCCGAACCACCGACCTGCACATGATCGGCCGGGCCGGCCTGGGCCATGTGGGCGGCGACATGTCCGTCCTCGACATCCTCACCACCCTGTTCCTCTCCGTGCTGCGCGTCGACCCCGAGAAGCCCGAGTGGGCCGACCGCGACCGGTTCGTGCTCAGCAAGGGCCACACCGCCGGGGCCCTGTACACGACCCTGGCCGCGACCGGGTTCTTCCCGGCCGCCGAGCTCGACACGTTCGCCGGGCCGCTGTCACCGCTGAACGGCCACCCCAACCGGGTCAAGGTGCCGGGCGTCGAAACCAACACCGGCCCGCTCGGGCACGGCCTGCCCGTCTCGGTCGGCATGGCCGTGGCCGCACGCCTCTCGGCGTCGTCTCGGCACGTGTACGTCGTGCTCGGCGACGGCGAGCTGCAGGAGGGCAGCAACTGGGAGGCCGCGATGACCGCCGGCCACCGCCGCCTGTCCAACCTCACGGCCGTCGTCGACCGTAACCGGCTGCAGCAGGGCGCACGCACCGAAGAGACGAACACGCTCGACCCGCTCGACGACAAGTTCCGCGCGTTCGGCTGGGACGTGCTGGAGGTCGACGGGCACGACCACCTGGCGCTGCACGAGGCGTTCACCGCGCCGCGCGGCGAGCGACCGACCTGCGTCATCGCCAACACCGTCAAGGGAAGAGGTGTCTCCTTCATGGAAGACCGCGTGGAGTGGCATCACAAGGTGCCGTCGGCCGAGCAGATCGTCGCCGCGGAAGCGGAGCTCGCCCGATGAGCGCGCCCGTCGCTCCGGCGAATGAAACGTTCGATTGCCGTGTCGCTTTCGCCGAAGAACTGAGCGCTTTGGCGCGCGAGGATGAGCGAATCGTGGCCGTGTGCAATGACTCCGTCGGATCGAGCAACCTCGTGCAGTTCCAGAAGGAGTTTCCTGATCGTTTGATCAACGTGGGCATCGCCGAACAGGACATGGTCGGGGTCGGGGCGGGGCTGGCGCTCAGCGGGTACATCCCGTTCGTGTGCGGGGCGTCCCCGTTTCTGACCGGGCGCGCGCTCGAGCAGATCAAGGCGGACGTCGCGTACAGCCAGTCGCCGGTCGTCCTGTGCGGGATGAGCCCGGGCATGGCCTACGGAGAGCTCGGGCCGACGCACCACTCGATCGAGGACCTGTCGTGGCTGCGCGCGATCGCCGGTCTCGACGTGATCGTGCCGGCCGACCCGGCCGAGACCCGCTCGGCCGTGCGCTGGGCGGCCAACGCGGCCCGGCCCGCCTTCCTGCGCGTAGGCCGGTTCAAGGTGCCCGCGGTGACCGGTGACCGCCCGTTCACCTTCGGCGCGGCGACCACCCTGCGCGACGGCTCGGATGTCACGGTGGTGGCGGCCGGAACCATGGTCTCCCGCGCGCTCGAGGCCGCCGAGGAGGCCGCCGAGCAGGGAGTTTCCGTGCGAGTGCTGAACATGTCGACGATCGCGCCGCTCGACGAGGACGCGATCCGCCGCGCGATGACCGAGACCCGCGGCATCGTGACCGCCGAGGAGGCCACCACCACCGGCGGCCTGGGCGCGGCGGTCGCTGCCGTTGTCGTCACCGAGCGGGCCCCGGTGCCGATGCGCCTGCTGGGCATCCACCGCGAGTTCGCGCCGACCGGCGCCACCGCGTTCCTTCTCGAACACTTCGGGCTGACCGCCGGCGACATCCGGCAGGCCGCGATCGGGCTGGCCCGCGCCGATGCCTGAGCTCGCCCGCCCGGACGACCACGGCCCGGCGGGCGGCGGTGGCGTGGCTGATGACGGCGGCGCTGGCGACCACGGCCCGGCGGGCGGCGGTGGTGTGGCTGACGTCCGCGGCCCGGCTGATGACGGCGGCGCTGACGTCCGCGGTCCGGTCGGCGGCTGTGACCCGTTCGGCCGGCGCGGCCGGGGCAGCGACGGGGACAGTGCTTCGGGGCGGGTGCGGGACGACCTTGTGCTCGCGATCGACCAGGGCACCAGCTCCACCAAGTGCCTGCTGGTCGATCCGACGGGCGTGGTGGTCGCGACCGGATCGGCGCCCGTGCCGATCCGGTACCCGCGGCCGGGCTGGGTCGAGCAGGACGCGGGCGAGATCCTCGACAGTGTGCTGGCCGCCGCCGCTCAGTGCCTGGCGGACGTGCCCCGCGAGCGGGTGCGCGCGGTCGGGCTGAGCACGCAGCGCGAATCGGCGGTCGTGTGGGACAGGCGGACCGGGCAGCCGGCCGGGCCGGTGCTGGGCTGGCAGGACCAGCGGGCCCAGCCCATCTGTGACGCGCTGCGGGAGAAGGGACACGCTTCCCGCGTACGGGAGATCAGCGGTCTGCCTCTCGACCCGATGTTCAGCGCGGCCAAGCTCCGGTGGCTGCTCGACCGCACTCCGGGCGCAGTCGTGGGCACGATCGACGCGTGGCTGCTGTACGCGCTGACCGGCAGCCACCAGATCGAGTCGGGCAACGCGTCGCGCACCCAGCTGCTCGACGTGCGGGCCGGCGCGTGGAGCCCCGAATTGCTCGACCTGTTCGGCATCCCGTCGGCCGCGCTGCCCTCGCTCACCCCGTCGTCGGGGGAACTGGGGCGCATCGGCGAGCGCGGGGGAGCGCTGGCCGGGCTGCCGATCACCGCCGTGCTGGGGGACTCGCACGCGGCGCTCTACGCCCACGGTGACCGCATCGCGCGCGGCGGCCCCGTCTCCGGCGGCGTGCGCGGCGGCCCTGTCTCCGGGGGCGTGCGCGGCGGCGCTGTGTCCGGGGGCGTGCGCGGCGGCCCCGTCTCCGGGGGCGTCAAGGTCACCTACGGAACCGGCTCGTCGGTGATGCGGCTGGGCGCAGCCTCGAACGACGGCGTTTGTATGACCGTCGCATGGAATGACGAACTGGCAGCCGAGGGGAACATCCGGTCGTCCGGTTCGACCGTCGCCTGGCTGGCTTCGCTTCTCGGGGTGAGTCCGGCGCGAGTGGCCGAACTCGCGGCCGACGCCTCCAGCGACGGCGTTCACCTCGTCCCGGCGTTCGGCGGGCTGGCCGCGCCCTGGTGGGACGACGCCGCGGTCGGCCTGATCAGCGGCCTCACGCTCGGCACCAAGCCCGCTCAGCTCGCCCGCGCCGCCGTCGAGTCGATCGCCCACCAGGTCGCCGACGTCGTGGACGCGATGGGACCGGCCGACGCGCTGCTCGCGGACGGCGGTGCCAGCGGCAACGACGTCCTGATGCAGATCCAGTCCGACCTCACGGGCCTGCCCGTCCTCCGCGCCCGCACCGCGAACCTCTCCGCTCTCGGCGCCGCGTTCCTCGCCGGGGGCTTCACCCCACCCATCTCCTACGACGAGTTCCGCCCTCAGCCCGCCGACGCCGCCGCGCAGCGCTCCTCCTGGCGCGCGGCCGTTGCCCGGGCACGCACCCCAACCGAACAGGAGCCGCAATGACCGAGTACCCCCGCTTCGGAGCCGGACTCTGGCATTTCGCCACCTACGTCGACCGGTACGCCTCCGACGGTTACGGCCCGGCCCGCACCACGCTCGACGCGATCGAGCTGGCCGGGCAGGTCGAGGACCTCTCGGTGGTCGACCTCAACTACCCGTTCACGCCGGGCGTCGGCCTCGGCGAGGTCAAGGACGCGCTGGCCGCCCAGGGGCTGACCGCCATCGGCATCACCCCCGAGATCTACCTGCGCCGGTTCAGCCGCGGCTCGTTCACCAACCCGGACCCCGGCGTACGGAAGGCCGCTCTGGACCTGATGCACGAGGCCGCGGGCATCGTGCGCGAACTGGGCGCCGACTACGTGAAGATCTGGCCCGGCCAGGACGGCTGGGACTACCCGTTCCAGGTCGACCACCGCACCCTGTGGAAGCTGGCCGTCGACGGCATGCGTGAACTGGCGGGCGCGCATCCCGACCTGAAGTTCGCCATCGAGTACAAGCCGCGCGAGCCCCGGGTGAAGATGACGTGGGACTCGGCTGCCCGCTCGCTGCTCGGCATCCAGGAGATCGGGCTGGACAACGTCGGCATCCTGCTCGACTTCGGGCACAGCCTGTACGGCGGCGAGTCGCCGGCCGACGCCGCTCAGCTCATCATCGACCACGGCCGCCTCTACGGCATGGACGTCAACGACAACCTGCGCGGCTGGGACGACGACCTCGTCGTGGGCACGGTCCACCTCACCGAGATCTTCGAGTTCTTCCACACGCTGCGCAAGAACAACTGGGACGGCGTGTGGCAGCTCGACCAGTTCCCGTTCCGCGAGGACAGCGTGGACGCGGCCAGCACGGCCATCGGCACCCTGAAGCGGATCCACCGGGCGCTCGACCGGCTCGACACGTCCGCTCTTGCTGAGGCTCAAGAGCGCCAGGATGCGATGGCCGCGCAGCGGATCGTGCAGAGCGCGCTCTTCGGGGAGCTGTGATGCGCCGCCTCCTGGCCGTGGCTGCGGCTTTCGTGGTCTCGGCGGGCGCCTTGAGCGCCCCGGCTCATGCCGGCGGCTCGCATCCGGAGAGGCCGCGCACCGTCATCACGACCGACATGGAGTCGGACGACATCGCCTCGCTGGTTCGCTACCTGCTCTACACCAATGAGCTCGACACCAAGGGCATCATCTACACCAGCAGCAAGTTCCACTGGGCGGGCGACGGCCAGGGCACCGAGTTCTTCCTGCCCAACCGTGAATACAAGACGCCGCAGACGTCGTGGCGGTGGACCGGGAACACCACCCTCGAGGACCAGGTGATCCCGGCGTACGCGAAGGTCTATCCGAACCTGCGCCGGCACGACCCGGCTTATCCCAGCCCGGCCGAGCTCACGTCACTGGTGCGGCTGGGCAACATCTCCTTCGAGGGGGAGATGGCATCGGACACGCCGGGTTCGAACCTCATCCGGGATCTGTTGCTGGACAAGGACAGGCGGCCTGTCTATCTGCAGGCCTGGGGCGGCACGAGCACCATCGCCCGTGCGCTGAAGTCCATTGAGGAGCGGTACTCGTCGTCACCTCGGTGGGGCTCCGTGAAGGCGGCCGTCTCGAAGAAGGCGGTCATCCTGGCCAGTGGGTTCCAGGACGAGACGTACGCGAACTACATCTCCGTCGCCTGGCCCGCTGTCCGGGTGGAAGAGCGGTCGGCGGGCTACGCCACGTGGGGCTTCAACTGCAACAACAACGGCCAGGGCAACGTACGGGGTCTCCCCGCCGACCGGGTGTACTTCACCGGCGACTGGATCCGCCGCAACATCCAGGTCGGGCCGTGGGGCTCGCTCTACCGCTCCTGGCTCGACGGGCAGACCACGCCCGGCGATCCGCTGGACGTCTTCGGCGACCCCGTGAAGGCGCCGGGCGGCTGGTGCAAGCCGATGGCCGAGTACGACTTCCTGTCCGAGGGCGACAACGTCGTCTTCAACCCGCTTCTGCCGACGGGGCTGCGGAACCCGGCCGACCCGGCGACGGGCGGCTGGGGCGGACGGGCGTACCAGGTGACGGCTTCTCCGAACCTGTGGCGGCTCGTGCCCACGGAGAAGGACGCGACCGGCGCCGACGTGGCCAACCTGACCACGCTGCGCTGGGCGGCGGCCGCGCAGAACGACTTCGCCGCCCGCATCCAGTGGACGCTGACGCCGCGCTATTCGGCCGGCAACCACCCGCCGTCGGTGCGCATCGCCGGCGGTGACACGGTCCGGGCGCGCCCGGGCGCGACGGTGAAGCTGTCCGCGCACACCGCCGACCCGGACCGCGACCGCGTCACCACCGCCTGGTGGCAGTACCGCGAGGAGGGCAGCTACCCCGGAACCGTGGCGATCAGCGGTTCCCGGGTGACCGTTCCGGCCGGTGCCGAGCCGGGACAGACCATCTCCGTCATCGCGCAGGTCACCGACAACGGCGGGTTCCCGCTGACACGCTACGACCGGGTGACCATCCGGGTCTCGTAGGGTTCGAGGCGCCGCCGGTGGAAGCCGGCGGCGCCGTCGCCGACACGCTTGCCGGAGTGTCGCTGTCTCGTCGCCGTCGCCCGTGAGCGACGCGGAACAGCACCTCGCCCGGTGTGCCCGGACGAAGCCCAGGGGATCGTCTCCCCGGATTGTCGGTCTGCGTGCCCGCTCATCCACCGCACCGAATGAGCCGGCCGCGTTGTCAGGTACACACCACCCCGTGCATCGGTAGCCCTAGAGTTGCACCGTGGAATCGGCGCTGAATGCTCTCATCCGGGCCGACTCGTGGTGGATGCGTATCCTCCGGACGGTGCGCGGCGCGGCGATACCGGACGCCTGGGTGGGTGCGGGCGCGCTGCGGGACCTGGTCTGGGACGAGCGCTACGGCTTCGGATTCAGACCCGGTCGCGTACGTGATGTGGACGTGGCCTTCTTCGACCCGACCGACCTGTCCCGGGCCAACGACGACGCCGTGACGGCCCTTCTCGAACAGCGTCTTCCCGGCGTGCCGTGGGAGGCCAAGAACCAGGCCGCCGTCCACACCTGGTACGCCGGACGCTTCGGCGGCCCCGAGGTCGCCCCGTTGACGTCCATAGCCGACGCCGTGGCCACCTGGCCCGAGACCGCGACGGCAGTCGTGGTGCGGCTGACCGCCGCCGACGCCATCGAGGTCTGCGCGCCGCTGGGCCTCGACGATCTGCTCAACGGCGTCTGGCGCCGAAACCCCCGGCGGGTGAGCGAGGCCCACTCCCGGGAACGGCTGGCCCGTCACCAGCCCGCGACCCGCTGGCCGCGTGTCACCGTGCAACCGACCTGAGTCCCAGTGCTGCGACTCCCGAGCCCGGTCGGGCGCTTGTGGGTCAGTGGCGCAGGGAGGCGAGCAGGCGGGTGGCTCGGTTGCCGGGGTGGGCGGTCAGGCGGTCGAGCAGCACCCGGGTGTCTTCCGTCCAGTCGGGGCCGGGGACGAGGATCTTGCCGGGCGGCACCTCGTCGGGGCCGGTTGGCGTGGCGGCGCGGACTCGGGTGTGGGTGATGCCTTGGGCCAGCAGCGTTTCGCCGCCGCCGTAGTTGGCTTGGGCGGCGTACGCCAGGTGGGGATAGGCGGCGGCCACCTCGTGGGTGACCAGCATCGCCAGCAGGACGTCGTCGGTGCGGGTGGGGCGGTTCTCGCGGCGGGCCTGTTCGTCCGCCTCCAGGCGGGTCCAGAGCACGGGACGGGCGGCGTGGTTCACCTTGCGGGCCAGCACCGAGAAGAGCAGGCGGTCCTGGAAGCCGCGGCCCCGGTAGCGGGTGCGGCCCAGCAGGGCGTCGCGGGCGGGGCGCAGTTCGGGCGCGACCCGGTCGGCGCGTTGCGGTGGGTGGCCGTCGAGGGCAGCCTGGCGGACTTCGTCCGGGTTGATGCCGCAGTCGCGGATGACGGCCGACGCCTCGGTGTCGGAGTCGCCGGCCAACGCGGCCAGCAAGGCCGTCCGGGAGTCCTGGGCTTCGCGGAGCGCGCGGGCTGCGGCCGCCGAGACCGGCAGGGCGCGACCGTCGGCGCCGCGGACGCGCGCGTGCTCCCCGGAAGGAGCGGGGACGGGGCCGGCGTCCGGGTCGGCTACGCGCCCGGCGTCGGCTTCGGCCGCTGCGCGTCCAGGCGTACGTAGCGCAGTGAGGACGACTGTCGACGTGATGTCGAACGGATCGAGCAGCGGCTTCACTTCTTTGTCGTACGCCAGCGAGAACAACAGCAGCCCGGTGCCGATGGGCCCGTCGGCGGCTCCGCGCGCCCGGCCCAGCGTGTGGGTCAGTTTGTCGCCGATCGTGAATTCCATGAGGACCACGGTAGGGATTCGGCGTGGGCCGGCCATCGGGCCCGGGACGGAGACCTGCCCCTGCCCCAGGGCATAGGTCAGCGTTTGTCGTCGGCGCCGGCCAGGTCGTCGACCACCAGCAGGTCGGCCCGGGCCTGGCCGGCTCGGTAGGCGGCTCGGCCGATCATGTGGGCGGCCACGGGCGCCGTAGCCATCGAGAACACCGCCACCAGCAGCAGCGTGGTGATGTCGACGGCCTCGCGCAGGCGCAGCGCGCAGCCGATCAGCGCCAGCAGCAGGCCCAGCACCTGGGGCTTGGTGGCCGCGTGCATCCGGGACAGCAGGTCGGGGAAGCGGATCAGCGCCACCCCGGCCGACAGGCTGAGCAGGGAGCCCAGCACGAGGCAGGCCCAGGCGATCACGTCCAGCACGCCGGTCATCGCACTTCCTCCGCGGGCCGGTCGAGCGGGTCGCGGCCGGGCGGGCTGAGTGAGTCCCCGCGGTCCGGCGGCTCGGGTGGGCGCCGGTTCAGGGCTTCCGGGATGCCCGGGGAGTGCGGCCGGTCGACGGATTCGGCCTGGTAGTCCGGGCTGGGCCGGTCCGCGTCGCGGCCGCTGGCCGGGTCGGCGGAGGCCGGGCGGCGGATGGCGAACCGGGCCACGCTGACCGCGCCGGTGAAGCCGAGGATCGACAGCACCGCGAGCACGGGCAGGGCGGTCGCGTCGCGGGTGAACGCGGCCTCGGCGGCGATGGACATGACGATCACGGCCAGGAGGACGTCGGTGGCGACCATCCGGTCCAGGATGGACGGACCGCGGACGATCCGGATCAGGGCGAGGACGGCGCCCCCGGCCAGCAGCGTGGTGACGACGATGGCGACGGCGGTCATGCGGGCACCTCCTCGAGAACGCGGCGTTCGGTGGGTGATCCGAAGGCTCGGACGATCCGGCGTTCCAGGTCGAGCACGTCCTGTTCGAACTGCTCGGCCTCCTCGGCCGACTCGACGCCCAGCACGTGGACGTAGAGCACGCCCCGCCGGCGGTCGACGTCGACGATCAGGCTGCCGGGCACCAGCGACAGGGCCTCGGCGGTCATGGTCAGGTTCAGGTCGGAGGGCGCCCGCAGGGTGACGGCGACGATCGCGCTCCGCGGCACGTGCCCGAACCGGAAGGCCAGCGACACGACCTGGAAGCTGGCGACGACCATGTCGAGCACGAACCGGCCCGCGAACCGCAGCACGCCCAGCGGGTGGATCCGGCCGGCGTAGGTGACGGCCGGCAGCGGGAACACCGCCAGCACCACGACCGCGATCGCCAGCCCGCCGACGACGGTCAGCGCGCTGAACGAGCCCCACAGCAGCACCCAGATGACGGTCAGCCCGAGCGCGGCGATGCACTTGTCCCGCCACCGTCCCCGCGTCACGGCGCACCTCCGCCGAACACTGCCCGCACGTAGTAGGCGCGTTCCGTCAAGGACGAGGCGGCGCCGTCGGAGACCTCGAACAGCGGACCGGCCACGACCGTCAGCGCGATGCCGAAGACGACCAGAGCCATCGTCGGCGCCACCATGAGTCGCGGGAGCAGCGAGTCCGAGGCAGGCGGCACGGACGCGGGCGGGGTGCGCCAGAAGGCGAGGTTCCACACGCGTGCCACCGCGTAGAGGGTCAGCAGACTGGTCAGGATGCCTCCGCCGACCAGCAGCCAGGCCAGCACGCCGCCGTCGGCCACGCCCGCCTGCACCAGCCCCAGCTTGCCGATGAAGCCGCTGAACGGCGGGATCCCGGCCAGGTTCAACGCCGGCACGAGGAACAGCACGGCGAGTACGGGGGACAGCTTGGCCAGCCCGCCCAGTTTGTCGAGGGCGGTGCTGCCGCCGCGCTTCTCGATGAGGCCGGCCGCCAGGAACAGCGTGGTCTGGATGGTGATGTGGTGGACCACGTAGAAGATCGCGCTGGCCAGCCCGAGCTGCGTGGCCAGACCCACCCCGAAGAGCAGATAGCCGATGTGGCTGACCAGAGTGAACGACAGCAGCCGCTTGATGTCCGACTGCGCCACCGCTCCCAGGATCCCGATGACCATGGTGAGCAGGCCCAGGACCAGCAGCACGGCGGCGGCCCGTCCGCCCGGGAACAGCAGCGTCTCGGTGCGGATGATCGCGTACACCCCGACCTTGGTCAGCAGGCCCGCGAACACCGCCGTGACGGGGGCGGGCGCGGTCGGATAGCTGTCCGGCAGCCACGAGGACAGCGGGAACACCGCGGCCTTGATGCCGAACGCGAGCAGGAGCATGCCCTGCAGGATCAGCCGCAGGCCGTCGGGCAGCGCGTCCAGCCGCTCGACCAGCTGCGCCAGGTTGAGCGTGCCGGTGGCCGCGTAGATGAGGCCGATCGCGGTCAGGAAGATGACCGACGAGAGCAACGAGACCACGACGTACGTCGAACCGGCGCGGATCCTGTTCTCGGTGCCCCCGATGGTCAGCAGCACGTAGCTGGCCACCAGCAGGATCTCGAACCCGACGTACAGGTTGAACAGGTCGCCGGCGAGGAACGCGTTGGTCACGCCGGCCGTCAGGATCAGGTAGGTCGGGTGGTAGACCGAGAGCGGCGTCTCCTCGTGGCCGTCGGCCATGCCCTGCCCGATCGAATAGACCAGCACGCACAGGGTCACCGCCGACGAGACCACGAGCATCAGCGCGGCCAGCTGATCGGCGATGAGCACGATCCCCAGCGGCGCCGACCAGCCGCCGACGGCGACGACCAGCGGTCCGTCCGTGGTCGAGATCCAGAGCAGGGCGCACGAGACGAGCACGGTGGCGGTCAGCACGGTGAGGCTGACCGTCCGCTGCGCGCGCGGCCTGCCCGCCATCATCAGCGTCAGCGCGGCTCCGAACAGGGGCATCACGACGGGCAGGGGAACCAGGAAGCTCATCGCGCGGCCTCGTGGTGGTCGGTGTCGTCCGTCCCGGAACCCTCGTCCCGCTCGGCCAGCCGCATGATCCGCTGGTCCTCGACGTCGTCCTGCACCTCGTCGTGGCCGGACATGGCCCAGCTGCGGTAGGCCAGGGCGAGCAGGAACGCGGTCATGCCGAGGGTGATGACGATGGCCGTGAGGATCATGATCTGGGGCAGCGGGTCGGCCATCTCCGCGTCGGACGCGCCGACGATCGGCGGGGCGCCGGCGTTGCCGCCCAGCAGGATCAACAAATTCACACCGTTGCCGAGCAGGATCATTCCCATCAGCACGCGGGTCAGGCTGCGTTCCAGCACCATCGAGACACCGGCCGCGAAGAGCACGCCGATCACCACGACGTAGACCAGATTCGGAGTCATGCTGAGCCTCCTGTGGTATGCCCTCCTGGCCCTACGAGCGCTCCGCTGACTCCGGTGCAGTCGCTCATACCGGCTCCCTCTGTCGTTCGATCGCCCGTCGTTCCGTCCGCGCCGCGACCTCGTGCTGGCGGTCCAGCTCGGCGCCGAGGCTGCGCAGGATCTCCAGCACCAGCGCCACCACGATCAGGTAGACGCCGATGTCGAAGAACGTCGACGTGGCGAAGTGGATGTGGCCGAGCACCGGCAGGTGGAAGTCGAGCAACGCGCTCTGCAGCACCTCGCCCCCGGCCACCAGGGCCGCCGCTCCGGTGCCGACCGCGGTCAGCAGGCCCGCCCCGAGCACCAGTCCGGCGTCGACCGGCGCCGCCGCGTTCAGCTCGCGCCGCCCGCCGGCCAGGTAGCGGGTGGTCAGCGCCAGCCCGGCCACCAGGCCGCCGGCGAAGCCGCCGCCGGGCGCGTTGTGCCCGCTGAAGAGCAGGTAGATCGAGAACAGCACGATCGTGTGGAACAACAGCCGGGCCACTACCTGCAGGATGATCGACTGGCGGCGGGCCTCGGGGTTGTCCCCGGCCCGCAGCCAGGGGCCGGGCTCCTGCACCTGCTGGTCGAGGTGGCCGTTGCCCTGTTCGGCCCGGCGGCGCTGCAAGGCCCCGGAGCGCCGGAAGATCAGCGACGCCACCCCGGTCGCGGCCACTACGAGCACCGAGATCTCGCCCATGGTGTCCCAGGCCCGGATGTCGACCAGCGCCACGTTCACGATGTTGTGGCCACCGCCGTACGAGACCGCGGGTTCCGCGAAGTCGACCGAGATCGGCATCGCGGTCCGGCCGCCGACCGCCACGTACGCCATCCCCGCGGCCACCAGACCGGTCGCCGCCGCGAGGGTCGTGCGCATGATGCGGCTGGCCCGCAGCGGCCGTGCCGAGAAGCGGACCGGCAGGCGGCGCAGCACCAGCACGAACATGACGATCGTGACCGTCTCGACCAGGAACTGGGTCAGCGCCAGGTCGGGCGCGCCGTGCAGCACGAACATGACGGCCACGCCGTAGCCGGACACCCCGAGCAGGATCATCGCCGTCAGCCGGCGCCGCGACCGGGCCGCGATCAGCGCCGAGCTGACCACCACGGCGCCCGCCACGAGTTGCAGCGGCGTGTCCCACAGCCGCAGACCGCTGGGCCAGGGCGCGACGAACACCAGTGTGCCCGCGCCGAACAGCACCAGGACGACCAGGATGATCCCGAGGGAGAAGGGCAGCGACCCGCGCTGGGTGGCCCCGGTGACCTCGACGGCGGCCCGGTCGACCGCGGACATCAGCCACTTGTAGACGGTTTCGGCGGCGGGCAGGCGCCGGCCCGGCCATGGGCGGCCCCGCAGCTGGACGGCGAACATGGTGCCGCCGGCCGCGAGGACGGCGCCCGAGAGCAGCAACGGCAGCCCGAACCCGTGCCACAGCGCGAGATGCTCCGTCTCGCCGGGAAATTGCGACGCGTACGGAGTGAGAACCCCGTCCAGCCATGAGGCGGCGACGCCCAGGCCGAGACCGGCCAGAGCCAGCAGCCCGGCCGGTGCGAGGAAGGCGAACCCGGGCCGCGGTGTCTGCAGTGGAGCGAACCCGGGCTTGGCCGCGAACGCGCCCCGGAGGAACCGCAACCCGTACGCCACGGTCAGCGCCGAGCCGGCGACGAGGGCCGGCAGCACCAACCGGTCCGTCGTGCCGCCGTGCTCGAACGCCGTGAACAGCGTCTCCTTGCCCACGAACCCGGCCAGCGGCGGCACACCCGCCATCGAGGCGACGGCCAGCCCGGCGATGACCGCGAGCACCGGCATCCGCCTGCCCAGCCCGCTCAGCTCGCGCAGATCGCGGGTGCCGGCCAGCCGGTCGACGATGCCGACGACCAGGAACAGGGCCGCCTTGAACAGAGCGTGCGCCAGCAGCAGGGCGGCTCCGGCGAGCGCGGCGGCCCGGCTCCCGGCCCCGAGCGCGATGGTCAGCAGGCCCAGCTGGCTCACCGTGCCGTACGCCAGAAGCAGTTTCAGATCGTGCTGGCGCATGGCGTTCCAGCCGCCCAGCAGCAGCGTGATGATCCCGGCCACGAGCGCGACCGGTCGCCAGGGCTCGGCCAGAGCCAGCAGCGGCCCGAGCAGACCCAGCAGGAAGACGCCGGCCTTCACCATCGAGGCCGCGTGCAGGTAGGCCGACGCGGGAGTGGGCGCGGCCATCGCGGCCGGCAGCCAGAAGCTGAACGGGAAGATGGCCGACTTGCTGAGCGCCCCGGCCAGGATCAGCACCGCCGCGGTGGCGCCGCCCGCTGGCAACGGGCCCTCGACGATCTCCGACCAGCGGTACGTGCCCGCACCGTGCCCGAGCAGGACGAAGCCGACCAGCATGGCCAGCCCGCCCGCGGTGGTCACGACCAGCGCCTGCATGGCCGCGCGGCGCCCGGCCGAGTGCTCGCCCGAGTGCCCGATCAGCAGGTACGAGAAGACGGTGGTGAGCTCCCAGAACACGTACAGCAGAACCAGGTCGTCCGAGACGACCAGGCCGGTCATCGCGGTGGCGAAACCGAGGAAGATGCCCGCGAACCGGCCCAGGCCCGGGTCGCCCTCGGTGAAGTAGCGGGCGCAGTACGCCAGCACGACTGCGCCGATGCCACTGACGATCAGCATCATCAGCCAGGACAGCGAGCCCATCCGCAGGGCCAGGTCCATGCCGAGATGCGGCACCCAGGGGTACGCCTCGGCGACCGGCGGCTTCTGCGTGGCGGTCCACACGAAGGTTCCGGCCGGCACGAGCGCCAGGCCGTAGAGAGCGCGGTTGCCGGCGTGACGGATCGCCACCGGGGCCAGCATCGCGGCCGCGGCGTGCAGAATCAGGACGACGAGCAGCATCACGGCTCGATCAGCCCGGCCCGGATCGCGTACCGGGTCAGTTCCTGCCGGTCCTTGAGGCCCAGCTTGGCCAGGATGTTGGAGCGGTGGCGCTCGACGGTCTTGACGCTGATGTAGAGCAGCTCGGCGATGTCCTTCGTCGAGTGGCCCTCCGCGACCAGCTTCAGCACTTCCTCCTCGCGTTCGGTGACGGGCCGCTCGGGGATCTCGGCGCCGGTGCGGGCGCGCTCCAGGTATTCGCGGATCAGCGCGGTCTCCGCCCCGGGGTACAGGAACGGCTCGTCGCGCATGGCGGCGTGGCAGGCCTCGACGAGGTCGCGGTCGGCGGCCGACTTGAGCACGTAACCGGCCGCTCCGACGCGCAGCGCCTCGAAGAAGAACTGCTCGTTGTCGTACATGGTCAGGATGAGGATGCGCAGCTCCGGATGGCTGCGGCTGAGCTCGCGGGCGGCCTGCAGGCCGGTCATCCGCGGCATCGCGATGTCGAGCACGGCCAGGTCGGGCGGGTCGGCGGCGGCCAGCGCCAGCGTCTCGGCGCCGTCGGCCGCCTCACCGATCACCTCGAGGTCGGGTTCGCTGTCGAGAATGAGGCGGACCCCGCGCCGCACGAGGGCGTGGTCGTCGGCCAGCAGGATGCGGATCATGCGGGCACCGTGAGCTGGACCGAGGTGCCACCGGGCGTCCCGGACTCCACGGACAGGTCGGCGCCGATCAGCAACGCGCGCTCGCGCATGCCGCGAATGCCCGCCCCCTCGGGCGCGCCCCGCAGTCCGCGGCCGTCGTCGCGCACGCACAGGCGGACGCCGCCGTCCTTCTGCCGGGCCAGCACCAGGTCGACGTGCTGGGCGGCCGCATGCCGGGCGGCGTTGGTCAGGCTTTCCTGGGCGACCCGGTAGAGCACCAGTTCGACCTCCTTCGGCAGGACGGGCAGATCGGAGCCGATCTGACGGCGCACGGCCAGGCCGGCCGTCGTGAACTCGCCGGCCAGCGCGCGCAGGGCACTGGCCAGGCCGAGTTCCTCGAGGACGCCGGGGCGCAGCCGGCGGGCGATGCGGCGGATCTCGTCGAGGCTGTTGCGGGTGCTCTCCTGAACCTGCAACAGCTGGTCACGCATGGGCTCGGGCGACGCCCGGGCGACCCGCTTCAGGTCGAGCAGCACGGCGGTCAGCGTCTGACCGATCTCGTCGTGCAGTTCCTGGGCGATGCGGTGACGTTCCGCCTCCTGGGCCGAGAGCGCGCGCCCGGCGCTGGACGCCCGTTCCGTCTCCAGTCGTTCCAGCATCGCGTTGAACGCCGTGATCAGCTGGGCGATCTCGCCCTGGCCGCGGGCCACCAGCCGGGTGCCCGGCCGCAGCAGGTCGATCGTGGTCATCACGCGGGTGAGCCGGGCCAGCGGCGACAGGCCCACGCGCAGCATCACCGCGTTGGCCACCAGCGTCACCGCCGTGCCGGCCAGGATGACGAGCGCCTCGGCCAGCCGGGCCGTCGCCGAGACGGTCACCGGGGCGAAGAGCAGCACGAGGGCCGCGACGGTGAGAACCGCCGCGTTCAACGAGAAGATGCGCCGGAACAGCGACACGCAGGCTCACCCGATCCCTGGAAGGAAAACGCTTCCTCCCGACCCTGCCTGGCCCGGGCCGGGTCTGCCATCGGGTCTGACACCCACATCGGGTGTTCAGGTCACGTGAGCCGCACCACGCGGGGCAGGGGTGACGGGTGGGGCGCGAGGGCGGGGCGGCGGCGGTACTCCTGCGGGCTGACGCCCCGTTCGCGCTTGAACGCCGTGCTCAGCGCGAAGGCACTGCCGTAGCCGACGCGCCGGGCCACCGCCTCCAGCGTCGCGTCACCCTGGCGCAGCAGGTCGGCGGCCAGGGTGAGCCGCCAGCCGGTGAGATAGGCCATCGGGGACTCGCCCACCACGTCGGTGAACCGTCGCGCCAGCGAGGCCCGGGAGACCCCCGTGCGGGCGGCCAGGGAGGCGACGGTCCACGCGTACGAGGGGTCGTCGTGGATGAGGCGCAGGGCCGGCCCGACCACGGTGTCGGTCTGTGCCCGCTGCCAGCCCGGGGCGTCGTCGTCCGGAGTGGCCAGCCACGAGCGCAGCACCGAGACCAGCACCAGGTCGAGCAGCCGGTCGAGCACCAGGTCCTGCGCGGGTTCGGTGCCGCTCATCTCGCGCACGAGCAGCTCGATCAGCGCCCGGTCGCCGGCCTCGGCCGGGCGGATCAGCAGGCCGGGCAGCGCGTCGAGCAGGCGCCGGCTGACCTCGCTGTGCATCTGGTAGGTGCCGCTGATCATCACGGTCGCGCCGTCCGGGGCCGCGCCCCACGTGCGGACGCCCTGCCCGGTCATCGTCATCTCGGTGCCGTCGGCCGACTCGCAGCGCTGGCCGGGGTGAATGATGATCTGGGGCGCGGTGCCGGGGGAGTCGGCCACCGCGTACGGCTCGGTACCGGTCACGACGGCCACGTCGCCCGGCTCGACGCGGACCGGGGTCGCGTGCTGCTTGAGGATCCAGGCCTCGCCGCGGACCAGCGTGATGAGCGACAGCGGCGAGCCGTCCTGAATCCGCAGCGACCACGGCGGATCCAGGACCGAGCGCAGCAGGAACGCCCCGCGGGCGCGAGGCCCGTCGAGCAGTCCGGTCAGCGCGTCCATCCGCTCACCGTACCTGCGGCACGCTCCACACTCCGGTTTCCGCGGCCCGCGCCGCGTACTCGGCGAAGTCGCGCGCCGGTCGGCCGAGCGCCTGCCGCACCCCGTCGGCCGGGGCGGCGTTGCGGCCGTCGAGGATGCCGCGGAACATGTCGCCCAGCTCCACCGGCAGCCCGGCGTCGCGCAGGATGCCCTCGTACTCCTCGTGGCTGATCGCCGTGTAGCGGATCTCGCGGCCCGAGGCCCGGCTGAGCTCGGCCGCGACCTCGGCGAACGTCAGCGCGCGAGGACCGGTCAGCTCGTAGTGCCGGCCCCGGTGCCGGTCCGGGTCGGTCAGCGCGGCCGCGACCACGTCGGCGATGTCGTCGGCGTCGACGAACGGCTCGGCCACGTCGCCCGCGGGCAGCCGGATGTCGCCGCCGGCGGCCGCACCGGCCAGGAAGTCCTCGCTGAAGTTCTGCGCGAACCAGCTGCACGTGACGATCGTCCAGCCCGTGCCCGAGTCCTTCACGCGCTGCTCGGCCGCCCGCGCGACGGGCTCGCCCCGGCCCGAGAGCAGCACCAGGTGCTCGACCCCGTTCGTGGCGGCCAGGTCGGCGAGGGCGCCCACCTTGCCGGCGGCGCCCGGCAGCCCGAGGTCGGGGTAGAAGGTGATGTAGACGGCCCGCTGCCCGTCCAGGGCGGCCGGCCAGCTGGACTCGTCTTCCCAGTCGAACCGGGTGTCGCTGTGGCGCGAGGCCACCCGTATGTCGG
Source organism: Paractinoplanes polyasparticus (assembly GCF_019710575.1). GTDB lineage: Bacteria > Actinomycetota > Actinomycetes > Mycobacteriales > Micromonosporaceae > Actinoplanes > Actinoplanes polyasparticus. The sequence continues at coordinate 439,483 of NZ_JAHWFK010000001.1, read as the reverse complement.
TGCCTTGCTGGATCAGGCGGTCGGCGACCCGCCGTCCGGTCTTGCCGGTTCCACCGATGAGAAGTGTCATGTGTCCAGTACAGCGGCGTTCGATGAGAGCCTGAATGGCTCAGAAGCGCACTACCATAAGCAAGACGCTCAGCGCCGTTCAGCGAACGCGTGACAATCACGTGACGATCAGCGACGCGACCTCCCGGACGGCGTCGGTGAACGCGGCAGGCGCCTCCTGTGGCAGGTTGTGACCGGCGTCGGGGACCTGCCGGTGCACCCGCGGGCCGGTGAAGCGGGCCGCGGTGGGGCTGCCGTCGGTGGCCGGGAAGTTGCCGTCGGCCGTGCCGTCCAGCGTCACCGCGGGCACGGTGATTGCCGGCAGGCGGCTGAGCGCGCCCTCGGCCCGCTCGTAGGCGGGAGCCCCGGCGGCGCGGCCCAGGCGGTGCCGGTACGAGTGGATGACGACATCGACGTAGTCCGGGTTCGCGAAGGCCTCGGCCGCCCGGTCGAGCTCACCCGCGCCGAACGTCCACTTCGGTGAGTTGCGGCGCCAGATCACCTCGGCGATGCCGCGGGCGTCCGCTCCCAGCGCGGCCTGCTGCCCCGAGCGGGGCGTCTCCGCGCTCAGGAACCGGGTCGGCCCGTGCCCGCGCAGGTAGGGCACGATCACCCGGTGACCCGCGGCGGCCAGCAGCGGCGCCACCTCGACACAGCTGTGGATGTCGTACGGGAAACCGTGCAACAGCAGGACCGGCGGCCCGTCCGAAGGCCCGGCCTCGTGATACGCGACCTCGAGCACATCGGTGGTGACGTGCCGCACCGGCAGCCCCGTCACCGGACGCGCCGGTCCCTGCGGGCGGCCAGCTCGTCGTCGTCGACCAGCACCAGCATCGGCTTCCCGGGGTCGCACAGCATCGTCACCGTGAACCGCACCGGCCCGTCGTCGCGGGCGTTGCCGTCCGAGTAGTGGATGACGTCGCCGCCCGGCTCCCAGAACGCCTCGCCCGCCTTGACCACCCGCGGCGCCTCGCCCTCCAGCTCGAAGAGCATCTCGCCCTCGAGCACGACCCCGAACGCCGGACCGGGGTGCCGGTGCGGCGGCGTGCCCGGGTCACCCGCCGGGTATTCGATGACGATGGTCATGGCGTGTGCGCCCGCCGGGATGAAGGGCGGCTGCGCCTCCTGCAGCACGGTCACCGCCGTCTGCCACGCGTCCGATCGCTTGTCACCCATCTTGGGACCTCCCAGCAGATTGCCGTTGTCCTCTGCTAGGACCGCGGTGCCGCGCTCGTTGTGACATCCGCCGGCCTACCGGGGGTGGCGCCGAGCCCGCGATCTCGGACTCGGCGTGCTTCCGTTGTCCACAGGCCGGCCTCGCGTCGGAACGGGACGGGCGGGTATAGGTCGTGGTGTGGAAGACGACGCCGCGCCGGTTCTCGCTGCGATCAGGGGCGCCTTCGGGACCAGCACGCGGCTGCCCGGCCTGGCATCCGACCTGGTAGTGGCCGATCCGGCGGGCTGGACGGCGGCCGATGGCGACGTCGAGCCGCTGCTTGCGGCTGCCCGGCGTCACTGGCACGCCCAGCCGCACGTGGCGGCCGCCCTCATGTGGAAGGCGTACTCCTACTGGCTGGCCGTCCCGGTCGCCTTCAGCTGGGTGGCGGCCCGCCGGGTCCCGCGCGTCGCCGCGTCCGACGTCCTGATCCGGCTCGACGCGCAACAGGCCCCGATCCGCCTCGGCCTGCGCACCGCCGTCCCGGCCGCGGTGCTGGCCTCCGACCCGCTCGCGTCCGGCCCGCTCGTCCCCGGCCCGGCGGTCTCGGTGGTGGCGGACGAGGCGGCGCTGCTGGAAGAGGTGCGGCGGGTGCTGCTGGACGAGCATGCCGAGCCCCTGATCGAAGCCGTTCAGCGGGTGGTCCGGGTCGGTCGACGGCCGCTGCTCGGGTCGCTGGCTTCGAACCTCGCGCACGCCACCCGGCACGCTGTCCGGGCCGTGCCGGGCGCCTCGGCCCGTGAAGTCGGGACGCTGCTGGACGGGCTCGGCCTGGACAGCCTGGTCGAATGGACCGCCGATCCGGCCGGGCTGGTCACGGTGCGGCGGCGGACGTGCTGCCTGGCCTTCACGCTGCCGCAGCCGCGACTATGCACGGACTGCTGCTTCTCGCCGGAGAAGATGGCCAGAGCCTGACCGGAAGCTCGAGGAAACCATCTCCGCGCTGACGGCCGACCTCACTTCGCCACCTCGACGACCCTTCCCGTACGGGCGGACTCGGCGGCGGCGAGGGCGACGGCCAAAGCGGCGCGGGCGTCCTCGCCGGTCACAGTGGACGGTGAGCCGGTCCGTACGGCGCCGGTGAAGGCGGCCAGTTCGGCCACATAAGCCCCGGCGAACAGTTCCTGGTCGCCCCGGGCGGTGTCGACCAGCCGGCCGGCCGGGCCCGGGAACGTCATCCCGGTGCGTCGCCCGTCGCCCATCGTGACCATGCCGCCCGAGCCCAGCACCTCGCCGCGGACGTCGTAGCCGTAGCTCGCCTCGAAGCAGGCCTCGGCCGTGCCGACCGCGCCGTTGCCGAACCGTGCGGTGACCACGGCGGTGCCGAGCAGCCCCTGGTCGCGCCAGGCCGGCTCGACCAGCGCGTCGGCGAAAGCGTGGACGTGCGTGACCTCCGACCCGGGGTTGAGGAACCGCAGCGTGTCGAAGTCGTGGATCAGCGTCTCCAGGAAGATCGTGCCGGGCGCGACCCGGGCCGGGTCGAAGCCGCCGGGATCGCGGGTCAGAGAGCGCAGCAGCCGCGGCGTGCCGACCCGCCCGTCCTCGACGAGCACCCGGGCCGCGACCCAGTCGGGCGCGAACCGGCGGTTGAACCCGACCTGGAGCACCACCCCGGCGGCCCGGGCGGTGTCGATGACCCGGTCGGCGTCGGCCAGGCTCAGCGCCATCGGCTTCTCGCAGAAGATGTGCTTGCCGGCGCGGGCCGCCGCGACCGCGAGATCGGCGTGGAAGCGGGCCGGCGCCGCGATGACAACAGCGTCCACTTCGGAGTCCGGCCACACCTGCTCCGGATCCGTGTACTCGCGGTGAATCCGAGGCGATCACCGGCCTGCTCCAGGACCGCTGCGAGGCTCTCATCCTGCTCGGCCCGCAGTCGTCGACCGCGAGCCTGATCCGGCTCGCGAGCCGGCTGCCGGTGGTCGCGCTGGCCCGGCCCGTACGCGACGCTGCCGTCGACGTCATCCGCAGCGCCGATGCCGACGGGCTGGCTCTCGCCGTCGACCACCTGGTGGGGCTGGGACACCGGGCGATCGCGCACATCGACGGTGGCCGGGCGCCCGGCGCCGCCGACCGCCGCCGCGGCTACCGGGAGGCGATGCGCCGCCACGGCCTCACCGGCCAGGTGCGGATCGTCCCGGGTGGGCTCACCGAGTCCGATGGGGCCGCCGCGGCGCGCACGCTGCTCGGCGACCCACCGACCGCGGTCACTGTCTTCAACGACCGCTGCGCCACCGGTGTCCTCGACGTGCTGTCGCGGGCCGGGATCGCCGTACCCGGCAGGCTCAGCGTCGTCGGCTACGACGACAGCAGCCTGGCCCGGCTGGCCCACGTCGACCTGACCACGATCGCCCAGGACGTCGCCGTTCTGACCCGCCTCGCGGTGGCCCGTGCGATCGCCCGCGTCGAGGGCGAGGCGGTCGACCGGCGAGAGGTCGTCGTCCCGCCGCACCTGGTCATCCGTGGCACTACCGCGCCTCTGGGGCCCCGAGGCGCAGAGCACGCCGCCCGGCTGATTCCGGCCGTTGACGCCGAGCCGGGGGAAGGCCCGGCCGTGGTGCCGAGGCGGCCAGGCACGTGCGAGGGCCGGCGCCGCGGCGCGTCACATGGCGGGTACGGCGACGGTGTGGCGGTGGGGGCGGGCGGTTGCGCGGCCCTGGGGGGCGGGCACGACGAGCGATGCGGCGAGGGCTGCCTCGCGGCGCAGGCTGCTGCTCGCGCGGCGGGCCGAGTCGGCGTCGTGCCAGGCGGCGCGCTCGGCGGCGACGGCCTGCTCGTAGCGCTGCCGCAGCCACGCCGCCGAGGCGCGGGTGATGACCAGCTGCTGCTCGACCGGGTGCAGACGGGCGTCCCAACCGGCCCGCTCGGCCACGGCGTCGGCCACCGCGGCGGCCGGCAGCTCGCCCCGACCGGCTGCGGCGGTCACCTCGCGGTGCAGGTAGCGCTGCCGGGCCGCGTACTCGTCGCAGGTCCGCACCGACCACGGTGTGCCCCAGGCCGCCGCCGAGGTGGCGGTGCGCAGCCGGGCGTCGGCTTCCAGCCAGGCGGTGTACGCGTCGTTCAGCTCGCCCTCGGACCGCTCCCACGCCTCCTGCCACCGCTGCGCATGGGCCTCGGCCCGCTCGGCCGCCACCCGTACCTCGTCGGCGAAGCGTGCCGTCTGCGCCGCCTCCTCGGCCTGTCGCCGCACGGCGGCGCCGTTGCCCCGTAGCGCCGCTACGAACTCCTGTGCCGCGTGCCGGGGACGGCGCATCGCCTCGGGGCTGCCCAGCAGCAGCAGGGCGGGGAAGGTGAGCAGCATCAGCGTGGCCCAGATGGCCATCGGCGCCGGCTCGGTCAGCAGCATTTCCGCAACCATGTTCATGGGAATCCGTCCTTCGGTGAAACAGGTCCAGGTGGTGCGCGGCCGTCCTGGTGGCGACGGCCGCCCGGTGCCGGCCGGCGGTGTCCGGCCGGCGGGGAGAGATCGGCGACCGTCGTCCCGACGGTCGACTGGGGCGGATGTTCGACCGCCGTTGTGCTCCGAGCTGTCGCTCCTCCGCCGGCCGCCGTCGTCGTCGATCTGACGATCCGGCAGGAGAGCGCCTTGGCGACCGGGCCGGGTAGGCGGCAACCGTCCTGCTTCGACGATCGGGCCGCACAGCCGGCTGTGCCGGAAGTCAGACCGGTGCGGCGAACGTCAGGGACGGGACGGCCGTGCCGGAGGCGGCGATCGCCGGAAGAGCGGCGGTCAGACGAATGCGGCCGGAGGCGCGCGGCAACCGCGGGCGCCCGCGGTGAACTGCGGCTGCCGGCCGGTCGGCCGATCGGCCGGCAGCGGCCGGGCCTCGACGGTGCTCAGCGGCGGCTCGAGCGGCCCGCGACGGCTGAGAACCGTGGCGACGGCGAGGACAGCGACGACGATCAAGATCGCCGTCAGCACTGCCACCGTCACCATGCGTACACCTTAGCCGCACTTTCCGGGGGTCGCTGGTCGCGCCTCGCCGGTGTTTCGGCTCCCGATCTTGAGGGTAGGGGGCAGAAACCGACAAAAGGAGCCGTCATGCCCGAGCTGAGCCTGTCGACCGACCCGGACAAGTACCCGCCCCTCGACCCGGGCGCACCGATCCCCGACGACCCCGGTGAGCTGGAGCCGGACAGCCCCGACCCGTTGCCCCCGGCGCCGGTCGAACCGATCGTGGAGCCGGACGTCGAGCCCGCGCCGGAGCCGGGTGGGGTACCCGAACCGGCTTGAGCCGCGCTGATATCTTCGTCGCCGTCACCGATCGGCACGAGTCGATCAGGGCGACTCAATTCGGGGGAAACATCATCATGAAGGTCAACTTCACCGGCGCGGTGGTCGTGCTCGCGTCAACCGCCCTGCTGGCCACCGGTTGCGCAGGTCAGAACGATGACAAGGGCGCCGCGGCACCGCCCGCCGCCCAGGCCACCTCGGCCGCGCCCGCCACCAACGGGGTCGAGGCGCTCGAGGCCGAGCAGATCCTGGACAAGGCCAAGGCCGCTCTCAAGAAGGCCGGCTCATTCCACATGAAGGGTGACATCGTCACCGACGGCGACAAGATGGGCCTCGACTTCAAGACCGACGGCACCAAGATCAAGGGCAAGCTGTCGATGGCCGGCCCGAGCGTCGAACTGCTCGAGGTCGGCGGCAAGCGCTACATCCGGCCCGACGCCGCGTTCTGGGGCATGAGCGGCGGCAAGGAGCAGGGCGAGCAGCTCGCGAAGCTCGTCGGCGACCGCTGGGTCGAGGTCAAGGCGGGCGACAAGGACACCGCCGACATGTTCGGCTTCTCCGACATCGACTCGATGCTCGACGCCGAGGGCAAGGTCACCAAGGGCCAGGTCAAGGACGTCAACGGCAAGCCCGCGATCGGCCTCGTCGACAACTCGAAGGACGGCGGCACGCTCTACATCGCCACCACCGGCGAGCCCTACCCGCTGCGCATCGAGAGCAAGGACGCGGCCGAGGGCGGCCTCGACTTCAGCGAGTTCGGCGCGGAGTTCGCCGACATCGTGGCCCCGGCCGCGAACGACGTCGTCGACCTCGAGAAGTTGATGGGTAAGTAAAACGACAGTTCCGCATGGCGCGGCGCCACTAGGGTTTCGGGTGGCCCGCGCGATCGGGAACCGCCCGTCGTCGCGGCCGCACTCCGAAGTGGAGGCGCGCGGATGTCGACGGTGACCAGGGCGCAGTGGCGCGAGGTTTATCTGGGTGGCTCGCCCGAGGCGGAACGGCGGATCTTCGACCGGGTGGCTCGGCAGATCATGCTGACCCAGCTGAAGAACCGCCCCACCCGGGACGCGCCGGTCGTGGCCGGTTTTCAGGCCAAGGGCACGTACGCGGTCGACGACGCCCACCTGCGTTTCGCCGACGACCTGCCGGCCGAGCTCCAGGTGGGATTCGCCCGGCCGGGCGCTGCCTATCGCACGTCGGTCCGGTTCAGCAACGCCGAGGGCCGCATCCTGGACGACCGCGAACCGGACCTACGCGGCGCCGCCCTGCGGATCACCGTCTCCGACGACGAGCAGCACGACCTGCTGATGACCAACGCGCCGGTGTCGCACGCCCGCGACGCCCGCCAGTTCGCCGAGTTCGCGGTGGCCACGGCGGGCGGCGGCGTGGGCCGCTACACCGGCCTGGCCAAGCTGGCCTTCGTGCTGGGGCCCGGCGAGACGGCCCGCATCGTGCGCAACGTGGTGGCGGCGCGCCGCCGCATCACCAGCGTGGCCACCGAGACGTACTGGAGCCGCACCCCGATCATGTGGGGCGGCCACCTCGCCGTCCAATATCTGCTGCGGCCGTTCCCCGACGCTCCCGAGGGCGGCGAGCGCGACGGGCCCGACTTCCTGACGTCCGAGATGGAAAACCGGCTGGCCGAGGGCGACGTCCGGTTCGAGCTGTGCGTGCAGCGCTACCGCAGTGACGACGAGACGCCGATCGAGGACGCGGCAGTCGATTGGCGTACGCCCGGAGCCCCGCCCGAACCGGTCGCCGTGCTCACCATCCGGGCCGGCTCGTGCGACAACCCGGTCGTGCACGGGCTGCGCTTCAACCCGTGGAACACCACGGACGACTTCCGGCCGCTGGGCAACCTCAACCGGGTGCGCAAGGCCGCGTACGACGCCAGCGCCGGCCACCGCGACCGGCAGCGCTGGCTCACCGAGGTGCCGGTTCGCAACCGCCTGGCGGGCGCGGCCATGCGTACGGTGTTCGGCGCGGTCAACCGTTTCCGTCCGTGGCACCGCCTGCCCGACGCCCTGGCCCTGCTGAATCTGGCGTCCCTGCGCGACGTGCTGCGCCGCGACAACCTGATCGACACCGGGGCGGTCGAGGCGCCTCCACGCGTACGGAGGGCGCCTCCGCCCATCACCGACGAGCAGCGAGAATTCCGTACGCACGAAGGCCGTTTCAACGATCTGGCCGAGCCGGACATGGGTGCGGTCGGAGCGGGATTCGGCCGCAACGTTCCCGCCGACCGCCGTGCCGACCTCGACAACGAACCGAATCCGGTGACGGTGAGCCGGGAACTGCTGCACCGTGAGACGTTCCGCCCGGCGACGACGCTGAACATCCTGGCCGCCGCGTGGATCCAGTTCCAGGTGCACGACTGGGTGGTCCACGCCCGCCACCCGCTCGGCGTCGACGACGTGCGCGTGCCGCTGCCGCCGGACGTGCCGGGCTGGGCGAACACGCCGGGCGGACAGCTCGAACCCGAGATGCGCATCGGCGGCAACGTCGACCCACCGGCCAACGTGGCATCACACTGGTGGGACGGCTCCGAGGTCTACGGCACGACTCCGAGCCTGCTGCTGCGCGACGGCCCCCGGATCCGGCTGAGCCCCGAGGGCTACCTGCCGGTCGACGTCAACGGTTCCGAGATCACCGGCTTCAACGAGGCCTGGTGGCTGGGGCTCGGCGGCATGCACACGCTCTTCGCCCGGGAACACAACCTGTTGTGCGACCACCTGAAGGACCGAAATCCCGGCTGGGACGACGAAAGGCTCTACCAGACGGCCCGGCTCATCGTGGCCGCCCTGATAGCGAAGATCCACACCGTCGAGTGGACCCCGGCCATGCTCGCCACCAACGTGCTCGAACGTGCCATGAACGTCAACTGGAACGGCGTGCCACCGCGGGACTGGCTGAGCCGGGCCGGCCTGTGGCTCACGGACGTGAACGCGTTGCGAGGCATCCCGAAGACGAACCCGGACCACCACGGGACGCCGTTCTCGTTGACGGAGGACTTCGTCACGGTCTATCGCATGCACCCGCTGATTCCCGACGACTACACGTTCCGCAGCGTGGACGGGGCCGAATTCGGCCACCGCAGCTTCACCGACCTGCAGGGCAGCCGCGCCGACGACGAATTGAGGGCGATGGGGCTGAGCAGCGTCCTCTATTCGTTCGGCACCGCCCATCCGGGAGCGATCACGCTGCACAACTACCCCCGGGCCCTGCTGAATCTGGAACGCGAGGGCGAGATGATCGATCTTTCCGTCGTCGACCTGGTGCGGAATCGTCGCCGCGGGGTGCCCCGCTACAACGACTTCCGCCAGGCCCTGCACCTGCCACGGATCAAGCGCTGGGAAGACCTGAACGAGGACCCCTCGACCGTGGCACGTCTGCGCGCCGTCTATCGCAGCATCGACGAGGTCGACACCATGGTCGGCCTGTTCGCGGAGACGCCGCCGCCGGGGTTCGCCTTCTCGGACACGGCGTTCCGGGTGTTCATCCTGATGGCTTCCCGGCGGCTGCAGAGCGACCGGTTCCTCACTGCCGATTATCGGGCTGAGGTCTATACGCAGTTCGGCCTTGATTGGATCGCTGAATCCACCATGGCCTCGGTGATTCGGCGGCACTGTCCTGATCTTGAGGGCGTTGTGCCGTCCAATGCTTTCAAGCCATGGTCGGGTTCTTGAAGGCCTCGGCTTTCCTGCGCTTGGGCGGCTGTGTGCGGCGGGCGCGCGGATCGTCCGCGCGCCCGGTCCGTGGTTGGTGCTGCCGACCCTGAGGCGGCTGTTGGAGCGTCAGCCCACCAGCGGCTTGAGGGCGGCACCGACTGCGGCGACCACGCCGGGGCGGTGGCCGTTGCGGATCAGGTTGATGCAGACGCCGTCGACGCCGGCGCCGAGGACGCGCTCCTGGATCTGCTCGGCCACCTGGTCGGGGGTGCCGAGGAAGGCGCGGTTGCGGCGGTCCTCGGGGATCGTCTCGCCGAGTTCCTTGGCCTCCTGCTCGGTCTCGCCGGCCATGCCCATGATCAGGAAGCTGGTGGCCAGCGTGGCCGGGTCGCGGCCGATCTCCTCGCAGCGCTGCCGCAGCACCGAGATCTTGTGGGGCAGCACGTCGAGGTCGCAGATGATGTTCATGTGGTCGGCGAACCGGGCGGCCAGCCGGAACGTCTTCTGCTCGCCCGAGCCGCCCAGCATGATCGGCACGGTGTCGCGTACGCGGGGATTGTTCATGGCGTTGCGGGCCTGGTACCACTGGCCGTCGAGGGACGCCTGCTCGCCGCGCAGCATCGGCGTGATGATCGTCAGGGCCTCCTCGAGCCGCTCGAAGCGTTGCCCGAACGTGCCGAACTCGAAGCCCATGTCGTGGTGCTCGCGCTCGAACCACCCGGCGCCGATGCCCAGCACGGCGCGGCCCTTCGAGACCACGTCGAGGGTGGTCACCGTCTTGGCCAGAAGCGCGGGATTCCGGTACGTGTTGCCGGTGACCAGGGTCGACAGCTGGACTGTCGAAGTGGCCGAGGCGAGCGCGCCCAGCGTCGTGTACGCCTCGAGCATGTTCGCCGACGGGTCGCCGATGCCCGGCAGTTGGTAGAAGTGGTCCATCACCAGCACGGTGTCGAAGCCGGCGCCCTCGGCCTCGCGGGCCTGCGCCGCGACCGTCTCGAACAGGTTCTCGTTCGGGACACCGGGATAGGTGAAGTTCGGGATCTGGTAGCCGAGCCGGATGGTCATTGTCTTCCCCGATGTAAGAGGTCTATCACTTCCGCTAATGTAAGAGCCTACTCACATGGACGCAAGGGGAGGGGGGATATGGGCTACCACCACGGCGATCTTCGAGCCGCGCTGATCAGAGCCAGCTTCGAGCTGCTCGCCGAGAGCGGTTTGTCGCGTTTTTCCGTGGCCGCTGTCGCCCGCCGCCTGAAGGTGAGCTCAGCCGCGCCCTACCGGCACTTCCCGGATCGTGCCCATCTGCTGAGCGCGGTCTCCGCCACGGCTGCCCACGATCTGCGAGAGGCAATGGTCGCGGCCGTCGCCCGGAACCCCGATGACGGCCTGGCCGCGGCCGCCGGGGCATACGTTCGTTACGTGGTCGGCACCGGCGCGGGCATCCACGTCATCTTCGCGGCGGAGCTGTACGAGGTGGCCGACGACTGCCGCCGCGAACAGACCCGGGCCCTGATGACCACCATGCTCGAGCTCACCGATTCCGACGTACGCCTGCTCGAGGCCACCCTCGCTGTCGCGCACGGCTACTCCTCCCTCGTCCTCGAGGGCTTCTTCACCAAGGACAGCGTCGACGACGTCGCCCAGCGGGCCGCCGACGCCGCGCGTGCACTTCAGTAGCAACCCGGCGGCACCCCGGCGGGCACCCGTCGGCCCGGAGTCTCTTCCGGGTGACGACACGACAGGAACTCCGACCGGATCCGCGGATTCGCTCCCGAGCCCGCCGGGCCATCACCGCACCGATCGTCGCGGCACTGGCCGTCGGCCTGGCGGTCACCGCCGGCCCGGTCCCGGTCCAGGCCGCTCCGCCCGTGGTGGCGCAGGAGTGGGGCTCGTTGATGTACCGCAGCCTCACCCGGCAGCAGACCCTGGCCACCCTCAAGTCGACCCTGACCATGCAGCAGACCGCCGCCGTGACCCGTACGAGGGAGGTCAGCCAGGCGACCGCGGCCCTCGCGGCGGCCCAGGCCCGGGTGACCCCTGCCGGCACTGCGGTCACGACCGCCCGGGCGCGGCAGGCCGCCGCGCAGACCGCACTGACCACCGCCAAGCAGAACCTGACCAAGGCGCAGAAGAAGCGGCCCGTCAGCAAGACGGCTGTGACCAAGGCCAGGAACACCGTGACCGCGGTGACCAAGGTTCTGACGGTGCGCCGGACCGAGACCCAGAAGGCGACCACCACGCTGGTCACCGCGCGGACGACCGTGCGTACGGCCGAAACGACCCTGACCAACGCGACCAACACCCGCGCGGCGCTGGCGGCGGCGCTCGCCGTCACCCGGAACCGGATCGCGACCCTGCCCACGGCCGGCGCCTACGCCGACAAGGCCGCCACGATCAGCCGGGACGTCGTCACTCAGACCCGCACCGGGTTCGTGGTCGCCGACACCATGACGGTCTACGGCACGACCGTGCACCGGAGCGTCGCGTACGCCTTCAAGCGCATGGTCGACGACGCCCGCGCCAACGGCATCGCCATCTCGGGCGGCGGCTTCCGCACGAGGGAGCGCCAGATCGAGCTGCGGAAGATCAACGGCTGCCCGGACGTGTGGAGCGCGCCGTCCTCGTCCTGCCGGGTGCCCACGGCCATTCCGGGGCGGTCGTTGCACGAGCTCGGCATGGCGGTCGACATCACCTCGGGCGGGAAGACCCTCACGCGGACCAGCCCGGCCTTCAAGTGGCTGGTGCTGCACGCCAAGGCGTACGGCTTCGTGAACCTGCCGTCCGAGCCGTGGCACTGGAGCATCACCGGCGGCTGAACACCGGTGTGACCCACGACTCCCGGGTGCCTCGCGTACCCGGGAGTTCGCCGGGCGCGAGCCGCACGCGAGCGCGACGAGTATCGGTGGTGCCCGATCCACGATCGTCACCTGGGGGAACCATGTCCACGACTGTTCGACGACGCCCTGACCATCGGGCCGGCGAGCACACCGTGCGGCTGGAGTATCCGGGCCCCAACCACGCCGAGGGCAACAGCTTCATCCACGCGCCCGGCCGGCGCGTCCTGATGCTGGTGGACGTCATCTTCGCCGGCTGGGTGCCGTTCTCGAACCTGTCGCTGTCGGCCTTCGTGCCCGGCGTGCTGCGGGCCCACGAGCAGGCGCTGTCCTACGACTTCGACCACTTCGTCGGCGGTCACGTGCGTCTCGGCGGCGCCGACGTCTTCACCCTGCCCAACGCCTGGGCCATGGCCGAGTCCCTGCGCCTCGACCTCAACTCGCTGGGCCCGTTCAGCACTGTCCCGTAGCCTGCCCCGGTGACGGAAGTCGTTCGGCGGACGGACTTCAGGCGGCGCTGGGCGGCCTACGCGACGAGCGAGTTCGGCAGCGCCCTCGGCTACTCGGCGCTGCCGATCGTCGCCGTGCTGGTGCTGGGCGTCGCCGACTTCCAGGTGTCGCTGCTGACCGTGCTGGCCGGCGTGGTCAGCGCGGTGGTGGCGCTGCCGCTCGGGCCGTGGATCGAGCACCACCGGAAGCTGCCCGTGATGGTCGCGGCCGACCTGGTGCGCTTCGCGGCGGTGGCGTCGGTGCCGGTGGCCGCCCTCGCCGGAGTGCTCAGCTACTGGCAGCTGTGCGTGGTCGCGGTGGCCCAGATGGCGGCCCGGCTGGCCTTCGACTCGGCCGGGGTGGCCCAGCTGCGTACGCTCGTGCCGGCACCCCACCGGGCCGAGGCGAACGGCAGGTTCGAGACGACGATGTGGGCGGCCAACGCGACCGGTCCACCCGTCGGGGGAGTGCTGATCTCGTGGCTGGGCGCCACCGCCACGATGGTCCTCGACGCGGTCAGCTTCCTGGCGTCGGCACTGATGCTGCGCGGCCTGCGCGACGCGGAGCCGGCGCCGCCACCACGCTCCGCCGAGCACCACTGGCGGCGGGAGATCACCGGTGGCTGGCGCTACATCTTCGGCCACCGCGGCCTGGCTCTGCTGTTCTGGAACTCGATGATCTTCGGGGGCTGCATCATGGCCCTCGTCCCGCTGCTGGCCGTCTTCGTGCTGCGTGACCTGGGCCTGCCGGCCTGGCAGTACGGCCTGATCAGCGGCGTCTCCGGGGTGGCCGGCGTCCTCGGTTCGCTGCTGGCCGGGCCCATCCGCCGGCGTCTGGGTGAGCACCGCCTGCTGCTGGTGGGCGGCGTCGGCCGCAACCTCTGGCTCGGCCTGATCGCGCTGGCGCCGGCCGCTCACACCGCGGGCTTCGTCCTGGTCGCCGCGGCCGAGTTCCTGATGGTGCTGTTCGCGGGCATGTTCAGCCCCACCTTCGCCACGTACCGCATGAACGCCACCGACGACGCCCACATGTCCCGCGTGGTGATGGCCTGGTCCATCACCAACAAGGTCGTGCAGCCGCTGTGCATCGCCGCCGCCGGCGCGCTGGCCGCCGTCACGAGCGCCCGAACCGCCATCGCCGTGCTGGCCGCGATCCTGCTGACGGGCATCCTCCTGCTCCCGTGGCGGGCCCCGGTCTCGCCGTGACAGGGGGCGTGTCAGAGGCGTGTCAGGACGGTGACAGGGCGGGCCGCGATCGTCTGACGCATGAGTTCAGCCATTGAGGTTTCGGGACTGCGCAAGGCCTTCGGGGACAAGGTGGTTCTCGACGGCATCGATCTGGTGGTGGAGGCGGGCACGGTCTTCTCGCTGCTCGGGCCGAACGGGGCCGGCAAGACGACAACCGTGAACGTGCTGGCCACTTTGATGGCGGCGGACGGCGGTTCGGTTCGGGTGGCCGGGCACGACGTGGCCGCCGAGACCAAGGCGGTGCGGGCGACCATCGGGGTCACCGGGCAGTTCGCCGCGGTGGACGAGCTGCTCACCGGGCAGGAGAACCTGCAGCTCATGGCCGACCTGCACCGGGTGGCCGACGGCAGGCAGGTCATCGGCCGGCTGCTCGAACGCTTCGACCTGGTGGAGGCGGGACCCAAGCTGGTCAACAGCTACTCGGGAGGGATGCGCCGCAAGCTGGACCTGGCCATGACGCTGGTCGGCGACCCGAGCATCATCTTCCTGGACGAGCCGACGACCGGGCTGGACCCGCGCAGCCGGCGCACGATGTGGGACATCATCCGGGAGCTGCTGGCCGAGGGCGTCACCATCTTCCTCACCACCCAGTACCTGGAGGAGGCGGACCAGCTGGCCGACCGGGTCGCCGTGCTCGACCAGGGCCGCATCGTGGCCCAGGGCACGCCGGACGAGCTGAAGCGCCAGGCGCCGGGCAGCCACGTCCGGTTGCGGTTCGCCGGCCCGGGCGACCTGGAGGCGGCGGCCCGGCTGTTCGCCGGCTCGACGCGGGACGACGAGGCCCTCACCCTGCGGGTGCCCGGCGACGGCGGCACGGAGCCGGTGCGGATCCTGCTCAATCAGTTGCACGACAACGCCCTGCACGCCGAGGACTTCTCCGTGCACACGCCGGACCTCGACGACGTGTTCCTTGCCCTGACCGGACGTCCGAACGCGGAGGTAGTGACCAAATGACCGACTCGGTGATCATGCTGCGACGCAACGTCAAGCACGTGGTGCGCAATCCCACGACCGTTTTCAACGCCGTCCTGTTCCCGGTCGTCATCATGCTGATGTTCGTGTACGTGCTGGGCGACGCGTTCAACGTCGGTGAGGACTATGTGGACTATGCGACGCCGGGGCTCATGCTGCTGGCCATCTGTTACGGGCTGTCCGGCACGTCGACGGCCGTCGCGTCCGACATGACCAAGGGAATCATCAACCGGTTCAAGGCGATGGACGTCTCGCGTGGCGCGGTGCTGTCCGGGCACGTGAGCACCACCGTCGCCACCAACCTGATCGCCGTCGCGGCGATCGTCGGAGTGGCGTTCGCACTGGGTTTCCGCTCGGCCGGCGGGTTCCTCGACTGGCTCGGGGTGCTCGGTCTGGTGCTGCTGACCAGCTTCGCCGCCGCCTGGCTCACGGTCGCCCTCGGGCTGGCGGCCAAGTCGGTGGAGGGGGCGGGCATCGCCACCGTGCCGCTGATCATGCTGCCGTTCTTCAGCAGCGCCATCGTGCCGGCCGACAAGATGGGCCCGGGCATCAAGCAGTTCGCGGAGTACCAGCCGTTCACCCCGATCATCGAGACGATGCGCGGCCTGCTGAACGGCACGCCGTCGGCGGGCACAGCCATCGCCGCCGTCGCCTGGTGCGTCGGCATCGCCCTGGTCGGCTACCTGTGGTCGACTGCCACGTTCAAGAAGCGAGCGTGACCTCGGCCAGCTGACGCCAGTCGGTCAGCCGGCCCTCCGCAGCCGCCTCGGCGAACCCCTTGTCGCCGAGGCGGCTGCGCGCTGCCCGCTCGATCCGGGCCACGTCCGGGTGGGAGCGATCCTCCAGACCGCGTACGCCGGAACTCGCCGCGAGCAGACGCGCGGCCTGCGCCGCATCGTCCTGCCGCAGGGCCAGGTCGGCGACACCGACGAGGACGTGCGCGACCATCGGCGCGTAGCCGGCCGCGGCCATCGCCCGGAAGGACGCCTCCCGGTGCGTCCGCGCCTCGTCCAGATCCTCGGCCAGGTAGGCGAGCTGGTCGTCGGCCACCGCCTGCGCGTTCGCGCCCAGCATGGCCATCGCGGCGCCCAGGTGTTCCCGCGCCGCGGCTGCGTCGCCGCGCCAGCGGGCCAGTTCCGCCTTCGAGAGGGCCAGCTCGCCCAGCGAGTCCTGCCAGTTCACCCGTTCCGCGTGGCGCTCGGCGTCGGCCAGCGCGGACGCGCTCGCTACCTCGTCGCCGAGCAACCACCACAGCTGGGCCTGCCGTCCGCGCATGCGGATGACGTCCTCGATCGACCCGAGCTCGGTGACGGCCCCGATGGCCTCCTCCACCAGCCGGCACGCGCCGGTCAGGTCTCCGCGTACGGCGAGCCGCTCCGACAGTTCGGTCAGGGCGAACCAGATGCCGAACCGCTCGCCCAGCGCGCGGAATTCGGCGAGCGCCGCCTCGAGGTAGTCGTCGGCGACCCGGCCGGTGTGCCCGAGAATGATGCGCGACTTGCCGAGGTGCAGCCGGGCGAGCGCCCGCACCCACGGATCGGGGTCGTCCAACAGCGGTTCCCACGCGGCGAGCAGGTCGTCCGGCGCCCGTTCCATCCGCTCCAGCGCGGCCACGATGCCCAGCCGCGGGTCGCTCGACCCGCTGCGCAGGCTTGTCTCGTACGCCCGGTGGATCCACTCGGACAGCCGGGGCTCGACGCTGCGGCCCGAGCTGACGAAGTGCACGGCCAGCGCGTACGCGATGGCCCGGACGTCGTCGGTCACCGCGCCGGGCGTTTCCGTGGCCGCGGTGAGCAGCTCGAGGCCCTCGGCCTTGTGCCCGGCCAGCCACCAGTACCAGCCGGCGCCGGCCGCGAGCCGCATCGCCGCCTGCGCCTCGCCGGCCGTGACCGCGCCCCGCATGGCGGCGGTGAGGTTGTCGTGCTCGACCGCCAGCGTCGCCAGCCACTCCAGCTGCCCGGCCCGGCGCAGGTGGGGATCGGCGGTCTCGGCGAGCTCGGTGAACCAGGCGAGATGAGCCTGCCGTGCCGTCTCGGTCTCGCCCGCCTCGGCGAGCCGCTGCACGGCGTACTCGTAGATCGTGCCGAGCATCCGGTAGCGAGGCGCGCGGTCGCCGGTGGTCACCAGCAACGACTTCTCGGTCAGGGACGTGAGCAGATCGAACACGTCCGGGTCGGCGCACACGCGCTCGGCCGCCTCCAGGGTGGCGCCCCCGGCGAAGACCGACAGCCGGCGCAGCACCCGGCGTTCCGCGTCGGTGAGCAGCTCCCAGCTCCAGTCGACGACCGCCCGCAGCGTCCGGTGGTGCGGCAGCGCTGTGCGGCTGCCCCCGGTGAGCAGGCGGAACCGGTCGTCGAGCCCGTGTGCGAGCTGGTCGAGTGTCATCGTGCGCAGCCGGGCCGCGGCCAGCTCGATGGCCAGCGGCATGCCGTCGAGCGCCTGGCAGACGCGGGCCATGGTGGCCTCGTCGTCGACGAAGTCCTTCCGTACGGCGCTCGCCCGGTCGCGCAGCAGCTCGATCGCCGGGACCGAGGCCAGCGGCTCGACCGTCCACAGCGCCTCGCCGGTGATACCCAGCGGTTCCCGGCTGGTGGCCAGGATCCGCAGCCCCCGGCACTCACCGAGCACCCGGTGGGCGAACGTCGCAGCCGACTCGATCACATGCTCGCAGTTGTCCAGGATCAGCAGCGCCTCCCGGTCGCGGACGGCGGTGATGAGCCGTTCCGTCAGGTCGGCCGCCGTCGAACCGCCGAGCATGGCGTCGCGCAGCCCGAGTCCCGCGATCGTCGCCTGGGCCACGTCCCCGTCGGCGCCGAGCGGGGCCAGCTCGACCAGCCAAACCCCGTCCGGCAGCTCGTCGACCAGGGCGCGGCCCGTCTCGCCGGCCAGCCGCGTCTTGCCCGTGCCGCCCGGCCCGATCAGGGTGGTCAGGCGATGCGCAGCCACGAGCGCGCGGACCGCCGCGACGTCCTCGTCCTTGCCGACGTACGAGGTCAGCTCGGCCCGCAGATTGGTCTTCCGTTCCGGTTCCCGCCGCCGGCCCTCACCCCGCAACAGAGCGACGTGCAGCTTCGACAGCTCCGGCGAGGGGTCGGCGCCGAGTTCGTCGGCCAGGGCTTCCCTCGTACGCTGATAGACCTGCAGAGCCTCACTGCCGCGCCCCGCCGCCGCCAGCGCCCGCATCAGCGCCCCGGCCAGCCGCTCGCGCAACGGATGCGTGGCCACGAGGTCGGTCAGCTCGGGAATCAGCTCCACGCCGCCGTCCTCGAGGGCGGTGAGCCGCAGCTCCTCGAACCGGGCGACGGCCGAGTCGAACGCCGCGCTGCCGGTCAACCCGACGTCGTGGAGCACCGGACCGCGCCACAGCGCCAAGGCTTCCCGCGCCTGCCCCTCGGCCACCAGCCGCTCGAACCGCACGGCGTCGACCGCCTCGGGCGCCACCACCAGCCGGTAGCCGGCCGGATGCCCCTCGACCACCCCGTCCGGCAACGCCTTGCGCAGCCGCGAGACCAGCCGTTGCAACGCGTTGGCGGCATCGGCGGGCGGCTGCTCACCCCAGATCCAGTCGACCAGCGTCGCCTTGGAGACCACCCGCCCCGGCTCCAGCGCGAGCGCCACGAGCAGCGCACGCAGCCTCGCGCCCGGCACGTCGGCGAGCCCGCCGTCGTCCGTGCGAACCTCGAACGGCCCGAGCACCCCGATCTGCACCCGCCAGATCTTGCCATGGGGGCCCGGGGCCGCGGGGCTCAGGCGATGGGGCGGCGCTGGTGGGGGAGTGCCGGGCGCAGGGCACCGTCCCGGGCCAGGCCGGTCAGGACGGCGTTCAGGTCGTCGACCTGGGCCTCGGTGTGGGCGGCGGTGAGCTGGACGCGGAAGCCGATCTCGTCGCGCGGGACGCCGGGGTAGGGGGCGAGCGTGACGTACTGGCCGGCGTCCCACAAGCGTTCCGAGACGGCGATGAGGTCGTGGTCGGGCGAGATGGGGATCTCGACGACCGGGGTGTCGTGCACGTTCAAGGTGTGGACGTTCATTCCCCGTACGTGGGACAGCAGTTTCGCGGTCAGGCGGTAGAGATGGCCGCGCAGTTCGTCGCCGCGCTTCTCGTTCACGTCGAGGCCGGCCATGACGGTCGCCAGCGAGGCCACGGGGGACGGACCGGAGTACAGGTAGGTCGGCGCGGCCACCTTGAGCTGGTTCTTCACCGCGGTCGGCAGGGCCAGGAAGGCCAGCAGCGACGAGTACGCCTTGGAGAAGCCGCCGACCAGGATGATGTTGTCGTACGTCTCGCCGGCGTGCTTGACGATCGCGTTGCCGCGCATGCCGTACGGGGAGGTCTCGACGGCGCTGCGCTCGCCGATGACGCCCATGCCGTGCGCGTCGTCGACATAGAGCAGGGCGTCGTGCTCGCGGCACAGCTTGGCGTACTTCTGCAGATCGGGGATGTCGCCGGTCATGCTGTTGACGCCGTCCATGCAGACCATGACCGGGCGTTCCGTGGCCTCGCCGAGCAGGCGCTCGAGCTCGTCCAGGTCGCCGCTGCGGAACCGCTTCATGGTGGCGCCCTGGCCGCGGGCGAACACGCACCCGTCGTAGATGGTCCGGTGGGCGCGGCTCTCCATGATGACCGTGCCCTTGCCGATCAGCGCCGGGATCACCCCGAGGTGGATCTGCGAGATGGTCGGCAGCAGCAGCACGTCCTCGGCGCCGAGCAGGTCGCTCAGGCGCTCCTCGAGCTGCGGATAGAGTCGCGGGCTGCCGAGCATGCGCGACCAGCTGGGGTGCGTGCCCCATCGGCGCAGCTGCGGCTCGACCGTCTCGATGACCTCCTCGTCGAGGTCGAAGCCCAGATAATTGCAGGACGCCCAGTCCACCAGCCAGTCCTGGCCGATGCGGATCCGGCGGCCGTCGATCTCCTCGATGACAGCGTCGTACATCCGGCTGTTGACCCGAAGGTCCTCGATGTCATGGGTTTGCGCCGGCACGGCGTACTCCTCTTTCGCGTTTCAGGATCGTTTCTGGCCCTACCCAGCAGACCATCGATCAACCGAAAACGTCAGATCGATCGTTTGCTCCTCGGAAACCATTTCGCGCGCGTCGCCGGCTTCGCAAAACGACCACTTTCCTGTACGTGGGGCCGGAACCCGCCCGTCCTGAAGCGCCCGGCCGGCCCGCGATGTGTCGGACGACACGTCCGGCCCGGTCGACGCCGTTTCGTAGAGTCGGGGTCATGTCGCAGCCGTATGAAGCTGTCGCCGCTTGGCGGTCCGCCGGGGAAGCCGGGGATGCGGCGGCTGCGATCGCCGCGCTCAGTCCGGACGTCACGCTGATCTCGCCGATCACCGACCAGTTCGTGTTCCGCGGTCACCGGCAGCTGCGCGATCTGCTCGAGGTGGCCCTGGCCGCGATCGACGGCATCACCTACACCGATCAGGTGGCCGAGGGCCGTACGGTCGCGTTGTTCTACGAGGCGAACGTCGGGGGCACCCGGCTGCACGAGGCGCAGCGGTTGCGGCTGGGCGACGACGGGCTGATCACCGAGATCACCCTGTTCATCCGGCCGTTGCCCGCGCTCACCAGGCTGATGAACCGGCTCGGCCCCGATCTGGCCCGCCGCAACGGCCAACCGGGTCTGGCCCGCCTGATCCCGCTGGCCGGTGGCGTGTTGCACGCGATGGCCGAGAGCGGCGAGCGACGGATCATGCCGAGGGCCGCGCCTCAGTCGTAGTCGTAGATCGTGGTGTCGAGGCCGCGGGCGCACAGCTCGGCGACGATGAGCGGTTCGACGCGCTCCCAGCGGCCGCCGGCCAGGCCGCAGCCGATGCGCGGCATGTGGACCGAGGCGTTCAGCCGGGCGGCGTGCCCGGCCAGCGTGGCCAGGCAGCGCTCGACGGCGTCGTACCGGATGGGTGGGCCGTTGCTGCCGGTGCGGGTGCCGCGCTGGCCCACCATGTTGGCCACCCAGATGTCGGGCCTCACCGGCACCAGCTGGGTGGCGCCGAGCCCGAAGTCGTTGCCGGCCCGGCCACGGTGCCACTGGCGGTAGGCGCGCTCGGGCTCGGGCCAGCGGCGCGAGACGGCCAGCACGAAACCCTTGCCCCAGCCGCCGCTGTCGTTGCAGACGTGCGCGATCAGCTTCGGCCCCTTGGCCTGCGGGCTGGTCGCGTCACCCTTGAGGATCCGCAGCGGTCGCACCGGGCGATGCTGTCACGGCCGCCGAGGCCTCGTCGACCCGATTCCAGGCCTTCTCGACCAGCGCCCACGCCAGCAGGCCGGCCACGGCCAGCGGAACCATCACGTACCACTCGCCGAGCGTCCCGAACTCGTCGGACCGGCCCATCGTGTGCAGGACGCTGATGGCGGCGAGCGGCAGGCAGGCCAGGCCGAGAACCAGGCGGCGGAGCCAAAGACTGTTCATCATGCCGGAAATCCTGTCAGCGGCCGGCGGCGCGCGGATCCGGCGCGAGCGGGAGATCGGCCTATGCCCTGAGGTATAGCCCGGAACCGGGGATGGGTCCTGCGCACGCCGGACACGATCCCGACGCTGGCCCAGCTGGTCACCGAGCTGAACGAGGCCCGCCGCACCCGAGCCGGCGTGGCCGACCTGGAGACCGACCCCGCCCCCGGCCACCCCACCCGCATCACCATCGATCCCGAGCCCAACGCCGTCGACGACGAGTCCTGCTACGCCATCTCCCTGGTGACGACGTCGTAGTCAGCCCCGGGCCAGTTCCAGGGCGTACTTCGGCCACCACTGGCCCGCGGGCGGGGCGTCGGCGCCGCACGCGCCGTCGGATTCGCCGGGGCGTTTGATCCAGAGGTACGCGTCCACGCGGGGGTGGCCGGTGGTGAGGGTGGGTGCGTCGCCCAGGGCGCGGCCGGACGGGTTGCACCAGTGGGTCTGGCCGGCCGACCTGCGGGCCGGGCCGTTGCCGTTGCGGCTGGTGTCGATGACGAAGTGGGCGTCCTGCAGGTGGCCGGACACCTCGGTGCCGTAGGCGACGTTCGATGCGGTGGTCTCGAAGTTGGCCACGTTGAGGGCGAAACCGTCGGCGCCGGCCACGCCGGCCTGGCGCAGCGCGGTGGCCATCCGGGCCGGGTCGGTGATCCAGGTGGGGTTGCCGCCGTCGAGGTACACGCTGAGCTGCGGGTTGTCGGTCAGCGTCCGGATGGCCTCGGTGAGCAGGCGGTAGCGCTCGTCGCGCTGCGCGGGGGTCAGGCAGTCCTCGGCGGCCTGCGCGACCGCGTCCGGCTCGAGGATCACGATGGCGCGATGGCCGGTCAGGGCCTGGGCGACAGCGGCGACCCAGGCTGTGTACGCGGCCGCGGACGGGGCGCCGCCGGCTGAGTGGCCGCCCGAGCAGTCACGGTGGGGGATGTAGTAGAGCGTCAGCACCGGGATCTGGGCGGCGGCCGTGGCGGCCGCGGCCACCTGACCGGCCCGGGTCGTGTCGGGGTCGGCGAACCAGGCCGCAACCGGGCGGTCGGCTATCCGGCGGATGAGGGCGGCGTCGGCCGTGCGGCCCTCGGCCTCGTACGCCCGCACCTGGTCGATCGCCGGGCCCGACGGCTCGACGTACAGGGACGGTGGCGGGGCGGCCACCGGGGCGGGGGAGTCGGCGGGGCCGCTGTCGGGCCGGGCCAGCCAGATCGCGGTGAGCACGCCGGCCACCGCGGCCGCGGACAGCGCCAGCAGCTTGCGCCGGCGGGAGGCACGATGCCGGGCCACTAGGCGACCTGCACCCAGCGGCCCTCCGAGGGCACGCCGGCGCTGTCGACCAGGAAGAGCATGTACCAGCCGGACGGCAGCAGGCCCTTCTCGCCGGGAACGCTGATCGCCAATCCGCCCTCCACCGGTTCGATGCCGACGGCCACCGAGCGCTGGTCGACGTCGACGACGTGGGTCACCGCGCTGGGCCGCATCAGTCGGGCGCGAGTCACGTCGGTGCTGCCGGTCGTGAAGGTTACCGTGGTTCCGCGCTCGATCCGAGTCGGCCCGCCGGTGATGACCGGACGTTCTCCCCGGAAGAGGTAGGGCGGGCTGTAGACCTCGATCCGCTTCTCGAAGGCGCCGGGGTTCTTGCCGGTCTCGTCGTAGAGGGGGTCGCTGCCGAGGGTGATCACCCGGCCGTCGGGCAGCAGGATCGCCTCGGAGTGGTAGTTGCGGCCGACCGTCGACTCGGCCGCGGTGGCGAACGTGTCGGCCTCGGGCCGGTAGATCTGCGAATTGAACAGGTCGCTGCGGGGCCGGCCTCGGTACGGGCCGCCGCGGTAGCCGGAGCTGCCGCCGGTGGTGAAGACAGTGTCGTCGGGGAGCAGCACCGTGCTCAGGTAGCGGGCCGGCTGCGGCAGATCCGGGCCGGGCAGGTAGACCGGATTGTTGGTGTCCAGGTCGGCGATCGCCGTGCGGGTGGTCGAGACCGGGGACTCGCCCACCTCGCCCCCGCCGAACAGCATCACCTTCTGCTCCTGCGCGGGCGCCAGCAGCACCGACGAGCTGGTCTCGGTCAGCCGGGGCTGAGCCAGCCCGGGCACGACCTCGAAGCTGTTGTCCTCGAGGTTCCAGAGCCCGGGCGTACGGCCTTCGGTGTCGGAGCCGTAGCCGGAGTTCGACCCCGAGTAGAAGAGCCTGTCGTCCGCCATCAGGTGCAGCGCCGGGTAGGTGGGGAAGTAGCGCTTCAGCTCGGGCGCGTCGACCCAGCGCCGCGCGGAGCGGTCGTAGCGCTCGTTGTCGCCGGGCAGGATGCGGCCGAACTCGTCGAGGCCGGAGACGGCCAGCACGTCGCCGTCGGGCAACTCGGCCAGGGTGGGGTACCAGCGGCTCTTCACCATGTCGCCGGTGCGGACGTATCGCTCGGCGACGGGGTCGAACTCGTACGAGGTGTCGTCGCCGCCGTACTCCTGCTTCTCCCGCGTGATCTTGTCGGAGACGCCGTACAGGTTGTTGCGGTCGGCCCCGGTGAGGCCTTCGATCGCGTACTGGCCGGGCTGCTCGACGACGGGCGCGTTGCCCGGCAGCACGGCGTCGACCCAGACCTCGGCCTCGCCCGCGTGCTGCATCCCGATGCCGTCGTGCACCATCTGCGTGGCGGCCGGCACGGTGACGTCGGCCCGGGTCTCGTACTCGAAACCGCTCCTGGACGTCAGCCGGGTGCCCTTGGCGAAGAAGCGCGGGCCGGTCGTGGCCGACTCGTTCTTGAGCTTCATGACGCCGGCCGCGTTGGCGATGTCGCCCTCGAGCACCTCGTAGCTCTTGGTGCCGCCGGCGATCAGCAGGTTGCCGTTGGGCAGGAACGTGTGCCCGGCACAGAACACGTCGGTCGGCGTGGGCACCTCGGAGAACGCGTCGGCCGCGGGGTCGTAGAGAACCGTGCGGAACGTGCCCGCCTCGAAGTTCTCGCGGTTGTTGCCGCTGCCCGCGATGATGAGCACCTTGCCCGTGCTGAGCAGGGCGGCGTGGATCGCGTTGACCTGGAAGCCGGCCGGCACGGGCAGGCGCGACCAGTGGCCGAACTGCTCCTTGTACGACTGCCGGTTGATGCTGAAGGTGTGCAGCGCCTCCGAGCCGAAGGCGACGACCGGCCGGTTGACGACCGCGACCACGGTCAGCACCAGCAGGGCGACCAGGCCGCTGCCCAGGCGCCGGGCGGGGGTCGGACGAGGTCGAGGGGTCATGCGTACGTCTCCACGGGCTCTTCGATCGACAGGGTGCGCTTCTTGGCGGCGAGCAACCCGACGGCCGGGGGCGTCAGGCAGATGACGAGGTTGAGGGCGGGCCACAGCCACATCCAGCCGTCCACGTGCCCGATGCCGGGCGCGACGACCAGCAGGACGGCGTAGAAGGCGGCCCACCGCAGGCCGTGCTTGAAGGTGGCGGGCCGGTCAGCCGTGGCCGCCTCACCCTTCGGCGTGACCACGAAACGGGCCGGGCGCCGCAGCACCGCCGAGACAAAGGCGGACACGTAGACCGGCGTCGACAGCGTGGACACCAGCATGCCGGCCAGGCCCGACGAGCCGGCCACCTCGTGCGGGCTGACGTTGTGCCGCCGGTTCCACAGGTACAGCAGGAATTGGAAGAGCGCCGCGTCCACATAGAGCATCAGCCACACCTGCTGCGGCACCTGCACGCCCTTGGCGCCGAGCACCAGGTAGCCGACCGCGTTGACGGCACCGAGCAGCCACGCCATCGCGGTCAGCGGGTAGTACGACATCAGCAGGCCGTAGAACAGGGACCGGCTGGGGCCGAGCCGCCGCGCGGTACGCCAGAACGAGGTGACGGCGACCTCGTCGGTGCCGCGCGACCACCGGTACTGCTGGCTGAAGTAGTCGGTCCAGGTGGACGGGCCCTCGCCGACCGCCAGCACGTCGGGGGTGTAGACCGAGCGCCACCCGGCGGCGTGCAGCGCGAGGCTGGTCGCCATGTCCTCGGTGATCGAGTCCTGGATGCCGCCGATCTCGCGCAGCGCCGAGATGCGGACGGCGTTGTTCGTGCCCACCAGCATCGCCGCGCCGAACCGGTTGCCGGCCCGCTGCAGCAGCGAATGGAAGAGGTACTGCTGCGACTCGGCCCAGCGGGTGACGAGGTTGTCGTAGTTGCCGTAGATCTGCGGGCCGACGACGAAGGCGACCCTCGGGTCGTGGAAGTAGCCGAGCAGCCGTTCGCAGAAATTGGGCAGCGGCACGTGATCGGGGTCGACCGAGACGAACACGTCGTAGTCGTCGCCGTGCTCGGCGACCCACGAGTTGTAGTTGCCGTGCTTGGTCCGCGCCTTGAACTCGCCGGTGCGCGTGTTGAACTTGTCGATGCCGTGCCGGCTGAAGTGGCGGACCCCGATCCGCTCGCACATCTGCCTGACCTCGGCGTCGTCGCCCTCGTCGAGGAGCCAGACGGCGTACGGGCCCTCGTGGCGCACCTTCAGGGCGGCGCGCAGGGTGCGCTCGACCATGGCGATCGGCTCCTTGCCGGGCACGATCGTGGTCAGGAAGGCCACCCGCAGCCCGGGGGCGGGCGTGAGCGGCTCGGGGTCGCGGGCCCAGATGGTGGCCAGGCAGAGCGTCACCACGTTGACCAGCCGGAACACCTCGATGAGGAGCGTCGCGCCGATCATGAACCAGGTGGCGAAGTGCAGCACGGGGTGCAGGGCCCGGTCCGGCACCGCCACCGAGGACAGCAGCCACCCGACGAACGTCGCCTCGAAGACGAACGCGAACAGCGTGATGGCCACGTTCCCGATCGGGCGGCGGCCGGCCAGGCGGCGCAGGCCGATCGGCCCCGGCGTGGACGGCGCGGGAGCGGCCGGGCCGGCCAGTCCGCTGTAGGCGTGGTAGTCGTACCGGGGCGCGGGGATCACAAGCTTCCTCGTCCTCTCGACCAGCGGTGACTTTACGTTACGACGATCGAATTCGAAGTAACCGGATCGTCATCACGAGGAGTCATCGCCGTAACGTGCTTTTGCGCTTCTGAACTGCGTATTTGCCTGGCGGTAAGTAACTGAACGTGGAGATTAGTGGCCGCTCCACGGGCGCCTGATCCTTTGTGATCAACTTCACCGGTCACATAAAGTAATGACAGGCAGAATTCGGGCCTTTGGTGCCGGAGGGGTCCGCCGGGCCGGGGTCGCGGCCATGCGCGGTGCGGTGGCAGGCTGCGGGCGGGAGGTTCTTCGAGCAGTTCCCGCCGCCGGATCGGGACGAGACCGAGCCGATGCAGGACGGCGGCGGCGGGGGCGGACGGCGGTACGACATGGGCTACTGGGTCTGGCCGCTACCGCCGCCGGGGCCGGTGACGTTTGTCTGCGAGTGGCCGGCGTACGGCATCCCGGAGAACCACGTCGTGGTGGAGGGCGCGCTCTTCCTCGCCGCCGCCGGGCGGGCCATCACGCTGTGATCAGGCGCCCGACGCCAGTTCCCGGGCGTACGCCGGCCACCAGCGTCCGGCCGGTGGGGCGCCGCGGCCGCACGCGCCGTCGGATTCGCCGGGGCGTTTGATCCAGAGGTAGGCGTCGACCAGGTCGCGGCCGGTCTTCAGGGTGGGCGGGTTGCCGAGGGCGCGGCCCGGGGGATTGCACCAGTGGCGGTCGCCCGAGGACTTGCGGGCCGGGCCGTTGCCGTTGCGGCTGGTGTCGATGACGAAGTGCGCCCCGCCGAGCCGCTGGGAAAGCCTGGCGCCGTAACGGATGTTGGCGGACGTGGTCTCGAAGTTGGCCACGTTCAGGGCGAAACCGCGGGCCCGCGCGACACCGGCCTTCCTCAGGGCTCTGGCCATCGTGGCGGCGTCGGCGATCCAGGCCGGATTGCCGCCGTCGAGATAGACGGTCAGGCCGCGGTTCGCGGTCAGCGTGGTGATCGCCCGGGTGAGCAGGCGGTAGCGCTCGGCGCGCTGGGTGGTGCTGAGGCATCCCTGCAGGGACTGGGCCGCCGCGTCGGGCTCGAGGATCACGATGGCGCGGTGGCCGGTCAGCGCGGCGGCGACGGCGTCGATCCAGGCCGAGTACGCGGCGCCGGTCGCGGCGCCTCCGGCCGAGTGACTCGCGCAGTCCCGGTGCGGGATGTAGTAGAGCGTGAGCACGGGGATGAAACCCCGGGCGGCCACCATGACGCGGCCGACCCGGGTCGTGTCGCTGTCGGCGAACCACGTTGCCACCGGCCGGTCGGCGATCTTCCGGATGAGCGCGGCCTCGGCTGTCCGGCCCTCTTTCTCGTACGCCGTGAGTTGCTCGACGGCCGGACCGGTGCGCTCGACGTAGAGCTCGGTCGGTGGTGGCGGCGGCGACCAGGTCTCGTGACCCAACCGGGACGGCCAGCCGGCCGCGAGCGCCGCGGCCAGCCCGGCGGCGACGACCCGTTGGCCCGGGCTGAGCAGGAAGGCCACGTACGGGACGTTACCGCCGGAACCGGCGGCAGACTCAGGAAGCGGACACCCGGTAGACGGCGCCCGCGTAGTCGTCGCTCACGTAGATGGCCTTGTCCGGGCCCTGAACGGCCATGACGGGCCGGCCCCAGCGCGAGCCGTCCTCGCGCTGGAAGCCGGACAGCAGAGTCTGCTGGGGGCCGAGCTTGTTGTCCCGCCAGGCGAAGAAAGACACCTCCGGCGGACGCGGCGGCTTGCGGTTCCAGGACCCGTGGACGCCGACGAGTGCGCCCGCCCCGTACACGCCCGGCAGCTGGGCCGCGAAGCTGAGGCCCAGCGGCGCCGAGTGCGCGCCCATGCCCTGCTCGACCGGTCGCAGCGTGGCGCAGTCGAGCTTCGAGCCGTCGCGGTTGGTGTCGAAGTCGCGGACGAAGGGCCGGTCGGAGTAGCTGAGCGGGGACTCCTCGTCGCCCGGTTGCAGGTCGGGGTCGGGGTTGCAGTACGGCCAGCCCAGGTCGCGGCCCTTCTCGAGCCGGGCCAGCGGCTCGAGCGGGTGGTCGTTGACGTACGAGGTCTCGACCTTGCCCTGGTCGTCACCCTCGTACGGGAAAGGGATGTTGTCGCGGTTGTTGACGGCCGTCCAGACGCCGCCGTCGGGCGCCACCGCCAGCCCGGTGCCGTTGCGGACGCCGCGCGCGAACGTCTCGAGCCGGCCGTCCGCGAACCGCAGGATGGTCGCGCGCTCGGGCTTGGCCGCGCGGTCCTCGGCCGAGATGTTGCCGGTCGAGCCGATCGAGATGTAGAGCGACTTGTCCGGGCCGACGGCCACGCTCTTGAGCGCGTGCGCGTACTTGCCACCCAGCTCGGGGCTCTTGTCGTCGGGCAGCCCGTCGACGACGACCCGCCGGCCCGAGACCGCGCCGTTCGCGTAGGCGTACGCGTCGACCTGGTCGCTCTCGGCCACGTAGAGCGTGTCGCCGTCGAAGGCCAGGCCGTGCGGCTGGTTGAGGCCTTCGACCAGGGTCTGCTGCCTGCCGTCGCTGAGCGCCACCACATCGCCGGACTCGGGGCGGGACACCAGCAGCTTGCCGTCCGGGGCGAAGGCCAGCAGCCGCGCGCCGGGCACCCGCGCCCACAGGCTGACCGTCCAGCCCGGTGGCGCCAGCATCGACTGCCCGGAGCCGCCCTGCACCTCGGTCGGGACCAGCGTCGAGGCGGCGATGGCGGCCGACGGTGGCACGGTCTTTCTCGCCCCGTCGGCCGGCGCGTCCTGGGAGCACGCCGCCGCGCCGAGCAGTAGTCCACCGGCCATGACCACGCGCACGATCGATCTCATCGGACCATTGTTCACCCCGGGCTCGGCCTCCTCTTGTCACCCGGCTCGGCGTCCTCACCTCACCCCGGCTCGGCCTCCTCGAATACCAACAGGGTGCGTGTGTTGACCACGCCCGGCATGCCCTGGATGGCGTCGAGCACCAGGCGGCCCAGGGCGGCGTTGTCCTCGGCCCGCACCAGCATGATGACGTCGAACTCGCCGCCGACCAGCGCGATGTGGACGACGCCGGGCAGCGAGCGCAGCCTCTCGGCAACGTCGCGCCACTCGGCCTGATTGAGGTTCACCGTCACGTACGCCGTGGTGCCCAGGCCGGCCGCGACCGGATCCACGTCGGCCCGGAAACCCCTGATCACACCGGTCGTGCGGAGGCGCTCGACCCGGGCGTAGGCGTTGGCCCGCGAGATGTGCAGGCGCTCGGCGAGCGTCCGCATCGACAGCCGGCCGTCGCGGGTCAGCTCGGCCAGGATCTGGCGGTCGATGTCGTCGAGCGGCCCGGCCACTTGTCTCAGCCTCCCGCTGTCGAGGTCGCGCTCCCTGGACGATTGGCGTCGTCCTGGGCCCTCCGAACGTACATCTTCTCGGTTCCGACCCAGTAGTGGAATCCAGATGGCACCGCGACGAGCATGGGCCCATGACAGGTGACGCAGACCACCTTCTGCCCTCCGACACCCCGGTGACCCTCATCGACGCGCACGGCCACCCCGTCGCCGATGCCGGTCGCGCCCTTCCCGACGACGCCGCCCTGCGCCGGGCGCTGGCCTCGCTGATCACCGCGCGCAGGCTCAACGATCAGGCGTACGCCCTGGTCCGCCAGGGCCGGCTGGCGGTCTACCCGTCGTCGCACGGGCAGGAGGCGTGCCAGATCGCCGCCGCCCAGGTGCTCGACGAGGGCGACTGGCTGTTCCCGACCTACCGCGACACGGTGGCCGCCGTCGAGCGCGGGGTCGACCCGGTCGAGGCGCTGACCCTGCTCAAGGGCGACTGGCACTGCGGCTGGGACCCGTACGAGCACCGCGTCGCCCCGCACGCCACCCCGCTGGCGACCCAGTTGCCGCACGCCGTCGGGGTGGCCCACGCCGCCCGTCTGCGTGGCGAGCCGACCGTCGTGATGGCGCTCTGCGGCGACGGCGGCACCAGCGAGGGCGACTTCCACGAGGCGCTCAACTTCGCCGCCGTGCTCCGGGCCCCGGTCGTGTTCCTCATTCAGAACAACGAGTACGCGATCAGCGTGCCCCTGGCCCGGCAGACCGCCGCGCCGTCGCTGGCGCACAAGGGTGTCGGCTACGGCATTCCCGGCGAGCGGGTCGACGGCAACGACGTGGCCGCGCTGCTGTCGGTGCTGGGCGAGGCGGTGGCGCGGGCCCGGGCCGGCGGGGGACCACAGCTGGTCGAGGCGCACACCTATCGCATGCAGGCGCACACGAACGCCGACGACGCCACGCGTTATCGCGCTTCCGCCGATGTCGAGGCATGGGTCGGTCGCGACCCCATCACGCGGCTGTCGGTCTACCTTCAGATCGACGAATCGGACTTCCGTGCTCGTGCCGAACGCGTGGCGGAGCACCTTCGGGACGGCCTGAACCGTGACGTCGAGCCTGATCCGGCCCGGCTTTTCGCCCACGTGTACGACCGTCCGACAACGCAGCTGCAGGAGCAGGCGGCTCGGCTGGCCGACGAACTTTCCCGGGAGGTGGCGTCGCGATGACCCGGCACGAGAAGCTCTCCATGGCGCAGGCGCTGAACCGGGCGCTGCGTGACGCGATGACCGACGACCCGTCCGTCGTCGTCTTCGGTGAGGACGTCGGGCCGCTGGGCGGCGTCTTCCGCGTCACCGACGGGCTGACCGCCGAGTTCGGCGAGGACCGCTGCTTCGACACACCCCTGGCCGAGTCCGGCATCGTGGGAGTGGCGGTCGGCATGGCCATGAACGGGATGCGGCCGGTGGTCGAGATGCAGTTCGACGCGTTCGCCTACCCCGCGTTCGAGCAGATCGTCAGCCACGTGGCCAAGATGCGGAACCGCACCCGCGGCCAGGTGGCGCTGCCGATGGTCATCCGGATCCCGTACGCGGGGGGCATCGGCGGCGTCGAGCACCACTGCGACTCGTCGGAGGCCTACTACGCCCACACGCCGGGCCTGCACGTGGTGACGCCGTCGACGGCGACCGACGCGTACGGGCTGCTGCGGGAGGCCATCGCCTCGCCCGACCCGGTCGTCTTCCTCGAACCGAAGAAGCTCTACTGGAGCAAGGAGGAGGTCGAACTCGGCCCGCAGCCGCCGGCGATCGGCCGGGCGGTGGTGCGGCGGGAGGGCACGGACGCCACGCTCATCGCGTACGGGCCCAGCGTGCCCGTCGCGCTCGAGGCGGCCGAGGTGGCCGACCGCGAGGGCCGCAGCCTGCAGGTGGTGGACCTGCGCTCGATCGTGCCGTTCGACGACGAGACGGTGTGCGCGGCGGTCCGCTCCACGGGCCGGGCAGTGGTGGTGGCCGAGGCTGCGGGCTTCGCCAGCGTCTCGTCCGAGATCGTGGCCCGGGTGACCGAGCGCTGCTTCCACTCGCTCGCCGCGCCGATCCGCCGGGTGACCGGCTTCGACATCCCCTACCCGCCGCCGAAGTACGAGCACCTGCACCTGCCCGGCGTCGACCGGGTGCTCGACGCCGTGGACGACCTGCAGTGGGAGGACTCGTGAGCGACCAGGTCTTCCGGCTGCCCGACCTGGGCGAGGGGCTGACCGAGGCCGAGGTGGTGCGGTGGCTCGTGGCCGAGGGCGACGTGGTGGAGGTCGACCAGCCGGTGGTCGAGGTGGAGACGGCCAAGTCGCTGGTCGAGGTGCCGACGCCGTACGCGGGAACGGTCGCCACCAGGCACGCGCCCGAGGGCGGCGTCCTCGAGGTCGGCAAGCCGCTGCTGACGGTGGCGCCGGCCCCGGCGGTCGCGTCGCCTGCTTCTGAGGTCGCTTCGGCCGAGACTTATCGCGAGGAGGAGCGTGCGGGTTCCGGCAACGTCCTGATCGGCTACGGCACCTCGGGCGCGGCCGCCGCGCCGGGGCGTCGCCGTCGTCCCCGTGCCGCAGTGGCGCACGCGGCTCCCGTCCGTGCCTCGCGGGTCCCGCTGGTCGTCTCGCCGCTGGTGCGCAAGCTTGCCCGCGAGGGCGGCGTCGACTTGCGCACGCTCGACGGCTCGGGCCCCGGCGGCCTGATCGTCCGGACCGACGTCGTGCGAGCGCTCGCCGTCCCCGCTCCGTCGTTGCCGTCCGCGCCGTCGTCGCCCGGTGAGCGCCGCATTCCGATGACCGGCTTCCGGCGCGCGGTGTCGGCCGCGCTGAGCCGCAGCCGAGCCGAGATCCCGGAGGCCACGGTCTGGGTCGACGTGGACGCCACCCGCCTGTGGGAGTTGCGCGAATCGACTCGTCCGGGCCCCGGACTGCTCGCCTACATCGCCCGCTTCGTGGTGGCCGCTCTGCGCGAGTACCCGGTCTTCAACTCCCGCGTGGACACGGAGCGCCAGGAGATCGTCGAGTTCGACCGCATCGACCTCGGCCTGGCTGTCCAGGGGTCCCGCGGCCTGGTGGTCCCCGCCGTCACCGACGCCGGCGCCCTGACCACGACCGGCCTCGACGAACAGATCCGCCGCGTCACGGAGGCCGCCCGCACCGGCACGGTGACCGGCACCGGCACGTTCACCCTGAACAACTACGGCCGCTTCAACGTCGACGGCAGCGCCGCGATCATCAATCACCCCCAGGTGGCCATCCTCGGCTTCGGCCGCATCATCGACCGCCCCTGGGTCGTCGACGGCCAACTGTGCGTCCGGAAGATCACCCAGATGAGCTTCGTCTTCGACCATCGTGTGGCCGACGGCGCCACCGCGGCCGGCTTCATGCGCAGCGTCGCCGACGCCGTCGAGAACCCGGCCTCGGTGATCGCGAGGCTCTGACCGTACGGAGCGGGTCGGTCAACGGCGTACCTGATAGCGCAGGTGAAGCACGCGGTTGCCCTGGATCACCACGTCCGGATCCGCCAACAGGTGCTGCGCGTCGACCGACCCGAAGTAACGCTTGCCGGACCCGAAAACGACGGGCACGACGTCCATGCGCACCTCGTCGACCAGGCCCGCGGCGAGCGCCTGGCCACCGACGTCGCCGGCCGCGACCTCGACCAGGCGGTCACCGGCAAGCTCCTGCGCCTTGGCCACGGCTGCCTCGACGCCGTCGACGAAGTGGAACGGCGCCGCGAGGTCCCAGCCCTCGGGCGCCGGCCGGTGGGTCACGACGACCACGTGGTCGATCCCGCCCGGCGGCTTCCCGTCCCAGCCGTCCGTCAGGTCGAAGACGTGGCGGCCGCAGATGGTCACGCCGATCTGGTCCCAGTACGGCCGGATGTAGTCGTAGGAGATCTGCGACACCTTCACCTGGCCGCTCTCGTCCAGCGGGACGTCACCGCCGGACAACCAGTCGAACAGCGGTCCGGGCTGGTCGTTCTCGTCCGCGACGAAGCCGTCCACCGACACCGAGCTGTACATGACCACCTTGCCCACGGGGCTCTCCTCTGGTTTGGGGTGCCGCCAAGTTAGCGTTTCCTGAGTGGTCGGTCTTGTAAGAAATCAATCGGCCGGCAGCGGCCAGCTGTCCAGCACGTGGCCGGGGTGCTCGCGCAGGAACCGCCGCCGGACCTCGACGTACCGGGTCGGTGTGAGCCCGGTGAACGACCGGAACTCGTGGCCGAAGTGGGCCTGGTCGTAATAGCCCGCGTCTCCGGCGAGGGCGCCCCAGTCGATCGGTCCGGCGGGGTTGATCGCGAACACGGTGGCGGTGAAGCGGTAGCTGCGGGCCAGCTGCTTCGGCGTGACGCCGATGAGCTCCTTGAACTGCTGTTCCAGATGAGTGCTGCTGACACCGGCGGCCACCCGCAGGTCGCCGATCGCCACCGCCCCGCTGCTCGCCGCGATGACATTGCTCGTATGGCGGACCAGCCCCAGGCCGGCCGCCTCGCCCAGCCGTCGCATCAGCTCGTCCTCGAGCAGCGTCAGCATCTCGTGCGGTCCGTCCGCCGTGGCCAGCCGGTCCCGCAGCTCAGCGACGGCGGGCCGGCCCCAGACCTGTTCCAGCGTCACCGGCCGGTCACGCAGCTCAGCCGCGGGCATCGGTACGAACAGCGCCGGCCCCCACGGCTTGAAGTGCACGCCGACGGACAGGGTCCGAGGTGGGTAGCCGAACTCCAACGCGCGGGTGGGCATGGTAACCACGCAGCCGTCGGCGTACTCGGCCGTCTCGATGTCGGCGCCGGCGCGGATGCGGAACGGCGCGCCGAGATTGACGATGAGCAACGCCGCCGGACTTGCCGGCAGGGTCAGCCGGGGGTACGGCGGCGCGCCCGCCAGGTAGTAAAGGTCGTCGATCAGCCCGTCCAGCGGCGGTCGCGGCACTCTGGACACGTACTCCATGCGCACAGCATCGCCGACGCCCTGCCGGCATCGCGTGCCGGGATGGCGCAGCCGGCCCGCCGCCAACATCCAGCCGGCGCCGATCCCGGACGAACGCCCGGCCGCTCCAGTTCAACCGATCCGGTGCCGGACGGGGGCCTGCTATCCGTCCGTCGACGGCAGTAGCTCCTGCAGCCCGTTATCGACAAATAACGCCTTGCTCACGACGATCAAGCGAGACGGACCTTCACTTCGTCGCAATGATCACATTGATTAAGCCAATCGTGTTACAGCTTTAAGGCTTCATGGTAAAGACAAGAAATGGTAATCTACTCCATCAGGCGGAACCAATCTCGGACGGCAAGCCTAAGGCGAACTACCTCATCCTCTGCAAGACGCGTGCAGTGGGCGATCGGTCCGCGAAGAGTATTTAGGTTCGCCATTACTCGTTCGACCGCCTTGGCGCTCTTAAAAAGGCTTCCGAAGATGTCCCAGTTTGCTTTGATGATTTCACTTAGCTCACCGAACGTCGCGAAGTCTAGCTCTTCGTCTGACCTGGGAGTATTTCCAGTGTCAATTTCTCGCTTTCGGCGGCTTTCGCACTCTGCCTTGATCCTCGGTGGTACCCGACTGCTAGCCCACCAGAGCTCCCCATCCTCGGCTTCGAGTGTTTGGGCGACTAGGCCGCGTATCGTCTTCTCGAGTGAGTAGAAAGTTTCGTAGTGAGGAGCCATGGCGGCAGCCTCGGCGCGAATGTCGCGTTCGATCTGAGGATAGTATTCCTGATCGTTCTCGGCTGGAGCTTCGTGTCTGAGCCTATCCGATCCAGCGCGACCAAGGTCGATATTCAACAGCGCCTCGACTTCGTCGAGATCATGTTCGATCAGCAGCGTCGTAAGCCCGAAGACCTTAAAAGCTTCATGGCTATTCATTGCGGGCCTGTGGCAGAAGGTGATCACGCAGGCTTTTGAATATTGCATTGAAAACTGCGACGTCACTGGTATTCGGCAGATTCAGATTGATCGTGTATCCAAGTCTTAGTTGGGGCGCGGAGAAGTGCTCGTTCTGGCTTTGAGGCTTTGGCTCAGGGTCGGCTACCGACCGGCCATTCGCCTTCTGTTCTTCTGCCTCGGAGGGCGGGCCTGCCTCGAAGTCGGCGTATGCGTTGAGAGCCTTGAAAGATGCGTGCATGGCTTTTAGTGTCGTCGACTCCGGTTCGAGTCCTGTCAGCTGAACAATGAGCCCTTTGACCTCGTTGTCCGAGGCGTCGTGAACATACTCATTGAGCTCGTAGAGCGCCGAGTATGCTTCCCTCATAGCGTTTGCAGCCGCTGAACCCGACGCTGATGAGTTCCTGAATTGGCGATAGCGGGCGGTTGGCGAGCCGTCCGGGCTCAAAAAACCTGCACGTTTGAGGAAGGGAATGATTGGTCGAGCGCCACCGCCGCTAAGTCCGAGCTTGGTTTGTAAAAAATCTACCGTGAAACGGTCGGGTACTGAAGCGGTTTTAATCTTGTCGAGCGCCCTTGTGATGTTTCCGTACGCTGATAGATAGGGAATTTTACCGGGTGATTCCGGAGCCATATTCCTCTCCAATCCGGGTCTGAGGCTCACTATTCAGCCTGAGTGGTTGACGAGCCCAGGCCGGTTTTTCTCGTGCGTCGGCCGGCCTGTTAACGGGCTTGCGCCAATTTCAGGATCGAGCAGTTGGCACCTCATGCGAGTCGTTCTTCGCGAACCGCGCCTCCGCCGAATGGGGAAGATTTCGAGAGTACGCTCGGGTGTCCAGTGTGGCAAGTGGTTTCTTGTGCGCTAGAAGTTACACCGCAGGTGCTACTTCTGGGTAGTCGCTTCCGCTGTGTCAGGTGCCGGAAGGTACGTTCAAAAGCATGCCTTCCTGTCGAACAGCCCGAATCGGTCGAGAGCGTCCGAGTGCTTCCTCGGCAAGGCCTTGGTGCGAACAAATGTTCGAGATGTTCGCATTGAATGCTGGCAACTGCTCTGCGTGTATAGACCAAAAGGGGTCGGGCGATGCAATTTGGAAGTAAGCCGTGCGGTTAGGCGCCAGCCCGTCCTGACTGTCGGGGTGAGCGTCGTCCTCGTGGGTGAGTCGTCGGTGCCGATCTTCCAACTACGCGGGCCGGCGTCTACGGCCGGGCCACAACGGCTTCACGTCTCCCGATGGCACCGAAGGATTGGATGGCCTACCACGCCACGACCAACCCGAACGGCAACTGCGACCTGAACCGCTCGACCAGAGCCCAGAAGTTCACCTGGAACGCCGACGGCACGCCCGACTTCGGCACCCCGGTCGGCCTGGGCGCCTCCCTCACCGCCCCGTCCGGCGAGTAACCGCAGCGGCGTCCGCCCGGCCTGCCAGTCAGGTCCGGGCGGACGCCGCCCGGAGCACGTCGAACTCGCAACCCGGCGAGTCCGGGTCGAAGCCGTGCTCGACCAGCCAACGGCCCGCCAGCAGGCTGCGCAGCGACCACCAGCCGCGGACCACGTCGATGTCGATGCCGGCGCCGTAGCCGGCGATCACGTCGCCGAGATGCTCCTCGTGGCCGAGTGTCAGGCTGGCGAGATCGCGCAGGGCGTCGCCCCGAGCCGCCTCGGACCAGTCGATGATGCCGGTGATCTCGTCACCCTCGGCGAACACATGGCTGACATGCAGATCGCCGTGCACGAACACCGGCTTCCAGGGCCGGAGCACAGCCCCGGCCACCTCCCGGTTCCTCTCGACGACAGCGGCCGGCAGGACGTTGTTGGCAAGCAGCCACGCGCACTCGTCCTCCAGCTCCGCGGCGTACTGCTCCAGGCCGGGCCCCGGCCACGGCGGCAGCGGCGCGTCGTGCAGCCGGCGGACGGCGGCCCCCGCGGCGACCCACGCGGCCGGCGAAGCAGTCGACGGCCGGCCGATGCGGCCCAGCTCCTTCCCCCGGACGGCGGCCAGCGCCAGCACGGGCGGCTTGCGCCACAACACCTCGGGAGTCGGCACCGGCGCCAGGGCCATCGCCTCGACCTCGACGTCGATGCGCCCCTGATCCGGGTCGACCTTCAGGAAGACGTCCCCGACCCGCAGGGTCGCCCGCTCCTCATGAGCGAGAACAATCTCGACCTTGTCCACACCGGCCATTCTCGCCGGGGCGAAGACCGCCGTCGCCGGATTTACCACGCCGGTGGCCGGCATCATCTACTGGGCCCAGATGATGTTCTCGTCGAGGCCGCGCCCGGTGCCGATCTGGTGGGCGACTCGGGCGGCGACCAGGCGGGTCAGCAGGGCGCGCAGGCCCCGGGCGCGGATCTGGCCGGCGTAGTGGTGGCCGGGGCGCAGCAGGTTGCGGGCCTGGCGGCGGATGTCGGGGAGATAGTCGGGCGGGCGGCTGTTGAGGGCTCGCGTGTCGGCCGAACCGAGGTAGGGGAACGGTGCGGAGCCGGCCAGCGGCTCCATGCGGACGCCGATCAGGGTCATGTTGCGGTGGGCGCGCTTGTCGAGCAGGGTGACGGCGTGGTCGACGCCGGATCGCAGGCAGGCCAGCGCGAACGTGCGGTAGAGCATCGAGCTGACGGTCAGGGTGCCGCGGTAGGCGGGGAGCACGGCGACCGTGGCGTAGTCCCAGACGGTCGCGTCGCGCATGTCGTGCGCGTCGAGGATCTCGTCGACGGAGCGGCCGATGTGGGCGGGGGCGTCGGCCAGCGTCTTCAGTTCGGCACCAGTGCCGGCGATGCTGCGGGCGGCCCCGGCCGGGCGCGCGGTGCGGCGGTCGATGACCAGATAGAAGGTGCTTCGAGCTTCGTACGGGCCGTATTCGGCGGTCATCACCTCTCCGGTGTTGCCGAAGGCGTCGTCGAAGACCGTGCACTCGACCGTGCGGGCCACGTCGGCCAGGGGGTGGTCGAAGCCGACCACGGCCGTCAGGAAGCGGGACCGGCGGGGCGGGACCGAACGGAGGAACTCGGTGACCACGGCCTCGGTCCGGGTGGGGCTCAGGTCGTACCGGAAGGAAGTCAGCACGGCTTGGCGACGATCTTCGTGGCGCCGAAGAACTCCTCGGTGAACGCGACGACCTGGTCGGGGTCGAAGGCCTTGCAGGTGTAGATGTCGACGCTGAAGAACTGGACCGGGCGCTCCCACGAATAGAAGTGGGCGCCGGAGGTCTCCCAGTGGATCCAGCCGGCCCAGCCGTAGAGGTCGCTGCAGTGGGTGACCGGCTCGATCAGCGTGATCATGTCGGTGACCACGGAGAGCTTGCTCAGGTACTCCTTGATGTGGTCGTCGGTGATGACGAAGCTCGGATAGCCCTCGACCACCAGTCGCTGGCGCAGGATCGTGGGGGCGAGGTCGTGGAACTCAACAGGCACGGGGCCGCACTTTCTGCACAGAAGAGCTGGGCGACGCAGCGGCACTGCTGAGCGGTCGCGAAAGGCCATCTCAGGATCGGGCCCGCCTGCCGCGGACGGCAATCGCCGCCTCAGCTCGCGACTTATCCCCTCAAATCGGGCAGTATCGGACCAATCGGCGAACGGCACCGGGCCGTTCGGCCATCAAATCGCCGGGGCCGTGCTGGCGCGCACGATCAGGTGCGTGCCGAGCTCCATGTTCTCCGAGTCCGGAGCCTCGCCGTGGGCGAGCCGCAGAACGGTGTCGGCCGCGAGCCTTCCCATGTCCCGCAACGGTTGCCGCACGGTGGTCAGCGGAGGCGACGCCCAGCGGGCGGCGGGCACGTCGTCGAAGCCGACCACGCTGATGTCGTCGGGGACGCGCAGACCCAGCCGGCGCGCCGCCTCGTAGACGCCGAGCGCCAGGTCGTCACTCGCGGCGAAGATCGCCGTCGGCCGGTCGGCCCGGTCGAGCAGGCGCAACCCGGCCGACAACCCCGAGGCGTACGTGAACTCGCCCCGCTCCACCACGGCGGAGTCCCCGGCCAGCGAGCGGAAGCCGTCGCACCGCATGCGGCTGCCCAGCAGCTCGAGCGATCCGGAGATCATCGCCAGACGCCGGTGCCCGAGTTCCAGCAGATGCGCGGTTGCGGCCCGTGCGCCCGACCAGTTGGCCGCGCCCACGGTCGGCGCGGAGAGCACCCGTGCCGTCGGATCGAGCGCCACCGCCGGAACTCCGCGCCGGTCGAGGTCGGCCGTGAGTCGCGGGCTGCCGCCGGTGGCGACGAGCACGACACCATCCGTCGGGCCCGGGATGTAGCGCGGGGCGGCCGTGACAACCAGGCCCACGCCCGCGTCGCGTGCGACCGGTTCCATCCCGCGCAGGTGCTCCAGCTCGACGGCGCAGTCGATCTCTTCGAAGACCACGTGGATAAGGCCCGCGGCGGTCCGCTTCCGCGCCTTCCGGGGCTGATAGGAGTGCTGCCGCAGCAGATCCTGGATCAGCTCCCGCTTCGGCGGCGACACGTGTCCCCGCCCGTTGAGCACCCGCGACACCATCGGCACGGAGACGCCCGCGGCTTGAGCGATCTCGTCCAGGGTCACTCGTCGAACCGGCATCACGTCATTCTCACGGTCGGAAGGTGAGCGCGCTGACCCGGCTGCCCGCGTCCAGGGCGAGGTAGAGGTCATGGACGCCGTCCGCCGCGGTCACGGCGCCCGGTGCGCCGGGTGTCACCGAGGCGAATTCCGGGCCCGCGTACGGGTCGTCGAGGCGCAGCCGGACGGGCGGCCCGTCCCCGTCGACGGCCACTTCGCGTACGCCGGAAAGGTCGGCGCCGTTGAAGCAGCACCAGGCGCCGTCCTCGGTGGCGCGCACCGCCTCGCCGCGGACCGGGTCGGCCGTGGCCACCAACGTGATCCCGCTGTACTCGTCGTGGTCGGCGGCGCGGACGGTGCGGTCGAGCACCCGCTGCGCCCCGATCCGGGTGCCCCGCACGGCCAGCGTGCCGGTGAGCCGGATGTCGCTGGCCGAGCGCCCGACCAGGATCTTGTGCCGGGCCGTCTCGACCACGAACCGGTTGGAGGTGACGTCCCAGAAGCACAGGTCGTCGATCCTCAGGGTGAAGCTGACCAGCCGCGACTCGCCGGGGGAGAGGCGCACCTTGTCGAAGGCGCGCAGGCGGCGCAACGGCTGCTTCACGCGCGAGACCTGCTGGTGGGTGTAGAGCTGCACGACCTCGGTGCCCGCCCGCTTCCCGATGTTGGTCACCCACACCGTGATCGTGACCTCGTCGCCGGCCGCCGCCGTGGGCTGCGAGACGTCGAGGTTCGAATAGTCGAAGGAGGCGTACGAAAGTCCGTGGCCGAACGGATAGAGCGGCGTCCCCCGGTAGTACTGGTAGGTCGCGTCGTTGGTGATGATGTCGTAGTCGAGAATGTCGGGCAGCTCGCACGCGCTGCGGTACCAGGTCTGCGTCAGCCGTCCGCCCGGGTCGGCCTGCCCGGTGAGCACGTCGGCCAGCGCGTGCCCGAGCTCCTGGCCGCCGTGCGACATCCACAGCACGGCCGGCAGGTGGGCGTCGGCCCAGCCGATGGCGTACGGATAACTCGAGACCAGCACGAGCGCGGTCTCCCGGTTGGCCGCGTGCACCTCGCGCACCAGCCGTTCCTGGGTGGGCGGCAGTTGCAGGTCGGTGCGGTCCTCGGTCTCGCGCCCGTTGACCAGCGGGTGGTTGCCGATCACGACGACCACCGCGTCGGCCGTGGCGGCCAGGTCGGCGGCGTCGGCGGCCCCGTCGACCAGCGTCTCGAGGGTGAAGCGGGCCGCGCGCGGACCCAGGCCGAGCTGGGCCGTGATCGTCTCTTTCCCGGGGTGAGTGTGCACAGTGGTCGAACCGTCGGGACGCTGCCCCAGCGTGAACATCTCGGTGACGACCCACTCGGAGGGGCCGGGGGAGTCGGCGGCGATCCGGTCGCCGGCCGCGCGCAGGAACCGGCCGTTGAGCGTCGACCGGAGCGTGACGACGTTGTTGCCCCAGTCGAAGACGTCGAACGCGGCCGGTTCGACGGTCAGCCGGACGCCGTCGGCGTCGGCGGCCAGGTAGAGCCCGCCCAGGCGCAGCGCTATCCGGTCGACGCCCTCGGCGTGCACGACCGTTTCGACGGTCTCGCTCAAGCCGTCGCGAACGGTGACGGCGTACGCCAGGGAACCGCTGTACCAGTCGGTGAAGACGCGGTCGGCGTGCGTGCCGACGACGGCCACGGTGCGGTGCCGGGCCGGATCGAGCGGCAGCAGGCAGCACTCCGACTTGAGCAGCGTGATCGACGCCCGGGCGGCCTCGCGGGCGAGCTCCCGGTGGGCCGGCGAGTTCACCACGTCGGCGCCGATTTTCCCGTACGGGTTCTCGCCGGCCGGATCGAACTCGCCGAGCCGCACCCGCGTGGTCAGGGCGCGCCGCACCGCCCGGTCGACGTCCTCCTCCTTGATCAGTTCGCGCCGCATCGCCTCGGTGATCCGCTCGACGGTGACCTCGCTGCGCCGATCGGCGTCGGTGAAGCTGTCGATGCCGGCCCGCAGCGCCGCCGCATGACTCTCCGCGTGGTCGGCGAAGAAGGCCTGCTGCATCGGGTCGGCCAGGTTCGTCGGCGCGTAGGCGTCGGACACCACGAAGATCTCGTCGCCGGTCCAGCTGCGCAGCTCGTCCTCCAGGTACGGCGAGACGTGCGCCGGGCGGCCGTTCACGAGGTTGTACGCGGCCATCACGGCCACGGCGGAGCCGCGCTCGATGGCCGGGCGGTAGGCGGGCAGCTCGTACTCGCGCAGCACCCGCGGGCTGAGGTTGCTCGACGTGAGGCAGCGGTCGGTCTCGTTGTTGTAGCCGAGGAAGTGCTTGAGCGTCGGCGCCGTCCGCAGCACCCGCGGGTCGTCGCCGGCCAGTCCCCGGGCGTACGCGTCCCCCATGAGCCCGGTGAGCAACGGGTCCTCGGCGTAGCCCTCCTCGTTGCGCCCCCAGCGCGGGTCGCGCAACGGGTTGACCACCGGCGCCCAGACGTTGAGGCCGCACTTGCCCTCGCTGTGCAGGCCGCGCACCTCGTCGCCGACGGCCGCTCCGACCCTCGTCACGAGGCCGAGATCCCAGCTCGTGGCCAGCCCGACCGCCTGCGGGAAGACGGTGGCCTCACCCAGCCAGGCGACGCCGTGCAACGCTTCGGTGCCGGTGGTGAAGGCGGCGAGGCCGAGGCGGTCGATCGCGGGCTGGTGCTGGTGCAGCAGGGCGATCTTCTCGGGCAGCGTGAGCCGACCCAGCAGATCCTCCACACGTTCCGCGAGGGGCGCGGCGACCTGACGGAACAGCGGTGTGTCGCTCATGGGTTTCACATCCGTGGCGGTTCATCGGCGAGACGCCTGTGTCGAAGCGCTTCGACACAGGCGGGCAAGCGTGTCGTCCATGTTTCGGCGATTTGACGATCTGTCTACCCGAGCCGATGGGGACCGTCAAGAGATCGACATCGATGCGGAGTCATCGGAAGTCACCGCGGGGTGGGTAGCGCTCCCGAGTCGATGGCGTCGAGGACTCGGGTGGCGCCGCCGGCGGCGGCCGCGCTGGAATCCAGGGCTGAGGCGACGATGACCGTGCCTCCGCT
The DNA here is from genome assembly GCF_019710575.1 of Paractinoplanes polyasparticus. Taxonomy (GTDB): domain Bacteria; phylum Actinomycetota; class Actinomycetes; order Mycobacteriales; family Micromonosporaceae; genus Actinoplanes; species Actinoplanes polyasparticus. The sequence continues at coordinate 396,646 of NZ_JAHWFK010000001.1, read as the reverse complement.
GTCGGCGGCGGCGGAGCGGGCGGCCAGCTCGAGGGAGGCGGACGGGATCAGCCAGGGGGCTATGCCGGTGAAGTAGCCGCCCAGCACCACGCACGCCGGGTTGATGAGGTTGGCCAGGATGGCAAGGCCGTGGCCCAGGCGGGCGCCGGTCTCGGTCAGGGCTTCCAGCACGTGCGCGTCGCCGGATTTGGCGAGGCGGTGGATCTCGTCCATGTGGGGGCCGAACTCCGAGGGGGAGAGCGCCGTCTCGATGCCCACCTCGGGGAGCGCGCGGCGAATGACGGCGCCCAGTCCGGCGTACGCCTCCAGGCAGCCCCGGCGTCCGCAGCCGCAAGCCGGACCGGCGGGGTCGAGCGGCAGGTGGCCGAACTCGCCGGCGAAGCCGCGGGCGCCGCGCAGCAGCCGGAAGTCGCTGATGATCCCCGCGCCGATGCTGGCGCCGCCGGTCAGATAGACGAGGTCGCCCGTGCCGGACTGGTCGCCCAGCCGTTGCTCGGCCAGCACCGCCAGGTTCGCGTCGTTCTCGACGAGCAGTGGGTAGCCCGGTTCGCCCAGCGCCGCCAGCAACGACTTGCGTACGTCGACCCGCTGCCACCCCAGGCCGGCCGCGAGTTCGACCACCCCGTTCGCGTCGACCAGCCCGGGCACGGCGACCGTCAGCCCCAGGACGCGCCGTCCGTCATGGGACAGCTTCGACACCGTGCGCCGGGCCAGGGCCGCCAGCGCCGCGATCGCCTGCCCCGGCTGTCCCGCGGTTCCGGTGAAGGCGCGTCGCCACGACAGCAGCCGTTCGCCGGCCAGGTCGAGCGCTACCGCCGTCAGGTAGTCGGTGTTGATCTCCAACCCGACTGCCGCGTAGGGGGAGCCGTCGAGCACGAGCATCACCGCGGGGCGGCCGATGCGGTTCTCGGTCATGCCGACCTCGCGCACCAGGCGGCGGTCGATGAGGTCGGTGACCAGGCTGGACACGGTGGCCTTGTTGAGGCCGGTGGTGGCCGCGATGTCGGCCCGGGAGCACGGCGCGTGGGTGCGCAGATGGCGCAGCACGACGGCCAGATTGGTCGCCCGGACGTCGGCGAAATCGGCCGGTTGCGGCCCGTTCTCCCTGGTGAGCACCGACGACCCCCGCCCCACGAACATTCCCTCCGGCAGCGTACGGCACCGATCCCCGGCAGGCCTTGCCGGGCCGCACTTAGTTCGTTTACCGTCCCAACTAAAGACGGAGGAGTCAACGATGAAACTCGATAGAAGGCAACTGCTCGCGCTGACCGGTCTGGGTGCGGCGTCGGGGCTTCTGGCGGCCTGTGGCGACGCCAAGACGTCCAGCGGCCCGGGCACGACCACTCAGGACCAACTGGCCAAGCTCCTGCCTGCCTATACGCCGAACGAGCTGGTGAAGGCCGACATACCCAGTGTTCAGGGCGCCAACGGCTTCTTCAGCAACCCGGCGTTCCTCAAGTACCCGGCCAACCCCGTCACCAGCTCGACCGGGGTGCCGGGCAAGGGCGGCAGCTACACGACCATGACCCCGCTGTGGGGCGCCATCCCGTCGGCGAGCGGCAACGCCTACTACGCCGCGGTCAACAAGGCGATCGGCGCGACGCTCAAGCTCCAACCGGCCGACGGCAACAACTACGACAAGGTGCTGCCGACGCTGTTCGCCGGCGACAAGCTGCCCGACTGGGTGCAGATCCCGGGCTGGAACATGGGCAACCTCGGCTTCGCGGACGCGGTCAACAAGTTCGCCGATCTGGGGCCCTACCTGTCCGGGGACGCCATCAAGGCGTACCCCAATCTCGCGGCCATCCCCACCAGCGCCTGGCAATGCTGCATCTGGAACGGCAAGCTGTTCGGCCTGCCCGTCTACTACAGCGGCGCGACGATCGCGGGCACGCTCTTCCACCGCAAGGACATCCTGGCCAAGGAGGGCATCAACCCCGACGACATCAAGACCCCGGACGATCTGGCCGCGCTGGGTCAGCAGCTCACCAGCGCCGCGGCGGGCCGGTGGGCGTTCGACGACGTCTTCGACACGCTCGGCCAGATCTACAAGTTCCCGGTCGACCCCAACCGCTGGGTCATCGACGAGAGCGGCAAGATTCTGCACCGCTACGAGACGCCGGGCATCCTCGAGGCGCTGAACTGGTACCAGACGCAGGCCAAGGCCGGGCACGTCCACCCGGACGCGCTGGCCGACAAGACCCAGGAGGCCAAGCAGCGCTTCTGGAGCGGCAAGGTGGCCATCACCGGCGACGGGCCCGGCGCCTGGAAGGGTGACGACGCCAAGAGCGGCAAGGCGGCCAATCCCTCGTACGAGCGGCAGGCCTTCAAACTGCTGTCCACCGACGGTAAGCCGCAGATCTGGATGAACCCCAGCGCCGGCATGTACAGCTTCCTCAACGCGAAGCTGAGCGCCGACGAGATCAAGGAATGCCTGTCGATCGCCAACTACCTGGCCGCGCCGTACGGGTCGAAGGAGTACCTGACGGTCAACTTCGGCGTCGAGGGCATCGACTACACGATGGTCGACGGCAACCCGGTGCTCACCGAGCGCGGCAGCAAGGAGGTGGCGACCACCTACCAGTTCCTCATCACGCCGATCAGCCCGACCACCGTCATCGCCGGGCAGACCCAGGTCGTCAAGGACTACGCCGCGTGGGAGGCCGACATGGTGAAGTACGCGGTCAAGCCCGCGTTCTACGGCATGAACGTCACCGAGCCCGCGCAGTACGCGAGCATCAACCAGCCGATGGTCGACCTCGTCAAGGACATCCGGTTCGGGCGCAAGCCGATCTCGGCGTACCAGGAGGGTCTGAAGACCTGGAAGGCGCAGGGAGGCGACCAGTTGCGCGCGTTCTACGAAGACATCCGCAGCAAGTACGGCACGGGCCAGTGACAGCGCTCCACGAGGCGCCGCCCGCTCAGCAGAAACCGGACGAGGCGGCGCCGGTCAGGAAGAACCGTTTCCGGCGCGACCGTTCCCTGCTCCTGATGGTGATCCCGGCCCTCGTGCTGCTGATCGTCTTCAACTACGTGCCCATGTTCGGCACGGCGACAGCGTTCCAGCGCTACAGCATCTATGCCGGCTTCTGGCACAGCCCGTGGGTCGGTCTCGAGACGTTCCGGCAGCTGTTCTCCGATTCCCTGTTCTGGAGCGCCCTCGGCAACACGCTCCTGCTCAGCCTCGTGCAGCTGGTGTTCTACTTCCCGATCCCGATCGCGCTGGCCCTGTTGCTGCACTCCATCATGAGCTCCAAGGTCCGTACGATCGTGCAGTCGGTCGTCTACCTGCCGCACTTCTTCTCATGGGTGCTGGCCGTGACCATCTTCCAGCAGATGCTGGGCGGGGCCGGCGCGCTCAACCAGTTCCTGCGCGAGCACGACCTCGGCACCTTCGACGTCATGACCAACCCGGACACCTTCGCGCTCCTGGTGACCTCGCAGGTGATCTGGAAGGAGGCCGGCTGGGGCATCATCGTCTTCCTCGCCGCGCTGGCCGCCATCGACACCCAGCTGTACGAGGCGGCCGCGGCCGACGGCGCCGGGCGCTGGCGCCGCCTGTGGCACATCACGCTGCCCGGCATCCGCGGCGTCATCGTGCTCATGCTGGTGCTGCGCCTGGGCAACGTGCTCACCGTCGGCTTCGAGCAGATGCTCATCCAGCGCGGGGCCGTCGGGCGTGACGCGGCCGAGGTGCTCGACACGTACGCCTACTTCTACGGCGTCGTCAACGCGAACTTCAGCCTCGGCGCGGCCGCCTCGCTGTTCAAGGGCGTGCTGTCGCTGCTCTTCCTCTTGGCCGCCAACAAGATCGCGCACCTGCTGGGCGAGGACGGACTGTATCGGCGATGACTGTCGTGACCCCCCTGGCGGATCCGAACCGCCGCAACCGCAACCGGCCGAACTGGGAGGAGCCGCCGACCGCAGCCGGCCAGACCGGCAAGGGCGTGGTGCTCCTCGTGGTGGTGGCCGTCGTCGCCATTCCGCTGTGGATGGTGGTGCTGACGAGTCTCTCCACCCAGAGCGCGGTCAACGAGGCCGGCGGCATGGTGCTCGTGCCGGACGGCATCACCTTCGCGGCGTACCGGCAGATCTTCACCAACCAGTTGGTGATGCACTCGCTGGCGGTCAGCCTCGGCATCACGATCGTCGGCACGCTCGTGTCGATGGTGGTGACGATCCTCTGCGCGTACGGGCTGTCGCGGCACAACTCGTGGGCCCACCGCCCGATCCTGTTGCTGCTGGTGGCCACCATGTTCTTCAGCGGCGGCATCATCCCGACGTTCCTGGTCGTCTCGGCCCTCGGCGGCTACGACAGCTACTGGTCGATGATCCTGCCGACCGCGGTGAGCGTCTTCAACATCCTGGTCGTGCGCGCGTTCTTCTCGAACACCGCGCAGGACCTCATCGACGCCGCGGCCATCGACGGCGCGGGGGAGTGGCGCACCCTGTGGTCGGTGGTGCTGCCGACGTCGCGCGCGGTCACCGCCGTCGTGGCGCTGTTCTACGCGGTCGGCTACTGGAACACGTTCTTCAACGCGTTGCTCTTCCTGCCCGACAACCAGAAGTGGCCCCTGCAGATGGTCATCTACACGTACACGTTGCAGGGCAACGCGATGCCCGGCTCCGGTCAGAACACGACCGGCCAGTACTTCGGCACCCAGGAGATCACGCCGCTGGCCATCCAGATGGCCGTGGTGACGCTGACGCTGATCCCGATCCTGCTGGTGTACCCCTTCGTGCAACGGCACTTCACCAAGGGCGTCCTGATCGGGGCCATCAAGGGATGATCTTCTTCGGCGGCGACTGGAACCCGGAACAGTGGCCCACCGAGGTGTGGCACGAGGACGTCGCCCTGATGCGTGAGGCCCACGTCAATCTCGTGACGGTCGGCGTGTTCTCGTGGTCCCGCCTGCAGCCGGCGCCGGACAGGTTCGACTTCGACTGGCTCGACGAGGCGCTCGACCTGTTGCGTGACAACGACATCGGCGCCTGTCTGGCCACCCCGACGGCGTCCCCGCCGCCGTGGTTCACCGACGGCCTGCCGGTCACGGCCGACGGGGTCCGGCTGACCTACGGTTCGCGGGACACGTACTGCGTGAACGCTCCGGCCTATCTCGCGGCCAGTTCGCGCATCGCGTCGGCGCTGGCGGAGCGCTACGCGCACCATCCCGCGCTGCGGATGTGGCATGTGCACAACGAGTACGGCACGACGTGCTATTGCGACCATTGCGCGGCCGCCTTCCGGCTGTGGCTCTCCCACGCGTACGGCGACCCGGACGCCCTCAACGCCGCCTGGAGCACCGACTTCTGGTCGCAGCGCTACGCGTCCTTCGACGAGGTGCGGCCACCCCGGGCAACCCAGTATCTGAACAACCCCGCCCACCTGCTGGACTACCGGCGCTTCGTCTCGGACGCGATGCTCGACCACTACGTCAGGCAGCGTGACATTGTCCGACCGTCGGGCAAACCGGTGACGACGAACTTCGCCCTCGGCGGCTGGGTGCCGGTCGACCATGCCCGCTGGTCCCGCGAGGTCGACGTGGTGGCGGTCGACGACTATCCGGCCTCGGTCGCCGGCCACCTCGACGACCGCGCCTTCGTGGCCGACCTGGCCCGGGGCTGGGCCACCTCGGCCGGTTGGTCAGGCGTGTCCGGCTCGGTCGGCGGCTCGAGCGCGTTGGGCTGGACGGGCGGGTCGAGCGTGTCGGGCTCGGTCGGCGGGTCGAGCGTGCCCGGCCGGGCCGGCGGCAAGCCGTGGCTGGTCATGGAACACGCGCCCGGCGCCGTGCTGGAGCAGGGCGTCGTCCGTGCGCTCGCGGAGGGCGAGGCGTTGGCGGCCGCCCAGACCTACACGGACCGCGGCGCCACCGGAGTCATGTACTTCCAATGGCGGGCCAGCCGCGGCGGCGCCGAGCAGTGGCACCCCGCGATCGTTCCGCACGAGGGTTCCGACACCCCGGTCTTCCGCGAGATCGCTTCTGCCGGCGCCGCGCTCGCCGGGTGTACGCCGTCCGTCGAAAGCGCCGACCGCGCACTGTTGTATGACGAACAGACGATGTGGGCCTGGCAGTCCCCACACTTGCCGACCCGCCAAATCGACTACGAGGCCACCTGCCGCCGCTGGCACCGCGCCCTCGGCCCACCGGTCGACGTGATCCCGATCGACGCTCCGCTGGACCACTACCGGGTCGTCGCCGCGCCGCTGCTGCACCTCGTCCCGAGCGCCACCCACCGCGCCCTGCGCTCGTACGTCGAGGCCGGCGGCACCTTGATCCTGACGTTCGGCAGCGGCCTGACCGACGAGCACTGCAGGGTCACGCCGGGTGCCTTCGACGACCTCCTCGGTATACGCACCATTCGCCACCTTCCCGGCGAGGGCCAGCTTTGGCTCGACGACCTCGAACCCGCCGGCGCCGAGGTCGTCCTGCGAGCCTCCGGCGACCGCCCCGTCGTCACCGAACACCGCTTTGGCCTCGGCCTCGCCCGGTTCGTGGCGACTGACCTGGAAGACCTGACCCCCTGGCTCCAGCCGTCCAGCTCCGGGCCGGCCGAGTAGCCGTGAGCTACCAGCTGCGGGCTGGCCGAGTCGCGCTCAGCTACCGGCCGGGCTGGCCGAGTCGCGCTCAGCTACCGGCCGGGCTGGCCGAGTCGCGCTCAGCTACCCGGCTACGGGCTGGCCCAGTCATGCTGAGCCACCGGCTGCGGGTTGGCCCAATCCCCGATCCGCGACCGGCTACGGGTCAAGACGTCTCGCTGAGGGTGAACGCGTCGGCCAGGGCCGGGGTGCGGCGCATCGTGGTGATGGCCCGGCTGGCGCGGCTCTTCACCGTGCCGGACGAACAGCCGAGTTGGGTGGCGATCTCGTGCTCGGAGAGCCCGGCCCAGTAGCGCAGCACCAGCACGACCCGCTGACCGGCCGGCAATTCCCGCAGGGCGTCCAGCACCAGTGAGGCGGTGTCGCGACTCTCGTACGGGTCGCCGGCTGCGGCCCGTTCGGGCGGCGCGGCAGCCGGAATCTCGCGGCGCCACAACCGTCGCGCCGCGCGCCAGGCCGCGCGGGCCATCACCTGCCGGGTGTATGCCTCCGGGTCGCCGTCGTCCGGGAAGCCCAGTCGGTGCCAGCCGCGGTAGGTCTTGACCAGAGCTTCCTGGGTCAGATCCTCACCGTGCCCGCTGTCGCCGGTCAGCAGCGTGCCGTAACGCACCAGCGCCGGGTAGCGCGCGCTGACGAACTCGGCGAATCCCGCCGGGCCGCTCATCGGTCGATCCCGAACAGCTGCTCGAGCTCGGTCACCGCGGCGTCGTCGAATCGCACCCGGCCGCCCGCTGACGAGACGGCCTCCTGGCAGTGCGGGCCGAGGGCGACGACCACATGGGCCGTGCCGATGTCGAGTCGCAGGCCTTTCTGGGCCGGGCTCGCGCAGGCCTCACGGTCGGCGACGGCTTCGGTCTGCTCGCGCAGCAGCCGTACGACATCGGCGATCGTTGCCTTGTCGGTCGTCCTGCTGTGCCTGGGATAGATCTCGTCGTCGGGGCCGGGCGCGATCAGCTCGGCGACGGCCGGGACGTCGGGCACGGCGAGCACACCGCCCTCGACCGGCTCGGCGCGGAGGGTGCCGACGACCCGCTGGGCGTCGAGGCGGCTCATCCGCAGATAGACGATGGTGCGCGACCACGGGAGGACCAGTTCCAGGTCGTACGCACGGCCTGACCGATTCCGGTCCGGGTCCACCTCGTCGATCCGGTTCGAGACCCAGACCGGCTCGCCACCCGGCAGCGTCATCGAGATCGGCGGTGTCTTGACGATGCGTTTGTCGGTGAGGAAGCCACCGGATGGCGCCTCCATCCCCTGGTCGCTGACCCACACCGTGATCGCGGCGTAGGGGCAGGCAGTCGTGGAGTCCTCCCGGGGCTTGGTGAAGTCGGCGATGAGCACGGTGTGAGCCGGATCGGCGCACGGCTTGTCCTGTCCGCCGGCCATGGCCTGCCAGCCGGCCGGCACCGGCAGCCGCAGCCCGCCGGAAAGCACCACACCGTCCACGAAGCGCGGCACCGGTGGCTGCCGGTCGACGTCAGCGACTCGGGGCGGCGGCCCCGGCCGGAGCTGAGGCGCGGCCAGCCCGCCCCCGCCCACGACGGCCAGGACGGCCAACGCCGTCGCCAGCACCGTCCGCCGCCGTTGCGAGCGCCCTCGCCGTACGACCGCACCGGCTGGGTCGAGCGTTCTCGGCTCCACACCGGAAACCGCGTCGTCCAGCAGTTCTTTGATGCGCTGCGTCATGGCCTGCCCCGTCGGTCTGTCGCCAGTGAACCTTCGTCACCGTCCGAAAGACATCGGCCGTCCGATCGGTTCCCTCCGATCGGAACTCGGTGGGCAGTTCGTCGCCGGGTGGCAGGCTGGCGGGATGGGCACGCGGATCGTGGTGGTGGGCGCGGGCATCGTCGGGGCGGCGGTGGCGTACGAGGCGGCGCGGGCCGGTGGCGACGTCGTGCTCATCGACAAGGCGCTTCCCGGGTCGGGGGTGACCGCGGACTCGTTCGCCTGGATCGGCGAGCCGCGGAGTGGCGACGCGGTCGATGCCAGTACGGCACTGCGGCGCGGTGTCCTGCGGGACTGGCGGCGGTGGGAGGCGGACGTGCCGGGTCTGCAGGTGCGGTGGCGCGGCGTGCTGCTCTGCGGCGAAGGCGAGCCGATCACCGACGCGGCCCGGCTGGAGCCGCATCTGCGGGAGCCACCTGCGCACGCGGTCTTCCTCGAGAGCCACGGCGCGGTGGATCCCGTTGCCGTGACTCAAGCTCTGGTGCGCGCGGCCCGGAGTCACGGCGCGCGGCTGATGGCCAACACCGCGGTCGCCGCCGTCCTCGCACGGGACGGCCGCGTCGCCGGCGTGCGGTGGTCCGGTGGCGGTGTGGACGCCGACACCGTCGTGGTGGCAGCCGGCGCCGACGCGCCCGCGCTGCTGTCGCCGCTGGGCTTCGACCTGCCGGTGAATCCGTCCCCGGCGCTGCTCATGCGTTTCGCCGCGCCGCCCGGTCTCGTCCGCACGCTGGTCGTCACGCCGGAGCTCGAGGTGCGGGAGGCAGCCGACGGCGAGCTGCTGGTCGCCGACGCCTACCACGGTGAGACCGACCACGACGAGCTGCGCCAAGCGGGCGAGGCGATGCGGCGCCGCCTCGTCGCGACGTTCGACACCCATGCTGTCCAATTGCTCGGCGTACGGCTGGGAACGCGTCCCATGCCGGCAGACGGCCTGCCGCTGATCGGCCCCGTCCCGGGCGTCGAGGGCGCCTACGTGGCCGTGATGCACTCGGGCGTGACCCTGGCGCCCAGTGCCGGGCGGCTCATCGCCTCAGAGGTCGTGGGCGGCGTCGACGCGGCCGAGCTGGCCGGTCTGCGACCCGGTCACGGCCGTACCTGAATGATTGCTCTTCCCATCAACCGCGTGGCCGGGGCGACGGCGGCGGCGGTCTCGACCGGTCCGCCCCTCTTGAGCAGGTCGTGACTCAGGTCGAGGAAGGCGTCGGCGCCGAGTTCGAGAACCGTGTCACGGTCGGCGGCGCGGCCGGTTCCGATCACCCGCGCGCCGGGCGTTGTTCCCACTTCCTCATCGTCGAGGCGGCTCGCGACTCATGGTGCTCGGCCGCCCCGACGATGAGGAACGTCAAGTGGCGTAGACCTCCAGGGCCGACAACTGGCCGGCGGGCCAGCCGGTGTTGGCGGTCACGGTCACCCGCACGTACCGCGCCTGAACGGACGAGCCGTTGACGGTCACCGTGTTGCCGGCAGCTGGCTCGAAGGCCCGGGCCGCCGCGGCCGCGAAGTTGGTGAAGGCGGTGCCGTTCGTGCTGGTGGCGACGGCCACCGTCTGCGAACGGGCACCCCAGCCGGACGGCAGCTTCAGAACGACCCGGCTCACCGCGGTCGCCGAGCCCAGGTCGACCTGGATCCACTGCGGGAACGCGTTGTTCGCGCTCTCCCAGTAGGTTCCGGCGTCACCGTCCACGACGTGACCGGGCCCGTACGCCTGGGCCTGGCCGCTCGACGAGGCCGGCTTGCCCCGAGCCAAGTCGCCGGCGAGCGGCGGCGGCGGCGAGCTTTCCGCGTACGCCTGCAATTGCGCCAGCTGGGCGGCGGGCCAGCCGGTGTTGGCCGCGAAGCTCAGCCGTACGTAGCGGACCGTCGCACCCGACAGCGTGACTGTCGTTGTGTTCCCGGTGCCCGGGTCGAAGACGTAGCCGGTCGAGCCGGCGAGCGTCGTGAAGGTCGTGCCGTTGGTGCTGCCCTGCACGGTGATGGTCTGCGTGCGCCGCTCCCAGCCCGCGGGCAGCCGCAGCACCAGCCGGTTGACCGCGTAGCCGGCCCCCAGATCGACCTGGAACCACTGCGGCAGCGAGCCCACGCTCTCCCAATAGGACGACGAACTGGCGTCGACCGCATTGGCCGGCGAGTAGGGGCCGTTGGTGCTGCCGGCGGTGGCTGCCTTGCCGGCGGCGAGGTCCCCGGTGGGCGGCGGCGGTGTCGTCCCGGTGACGGGTGGCGTCGGGCGCACGGCGGTGAGGGTGAGTTGGCCCTTCAGCATCCGGCCGCCGTCCTGGGTGATGCGCAGGTAGTAGTCGGACGAGCAGAACGTGCCGTCCTCGTCGAGCGGCCGGATGCCGCTGCCGGCCGGGACGGAGGCGGCTGTCTCGGCGGTCTTGGCGATCTGGTTGCCCTCGTTGAACTCGTCGAACATCGACACGTACAGGCCCTGGGCGCCCAGCTTGATCATGTTGTGGAGGCTGCGCCAGTAGAAGTCGCCGTGGTGCCGGGCGCCGGTCGACAGGTCGCCGGGCAGCACGCAGGGCTGATAGTCGATGCCGTACGCGTTGCACTCGGCCTGATCGGCGGTGTTCACGTTGGCCAGGAACCAGTCGAGACCGTCGAGCGTGCCGGTGCGGCCCACCATCCACGGCGAGATCATGTTGAACGCGCGGTAGACGTCGGAAAAGCCAGTCCGGCTGTCGTTCTTACCCTCGCGCCAATAGGTCGGCACGCCGCCGATCACGTAGCAGCCCTGGGCCTTGAACCAGTTCACGACGTCGAGGCACGGGCCGGGAGCGAACGGGCGGGCGTCGTCGGAGAAGCCGAAACCCCAGATGCAGACGACCGGTTTGCCGTTCTGCCGGGCGTACGCCGGCGACGCCGTGTGAGCCGACATCTTGGCTGTCCAGTCCGCCTTGATCTCGCTCTGCATCGACGTCCAGCTCGTGACGTCGTACATGATGTAGAACTTGCGGCCCGTGGCCTCGGCCGCCGTCCGCACCTTCAGGGTCATGGCATCGCGGGTCGGCCCTTCGTCGCCCGTCGGATTGAAGCGCTGGAGGGCCGCGGTGTCGATGCCGTAGGTGCGCATCCACTGGAAGTGGGTGTCGACTGTCTGTTGGTCATACGAAGAGAACAGCGTCGCGGTCCGGCCGTCGCCGAGATTCGGGTAGGCGGTGGGATAGGCGTGGGTGAAATCGCGCATGTCGGGCCAGGACACGATCGTCGTGTTGGCAGGCGAGGGCGGCTGGAAGCGGTCGCGGCTCCAGTGCCACCAGCCGCCGATCGGCGCGCCGTCGCCCGGGCAGGCGAACCAGCCCTGGTAGCCGACGCTGATCTTGCCGACGACATCGCCCGGCGGCGAGGCGGCGGAGGCGGGGGACAGATCGGTAAGCAGGGCCGCGGCTGAGCCGAAGGCCGCCGTAGACAGCAGGGTTCGTCGGGTGACGGGCATGGGGGACTCCTGTCGATCCGGGGGATTCGGGGAACGGATCGACGGTCATCGTGACAGTTCTGTTCACACGAACGCAATACTTGGACGGGTTCCTGAAATAATGCGACCGCCTCGCCGGATCGAGCCGCCTCTCAGCCGACGCGGCGAACGACCTCGTGGTGGGTCACCGTGGCCTCGCGGTCGACCAGATACTCGTCGTCCTCGGCATAGAAGACGGCCCGGGAGATGTCGTCGCCGGCGAAGCCGCGGATGTCGTCGAGCGAGTCCCACCAACTGAGCGTCGTCACTTCGGAGCGGCCGTCACCGAGGTCGCGCACCCACATCTCGGCGCCCCGGTTGCCCGGCGTCTCGCGGTAACCGGCCAGGCCGGTCCGTTCGATGTAGGCGACGTAGTCGTCCGCCTTCTCGGTTCGCACCCAGCCCCGCCACATTCGCGCAATCATCTTCGCAGTCTAGGGACGGGCCACGCTCACCGCGGCGGCTCGATCCGCACGTCGGCCACGCCGGGGACCGTCCGGGCCAGGACGGCCGCGATCTCGCGTTCCGTCGAGTCGGCGAACGAGCCCGCGACGGTCGCGACTCCCTTGTGGACCGACGCGGTCCAGCGGCCCAGGGCGTACTCGTCGAGGCGGTGCTGCACCTCCCGCACGAGGGTCTCGTCGGTGCGGACCATCGCGCGCAGGATGTCCCGACGGCTGACCATGCCGGCCAGGGTGTCGCCGTCGAGGACGGGCATGCTGCGGACGTCGTACATCAGCATCGTCTCGGCGACCTCGGCCAGGTCGGCGTCCGGGCGGGTGGTGACCGGCGACCGCGACATGACCTCGGCGACCCGGCCGGGGCGGATGGCCGGCGCCGCGGGGGAGCGGTTGAGCTGCGCCGTGGGGTCTACCGGCACCCGCCGCCACAACAGGTCGCCCTCGCTGACGATGCCTACCAGGCGGCCTGCCCCGTCCACCACCGGCAGCGCCGTGACCGCCCGCGCGGCCATCACCGCCGCCGCGTCCTCCACCGGCGCACCGGGCTCGACGGTGTGCACCGGGCTGCTCATGACGTCCTTGGCTCGCACCCGCTCAGCATGCCCCGGGAAGGGCGCTGCCGGCAGAGTCGAAAGTCCCCGGCTCCCGCTCCGGACCGGCATGACAGGCTGTGCCGGTGAGCGAACCCGTGGACGTGGATCTGGCCCTGATCGGCGGGGGTGGCGCAGCCTCGCTCGTGCTGGCCGCGCTGGGGCGCCAAGGCGCTGGCGCCCGGGTGGCGATCGTCGACCCAGTGCACAAACGCGGCCAGGACCGTACGTGGGCGTTCTGGGGCACCCCCGGCACCTTCCTCGACCCGCTGCTCAGCGCGAGCTGGGACGAGGCCGACGTGGTCACCCCGACCGGCCGCCGCGCGCTGCCGTTGCGCCCGCTGCGATACGCGATGCTGCGCTCGGCGCCCCTCTATGACCTGGCCGCCCAGGCCGAGAAAGAGCTTTCCGCCGTACGGATCACCGAGCGCGCCGAGCAGGTCGTCGACGACGGCGAGCGGGTGCTGATCTCGGCCCCCGACGGCACGCCCCTGGTCCGCGCGGCGTGGGCCCTCGACTCGCGTCCGCGTCCGCCCCGGCGTCCCGGGCGCACCAACTGGCTCCAGCACTTCCGCGGCTGGTGGCTCGAGGCGGACGAGCCGGTCTTCGACCCCGGCCGCGCCGTGCTGATGGACTTCCGGACGCCGCAACCGGCCCGCGGAGTGTCGTTCGGCTACGTGCTGCCGGTCAGCGACCGGTTCGCCCTGGTCGAGTACACCGAGTTCTCGCCGGCCGTGCTGACCGGCGACGAGTACGACGCGGCGCTGCGCGGCTACTCGGCCCTGCTCGGCCTCGATCTGGCCGCGCTCCGGGTCCGCGAGGTCGAGGACGGCGTCATCCCGATGACCGACGGGCCGTTCGACCCGCACCCGTCCCCGCGAGTGGTACGCCTCGGGACCGCGGGCGGCGCGACCCGGCCGTCGACCGGCTTCACGTTCTCGGCGATGGCCCGCCAGGCCGACGACATCGCCCGCGCGGTCGCCGCCGGCCGCCCGCCGGTGCCCGCCCCGCCCTACCCGGCCCGGCACCTGTGGATGGACGCCGTGCAACTGCGCGCCCTCGACCGCGGACAGGTCGACGGCGTCGCGTTCTTCGACCGCCTGTTCGCGCGCAACCCGGCCGAACGCGTGCTGCGCTTCCTCGACGGCACCACGACGCCGGCCGAGGACCTGAGGTTGATGGCGTCGACCCCGTTGCTCCCGATGACCCGCGCGGCTTTCGGCGACGCGCTGGCCCGCATCCGCCCTGACACAGGAGCTCCGAGACAGGGCTCGGCCGGCTCGCGCCGGGCCTGATCGCGGTCTGATACGGTTCGGCGGCAACTGCTACCCGAGGAGGTGAGACCGATCAACGCAGTCGATGGTCGGGCGCTTCCCGGGTCTCTGCCGCTTCTCTGAGCCGGCGCCCCGGAAGGGCCACTGTGGCATTCCGAAGGGCACGTCATGACTTTTTCCGAAGAGCACTTTCTGCTGGACGACACGGTTCCGGGCACGCTGTGGGAGCCGCCCGGCGGCGACGGGCCGCTCATTCTCATCGCGCACGGTGGCGGCCAGCACCGGGGCGCTCCGTCGGTGACCGGGCGGGCCCGGATGCTGGTCGCGTCCGGCTTCCGGGTCGCCGCGCTCGATGCGCCGGGGCACGGCGACCGACCCGATCCGGTCGGCTCTCCCATGCGAGGAGAGGCCGATGGGTTGGCGGAACGCGTCGCCCGGATCAACGCCGACGTTGCCACCCGGGCCGTCCCCGAGTGGCGTGCTGCTCTCGATCGGCTGGCCCCGGGCGGCCCGGCCGGCTTCTGGGGCGTCTCGATGGGCGCCGCTGTCGGCCTCGAGCTGATGGCGGCCGACAACCGGATCACGGCCGGGGTGCTGGGTCTGACCGGCGCTCGTCACGACCTCGCGGCGACCATCACCGTCCCGGTCGAGTTCGCCCTGCAGTGGAACGACGAGTTCGTGCCCCGGGCGTCGGCGCTGGCACTCTTCGAGGCCTTCGCCTCCACCGAGAAGACCCTGCACGCCAACCCCGGCCGCCACGCCGAGCTGCCCCGGTTCGAGGCCGACAGTGCTCTTCGCTTCTTCCAGCGCCACTTCCCGCAGCGGAAATAGCCACCGGCTGAGGCGGGCTCCCTGGCTCGCTGTCGCTGTCACCCGTGGCCGGCAGCTGGCGGGAGAGCTGCATGATCCGTGTTCCTTCTTTCGCAGTGGGCGCCATCCGCAGCGGCCGTGCCGTGGTGGGCCGCGTGCGAAGCTCCGACGGCGCGGACGGCGCGGACGGCGCGGACGGCCTCGACCGAGGCGACGTGTTGCCCGCGGCTGAGGACGCGACTTCGGCGATCGGTGTCTCCGAAGGTGGCTCGCCTTCCGGCGAGCAGCCGCCCGTCCGCGACGATCGCAGAGTCGACGCCAATCTTGAGTGGCCGCGGCTCGATGACACGGAGTGGCGTCACTCTTCAGCCGGTCAGCCCCACCGCGGCGAGGCTCGACTGCCAGAGGCGGGCGGCTCGGGTGGGGCTGGTCGAGCGCGGGGTGGCTCGGAAGGGAGCACGCCAGGCGAAGTAGCCGCCGGGGACGAGGGCGGCGGGGTCCGTGGCCAGCCAGGTCAGGGTGTCGGCGCCCTCGGCGGGACCGGGGAAGAGAAGGCGGGCCACGCTGAAGGCAGGGCTGGTGGTGCCGAATCCGCTGCGAATCAGCCCGGGGAAGTAGCAGGTCGGAACGATGCCGTACGAGGCCCAGCGGCGGGCCGCCTCGACGGTGAACAGGATGTTGGCCTGCTTGCTGGCGCCGTAAGCCAGCCAGCGCAGGTGCTGCCGGCGGCCGGGGCGGTCCGCGTCCAGCGTCCCCCACGCCTCGGCCACCGACGATGTCGTGATGATCCGTGCCGGCGACGTCGGCGTTGCGGCAGCCCGCAGGCGGTCGAGCAGCAGATGGGTGAGCAGGAAGCTCGCCAGGTGGTTGATCTGCACGGTCGGGTCGAGGCCGTCAGTCGTCCGGGGGCGGACGGGCGCCAGCAGACCGGCGTTGTTGGCAAGCACATGGATCTGCTCGTGCTCGGCGGCGAGGCGCGCACCAGTGGCGCGCACTTCATCGAGTACGGCGAAGTCCGCCCGGTAGGTAGGCGGTGTATGCCCGCCCGCCTCGCGCACCTCGACAGCCGCCGAAGCGAGGCGCTTCGGGTCGCGTCCCAGCAGAATCACCCGGTCGCCGCCCCGGGCCAGGGCCACAGCGGCAGCCCGCCCGATGCCGGAGCTGGCGCCGGTCACGACCACGGTGCGGAGCACGGGCCCGATCCTTCCGGTCACGATGGGTGGCCAGGGATGGTGCCGGTCGTGGTGCGGGGCATGAGTCCGACCCTACCGATCATGATCGGGGCCGTGTTGGAGCCGGAGCCGGAGCCGGAGCTGGAGCTGGAGCCGGAGCCGGAGCTGGAGCCGGAGCCGGAGCTGGAGCTGGAGCCGGAGCCGGAGCTGGAGCTGGAGCCGGAGCTGGAGCTGGAGCCGGAGCTGGAGCCGGAGCTGGAGCCGAAGCCGGAGCTGGAGCCGGAGCTGAAAGCCGGAGCTGGAGCTGGCGCCGCTCCCGACGACGGCGGGGGCGTGAGTCGAGCCTATCGATCATGATGGGAGGCGTGACGAGACTTGCGGCGATCGCCGGGGCGCTGGCGGTGACCGCGGGGGCCGTCGTCATGCTGTTCGCGCTGGTGGCACCGCCAGGCGGCTGGTGGGACGGCTATGTCAGTGAGGCCGGCACGGCCGGGCAGCCGTACGCGATTCCGTACCGGACCGGTCTGGTCGTGCTCGCCGCCGGTGTCGCCTTCGTCGGCTGGGCGTTGCGGGACCTGCGCCTCGTCGGCGGAAGTCTGCTGGTGTCGGCCGTGCTGGCGGCCACCTCGGGACTGGTCGCGTGCAGCGACACGTGTCCGCTGCCGCCCTACGAGCCCGCCACCGCGGCCGACATCGTGCACGCGACGGCCAGCGTCATCGGCATGATCGTGCTGGCCGGCGCCATGGCCGCCGTCTGGTTCGCGAACCCGCGCCCGGCCCTGACCCGGCTCGCCGCGGCCGGTGTCGTGCTGATCGTGCCGGTCGGCGCGGCGCTCGGCCTGACCATGCTCCTCATCGGCCGCAGTGACTTCGGCGCCTTCGTCGAACGTCTGGCCCTGGTGATCGCGGTCTGCTGGCTGGTCGGCACCGCCGTAGTCGTCGCTCTCAGCCCCACCCGTCAACGAACGGCCCGCCCAACCAAACGCCGGCGCCGCTGAAACGTCAGTCAGGCTGTCGATCAGCAGACTCGCTCGGGCCGCGACGGTAAAGGCAATCGGTCAGTTGGCCTGTCGATCGGCATTCCGAGACCTGTGTCGTGCCGACGGTGGGTCGACAGCGGGCCTGTCGATCGGCGTTCGGAGGGCTGTGTCGTGCCGACGGTGGGTCGACAGCGGGCCTGTCGATCGGCATTTGGAAGGCTGTGTCGTGCCGACGGTGGGTCGACAGCGGGCCTGTCGATCGGCATTTGGAGGGCTGTCGTGCCGCCGATGACTCGACAGTCAGCCTGTCGATCGGGCGCCGGGCGGCCGAGCCGTGGCGTCGGCCGAGCGTCAGCGGGCCCGTCGATGGGCGCCCGAGGCGTGCCTCCCGGCAGCGGGTGACGGTGATCAGTCAGCCTGCCTGTCGATCGGCGTCCGGATCGCCACGGGGTGCGGGCGGCCAGTCAGTTCCCCGGCCGGTCGATGGATGCCGCAAACGGCAGGCGTCAGCTCGGGCCGTCGACGAAGGCGGCGGCTGAGGACGTGACGGCTACGGTGTAGCGGTTCTTGCCGGCCGCCTTGGCCACGTACATC
This sequence comes from Paractinoplanes polyasparticus, assembly GCF_019710575.1. GTDB lineage: Bacteria > Actinomycetota > Actinomycetes > Mycobacteriales > Micromonosporaceae > Actinoplanes > Actinoplanes polyasparticus. The sequence goes on along the minus strand of NZ_JAHWFK010000001.1, from coordinate 378,988 downwards.
GCCTCGTCGGCCGCGTGGATCAGGCGTTCGGGGTCGGCCGGCCCGGCCTCCGTGACCGCGACCCCCACGCTGCAACTGATCGTCACCGGCTGCCCGTCGATGTCGAACGGAGCGCGCAGGCTGGTCACGATCCGTTCCGCGAAGGGTGCGGCGGCGGACGTGGCGGCCAGGATCGCGAACTCGTCGCCGCCCAGGCGGGCCACCGTGTCGCCGGCCCGCCCGCACTGCGTCAGGCGCCGCGCCACCTCGACGAGCAGCCGGTCGCCGGCGCTGTGGCCGAGGCCGTCGTTGACCGCCTTGAAGCCGTCCAGGTCGATGAAGAAGACCGCCCGGGGCTGGCCGGGGTCGGCCTCGTCGAGGCGCTCCCGGAAGAGGGCGCGGTTGGGCAGAGCGGTGAGCGCGTCGTGCATCGCCAGGCGGCGTAGTTCGTCCTCGCGGTCGAGCAGCCGGGCCTCGACGGTCTTGCGCCGCTCGATGTCGTGGCGCAGCAGGGAGGTGGCGTCGGCCACCTTCTTGAGGGCGCGCCGGCGCGAGTCGGCCAGCACCCCGGTCAGCAGGGTGACCAGCAGGCCGAAACCCAGGGTGGCGAGCGGCAGCCGGCGGTCGGTGTCGCTGATCAGGCGCTGGGTCGGCTGCACGTCCAGCTGCCACTCGCGCTCGCCGACGATGACCGTCCGGACCCGGCGCAGGCCCGGGTCACGCAACGTGGCGGAGGGCGACCGCGTCGAGGCCACGGCGGTCGGGGACGTCCCGCTCAGGTCGCTCAGGGTCACCTTGACCAGTTCACCGGCGTACGTCTGAAGGGTCTCGTCGACGAAGTCGCCGCCGCGCATCGAGAGGATCATCCAGCCCAGGAACTCGCCCGCGGCGGGAGTGCCGGCGGTGCCGGTGACCGGGGCGGCGAGCAGGAACGACTGCTGGCGCTGGGCGAGCGGCAGGGCGCGGTCCTTCAACAGGGTGTACGGGTGGCTGGAGGTGACCTGGCCGCTGGCCCGGGCGAACCGCAGCGCGTCGGCCGGTTCGATCGCCTGGCTGATGTCGCGGCCGGCCCGGGCGACGAGCTGGTCGAGTGAGCGCGAATAGATCAGGTACTGGTGCTCATCGGCGTCGCCGACCTTGTCGAGCTTCAGGTTCTCGGCGCCGTGCTCGCGCCAGTAGCTCTGCACCGCGGCGGTCTCGTCGTCCCGGGCCGGCACAACGAAGCCGACCGTGCTGGCGCCGGGCAGCCGGGAGCGGGTCAGGCGGGAGGTGATGGCCTCGAAGTCGACGGCGTTGAACTCGGTCTGCGAACCGACGGCGAGGGCCATGTCGGTCAGCGTCTCGGTGTAGCGGGCGGCCTCGTTGGCGACCGCGCGCTGGATGGAGTCGGCGTTGTGGTCCATCAGCAACGACGCGTGTTGTTGCTGCACCCGGCTCACTCCGGCCATGGCCAGCACCGAAGCGACCGTGCCACCCACCAGCACGGCCAGCACCAAGGCGATGCCGATCCAGCGGCGTAGGCCGGTTGCCATCATGCGGGCGGTCCTCGGGGTCGCGGGCGGGGCGTCCCCTTCTTATTCGGCGGGAAGGACCGCCGTATGAGGGTGCCGCCGCAGCGGCACCCCCACAACGGTCAGACCAGGCCGTTCTCGGTGAGCCAGCCCTTGGCCACGGCGGCCGTGTCCTGCTTGTCGACCTGGACCTTGGCCAGCGTCGTGGTCAGGTTCTCGGTCGTCAGCTTGGCCGAGACGGCGTTGAGCGCGCCGGTCACGGTCGGGTTGTTCGCGGTCGTACGGATCAGCGGGATGATGTTCTCGGCCAGGTAGAGGTTCTTCGGGTCCTCCAGCACGACGAACTTGTTGGTGGCGATCGACGAGTCGGTGGAGAAGATGTTGCCGACCTGGATCTGACCCTTCTTCAGCGCGTTGACGGTCAGCGGGCCACCGGCGTCGAGCGGCTTGAACTCCTTGAACTTGACCCCGTAGACCGACTCGAGGCCCTTGAGGCCCTGGAAGCGCTCCTGCCACTCCGGACCCGCGCCGATCGTGAGCTGGCCGGCGACCGGCTTGAGGTCGTCGATCGTCTTGAGGCTGTACTTGGTGGCCGTCTCCTGGGTGACGGTCAGGGTGTCCTTGTCCTCGGCGGGGGACTGCTCGAGCACCTCGGTGCCCGACGGCAGCACCTTCTTGAGCGCGCCCAGCACGTCCTCGGGCTTGCTCACGCCCTCGGGCGCGCCGCCCGGCGTCAGCGCCGAGAGCAGGGCGCCGTTGTACTCGGGGAGCAGGTCGATCGAGCCGTCCTGCAGCGCCTTGAGGTAGAGCTCGCGGGCGCCGATGTTGAACTGCCGCTTGACCTGCACGCCCTTGGCCTCGAGGGCCTGCGAGTAGATCTCGGCGAGCAGCTCGCTCTCGGCGAAGTTCGCCGAGCCGACGGTGATGGTGCCGGGCGCGGCGCTGCCGCCGCCGCTGTCGTTGGCCAGCGGGTCTTCGTCGGCGCCGCAGGCGGTGAGGGCAACGGTGAGAGCCAGGGCGGCGGTCACCGCTGTGAATCGGCCGAAACGCTTCATCAAAGAACCTTTCATCGGGATACCCGGAGACCGGGCGAGACGATCCAGCGCTGCGCGAACGCCAGAACCAGATCGAGCAGAACGGCCAGCACCGCGACGACAATGGCGCCGGCCAGCACACGGGAGTAGTCGTTGACGGCCAGACCGTCGATCAGCAGGCGGCCCAAGCCGCCCAGGCCGACCGCGGCGGCCACGGTCGCCGTGGCGACGACCTGCAGGGTGGCGCTGCGGAAGCCGCTCATCAGCACCGGCAGCGCCATCGGCAGCTCGACGCGGGTGAGCACCTGCCAGGGCCGCATGCCGACCCCGCGGGCGGCGTCGACCACCTGGGGGTCGAGGGAGCGCAGCCCGGCGTACGCCGAGGTCAGGATGGGCGGGATGACCAGGACGGTCAGGGCGATCAGCACCGGCAGCAGGCCCAGCCCGAGCAGGGTCACCATCAGCATCAGCAGGCCGAGCGTCGGCAGCGAGCGGCCGGCGTTGCCCGCGTTGATGGCGATGAACGAGCCGCGACCGGTGTGCCCGATGTAGAGGCCGACCGGCAGCGCGATCACCGTGCCGATCGCGAGCGCCAGAATCACGTACCAGAGGTGGGAGAGGAGCAGCTGCGGGATGCTGCCCGAGGCGCCGAGGTCCCAGTGCGCCGCGTCGAACAGGTAGGAGAGGTTCACGCCCGGCCTCCTTGGAAGCGGGTCCACGGCGTGACCGCTCGCTGGATCAGCACGATGGCCAGGTCGGCGACGCCCGCGAGCAGCACCGAGAGGATGACGCCGACCAGGATCGGCTCGAGGTAGAAGAGCTGGAAGCCGCGGGTGAACAGCTGCCCGAGACCGCCCACGCCGATCAGCGCGCCCACGCTGACCAGGCTGATGTTGGCCACCGTGGCGACCCGCAGGCCGGCCAGGATCACCGGCAGGGCCACCGGGAGCTCGACGTCGATCAGGCGGCGGAACCGGCGGTACCCCATCGCGGTGGCCGACTCGGTGATCAGCCGGTCGACCGAGCGCAGGCCGTCGGCCACCGTACGGGCCAGCAGAGCGACGGTATAGATGGTGAGCGCCACGACGATGTTGATCGGCGACAGGATCTTCGTGCCCAGCACCACCGGCAGGAACACGAACAGGGCCAGCGACGGGATGGAGTAGAGCACCCCGGCCACGTTGACCAGCGGGTGGTAGAACCGGGGGAAGCGGACGCCCAGATAGCCGATGGGCAGCGCGATGGCGAAGCCGAGCAGCACCGGGAGCAGCGCGAGCCAGATGTGCTGGCGGAGCGCGGCCAGCACGGTCTCGGAGTTGTTGGACAGGTAAGTGATCATCAGCCGCGCCGCGCCGCCAGGTAGTCGGCCAGGTCGTGGTGGGGCGTGATGCCGTCGGCCTTCCCGTCGGCGTCGACCCGCACGGCGATGCCGACCGGCGACAGGATGGCCAGGTCGGCCACCAGCCGCAGCGTGTCGGCGCTGGTGAACGTGCCGCCGGTCGGCCGCACGTCGTCGGCGCCCGTCCGCCAGCCCAGCGGCCGGCCGGCCTCGTCGACGACCAGTTCGGCCGGCACGGGCTTCACCGGCAGCTCGGCCGCGGTGTCGAAGGAGAGGCTGCGCAACCCGCGGTCGCGGCCCACGAACTCGGCGACGAACTCGTCGGCCGGGTCGGAGAGCAGCTCCTGCGGGGTGCCGATCTGGGCCACGATGCCGCCCTGGCGGAAGATCACCACCAGGTCGCCGAGCTTGATGGCCTCGTCGATGTCGTGCGTGACCATGGCGATCGTCTTGCCCAGGTCTTTCTGCAGGCGCAGGAACTCGCGGTGCAGGCCCTCGCGGACGACCGGGTCCACCGCGCTGAACGGCTCGTCCATCAGCATGATCGGGGGGTCGGCGGCGAGCGCCCGGGCCACGCCGACGCGCTGCTGCTGCCCGCCGGAGAGCTGGGCCGGGTAGCGCTGGGCGAACTCGGGCGCCAGGCCGACGCGCTCGAGCAGTCCGAGGGCGGCGGCTCGGGCCTCACGCCGGGTCTTGCCGAGCAGGACCGGCACGGTGGCGACGTTGTCGAGGACTGTGCGGTGCGGGAAGAGGCCCGCGTGCTGGATCACATAGCCGATGCCGCGCCGCAGCAGGGCCTCGTCCTGGCCGGCGACATCTTCTCCGTCGATGAGCACGCGACCCGAGGTGGGACTGATCATTCGGTTGATCATGCGGAGGGAGGTGGTCTTTCCGCAGCCTGACGGCCCGACGAACACCGTAGTTTTACCGGTGGGGACTTCGAGCGAGACGTGATCGACTGCGGTGCCGCCGCCGGGATAGACCTTCACGACGTCATCGAATGTGATCATGGCGCTCCAGGCTAGCGATTGAATACCGCTATTCATACTTCAGGGGTAGTGAATAGGATGTCAACGGCCCGGGGGAGCCCGTTACGGGTCCGAAACACGGTGATGGTGGGGCGTTATGCAGGTAGAACGACTCGACGGCCGCAGCCTGACAGTGGCCGCGCTGCTGGCCATCGCCTCCGGCCGGTGCGGGGTCGAGGTCGATCCGGCCGCGCTGCGCCGGGTCGAGGGGCGGCACGCGCGTCTGCAGCAAGCGCGCGCGCAAGGCGCAGTCTATGGGGCCAACACCGGCGTCGGCGCCAATCGGCACGAACGCACGGCCGACGACGAGGAGCGCGGGCTGCGGCTGCTGCGCAGCCACTGCGCGGCCGTCGGACCGTTGGAGGACGACATCACCGCCCGGGCGATGATGGCCGTCCGGCTCAACCAGATCCTGGCCGGCGGCTCCGGCGTGTCCCGGCAGGTCGCGGAGGCGCTGGCCGCGGCGCTGCACGACGGCGCGGTGCCGGTGATCCACTCCTGGGGCGCGATCGGCACCGGTGACCTCGCCGCGCTGGCCGAGCTGAGCCTGACCCTGGCCGGCGAGCGGCCGTGGCGTGATGCCGGGCCGGTCACGACATTCGGGGCGACCGACGCGCTCCCGATGATCAGTTCCAGCGCCCTCACGGTGGCGACGGCGGCGCTGGCCCTGGACCGGGTGCAGAGCCAGTTGCGCGCGTCCGTGGTGGTGGCGGCGCTCAGCTTCCTCGCCCTGCGGGGCAACCCCGAGGCGTACGACGTGACGGTGCACCGCAACCGCGCCCACCCCGGCCAGGTGGAGGTGGCGCGACTGCTCAGCCGCCTGGTGGCCGGCGGCGTGGCCCCGGTGCGCATTCAGGACCCGTTCGGCCTGCGGGTGCTGCCTCAGGTCACCGCGCCCGCCATCCACGCCGCCCGGACGCTGGACGACGCCATCACCGCCGAGATCAACGCGGCCGTGGAGAACCCTCTGGTCACTTCGGACGGCGTGCGCCATCACGGGCAGTTCCACACGGCGACGCTGGCGTCCCAGCTCGACGCGGCGCGCGGGGCCTTCCTGCCGGTGCTGTCGCTCTCGACGGCGCGGCTGGGCCTGCTCATGCGGCCCGACCTGACCGGCCTGCGGGCGTTCCTGGCGGCCGGGCCGGCGGGCAGCTCCGGCCTGATGATCAGCGAGTACGTCGTCCAGGACCTGCTCACCGAGATCCGCGTCGGCATGACCCCGACCGCGGCCGGCACGCTCAGCATCTCGCTCGGCCTGGAGGAGCACGCCAGCTTCGCCACCCAGGGCGCCCGCTCGCTCCGCACGATGACCCAGCTCGCGCCGACCCTGCTGGCCGCGGAGCTGATGGCGGCGGTGCGCGCGCTCCGGATGGCCCCGGGCCGGCTGACCGCGGGGCCGTTGCGGGACGCCTTCGAGCTGGCCTCCGAGGCGATCGACCCGTCGGAGGACGACCGGCCGCTGGGCGCCGACCTGGAACGCGCGGCCGACCTGCTGCCCCGGCTCGGCGCGGTGCTCGACTACTCGTCGATGGGCCTGAGCTCGTCGGCGTAGCTGACCGCCCGGCGGCGCAGCACGCCCGAGCGGCTGATCGAATACTGGCCCATGCGCCACAGCGGCGGCGAGTACGCGTGGATCGACACCGAGCCGTCGACCGCGCCGCCCATGCGGTGGATGTGATCGGGCCCGAAGGCGAACGTGCGCCCGGCCCCGACGACCCGGGTGACCGGCTCGCCGCCCATGCGCGGGGTCGCCTCGGTGACCGCGCCGCGGGTGACGGCGACCGCGCCCGAGGACGTGTCGTGGTCGTGCCAGCCGGTGTCGTCGGCGACGTTCCAGCAGAGCACCCACACGTCGATGTCGCTGTCGCGGTAGACCGAGGCGTAGTGCCGCCCGCCCGTGTCGTGCCGCACCAGGTGTTCCCACATCTCGGGGCGGGCGGCGAAATCGCTCACCCAGCGCTTCAGTTCCTGCGTGTCGAGGACGCGACCGGGCGGAGCCGGCAACACGGTCATGGGAGCCCTCCTGTGAGAAAGCGGTGCGGGTTGGCGTGGAACAGGGCATGGGTGAAGGCCGCGCCCAGACCGGGGTCGACGGCTTCGGCGTACGGGCGGTCGGAGCCCGAGACGAGCGGGTCGACCCCGACGACGCGGGTCATGGCGTCGATCGCCCGGGTGCCGTACGACGAGGTCTCGTAGAAGACATGGGGGTCGAGCGCGCCCAGGGCGCCGCCGCGCGCGGCGAGTCGTTCGTGGTGCAGCGGCGCGAGGCCGGCCAGCGCCACGAAGCCGATGCGCAGGCCCGGATGCTGCCGGCGGCCGGCGACGTGCCAGGCCAGCCAGGACTGGTGCAGTTGCGACACGTACGGGACCAGGGCCGGCCACCAGGCGGGCAGGCCGGGATCACAGGCGGGGGCGGGGCCGGGGTGTACGAGCACGGGTTTGCCGGCGCGTTCGGCCTCGGTGAGCAGCGGCCCGACGTGCGCGATGCCGGCCGGGTCGGCCAGCGCGGTGGCCGGCAGCTGCAACCCGGCCACCCGCTCCTCACGCAGCACCTTGGCCAGGCCGTCCGGGTCGAGCTCGGTGACCGGCGCGGCCGCCCAGACGTGGAACGGCTCGCCCAGCTCGAGCGCGCTCTCGTGCCAGAGGTCGATCAGCTCGGCGCCGTCGTGGGCGGGCAGGTGCTCGATGCCGAGCGGGCTCGACAGCGACACCAGGACCCGCGACCGGCCGTCCCGCAGTTCCTGGTGGCGGCGGCGCTCGACGTCGTGGTGCCCGGGATCGCACTCGTACGGGTCTTCGCCGGGCAGATGCAGCGTCCAGCCGCGCAGGTAGGGGAGGGCTTCGCGACGACGAAGCGCCTCGACCAGGCGCGGCGGCCACAGATGCTGGTGGCAGTCGATCACCGTTGGCCCTCCTCGCGGCATAGGGAAGCGCTTCACTCGTCGGCACAAGTGAAGCGCTTCCCTCCCCGGATGGCAATGTGTTCCCGGGCACCGGGACGAGCCGCCTGTGGACCACTCGGCGGCGTAGTCGGCCGCGAGAACTGACGGGGGCGCTGTCCCCGGGCGGGTGGGCCGGCCAGGGGGCGTAGGAGGGAGCCGGCCGGTGTTACTGTCGGCCGGTGTCGAGGCAGCCCGGTCGGCGGACGCTTCAAGACCTGGCCACCGCGGCAGGCCTGTCGCTGGCGGCCACCTCGTACGCGTTGCGGGGTTTGCGCGGCTCGCCGGCGACGATCCAGCGCGTCCGGGAACTGGCCGACGAACTGGGCTACACGGTCGACCCGATCGCGCGGGCGCTGGCCTCGGGCCGTACGGGATGGGTCGGGGTCTCCGGCTCGCTGCGGGATCTCTGGCAGCAGGACTTCTCGGTGCTGCTCACCCGGGCCCTGCGCCGCGAGGGGCGGTTCGCGACGATCGCCGACGCCGATGCCGACCCGGAACTCGAGCGCCGCATCGTCGAACAGTTCGCGGCCCAGCGGGTCGAGGGCGCGCTCGTCTCGCCGGTCGACCCCACGGCCGACTACTGGCGCCTGCTCGACCCGTCCGTCGCCGTCGTGTCGATCGGTGACGCGCTGCTCGGGCGTCCGGGCTCCAGCAGCGTGCTCTTCGACAACGAGCACGGCGTACGGACAGCCTTCGCCCACCTGGCCGAGCTGGGCCACCGGCGGGTCGGCCTGCTCGCGCCCGCGCTGCCCTCGACCCCCGGCCGGCCGGCGCAGCTGCTTGCGTCCGCCATCGCCGAGACGCTCGGCATCGAGCTGGTCGCCATCGCCGCGCCCGCCGCCACCGCGGACGCCGTCGACGTGGTGTCGTCGCTGCTGACCGCCCGCGACAGGCCGACCGGCGTGTTCTGCCTCAGCGACTCGCTGGCGTTCGCCGTCTACCGGGCCGCCCGCGACGCCGGCCTGCGCATCCCGGACGACCTGTCGGTCGTCGGCTACGACGACCACCAGCTGGCCGTCCTGGTCGAGCCCGGCCTGACCACGATGGCCTGGGACGAGGACGCGATCGTGGCGGCCGCGGTCAAGCAGCTCGACTCACCCGGCGGGGCGCCCCTGTTCCGTCCCGAGCTGGTGGTTCGCGGCTCGACCAGCGTCCCGCACTAAGCAGGTTCGGTGGCCGGGCCCGGACGTGTCCCGGGCATCGAGCCGCCGGCCAGGAGCGAGATGATCCGGTCGAGGTCGCGGCCGAAGGGGCGGTCGGCGGTTCCGTGAGGCAGGGCAGCGTCGATGTCGTCGAGCGCGGAACTCGGCGGGGCGCCGAGGCGCTGCGCCTGGACCACGGCGAGCAGTTCGCAGGCGAGGACGTCGCGCAGGCCGGTGAGCACCTCGTCCAGGCATTCGGCGGCCTCGAAGCCGAAGCTCTGCACGTCCTCCTGACCCAGCGAGGTCTCGATGGCGCCGGTCAGCGCCGGAATCGCGAATCGCCGCAGGCGGTGGGTGACACCGGCGGCCCGCTTGTGAACGGCAGCCATGCCGGCGTGCAGGCCGGGGGAGTGGGAGAGCTGAGGCGCCAGGCCGGTGACCCGGGGGTCGAGCAGGCGGTGCAGGCGGGCCGCGCTCACCTCGGCCAGATGGACCAGGGCCGTGGTGAGCGCGCCGAGGGACGCGGTCAGGTCGGTGCCGGCGAATCCGAACGTGCCGACGAACTCGCCGTCGAGGTGGGCGGGGGAGTCGGTGACCGCGTTCAGGGCGCGGTCGACGGCTGCTTCCACTCCGGCGACGGCCCGCATCGCCACGGCCAGGGCGGGTGCGGTGACGCGGAACGACACGGGCGCCTGGAGCGCACCGGGCTCGGCCTTGCCGCGCAGGTCACGCAGGCTTTCCAGCACGGTGCGCAGCTCGTCGCTGTCGGCCAGGGCGGGCTGCAGGGGGTCGAGGCTGGCCCGGATCACCGTGTGCGAGGCGGCCGCGCCCACGACGACCTGGTCGATCAGCACCCGGGCGGCCGCGCTGCCGAGCACAGCCAGCCCGGTCAGACCGGGGACACCCTCCAGGAAGGCGATGCCCTCCTTGGGTCCGAACGACCTCGGCGTCAGATCCGCCGGGCCGGCGTCGACACTCCCGTCGGAGTCGAGGAACTGGCCGGCGCCGATCAGGGCCGCGCCGGCGTGGGCGAGCGGGATGATCTCGCCGGCGGCGCCGCTGCCCCGGGCCGGGATCGCCGGAACCACATCGGCGTTCAGCAGGTCGGCCAGCCGGCGGCACAGCTCGGGGGAGACGCCCGCGGCCGGGTCCAGGAACGTCCGGAGGCGTGCGGCGAGCACGGCGCGAGCCTGGTCGCGGCGTAGCCAGGGTGCGGAGCCGACAGCTCGGCCGATCATGAGGTTGTCCTGGTGGCGGCGCTGGGCTTCGGCGTCCAGGCGGAGGCCGGACATGGCGCCCATGCCGGTGTTCACGCCGTACACGACGCGGCCCTCGAGATCGGCCAGCGTGGACCGGCGGCTCCGGGTGAGGGCGCCCACGAGGTCGGGGGCGAGTTCGAGGTGGCAGGCGCCGCGGGCGACCGCGGCGATGACCGTACGGTCGAGGTCCTCCGGCCGCCCGATGATGACCTCGTTCATCGGTAGCGCAGCATCGTGCCCACGTCGGCGGCCTCGGCGCGGGTCAGGATGAGGTGGGCCAGGGCTACATCGAGGATCGACAGGCCGCGATGCCAGAACAGGATGCGCTCGTCGTCGCGCTCGCGGCCCGGCTTCTGCCCGCTGACGATCTCGCCGATCTGGGCGTACAGGCTCTGCTCGCTCAGCCGCCCGGTGTCGACGTGCGCCCGCAGGCTGCCGAACCGCCCCGACCGGGATTCGCGCCAGTCGTCGACGACGACCTTGTCCATGACGTCGAGCAGGTCGAGTTCCACCGCGCTGATCGTGCCGTAGGGCACCACGAACGCGCCGGGCTTCACGGCCGCCGTACGCAGAAGGGGTTCCGGCTTTTCCAGCCGCGACGCCTCGACCAGGATGTCGGCCCCGTCGAACGCCTCGTCGGCCGTCGCCACCGCGCGCACCGGCGTCGTCGTCACCTCGCGCAGCCGCGCCGCGAACGCCTCGCGCGACTCGGGCCGGCGGCTGGTGACCCGGATCTCCTCCAGCGGGAACAGGCTGTCGAGCATGGTGACGTTGGCGAACGCCGTGCCCCGGGCCCCGATGTGCCCGAGGATCTTCGAGTCCGGGCGGGCGAGGTGTTTCGCGCCGACGGCGGTCATGGCCCCCGTGCGCACCTCGGTGATCAGGGTGGCGTCCATGATCGCCAGCGGCACGCCGTTGGTCGGGTCGAACACCGTCATCAGTGCCAGTTCGCTGGGCAGGCCCTGCTGGTAGTTCGGCACGAAGTCGCCGACCACCTTGACCCCGCTCAGGCCGCGCTCGCCCAGGGTGTCGACGTGACCGCGCAACACGTTGAAGTGGCCGGCGCCGTCGTTGCGCGGCATCAGGTGGGTACGAGGTTCGAACACGGTCTCGCCCCGGCCGTGCGCGCCGACCACGTCCTCGACCGCGCCGATCACGTCGGCGGCGCCGAGGTTCAGGCCGTCGATGTCGGCGCCGTTGAGAAACCGGAGCCAGATCTGCTGAATCATGTCATGCACCATATAGCCTAGGTGTTTCAGTGTATTCAGCTTTCTTCCTGGGCGGTGTGGTGACCTTTCGCGCGGAGGACTGGTTGCTCGACCTCGCGCAGCGCCACCGCCTGTCGCCCAGCCAGCGCCAGATCGTGCAGCGGATGCTGGGCATGTTCCCCGACGTGGCGTTCCTGTCGACCATCGAGATCGCCGAGCAGGCCGGGGTCAGCCAGCCGACGGTGACGCGGCTCGCGACCGCCCTCGGCTTCGCGGGCTACCCCGAGTTCCGTGCCGCGTTGCGCGAGGTCGTGCTGTCGGCGCCGGTCGCCCCGCGGCACGGCGCCGTCGACTCGGTCGGGCAGGAGATCGACAACGTCACCGGCCTGCGGCGGGAGCTCGGCGGAGAGGCGATGGCCTCGGCCGTACGCCTGCTCGCCGCGACCTCCCCGCTCGGGGTGATCGGCCTGCGGGCCTCGGCGGCGCTCGCCGAGTATTTCGGCTACTTCGCGCGCCGGGCCCTGCCCGCGGTGTCCGTGCACACCGACGCCGGCAGCCTCGACGACGCCGTACTGCAACTGCACCAGCAGGGCGCCAGCGCGGTCCTCGTCTTCGCCATGCCGCGGTACCCCGCCGCCACCGTCGCTGCCGTCCGTCTGGCCCGGCAACTCGGACTGGCCACGGTGGTCGTCGCCGACAGCCCGCTCGTGCCGTTCGCCGACGAGACCGACGTGCTGCTGGTGGCCCCGGTCGGCACCGGCCTCATCTTCGACTCGCACGCCGCCGTCGTGGTGCTCGCGGTCAGCCTGCTCGACGCGATCGCCGGCACCGACCCGCAACGCACCCAGCAGCGCCTCGAGGCCCACGAGACGCTGATCGACCGCTGGGTCCTGTGACGCCTACCCGCACTTCTCGCCGGGGCCCGAGTCCCGCCAGACGAGCTCGAACCCGTCCCCCCGATGCTCGTAGCGGTAGAAGAGCTTCAGGTCCGGGCAGGCATGGGTGCCCTTCGGGCTCGTGCCGTACGCCTTCACCCCGATCATCCCGGCGTTGATGCTCAGCCCGGTGACCACGGGCTCGTCCTCCTTGTGCCGCTCGGCGAGCAGCGGCTCGCCGATCCTTTCCGGTCGCAGCGGGTCGGACGCCCCGTCGAACACCTCGATGGTGGACGGCCAGTACGAGGTCGACGCCTCGCACGTCCGCGCGACGATGGTCTCGGCGCGGCCGTCGCCCGTGACGTCTCCCTCGAGGATCTGCTGGATCTCGGCCCTCTGCCCCCGGTTGGGGCAGGCCTGCACGAGGCGGGCCCAGTTGGGTCGCTCGTCCGGGGTCCGGGGCGCCGATGTCGTCGTACGCACGGGAGTGCTCGTCGTGCGCACCGGCGTGGGCCGGGAAGTGGCGCCGGCGCCGGCCCCACCGGTGGCCGGGTTCTTGCCGAAGCCGCTGTCCGCACCGGCCGTTGTCGCCGGCGCCGCGTCGCGGGCCGTGGTGTCTCGTGCGCAGCCGGCCGTGGCGAGAACGACGACCGCCGCCAGCAGTGCCGATCCCCGTTGGATATCCATGCCGGTCACGCTACGGAGAGTCGCGGAAACTCTGATCCCCCATTGATGCCAGCTCGCAGCCATCGGCTGGGTGGTGGATGTCCGAGTCGCGGAAGCGTCCTATGGTGATCGCGTGAGTGAACAGCCGGTGACGACTGGCGGTTCCGCGCCCTCCGGCGTGGTCGAGGCGCGCACCGCCGACGACGGCAGCGTGACAGTCCTGCTGCGGGGCGGCCTCGGCCCCGAGTGCGCGGACGAGCTCCGCCGGCTGGTCGTCCGGACGGTCCGGCGGGTCCGGCCGTCGCGCCTGATCGTCGACCTGACCGAGGTCGTCACCCTCGACCCGATCAACGTGGGCACGCTGATCGCGGCCTGCCTCCTCGGCGAGGACCATGCCGTCACCGTCCTGCTGGTCAATCCGGGGCCCGAGCTCGCGTACCGTCTCGCGCTGGCCGGGGTGCCCGAGGCGTCGGTCATCCGACGCTGACCAGGGACTGAGCCCCGCGCGAGCCTACGCTCGGCGGATGGATGTCGCTGTCGCCGGCGCCGGGCCGGCCGGACTGTTCTGCGCGGTGGCGCTCGCCCGCCGCGGGCACCGGGTCACTGTGGTCGACGGGCGGGAGCTGGCGAGGGGCGCTTCGGGGAGGCGCGCGGGACCCCACGCGCCTCCCGGGACGACTGCTACCAGACCGGCGTCCACGCGGCGCTGAGGCCGCCCTGCTTGACCTTGGCCGGGCCATCGACCATCACGACACCGACGCGGCTGCCGCTGACCGACAGGTGCCGCACGTTCCACTCCTCGTTGACGAAGTTGTTGGTCAGCGCGCCCTCCTTGACCTGCGCCACCTTGGCTGTGGTGAGCACGCCGACCCGGTCGTCGTTGAGCACGAGCGACGCGACGCCCGTGGTCGCCTGGGGCGTCCAGAGGGCACTCAGACCGCCGTCCTTCACCCGTGCGCCGCCGGCCGTCGTGACCACGCCGATCCGGGTGCCGGACAGCGCGAGCTGCCTGACGCCGGTCAGCTGGTCGATCCAGTCGGCGGACAGGCCGCCCTCCTTGACTTTCGCGACGCCCGCCGTGGTGAGCACGCCGACCCGGTTGTCGGTCACGGCGACCTGCTGGACGTTGCTGTGCTCGTTGATCCAGCCGGCGGACAGGCCGCCCTCCTTGACCTTGGCGACGCCGTCGTTGGTCACCACGCCGATGCGGTTGCCGCTGAGCGCGAGCTGCTTGATGTTGACCTCCGCGCGGACGAAGTTGGCGGTGGTGGCGCCCTCCTTGACCCAGGCGACGCCGTCGTGGGTGAGCACGCCGACGCGGTCGGCCGCGACCACGATCTCCTTGGCGTTGGGCTCCAGCACGGTCCAGCTCGTGCTGAGGCCACCCTCCTTGACCCGGGTGCTGTAGTCGCCCGCGAGCACGCCGATGCGGGTGTCCGTGACGGACACCTGCAGGGCGTTCGGAATCGGGGCGTTGGCCGCGAACCACGAGGCGAGGTCGTCGACCCGGGTCTCCACCGCGTCGCGGCGGGTCTCCGTCTCCTTCAGGCAGCCGCCCTGGTACGACGCGTGGTGCAGGCCGACCAGCTCGTAGCCGGCCGAGGTGCGTCGCAGGACCGGGCCCCCGGCGTCGCCCTTGCAGAGGGTCGACTCACCCACCGCGGCGATGTCGAGCGTGGCCGCGCCGACCGCGGTGACGGTGAAGTCGCCGGTGTGCAGCGCGTCGGGAACCCACGTGCCGGCGGTGCGGCCGTACCCGGCAGCGACCAGTGTGTCGCCGGTCGCGGGCGGCGTCGTGCCGATCTTCACGGTGGTGGCGCCGAGCGCCGCGTCGGCCAGCCGGGCCAGCACGAGGTCGCGCTCCGGGTGGGGCACGATCTTGTCGACCGTACGGACGTGGCCGCCGCTCTTCGTCAGATCGAGGCGCCCGATCGTGGCCGTGGTGGCCAGCGGGGGAGCGCCCGCGGTGACCGTGCCGAAGCACGACTTCGCGGTCGCGACCCACCAGCGGTTGACCAGCACGCCGGAGCAGCCCTTGGCCGTGTCGCCGAGCGACAGCTGGACCGAGAAGGCGAGCGCCGGATCGGTGGCCGCCGGGCCGTTGACGGCGTACGCGGCGCCGGCCCCCGAAATCGAGGCGGCGCCCAGCAGCGCCGCCCCGAGAAGCGCAGCCCGTCGCCGGGCATGCGGAAGTTTCATGGATCTCCCCGTTCGTGATGCACGGCTCTGATCCAGAACCGTGAATGTGTAGGTATCACGACCGGGGGTGATCGCGCTGTCCCGGACCGCGTCCGGGGCCTGGTGTGATCTATGGCATAGGCAGTTCTCGATCAGTGGCCGCGGAAGGCCTCCTCCAGCCACCAGGACGGACGGCCCGCGGCGACCTTCGCGTCAACCAGCATCGGCACCGCGCGCGGGCCGGCCAGCCACTCGGCGACCGGGGCCAGGTCGCCCGGGTGCCGCACGGTCACGGCCGCGCAGCCGTACCCGCGGGCGATCGCCGCCAGGTCCGTCTCGGGGAACACGACGGTCGTGAGGGGGTGGCCGTGGGGGCCGAAATGGTGCACCTCGGCCCCGTACGCCTCGTCGTTGTAGACCACGATCAGCAGCCCCAGGCCGAGCCGCCGCACGGTTTCCAGCTCGGCGATGCTCATCAGGAACCCGCCGTCGCCGCAGGCCGCCACCGGCACCCTGTCCGGTGCGGCCAGGGCGGCGCCGAGCGCGGAGGCCAAGCCCAGGCCGATCGACTGGAACGCCTGGGTGAAGCAGAACCCGCGGTGATCCGGAACGGACAGGTACGTCGACGGATAGCCCATGAAGTTGCCGGAGTCGACGGCCACGACGCGCTCGCGCGGGATCAGGTCGTCGAGGGCGATGCTGAGCGTCCGTGGGTCGATGTGGGTGGCGTCGCCGTCGTCGTCGTACGACACGTCCCGCCACCGGCCCGCGGCGACGATCCGCTCCAGCACGTCCGCTGTGCGGTAACCGGCCTTCTCGCCCGGCACGACGGGGAAGCGCGAATCCCCCGTTGCCGGCGGCACGTCCAGCACAGCCCGGGCGGTGGCGGCCGCGTCCCCGGTGACGCCGAGATCGATGCGGTGGTGACCGCCCAGCGCAGCCGGATCGAGGTCGACCTGCACGATCGTCGCGGCGTCAGCCAGCAGGGCGCCGTGGCGGGTGGTCCACATGTTCAGCGACGCGCCCCACGCCACCACGACGTCGGCCCCGGCGATCAGCTCGGCGGCCAGGGGCGTCGCGAACCCGCCCGAAACGTCGAGGCTCCACGGGTCACCGGCGAACAGCCCGCGCGCCACGGCCGAGGTGGCGAGCAGCGCCCCGCTCCGGGCGGCCAGCTCCTGCAGCGTCTCCTTGGCGTCGAGCGCGCCGCGGCCCGCGATGAACACCGGCCGTTGCGCGTCCGCGAGCAGGGCGGCCAGCTCGGTGACGGCCTCGTCCGACGCGCGCGGCGGCGTGATGCGGGTGGCGGCCGGGGGCTCGACGGGCTCGGCCGGCGCGGCCTGCACGTCCAGGGGCAGGTTGAGGACGACGGTGCGGCGCTGGGTTAGGGCCAGGCGCCACGCGCGTACGGTGTCGACGACGGCGGTGGCGGCGCTGTGCACCCGCTCGCTCGACGCACCCACGGCCACGGCCAGCGCGTCCTGATCGACCCGGAAGTTCGAACGCAACGCCGAGGCGGCCGGCTCTGCGGCCAGCACCACCAGCGGCGTACGGCTCTTGGCCGCCTCGGCCAGACCGGTCATCGCGTTCGTCAGGCCACACCCCTGGTGCACGCTGACCACGCCGACCTGCCGCGACACCCGGGCGAAGGCGTCGGCCGCGGTGGCCGCCCCACCCTCGTGCCGGGTGGCCACGAAGCGGACGCCGTGCGCGACCAGCGCGTTGGTCACGTGGAAGTTGCCGCTGCCGACCACCCCGAACACGTGCGTCGCGCCCAGCCCGGCCAGGGTGGCCCCGACCACCTCGGCGACTGTGGTCACCGCTCGACCAGGGCCAGCACGCGGGTGGGGCTGCCCGAGCCGCCGACGATGGGCAGGGGCGCGGCGACCACGACCGCGCCGGTGGGCGGCAGCACGGCCAGGTTCTGCAGCTGGGTGAGGCCGTACTTGCCCGCCCCCAGCACGTACGAATGGCAGGGGAACGCCGGGTCGAAGCCGAACGCCTGCCCCGCGTCGGTGCCGACGGTCTCGACGCCCACCCCGATCACCGGGGCCTCGTCGGCCAGCCACTTCGCACACTCGACCGAGATGCCCGGCGTGTGCGGGCCGGTGTCGTCCGCGTTGAGATAGTCGGACTGGCTGGCGGAGCGAGCATCCCACCCCGTACGCACCAGAAGCCACCCACCGGCCGGAAGCGCCCCGTGCGTGCCCTCCCACTCGCGTACGTCGGCGATCTCGAGCAGAAAGTCGTGATCGTCGGCGACCCGCGCCGACACGTCGATGACGGCCGCCGGCGCCACCAGCTCCATCGGCGGAACCTGCGACACGTCCTTGCCGTCCCGGGCGGTGACCCAGTGCACGGGAGCATCGAAATGCGTGCCCGTGTGCTCCCCGGTGTGGATGTTGTTCCAGTACCAGGCGGGCCCCCGATCGTCGTACCGGCTGATCTCCTCCAGCCCGAACGTGACCGTGTTGGCGAACGGCGGCGGCAGCTGCAGAATCGGCGTCTCGCTCGACAACGGAGCCGTGAGATCCACAACCTCCACCGCCCCGGTCCGGACCGCGTCCACGAGCTGGTTCAGGATGCCCATAGCTACTCCGCCCTGTGATCATCGCCGCAACGCCAGCAGACTACGACGCCCCCGGTCAGCCGTCCACGGCATGATCAATCCCGGTCGATACCATGCCGCTCACCGAGAGTCGCCGTCGACTGGCTGCCCGCGCTCACCGGCGATGTCAGCCTGCGGGACGACGCTCAAATCATCGAGCTGACGGCCTGATTGACCCGACCAGGACCCACCCGGCGGGCGGTCCGCCGCGGGGACGATCGGGCGGTCGATGTGGTGCGCACGTCGTCAGCGCACGGGCTGCAGGGAGTGGTTCACCGTCCAGTCGCCAATCTGGACGCCGTGGGCTATGCCCGCGTTGACGGCTTTCCGGAAATGGAAGCCGACCAGGATGCGTGACAGTCCATTCTCCGCCGATGCTCGGCTGAATGAGGTGTACCGCCGCAGGACAGGTGACGCATCGGTGCAGGTCTGCCCGGCAAGCAGCGTGTAGCTGCACGCCTCGAAGCCGATTCGGTCGCTGCCGAAGAATCGCTGGAGCACCTGTGCCGCCGCGCCGCCTTCGACACTGTGGCCGGAGTCGTAGTCAGGAATCGGTGGCGTTATCATCAATGGCGTCCAGGTAGGGTCGGGCACGGTTCTCGGATTGCCGTCGTTGGCCGCGTTCCGGATCGCCGTCACCGGACGCCAGAAGTTGTACGCCTGGTATTTGGTGTTGAATGTGGCCACGTAGCCGTCCGCGAGCGCCATGTTCAGAAGGCCGAAGAGGCGAGCACTTTCCCATAGATCCAGCTTGCCGGCGGCGACGGATCGGGCGATCCGGTTCCAGCGCAGTGGTGAGCTCTCCACCCAGAAGCGGGCTATCTCGGTCTGGTCGGCGGTGCGCGCGCTCGGGGTGGTGACGCCGTCGCCTCCCAGGCGCTTAACCTCGAAGAAGTCCCTGGCGTACCGCTGCGACGTCAGCGCGTACGGCGGACCCGGCCGGAATTGGACAGCTGTCCTCAGGACGAATGGGGTGACGTCGCCCCAGCCGGGTGCGAACGCGAAGTCGTTTCCGGGTGTGAACCGGTACTCGCCCGGCCGCGAGCCCTGCGGGTACGCCGTGTCGAACAGCTGCGTGTCCGACCCGTCGCCGGTCCTTGCCGTGAGGATGGCCGCGGCAGCTGCGCGCCCCGCGGCGATCCCGCGAGTCTTGGCCGAACCACCGGGAATGCTGTTGATGGCGGCCGCATAGCGCGCCTCCACTCCGTCGACGACCTTCGCGCTGCTGACGCAGTCCGCGAACGGCGCCGGTAGCTCCCGCAGAAGCGGCACGAGCACGTTGCGCGCGGCGGCAGCCACCGCGGCTTCCGGCGACGCCCCGCGCGCCTGTCCGCGGAAGGCGTAGGGACGTGAGCGGCGGTCAATCGCATTCAAGGCGTCGTTGACGGCGATATGAGTCATCGCATACATGCGGGATTCGTGGAGTGGGTTGTTCGTCGGAGCCAGGCAGGCGCCGAGCGCAGCCGTCGCGGCAATGTCGTTCCACGCGATGACCGCCGATCCGTCTGAGGATTTCGCTGCCGGGCCGGCGTGAGCCACGCCGCCTACCGCGATTAGTAGAAGCGGCGTGGATAAGGTAACCGTCCATCTCCGAAAAGTGGAATACATGACGACCCCTCCTGGCGCCGCCTCGCCGAGAGATCGTATACACGGTGAGCACGGTCGCCGCAAAGTCTCTTGATACGCCGAGGCGCCGGTGAGGTCAAGGCGCGCGCTATGATCTGTCTTTCGCTCATCCGATCGGACGACCCGACGCATCAAAAGATATGGCCGAAAAAATGCGCGCAAAGGCGCTGAAGTCGGCTGCGTAGTCGAAGCGACTCTGCGCGGCAGACGCCGCCGATCTCCCGGCCGGCCCAGGCGCCAATAGTCCGCCGAAAATTGCCGCATCCGGGCCCGGACCTTCGCCGCGCCACCGCGATGCGCCGCAACTGGGCGCCGCCAGAACCACCGGACCGGTGCTCAACCTGTCCGTCCCTTGTAGCGCAGAAGCAGCTACAGGGTACCGGTACCCGTCCGAAGGTCTTCGCCACCGGCACCGGTCACGGCGGCGGCTCCATCCAGTTCGTGGAGGTCCGGCACCGCGTCCACGCCCGCGTCGAGGACCGGATCCGCACGGGTAAAGCCACCGGGTGCGGCCGGTTCCCGTCCCGGCAGTTCGCGATCAACGCTGCGTGGCTGGAACTCGCCCTGACCGGTATCGATCTGCTCGCCTGGACCCAGCACCCTGCTCCTGGACGGGCTGTGGCGGTCGCGGAGCCGAAGAAGCTGCGTTACGGGCTGCTGCACGTCGCTGCGAAACTCACTGGCACCGCCCGCACCACCACCCCCCGCGCATCGCCGAACGCTGGCCCTGGACCGACCAGCTGATCACCGCGTTCGACCGACTCGCAGAACTACCCGAACCCGTTACCTGACAACGGATCTCGGCCCATACACCACCACCAAGGACCACGGAGCAACCCGGCCTACGGCCGGGCTAGCCCCGCCGCCCGGGTCGATGAGATCCCCGCCTCAGCCGGCGGCGTAGGGCTTGTCGGCGAGGATGCGGGCGAGATGAGCCGTGTTGGCGGCGAGATCCTTGACGGAGGCGCCGGTGGTGTCGGGCTTGGGGCCGGCGTCCTTGTAGTCGACCTTGCCCAGGGCCTCGCCCACCCAATAGGCGGAGCCGGCGGCGGGGATCGTGAAGCCGACGTCGTTCAGGGCCTGGATCACCTCGGCGATGACGTGGTGGGCGCCGTCCTCGTTGCCGACCACGCCGACCACGGCGACCTTGTCGTACATGGAGGGGCGGCCCCGGGCGTCGGTCTCGGAGAGCTCGGCGTCCAGGCGTTCCAGCACCATTTTCGCGACGCTGGAGGGCTGGCCCAGCCAGATGGGGGTGGCGATCACCAGGATCTGGGCGGCGAGGATCTTCTCGCGTACTGCGGGCCAGCCGTCGCCGTCGCCCTCGTCGGTGGAGACGCCGAACTTGACGTTCCGGTCGGCCACCCGGAGCAGCTCGCCGTCGACGTCGTGGTCGGCGAGGGCGTCCAGGATCTGGCGGCCCAGCAGGTCGCTGCTGGACTCCTCGGCGCCTGATTTCAGTGAGCAGCCCAGCACCAGGGCACGCAACGTCGTCATGCCTCGATGCCTGCCCGATCTTGGTGGGGTCAAACCGTCCGGAGGGCTCCCTGTGGCGGGAGCGCACGGCCGGAAAGGGGCCGTGACCAGCACCTCAGTGTGCGACACGAACTCGGAAATAACGGGGGTGCCGGCGTGGTTGAGACCAACGCACTCCCCAGGAGGACAGAGACATGAAGAACGGCATCCACCCCGCCTACAACACCGTCGTCTACCGTGACCGGAACGCCGACTACGCGTTCCTCACCCGGTCCACCGAGACCAGCGAGAAGACGGTCGAGTGGAGCGACGGGAACACCTACCCGGTGATCGATGTGCAGATCTCGGCGGCGAGCCACCCGTTCTGGACGGGCCGCACCCGGGTCCTCGACACCGCGGGCCGCATCGAGAAGTTCCGCAACAAGTACGCGAAGTTCGCGAAGTAACGCTTCTCACCAACGCCCGGCGTCCTTGCGACGTCGGGCGTTTTTTATCCGCCTGGTAGGGCAAAATGCCCCTCATGAGGGCAATCGCGCTGGACGAGTTCGGTGACGTCGACGTCATGACCCTGCGGGAGCTTCCCGACCCGCCGGTCGGGCCCGACACGGTCCGGATCCGGGTGCGGGCGGTCGGCGTCAACCCGGTCGACCACGGGATCCGGGCCGGCTACCTCGAAGGCGCCTACCCTCACCACTTCCCGCTCATCCCCGGCTGGGACGTGGCCGGCATCGTCGACCGGGTCGGCCCGGCGGTCACCCGATTCGCGCCCGGCGACGAGGTGATGGCGTACGCCCGCAAAGAAAGTGTGCAGGCCGGCACGTACGCCGAACTGGTCTCGGTGAACGAGCGGGCGGTCGCCCACGTGCCCGCCTCGATGACGCTGGTGCAGGCGGGCGGCCTGCCGCTGGCCGGTCTGACCGCGCTCCAGGCCCTGTCGGCCATCGGAGTCAGCCACGGCGACGTGGTGCTGGTGCACGCCGCGGCCGGCGGAGTCGGCCACCTGGCGGTGCAGATCGCCCGCGCGGTCGGCGCGGCCCGCGTGATCGGTACGGCGTCCCCCGCCAACCACGACTTCATCCGCAGCCTGGGCGCCGAGCCCATCGAGTACGGCGACGATCTGCCCAAGCGCCTGGCCGACCTGGTCGGCGGCGACGGCCGGGTCGACGCGGCCGCCGACTTCCACGGCGGCGAGGCGCTCACCCAGAGCCCGTCCCTGGTGCGTCACCCGGTGCGCCACTGCTCAGTGGTCGATACCGCAGTGAAGGAACAGGGCGGCCGGTACGTCTTCGTCCGCCCCGACGGGGCCGAGCTCAGCACGCTGGGCGCCCTGGCCGCCAACGGCCGCCTGCGGGTCCACGTCTCCCGCGAGTTCCCGTTCACCGAGGCCGCCGCGGCCCACCGCCTGATCGCCGACGGTCACGTGAAGGGCAAGCTCGTCCTCACCGTCGACTGACGCCGGGATCCTCCTGCTTGCCCCGAGCTGGCCTCGCCTCCGGCTGCGCGTTCGCTCGGGGTGCGCGTTCGCTCGGGGTGCGCGTTCGCTCGGGGTGCGCGTTCGCTCGGGGTGCGGCTTCTCTCGGCGTGGCGATTTCGCTTCGGGCGGCGGCTTCGCGTCATTTGTGGGCGTCGCATTGGGCGGCGGCTTCGCGTCAGTTGTCGGCTTCGCGTTCGATGTTGGCCTTGCGCTGGGTGTGGGCGTCGGTCGGTGACATCGTCGCGGCCCGTCGGGTGTAGGCGAAGCGGCGCCGGTACTCGGCCGGGCTGACACCGAGGTGACGCTGGAAGAGGGCTCGCATGTTCGCTCCGGTGCCGAGGCCGGAGCGCCGCGCGACGGATTCGAGGCCGGGGACGCCCTGCTCGATCAGGCGGCAGGCCAGCGTGACGCGCTCGACGGTCAGCCAGGCCAACGGCGTGGTCCCGAGCTCGGACCGGAAGCGCCGGTGCAGGTTGCCGGTGCTCATACCGGCTTGGCGGGCGAGGCCGGCGACCGTGATCGGCTCGTCCAGGCGTTGCTGGGCCCAGGCCACCACCGGGGCGAGGGTCTCAGCGGCGGCGGCCGGTGGCACCGGACGCTCCACGAACTGGCGCTGGCCGCCGTCGCGGTAGGCGGCGAAGACGAGCCGGCGGCTGACGTGGTTGGCGATCTCGGCGCCGTAGTCACGCCGGACGATGTGCAGTCCGAGATCGAGCGCGGCGGCGCTGCCGGCCGAGGTCAGCACGTCGCCGTCGTCGACGAACAGCACGTCGGGTTCCAGGCCGACGGCGGGAAAGCGCAGCCGGAACTCCTCGGCCAGATTCCAGTGGACCGTCGCGCGGCGCCCGTCGAGCAAACCGGCCTCGGCGAGCGTGAACGCGCCCGTGCAGAGGCCCACCAGGCGGGCACCCCGCTCGTGGGCGCGGCGCAGGGCGGCGAGCAGGGCCGGGCGGGACGGGGTCTCGACGTACGGGCGGTTGGGCACGATCACCGTGTCGGCGTGCTCGATCTCGTCGAGGCGCCCCACCGTGCCGATGCTGAACAGGGCGTCGCGCATGGGTGTCGACCGGCGCGGAGCGGCCACCCGCAGGTCGTACAGGGGAAAACCGATCTCGGGCCGGAGCGGGCCGCCGAAGATCTCGCAGGCGCAGCCCACCTCGAAGGGATTGGACTGCTCATCGACGACGAGGACGACACGATGTGAGGATCCTTGCGGCACTGGTCATTTCTACCAGTGCCGCCCCGCCCGATCACGGACCAGGATCGTCGCATGCTCACGAAATTCGCGGTGGCCGAAGAAGCAGCCGCCCTCACCTCGTTCTGGTCCCAGCGCGTGCTCGCCGCGGCCAACGGCAACCTGCTCAAGGTGGCGAAGGGCACACGATCCACGAACTGGCACGCCCACGACGACCAGGACGAGACCTTCCTGGTGCTGTCGGGCGAGCTGACGATCCAGCTCCGCGACGGCGACGTCCGCCTCACGCCCGGCGACCTGCTGGTCATCCCCCGGGGCGTCGAGCACTGTCCCCGCGTCGAGGGCGACGAGGCCCACTTCCTGCTGATCGGCCCCGACGTGACCTCGACCGCTGCCGGCGGCAAGCCGGACTGGAGCCACGGGTGACGCCCGGTTCCAGCTAGGCGATCGTCTCGCGGAGTTCGGCCAGGGTCTTCTCGATGACGTCGAACAGGTCGCGGTCGCTGTCGAGCCACTCGTCGAACGACACGTAGAGCAGGGTCATCGCGGTTTCGGCCAGCAGGGCCGCCCGTAGTGGCCAGATGCCCCGGGCGACGAACGCCGAGCGGATGACCTCGCTGAGGGCCGCGCGCTTACGCAGATCGCGTTCGACCAGGCCCGGGTCGGAGCGGACGATGTCGCGGCGGATCCGGATCTCGTCCTTGCGGGGGTCGAAGCGGGTGGCGGCGACCGTCCGCAGGCCCTCGAGGATCTGCCTCATCGGGTCGGTGCCTTCGGGGGCCTCGGCCATCATGCGCGCGGCCATCTCGGGGATCTCGTCACCGGCGAACAGCACCTCGCGCTTGTCGGCGTAGTGCCGGAAGAACGTGCGGGTGGTCAGCCCCGCGCGTGCCGTGATCTGCGGAACGGTCGTCTCGGCGAAGCCCTGCTCGACGAAAAGCTCGATGGCGGCCTGTTCCAGTCGTTCCCGCGCATCCGGCTGCCATCTGCTCACTCCACCATCCTAGTGATGACATCGCGTGTCATCACGGCTATGGTGATGACACGCGATGCCATCAGAGGGAGCGGGTCATGACAGACGAGGTCTGGATTCTGGGCGGAACCGGCCGCAGCGGCCGCGCGATCGCGACCGAGCTGGAACGGCGGGGTATCACTCCGGTGCTTGTCGGCCGGGACGCGGGTCGCCTCGCGCGGGCCGCCGACCACGGCCTTACGTCGGCTGAAAGCGACCACTCTGTGGATGTCGGCAACCGCATAGCGAACGGCGTTGCCGGCGATCGGATCGCGAACAGCGTTGCCGGCAATCGCACCGCGAACGCCGATGCGGGCGGCCGGCTTGCGGACGGCGTTGCAGGCGGCCGGCTCGCGGGCGACCGGATCTCGAACGCCGCTGCAGGGGACCGCATCGCGAACGCCGATGCTGGCGCCCGGGTTGCAGACGGCCTTGCGGGCGATCGGATGGCGAACGCCGCCGCCGGTCGGCCCCGGCGCACGGTCCTTGCGGCGTCAATGGAAGATGCTGCCGAGCAGATTCGGCGGCAACGACCGGCCGTGGTCATCAATACGGTGGGTCCGTTCACGGCGACCGCCGCGCCGATCATTCGAGCCTGTCTGCCCGGCAGTCACTACGTCGATCTCGCCAACGACGTCGCCGCGGTGTCCCAGGTGCTGACGGTCGACGATGCTGCAGCGACCGCCGGGCGGACAGTCGTGACCGGCGCCGGTTTCGGAGTGACCGCGTCCGAAAGTGTCGTCGCCAAGCTGTGCGAGGGCCGGCCCACGCCCGTCGAGGTGCGGGTCGACATGGTGCCCTCGCTGGCCATGGAGGCCGGCCGGGTCGGCGCAGCGCTCGCGGGCACCATGCTCGGGGGGCTACCCGGCGTCGAGGGCGGCCGGCGGTACGGCGGCCGGCGCTATCGGGACGGCCGGCTTGCCCCGGCCCGCCTCGCCGGCGACGCGAAGGAACTGACCCTGCCCGACGGCTCCACGGTCACCACCGTGGGCATGCCGCTCGGTGAGCTGTTGGCCGCGCAGCGGGTCAGCGGGGCGCCGTCCGTGCTGTCGGCGTCGAGCGAGATGCCGTCGTCGTCGATGGTCCAGGTGCTGCTGCCCATCGCGAGCGCCCTGCTGGCCATCGGCCCGCTCCGGGATTTCGCGATCCGTCGCCTCGCCGCGGTCGAGTTTCCGGCCCGCCCGCAGCCTCGCGAGCACTCCTGGGGGCACGCCCACGTGCGGTGGGCCGACGGCGAGGTTCGCGAGGGCTGGCTGCGGGTCGGCGAGGCCCAGTCGTTCACCGGTGCCGTCCCGGCCGAGGTGGCTCGGCGCCTGCTCGCCGGCGAGGGCAAGCCGGGCGCCCACTTCCCGGCGGCCTTGTTCGGGCCGTCACTGGCCGAAGCATGCGGCGGCGAGTATCTGGTGTGAACTCGAACGCTCAGCGCCGCACTCGGTCTGTGCAGTCGAGTAGAGGTTGTGGTGAGGGGTGGCTGGTGGGTCAGGGTGCGACGGGTTCTCTTTCCGGGGCCGGGCGGCGGTTGAGGGCGGGGGCGCAGGCGGCGGCCAAGGCGAGCAGGGCGAGGACGACGATCATCGCGTTGCGCAGGCCGTAATGCTCGCCGAGGAAGCCCAGGGCGGGCGGCCCGACCAGGAACGCCACGTAGCCGGCGGTGGCTACCAGGGAGACCCTCGCGGTCGGGTCGGGGCCGGAATCGCCGGCTGCTGAGAGGGCTACCGGGAAGCCGAGCGCGGCGCCGACGCCCCACAGCAGGACTGCGGCGCCGGCCACGATCTGGTTGTCGACGACGATGATGAGCAGCAGGCCGATGCCGCCGAGCAGGGCGCTGGCGCCGAGGACCGTGGCGCGGCCGAAGCGGGTGAGGAACCATCCGCCGCCGAAGCGGCCGATGGCCATGGCGGCGGCGAACGCGGTGTAGACGGCGGAGCCCCAAGCGGCGTCGAGGCCGTGGCCGTCGACCATGATGAGTGGCAGCCAGTCGTTCGCCGCGCCCTCGGCCAGCGCCATGGCCAGCACGATCACGCCGATGAGCCACAGACGCCGGTCGCGCCAGACCGGCTCGCGGCCGGCCGCCTGAAGGCCGCCCTTGGGAGAGAGGCCCACGCCGTACGGGATGTGGCGCACTGCAGTCAGTGCGATCGGCACGCTGATCAGGCCGATCAGCCCGAGGTGCCAGATCACCGGGAACGCCACCGCGGTGAGCACCATGCCGATGGCGGCGCCCACGACCGTACCCAGGCTGAAGAAGCCGTGCATCGTGGGCAGGACCGGCTTGTCGGTGATCCGCTCGACGTCGGCGCCCTCGATGTTCATGGCGACCTCGCCGCTGCCCATGCCGAAGCCGAACAGGAACAGGCCGGCGGTGACCAGCGCGCTCTGCGACAGGCCGGCCCCGGCGCCGATCACCGGGATGCTGACCACGGTGGTGAGGATGCCGGCGGCGACGACCGGGCGGGTGCCGAAGCGGGACACGACGCGGCCGGAGCCGAGGATGCCCAGCATCGACCCCGCCGAGAGGCCGAACAGCAGCAGACCCATCTGCGCGGTCGAGGCTCCGAGCAGGTCGCGGATGTCCGGTGTGCGGGTCACCCAGGAGGAGATGCCCAGGCCGGGTAGGAAGAAGAGAACGAACAGGGCGAGGCGGCGTCGTGCGGTGTTCATTGCGTACGAACGTACGCAACGAAGCCCGGGAGTGTCACCGGCGCCGGAGTGGGGAAAGCTCACACCCATGCGCCTTGATCTTGCGGGAAAGACGGCTCTTGTCACCGGATCCACCCAGGGCATCGGCCGGGCCATCGCGGCCGGGCTGGCATCGGCCGGGGCGCGGGTCGGCATCAACGGCCGTTCGCAGGAGTCGGTCGACCGGGCCCGGGCCGAACTGGGGGAGGGCGACTACGTGCCGGTCCCGGCCGACGTCACGACGGCCGAGGGGGCCGCGGCCGCGCTCGAGGCGATCGGGCCGGTCGACATCCTGGTCAACAACCTGGGGATCTTCGGCGCGCAGCCCGCCCTGGAGATCACCGACGACGATTGGCGGCGGTACTTCGAGGTCAACGTGCTGGCCGCGGTCCGGCTCACCCGCGCGGTGCTGCCGGGCCAGCAGGAGCGGGGCTGGGGACGGGTGCTCTACATCGCCAGCGACTCGGCCGTGGTCACTCCGGCCGAAATGATCCACTACGGGATGTCGAAGACGGCGCTGCTCGCCGTGTCGCGCGGCTTCGCCAAGGAGGCGGCCGGCTCCGGCGTGACCGTGAACAGCGTCATCGCCGGCCCGACCCACACCGGTGGCGTCGAGGACTTCGTCTATTCGCTGGTCGGCGAGGACCTGCCGTGGGACGAGGCGCAGCGCGAGTTCATGCGCCGGCACCGCCCGCAGTCGCTGCTCCAGCGGCTGATCGAGCCCGAGGAGATCGCCAACATGGTCGTCTACCTGTCGTCGCCGCTGGCCTCGGCCACCACGGGCGGCGCTCTGCGCGTCGACGGCGGCTACGTCGACGCCATCCTCCCTTAGTTCTTCACCACCCGGCCCCGGGGGAAGGCGACCAGGGTGTTCGACGGGCGCGACCCCCGCCCCGGAGCGACGACGCTGACAGGCGACTCGAACGTCCCGATCCGCGAGGCAGGGGTACGACATGAGTGACGACATCCGACCGTTCACCGTTCAGATTCCCAAGGACGCGCTCGACGATCTGCAGCGCCGCCTGGCGGCGACCCGCTGGTCCAGCCGCGAGATCGTCGACGACCGTTCGCAGGGTGTGCAGCTGGCCCCGATGCAGGCGCTGCACCGGTACTGGGCGACCGAGTACGAGAGCGGGCGCGTCGCCGCCCGCCTGAACGCGCTGCCCCAGTTCACCACGGAGATCGACGGAGTGGATATCCACTTCGTCCACGTCCGGTCCGAGCACCCGGACGCGCTGCCGCTGATCATGACCCACGGCTGGCCCGGTTCGGTCATCGAGATGCTCGACTCCGTCGGCCCGCTCACCGACCCCACCGCGCACGGCGGCACCGCCACGGACGCGTTCCACCTCGTACTGCCGTCATTGCCCGGGTACGGCTTCTCGGGCGAGCCGGCCGAGACCGGGTGGGACCTCGCCCGTACCGCCCGGGCCTGGTCCGAGCTCATGCGCAGGCTCGGCTACGACCGCTACGTGGCCCAGGGTGGTGACGTGGGCGCCGGAGTCACCGACGCGATGGGCCGCATCGGCCCCGACGGGCTGGCCGGCATCCACACCAACCTGCTCGTGACGGCCCTCAACGATCCGGCATCGCTGCCGAACAGCACCGACGACGAGAAGGCCGCGCTGGCCGCCCTCAGGCTCTTCCAGACCAGCGGCAACGGCTACTTCGTGGAGATGGCGACGCGGCCCCAGACCATCGGGTACGCGCTGCTCGACTCCCCGGCCGCGCTGGCCGCCTGGATGATCGACCACGACACCGATGCCTACTACAAGATCGCTCGTGCCTTCGTCGACGGACAGCCTTCGGGCAACCTCACCCGGGAGCACATCCTCGACAACATCACGGCCTACTGGCTGACCGGCACCGGCACCTCCGCCGCGAGGTCGTACTGGGAGGCGTACGGACCGGACGGGCCCACCGCGGGCAGCGCGCCGCTCCCGGACCCGCGCGTCCCGGTCGGCTTCAGCGCCTTCCCCGGCGAGATCTGGAAGACCCCGCGCAGCTGGGCGGAGCAGTCGTACCCCACGCTCAACTACTACGGCGAAGCCGAGCGCGGCGGCCACTTCGCCGCCTGGGAGGAGCCGGAGCTGTTCGCCGCGGAAATCCGCGCGGCGTTCCGCCCGCTGCGCTGACCCGCTGAGCGGCGCAACGAGGGTTAACGCCGGGGGCCGTGGATCTCGCGGTGCAGGCGCTCCATCCGCTTGTCGAGGCGGGCGGCGTCCTCCGCGGCCGCGGCCAGTTCGTCCCGCAGGGACTCGGGCACGCGGGGGTCGTACTTGTAATGGATCTTGTGTTCGAGGCTGGCCCAGAAGTCCATGGCCGCGGTGCGCAGCTGGATCTCGACCGGCACCTGCACCACGCGCTCGGACAGGAAGACCGGGATCTCGACGATCAGGTGCAGGCTGCGGTAGCCGTTCGCCTTGGGCTGGGTGATGTAGTCCTTGGTCTGGAGCAGGGTGATGTCCGGCTGCCGGGTCAGCATCTCGGCGACCGTGTAGACGTCGGAGACGAAGCTGCACACGATGCGGATGCCGGCGATGTCGCGGATCCGGGCCCGCAGGTCCTCGACGGTCAGCGCACAGCCGATGCGCCGGGCCTTGGCGCTGATGCTGGCCGGGGTCTTCAGCCGGGGCAGCACGTGCTCGATCGGGTTGCCCCGGCCGCGGTGGGCCAGCTCCTCGGACAGGATGTTGATTTTGGTGCCGATCTCGGCCAGCCCGAACTTGTAGACCAGCATGAAATGGCTCAGATCGTCGGTCATTCCCCGAAAGGGGTCGAGTTCACCCGCAACCGCCGGTAGCGGATGACCGGCGCCGCTCCAGCGCGCGACCTGCCGATCGCTGTCCTCGGTCGTCAAGGTTCCAGTCTCCGCTGTCGAGATCCACACGCGCCGTTCCCCACCGTAAAGGTCGGGCGCCACCATCATCCCGGAGACCACGGAAGTGGGCGGACCAGGGTCGGTCCGCCCACTTCAGGTGAAATTACTTCGCGTACGGGGTGGTGCTATTTCGCGTACGCCTGGAACTCCGCCACACGGACGTTGAGCGCCTGCGGACTCGACGTGGCGCAGTCCGTGTTCGCCCGCGGGTCGGCGTCCTGCTCCCCGGCGTAGTCGGGAGCGCCGGTGCACTGGTTGGTCACGACCTCGAGGCGCAGGTGCGTGGCCGTGGTGTCCCGGATGTCGAACGACTTCACGACCAGGTCCTTCACGCGCGGCCGCGGGGCGGTCGACGGGAAGGCGTCCGGCTTGCTCGTGAAGACCGTCTTGAACTCGGCCGCGTCGGAACAGGTGGCCGTGGCCGTCGCGGTGCAGGCGAGCACCTTGAACTGCCGCAGCGCTGTGTACCTGTTCTGGGTGCCGGCGTCGGGATCCCCGGTCACCGGCGGCCGCAGCTGGGCGCTGACCTGCACCCGGCGTACGGTCTGAGCCCCACCGGCCAGATCGACGGTGACCTGCTTGCCGGCCACCGCGCTGCCGAGCGACGCCCAGTTGGTGGCCTCGTCGTCGTCGGTGATCCGGGCCAGGTTGATGCCGTCGCCCGTGGCCACCGCGCCCGCCGCCGTGGAGGCCAGGTTGGCCGGCATCCGGACGAACAGCGGGAGGGTCAGCCCGGGCAGCACCAGGGTCTTGCCGACCCGGGTGTGACCGTGGCCGGGCGCCTGGGCGATGAACCCGTACGCTCCCGGCACCAGCTTGACCTCGTCGGTCAGCGGTGTGGCGGGGTCGGTGTCGGCCACCGGCACCGCGCGGGCCTGGTAGTCGCCGACGAACAGCTTGGCCCCGGCGACCGGCTTGCCCTTCTCGTCGACCGGGCGGAACCTGTACGTCCCCTCGGTCGCGTTCGGCGAGGCGAAGCTCGGCGTCGGGTTGGCGTCGCCGGCCCCGACGCTGACCGCGCCCTCACCGAGACCGCGCTTGGCGAACGCGTTCCACATCAGGCCCTGGTTGGCCCCGTTGAAACGCACCAGGTCGGCTCCGAGCATCGCGTCGCGCGCGTCGACCATGCTGTTCTGGCTGTTGGCCATCAGCAGGAACGAGTCGAACACCAGCTGGACCCAGCGCCGGTTGCCCGGGCACTTGGTGACCGGCGTCTTGCCGTTGGCGCACGACTTGTTCAACGCCGGCGTGCCCGCGCCGTACTTGCGGATGAACGCCTGCCGGATGTCGTAGTTGGTGGCGCTCCACACCTCACCGGACGCGTGCACCTGCAGACCGACGAAGTCGTAGTCGACGCTCGAGTAGTTCAGCGGGCTGTTGCTCATGTTGTAGTTGCGGATGCCGGCGACCTCGTCGGTCGTGACGTACTCGCCGATGGTGAACCCGCGCTCGCCCTTCGGCGCGTAGCCGTGCTCGGCCAGGTATTCCACCGCCAGCTGGTCGGACCAGCTCTCGCTCATGCCCTGCGGCGTGCTCACACCCGCGTCCGGCCCGGCGATCATGCGGCCGGTGATGGCGTGGGTGTACTCGTGCCCGATCACCGACATGTCGTAGTCGCCGTCGACGCACGCGCCGTAGAAGGCGGCCGCGATCGGCTGCCACAGATACATGTTCGTGATCGGCGCCTCGCCGTCGGGCGGGGTGATCTGGTTGGCGTTGTTGCGGGCCGCGAACG
The DNA here is from genome assembly GCF_019710575.1 of Paractinoplanes polyasparticus. GTDB lineage: Bacteria > Actinomycetota > Actinomycetes > Mycobacteriales > Micromonosporaceae > Actinoplanes > Actinoplanes polyasparticus. The sequence goes on along the minus strand of NZ_JAHWFK010000001.1, from coordinate 347,141 downwards.
CGGGCGGGCCGCCGCTGATGCCGCCGGCCTGCGCGTTGCCCTGCTCGTAGTCGTCGCCCAGACCGCCCGGCCGCAGGTTGTCGTCCTGCATGTTCCAGGTCGCCTCGGTGAAGCCCAGGTGGTACGACCAGTCGTGCATGCGGTTGTGCATGCCGAACAGGTTGGCCCGGGCCGCGTCGAGGTCGTTGCGCTGCGGCGTGGTGAAGACGTCCGGCGAGCAGCGCTCGCGGTACCACTGGTTGGTCCAGGGGTAGTTGTAGTCGCGGTCCGGCTTCGGGGTCGCGGTCTCGGTGCCGACCGTGAACGGGTCGTTCGAGTTCAGGTTCTCGACCGCGATCGCGTTGTTGCCGCGGGTCGTGAACGTCGGCTCGTTCGTGGCCGGGTCGACGTCCCACGCGAGCGGGGACGCGCTGCTGGCCACGATCTCGTCACAGCCCCGCTGCGGCGCCCAGCACCAGGTCTTGCGGGTGTCGCGCGACGAGTAGTTGGTGGGCGGCGAGTTCGGGAAGACGTCCCACGACGGGTTGTCGCTGTCGTGGTCGACGATGTCCTCGCGGACCAGGATGCCGCCGTCGCGGGCGTCGACGTACGAGGTGTACGCGACCGGCTCGGCCCCGCTCAGCTCGGCGCCGAACGTGACCTGCCAGGCCGCGCGAGCGCCCTCGCTCGGCGTGGGCACGGCGACCAGCTTGTTGGCGATGACCGTCGGGTTGGCCACGCCGGCCTCGCGGGCGGCGCTGGCCACAGCCTGTTCCGCCGTGAGGGTGGCCGGTTCGGGCGCCACGGCGTCGCGCGCCAGCGACGAGCTCACGAACCACACCTTGCCGTCGCGCACGCCGACCGAGAGCAGGCCGTCGCGCCCGGCGACGAGGTCACCGAACTTCTGCCGGAAGATGACCGCCGCGCCCTCCCCGATCGGCGAGGTGGTCAGGTGTTCCAGGGCCTGCGCGCCCCGGGCGGTGAGCCCCAGAACGTCCAGGTTCTTGTCCACGTACGCCCGGGCCGCCGCGACCGGCTCGGCCGGCAACCCGGTCTCGAGCGCCGCGCCGGTGGCGGTGAGCGTGGCGGGCGTGCCGAGGGCGTTCCAGCGGGCCGAGGTGCCCACCGCGGCCGCCCGCTGGCCGGTTGTCGGGGCGACGCGCCCCTGCCTGTTGTCGACGACGTGGTCGTGGTGGTCGTCGCCCTGCACCTTCTGGGTCGGCGCCTGGGCCGGGGCCGCGGGCGCCGCGTTACCGCCGGATGAAGCGGTCAACACGATCGCGGCGGCTAAGAAGCCGGCAGCGGTTCCCGCCAACGCACGGGGTGGGGTGCGCACGGTACCTCCTCTGTGGATATGGCCGTTTACCACCGCCATCCGATCGCACCCCCGACCCGCACAACATGGGCCAAACATCTAAATACATCTATAATGACGTGATGCTTACTGCGCCGTCCGGACCGGTCCCTGACCGTCGAGGGCGCGTACGTCAGCGAACGAGCGGGGTGAGGCCGAGCGCCCGAGCCGTGTGCTCGTACACCTCGTCCGCCAGGGCGAAATTCACATCCACGCTCTTGCCGGGGCTGACGAGGCTGCCGCTGGGGCCGGGCCGCGTCGCGGCCGTGGCGAGCCGGACGGGTGTGCGGGCGGCCTTCTCCGGTGCCGCGGCGAACAGGTTGGCGACCGCCGAGACGAGCCGGAGGAGGCCGCCCGCCTTCGCGTTGAAGCCGGTTCTGATGACGCCGGGGTTCGCGCTGTAGGTGGTCATCCCTTCCGGTAGCCGGTCGGCCAGGGCGGAGGTGGCGAGCACGGCGGCGAGTTTCGCCGTGCCGTACACGGTCAGCTGGGAGAAGTTCGTACGCCAAGAGGTGCCGGTGACGTCGGGGTGGCCGGCGTCGAGGCGCCCGCGGGAGATCAGGTCGCTGGCGATCGTGATGATGCGCGCACCGGGCGCGAGGGAACCGTTGGCCAGCAACCGGTGGGTGAGCTGGAAGGGCGCCAGATGGTTGAGCGCGTGGGTGCGCTCGGCGCCGTCGGGCGTCTCCGCATAGTGCGGGAAGGCTGCCCCGGCGTTGTTGATGAGGACGTCGACGTGGGGAACGGTGTCCCGCACCCGGGCCGACAGGGCGTCGATCTCGTCGCGGACGAGCAGGTCGGCGTGCAGCGCGTGGACCCCGTAGGCCGTGGTTTCGCGGCGGGTCACGGCCACGACCTCGAAGCCGGCGTCGACCAGCTGGGTCACCAGGGCGCGCCCGAGTCCGCCGGCGGCGCCGGTGACAACGGCGGTCTTCACGGGCGGACCTGCAGGGTGATGCCGGCCCGGTGGCCGTCCGGGGTGGAGCTGACGGTGAGCCAGCTGCCGGGAGACCCCTGGGCCAGGCGGATCTCGATGTCGTTGGTGTTGACGAACGGGCTGCGACCACGGCCCGCGTACGGCGGCCGGCCCTGAATCAGCTCGGCGAAGTCGTCCGGGAAGTAGAGCTCGGTGGTGAGCAGGACCCGGCCGCCGAGGCTGACCCGGACGTGGATGTGCAGCGTGCGCGGGGTGTACCAGCCCGGCACGATCGTGCGGAACTCGACGTGCCCGTCGTCGTCGGTCACCTGGGCGCCCCGCAGGAACATGGCGTCGTCGCTCGGCCGGAACCGGCGCAGGGTCAGCGACACCAGAGCGGGGAACTTGTCGGCGCCGTAGCGCTGATACCCGGAGTAGACGCCGTCCGCGTCGCAGTGCCAGATCTCGATCAGCGCGCCGGCCAGGGGCGTGAGCGTGCCCGCCGCCACCGTGCGGATTACCAGTTCCAGCGGCTCGCCTTCGCGGTCCTCGCGCACGTCCCGGCGATGCGGTGACCCGGGTACGTAGTAGGGGCCCGGACCCTGATTCGCCGTCGTCTCGTGCGGCTCGATCGTCGCCGCACGGCGCAGGGCCGCCCGGTTGTCGATGAGCCGGAGCGCCGTCGTCAGCACCCGGCGGCGCGCCCGGTCGCGCACGGTCATGCGATTCTCCGTCCGATCGATGCTTGGAGTGTCCAAGCATCGACATCGTGCCCAACGAAGCTTGGATTCGTCAAGTATTGGAGAGTCCAAGTATAGTGAGCGGGTGGACGACGAGTCGCTGACCTACCGGCTGCTACGCCTGGTGCATGCCATGGACGGCGCCACCGACGACGGCATCCGCGAGGTGATGGCCGAGCTGGGCCTCACCCATGCCTTGGCCGACGCGTTGTGGCAGCTCGATCCGGCCGCGTCCCCGCCGACCATGCGCGAGATGGCAGCCCGGCTGCGGTGCGACCCGTCAACCGTGACGTTCCTGGCCGACCGGCTCGAGCAGCTGTCGTTCGTGACCCGCGCCCCGGCGCCGCACGACCGGCGCACCAAGGTGCTCACGCTCTCCGACCCGGGCCGTGATGCCCGGCGTCGGCTGGTCGAGGCCGCCACCAACCGCACTCCGCTGGCCGGGCTCACCCGCGCCGAGCAGTTGTCCCTGCATCGCCTGCTGACCAAGGCGATGGAAGCGACCGGGCGCTGAGGGCTACTCCTCGTCGTCGTCCTCGTCCTCGTCGTCCTCGTCGCCGCCGCGGTGCTTGGGCTTGTCGGCCTCGGCTTTCGGCTTGGCCGGGGCCGGCGCGGCGGCCGGTGGGGGGAGCGGCCTGCATCGACATCTGGGCCTGGCAGGTGGTGCTGTTCAGTCGGAACGCGACGGGCAGAGCCGCCACCTCGCCGTAAGTGGTGGAGAAGCTGGTCGCGGCCGTGCCCCCTGCGGGCAGCTTGCCGCCGGCGGCCTCGACCGCGCGGCCGTCCTGCCGCCAGGTGGCCGGCTTTCCCTTGATCACGCGTTGTCCCGATGGCAACGCGAAAGAGAGGCGCCACCTCGGCACGGTGACCTTGCTCGTGTTGTGGATGGTGGCCGTGGCCGTGGCCGTGGCCGAGGCGCGGCCGGCCGCGGTGCCGCGCAGTGCATATCGGACGGCGCAGGTCTGCGGCCGGGAGGCCGGCTTGGCTGTTGCGGAAGCTGACGCGGCCGGGGTCGCCGCCACGGCCGCGGCCGTCGTGGCCGGGCCGTCGTCGGCCACGCCCCGCACGGCCAGTCCGCCACCCACGAGGCCCGCGACAGCTGCGGCGCCGGCCATCAGGCGCAGACGCCGGCTGATCGGGCCTACGGCAGTTCGCCCACAGCGAGCAGGCCCGGCCGTCGCGGCGCCGCTCCACGCTGCGCGAGCGGGCGCAACGCCCGGTCGTCAGTCTCGATGTCGATCGGTTTCCGGCCGTCGAGCCGCCCTTGCGGCACGCCACGGGCGACGACGAGCCCCTCAGACTTCCAGGGCCTCGGTGACGATGGCGCACGCCTCGGCGGTGTGCAGGGGGCCGTTGCCGGCGGCCTTGTTGAGTAAACGGCGGAAGACGTACCGCTCGTGCTCGTCGAGCGTGCTCAGCGCGGCCTCTTCGGCCTCGGTGACCTGGCCGCACAGGGTGGCGATCGCTTCGAGCCCGCGGGCGGTCGCGACGATCTGCCGCTGGCGGCGGTCGTGGGGGTTGGGCTGCCGTTCGACCAGGCCGGCCCCGACCAGGTCGTCGATCAGGTAGGTCATCATCGTGCGGTCGATGCCGAGCTTGGCGGCCAGGGCGGCCTGGCTCGGCGGGCGGCCCTCGACGACCTCGGCCAGCGTCTGGTAGCCGCGGGCGCCGTGCGGGAAGCCGTCGAGCTTCGGGCCGACCATCTCGGTGTAGGACCGCAGCAGCGTGCCCAGGGCCGCTCCGAGGTCCGCTGTCGCCCCGAGGTCTGCTGTCGTCTCGCTCACCCATCCATCCTATCTTTTGGTCAGATCGTCTTTTCGGAATACTATCTCTTCAGACGACGATGGAAAGTGCGGAGGATTGCATGACCGAGGGGATCGCGCTGGACCTCGCGGCGGCTCAGGCCGACCCCGACGGGTTCGCGGCGCTGGCCGAGCGGGCCGGCGGCACAGTGTTTCTGCACGAGAGCGACGACGGCGGCCTGGACCCGTGGACGACCGCGGTGTGGCTGGCCGGGCGCACGGAGGGCGTCCGCATCGGGCTGCCCGGGCCAGTGCTCACCGCCTCACCCGAGATGCGCGAGAAGGCGTACGAAAGCCTCGAGATCTTGGCTGGTCCGCGGCTCGCCGCGCAGATCCAGCGGCGCGAGGGCATCGACTACGACAGCATTCCGGCCTCGCTGGCCGACGTGGCGATCGCACCGGGTGATCCGCGCTATCGCGGGCGCAAGTCGACATACATGCGCGGCGGCTCACCCGGATTGGTGTTCCGGCCGCGCACCCCGGCGGAGGTGGCCGACGCCCTGGCCTTCGCGAGCCGGCACCGGCACTTGCCGTTCGGCGTGCGCAGCGGCGGCCATGGGATCAGCGGCCGCTCCACCAATGACGGCGGGCTGGTCATCGACGTCGGCGCGATGAACGACGTCCAGGTGATCGACGAGCCGAGGCGGCTGGTCCGGGTCGGGCCGGGCGCGACGTGGAAGCAGGTCAACGCCGTCCTCGACAAGTACGACTGGGCGATCAGCTCGGGCGACTACGGCGGCGTGGGCGTCGGCGGCCTGGCCACCGCGGGCGGCATCGGGCTGCTCTCGCGCGAGCACGGCCTCACCATCGACAACGTGCGGGCGGTCGAGCTCGTGCTGGCCGACGGCACCGAGGTGCGGGCGAGCAGCGACGAGAATCAAGACCTCTTCTGGGCCGTACGCGGGGCCGGCGCCAACTTCGGCGTGGCGACCGCCTTCGAGTTGGAGGCGTCGCCCGTAGGTGAGGTCGGCTGGGCCCAGCTCACGCTGGTCAGCCCCGACCTCGAGCAGTCGCTCAAGCAGTACGGCGAGGTGGCCCGCACCGCGCCCCGCGACACCACGGTCTTCTTCCTGACCGGTCCGCCGCGGCAGGGCCAGTCGGTGGTGCAGATGTACGGCCTGGTGGACTCGGGCGACGCCGACACGATCGTCGAGCGGCTCACGCCGTTCGCCCAGACCGGCCTGCTCGCCCAGCAGCAGGTGGTCGTCACCCGCTACGCCGACGTGATGGCCCAGGCGGCCGACGTCGGTCCCGGCGGTCACCACGGCCGGGGCGAGCCGATCGCCCGGTCGGGCTTCCTGCCGGTGCTGACCGACGCCTTCGCCCGCGACGCGGTGGAACTGCTCCGTTCCGGCGAGGTCTTCTTCTTCCAGCTGCGCCACATGGGCGGGGCGATCGCCGACACCGCGTCCGACGCGACGGCGTTCGCCCACCGCACCCCGGAGTTCTCGGTGACCGCGCTCGGCAACTCCCACGAGGGGCTCGACCGGGCGTGGGACCGCCTGTCCCACCACTTCGACGGCCTCTACCTCAGCTTCGAGACCGACCTGCGCCCCGAACGCCTGAACGACGCCTTCCCACCGGCGACACTGAGCCGGCTGCGCGCCCTCAAGCGCGGGTACGACCCGACCAACCTGTTCCGCGACAACTTCAACATCGACCCCGAGGTGCAGAAATGACCGACTACGGGCACGACCTGCTGTTCGGTACGTTCGTGACCCCCACCGGCCCCGAAGCGGTCGCCCTGGCGGTGACCGCCGACCGGGCCGGCCTCGACCTGGTCACGTTCCAGGACCACCCGTACCAGCCGTCCTTCGTGGACACCTGGACTCTGATGGCCTACGTGGCCGCGAAAACCGACCGCATCCGCATCACCGGCAACGTCCTGAACCTGCCGCTGCGCCCACCGGCCGTCCTGGCTCGCGCAGCGGCGTCCCTCGACATCCTGAGTGGCGGCCGCATCGAACTGGGCCTGGGCTCCGGCGGTTTCCCGGACGCCATAGCCGCGATGGGTGGCCGCCGCCTGACCCCGGGCCAGGGCATAGAGGCGCTGGCCGAGGCCATCCCGATCATCCGCGACCTGTGGGACACCACCACCCGCGACCGGGTCAACCACCAGGGCACGTACTACAACGTGGCCGGCGCCAAGAGAGGCCCGAGCCCTGCCCACGACATCGGCATCTGGATCGGCGCCTACAAGCCGAAGATGCTCGCCCTGACCGGCCGCCTCGGCAACGGCTGGCTGCCGTCCATGGACTACCTGCCGAAGGGCGCCGACTCGCTGCCCGAGATGAATGCCCGCATCGACGATGCCGCGCTCGCAGCCGGCCGTGCCCCCACCGACATCCGCCGCCTGCTCAACTTCATGCGCCTCGACGGCGGCCCCGCCCAGTGGGCCGAACAGTTCGCCGACCTGACCCTCACCCACGGCATCAGCGGCTTCATCCTGGGCGGCGACGACCACAAACTTGCCGAGACCCTGGCCGCCGAGGTAGCCCCCGCCACCCGGGAGATGGTGGCGAAAGAGCGCGGTCACTGACGACGCAGGACCTGTTCGGGGCCAGTGGTGATCTTGCCGTACACGTCCTTGGCGGCGATCCGGCCGTTGTGGATCCGGTAGAGGTCCAACCCGTGCAGCACCGACCCGTCCTCGGCCGGTTCCCACTGCCACTCGCAGACCACCCGGTCGCCGGCCGCCCACACCGGGCCGAGGACCGGACCGGGACCCAGATGGTCCGCGAAGGCCTCGGTGACCGCAGCCCGGCCGTGGATGGCGCGCGCCGGGCCGTCCCATGCGTTCGGGCTGTACGTCACGTCGTCGGCAAGGCACTCGGCCACCGCGGCCAGGTCGCCGGCTGCCCAGGCGGCGTTGAATCGCTCGATCAGGTCCCGCGCGTCCGTCATGCCCGGCACGATAGTCAGTCCGCCGCGGCGCGGTCGCCCTTTATGCGGCGGCGCAGCTCGGTCTGTGTCAGGGCTGGGGGCACGTACGAGACGTCGAGCGGGCTCAGGTCCACGCCGGGTGCGACAACTTTGTCGATCGAGTCCAGGGTGTCGTCGTCGAGGACGGTGCCGGCCCCGGCGAGCAGGTCGTCGAGGTGGGCCATGGTGCGCGGGCCGATGATGGCCGAGGTGACCGCGGGATGGCTGATGACGAAGGCCAGAGCCAGGTGTGTCAATGACAAGCCGGCCTGTTCGGCGATCGGCACGAGCTCCTCGACGGCGGCGAGCTTGTTCTCGTCGGTCATGTGCCGCGGCACGTAGTGCATGCGAGCGGCGGACGGCTGTTCCTGGCTGCCCTTGCGGTAGCGGCCGGTGAGCAGGCCCATGGCCAGCGGACTCCACACGACGGTGCCCAGGCCGTACCGTTCGCAGACCGGCAGGACGTCGCGTTCGATGCCACGGTTGAGGATCGAGTACGGCGGTTGCTCGGTGCGGAAGCGTGCCAGGCCACGGCGTTCGGCGACCCATTGGGCTTCGTCACGACGTACCGGCGGGAGCTTCCGCGCTGGTTGGGGTCGGGGCCCATGGGCCCGTTGAACTTGGTGGCCAGCACGACGTTGTTGCGGCGGCCCTTCAACGCCCGCCCGACGATGCGTTCGGTTTCGCCGTCACCGCCGTAGACGTCGGCCGTGTCGATGAAGTTGATGCCACCGTCCAGCGCCTTGTGGATGATTCTGACGCAGTCGTCGGGGTCGGGATTGCCGTACGGGCCGAACATCATGGTGCCCAGGCAGTAGGGGCTGACCTGGATGCCGCTGCGGCCAAGGGGTCGGGTACGCCTGCTTCTCCTTCGTGAAGTGCCGGGGCGGCCGAGGTGGCCGCCCCGGGCTGCGGTCAGCCGGCGTTGACCTGAAGAATCCAGGTGACCCCGAAGCGGTCGGTGAGCATGCCGAAGCCGGGGGAGAACGGCGAAGGCCCGAACTTCTCGACGACCTCAGCGCCGTCGGAGAGCTTGTCCCACAGCGCGCTGATTTCGTCGGCGGTGTCGCCCCCGACGGCGACGAAGAATCGCTCGCCGGTCAGCGTCAGCCCGTTCTCCCGGGTCGTAGCGGTCAACGGGGCGCTGGCGACGGCGTGGCTGGGAATGTCGTAGGCCAGGATGGTGAAGCCGTTGTCCGCGGTGACCTGCCCGAAGACGACCTTGTCGGCGTCAGGAAGCTCCTTGGGCATCCCGAAGTCGCTGTAGGCGACGGCGGTGAGGTGACCGCCGAACACGGAATGGTAGAACTCCAGCGCCGCGCGGGCGTCGCCACGGAAGTTGAGGTGGGTGTTGGTGGTGATCGCCATGGTGCTGACTCCTCGGTGTCGGTGCGCTTGAGCGCTGAACCAAGATTCACAGCAGTAGGTGACAGGAAGTGGCACCTACTTCCAGCAGAATCAGATTCATGCCGAAGACCTCCGCCCGCCTGCTGGCGCTGCTCTCGCTGCTACAGGCGCGCCGCGACTGGCCCGGCACCCTACTGGCCGACCGCCTCGATATCAGCTTGCGAACAGTGCGCCGTGACGTCGACCGCCTCCGCGAACTCGGCTATCCGATCGCCGCCATCAAGGGCCCCGACGGCGGCTACCGCCTCAGCGCCGGCACGGAACTGCCGCCCCTGCTGTTCGACGACGAACAGGCCGTAGCCCTGACCATCGCGCTGCAGGTAGCCGCCACCAACTCAGGCGACGGCCTGTCCGAGGCAGCCGCCCGCGCCCTCACCACCATCCGCCAGGTAATGCCGTCCCGCCTCCGCAACCGCGTCGCGGCCCTCCAGGTAACCGCCGTCGAACGCCCCGCCACCCGCCCCACAACCCCGGTCGACGGCGAGATCCTCCTGGCGATCAGCGCCGCCGTACACGCCTGTGAGGTGCTGCGCTTCGACTACGGCTCTTCGCAGGGCGACCAGCCGCCGCGCCGGGTCGAGCCCCACCACGTCATCACCTGGGACGGACGCTGGTACCTGATCGCCTGGGACCTCGACCGCGAGGACTGGCGCACCTTCCGCGCGGACCGCATCACCGTACGAACCCCGAACGGCCCCCGCTTCACCCCACGCGAACTCCCGGGCGGCGACGTGGCAGCGTACGCAATCAGCAAGTTCCGCGGCTCTGCCGACACCTCCGGCAACTGGCCCTGCCGGGGCACAGTGATCCTGGACCTGCCTGCTACGACCGTGGCCCTCTACACCCGCGACGGCCTCATCGAGGCGGTTGGCCCGGACCGCTGCCGAGTGACTCTCGGATCATGGTCGTGGCCCAGCCTCGCGGCCGCCATAGCCCGCTACGACGCCGATATCGAGGTCATCGGCCCGCCCGAACTGACCGAAGCGTTCGCCCACCTGGCCGACCGCTTCACCAGAACCGCGCGCGCCAATAATCAGGCGCCTGATCGATGATGCTGCCGCTGGTCGCGAGGTTCGAATATTCCTGCACGCCTTGTACGACGTCCGGAGACGCCTGTCTGATCTTCGCCGGGGCCAACATCACCGGGGCAGGCTCACTGTCATGCCTAGAACAGTGCGCCCCGCCCGACAATTGAACGCAACAGCTAACACCATTCGTCTGGTCTGTCAGAGTTGCAGCACCAACGACAGCGGCAGCGCTAGCGTTGAATGGCGAGCTCGAGCTCACGGCCGGCCACGGACGACATGGTGGCGCCGGTCCGCTCGAACCCGACCTTTTCGTACATGGCCTCGGCCCGCGCGTTGTCCTCGTGCACGTAGAGCCGCACACGCTCGATCTGCAGCTCCGGTAGGGCCCATGACCACTCCAGCGCCGCCCGGAAGAGCGCCTCGGCCGCACCCGCCGCACGCCCCTGCCAGAACTCGTCTGGCATCGCGGCGGCCTGGTCGTACGTCTCAAGAAAGGCGATGAGTGCGGCCGGATCCCGCAGCGCGGCGAGCCGGATTTCCTTGGCCAAGGTCCAGTCCTCAGCCCGGACCGCTCTAATGGTGTGCGTCATCGCGACATCCTGGCACCCGGCCGGACGCCGCTGGAACTGGATTTCCGCGAGGCCGGCGAAGAACGCTGTCTGAAGCCGCGAACCCCTTTGCAGGCAATTTCACTTCACTGCGGCCAAGACGTTCGCGCTCGGGTGCTGGTAGCCCGGCGAGGAGATCGGTGAGGTGTTCGGCCGCAGGAATATACGTTATTGCGTCCGAATACTCGCGACAGCTCGAGCACCAGGTCAAGCTGATGCAGCGGAACCGCACCTACCTTCGACCACGACCATCTGGCACCTCGGCTACTCATAGCCTGATTTTCCGCCATGCTCGCCGGCATCTCTATCCGGATCTGCCGCCGGTAGTGCGTGCATGGCAGCGGCACCTCGTTACCTTGCGTGGCTTCGGGTCTGCGGATGTCTTGATCCGGAAACCTGAGTTGTCGCCCTCGTGACGCTGCTGGGTTCGTGCAGCTGATTTCCATGTTCCTGCCCGGGTAGGGCGGCGGGACGGCAAGCTCGATCTGTGGCTTCTGCGGTGGGAGACTTTCGGTGGTTCTCCCAGGATTTGGCGCTGGGCTTGGACTTCTGCCTGACCTTCGTCCGGGCTTCCAGCCCTGGCGAGGTACTAGCTCGGCTCGGCAGCGTCGCTCCGATCGACATTCAGGGAAGCGGGAACCTGCCACACGCGGGTGCTCTCGATCCCAATAACGGACTGGCGTTCCTGGCGGTGGCCGATGCCGGTGGATGGATCATGATCGTGGAGCCGAACGGTTCCTTCTGCATCGATGAGCACGTGGTGCAGGCGTTATCCGCCAACGGTGAACAGGTCACGTTCTACCGGAGCGAGCACGCCAAGCCCCAGTTCCTGTGGGCCGCCGGCGGTGACGTGCGGGTGGCTTTCTGCCCGGCAGGCGACGACAGTCGGTCAGGCAGCGATCCGCATCGGCTTGACGACGTGCTCGCCGAGTTCGGCTTCGGCGCACAGGACGATGAGGAATGCCAGGCGCGGACACTCGCGCTGATGCACCACCTCACCGGCGTGCGGCTGACGCCCACTCTGCTGGAGAACGTGGTGTTCCGATGCGTGTTCGTCCCGGATCCGCTCGGCGCTCAGATCGATCCGGACGTGCTCGCGCAGGCGCAGGACGATGTGGCCGACGCCGCGTCCGGGTACGACCCGCTCGACGACCCGTGGTCGATCTACGGCATCCGCGACCCCCGGGTTAAGGCCACCGGCAAGGCAGGGCTCTGGCTTGCCAGCCACGACCAGGACTTGGCAGTCGGACTGGCCCTCGCGGATCCGCGCCTCGTGCGAGCGGCCGTCGGATGGATGCGCGACTGGGCTTTTACGAAGGCCGAGCTGCTGGACCAGCCCTGGTTCACGCCGCTTCGCGACGCCCTCGACCGTGGGGAATCAATTGCGGCCGGCGCCCGAGAGGCCGCACGGCGCCGTCTGACACCGGCTCCGGACCCGGTTTTGTATACGGCAGGGGAGCAAGCGCCGCTCGGCTGGCGCCACGAACAGGCCTTCTCCCTGATCGACGGGACCCTCCCGGAGTCGCCGGTGGCGCAGTTCGCTGACGCGTTCCGTGCCGCCCTGATGGTCGATATCTCCCACAACGGTCGCGCGCTCGCCGAGATGCGCCGAACGTTCCCCGAGCTCTTCGCCGACGCAACCGATGAATGACCCCAGCCGGATCTGCCGCCGAGCGTGCGTGCCGGCCCGCGGCAGGCCATCACCATCCGTGGTCGGCTGCGTGACTTAGCCGACGTGCTGAACTGCCGAGTTGAGTGCGTTGATTTGGAGCAGCAGCTCGACGCAGTTAACAAAATATCGGCTTGGCATGACCCTGCACGCCCAGCCATCCTGGACCGAGTGTAAAAGGATTCGTGTTCGGGATCTCGATGCCCTATCCAAGACTTGGCATGACAGAGAGGCAATTGGGTGGATACCGTGCATTCGCAGCCTTGATGAGAACCCTATTTCAGGGTGATTCGGAATCGCTCTGAATTCGGAGGGCGCAGGATTACTTCGTTTGGCCGGTCCGCGTTATCGAGCAATCCGGCGCGCTTGCACGCCTCTAGAAAATCGACGAAATCGAGCTTGTTAACCTGCTGACGCATTTCCGGCGTTAGTAGCGCATAGAGTTCGTCGCGAGTGTGCGACTCGGCGAGAGTCTCAGCCGCCCGCGTCAGTTCTAGATGAATCACCTTCTGCCGCTCGGTAAGCTTGGCCTTGTTGAAGTCGAATAGAAGCGGAACAACCGCAGCTGCGATGGCTGCAGGTACCTGCGTCGCACCGAGGCTTGCCAAAACTCCGGTTAGGAGTGCGCTGGCGATCACAGAATGTGCCACTGCGCGGTGGAGGTTTACTTCCCAACCACCTGGACGAAAGTGAAAGTCGCCCTCCGCATCCGGTAGAGACGAACCAGCGCGGGTGGCCTCAAGAAAGGCCTGCAAACCCTGCCGGTCGGCGAAGGATTGGTTGTTGTCGGTGAGCGATGTCCATAACGCCGCCAGGTCAGCACTAGTTAACGTGACTAGACCCTCGGCCTGCGTCGAGGTGTCTGATTCGACGAGCATGTCCAATAGAGTGCTCATTAAGAGTTGTCCGTTTCTGGAAGCGCGGTAATCCAAGGGTATTTCACGGCGTGGAGAGTTTCGAGGTTAATCAGAAAACCGAGCCGAATGGAATCCTCGTCCAGCGCAAAGGCCGCGTCACCCGTCGCGTCTGTCGCATCTGGGTAATGATAGTCAAAGTAGTTCTCTAGCACCTTGCTTTGGGTCTTCGTGCAAATAATGATATTTGGAGCAGTTATGCGATCTGTTTTTATAACCACGACCGAAATGCCTCTTCCCGGCCCAACTTTCATTACGTTACGCCAGTACGTGACGCGCTCGTTGCCCTTCTTGAAGGCAGCCAATAGCTGACCAAGCGAAAAATCTTGGAGAATCGACTTGTGGTCGCACCCCTCCAGCAGTGGCCTCCACTTATCATGCAATCTTGGAACCATAGAGGACGAGGCCACTGAGACGTTCAACCTCACAGAATTGTCAAGCGTGTTAACTGCCTCTACAACCTGGTCGCTGCTATCAGCCAACAACAGCGTGTGAGTGCCGTCCGAGTCTGGCACCCCTAGTGCTACTGCAAATGTTTCGTCCGCATGCGCGAACAGCCATAAAGCCTGGTGCGTTGGAAGTGAAAACCTTCGGCCGAAGTACTGACCAAGGCCGACCAAGACGTGGCAAATTCCGGGCTCGTCGCGTTCATCAAATGTGAAGGGGGCGACTAGATCGACATGCTCACGTAGAGACAAGAGCCTGGCTGAAACCTTCGTCGGCCTCAGGACAATGTTATGCTGGAAATAGGAATCCACGACGGACACCTCGGGTTCAAGGCCTGCGCCCCTCTCGAATATCGCAGGGTCAAGCGCAGACGGTGCAAGGCGCTCCAACAAAGCTACAGCGGCTGCTCGATTAAGGCTTGGAGCAGCCATCCCGTGACGTTCCATTAGCGCTTGCAGGTGACTTGATATTACCAAATATAGCTCAGATACAAGGTCGTCATGATCGGGCGAATAGGTAAAGTCAAAGCTCTGACGCTCCGGCTCCTCCGGACAGAATATCCGCACCTGTTCAGCTGACATTCGCGACCGGCATTCCTGTAGAACGCCGTACCAGAAAGTGCTGCTTGCGAGCGCATGAAGCTCTGCGAACCGACGGTCGGGAGTTTTGTCGAAGCTAACGTGCCACGACTCTTCTCGATCAATTCCACCATCGATCAAATACTGTAGACATGGAACCCTCATGCACATCTCGGCAACAACGCCGGCGGAAATGTGCTTCAGCCGCCAATGGTCCGGAGCCGGGACAAGCGTACTGAAGTTCTCGAACCATGTTAAATACTCGGGTGAGCCAATCAGCACCGCCTTATCGCCAAGGGCAACATCGCAGACACTCGCGAATGTCGCGTAGCCTTCATGCACGTTTCGCGAACTGCGCCTCAACCGCCCAACTATCGCTTCATATTTTGGATTGTCAACCTGCCTCGAATGCAGTAACGCAGCAGCCTTGAGCATGATCCCGTACTCTGTACTGTCGTTCAGGTACTTGTGCGCATCTTCGTGAGCAGATGTCACTTGCGCGCTCATGCCCACCATTGACGCTGCGCTAAGGTCAACGGTACTTCCCCATATAAGGTCATGGAAGCCAGGCGCTTCGTCCGGATCTGCCCCATAGAGCTCGGCTATAGGATCATATTCCCCTGGATCATCTATTGAATCAGATTCCTCTTGATCATCATCACCACTCTCTCGAAAATGATCATTATCGGGGTTTTCCATCAAGCACCTCCCAGGAGGCGACGCAGGCTTTGTATTCAGTCAGGATTCAATCCATCGAGTCTTCGTGACGTTAGAATTCTGTCGGTCGAGTCAACCCATTAGGCATGCATCATACAACTCTGTCAAGTTACTATCGTGAAGATTATTCGCCCGGCGTATCAACTCAGCATGTGAGGAAGCTTGGTCAGGGGCTCCGTGCTGGGAAAGCCCGAATGCAACGACTCGAATCGTCGGTTTGATCACATAGTGATCACTTAACCTCGCATTCGCGTGGCAGCTCGACAGGTAGGCCCTTCAGCTCTCCGTGGGGACACCTCGTCCGGCGGTCGTTCGCGCTGGCCGCTCAGCCCAAACGAGATGCGACTTCGTCCTGCCGCGGCTAGCGGCGTTACGCTCGGCACGGTGAGATTCGTGGTTGGATCAGTTTCCCTCGGCGTTTCGCCAGCCGGGCGCGCCTTACTCGACGACATCCTCTTCTGCCGCCGTCCGTGCTTGACGGTGCAATGCTTCCCCTTTTACGAGCGGTTCAGCGTTGGGTGAGCGCCTCGACCATTGCGCGCTGAGCGACGGCAACCCGGGGCCGCTGACCGGCCCACGGCCGTGACCGGGCCGGATGACGAGACGGCCGTGCATGACGTGGCTCGTCAGCGGGTCAGTAGTACTGCTTGGAGGAATTCATCCGGTTGCTCGATGTGGCCGAAGTGCCCGCTGTCCGGTAGGACGACCAAGTGAGAGCCGGGGATGCCGGAGTGCAGCATCCCCGCCCAAGGCTGGCCACCGATAAAGTCCTGCGCCCCGGCGATCACCACGGTCGGGGCAATGATCTCAGCCAGCCGGGGCCGCATGTCGAACGGCGCTGGGTCTTCTGCACCGGCTGGTTCCGACCAGACTCGCAGATCATTCACGAACGGGGCGAATTCCGCACGGCGGGCCCAGTAGTCGGCGAAGTAGACCGGGATGGTCGCACGCAGCCCTGCGCTGAATCCCTCGTCGTCTGTGGCTGATTCCGCCTCCTGGAACGCCGCCGGGATGGCGGCGGCCTCGGGAACGTCCGGATAGCGGTCGGGATAGGCGGCCACTCCGGCCATCGCCGCGGCCCGGAAGTCCGGTCCCGTGACCGGCGAGGTGTCGTACAGGATGAGGCCGGAGATCCGATCCGGGTTCTCAAGCGCATAGCGTAGGGCGACGAAACCGCCGTGCGAGTGGCCGAGGACATGTACTTCCGGCTCGGCGAGGTGGTCGACCAGGGCAGCGAAATGACGAACATATGCGTCGAGCACGTACCCTGCTGGGTCGGCGAGGCGGCCGGAGGCGCCGGTGCCGATCGGCTCGAGGTAGACCATGGTGAAATGCCGCTCGAGCTCGGCCGAGCGAAGGTAACCGGCGTCCATGCCGGGACCGCCGGAATGCGCGACGCACACCGGGCCGTGGCCGGCCACGTGGTAGACCTGCCTCATACCGTCGACGGTGAACTCGTGGGTCGAACTCAAGACGCGTCTCCGATCCAGTTTGAGCGAGTCGCTCCCGACACAGTGAGATCCTGCTGGGGAGGGTACGCAAAGGAGGCGGGTCGGCGGACAGCAGATGCCGCGAGCAGTACCACTCCGTATCCGGATCTGCCGCCGAGCGGGCGCGGTGGCCTACAGGAACCCTCACGCGCTGTGATGCCGACGTGAATCGGTCCGGGCACGCGTGGGCGTGCGAGACCTGGCACTCTGTGGATCGGCAGGAGCCGATCACGAACTCCTGGGGCGGGTCGAACGCCACGCACCTGACCGGCTGGGGCGGATCGTCGACCACATCGAGGTTCCGGAGGGTCAGAGCCGGTCCGCGCTCCTGGCCGCCGGAGCTCTCTGCCGCCAAGCGCACAGATCGCCCATTCTGCGACGGCGCCCCGTGCTCGGAGATCGGGCGCGGGCCTCGTAGGAATCCGCCGCGCCCTGATGAGGCGCGTGCAAGCAGTTGGTTGAAGAACGACCGTCGCAGCTGGTCCGCTGGTCGAAAATAGTCATCCGAGTGCCGGCTGGGGAGCGAGCTTGATCGGGCCGCTCGGAGGCTGCGCCTGCGAGTCGCACATGGCCCGTGCCGACCGGGCCGAGAGGGTTGACGGGCGAGCCCGTCCTTGACGACTTCGGAGTGTGCCGGGGGAGCAGGATGAGCAGATCCGAGAGTTCACAGCATCTGGCCCAGTAGGGCGACGAGTGCGGCCGCGGACGTAGCATCCGGATCCAGGTCTGGACGGTAGTCGGCGATGCTCATGCCGAGCAGATGTGGTGAGGCTGCGAGCGTGGCCAGCATTCTCGAGAGCAGGTCGAAGTCGGGCCCGTTGGGTTGTGGATAGGTGACGGCCGGCATCACCGCCTGGTCGAGGACGTCCACGTCGATGTGTAGCCACGTGGGTATGCCGAAGTCCGCGGTCAGGGCGTCGGGACCGGTCTGGATCTCACGCGGCAGGCGGGCGAGTTCGGCCGCGGAGTCCGGGTCCAGGCCGGTCGTGCGGTGGCCGATCAGGGCCACGTGACGCGGATTCACCATTGGGGTCGGGCCGGCCAGGCCAGTCAGCACGGCGGGGCCATCACCGACCAGGAGGGCGAGTTCTGAGTCCGCTGTCTCGCCGGTGTCGGAGGCCTGCGGGTCCACGAAGTCGGGATGGCCGTCGACCATCCACAGCCCAACATCGCCGATGGAGACTCGGAGATGAGCGAAGACGCCGAGGAGCAGGCTGCAGTCACCGCCGACGATGAGGGGCCGATGATTCGGGTGCTCAGTCATTCCGCTTCGCAGGGCGGCTGCCAATGTGTGTGCGGCCGCGACGGTCTCGGGCAACGCACGAACGCCAGTGGCCTCGTCCCGTTCGGTGCTGGTGATGTGAGTCGGGGCGTCACCCAGGTCAACGTCGACAAGCCGAGAAAGCCCGGCTCGCCGAAGCGCCGAAGGCGCTTCAACCTCCCCACGGCCACTACCCGAAGAGTCCCAAGGCGCACCCAGAAGGAACCACATAGATCTGAGTCTGCACGACGTCAACCGCAACCGGCACGGTGCGAACGCGCAACCCACCACCCAGCCCCGCCCGAGTGAGAGAAAGTCATAGCTCCGTCCACAGAGCGGAAGCCAGACCACGAACCGGCACGGGTTTCCCCAGCCCAGCCCTGCCCCAAGAGAAGCGCCGACCACAACGAACCGCAAGCTGGAAACCACGCAAGGCTGGGACCGAGGGTGGCCTTCAGGGCGTATGCCTTTCCAGCCCTGAAAGGCCACCCTCGGTCCCAGCCGTCCAAGCGCAACCAACCGTCAGGCAACTTCAGTAGCGGTCACAGGAACGACATCGGGAGCACCCAGCCGAGTCGCATCGGCAGTCTCATCATCAGGCTGCTCCTGAGACTCCCGCTCAGCATCCACACGAACCCGGTAGTTCTCAACTTCACGAGCAGTCTGCTCAGGCGTCCACCCCAGCACACCGGCCATCAACTCCGCAGCCTCCTGAGCACAGTTGACCCCACGGTCGAACGTCTCGATCGAGATGCGGGTACGGCGGGTCAGCACATCCTCCAGGTGCCGAGCCCCCTCGTTGGCCGCGGCATAGACGATCTCGGCTCGCAGATAGTCCTCCGCGCCGGCCAACGGCGCCCCCAGAGCCGGGTCGGCCGCCACCAGGTCGATGATCTCGCGGACCAGGGAGCCGAACCGCCCCAGCAGGTGTTCGACCCGGGCCACGTGCAGCCCAGACTGCTGGGCCAGGATGCGGCGCTGATTCCACAAGGCGGGGTAACCCTCGGCCCCCACCAGCGGCACGCGGTCGGTACACGACTTGGGCACAGAACGACCCAGACCGTGCACACAAGCGTCCACGGCATCGCGTGCCATCACCCGGTACGTCGTGTACTTACCGCCGGCAACGACCACAAGCCCCGGCACCGGACTGCCGACCATGTGCTCGCGCGACAACTGCGATGTAGCCTCCGACTCGCCCGAGAGCAAAGGCCGCAGCCCCGCATAAACCCCCTGCACGTCAGTACGGGTAAGCGGCGTGGCCAGCACGGTGTTGACGTGCTCCAGCAGGTAGTCGATGTCGGTGCTGGACGCGGCCGGGTGCGCCTTGTCCAACGACCAGTCCGTGTCCGTAGTGCCGACGATCCAGTGCCGCCCCCACGGAATGACGAACAGCACGCTCTTCTCAGTCCGCAGGATCAGACCCGTGGTCGACTGAATGCGGTCGCGCGGAACGACCAGGTGAATTCCCTTGGATGCGCGCACATGGAACTGCCCGCGCTCGCCGACCAACGCCTGGGTGTCGTCCGTCCACACCCCGGTCGCATTGATGACCTGCTGGGCCCGTACCTCGAAGATGCGGTCGGTTTCCAGATCCTTCACGCGTACGCCGGTGACTCGCTCACCTTCGCGCAGGAAACCGACAACTTCCGCGCGGGAGGCCACGTGCGCACCGTACGACGCGGCCGTGCGGGCCAGGAACATGGTGTGCCGGGCGTCGTCGACCTGCGCGTCGTAGTACTGGATGGCGCCGACCAGCGAGTCCTTGCGCAGTGCGGGGCAGGCCCGCAGCGCCGCCGTACGGGTCAGTTGCCGGTGACGCGGCATGCCGCCGCCCAGCGCCATGGTGTCGTACAGCGTGACGCCCGCCCCGGCGTAGGCCCGCTCCCACGCGCGGTGTTTGAGCGGGTAGAGGAACCGCAATGGCCGCGCGAGGTGCGGGGCCAGGCGGGAGACGATCAGGTCGCGTTCGTGCAGGGCCTCCTTGACCAGGGCGAAGTCGAGCATCTCGAGGTAGCGCAGGCCGCCGTGCAGCAGCTTGCTGGATCGGCTGGACGTGCCGGACGCGAGGTCGCGCGCCTCGACCAGGCCGGTGGACAGGCCGCGGGTGACGGCATCGAGTGCCGCCCCCGCGCCCACCACTCCGCCGCCGACCACGAGGACGTCGAGCTCGGCGCCGGCCAGCGCGGCCAGCGCCGAGTCCCGATACTGCGGGGAGAGAGCTACAGCCATGATCTAGTCCACGTCCACCCAGTTGAGCGTGCGTTCGACGGCTTTCTTCCACTTTCCGTAACCGTCGGCGCGCTGTTCCTCGGACCACTGCGGCTGCCAGCGCTTCGCCTCGTTCCAGTTCTCGCGCAGCTCGTCCGTGTTCTTCCAGAACCCGACGGCCAGGCCGGCCGCGTAGGCCGCGCCCAGCGCCGTGGTCTCGGCGACGACCGGCTGGCTGACCGGCACGCCCAGCACGTCGGCCTGGATCTGCATGGCGAGGTTGTTGGCCGTGATGCCGCCGTCCACCTTGAGGACATCGAGTGTCACGCCGGAGTCCTGCGCCATCGCGTCGACCACGTCGCGGCTCTGGTAGCAGATCGATTCGAGCGTGGCCCGGGCGATGTGCGCGCTCGTGTTGAAGCGGGACAGCCCGACGATGGCGCCGCGGGCGTCGGAACGCCAGTACGGCGCGAACAGCCCGGAGAACGCCGGCACGAAGTAGACGCCGCCGCTGTCCGGCACCTCGGACGCCAGGCGCTCGCTCTCGGAGGCGTCGTTGATGATGTGCAGCTGGTCGCGCAGCCACTGCACGGCCGAGCCGGTGACCGCGATCGACCCCTCCAGGGCGTAGATCGGGGCGGCGTCGCCGAACTTGTAGCAGACCGTCGTGAGCAGGCCGTTCTCCGACCGGACCAACTCGGTGCCGGTGTTGAGCAGCATGAAATTGCCGGTGCCGTACGTGTTCTTGGCCTCGCCCGGGGCGAAGCAGACCTGCCCGACCGTGGCCGCCTGCTGGTCGCCGAGGTCGCCGGTGAGCGGCACCTCGCCGCCGAGCGTGCCCGGCCACCGCGCCACGCCGTACGTGTTCGGGTCGGACGAGGGCCGGATCTCGGGCAGCATCTGACGCGGGATGTTGAAGAAGCCGAGCAGCTCGTCGTCCCAGTCGAGGGTCTCGAGGTTCATCAGCATCGTGCGGCTGGCGTTGGTGACGTCGGTGAGGTGGTTGCCCCCGTCGACGCCGCCGGTCATGTTCCACAGCACCCAGCTGTCGGTGTTGCCGAAGATGGCGTCGCCGCGTTCGGCCGCCTCGCGCACCCCGTCGACGTTCTCCAGGATCCACTGGATCTTGCCGCCGCTGAAGTACGTGGCCGGGGGCAGCCCGGCCTTGCGGCGGATCACATCGCCGCGGCCGTCGCGGTCGAGGGCCGAGGCGATGCGGTCGGTGCGGGTGTCCTGCCAGACGATCGCGTTGTAGTAGGGGCGCCCGCTGCGGCGGTCCCACACCACCGCGGTCTCGCGCTGGTTGGTGACGCCCAGCGCGGCCAGGTCCTTCGCGCCCAGGTTGGCCTTCTGCATGGCGGTGCGGACGACGGTGACCGTACGCTCCCAGATCTCGGCCGGGTTGTGCTCGACCCAGCCCGCCTGGGGCAGGATCTGTTCGTGCTCGAGCTGGTGGCGGGCCACCTCGTTGCCGCCGTGATCGAAGATCATGAATCGGGTGCTGGTCGTGCCCTGGTCCACGGCGCCGACGAAGTCAGCCATTGCGTGCCTCCGCACTCTCTTGGTTGGTCTCTTCGGGGATCCGTCCTGGCTCCGGCTCGCCGAGGTTGGGCAGGAACCGGCCGATCAAACCCTGGTACAGGCCGGCGCCGAGCAAGCCGCCGAGGATGGGCGCCACGATCGGGATCCAGAAATAGAGATACCCCGTCTGGTCGCGGAATGCGCCGCCGTAGCCGGTGAGGAAGCTGGCGAGTCGCGGTCCGAAGTCACGCGCGGGGTTGATCGCGTAGCCGGCGTTGGTGCCCCAGGCCATGCCGATGCCCACGACGATCAGGCCGACGATGAACGGCGCCAGGTTGGCCTGCGGGGGAGTGCCCAGCACGTCGGTGACCGCGAGGATCAGGAACAGCAGGAGCGCGGTGCCGATGATCTGGTCGCGGAACGCGCCCCACTCGCCGACCGGCAGGGTCCCGTTGCCGGGCAGGGTCGAGAAGACGCCCTGGGTCTTGATGGTGAGCCCGGGGTCCGCGGCGTGCAGCACCTCGGTGTAGTTCCAGCGCACGATCAGCGCGGCGACGAAGGCGCCGAGGAACTGCGCGAGGCTGTACGGGAGGACCTTGCGCCACTCGAAGCCCTTGAAGACGGCGAGCGCGATGGTGACGGCGGGGTTGAGGTGCGCCCCGCTGACGCGCCCGGCGACGTAGACGCCGAGCACCACACCCAGGCCCCAGGCCCAGGCGATGCTGTCGTGGTCGCCGATGCCGGCGCCGGCCACCTGGGCCACCACCCCGACACCGAACAGGATGAGAATCATGGTCCCGGCGAACTCGGCCGCCAACTCGGCGACGATGCCTCCCGGGATCTTCAGTCGTGCGGCCATCTGCCCCTCCTGAAGTTAACCTGCCAGGGACGCTAGGTAGCCGCACCGGCACTAACAATGAACGCCATTCGACAATGTCGAACGGCGGCCTCGATCCGCGCCGCTGGTCGTCATAGTGTCGTAACGTGCCGGGAACAGTGCAGTCCATCGAGCGGGCTGCGGCCGTCCTGCGCCTGCTCGCGGGCGGCGCGGGCCGGCTGTCGCTCGGTGAGATCGCGCGTTCGCTCGACCTGGCCAAGGGAACGACCCACGGAATTCTGCAGACGCTGCGCAAGGTGGGCTTCGTCGAGCAGGACAAGGCGTCCGGGCACTACCAGCTCGGGGCGGCGATGCTGCGACTGGGCACGGGCTATCTGGACGTCAACGAGCTGCGCTCCCGCTCCATCAACTGGGCCGACCCGCTGGCGGCGCGCAGCGGCGAGGCGGTGCGCATCGGCACGGTCCTGGAAGGACAGGTGCTGGTCGTCCACCACGTCTTCCGGCCCGACGACACCTTTCAGACGCTGGACGTCGGCAACCTCCTGCCGATGCACGCCACCGCCCTGGGCAAAGCCCTGCTGGCGTACGGGGCCACGCCGCCGGCCTCCCTCGACCGGTTCACCAGCCGCACGGTCGGCACCCAGCGCGAGCTCGCCGCGGCCCTGCGGGTCGTGCGGGAATGCGGCTGGAGCTCCGACATCGAGGAATTGACTCCGGGCGAGGCGTCCATCGCCGCGCCGATCCGGGCGTACGGGGGTCTGGTGGTCGGCGCCATCGGCATCTCCGGCCACGTCGAACGAATCTGCGACAGTCGCTACCACCCCCGGCCCCAGCTGGTGGCCACCGTGCGCGACGCCGCCCGTGCGGTGTCGCGCGACCTCGGAGCTGCCCGACGATAAGAGGAAGAACATGACCGAGCGCTACGTGGTCGCCATCGACCAGGGCACCACCTCGACGAGGTGCATCGTCTTCGACCGGCGCGGCCAGCTCGTGTCCCTCGCCCAGCAGGAGCACAAGCAGTACTACCCCAAACCGGGATGGGTCGAGCACGACGCGGCCGAGATCTGGCGCAACGTGGAACGGCTCGGTCCCGAGGCGCTGCGCCGCGCAGGAGCCACGATCGACCAGGTGGCGGCGGTAGGCATCGCCAATCAGCGGGAGACGACCGTGTTGTGGGACAGGGTGACCGGCCACCCGATCGGGCACGCCGTGGTCTGGCAGGACACCCGCACCGACACGATGGTCACCGAGCTCGACGCGGAACCGGGCGCGGAGGGCGTACGCCATCGGTCGGCTCTGCCGTTGGCGACATACTTCTCGGGGCCCCGCATCCGGTGGATGCTCGACCACCACCCCGGGTTGCAGCAGCGCGCCGAGCGGGGCGAGGTGCTGTTCGGCACGATGGAGACCTGGCTGATCTGGAACCTGACCGGCGGGCTGCACGTCACCGATGTCACCAACGCCAGCCGGACGCTGCTGCTCGACGTGCACACCCTCGACTGGTCGGCCGAGTCGCTGGCGTTCTTCGGCATCCCGCGCGCGATGCTGCCCGAGGTGCGCCCGTCGATCGGGGTGTTCGGCACGGCCACGGCGGCCTTTCCCGGCGTACGCATCGGGGCCGCGCTCGGCGACCAGCAGGCTGCCCTGTTCGGGCAGACCTGCTTCGCCCCGGGCGAGGCCAAATGCACGTACGGAACCGGAAGTTTTCTGCTGTTGAACACGGGGTCGGAGCTGGTGCGCTCGACGCACGGCCTGCTCAGCACGGTGGCCTATCAGATCAAGGGCGAGCCCGCGGCGTACGCCCTGGAAGGTTCCATAGCCATCACGGGCTCGCTGGTGCAGTGGTTCCGCGACCAGCTCGAACTGATCACCAGCGCCCCCGAGATCGAGACGCTGGCGCGCACGGTCACGGACAACGGCGGGTGTTACATCGTGCCCGCGTTCTCCGGCCTGTACGCCCCGTACTGGCGCAGTGAGGCGCGCGGGGTCATCGTGGGCCTGACCTCGTACATCACGAAGGGCCACCTGGCGCGCGCGGTGCTGGAGGCGAGCGCCTGGCAGACCCGCGAGGTCGTCGACGCGATGAACGCCGACTCCGGCCTGGCCCTGAAGACGCTGCGGGTCGACGGCGGGATGACCGCCGACAACCTGCTCATGCAGTTCATCGCCGACGTGCTCGACGTGCCGGTGGTGCGGCCGCTGGCCTCCGAGACGGTCTCGCTGGGCGCGGCCTACGGGGCCGGCCTGGCCGTCGACTACTGGCCCGACCTGGAGGGCCTGCGCCAGAACTGGCACCGCGCCGCGCAGTGGCTCCCCACGATGGACGACGCCAAGCGGGAGACTGAGTACGGCAACTGGCAGCGGGCCGTCTCCCGCACGTTCGACTGGATTCAGGCCTGAGCCCCGGTGGCACCGCCGCGAGCCTGCTGGAGCTGATGGTGGGTTTCTTCGTCGCGGCCTCGCTCATCGCGGTGATCACGATGACTCTGCGGCGCCGCAGCGGCCACAGGGACCTGCTGGGCGCTCAGATACGCGAGATGGAGGCGCGGGCCGCCGCCGCGTCACCGGACGCGGATACCCGCCTGCGGGACGCGGCCACCCGGATCGCCGACGCCCGCATTCACGATGCCGCGTCCCGTCCTCCCAGCCCTTCCGACGCGCTGGCGTCTGATGTGTCTCCTGCGGATGCGGCGTCACTCGGCGCGGGCTTTCCGGATGCGGCGATGGGGGACGGGTCGGCTCCGGACGCCACTGCTCCGCCGGACGGGTGGCCGGCGGCGCCCGGTGGGAACGACGCGATGGCGGACGCGTTCGCCTGGCTCCGGATCGCGGCACTCGTTGAAGCCGGGCAGCGCAAGCAGGCGGTCGAGCTGCTGAGCACCACGATGGCCATCCCGGCCGACGAGGCGGAGATGCTCGTCGACGGCCTGAACGGCGCGGGCGGCGAGCGTCGCACCGACTGACCCGTGATCGCCCGTCCGGACGCGTCAGTCGGCGAGGTAGCCGGTCTCGGGGTCGATCTCGGCGAGGAATCCGCGAATGGCCGCCTCGTGCTCGGCGGTCGTCGATGAACTGCGGTCGGAACGGGCCGAGGTGAAGCCGTACTGCGGGTTGGGCCCGGAGGTCCAGTTGTAGTCGTACACGCCGGGATGCCTGGGGCGGGCCACCACCTCGAACACTTCGCCGTCGATCTCACAACGCTGCATGCCGTTCATGATCGTCGAAGGGCGGCCTCGGCGCGCTCGCAGGCCGGGGTGAGCAGGGCCAGGTAGCCGGCGGCGGCCCGGGCTCGGGGCAGGAAACGGCGCAGGGCGTCGTGGTCGCCGGCGGCCTCGAGGGTCTGCACGAGCAGCAGGGATTCGTGCGGGACCTCCTCGGGGCCGGGGCGGCGGCCCATCGCGACGAGGCGCTCGGCCAGCGTACGGGCGGTGGTGACGTCGCCGCGGTGCAGGGCCAGCCGGGCGCGGAGCACTTCGGCGTTGCCGGGGTGGGTCAGGTCGGGTTCCACCGTGGCGGCGGCCCTCCCGGACTCGTGGAGGTCGCCCCGGCGGGCCAGGGCAAGCGCGCCGACGAGCGGGCCGCTGCGGATGTAGGGGCAGGCCATCGCGGCCACCGGGCCCTGGCGCAGACGCAGGTGCTCGTCCAGGAAGGGGTCGATGTCGCCGTCCCGGCCCAGCTGTTCCAGGCAGAGGAGCACGGCTGCGGTGCCGTGCAGGCGGTCGTGGGGAGAAAGGCCGCGAGCCCACTCGTACGAGCGGTGGGCGTGTTCCAGGGCCAGCTCGTAGTCGCCGCGGACGGCACCGACGACCAGGCTGGCGATGGTGTGGCCGAGCGCCCGGTCGCGGTCGCGGCCCTCCTGCTCGACCAGGGCGACCTCGTCGAGCACGGCGAGCACCGCGTCCTCGTACCGGCCCTCGAGGAAGTGGACGGCCGCGTTGCCCAGCAGGGCCTGGCCGCGCAGCGTGGGCGAGCCGAGGCGGTCGGCCAGGGCGGCGGCGTCGGTGGCGGCCCGCCGGCGGCCGGTGACCGGCACGGGGTCGGTGCGGCCCGTCCAGGCCCAGCGGCCGCCGCACAGCGCGCGCAGCGAGAGCAGTTGCGCCTTCGTGGGCGGGTCGGTGACGGCGGCCAGACCCTCGTCGACCACGCGGTCGGCGAGCTCCGGGTCGGCGGGCACGCGGAAACCGCCCCAGCGGGCGATGAGCATCTGGGCGGTCTTGAGGCAGAGCCCGGCCCGCCGGTCGCCGTGGCCGGGCGCGTCGCGCAGTGCCGTGATGGCCTCGCGCCAGGCCCGGACGGCCTCGTCGCCGTCGTACGCGGTCTCGTGGTCGTCCCCGATCGCCTCGAGCGCGCCGGCTCGCTCGGCCGGGTTCGACGCGTACCGCAGGGCGGCGCGGTGCAGGTCGAGGGCGCGCGGAACGGCGTACCGGCGGCGTGCCCCGATCCCGGCCGTCAGCAGCGACCGGAACGCCTTGCCGCGCGTCCACTCGCCGGCGCCGGGCCCGTCCGCCGCCGCCGCGTAGTGGACGGCGACCAGTTCGATGACCTCGCCGATGCGCTCGCGCGAGACCTCCTCGAGCCAGGCGGCGGCCGCGGCGTGGCCGGCCGCCCGTTGCGCGACGGGCAGGCTGGCGTACGCGACATCCCGCAGCAGGGCGTGCTGGAACGCGTACTCGTCCTGTCCGGTGACCAGTGCGGCCGGGCGAGCCCGGATGAGCGCCCGGTTCTCCAGCGCCGCCAGCAGATCGGGCTGGTCGGCCCCGAGGCGTTCGCGCAGCGGCGCGGCCCAGAAGACCCGGCCCATCACGGCGGCGGCCTGCAGGAGCCGCTTCTCGGCCGGGGGCAACGCATCGACCCGCGCCGCCAGGAGCGCGTGCAACGAATCCGGCAGTCCCGTGGTCGCGGTTTCGGTGACGTGAGCGGCCAGCTGGTCCAGGAAGTACGGGTTGCCCTCGGCGCGGGCGAGGATCCGGGCCCGGCTCTGCGCGGGCAGGCGGCGCGCGTGGGGATGGGCGGCCAGCAGCGTACGGCTGTCGTCGGCGGTGAGAGGCTGCAGCGACACCATCGAGACGCCGGGCAGATCCGGGCGGCTCTCGAGGAATTCGGGGCGGGCCGTGGTGAGCAGCACGACCGGCCCGGTCGAGCGGGTGACCAGGCGCGACAGCATGCCGACGAGCGGACCGCCGGCCCAGTGCAGATCCTCGACGACCAGCATCAGCGGGCCCCGGGCGGCGAACGCGGACGCCAGCCGGGGCCAGGCCCGGCCCAGCTCCTCGGCCACGTCACGCGGGTCGGCCTGGTCGAGCGGGTTGTCCGGCAGCCGGATCGCCGCGGTGGTCGCCAGCGCGAAGACGGTCGTGTCGAGCTCGGCCGGCGTGAGCCGCTGCCCGCCGAGAACGCGCCCCAGACGCGACCGCAAGCGCTGCGGCGCATCCGGGTCACCCAGCGGAATGCCGCAGGCCTCGCGCAGAATTTCCCCGAGCGCCCAGAACGTGATGCCGTCCCCCGCTGCCAGGCAGCGCCCGCGCAACACCCGCAGCCCGCCGTGCCGGGGCGACGCCCCGACCTGCGCGACGACCTCCTGAACGAGACGTGTCTTGCCGATCCCCGCCACGCCGGTGATGGTGATGAGCCGGGGTCGCCGGCTGGTCACGGCCTCGTCGATCAGGCCGAGGACGGCACGCATCTCGCCGGCCCGGCCGATCATCGGCGCCTCGGATCGCCAGCGGATTGCGGCCGACGTCGGTTCCGGCGGCATGGCCGCGGCCGGCTCTTCCGCGCCGCCTAAGTCCGGTGGGGACCCATAGGTGACGGCGTCCGTCGGGACGGTGCGTGACAGGGCGGCATGAAGTGGGGCCGTTCGGGTCGAGACGGCCGGTGGCGGGGCGATTTGGGGCGGGGCAACGCCCGGCGGGGCGGCCTGTGGCCGGGCATCGCCTCTCGGGGTGGCCCGCGTTGCGGCGTCGCCCGGCGGGGCGGCTTGCGGCCGGGCATCGCCTCTCGGGGTGGCCCGCGTTGCGGCGTCGCCCGGCGGGGCGGCTTGCGGCCGGGCATCGCCTCTCGGGGTGGCCCGCGTTGCGGCGTCGCCCAGCGGGACGGCTTGCGGCGGGGCGGCTTGCGGCGTGGTGGAACCTGGTGGGGTTGCGAGCGCAGGCGCGCCGAATACCGGGGAGGCGAGCAGCCGGCGGGCGCTGAGGGGTGGGTCGCCGACAGGGGTGCGGTCGCCGAAGTGGAACTCCGGGCGCAGGGCCGCACGGCGGGTCCGGTCGGTGACGAGCAGCGTGCGCGGGGCGGCCGCTGCGCGGAGGCGGGCCGCGGTGTCGAGCACGGCGCCGCCGATCCCGGACAGCTCGGATGCGGCGATGATCTGGCCGGTGTCGGCGCCTAGACGGATCGGGGCCGGCGAGCGCCGGAGGATCTCGGAGCCGGCCCACAGCGCCCGATCGGCGTGATCCTCGCGGGCGGTGGGATAGCCGAACACCCCGATCACGCCGCCGCCGACGAGCGGCTGCACCGCGCCGCCCCACCGCGTGATCACCTCGCGGAGCAGGTCGGTCCACTCGGCGACCTCGCGCCGGGCCCGCTCGGGGTCGGCGTCGGCGACCTCACCGCGTACGCCGCGAAGGTCCGCATCCAGAACGGTGACGAGCTTGCGCTCTTCGTCGCTGTGCTGGATGCCGGGCCCAGGCGCGGGAGCCGTGGTCATGCCGGCGGAGTAGATGGCGGCCCCGGGTGTCGCGGCCGGCCCGGT
The DNA here is from genome assembly GCF_019710575.1 of Paractinoplanes polyasparticus. Taxonomy (GTDB): domain Bacteria; phylum Actinomycetota; class Actinomycetes; order Mycobacteriales; family Micromonosporaceae; genus Actinoplanes; species Actinoplanes polyasparticus. The sequence continues at coordinate 317,991 of NZ_JAHWFK010000001.1, read as the reverse complement.
GTGCTGGGCGGGCGCCGGAGCCGTGGGCACGCCGGGGGAGTGGACGCCTTGCGAAGGCATCGTGGCCGGGTGCCCGCGAGGCGTCCGGGCCGGGGCCGGATCGGTCGGGTGGGTGCCCGGATCGGGTGTCGGCGCTGCGGTCGGCCCGGTGGGGTGATTGCCGGGTTCGGGTGCTGGAACGGGGATCTCGCCGGTGGGGCGATTGCCGGGCTCGGTTGTTGGAATGGGGATTTCGCCGGTGGGGCGGGCGTCCAGCGAGGGCGTCCCGGTCGGCCCGGGTGGGTGGTCGCCGGGGTTGGGTGTCCGGGTAGCGATGGGATCGGTCTCGCGGATGCCATGGTGGGGTGCCGGAGTCGCGGTCGGCTCGGAGGGGCGGAAGCCCGGCTCGGGTATCGGAACGCGGCCGGGGTAGGCAGCGGGCGAGGGAGTCGGAAACGCCGTCCCGGCGGCGGTTTGTGCGTCCGGCTTCGCGGTGGTGGTCAGGTTGTGGTGCATCTGGCGGATGTCGTCGCGCGGCTCGACGCCGAGCTCGTCGCGCAGCTGGGCGGCCAGCCGGTCGTACCAGCGCAGCGCCACATGCCGGCGCCCCTGGGCGATCTCGAGGCGCATCAAGCGGGCGTACGCCTCCTCGTGCAGCGGATCGAGGGCGACCAGCCGCAACAGGTGCGCTTCCGCCTCGTGCGGCTCGCTGCGGGCCGAGCGATCGAGCAGCAGTGGGACGACGGCGTTGCGCAGTTGAGTGCAGTGCGGCTCTGACCAGTCGTCGAACCTGTTCTCGGGCAACAAATCGCCGGTGTACAACGCGAGGGCCGCCTCGGCGTCACCCTGCTGGGCCGCAGCAGTGAACGCGTCGACGTCTGTCCACAGGCCAGTCGGCGTCAGGACGAGCATGCTGTCGCGCAACGCTATGCGGTCGGCCCCGAGCACGCGTCGCGCGAAATGCAGGGACTTGTTCAGACGCCGTACGCCGAGTGCCTGGTCCGCCTCCGGCCAGAGCAGGTCGACAGCTTCGTCCCGGTGCAGGCGGCCGCGCAGGGCCAGCAGCTTCACCAGGGCAGTGGCACCGCTGCGCCGCCATTCGCCGTCGGGCACGGCACGTCCGGCGACCTCCGCCCGGAAGCCGCCGAACAGCCATACACGCAGGTCGCCCGGCACGCCCGTGAGTGTGCGCCGTAAACGGCCGGCGCGCGGACAACAAACGGACACAGATGGGAAAACGTGCTGGCTACGGTGCCGTCAACTTTCACGGAGGGCATGGACATGACGGCGACAACGACAGTGAACGAACAGAAACTCATGGAGTTCGTCTTCAAGGCGGTGGGAGATTTCGGCGCGATGCTGGCCGGGTCGCTCGCAGTGATCGGCGACAAGTTGGGGCTCTACCGGGCCATGGCCGGTGCGGGGCCGCTGACCCCGGCCGAGCTCGCCGACCGTACGGGAACCGCGGAACGATACGTCCGCGAATGGTTGTCCGCTCAGGCGGCGTCCGGGTATGTGGACTACGTGGGCGAAGACCGGTTCGAACTTCCGGTCGAGCACGCGATCGCGTTGACCGACGAGAGCAGCCCCGCCTGTGTGATCGGCGGCTTCGAACTCGTGCTGGCGGCCACGCGATCGACGGATCGGCTGGTCACGGCCTTCCGGACGGGGGTCGGAGTGGGCTGGCACGAGCATCACGCCGACCTGTTCGAGGGTTGCGAGCGCTTCTTCCGCCCCGGCTACAACGCGCACCTCGTCGGGGAGTGGATCCCCGCGATGGACGGTGTGGCCGAACGCCTGCGCACGGGCATCCGGGTCGCGGACGTGGGCTGTGGACACGGCGCGTCCACCATTCTGCTCGCCTCGGCCTACCCCGAGTCGACCGTCGTCGGCATCGACTATCACGCGGAGTCGATCGCGTCGGCCCACGAGAAGGCCGCCGCGGCCGGCGTCGGCAACCGCACCCGGTTCGAGGTCGGCCGGGCCAAGGAACTGTCCGGCGCGTACGACCTGATCTGCCTCTTCGACAGCCTGCACGACATGGGCGACCCGGTCGGCGCGCTGCGCCACCTGCGCGAACGGCTCGACGCCGACGGCAGCCTGCTGCTGGTCGAGCCGTTCGCGGGCGACTCGATCGGCGACAACCTCAACCCGGTGGGCGCGGTCTACTACGGAGCTTCGACCCTTCTGTGCACGCCGAACTCGCTCTCGCAGGAGGTCGGCGCCGCCTTCGGGGCTCAGGCCGGCGAGCCACGCCTGCGCCAGGCCGCCACCGAGGCCGGTTTCACCCGTTTCCACCGGGTGGCCGAGACCCCGTTCAACCTGGTCTTCCAGGTGCAGCCGTAGACACCACGGATGGCCGGTCCGCTCGCAGAGGCGGTGCCGGCCTTCCGGTCTTCGGATGCGGCGGGTGGTCGGTCGTCTCAGCCGTCTGCGTGGCGGACGACGGAGCCGGCCATCCGGTCGTGCAGGGTGCGCTGGCCGTCGCCGAGAATCATCAGCGAATCGACCCAGAAGTAGATGCCGAACGTGCAAATGTTGAGCACCGAGCCGAGCAGGCCTTTGACGCAGAATTCGCGCAGTGCCATGCGTCCCCAGTCGAACGGCAGGCCGGTCTGCGGATCGGCCACCACGTGGCCGAGCAATTTCTTGGCCGGCGTCTGACCGTCGGACCAGGTGATCAGCGCCCAGATGAACCAGCCGATCCAGAGCGTCAGAACGGCCAGCAGGACATCAAGGAGCACCGCGCCAAGCCGGCCACCGGCCGAGACGAGCGGCGGCACGGTGCCCGGCCGGTAGGCCAGAGCAGCAGGTTGCGGCTGGTGCGCCGGGTATTCCGGCGGACTGTAAGGCTGCACGGCCGCATGCTGCGGTGGCGGCGCCCACTGAGCCGGCGTGCCGTACTGCTGGGCATGAAATGTGCTCGGGTCATTCCGATATCTGCCCGGTTCGCTCATCGATCCTCAGCCTCTGCCGTTGCTCCATTTCCGGACCTTCAGATTTGTCGAGATCTTGAATAGCGACAATCGCACACCCGGTCATCTACCTCAGCCGGTCGGTCGATAGGCCGACCGCACAAAACCCATTCCCGAAATCGCACTCGCGTTGTTCCGGACCCGACCTTGGTAGCGTCCTTCGCTTTGCCGCGCCCGCGCCGCGTCACGTCACGCGGCGCCGCCCCGCCACGTGCAGCCTCGCCACGTGCAGCCTCGCCACGTGCAGCCTCGCCACGCCTCGCGCAGCTCCGGCCCCACTCGCCCTGCGTCCGGCCCCGCCCCTGCTCGCTCCGCGCAGTCCTTGCTCGCTCCGTGCAGTCCTTGCTCGCTCCGCGCAGTCCCTCCGCGCCTCGCTTGGCTCGGCTTGGCCGCGGTGAAGGTCGACGGACGCTGTTGACGCAACCGAATGATTGCTATAGATTGAGTAGCAACTGAACGGTTGCTATTAGGGAGTGGGCATGAGTTTTCCGGATCGGATCGAGCGGACAGTGGAGCTGGCGCAGCCGGTGGAGGAGGTGTGGGCGGCGCTCACGACCGCCGAAGGGCTGGGCACGTGGTTCGGCAACACCGCCGAGGTCGACCTGCGGGTCGGGGGAGAGGCGAAACTCGCGTGGGAGAGTGGCGACAAGGCGACCCTGACCATCGAGCGGGTCGAACCGCCGACGGTGTTTGCCTACACCTGGCCGCTGTACGGGGTGCCCGACGGCGACCCGAGGCGCACCTATGTGGAGTTCACGCTGGTGCCGTCGGGTGGCGGCACTACGCTGACGGTGATCGAGTCCGGGTTCGCGCAGGCGAGCGGGGACGAGCACAAGGCAGCATTCTCGGGTAACACCGAGGGCTGGAAGAACGAACTGGGTGAGCTGGTCGCGTATCTCGATGGAAAACTCTGACCCGGAGTCGGTGGCGCAGGAGGTCTTCGCCGCTCTGGCCGACCCGAGCCGGCGCTCGATCCTGGCCGCCCTGTCGTCTCGAGGGCCGGCCACCGCGACCGACCTGGCCGCCCAGCTGCCGATCACCCGGCAGGCCATCGCCAAGCACCTGACCCTGCTGGCCGACGCCGGCCTGGTCACCCCCGAGCCCGGCGAACGGCGGCGAGTGCGCTACCGCCTCGACTCGGCCCCCATGAAGATAGCCCAGCAGTTCCTGGGCGCCCTGGCTCGCGACTGGGACGGCCCGCTGGCCGCCCTACGCGACCGCCTCCAGTAGCGCCCGCCTGTCGTTCCTCCGTCGCAGCTGTCGCGCACGCAGTTATTTGCGCGCGTTGACAGCGCGCGGGGTGGAGGTGACCGGCGGCTGTGGCGAGCGATTGATGATGAGCGCCGAGTGTTCATGGGCGCCCACGTCTGTTTATGGAAGGGAGTCAACTGATGTTCGATCCCACTGGCATGATTCTGGCCGACAAGGCGACCAGGCGGCACGTGCTGTCAGCTCGGCCGGACGCACCGGTGCTGCCTGAGCCTTTGACCAAGCAGCGTGGGGAGGGCGTGCGCCGGATGGCGGTGGCCGGTCTGCGCCGGCTGGCCGACCGACTGGAGCCGCGCGGCGTCAAGGCGTGTGCTTCGGGCTCGTAGGGTGCGGTTGTGCACGGGCTGAGGGAGTTCCGCCGTACCTGTCATCTGGTCGCCGTTCAGACCGGCGGCCGGGTGATGGAGTTCCGGGTTGCCGACGGCGTGACGCCGAACTTCCATCAGGGGGTCATCGGCTATCGGGAACGGCCGGTCGCGGTGGTTCTGGGCCGGGACACGGGAGTCGTTGCCGTCGCTGTGCCGCGTGACGTCACCGGGCCGGGGCAGGATGCGGGACCGCTGACGTTCGTCGACTTTCCCGAACTGACCGAAGCGCTGGCCGGGGACGGGAAGTTCACGGTGATGACGGCGGCTGAGCTGGCCCGTCCCTTCGTGGCTGCGGAATGGCCGGCCGTCAGCGCGTACGACGTCCGGTATTGGAAGCCGGAGTCGCTGGGCGAGGCGCTCTTCAACTACTGGGACTGATCCGCGGCTGTGCTCTGGCGGATCTGGAGCTGGGCCGGGAAGACGCAGCGCCAGTGCGGAGCGATCTGGCGGTTGATCAAGGCGCGGGTGGCGGCGGCCGCCATCTGCTCGACCGGCTGGTGGACCGAGGACATGGGCGGGTTCGCGCACTCGGCGATCACGCTGTCGTCGAAGCCGACGACAGCCACGTCCTGCGGAATGCGGCGCCCGGCGTTGCCCAGAGCCTGCATGGCGCCGGAGGCCATCAGATCGCAGCCGGCGAAGATGGCGTCGATCCCGGGCTCCTCGGCGAGCAGGCGCTGGGTCAGCTCGTAACCGGCCTCGCGGCGGAACTTGCCGGTAGCGGAGATTTCGGGCAGGCCGAAGTCGCGGACGGCGCGGCGGTAACCGTCGCGGCGGCCCTCGGCGCACGAGTTGCCCTCGGGACCGTGCAGGGCGGCGATGCGGCGGCGGCCCGTCTCGTACAGGTGCTGGACAGCGGCGTACCCACCCTCGGGGTTCTCGCAGCCGACGAAGGGCAGGCCAGGCACGGTGGGGCCAATCGTCACCACGCGCTGACAGACGCGGTAGAAGTCGGCGGCGAGCGTGGTCGGCACGTTCACCAGCAGGACGCCGAGGCTGACGGACGCGGCGAGCCGGTTGAGCAGCGCGGCCGTGCCCAGCTCGTCGATGACATGCACGCGCAGCTGGGAGTTGCTGCCGGTGAGCTCCTGCAGGATGCCGGCGGTGACCCGGCCGTAGTAAGGGCTGGTGCCGAAGACCGACGTGTCGTCGACGATCACCAGCTCGACGACATCCCCGTGGCCCGAGGCGAGCGCGCGGGCGATCGGATCCGGCCGGTAGCCCAGCTCGGCGATCACCCGACGAACATGTTCGCGGGTCTGCGCCGAAACGCCGGGGGCGTCGTTGATGACCCGGGAGACGGCGGCTTTCGACACGCCGGCTTCCGAAGCGACGTCGGCCAGCGTGGATCTCCTCTGCACCATCGGCCCAGTGTAGAAACTTCAGCACGTTCGACGAATCGAGTTTTCAGGCAGGCCGATCCGGCTGGTGGTCGGCGCAGTTCGAGCTGGTCGGCGTCCGGTCACGCCGGGGGCCGCCCGGCGCGTCGCTTGGGGCGTCGGCCGCTGGTGATGGCCGCCGCTCGGTGCTCGCCGCGAGCAATCTGCAGAGCTACGGTGAGCGCGGCGCGCAGGCGGCCGTTGGCCGCGGCGTTCCTCGAGGAGCTGGAGTTTTGCGGATTTCGCCCGCCTTGGCCGCGCGTGCGGGGAACGGCTCTCGCCAGGCAGGTCGCGCAGGACTTTGACCCCGGCCACGGCGCCGGCCACGCGGAGGTTACCCGCGGACCGGGACGCCGAGTAGACGGACGGCTCGGGCCACCGTAGCGGCCATCGCCTCGCGGGCGGGGGCGAGGTAACGACGGGGATCCACCAGGTCCGGGCGGTCGCCCAGGGTGGTGCGAACGGCGCCGGTGAAGGCCAGGTTGAGAGCCGTGCCGATGTTGATTTTGGCCATGCCCGCGTGGACGGCGGCCGTGAGCTCGTCGTCGGGGACGCCCGAAGAACCGTGCAGAACTAGCGGTACCTGGACAGAATCGCGCAGTTGAGCGATCAGTCCGTGGTCGAGGCGGGCAGTTCGGGTGTGCATCGCGTGCGAGGAGCCGACCGCGACCGCCAGCGCGTCGACGCCGGTGGCTGTCACGTAGGCGGCCGCTTCGACCGGGTCGGTGCGAGCGCCGGGAGCGTGGGCGCCGTCCTTGCCGCCGACTTCGCCGAGTTCGCTCTCTATCCACAGGCCGGCCCGGCGGCACGCCCGGGCGGCGGCACTGGTTGCGGCGACGTTCCGGTCGTACGGGAGCCGGGAAGCGTCGTACATGACCGAGCCGAAGCCGTTCGCGGCGGCCTGGGCGAGCAGCTCGTCGGACTCGACGTGGTCGAGGTGCAACGCCACCGGCACGGTCGACGCGTCGGCAACGGCCCGCGCGGCGGCGGCGATCGGGGCCAGCCGGCCGTGATGGAAGCGGACCGCGTTCTCGCTGATCTGCAGAATCACCGGCCGCCCGGCCTGCTCGGCCCCGGTGACGATGGCCTCGGCGTGCTCGACGGTGATGACGTTGAATGCCCCGACGGCGCAACCTGTGGACAGGGCGGTGCTCACCAGTTCACCGGTCGGCGTCAGCACAGAGAACTCCTCTTCACATCGTCTTGGTCGTCGCGAGCTGCAAGTTGAATGTCGGCGGCGGGAGTCGCAGTGGTGGTGGGGAGGGAGTCGGCCAGCAAGCGGCGATAGGTGGCGGGGTCGAAGGCGCCGGCTACCGGGGCGGCCACCGCTGCGGCGGAGAGGGCTACGGCGTCGGCCAGCAGAGGTGGCCAGGGCGTGCCGTCGCGGAGGCCGCGGGCCAGGGCGGCCACGCACGCGTCGCCGGCGCCGGTGGGATTGCCGGAGAGGGCGGTTGGAGGCGCGCATTGGTATACGGCGTCGGGGGTGACCGCTTCGAGACCGTCGGGGCCGCGGGAGATGACGACCGCGCCGCTCGTCAGCGCGCGGAGGCCGGCGGGCGTGCCGTCGGCGGGCAGGGCAGCCAGTTCGTCGGCGTTCGGCTTGGCCATCGCGGGGCCGGCGGTCAAGCCGTGGCGGAGTGCCTCGCCGCTGGCGTCGAGAACTGCGGGAACGCCGGCCGCCGCGGCGATGCGGACGAGGATCCCGTACGCGTCGGAAGGCAGGCCCGGCGGCAGGGAACCGCTCAGCGCGACCACCCGCGCGATGCGCATCAGATCCCGGAAGTGGCCGATGAAGCGGCACCATTCGGCGGCGGCGACCGTCGGGCCGGGCTCCCAGAAGCCGGTCGCGTCGCTGGTGTCGACGACCGCGATGGTGCGACGGGTCTCGCCGGTGATCGGGACGAACGAGCCGGCCACGCCCTCGGCTGCCAGCAGTTCCGATATGCGGGCGCCGGTCGGGCCGCCGAGCAGACCCGTGGCCAGGACGGGTTCGCCCAGCGTGTGGAGCACGCGCGCCACGTTGAGCCCCTTGCCGCCAGGGCGTTCGGCGACGGTGGCGACGCGATGGCTGCCGTGCGGGACGAGCGCATCGATCTCGTAGGTGAGGTCGAGGGCCGGATTCAGCGTGACAGTCACGATCATGGGCAGGCTCCGGGGAGGATCTGCCCCGCCTCGGGTTCCCCGCTGAACGGGCCCTGGCGACCTGATTGCCGGACTGGTTACCGGCTGGGCGGCGATCGTTGTTCCGATTCCAACTGATCGAACGCGCAGGTGTCAATAGCCGATCATGCGCGTATCGTGCCGCTGGAATGTTCATATGGACAGTGGGGGAGCGGAATGACCGAGTTCGACGTCCTGGTGGTCGGCGACGCCAATCCTGACCTGCTGTTGCGCGGCGATGTCCGGCCGCGGTTCGGGCAGGAGGAACAGCTGCTCACCGCGGCCGATCTGGTGCTGGGCGGGTCCGCGGCGATCACTGCGGTCGGCTGTGCCAAGCTGGGCCTGCGCACGGCGCTGCTGGCGGCCGTGGGCGACGACGTCTTCGGCGCGCTCGTGCGGGAGCAGGTGACCGCGGCGGGCGTCCGGTTGATGCCCTTCGCCGCGGGCGGGGTGCCTACCGGCGTGACGGTGATCCTGTCCGAACCGGACGACCGCGCGATGCTGACCTTGCCGGGCACGATCACGGCGCTTCGACATGTTGACTTGACTGACATGTTGATTCAGTCAACTCGTCATGTACACATGTCGGCGCTCTACCTTCAACCCGCTCTCGCGAGTGGGCTGGCCGGCGCGTTCAAGCGCGCACATGACCTCGGCCGGACCACCTCGCTCGACACGAACTGGGACCCGTCCGGCGCCTGGGCGTCCGTGAACGACATCCTCGAGCACACCGACGTGTTCCTGCCCAACGCCGCCGAACTGCTGGCTGTGACCGGCGCCGCGACTCCGGACGCGGCCGCCGCTGAATTGGTCAGCACGGGCACGACGGTCGTCATGAAGGACGGCGCCCGTGGAGCCCGCGCCTGGTGGCCCGGCGGCGAGTGCGAGGCTCCGGGCGTATCGGTAGACGTCGTGGACACAACCGGCGCCGGAGACAGCTTCAACGCCGGGTTTCTCGCCGCCCGTCTCGCCGGCCACGATCTTCCCGAGTCGTTGCGCTGGGCCACGACGGCAGGTTCGCTCAGCACCCGGGCGGCGGGTGGCACCGCCGCTCAGGCGACGCCGGCGGACCTGAGCGGCTGACTGCCGCCCCACGCGGCCGAGCGATCGGCGGCCAGCGGTCGTGGCGTTGGCGGAACTGAGCGGCTGACCCCAGCCCTACGAGCCCGAGTAACCGGCGGCTCGGATCGGGGATGTGCACAATGCCGGGTGCTTCGTCATGGGTCAGCGGTTTGTGTGGTCGGCTGCTGCTCTGGAGGTGGGTGCCGGGCTTGCGCCGTGGGTGGTGCGTTGCGGTTCTTGTGGCTGGGCGTTCGGTACCGTGCGGGTTGACGCTCTGCCGCGCGACGGTTGGCTGAGGCGGGATCGCGAGGATGTTCCATGAGGGCTGAGCAGTTGCCTTTCCTGCTGCTGTTCGGGTCGTTCCTGCTCACCTTTGTCACTACGCGGACCATCACGCGGATGATCCGGGCCGGAGTGGGGCCGTTTCGGAACAATGTCGCGGGCGGGGTTCACATCCATCACGCGGTGCCGGGGATCGTCTTGACGCTGATCGGCGCCTACCTGTCGGTCGCGGTGGGTGGGCGGCAACCCTGGGCTGCGGCGGCAGGGGTGCTGATCGGGGTGGGGTCCTCACTGATTCTGGACGAGTTCGCGCTGATCCTGCATCTGCAGGACGTGTACTGGTCGCCGGAGGGGCAGCTGTCGGTGCAACTGGTGGCGCTCACGGTCGGCGTGCTCGGGCTTGTCTCGCTCGGGTTGAACCCGCTCACCTCGGACAGTGGGTTCGGGCCCGGTCACCTGGCGATCGCGGTCACTGCGGTTGTGCATTTGGGTGTGGTGCTCGTCTGCGTGCGCAAGGGCAAGTACTCGACGGCGGTGCTGGGTGTCTTCCTGCCGCCGGTGGCCTGGGTCGGGGCGGTCCGGCTGGCCCGGCCCAAGTCGACCTGGGCTCGCCGCCGTTACGACCAGGCGAAGACCGCGCGCGCCGCGGGCCGGGCCGCGGGCTTCGACGCGCGCTTCGGCCATTGGGGTCTCGACATCGCCGATCTGGTGGCGGGCCGTCCCTCGCTGCCCAACCCGGCCCCGGCCGCTTCGAAACCGTGAGGAACTAATCTGTGCGGATGGCAGATCTGGGACTTGAGGGGTGGCCGCCGGCCCTGATCCGCACCGAGCGGCTGGTGCTGCGGGAATCCGAGGCCCGCGACCGGGCGGCGTTCCTCGAGATTTACGCCTCCGCCGAGGTGGGAACCTACCTCGGCGGCCCGCAGCCGCGGGACGAGCTCGACCGGATGCCTGAGGTGCCGGGGCGGCGTCCGGGGGTCTTCGTCGTCGACCTCGGCGGGGAGATGATCGGCCTGGTGCTGCTCGAGCGGCGCAACCTGGGGCCGGCCGACCGGCTGCGGCCGGCGTCGGGCGAGGTCGACCTCGGCTATCTCTTTCGGCCCGCGGCCTGGGGTCAGGGGTATGCCACGGAAGCCTGTGCGGCGGCCCTCGACTGGTTCGCGGGTGCGCATCCGGGGGAGTCGGTGGTGCTGTGCACGCAGAGCGCCAACGACCGGTCGATGCGGCTCGCGGCGAAGCTCGGGTTCACCGAGGCGCAGAGATTCGTGAAATTCGGCGCGGAGCAGTGGTTCGGTGTGTGGTCGCCGGCGTGAGCGTGCCAAGGCTGCCGGGGGAGTGAGTCAAGCAGCTCGGCGCCGGGCCAGCAGCAGGATGACCGTGCCGAGTACGGCTTCGGCCACGTAGATGCCGGGGGACAGGTGCCAGTGGATGACCTGGCGCCAGCCGGGGACGACCCGGGCCGAGACGATCACGACGGGCTCCAGCAGGAGCAGCAGACCGGTGACGACAACCACCGCCCTCGACACGTCGGCGGCGCGGCGGTTGAGCCACGCGCCGAAAGCGCCGAGCACGGGGCCGCTCAGCAGGCCCGAGTAGAGCCAGCGACGGTTCTCGCGCAGGACGTGGGCCAGGTGTCCGTCGTCGGCGGTGACCGCTACGACCACGTAGAAGCCGAGCAGGGCGGCCAGGGTCGCGGCCAGTCCCAGAAGTGCGCCGCGGGGCAACGAGCGTGCGTGCAGGCCCGCCGCCAGCGCGATCAGCAGCCACGGCGTGCTGAGGTTGCCGATGGTGTCGCGTACGCCGTCGTGGTGGCCCTTGACCAGGGCGGCGAGCATGCCGAAGAGCAGCGCCGCGGCGATCACCGTCAGCAGCCGGCGCAGGCGCGTCATCGGGCGGCGCCGTGCAGACGCTGGAGCAGTGCTGCCACGCGCGGGTCGTGGACGGCGGACGGCTGGTGGACGACGTGGTAGGTGACCGACGGCAGGTCGGTGATCGGCTTGGCGACCAGGCCGGGCGGGGTCGGGACGCAGCCGTTGACGATGGCCAGGCCCACCCCGAGCGCGGCGAAGTGGCTGATCAAGGGCCAGCCCTCGGCCTCGACGGCCACCGTCCATCCGGCGCCGGCGGCTCGCAAGGACCGTTCGAGCAGCACCCGCTGGGGGCGTTGGTGGGGCGGTACCACCAGGGCGGCGCCGTCCAGATCGCGCAGGGTGAGCCTGCGCCGCCGGGCCAGGCGATGGCCGGCCGGCGCCAGCAGCACCTGGGGGAACGTGGCGAGTTCGGCGACGGTCAGGTCGTCCGGCAGCGCGTCGAGGACGCTGACGCCCAGGTGGGCCTGACCGCTGCGTACGGCGGTGATCATCTGGCGGTGGTCGCAGTTGATCAGGCGGAGGCGGGTGGGCTCCTCGGCGAGCATGGCGCGGATCGTGTCGCCGAGCAGGTAGAGGTAGGCGCCCTGCCCGGCCGCCAGCACCACCGGCCGGGTGGACGTGGCGCCGGCGAACTCGGACAGGAATTGAGCGAGGCGCTCATCGTGGCTGCGCGCGAATCGCGCCACCGCCTCGCCGTCGGCGGTCAGCACGAGCCGCCGGCCGTCGCGGTGATAGAGCGGGCGGCCCAGTTCGTCCGCCAGCTTGCGAATCTTCACGTGCAGGGCGGGCTGCGAGATGTGCAGATCGGCGGCGGCCCGGGTGAAGTTCAGGTGGTCGGCGAAGACGGCGAACGACGCCAGCGCGTCGGCCGAGACAGTCATAGCCCAGGACTATAACTGCCCACGGATCAATAGCTCAGCGCTACCCCTTGAGGCCGCTGAAGGTCATGGTGGCGATGAACTTCCGCTGAGCGAACAGGAAGGCCAGGATCAGCGGCGCGGTGGCGAGGACGTTGCCCGCCATGAGCTGGGACCATTCCGTACGCCGCATGCCCTGGAAGTTGGCCAGGCCGACCTGCAGGGTGAAGCGGTTGTCGTCCGAGATGGCGATCAGCGGCCACAGCAGGTCGTTCCAGCTGGACAGCAGCGTGAACACGGCCAGCGTGGCCAGAGCGGGCCGGGCCAGCGGCAGCACGATGCTGCGGAACGTCCGCCGCGTGCCGCAGCCGTCGATGCGGGCCGCCTCCTCCAGCTCCACCGGCAGGGCCAGGAAGAACTGGCGCATCAGGAAGATGCCGAACGCCGAGGCCAGCCACGGGACGAACGCCGAGGCCAGGGTGTCGACGATGCCGAGGCGGGCGAACATCAGGTACGTCGGGATCATCAGCAGCTGGATCGGGATCATGACGGTGGCCACGATGACCAGGAACGCCAGGCCGCGCCCGGCGAACTTGAGGCGGGCGAAGCCGTAGCCGGCCATCGAGCAGAGCACCAGGTGGGCCAGCACCGCGACCGTCGACACCAGAACCGTGTTGCCGAACCAGCGCAGCGCCGGGGTCTCGGTGAGCAGGGCGCGGTAGCCCTCCAGGTGCAGTGACGTCGGGATCAGCTTGGGCGGGAACTGGTTGATCTCGGCACTGCTCATGAACGAGGTGAGCACCATCTGCACCAGGGGCAGGACGAACAGCAGGGCCAGCGGCATCAGCAGCAGGTGCCACGGGCTGAAGGGCAGGCGACGACGCATCAGAAGACCTCCGAGCCACGGCGGCGGCTGTACCAGATGATGCCGGCGGTCAGCATGAGCGTGACCGCGAAGAGCAGATAGGCGGCCGCGGCCCCGTACCCGAGCCGCTGGGTCTGGAACGCCAGCTCGTAGATGTAGTAGACGACCGTCTGGGTGCTGTTCAACGGTCCGCCCCGGGTGGTCGTGTAGATCAGGTCGAACAGTTGGACGGCCGTGATGGTCTGCCACACGCCGGTGAAGACGGTGACCGGGCGCAGCTCGGGCAATGTGATGTGGCGGAACACGCGCCAGCGGGAAGCGCCGTCCATGGTGGCCGCCTCGACCAGTTCGCGCGGGATGTCCTGCAGGGCGGCCAGGTAGATGACGGTGCAGAAGCCCACCTCGCCCCAGAGCGCGATCAGGCAGATCACGAACAGCGCCTGCGAAGGGCTCTCCAGGAACTGCTGCTGGGGAATCCCGAGGTGGCGCAGCACGTCGTTGGCCGCGCCGAACTGCGGATTGAAGACGAAGCCGGCCAGGATGCCGGTGGCGGCGGCCGACGCCACGTACGGAACGAAAATGCACGTTCGATAGAAACCGATCAGCCGGATGCGCTGATTGAGCGCGATCGCGACCACGATGCCCAGGATGATCGACGACGGCACGAACAGAACGGTCAGCAGCAGCGTGTGCCGGGCCGCCGCGAGCATGTCGGGGTCGGTCGCGAGGCGCTCGTAGTTGCTCCAGCCGACCGGGACGCCGGGGGAGATGCCGTTCCACCGGGCCCGCGAGATGAAGAACGCCCAGATCGCGGGAAACAGCGACAGCCCGACGACCAGGAAGGTGGCCGGGCCGGCGAAGGCCCAGCCGGTCAGGCTCCGCCGCACGGCGCGGCCGCGCGGCGAAACCTTCCGGACCGCGGCGTGCGGGGTAGCCGCGAACGTCAACGCCATCAGTTCACCACGGCATCGGCCGACTTCTCGGCGGCCGCGTCGAGTGCGTCCTTGGCCGACGCCTTTCCTTGCAGAACCGAGGCGATCGCGTCGCCGACGTTGCGGGACAGGACCTCGTAACCGGGCACGGTGGGACGGGCCTGCTTGGCGTTGGCCAGATTGTCGAAGAACTTCTGGCCGCCGGGGTACTCCTTCACGTACGCGGCGAATTCCGGCGTGCTCTGCTCGGACGACCGCAGCGGCAGGTTGCCGACCGCGAGGTTCCACTTGGCGTCGGTCTGGGCGCTGGTGAGCCACTTGACGAAGTCGCGCGCGGCGCCGGCCCGGTTGGCGTCGTCATGGTCGAAGAGCACCCACAGGTCGGGGCCGGAGACGGTCTGGTGGTCACCGTTGACCCCGGGCAGGTTCGAGACGCCGTACGAGAGTTCGGCCTCCTTGACCTCGAGCAGGGCCCACGGACCGGTGATGATCATGGCGACCCGCCCGCTGTTGAACAGGGGGTGGTACTTCTCGTCGGTCTGGTCCAGATACATCGACTTGTCGTCGACGGCCATCTGACGCAGCGTCTCGAGGGCGGCCACACCGGCATCGGAGTTGAAGACCGGCTTCGTTCCGTCGAGGATCTTGCCGCCGTTCTGCCAGAGGAGCGGCCACAGATGCCACGTCGTGTCCTCGCTGCCCGAGACGGAGTACGCGGTGCCGTACGTCTTGGTGGCCGGATCGGTCAGCTTCTTGGCCGCCGCCCGGAAGTCCTCCCAGGTCCAGTCGTCGGTGGGGTAGCCGACGCCGGCCTTGTCGAAGATCGCCTTGTTGTAGACGACAGCCAGGTTGTCGACCAGCGCCGGCACGCCGATGACCTTGCCGTTCGCGGTGGCGACCGTGCGCGCGGCCTCGGGCATCTCCGTCCAGGCGAACGACGGATCCTGCACGTACGAGGTCAGGTCCTGCGTCTTGCCGCTGGCGCCGAGGTCGCCGGCCCAGTTGCCGTAGGCGTACGAGATGTCCGGGTAGCTGCCCCCGGCGAAACCGGCCGACAGCTTGGTGAGCAGGTCGTCGGTGGTCGGGGCGCCGGGCGAGGTCTTGATCGTGACGTTCGGGTGGGCGCTGTGGTACTCGGCGGCCAGGCCCTCGGCGACCTTCTCGGCCTCCTCGGTCTGCCCGGTCCACCAGGTCAGCTCGACGGTGGCGGCCGGGTCGTAGCCGGCGGCCGAGTCCTTGCCGTCGTCGGATGTGCCGCCCATGCAGGCGGACAACAACAGCGCTGCGCCGACACCGCCGGCGAGCAGTCGAAGGGGTTTGGTCATCTCGAGGCACCTCCGCTTGTGAAATGGGCGGTTCAGGTGAGGACGACGATCTGGTTGAGCGATGTTGCGGTTCGGACTGAGCGGTTGCGCGGTTGCGCGGTTGCGCCGTTGCGCCGTTGCGCCGTTGCGCGAAACGGTGTGGCCGGCTGGATCGCTCAGGCGAGCACGACTGAGCGAGTGAGCAGGCGCGGGGTGTCGGGGTTGAGGCCTCGGTGGTCGGCCAGGGCGAGCGCGAAACGCTGAACGAGCACCAGCTGGGCGAGCGGGTCCAGAGCGTCGCGGTACGGGGTGGCGCCGGCGCCGCGGGCCACGTCGTCCAGCGCCGCGGGCACATCGCCGAGCGACCAGACCAGGCTGCGCGGGCCGGCCACGGCGACCGGGCCGTGCCGGAAATCCATGGCGGGATACGACTCGGAGTAGGCCTGGGCCGCCTCGCGCACCTTGAGCGCCGCCTCGTGAGCGAGTCCGACGGTCCAGCCGGTGCCGAGGAAGACCAGGTGGTCGATCCCGGTCGGGTCGGCCGGGAGCTCGGCTCGCAGGGCGGCTCGGCCGTCCTCGATCGCCCGCGTGAGGTCGGCGCCGAACGCGGACCGGGCCAGAGCCAGTACGGAAGTGGGGAAGCGGGTCTGCACGACGCTGCGCTCGTCGGCGAAGTCGAGCAACAATCGCGCGTCGGACAGGTCGTCGACCGGCTCACCGTCGACCGCGGTGACGGCGACCCGGTGCGTGCCGGCCGGGACCTGGCGCAGCGCGTCCAGCACCTCGGTCGACGTGCCGGAGCGGGTCACCGCCACCACCCGGTCGTAGCGGCGGCGCGGCACGTATTCGGAAGCGCAGACCGCGTCGGTCTCGCCCAGGCCGGCGCTTTCCCGCAGTTGGGCGATGCTCTCGGCGACGAACCACGAGGTGCCGCAGCCGAGAACGAGCATCCGCTCGCCCGGGGCGGCGAGTTCCCGCCGCGCCGGGTCCGCGAGATCGAGGGCCTGGGCCCAGACGTCGGGCTGACTGGCAACCTCGGCGGAAGTCACATTCATGTCTGCGGATTATGCTCGTTTCTGCTCGCTTAACAAGATCCGAGCAGTAAGCGAGCAGTTTTGACTGAGCGTTTGGTCAACAAGGCGGTCAACGAAGCGGTCAACGAAGCGCGGCTGGAAGAAGGTCGGCATGGGCGGCGGTCAACTCGTCGCACAGCGACCAGATCTGGTCGACAGTCAGGGTGGCGGCCGTGTTCGGGTCGACCATCGCGGCCTGCCGGACCATGCGCGGATCGCCGTCGAGCGCGGCCTGAACGGTCAACTGACCGACGTTGACGAACGAGCGGTTGAGCGCGGCGCACTGCGGCGGCAGCGCGCCCACCCGCTCGGGCCGCACGCCGAGGCGGTCGACCACACAGGGCACCTCCACCGCGTACCCCTCGGGAAGGTTCGAGATGAGACCGCGATTGGGCACGTTGGCATGGATGCGCCGCCGCTCGCCCGTCACCATGCTGTGGATAACCTGCGGCGCGTACTCGGTGGCCTCGCGGGTCAGATCGAGCGGTTCGCCGGCCAGCAGGGCGCGCCGGGTCGCGTGGTAGTCCTTCACGTTGTCGGCGCTGATGCCCAGGTAGTCGCCGACCGGGATGCGCAGGCGCTCGATCTCGGTGTCGCTGTGCAGATACCACGGCACGTACTCGGACGAGTGCTCGCTCGTTTCGGTCGGGAAGTAGCCGAGCCGTCGGTACATGTCCATCCGCACGCGCCGTCGCAGCTGTGGATTGTCGGCCAGCAGGGCGTCGAGACGCGGATACAGTGACTCGCCCCGGTGCTCGAAGCGCAGCAACCACGCCTGATGGTTGACGCCCGCGCCGGTGTAATCCACTTCGTCCAGCGGCACGCCGAGGAGGTCGGCCAGATCGTGAACCGTCCAGAAAACCGAATGGCAGAGCCCCGCCACCTTCAGGTCCGGCGCGATCGCGCTCAGATACGCGACGTTCATCGCCATCGGGTTGGTGTAGTTCAGCAGCCACGCGTCGGGGCAGAGCTCGAGCATGTCGGACGCGATCCCGTCGAGCACCGGGAACGTGCGCAACGCGCGGAAGATGCCACCCACGCCGAGGGTGTCCGCGATCGTCTGCCGCAGCCCGTACCTGGCCGGGATCTCGAAGTCGCGAACCGTCGCCTCGTACATGCCGACCTGGATCGAGTTGATGACGAAGTCCGCGCCGTCCAGCACATGGCGGCGGTCGAGGCTCGCCGTGATCGCCGGTGTCGCGCCCAACTGGCCGGCGGTGCGCCGGGCGATCAGTTCGGCCGTCTCGAGGCGCTCGGGGTCGATGTCGTGCAGGGCCAGGGTGACGTCGCGCAACTCGTCGAAGGACAGGATGTCGGCCAGCAGCTCGCGGGTGAAGACCACGCTGCCGGCGCCCAGGAAAGCGATCACCGTCATGGGCGGATTGTTGGTCGTCGCTCACACTCGCACAAGAGAACGTGGCGCTTCGACAAGAAACGAACTATTTTGACTGCGCGTTTGCTCAAGAAATTTGATCATCCACCAAGGCGGGGAGAACCCATGTCGCTGCGCCGCGCCGAGCGCGTCTCGGCCATCCTGGAGCGCGTCTCCGAGCACGGTTCGGTCGACGCGGGCGACCTCTCCGAGGTCTTCGGCGTCTCACCGGCGACGATCCGGCGCGACCTGCAGGTGCTCGAGGACCAGCGCCTGCTCTCGCGCACCCACGGCGGCGCGGTCGCCATGGACGTCGCCTACGAGCTGCCCGTACGCTACCGCGCCGGCCAGCATCGGGAGGAGAAGACGACCATCGCGCGGGTGGTCGCCTCCATGCTCCGCAAGGGCCCGCTGACGCTGGGCCTCACCGGCGGCACGACCACGCACCTGCTGGCCCGCCTGATCGCCGACCGGGTCGACCTCACCGTGGTCACCAACGCGCTCAACATCGCGGGCGAGCTGGCCCTGCGCCCGCGCCTGAAGCTGATCATGACCGGTGGCGTCTCCCGCACCCAGTCGTACGAGCTGGTCGGTCCCATCGCCGACAACGCCCTGCAGGGGCTCAACATGCAGGTCGCGGTCGTCGGCGTCGACGGCATCAGCGCCCGCGGCGGCCTCACCACCCACGACGAGATCGAGGCCAACACCAACGCCACGATGATCCGCCGGGCCGACCAGGTGATCGTGGTGGCCGACGGCTCCAAGGTCGGCAAGGTCTGCCTGGCCGGCATCTGTTCCGTGACCGACGTGTCCGCTCTGGTCACCGACGTCAGCGCCGACATCCGCGAGGTCGAGGCCATCCGGGACGCCGGCACCGAGGTGCTCGTCGCGACCGGCGAGGGCATCGAGGTGATCGGCGCCGCAGGCGATCGGGTGGTTCGCGGGTAGCCTCAGCGCGTGCTCTCCCGTACGCGGATCCCGCTGCCGTTGCAGGTCGCCCTGGCGGCCGTCGCCGGCGCCGGGTCGTTCGTGGTCGCGCGGGTGGTCTGCACGCTCGCGCGCGACGACATCCACGCCATCCCGTTCGCCGCCGTGCTCCTGACTGTTGTGCTGCTCTTCGCGCGCACTCTCGGCATCCTCTTCGCGCTCCCGATCGGCACGGCCGCGATCCTCGCGTACGACTGGTTCTACCTTCCGCCCTTCCGCGAGCTGTCCGAGGCCACCTACACGCTGCTCGCCACGTTCCTGGGCATGGCCGTCATCGTCGGCACCGTGGCCACGGTCACCAGCCGCCGGGCGGTTGCGGCCGAGCGGGCGCGCGGCGACATGGCCGAGGTGCAGGCCTCACTGCGCCGCCTCGCGCTGCTCATCGCCCGTGGCGAGGTGCCCCAACGCGTCTTCGAGGCGGTCACCCGCGAGGTCCGGGACCACCTGGGCAGCGACAACGCCACCCTCGTCCGGTACGAACTGGACGGTACGACCACCGAGCTCGCCTGCGCCGGCCGGCCCGAGCCGGCCGTGCCCGAGGCGCTGATCCGGCACGTACGCGAAGGGGGCCGGGCCTTCCGCCTCGACGCCACCGCGGCCGGGGTGCCGGTCGTGGTGAACGGCCGGCTCTGGGGCATGTTCTCGGTCGGATCGGCCGAGTCGCAGCTGCCCGACGACACCGAGGCGCGGATGAGCGAGTACACCGAGCTGGTGGCCACCGCCGTCGCCGACGCGCAGAGCCGCGCCGAGCTGATCAGCTCGCGGGCCCGCATCGTGGCCGCGGCCGACGAGGCCCGCCGCCGGATCGAGCGTGACCTGCACGACGGCGCTCAGCAACGGCTCGTCGCGCTCGCCCTGCGCCTGCGGACGGCGACGCACGACGGCGACAAGCCCGGCGAGGTGGCCGAGATCGGCGCCGATCTCATGACGGTCATCGACGAGTTGCGCGAGCTGTCCCGCGGCATCCACCCGGCCGTGCTGTCCGACTCGGGTCTGCGGCCGGCGCTGCGCGCGCTGGCCCGCCGCTCGCCGCTGCCGGTCGAGGTCGACGTCCGCCTCGACGGCCGCCTGCCCCAGCCGGTCGAGGTGGGGGCCTACTACATCGCCTCCGAGGTGCTGACCAACGCGGTCAAGCACGCGGGGGCGACGGTGGTCGAGATCTCGGTGAAGATCGAGGACGACTGCCTGCACCTGCGGGTTCACGACGACGGCGGGGGCGGCGCCAAATTTGCGGGCGGCACCGGGCTGCTCGGCCTGAAGGACCGCACGGAGGCGCTCGGCGGCACACTCGACGTGACCAGTCCGGCCGGCGCCGGCACCACGGTCACGGCCCGCATCCCGCTGGAACCAGGTGACGGCGGGCGCGACGCTCAGGCGGCGATCGGCTGAGCGGTCCGCTTGCGGCTGGGTGCGTTTTTGCGCGTACGAGTTCTGGTGCGCGTCGCTCGTGCGGGTATCAAGGGCACGGCCGGCAGCGGCGTGACGGCGGCGTCCAGCACGACGGCGCCGTTGCACAGCATGCGCCAGCCGAGGTCCTCGTGGTGGACGAGCGTCGCTGCGGTGTCCCACCCCGGCTGGTCGATCGCCGGGCACTCAGGGGTGTGGTTGCACATGTGAACAGACTCGTGAAAACGGGCGGCGCCCACATCGAGGCCACCCCCACTCCTCGATACCGGCTAGCCGGTAGTCGCCTAATCTTGGCCCATGACGGGGCTGCGGGTCGTGTTGGCCGAGGATGACGTGCTGCTGCGCGAGGGGATCGCCAGCCTGCTCACCCGGGAGGGGCTCGACGTGCTCGGCCAGGCGGGCGACGCCACCGAGCTGATGAAGCTGGTGCGGGCGACCAGGCCCGACCTGGTGGTGGTCGACGTGCGGATGCCGCCCACCCACACCACCGAGGGCCTGCAGGCGGCTCAGCAGATCCGCTCCGAGCTGCCCGGCACCGGCGTGCTGGTGCTCTCCGCCTACGCCGACGTCGACCAGGCGATGGAGCTGCTGGCCGGCGGCCGCCGCATCGGCTACCTGCTCAAGAGCCGGATCACCGACGTCACCGAGTTCCTGGCCGCGGTCGAGCGGATCGCCGGCGGCGGCTCGGTGATCGACCCCGGCCTGGTCTCCGAACTGGTGACCGCCCGCCGCCGCGACGACCCGCTGGCCGCGCTCAGCACCCGCGAGCGCGAGGTGCTGGCCCAGATGGCCGAGGGACAGTCCAACGCCGGCATCGCCCGGCGGCTGTGGATCACCGAGGGCACGGTCGAGAAGCACGTCCGCAGCGTCCTGAGCAAGCTGAAGCTGCCCGAGACGGACGATCACCACCGCCGGGTGCTGGCCGTGCTCACCTTCCTGGAAGCGCGCTGACCAGCGACCGCACGGCGGAGCCGGACAATTCGATCTTGCTGAGGAAGCCGATGGCGGGCGAGTCGGAGATCAGATCCGCGTAGTCGTCCCCGCTGTGGGTGGAGATCATGATCACAGGGGTCGGCGCCAGCCGTCGAGCCAGCTCGAAGCCGTTCTCGCCGCCCAGGTTGATGTCGACCAGGGCCACGTCCGGGACCAGCTCGCCGGCGCGCCCGAGCGCCCCGGCGATGTCGGACGCCATGCCGGCCACCACCACTCCCTCCCGCTCCAGCAGGTCGCGAGCGGCGGCGAGAAAGTGGTCGTTGTCGTCAACGAGCAGGCAACGCAATGTCACGGGTTCCAGGCTTCCAGGTCGATTACGGGTACGCATTCCTGCTAGCGGTAGTACCCGGGGCCGAACGCCGTACCCCCCGGCGCGGCACTTCTGTAGTCTCCTGTCGAAGCTTTTTGGCAGAGGTAGGGGCCCGTTCGAGTGTTCAGTCGTATCGCCATCGTCAACCGTGGTGAAGCCGCCATGCGTCTCATCCACGCCGTCCGTGAGCTGGCCGCGGAGACCGGCGCCCCGATCGAGACGGTGGCGCTGTTCACCGACGTCGATCGGGGCTCCACCTTCGTCCGCGAGGCCGACATCGCGTACGACCTGGGTCCGGCCGCTTCCCGTCCGTACCTCGACCTCAAGACGCTCGAACGGGCGCTGATCGACTCGGGCGCCGACGCCGCCTGGGTCGGCTGGGGTTTCGTCGCCGAAGATCCCGCGTTCGCCGAGCTGTGCGAGCGAATCGGGATCACGTTCGTCGGGCCCAGCCCCGAGGCGATGCGCAAGCTCGGCGACAAGATCGGCGCGAAGCTGATCGCCGAGGAGGTCGGCGTCCCCGTCGCGCCGTGGAGCCGCGGCTCGGTCGAGACGCTCGAGGCCGCGCTGGCCGCCGCCGAGACGATCGGCTACCCGCTGATGCTCAAGGCGACCGCCGGTGGTGGCGGCCGCGGCATCCGCGTCGTGCGCGACCCCGACCAGCTGGCCGACGCCTACGAGCGCACCAGCCAGGAGGCGGCCCGCGCCTTCGGCAGCGGCATCGTGTTCCTGGAACGCCTGGTCACCGGCGCCCGGCACGTCGAGGTGCAGGTCATCGCCGACGGCGAGGGCACGGCGTGGGCGCTGGGCGTGCGCGACTGCTCGGTCCAGCGCCGCAACCAGAAGGTCATCGAGGAGTCGGCGTCGCCGGTGCTGCCGGCGGCGCGAGTGGCGGAGCTGAAGGCGTCGGCCGAGCGGCTGGCGGTCGCGGTGGGTTACCGCGGAGCGGCCACGGTCGAGTTCCTCTACCACCCCGGCGACGATCTGCTGGCCTTCCTCGAGGTCAACACCCGGCTCCAGGTGGAACACCCGATCACCGAGTCGACCACCGGGTTCGACCTGGTCAAGGCCCAGCTGCACGTCGCCTCGGGCGGGCGCCTGACCGGCTCGCCGCCGGCCGAGCGCGGGCACGCCATCGAGGCCCGGCTCAACGCCGAGGACCCCGACCGCGACTTCGCACCGTCACCGGGCCGCATCGCGCGCCTCGACCTGCCGGCCGGTCCGGGCATCCGGGTCGACACCGGCGTCAGCGAGGGCGACACCATTCCGGGCGACTTCGACTCGATGATCGCCAAGGTCATCGCGTACGGGAAAAACCGCGACGAGGCCCTGGGCCGCCTGCGCCGGGCGATGGCCGAGACGACCGTCGTCATCGAGGGCGGGGCCACCAACAAGAGCTTCGTGCTCGACCTGCTCGACCAGCCCGAGGTGATCGACGGCTCGGCCGACACCGGGTGGATCGACCGCGTACGCGGTGAGGGCCGCCTCGTCTCGCACAAGCACTCGGCCGTCGCGCTGGCCGTGGCCGCCATCGAGGCGTACGAGGAGGAAGAGCTCACCGAGAAGCAG
This sequence comes from Paractinoplanes polyasparticus, assembly GCF_019710575.1. Taxonomy (GTDB): domain Bacteria; phylum Actinomycetota; class Actinomycetes; order Mycobacteriales; family Micromonosporaceae; genus Actinoplanes; species Actinoplanes polyasparticus. The sequence goes on along the minus strand of NZ_JAHWFK010000001.1, from coordinate 294,977 downwards.
CGCCTGCTGTCGACCGCGTTCGGCGGCCGCCCCCAGGTGCGCCACGAGAGCGGCCGTCCCCTCGACCTCAAGCTGCGCGGCGCCACCTACCGCGTCCGCGTGGCCCGGGTCGGCGCCGGTCGGTTCCGCGTCGGCATCGAGGCCGGCGCCGACCTGCGCCTGGCCGATGTCGAGCTGGAACGCTTCGACCAGCACACCGGCCGGATCACCGTCAACGGCTCCCGCAACAAGATCCTGACCGGCGCGCACGGCGCGATTCACCTGGTCGAGGTGGACGGCGTCACCCACCGGGTCAGCCGCGACGAGGGCGGCGTGCTCCGCTCGCCGATGCCCGCGCTGGTCATCGCCACCCCCCTCGCCGTCGGCGCCGAGGTCGAGTCGGGCGCGCCCGTGCTCGTGCTCGAGGCCATGAAGATGGAGGCCGTGATCCGGGCCCCGTTCAAGGCCCGCGTCAAGGAATGCCTGGTCACCGTCGGCGCCAAGGTCGACTCGGGGGCGCCGCTGCTGCGCCTGGAGCCGATCGGCGACGCCGACGCCGAACAGGACGCGGCGGCCGTGACCCACGAGATCGACCTGCCCCCCGCGCCCGCCGAGGCGTCGGCCGCCCGGCGCGCCGCCCAGGGCCAGGAAGACCTGCGCAGCCAGCTGCTCGGCTTCGACGTCGACCCGCTGGACGAACGCCGGGTGCTGGCCGACTACCTGGCCGCCGCGGCCGAGACCGGCCACCGTCCGCTGGCCGGCGAGGTCGAGCTGCTCGAGGTGTTCGCCGACCTCGCCGAGCTGAGCCGCAACCGCCCGGCCGGCGAGGAGGGCCCCGGCGACACGCACGTGCGCAGCGCCCGCGAGTACTTCCACACCTACCTGCAGAGCCTCGACGTCGAACGGGCCGGCCTCCCCGAGTCGTTCCAGGCCCGGCTGTCCAAGGCGCTCGGCCACTACGGCATCACCGAGCTCGAGCGCACGCCCGGGCTCGAGGCCGCCGTCTTCCGGATCTTCCTGGCCCAGCAGCGTGCCGCGACCGACGCCAACCTCGTCGCGACGCTGCTGCGCACCTGGCTGCGCTCCTCCCCGCCGGAGGAGACGCTGCGCGAGCCGACCGGCCTGGCCCTGGAACGGCTGATCGCGGCCACCCAGGTCCGCTACCCGGCGCTGGCCGACCTGGCCCGCGGCGTGGTCTTCTCGTGGTTCGGCCAGCCGCTGCTGCTGCGCAACCGGGCCCGCGTCTACGCCGGCGTCCGCAAGAACCTGCGCCACCTCGACCTGGAGCCGGCCGCGCCCGACCGGGCCGAGCGGATCGCCGAGATGGTCCGCAGCACCGAGCCGCTGGTGCGCCTGCTGGGCCAGCGCCTCGTGCGGCACGACCTCGACAACTCGGTCATGCTCGAGGTGCTGACGCGGCGGTACTACGGCAACAAGGGCCTCACCGGGGTCCGCACCGCCGGCCAGTTCCTCGTCGCCGAGCGGGAAGGCTCGTGGATCGCCTCCGCCGCCGTCCCGTTCGACCAGCTCGGCGAGGCGCTCGACGGCTTGGCCGCGCTGAGCGCGGACGCTGCGATCGACGCCGACATCTACCTGTCGTGGGAAGGCCAGCCGACCGATCCCGACGCGATGGCGGCCGCCCTGCACGAGGTGGTCAGCGCCCACACGCTGCCCTCGGCGGTGCGCCGGCTCACCACCACGGTCGCCGGGCGCGGCGGCGCGGTCATGCACCACCACTTCACGTGGCGGCCGTCGAGCGCCGGGTTCACCGAGGAGCGGCTGATCCGCGGCCTGCACCCGTACATCGCGCAGCGCATGCAGCTCGAACGGCTCCGCAAGTTCGACCTGACCCGCCTGCCGTCCTCGGACGAGGAGATCTACCTCTTCCGCTGTGTCGCCCGCGAGAACCCGGGTGACGACCGGCTCGTGGCGTTCGCCCAGGTGCGCGACCTGACCGAGCTGCGCGAGCACGACGGCCGCCTGGTCGCCCTGCCCACGGCGGAGGAGACGATCGCCACCTGCCTCGACTCGATCCGCCGGGCGCAGGCCCAGCGGCCGTCGGACAAGCGGTTCAGCACCAACCGGATCGTCATCTACGTGTGGCCACCGATCTCCATCACCCCCGAGGAGATGGAGATGATCGCCCGCCGCGTCCTGCCGACCAGCGTGGGCGCGGGCCTCGAGGAGATCCTGTTCATCGGCCGCTACCGTGACCCGTCGACCGGCGCCCTGGCCAAGGTCGCCGTGCGCATCTCGAACGACGCGACCGGCGCGCCCGTGCTCACCGTCGGCGAGCCCGCCGAGGAGCCGATCGAGCCGCTCGACAACTACCGCCTCAAGGTGCTGCGCGCCGCGGCTCGCAACACCGTCTACCCGTACGAGCTGACGGGTCTGCTGGGCTCGTTCGTCGAGCACGACCTGGACGCCACCAACACGCTCGTGCCGGTCGACCGGCCCAAGGGACGCAACACGGCGGCGCTCGTCGCCGGCGTGGTGACGACGAAGACCGAGCGTCACGACGAGGGCATCACCCGCGTCGTGCTGCTCGGCGACCCCACCAAGGCCCTGGGCGCGCTCTCCGAACCGGAGTGCCGCCGCGTGATCGCCGCCATCGACCTCGCCGCGTCGCTGCGGTTGCCGCTCGAATGGTGGGCGCTGTCGGCCGGCGCCCGGATCTCGATGGAGTCGGGCACCGAGAACATGGACTGGGTGGCGGCCGCGCTCAAGCGGATCGTCGAGTTCACCCAGGACGGCGGCGAGATCAACATCGTGGTCGCCGGCATCAACGTGGGCGCCCAGCCGTACTGGAACGCCGAGGCCACGATGCTCATGCACACCAAGGGCGTGCTGATCATGACGCCGGACTCGGCCATGGTGCTGACCGGCAAGCAGTCGCTCGACTTCTCCGGCGGCGTGTCGGCCGAGGACAACTTCGGCATCGGCGGCTACGACCGGGTGATGGGCCCCAACGGCCAGGCGCAGTACTGGGCGCCCAACCTGGCGGCGGCCCGCGAGGTGCTGATGGCCCACTACGACCACACGTACGTCGTACCCGGCGAGGCGGGCCCGCGGCGGGCCGCCACCACCGACCCGGTGACCCGCGACATCTCCGACTTCCCGCACGACGTGCCGGGCAGCGACTTCGCCACGGTCGGGCAGATCTTCTCGTCGGCGGCCAACCCCGACCGCAAGAAGCCGTTCGACATCCGCGTGGTGATGCGCGCCCTCGCCGACCAGGACCACGCGGTGCTGGAACGCTGGGCCGGCATGGCCGACGCCGAGACCGCGGTGGTGCAGGACGTACACCTCGGCGGCATCCCGGTGTGCCTGCTCGGCATCGAGTCGCAGTCGGTGCCGAGGCGCGGCTTCCCGCCCACCGACGGCCCCGACACCTACACGGCGGGCACGCTGTTCCCGCGCTCGTCGAAGAAGGCGGCCCGGGCGATCAACGCGGCGTCGGGCAACCGCCCGCTGGTCGTGCTGGCCAACCTGTCCGGTTTCGACGGCTCACCCGAGTCGATGCGCAAGCTGCAACTCGAGTACGGCGCCGAGATCGGCCGGGCCATCGTCAACTTCCGCGGCCCGATCATCTTCACGGTCATCAGCCGCTACCACGGCGGCGCGTTCGTGGTCTTCTCCAAGATGCTGAACCCGAACATGACCGTGCTGGCGCTCGAGGGCTCCTTCGCCTCGGTGCTGGGCGGCGCCCCCGCCGCGGCCGTCGTCTTCACCGGCGACGTGAACCGCCGCACCGCCGCCGACCCCCGGGTCAAGGAGGCCGAGGCCCGCCTGGCCGTCGCCGCGGGCGCCGAACGCAGCGCTCTGGCCGCCGAGCTGGAGGAGCTGCGCAACGCCGTTCGCACCGAGAAGCTGGGCGAGGTAGCCACGGAGTTCGACCGCGTTCACAGCATCCAGCGCGCCGTCGAGGTCGGCTCGGTGGACGCCGTCATCAAGGCCGCCGAGATGCGCCCGCGCATCATCGAGGCCATCGACGCCGCCCTGCGCCGCCAGAGCTGACGCCACCCGCCACGGAGCCGTCGTCCCGCCCAGCGGGCGACGGCTCCGCGGCGTTTCCGCCGCCGGCTGCCGGCTCTCCGTGCTGTGGCGGGCCTGCGTGCTGTGGCGGGCCGGTGTGCTGTGCCGGGCGGGTGTGCTGTGCCGGGCGGGTGTGCTGTGCCGGGCCGGTGTGCTGTGCCGGGCCCGTGTGCTGTGGCGGGCCCGCGTGTTGTGGCGGGCCTACGCGCTTGCCGGGCTGCCCGCGCGCCAGCCGGGCTCGTCGACGCCGCCGGGGATGACGGCGGCCGGGTCGTAGGGCCGGCGGGTGAAGACGAACGTGCCCAGGTCGAGATGCGTCACGGCGCCACTCTCGTCGCGTCGCAGCCGCAGGGATTCACCCGCGAAGTAGCCGCTCTGGCCGACCCACGTGCCGTCGGCCGCGGGCCGCAGGCGGGTTCCACGGTCGCCGCCGGCCAGCGAGCCCAGTTCCAGCCAGCCGTCGGCCAGGGGGCGCAGGCCGTACGCAGCCGGACCCCAATACCAGGGGCCGGCCAGATCGAGCAGTGCGCGGTCGACCTGAGGCAGCGGCTGCCACGGGGCGGGAATGCGGGGCTCGCGGTCGGCGACCAGCTCGAGCAGGTCGGCCGTGAAGCCGCCGATGGGGATGCCGGCCGTGGTGTTGGCCAGAGCGACCACGCCCAGCCCGTCGTCGTGGCTCACCCACACGGTGGCCAGGAAGCCGGGGACCGAGCCCGTGTGGCCCGCGAGCAGCCTGTCGCCGCGGCGCAGCAGTTGGGTGCCGAGGCCGTAGTTCGACTGCCACGAGCTCACCTCGGGCGCAGAGGCAGGAGCGCGCATCTCCGCCAGGCTGTCTGCTCGCAGCACCCGCTCGTCGCCGGCCAGCAGGAACGCGGCGAAACGGGCCAGGTCGTCTGCCGTGGACCACAGCTCGCCGGCCGGGCCCATCGCTCCGTAGTCCTGGATCGGCTCGGGCAGCAGCACGTCGGCCCAGGGGTGCACGGCCCAGCCCTCGGCGTGCGGAGCGGCCGGATGCGGGCCGGTGCGGGTCATGCCCAGCGGCGCCAGCACCTCGGCCGCCAGCACCTCCGTCCACGGTTTGCCGCGCAGCTGTGCGACGAGCGCGCCGAGCAGCGCGAAGCCGGGATTCGAGTAATGGAAGCGCCGGCCCGGCGGGTGCACCAGGGGATCGTCGAGCAGCACGTCAGCCACCTCGGGGCGCAGCGAGCCGGGGCTGCGCTCCCACCACGGACCCGGCGGCTCGGCGGCCAGGCCCGCGGTGTGCGACAGCAGCGAGCCGATGGTGGCCTCGCCGACCGCCGTGCCGGGCAGGTGCCGGTCGAGCGGGTCGGCGAGCGTCAGGCGGCCCTCGTCGCGCAGGCGCAGCACCAGCAGCGTCACGAACGTCTTGGTGATCGAGCCGATGCGGTATTGCACGTCGCCGCCCGGGGGCGAGCCGTCGACGCTGCCCCAGCCCTCGAGCCACACCGGGCGGCCGTCGCGCACGACGGCGGCCACCAGGGAGGGCGCCCGCGCCGAAACCTGGGTGGTGGCCAGGCGGTGGCGCAGCGCGCGGGTGGTCTCGGGCAACAGATCCGGCGAGGTCGATGGCATGCCGCGAAACTACAGGGACGGGCCGACAGTTTCCGGGGCCTGTGGATAACCGGCGAGGGCAACCGCGATCCGGTCGAGCACGGGCGTGACCGAGGGTGACAGCTGGTTGTTGACGATCGCCGAGAACACGAGCGGACGGTGGCCCGGCGTCGTGACGTATCCGGACAGAGCCGAGGCGCCGGTGAGCGTTCCGGTCTTGGCGCGCACGGCGCCGGCGGCGACGGTGCCCCGCATCCGGTTGCGCAGCGTGCCGCCGATCATCGGGTCGGGATCGCCCGCCACCGGCAGGGCCGCGAACCAGATCGGGAACCACGGCTCGGCCCGCACCGCGACCAGGAACCGGGCGAACGCGCCGGGCGGCACGAGGTTGCGCCGGGACAGCCCGGACCCGTCGACCTGCCGCATCGTGGCGGTGTCGACGCCGAGCCGGCCCAGATAGGCGGCCATCGCGTTGGTGCCCGCGGGCCACGAGCCGGCCCCGGCCGCCTTGCGCCCGATCGCCTTGACGAGCAGCTCCGACATGCCGTTGTTGGACAGCTTGAGCAGCGGTGCGACGAGATCCCGCAGCGGCGGTCCGAGGTGCCGCGCGAGCGTGACTGCCTCGGCCGGGGCGGTGCGGCCGGTGACGATCCGGCCCTTCACCCGTACGCCTTGACGGCGCAGCGCCTGCCGGAAGACATCGGCGGTCAGGGCTGTGGCGTCCCGGACGGTGACCGGTTCGACCACGGCGGGCGAGCCCTTCGGGATGGCGCCGGTGACCGTGAGGACGTCGGTGCCGTGGCCCCGCGTGACGGAGACGGGGGTGATGCCGTGGGCCGTGATCGCCTGGTTGACCACGGTGAGTTGTCTGCTGCGCGGGCTCACCGAAACCCGGGCCGGCCGTCTGTCCACAGGCGCCGGAGCCACCTTGACGTTCACCGTCCCGGCCAGATAGTTCTTGTCCGGCGCCATCGTCAGCGCCGAGACAGGAGCCGCCCCCGAGAACGCCTCGTCGTCCCACGCCCACTCCAGCCCCAGCCGTTGCGAGTCGAAGGAGGTGTCGTCGGCCACCACATCGCCGGTCACTTCGCGCAACCCGGACGCGGCCACGTCCCGGGCCAGCGCGTCGAGCCCGGCCGGGGTGAGCGCCGGATCGCCCTCGCCCCGCAGGTAGAGGTCGCCGGCCAACGATGCGTCCCGCCGTACGCCGAAAGCCCTGGCCTCGGTGGCGAACCGATGCCCCGGGCCGAGGATCGCCAGGGCCGCGGCCGAGGTGAACAGCTTGGCGTTCGACGCGGGCAGCAGCCGGCGCGCGCCCCCGCGATCCACGAGAGTGGCCCCCGTGCGAGCGTCGGCGACCACGACACCGACCTGTGATCCCGCCAGCACCGGATCAGCCAGGATGTCGTCGATCGCCTGCCCGATCCCAGCCGGCTCCGCAGCCGCAGCGTGCGGCCCGGCAGCGTGGGACGCGGCAGCGTGCGTCCCGGCAGCGTGGGACGCGGCAGCGTGAGCGGATGCAGGCTGCGGTGCGAGCAGCGAATCGGTGGAGGGGAGGGGGAGGGCCCCCGACAGAGCGAGACCGAGAGCCAGCGCGGCAGCCGGGACGGCGGCTCGTGAGCGAGTCATGTCTTGATCAACGAGCAGGAACCCGATCCGTGGCTTGCCCGGCGACGTATGCACGGTCAGCAGCAGGTCGCCGGCTGAAGCTCGGGCGTGACGGGAGGCTTGCGATCGGAGGAACCTGTCCGGCGCTCGGGGCGTCTGCGTAGGCACGGCTGTCTTTCGGTGGAGTTTCGCCGGGTGGCGGCAGTATGGAGATCCCGACGACGGAGGCATCATCTTGCGAGCACTCGCCGCCCTGGCCGCCACGCTGTTCGTCCTCGCCGCGTGCGGCACGTCCGAGCCGCCCGACCAACCCGCCCGGAGCCCTCAGCCCGGTGCCTCCGGGGGTGGCAGCGGCGGCGGCGCGCTCGGCGCCGCGGAGGAGATTGCGACGGGCATCGACGTGCCGTGGGGCCTGGCCTTCCTGTCCGGGGGCGACGCGTTGATCGCCGAGCGCGACTCCGGCCGCATCCTGCGGGTCACCGGTGAGGGGGAACCCCAGCCGGTGTACGAGGTTCCGGGCGTCGCCGCCTCGGGCGAGGGCGGGCTGCTGGGGATCGCTGCCCGGGGCGAGTGGGTCTACGCGTACTTCACCGCCGCCGACGACAATCGGATTGTGCGCTTCCGGCTGGGCAACGAGAGCGCGCCCGAAGTTGTGTTCGACGGCATCGCCAAGGCCGGCTTCCACAACGGCGGCCGCATCGCTTTCGGGCCGGACGGCCTGCTCTACGTCGGCACCGGGGACGCGGGGGAGACCGGCGACTCGCAGGATCCGGCCAGCCCGAACGGCAAGATTCTGCGGCTGACCCCGGAAGGGGAACCGGCGCCGGGCAACCCGACTGCCGGGTCGCCGGTCTACAGTCTCGGCCACCGCAACGTCCAGGGCCTGGCCTGGGACGGCGACGACCGCCTGTTCGCCACCGAGTTCGGGCAGAACGACCTCGACGAGGTCAACCTCATCGAGGCCGGTCGGAACTACGGCTGGCCCGAGGTCGAGGGGGAGGGCGACACCGACGGCGGCCGCTTCACGAATCCGCTGGTCACGTGGGCGACGAGCGACGCCTCGCCGTCCGGCCTGGCCATCGCGGGCGACACACTGTACGTGGCCGCTCTGCGCGGAGAACGCCTGTGGACCGTCCCGATCGAGGGTGACGGCCTGGGGACACCCGCGGCGCTCCTCACGAACGAGTACGGTCGCCTGCGTACGGTCGCGGTCGCCCCGGACGGTTCGTTGTGGCTCACGACGTCGAACACCGACGGCCGCGGCGACGTCCGTGACGGCGACGACCGGATCCTGCGCTTCGCCGCCCCGTGAAGCCGCCCCGTGAAGCCGCCCCGTGAGGCCGCCCCGTGAGGCCGCCCCGTGAGGCCGCCCCGTGAAGCCGCCCCGTGAAGCCGCCCCGTGAAGCCATCCCGTAAGGCTTTGCCCACCCCATAAAGTGGGAGGGGCCGGGTCCCCCGCCCGGCCCCTCCCGCGAAACGTCAGCCGGCCGGCTTCTCGCGGAGCGCGTCGGCGAGGGCCTGGGCGTTCTTCTTGTCGATCCGGGGGAACGTCAACGAGATCCCGTCGCCCCCGTCACCGAACGCGATGCGGATCAGGCTGACCACGCCGAGCTTGGCTTCGGCCAGCGTCACCTGGTCGCGCGGAATCTGGCCCAGCACGCCGGCGCCCGGTCCGCCCATGAATGTCTGGGGCAGGAAGATCACGCGCTCGGTGGTCACCACCACGAACTGCTTGCTGGTGGCCGAGGTGAGGAGCGCGCCCACCAACGCCCCGCCCGCTTGGTTCCTGAGTCCCATGGCGACCGTCGTGCCGGCCCGGCCGGCCGTGAACGACCCGGCCAGCGCCCGCGTCGCCGTTATCGGCCGCTCGTCCGGCTGGAGCAGAGGGGCCACCAATTCGAATGCCTTCGTCTGAAACTTCTCTCGCACAGGCGCGCACAGTACACAGGCCGCCTACGACAGTTTGCCGAGGACCGTCCCCAGTGGAGTCCCAGCCGCGCCGGCCAGCACCAGGTCGGCCGCCGCGAAGCGGGTGACGGGCGTGAACGCGTTCGGAACAGCCACACATCGCAGCCCGGCCGCCTGCGCCGCCGCGACGCCGTGCGGCGTGTCCTCGAAGGCGACCGCGCGCTCGGGCCCGATACCCAGCCGTTCGAGCGCGAGCCGGTACACCGCCGGGTCGGGCTTGTGCGCGGCCACCTCGTTCCCGCCGGCGATCACCTCGAACGCGTCGAGCAGGCCCACACGCTCCAGATTCCCGCACACCCAGTCCACGGGCGAACTGCTCGCCACGGCCAGCCGCAGCCCGGCCGCCTGTTCGATCCAGTCCCGGATCCCCGGCGCCGGCTCCAGCCCGGCATGCAACTTCTCGCGATAATCCGTACGCCGGGAATGACTGACGGCCCGGTCGTAGCTCACCCCCACGGCAGCCGCCAGACGCGCGTACCGCTGCTCGTTCACATCGCCGCCGTGGTCGGCGAAGAAGCCCTCGACGGCCAGTTCCAACCCGTGTTGCCGCCACTCGTAGCGCCAGCTCTCCAGCAGCGTCGACTCGGTGTCCATGAGCAGTCCGTCGAAATCGAAGATCAGCGCATCCGTCACCCGGGAAGCGTAAATCGGAGGCGGTGGCCGATCTTGGGCGGCTAGCGTGACGGGGCCGAACGGGAAGGAGCAGAGGTGATGGAGAAGATCAACGGGCGTCTGGTGAACTGGGCCAGTCTGCTGGAGGCGGAGACGCGAGGGCAGGCGGAGAAAGCCTCCCGGCTGCCCTTCATCTTCCCGCACATCGCTCTCATGCCCGACGCGCACCTCGGCAAGGGGGCCACGGTCGGGTCGGTGATTCCGACCCTGGGGGCGATCATTCCGGCCGCGGTGGGGGTCGACATCGGCTGCGGTATGGCGGCGGTGCGCACCCAGTATCACCGGGACGAGCTGAAGCCGGGGCTGGCGAAGCTTCGTACGGCCATCGAGAACGCCGTGCCGTTGAGCGCGGGGTCGTACAACGTGAGCGTGAGCGACACGGCGCGCAAGCGGCTGAACGAGCTGGCCGGCAAGGCGGAGAAGGCCGGGTTCGATCCCGCGCGGTACGCCGGCAACTGGGAGCTGCAGCTGGGCACGCTCGGGTCGGGCAACCACTTCATCGAGGTCACCGCGGACGAGAAGGGTCAGGTCTGGCTGTTCCTGCACTCGGGGTCGCGTGGGGTGGGCAACAAGATCGCCACGCATCACATCCGGGTGGCCCAGGCCGCCATGAAGCGGTGGTGGATCGATCTGCCCGACCCGGACCTCGCCTACCTTGCCGAGGGCACGGACGAGTTCTGGACGTACATCCGGGAGCTGCGGTGGGCCCAGGACTTCGCGCTGGCCAACCGCGACGAGATGATGGACCGCGTCGTGGACTGCTTCGCCGAGTTCGTCGGCGGGCCGGTGCGCGAGCTCGAGCGGGTGCAGTGCCACCACAACTACACCGAGCAGGAGACGCACTTCGGTAAGAAGGTGTGGCTCTCGCGCAAGGGGGCGATCAACGCCGAGAAGGGCCGGCCGGGGCTCATCCCGGGGTCGATGGGCGACGCCTCGTACGTCGTGGTCGGCAAGGGCAACCCGGTCGCCCTCAACTCGTCGCCGCACGGGGCGGGGCGGCAGCTGTCACGGTCGAAGGCTCGTAAGACCTTCACGCGGGAGCAGCTGCGGACGGCGATGAAGGGCATCGAGTACCGCGACACGGACGCGTTCCTCGACGAGATCCCGGGCGCCTACAAGCCGATCGACGTGGTCATGCAGGACGCGGACGACCTGGTCGAGGTGCGGCACACGCTGCGCCAGCTCGTCAACGTGAAGGGCGACTGACCACTCGGCCGCGGCCGGAGCTCTTCGCCTCGTACAGGCGCCGATCGGCGGCGCCGGCCAGCGCGGCCAGCTGGTCGGGGCCGCCGTGGTGCACGCCCACACTCACCGACACGGCGAGGCCGGGCGCGATGGCGGGCCACGGGTGCTCGCGTACGGCGTCGACGACCTCCTGGGCCCGCGCCTGGGTGAGGTCGGCGGTCACGTCGGCCAGCACGACCACGAACTCGTCGCCGCCGAGCCGGGCCGCGAGATCGATCGGCCGTACGAGATCACCCAGGATCTCGCCGATGGCCGCCAGCACGAGGTCGCCGACGTCGTGGCCGAACCGGTCGTTGACCGACTTGAAGTGGTCGACGTCGATCATCATGACCGCGTACCGGGAGTCACCACGATTCCCGGTCACGTACGCCTGGTAGCCGCGCCGGTTGGCCAGGCCGGTCAGGTCGTCGGTGAGGACGTCGCGGCGCAACTGCTCGTGTTCGAGGCGCCGCCGCTCGGCGTCGATGGCGTCGCGCATGGCGGCCATCCGCTCGAGGCGGTCGTTCCAGCGCAGCCGGGCCAGTTCGTCGCCGTACCGGATCGCCGCGTCGGGCGTGCCCGGCCGCCGCGCCGCGAGGCTCATCGCCAGCAGCCGGGTGTTACCGGGGGTCATCTCGGGAAACTGCTCGTGCAGGCCGTTGGCGAGTCGGGCGGCCTCGACCGGGTCGACCGCCCGGATCGCGCGGGCCAGCGTGGCCAGCGACTCGTCGACCTCGTGACCGTCCTCCGGCTCGGCGTCGGCCAGCGCCGCGAGGACGAGCCGGTGGCCGTGGTAGTGACGGATCCAGCTGGGCGGCCAGTCGTCGCCGACGACGCCGCACGAGCCGGGCAGGACCTGCCGGGCCCGGTCGGCTGTGCCCTCCCAGTCGCCGATCATGGCCTGGGCGCAGCACCAGTCCAGGGCCAGGTCGACCCGGTTGATCGCGATGACGATCTGCTGCCGGCGCGTGGTGGCGGCCCAGCGCGGGTCGGTCTCGAGCGCCTGTTCGGCCTGGTCGTGGTAGTCGACGGCGATCTCCCAGAAGCCCCACATGTGGGCGACCTGGCCGACCTCGATAAGCGCCGCCACGCGGTGCACGGCCGGCCCGTCGGCGTTGTCGAGCAGGCATACCGCCTGGTTGAACGGACTGGTGGCGCCCGCGTCGAGCCGCAGCACCCGATGGCCCGCGCCCGCTCCGAGCGCCAGCGCGAGGAGTGACGGGCTGCCGTGTTCGGTGGCGCAGCGCACCATTTCCTGCACGTGCCCGATGTAGTCCTCGCCCAGTTCCCGTACGGCGAGTGCGCGGGCGAAATGCAGCAGGACGTCGACGTCGCCCCAGCCGGCGTGGGCGATCGAGCGCGCCGCGGCGTCGACCTCGTCGGCGTTCTTCTCGCCCTGGGCGGCTTCGATCAGCGCGTACGCCTGCTCGATGGCGGCCACGTGCTCGTCGGAAAGCGTGCGTCCGGGGGACATACGGGGCTCATCGTACCGAGGCGATCATCGCAGCAGCGGGAAAATCGTCCCGGCGACAAGGCCGCCGACCAGCGACCCGGCGACGATCTGGGCGAGCGTGTGCGCCTTCAGCACCAGCCGCGACCAACCGGTCAGCGGCACCAGCAGCACGGCGAGCAGCGCGAACGGCCCGTACACGGCGACCAGCACCGCCACCGTTCCGGCGGCCACCCCGGCGTGGATCGACATCTTCCAGTACGTCGTGACGGCCGTGAAGACGACGAGGCCGGTGATCCCGGCGCCGAGCAGGGCGAGCAGTGCCCGCGGCGCGCCGAGTGCCACCAGCGCGGCGGTGCCGGCCAGCACCGACGCCAGCCCGAACAGCAGCGGCCCACGGCGGTGCTCCCGCTCGGGGATGTGATGACTGGTCAGCCGGCCGCGGCGGACGCCCCGCACGACGTACGCCATGGGAATGCCCGCCGTGAACACTGCCGCTCCCACACCCCACCAGCTCCCGGCGTGGAAGCCGACGACGATGAGCAGCAGCGCGACGAGCACGCCGGGAGCGAACACCTCGGTGACGAGCCGGGCGACCACGAATTTCACGCGTTGTCCTGTGCCTTGCGGTAGAGCGCGGGCGGATCGCCGACCATGCTGGTGAAGTCCCGGGTCAGGTGGGACTGGTCGCTGTAACCGAGTTCCGCGGCGAGTTCGCCCAGATCGACCGGCGCGCCGGCGGAGATGCGGGCGGCCGCCTCGTGCAGCCGGTTCCGGCGGATCACCCATTTCGGGCTGACCCCGACGTACTCGGCGAACAGTCGCTGCAACTGCCGGACGCCCACCGCGAACTCGCGGGCGAGGCCGGCGACGCGAGTGACCCCGGCGTCGCCGGCGATGCGCGCCACCACCGCCTCGGCCAGTTGGGCGGCGGGCGACGGTTCCACGGGCGCCCGGGCGGTCAGGAACTCGTCCATGACGGCGACCGCGGCCTCGTCGTCGGCCGCGAGGACGCGTCCGGGAAGGTCTTCGCCGAACAGTGGCTCGACCGGCAGGAAGCGGTCGGTGATCGAGGAGACCGGGGCGCCGAGGAACGGCCGGAACCCACAGGGGCGGAAACGGACCCCGAAGACGCGACCGGCACCGTCGAGCGTCTCGTGGAACCGGCCGAGCGGAACGCCGGCGATGCGGCACCGGCCCGGCTTGAAGGTCACGTTGACCGCGGGGTACGGCAGGACGCGTTGCTCGTACGGCTGCTGATCGCGCAGATCCCAGCGGACGATCCAGTAGTGCTCGACGAACGCGCGAAGACCCGGAGCCGCGGCGGGCGTGCTGAACTGGAACTTCTGCCGGCCCTGACCCGGGTTGAGGATCGCCGGCACGTCAGGCAGCCTAACAAGTCGCCTTTCTTCAAGAACGCCGGTGACCGTGCTGCCTAGGCTCGCCCGCATGGACCTTCCCGACATCATGGACCGGGCCTTCGCCGCCACCACGAAGGTGACGCGCAACGTCGATCCCGGACAGCTCGGCGCTCCGACTCCCTGCCGCGAGTGGGACGTGCGAACGCTGACGAACCACCTGCTGCTCGTGGCGGAGGCGATCGAGCTGGCCGGCCGCGGCGAACCGGTGCCGGACGACCATTGGGCCGGGACGGGCGCCGGCCCGTTCGAGGCCCGGGCCGCGGCGGCGACGGCCGCGTGGGCGACTGCGGGGGTGTGGGACCGTCCGGTCCGGATGGGTGCGATGCCCATGCCGGCCCCGATGGCGGTCTCGATGCTGGTCAGCGACGTCGTGATCCACGGCTGGGACCTGGCCCGGGCCACGGGACAGGAGTTCGGCTGCGACGACGACGTGGCGATGGTGACGCTGGACTTCCTGACCGGCATGGGGGAGCAGGGCCGGGCGATGGGCATTTTCGCGGCCGAGGTGAAGGCCGGCGAGGGCGCGTCCGTCCTCGATCGGGCGATCGCCCTCAGCGGTCGTCGGCCAGACGACACCTGATCGGCGCCTGAGGTCCCACACTGACGTCATGGGGATCGACCTGGGCAGTGTGGAGTTCTACGCCGGGCCGGCCGTGCTCGGCGGGCCGGACGACCTGGACGTGGTGATCCGCGACTTCATCGCCGGGGCGACCGACTCGTTGCTGATCGCGGTGCAGGAGCTGGATTCGCGGGCGGTCGCCGAGGCGGTGCTCGCGGCCAAGGCGCGCAAGGTCAGTGTGCAGATCGTTCTCGAGGGCGACTACCTGGTCGAGGACCCGCCGCTGGCCGACCCGTGGAGCCTCGCGGGGGACAACGAGCACAACCGGGTGATCCACTCGGCGCTGCTGCGGGCCGGGGTCGATCTGGTCACCGACCTCAACCCGAAGATCTTCCACCAGAAGTTCATCGTGCGGGACCCGGGCGCGCCGACCGCGGCCGTGCTGACCGGGTCGGCCAACTTCACGCTCACCGACACCGGCACGAACGACAACGGCAACAACCTCAATCACGTGCTGGTCCTGCACGGCCAGACGGCGGCGTCGCTCTACCTGCGCGAGTTCGAGCGGCTGCGCAGCGGCACGTTCGGCGAGCTGCGTGAACGCCGCGAGCCGAAGCCGCGCGAGTTCCGCCTGGGCCGCATCCGGATCAAGCCGATCTTCGCCCCGCACCAGGGCCCGGAGATGGAGATCATGAAGCAGATGCTCAAGGCCGAGCGGCGCGTCGACTTCGCGATGTTCACCTTCGCCCAGTCCTCGGGCATCGACGACACGATGTTCTGGCTGCTCAAGGCGGGCATCCCGGTGCGCGGCATCCTCGATCGCGGCCAGGGCAGCCAGGCCTGGGCGGCCACCCTGCCACTCAAGGTCAAGGGCGCCCTGCTGTACGAGAACACGCCCGGCAACGGGGTCCGCAAGGTGCACCACAAGCTGATGGTCATCGACGAGCGCCTGGTCATCGTGGGCAGCTTCAACTACACCGCGCCCGCCGCCACCCTCAACGACGAGAACATCGTGGTGCTCGGCGACCTGGAGGAGACCGACCCGGCGGCCGAGCAGGCGCAGCGCGAACTGGCCGCGTACGTGCTGGCCGAGATCGACCGCATCGTGGCCGACCTGTCCCGGCCGGTCGCCGGCCTCAGTTGACGTTGAGCTTGGCTATCGACACGACCTTGCCGCCGCGGACCGTGACCAGGGCCGGACGGGGATCCGGCTCGTCGGAGACCGTGGCGAACTCCTCGAAGCGCACCTTGCAGGTACCGGCGTTCGTGCTCGGGTCGAGGCACTTGGCCCGGTTCCTGCGGTAGTCGAGGTAGACCCGGTTGTCGGCGATGGGCAGGGTCACCCGCGTCGAGCTCGGCACCGCCACGTACTTCCGGGCGCACTGGGGAGACGTCGTGGCGAGGGCGAAGCGCCGGCAGTACTCCGCGCCGGTGAGGTAGTCGGTCGGTTCGACGATCGCCACCCGCCCGATGTCGTACGTGAGATACGTGCCCGCCTTGAACTGGGCGTCGCCCGAGACGAAGGCGGGGACGGCCGGGGCGCCGGGGTCGAGGCCGGAGCGTAGCTGGGCGTCGGTGAAGGTCACGTCAGCCTGCCGGCCCTTTCGGGTAGCGACGGCACCGAGCAGCACACGCCCGCTGACGAGGGAGGACTCGGTCAGCGGACCGGCGAGCACGCGCTCGCCGTCGACCGACACGGTCGCCTCCCGGTTGTCCGCGCTCAGCTGGATCCGGTGGGGCGCGCCGGTCGTGGTTGTGCGCTTCCCGGTGGCGATCACGGTCTCGCGGCCGTCGATCGTGCTGCTCAGGCTGAGCTCGCCGGGACACAGCGCGAACCGGTAGGCGTCGGCCAGATAGTCCAGGCCCTCCTCCTCCCGGGTGGCGCGGAACCAGACGGTCGCGCACGACTGGGCGCCGGCCAAGGTCGCGCGCACCGAGACGGTCTGATTCGGCGGAAAGACCACGCCGGAGGACGGGGCGCACACCATCGAATCGGTGGTGCGCACCCGCAAGCCGCTGCGGAAGCCGCAGGACCCGTCCTCGGCCCGGGTGGCATCGAAGCTCGCTGCCTGCCGCAGCGAGTCGAAGACGCTCGGACCGGCGACGGCGACGGCGGCGGTGGTGGCGGTCGGTGGTTCGGGAACGGGGGCCGGATCACCGCCGTCCAGCAGGCGCAGGCCGGCGCCGGCGACGGCTGCCACGGCCGTGACGGCCGTCGCGACCACGGCCATGCGCTTGCCTCTGCCCGCTCGGGGCCGAGCCGGGCGGTGCTGGGCTGCAGCTGGGTGCTGGGCTGCGGCTTGGTGGTGGACTGCGGCCGGGTGCTGGGCTGCGGCTTGGTGTCGGGCCGAGGCCGCCGCCTCGGCCTCGCGGCGCAGCTCGGCCGGGAGCGGGGGAGCGGCGGCCGAACCGGAGACGAGGAGGCGGTCGAGCAGTTCGGGGGCGGTCGGGCGGTCGGCGGGGTTCTTCTCCAGGGATGCGGTCACCAGTTCGGCCAGGTACGGCGGAAGGCCGCCGACCCGGGGTGGCTGGGTGAGGATCCGGGCCGCTGTCACCGCCGGGGTGTCGCCGCCGAACGGGGTGCGGCCGGTGCCGGCGTACGCCACGACCCCGCCCCAGGCGAACACGTCGACCGCGGGCGTGAGCAGCCGCTCGCTGTCCGGGTCGAGACGCTCCGGAGCCATGTACGCCAGCGTGCCCACCACCACGTCGGGCCGGGTGTGGTGGCTGGTCGCCTCGAGCGGCCGGGCGATCCCGAAGTCGATGACCTTGGGGGTGCCGAGCGCGAACAGCACGTTGCGGGGCTTGAGATCGCGGTGGATCACCCCGGCGCCGTGAATGGCGGCGAGCGCGGCCCCCACACCGACAGCGACGCCGTGCAGGCTGCCGCCCGTCAACGGCCCGTTCTCGGCCACGACCTCGGTCAGGCTCGGACCGTCCACGTACTCGACAACCAGGTACGGCGTAATGCTGTCGGGGTCGGCGTCGAGCACCTCGGCCGTGCAGAAGGGCGGCACCTCGCGGGCCCGGCTGACCTCGCTGCGGAACCGGGCCCGGAACTCCTCCTCGTGCGCGTACTCGGGCCGGATGACCTTGACGGCTACGAGCCGCCCGCCCGGCGCCTCGGCCAGGAAGACGGAACCCATGCCGCCCTCGCCGAGGCGTGACAGCGTCCGGTACCGGCCGATGTACGAGGGGTCGCCGGGGCGAAGGTGATCAGCCACGGCACGCAAACCTACCCGGCTCGGGCCAGCCGCCGCGCCTGGCGGCCCACTCACAGCGCTGCGCTCATGTGTCCTTTCCAGGCCGGATGGGCGGCGCCGGAAACGATTTGCCGTGCCGCCGGGGGCGGGGAAGGCTCTTCGCCATGGAACCGCCAGAGATGATCAATGCCGGTGAGCTGGTGCTCAAGCGCTGGGAGCCCGAGTGGGCCCCCGCGGCTACCGATGCCGTCCGGGATTCGCTGCCTGAGCTGCGGCAATTCCTGCCGTGGGCCACCGATGGGTACGGCCTCGAGGAATCCCGCGACTACATCGCCCGGTCGCAGGCCGGCTGGGCCGACGGAACGCAGTACAACTACGCGATCTTCACGACGGTCGGCGAGCTGGCCGGATCGATCGGGCTGATGACCCGGATGGGTCCGGGCGTGCTCGAGATCGGCTACTGGACCAGCACGCCGTTCGCGGGCCGCGGCTACATGACCACGGCCGTGCGGGCGCTCAGCCGGGTCGCCCTGACGCTGCCCGGGATCGAACGGGTGGCGATCAAGCACGACGAGGCCAACAAGGCGTCGGGCGCGGTGGCGGTCAAGGCCGGCTTCGAGGAGGTCGCGCGGGAGGTCCGCGACGTGGAGGCCGAGGGCGAGAGCGGCACGACGATCATCCGCGAGTTGCGGCGTCCCGGTCTTTCCGCTGACAGAGATTGACGGACTCCGCTGCGGCGCTTAAGTTTCGAGGATCCTCCGGAAGTTACGGGTACGACATCCACCGATCGTTCCTCGAAGGAGTCCTTGATGAGAACCGCAGCCCGGGCCGTGGTGGCCGTCCTCGCCACCACGGCGACTCTCAGTTTTGTGATACAGCCGGTGCAGGCCCATCCGCACGCCAAGTCGCTTCGCTCGGTTGCTCCCCGAGACTTGCGGATCGGCACCGCGGTCGCCGGCGGCGGCCACCACGTCGATCAGCCGTATCCCGACCCGTTCACCTACGACAAGCCGTACCGGAAGGTGCTGGCCCGGGAGTTCAATTCCGCCTCGCCCGAGAACCAGATGAAGTGGGAGTTCATCCACCCGGAGCGCAACCGGTACAACTTCGGCCCGGCCGACGCGATCGTCCGCTTCGCGCGCGAGAACGGACAGGTCGTCCGCGGTCACACGCTGCTGTGGCACAGCCAGAACCCGGCGTGGCTCGAGGAGGGCACGTTCACCAAGGCGGAACTGCGCTCGATCCTCAAGAAGCACATCTTCACGGTGGTCGGCCGCTACCAGGGCAAGATCCAGCAGTGGGACGTGGCGAACGAGATCTTCAACGAGAACGGCGAGTACCGCCAGGAGAACATCTGGATCCGTGAGCTGGGCCCGGGCATCGTCGCCGACGCGTTCCGCTGGGCGCACCAGGCCGACCCGAGGGCGCAGCTCTTCCTGAACGACTACGGCGTCGAGTGGCCCGGCGCCAAGGTCGACGCGTACGAGACGCTGGCCAAGGAGTTGCTGGCGCAGCGCGTCCCGCTGCACGGCTTCGCCTCCCAGGCCCACCTGAGCATGCGCTACGGCGCGCCCGACCAGCTGGCCGGCGTGCTGCAGCGCTTCGACGACCTCGGCCTCAAGACCGCGATCACCGAGCTCGACGTGCGCATGGACCTGCCTGAGGGCGGCGTGCCCACGGCCGAGCAGTTGCAGACGCAGGCCTCGTACTACAAGACCGTGCTCGACGCCTGCCTCGCGGTCGACGACTGCAACTCGTTCACGATCTGGGGCTTCACCGACAAGTACTCGTGGGTGCCGGTCTTCTTCCCGTCCGAGGGCGCCGCCACCGTGATGTGGGACGACTTCAGCAAGAAGCCGGCCTACTACACCCTGCGCGACACCCTGGCCCGCGCCCGTCGCTGACGGCCCGCGCTGACCGTACCGCCTGCCCTGGCCCCCCGTTCTTCTCCACCGGCCAGGGCAGGCGCACGGGTCATGCCTGCTCGTCGAGCACCTTGCGCAGGGTGGCCGCGAAGTTGTCGGGGTCGCCCTGCTGGCCGTACTCGCCGCCGAGGAAGCCGCCGTGGTGGCTGGGGAACTGCACCGGCTCGATGCCCAGCCCGGCCGCCACACCCTCGCCGCCGCGGTGGGCCAGCTCGTCGGCCGATTCCTCGCCCACGCCGATCACGATGCGGGTGGAGGCGGCGCGGAGGGCCGCGAAGTCGGGCTCGTAGTGCGTGCAGGAGATCAGGTTCTGCTCGAGGAGGACGTCGCCGCGGGACCCGTCGTCCTCGGTGGGCAGGCCGAAATCGGCCGGGCCGGGGCCGGGCTGGTCGATCCAGCCGGGCGGGACCTCGCCCTTGTGGCTGGTCATCAGGATGAACTTGACCATCGCCGGGCCCATGCCCGCACGCTGGTAGAGCTCGGCGATGCCCTTGGTGGCGGCCGACGCGTTCTCGCGGTCGGGCAGCACCGGGATGGTCGGCGGCTCGTGCGCGACCAGGGTGCCGACCTGATCGGGGTGGGCGGCGACCAGCGCGAGCGCGTTGACCGCGCCGCCGCTGGAGGCGAAGACGTCGACCGGGCCGCCGCCGACGGCGTCGATGACCCGGCTCAGGTCGTCGGCGTGCTCCTCGGGGGTGGTGACGCTCTGGCCGCCGGTGAGCTTGCTGCGGCCGACGCCGCGCGGGTCGTAGGTGATCACCTTGCGGTCGGCGAAGTGCCCGGCCAGGGTGCCGAAACCGGTCGCATCCATCGGCGAGCCGACCAGCAGCAGGGCGGGGCCGGCGCCCGGACGGACGTCGTACGTGATCTCGGCGCCGGGGGTGGTGATGGTGTGCGTCTCTGCAGTCATGCCCCTAGGACTCCCGTCGGCTCGCGGACTCATCGGCCTTCCGGAAGAAACTCTGCCGGGCCTGCCGGCGGCGCGGGAGCTACTTCGGTACTGGCTACCCCCAGTACCGAAGCACTGGCTGACATCGGCCGAAAGTCGCAGTTTCCGTCGCCCCGAACCGGGTCCTCGGCCGGATGTGCCCGCCGGACCGATCGGGAATTATCGTTGCCGGAACTTCAGACGGGAGAATCAGATGACCATCGAGGATGACAACCGGCCGGCGCGGCAGCGGGTCGCCCTGACCGGCATCAGCTCGCGGGCTTGGGAGCATCCGGCCGACCGGGGCGCGCTGACCGCCCTGCGCGAGCTGCGTGGTTTCGACGATGTGGTGCGCGGCCTGTTCGGCATGTGGAACGAGCGGGGGTTCCGCCTGTCGTATCTCGCCGGTGCGATCCGGGTCGACCATCGGCAGTACCCGCGCGTGCACGGGCTGTTCGCCGAGGCCGCCGACTCGCTCGACGTCACCGAGCGGCCCGAGGTGTACGTGAGCCAGTCGCCGTTCATCACGAGCAAGGCGATCGGCATGGACCACCCGTTCATCGTGATCAGCACGGGCGCGGTCGAGAAGCTCGACGACGACGAGCTGCGCACCCTGCTCGGCCGCGAGATCGGCCACGTGCGCAGCGGCCATGCCGTCTACCAGACGATCATGACGTTGCTGACCCGATGGGTGACCAGCGTCAGCTGGCTGCCGGTCGGCGCGATCGCGCTGCGGGCGATCATCGCCGCGATGTACGAGTGGTGGCGCAAGGCGGAGCTGTCGGCCGACCGGGCCGGGCTGCTCGCCGCGCAGGACCCGGCGGCCTCGCTGCGGCTGTTCATGAAGCAGGCGGGCGGCGGCGACCTGTCGCAGATCGACACCGCGGCGTTCCTGGAGCAGGCCGCGGAGTACGAGGGCGGCGGCGACCTGCGCGACAGCATCCACAAGATCGGCATGACCGCGTTCAGCAGCGAGCCGGTGCCGGTGGCGCGCGCCGCCGAACTGCAGAAGTGGGTCGACTCGGGCGACTACGGCCGGATCCTCGGCGGTGACTACCCGCGTCGCGACGACGACCGCGACGCGTCGGTGACCGCGGACGTGAAGGCCGCGGCGGCCAGCTACCGCGACTCGTTCCGCGACTCGCCCGATCCGCTGGTCACCTTCGCCCGCAAGGCCGCGGGCGGGGCGGCCGACCTGGTGGGTTCGGCCGCGCGCGGCGCCCGCAACTGGGCCAACGGCCGCGGCGCCAACGGGGACGGCGCCTGATTGTCCGGTGGCGGCGCGGGTATCGAGGCCGCGCCGCCACCGGAAGCGCGTCCAGCCGACGGCGGGTGTGCCGCTCGGCGCCAGCGCGTCGAGCCCCCGGCGGCGTGCCGCCTGGCGTCAGCGGCTGGCGACGTCGTGTTCGGCCATCGTGTTCTGGCGGGCGGGCTCCTCGCGCAGGATCGCGGCGTTCAGCCACTCGTCGGGGATGGCGAAGGCGTCGACCAGGGTGGTGAAGTGCGGGCGCAGCTGGCGCAGCAGGTCGTTGACCTTGGCGGTGACCGCCTTGGAACGGGCGGGCATGAGGCGCTGATGTTCCAGGTACCAGCCCTTGTTGACCTCGATGGTGCTCAGGGCGTACAGGTCGGCGACCTTGGAGAGCAACGCTCGTGCCTCGTCGTCGGCCGTGCGGTCGATGCCGGCCACGAAGGCCTCGAGCACGATGCGGTCGATGTGGGCGCGGGCTGTCTCGAGCACGTGGTCCTGCACGTCGTTGAAGATGTCGAACTGGCGGGCCTTCTTCTGGGCGGCGCCGTTGCGCAGCCGTCGCACTGCCCCTTCCAGCAGGTGCTTCTCGCGGTCCTCGAAGAGGGCCAGATGCCAGCCACGGTCGGTCAGCGCGACCTCCTCGTCGCGGCCCGGGACGGCGTCGATCAGCCGCTGAATCAGGCCTCGGGCCGCGGTGCGCTCCAGCACCAGCGACCGCACCTGCTCGGCCACGAAGGTGGCGCGGCCCCAGCCGTCCAGCGAGCCGAAGGCATCCCGGTAGCCGGTGAGCAGGCCCTTGGCGACCAGCTGCAACAGCACGGTGTTGTCGCCCTCGAACGTCGTGAACACGTCGGTGTCGGCCTTGAGGCCGGGCAGCCGGTTCTCAGCCAGGTAGCCGGCGCCGCCGCACGCCTCGCGCGCGGCCTGGATCGCCCGGGTCGCGTGCCAGGTCTGGGCCGCCTTCAGGCCGGCGGCCCGGGACTCGAGCTCGCGTTGCTGGTGCTCATCGGCCGGGCTGTCGGCGGTCTGCGCCTCGTGCAGCGTGGACACGAGCTCGTCCTGGGCGAAGTGCAGCGCGTACGCGTGGGCCAGGTTGATCCCGAGGACGCGCTGGTGGGCCAGGTAGTCGTTGAGCGCGATCTCCCGCGTCTCGCCGGGGGCGGTGAACTGGCGGCGGGACTCGCCGTAGCGGACGGCGATGGTCAGCGCGCTCTTGGCGGCGTTCGCGGCCGAGCCACCGACGACCACGCGGCCGCGGACCAGGGTGCCGAGCATGGTGAAGAAGCGGCGGACGTCGTTGTCGATCGAGCTCGAGTAGGCGCCGTCCGGCGCGACCTGGCCGTAGCGGTCGAGCAGCATGTCGCGCGGCACGGTGACGTGGTCAAACGATAGGCGCCCGTTGTCGACGCCGAGCAGGCCGGCCTTGTGCCCGTCGTCGCCGATCGTCACGCCCGGCAGCGGGTTGCCCTCGTCGTCGCGGATCGGCACCAGCCAGGCGTGCACGCCGTGACTCCGGCCACCCGTGACGAGCTGCGCGAAGACGACGGCCATGCGCCCGTCCCGCGCGGCGTTGCCGATGTAGTCCTTGCGGGCCGCCTCGTGCGGTGTGTGCAGGTCGAACGTCTGCGTCGCCGGGTCGTACACGCAGGTGGTACGCAGCTGCTGCACGTCGGAGCCGTGACCGGTCTCGGTCATGGCGAAACAGCCGAGCAGGTCGGCCGAGATGATGTCCCGCAGGTAGCGGTCGTAGTGCTGCTCGGTGCCCAGCGCGACGACAGCGCCGCCGAACAGGCCCCACTGCACGCCGGCCTTCACCATCAGCGACAGGTCGATCTGGGCCAGCATCTCGGCCGCGACCACCGAGCCGCCGGGATCGGACTGGCCCCCGTACTCGATCGGGAAGCCCGCGGCGACGCCGGGATCGGCCGGCAGCTCCCGCAGCAGCCGGGTGACGCGCTCGCGCGCCTGGTCGATCGTCTCGCCGGGCACGGCTACGAACTTGTCCCCGGCGAGTTCGGCGCGGGCCGACTTGCGGACGTGGGCCCACCGGCCGTCGAGCACTTCTTGCAAACGCGAGCTGAGCATGTCGCCTCCACCGTTGTTACTGGCGAGTAGCAAGCTTACCCCGTCCGCTTGAGCGGCAACCGCCAGTCCTCGTGCGCGCGGCCCTACGAATACACCAGGTGCAGCGTCATGCCTGCCTCGACGTGGGGGAGGTTGTGGCAGTGGTTGGCCCACAGGCCAGGGTTGTCGGCCCGGAAGGCGACCTCCCACACCTCGCCGGTACGGACGTCGAACGAGTCCAGCCAGAGCGGGCTGCCGGATGCCGGTTCGCCGTTGCGGGAGAGCACCAGCACGTGGTGGCCGTGCAGGTGCCAGGGGTGCACCGCCAGGGAGCGGTTGACGACGGTCAGCTTGACGATCTCGTCGCGTTGGACGACCTGGGCCGGGATGTCGGGGTCGGCGGCCCCGTTGACCGTGTGGGCGTAACGGGGGAGCAGGCCGTGCAGGTCGACGCCACGATCCAGGACCAGGGTCAGGGAACGGTCGATCCGCGACCAGGGTGCGGGTGCGGTTGTGCCGTACGTGAGCGGGTCGAGCACCGGCCAGGCGCCGGGCTTCGCGAGGTCTTGGCCGGTCGACGGGGCCGGGCGGCTGCCGGCGAACGATTCCGCCGGGCCGGTCGAGTGGACCAGGCGGCCGTCGACGAAGAGCGCCGCCGGTGCTGTGGTGAGCACGTCGAAGCGGCCGCCGGCCGGGATCAGCAGGGCGGTGTTCTCCAGGGGTGTGGGGCCGGCCAGGTCGACGCCGTCGATGGCGACCACACGGAATGGAGCGCCGGTGACCGCGTACCGGTGGGTCGTGCTGTCGGTATTGATCAAGCGCAGCCGGACCAGGGTGCCCGCGGCGGCCGGCACTGTCGTGGGGTTAGGCAGCAAGCGGCCGTCCAGCGTGTGAACGGGCACGGTGACGTCTGAGCACGACCGGCTCGACGCCCCGCCGCTCGCCTCGCCGTCCGGTAGCGCAGGGAGCCCAGGCCGGGCGCCGGGGCCCGGCTGCCCGCTCAGCTTCGCGCGGTCGTCGAACAGCTGCCCGGGAGACTCGGGGCGCAGGGCACCTGGTACTTGCGACCCAGCGGCTCGGCGGGGTGAGGCGGCCGGCGCGATGATGTCGCAGGCAGTGTCCGTGGGGCCCGGACGGACCACGAGTACGCCGTACAGACCCCGGCGCACGCCGATGTCGGACGCGGAATGCGTGTGGTACCAGTAGGTTCCGGGCTGATCGGCGACGAAGCGGTAGACGAATTGCTCGCCGGGCCGCACCGCGTCCTGCGTTATGCCGGGCACGCCGTCCTGGTCGTTGGGGACGTCGTAGCCGTGCCAATGCAGCGTGACACCACGCTCGATGTCGCGATTGCGCAGCGTCACCTCGAGAATGTCGCCGAGGGTGACGGCCAGTTCGGGGCCGGGCACCTGTCCGTTGAACGCCCACGCTCCGTCGATCGTCCCGGCGGTCAGGGTGAATCGCCTCGTCGGCTCACCCAGGCCGCGGCCGGCGACGGGCTCGTGACGGTGGGGCGACGCGGGCGCGGCGGGCGGGGTCACGGCGAACGCGGTGCCGGCGACGAGGGCCGCGACCGCAACGACCACGGCTGAACGGGATGTTCGGCGGTGCAGGAAATGCCACGCCACCGCCGTCGCCGCTGCCACACCGGCCACCGCGAGGAGGGCGGCGGCCGCCGACACGGGATAGCCGTGCAGCACCGTGACCAGCACCGCTCCGGTGGTGGCAAAGCCCGCGAAGAGGAACGCCATCGGGGTACGCCGGGCGCCCACCACCACGGCGGCCAGGGACAGCGGCGCCGCGATCACGACCTTCTCCGCCGCGAACCACCACCCGGCCCGGGCCAGCGCGACAGTCGTGGCCGCACGGGCCAGCGTGGCGACGAGGGCGAGGACGGCGAGCCCGGTCGCGAGGCGGCGGCGCCCCGTGATCGCCGCCGCCCCGCCACCGAGCCACCCGGCCGCCGCGAGCACCGCGATCACCAGGTCGGCGGCAATGATCGAGCCCGTCGTCATCGCGTCTCACCCGTCCGGGAAACGGTGCGGTCGACAGGTGGGGCCGTCTTGCGGGCCCCGGGGTCGACTGGCGGACCCGCCGAATGCGTCCTCGGAGACGCCGGCGCCCAAGCCGTCCAGCCCGGTGCGAGGAACGTCATACCGATCGTCGACCGGCGCTTTCTGGCGGCCGCGATGACCGCATGGACGGGGCCGGCGGCGGTGTGGGTTGTCATGTCGCCCCACGCCGCCCAGTCGCGCGGAATGACGCGGGTCGGGATGCGCCGGGTGACGCGGGTTCGGAGGTGCCGGTCGGCGGCTCCGAGGGGTCGGCCGCGGCGAGGCGGCCGGCGTCGCGGACCACGCGGACGACCACGTGGACGGCGATGATGCCGTTGACGGCGTGCAGGGCGCCGAAGATCAGGCTGACCACCGTGCTGCGGCCCGACTCGTCGGCGAACGCGTCCGGCAGGGCGGCCAGCAGCGCCTGCAGCAGGTTCAGGCCGAGCGGCAGGATCGCCAGGCCGACCAGCCGGCCGGGCGCCTTGGCCAGCACGGCGAACAGCGTGGTCAGCAGCGTCAGCGCCGGGATGACGGCCATGCCGGTGATGCGGTGCAACGCGTACGCGCTGTCGCCCGACGGTTCGGTGAAGGCGCCGACCGCCGCGAACACGAACTGGAAGGCGAAGACGATCAGGGTGACGGTGCTGACGACGACGAACGCTCGGCGCATCACGGCCGCCGGAGCGGGTCGAGGGCTCGGGCCACGTGGTCGGTGGCCGTGATGGCGCCGTACGCCACCAGTCGTACGAGGTCGGCGTCGGCGGGGTGGGAGAGGCGCCACAGCGCGACGTCGCCGGGGCTGATCGCGGCCGGGGCGAACGCGGCCAGCAGGCCGATGCGGGCGCCCACCCGGTCGCGGCCCGGTAGTTCGCGCACCAGGTCGGTCGCCCACTCGGTGGGCCGGTTCGGGTGCCGGCCGTCCTCCCAGGTCACGGTGGCCGTGATGGTCTCGCGGGCGGCGTCGCTCAACAGGTCGCCGCCCTGCCCGGCGGCCGACCGGAGCGCCGCGTAGGCCACCCCGACCGTGCTGTCCCCGGCCCACGCGGGCGCCGCGCCGCCGGTCTCCAGCAGCGCCAGGCTCCGGCCGGGTTCCTTCGGTTCCCGTACGATCCGGGCGTAGAACCGCCCCCCGGCCGACCGCACCGCCGGGAATCGCTGCAGTCCGCCGGGCAGCAGATCTGGCGCCAGCAGGGCCGACACGACCCGGTTGATGAAGTGGAAGGCGAGCAGCGTCCCGGTGAGCTCGGGGCAGTACGGGCTCGTCCACCTCGTGGCGCGGGGGTGCCGGCTGTCCGCCGCCCAGCCGGCGAGCGTCGCCTGCCGGGGCCGGGGTGGTGGGTCGCCCCGCGCGATCACCTCGGCCAGTCCGTGCTCGCCGAGCGCGTGCAGCAGCGTCACGTGGGCGTCGACGCAGAACCGGCAGCGGTTCGCGCGGGACACCACCGACGCCACCAGTTCCCGTTCGACCCGGGAGGCGCCGCCGGCGAGCAACGCCTCGCGCATCAGCGCCCAGGTCGCCGCGAGGATCGGCGGATCGGCCGAGAGGGCCTGGAAGGTGGGCAACGGTCCGAGGAAGTCCTCCCGCAGCTGGCGGTAGACCTCTGCCGTGCGGCCGGTCACGGCCCTGGACATCGACGGGGTGAAGAAGCGGTATGTCATGGGATTCGATGCTCGGCCGGGCCGGCCGGGAAAGCGTCCTGCCGCAGTAGACACTTGGGGTGGGCCGGATACCGCGCCGGTGGTATGCCGCATCTACCGCATCGGTGGGACGCCTCGCACGGGCCGGCCGTCCTAGAGTGCGAACGTGCGCCCCGATCTGCCGTACATCCTCGGCGGCGTCGTGCTCGGCGGTTTCCTGCTGGGCAACGCCGCGCTCGCACCGGACGCCGATCCGGTGCGAGCGGCCGACGTCGCCCTCGTCCTGGCCATGGCGGCGGCGCTGGCCGTGTGCCGGCGTTTCCCCGTGCCCGCGTTGCTCGTGGTGGCCGCGACCATGCTCACCCTGCACGTGCGCGTGCACGCCGGCGTGTCCGCCGCCTTCGCCGTCCTCGGCACTGTCTACATCGCTGCGTGGCGGGGCCATCGGGCGGCCGCCGCGCTGACCAGCCTCGTGTTTCTCGGGGGCTTTCTGGCGTACGACGTCTCGACCGTCCCCGACGGCCGGCCGGCCCAGCAGACCGTGGAACGCACCACGCTGCTGCTGGGCTGGTTCGTGGCGGCCAACGTGGCCGGGCTGGTCGCGCGGCAACGTCGGGCCTACCTGGAGCAGGTCGAGCAGCGGGCGGCCGACGCCGAACGCACGCGCGAGGAGGTGGCGCTGCGCCGGGCGGGCGAGGAACGCCTGCGCATCGCCCGGGACCTGCACGACTCGCTGACCCACAGCATCTCGGTGATCAAGGTGCAGGCCGGGATCGCCGTGCACCTGGCGCGCAAGCGCGGCGAGGAGCCGCCGGCCGCGCTGCTGGCGATCCAGGAGGCAGGCGGCGCCGCGATGCGCGAGCTGCGCGAGACCTTGGAGGTGCTGCGGGCGCCGTCCGAGCTGGGCCGGGCCGGGCTGGAGCGGGTGGCCGAACTGGCCGAGCGCACCCGGGCAGCCGGCGTTCCCGTGCAGCTGACCGTCACCGGCGGTCCCGCGGACCTGCCGGCCGAGGTGGATCAGGCCGGCTATCGCGTCGTGCAGGAGGCGCTCACCAACATCGCCCGCCACGCCGGGGAGGCCAGTGCCGAGGTGCACGTCGACTACACGCCCGCCCGGTTGACCGTCTCGGTGGTCGACGACGGCCGGGCCGCGGCCGACCGCCCGGTGACGCCGGGCGTGGGGCTGCGCGGCATGCGGGAACGGGTCACCGGTCTGGGCGGCACCCTTCAGGCGGACCGTCGCGACGGCGGCGGCTTCGCGGTCCGGGCGACCTTCCCGCTGGACGGCACGGCATGACCAGGTTTCCCCGCGGGAGACGCGGGACGGCGCGGGGTGCCCGTGTTGTCGGGCGGGGGGACGCGGGACGGCGCGGGGTGCCCGTGTTGTCGGGCGGGGGGACGCGGGACGGCGCGGGGTGCCCGTGTTGTCGTGCGGGGGGAGACGCGGGACGGCGTGGAGTGCCCGTGATGCAGGGCGCGGGAGATGCGGCACGGCGCGCCGTGATCGGGGTTCGGCTCGCAGAAGGCGTTGGTGTCGGGTGGGAGACGTGGGGCGGTGCGGTGTGATCCGGGTGTTGCTCGCGGATGATCAGGCGCTGATGCGGGCCGGGTTCCGGGCGCTGCTCGAGGCTGAGGATGACCTGGAGGTGGTCGGCGAGGCCTCCGACGGAGCGGGCGCGGTGCGAATCGCTCGGGAGTTGAAGCCCGACGTGGTGCTGATGGACGTGCAGATGCCGGGGCTCGACGGCATCGAGGCCACCGGGCGCATCGCCGCCGACCCGGGGCTGGGCGGTGTGCGGGTGCTCATGCTCACCAACTACGGGCTCGACGAGTACGTCTTCGCCGCCCTGCGTGCGGGGGCCAGCGGCTTCCTGCTGAAGGACGCCGACCCGGCCGACCTGCTTCAGGCCGTGGCCGTCGTGGCCCGCGGCGACGCGCTGCTCGCCCCGGCGGTGACCCGGACGCTGATCAGCGAGTTCGCCAGCAGCCGGCCACCGGATCAGCCGACCGCGGGGCGGGAGGTGCTGACCGCCCGCGAGCAGGAGGTCGCCGGGCTGGTGGCCCGCGGCCTGAGCAACGACGAGATCGCGGACCGGATGGTGATCAGCCCGCTGACCGCGAAGACGCACGTCAACCGGGCGATGACCAAGCTGCACTGCCGCGACCGGGCGCAACTGGTGGTCTGGGCCTACGAGTCGGGGCTGGTGACTCCCCGCCGCCGCTGAGTCAGGCGACCAGGGCCCAGCGGTCGCGGCGGTGGCCGGGACGGGCGGCGTACAGCTCCTCGACCAGGCGGCGGGCCCAGCGCATGCGAGGGGCCGCGATCTCGGGATGGTCGCCGTACTCGCCGGCGACGTCGGCGGCGCAACCCCGGACTCCTTGGTGGTTACGCACGGCTATGCGGATGGCGTCGTCAACCGCCTCGAACGAAGGGCGGCTGCCGGTGGCCAGGTGGCTCGTGAACAGGGCTTCGGCGCGGGCGGCGGTCAGAAATGTCTTCATCGTTGAATCCTCCTCAACCATAGGACCGGGCGGCCGTCGGTAACTCATCGCTCAAGTTAGCCCTGGGGTACGACAAGTTTTAGGCCGCAGCCGCGAAGTCACCCCTGTTTCACTCAGCGTGACCAGGTGCGGCGTGCATCGAGAGATCGGGAAACACGCCACCGGACGGGCACACCGACCTGACCGGACGGACGGCTGTCGTACGGCGTTCGATGGTTTACGCGCAGGTCGTCGCCATGATCGTGTACGAGAGCTGTGTGTTCACGACCCGCTGGCGGAGGCCCAACCATGACTGCAACACCTGTCGCGGGCGTGCCCACGGCTGAGGCCTCACCGGTCGCCAAGCCCCCGCGCAACCGCTACATCGACACTCTGCGTGCCCTCGCCATCGTGCGCGTCGTCGTCTACCACGCGTTCGGCTGGGCCTGGCTGACCTACGTGCTGCCCGCCATGGGCGTCATGTTCGCCATCGCCGGTTCGCTGATGGCCGCGTCGCTGGCCAAGTCGGGCGCGCGCAAGGCGGTGTGGTCGCGCATCCGCCGCCTGCTGCCCGCCCTGTGGACGTTCGCCGCGGTGGCGCTGCCGATCATGTTCTGGCACGGGTGGTCGGCGAGCGACCCCGACCACCCGCTGCACAAGCTCAACCTGCTCTTCTGGCTGTTCCCGCTGGAGGACCCGCCGGGCAGCTCGTGGGGTGAGCCGTTCTGGGAGGTGCTCTGGTACCTCCGGGCGTACCTGATCTTCGTGCTGGTCTCGCCGATCCTGTACTTCGCCTACAAGAAGCTGGGCTGGGTCGTGGTGGCGCTGCCCGTGGCCGCGCTCGCCGCGTTGCACCTGACCGGTTTCCGCCTGCCCGACCCGATCGACGGCATCATGTGGGACTTCGTCACGTACGCCGCGTGCTGGATCGCCGGTTTCGCCCATCGCGACGGCCGCCTGCACCGGCTGCCGGTCGCCGTCTGGGCCGCGCTGACCGCGGTGATCGGCGGCATCGGCCTGTACTGGCTGTTCACGCACCCGACGGCGTGGGGCTTCGACCTCAACGAGGAGCCCATCGCCCGTACGCTGTGGTCGCTGGCCTTCGTCCTGGTCGTGCTGCGCTTCCGCCCGGCGCTGGCCGTGCTCGACAAGGTCAGCTTCAAGTGGCTGGCCGAGTCGGTGCGGGTCATCAACGCCCGGGCCATCACGATCTACCTCTGGCACTTCCCGCTGATCACGGTGGGCGCCGCCGTGCTCGAGCACTACGAGGTGCCGTGGGCGACGTTCCAGTACATCGTCTGGATGTTGGTGCTCGAGACGGCGCTCGTGCTGGTCGCGGTGCTGCTGTTCGGCTGGGTCGAGGACGTGTCGGCCAAGCGCAAGGCCTCGCTGTGGCCGGCCGCGATGCCGGCCCTGGCGGGTGCGGGCGGGCCGGTCACGCCGGCACAGGCTGGTCCGGGTGAGCCGGCCAGGCCGGCGGTGACACCGGCGCAGGCGGGTGCGAGTGGGGTGGGCACACCGCCCACGGCGGTCGCGGCTTCCCCGCGTACGCCGGAATCCCCGGCCGTCGGCAACGCGGTGAGCCCCGGCTACGGCAGCGGCGTGAGCGTCGACTTCCAGGGCGGCACCAAGCCGCCCTCCGGAACCGTCTACGGAAGCCGCGCCAGCGGCGTGGCCCGCGTGCCCGGCTCCGAGCCGGAGAACCGGCCCCGCTGACGAGCACGGTCGCCGCCCGCACTTCCTTGTGCGAGCGGCGATCGGGCGCGGGTGGCGGCGTGGGTCAGCCCTTGATGCCGTTGACCGGGGGCACCGAGAGCGTGCGCTTCTTGGCGGTGCCGCCGAGCACGATCTTGCGCAGCGACGTGTTGTTGGTCGCGCTCGACTCGCTCAGCTTGCCGGCCGGGTTCGCCTTGACCTCGATGTAGTACGTGCCGTTGGGCAGGCCGGTGATGTCGAACGACTGACCCGGGCGGTCCTGGGTGTAGGTGTCGCCGTTACCGATGTCGAGCACCTCACGGACGCCGACCGAGTCCTTCTCCCCGCACGACGTCTCGAGGTCGGTGTTCAGCGGGCGCCACTTGGCCAGCGGGATCGTGTAGTCGACCTGGTCGGTGTTGGCCAGGCAGAACGCCTCCTTGCCGCTGCGCACCGCGAGCTTCTTGTCCGCGCGGAGCAGGTTGTACTGCGCAAAGTCGGTGAAGTGCCAGTGCTCGTGCCCGGCCCGCGCGTCCCACTCCATCGTCCCGGCCGGCACGGCGCCGACCTGGTTGCCCTGAGCGTCGAAGAAGTACTGGTACGCGTCCATCAGACCCGCCCCGCTGCGGCGGAACCCGTCGACCAGCAGCGGTGAGGTGCCCGCGTTCCAGACCGTCGCGCCGAAGTTGACGTGCCACTTGTTCTTGGCGCCCGGCGTGATGGAGATGCCCCACGCGGGCAGCGAACGCAGGTCGGGCTTCGGGCCGGTGGCCGGCGCCTTCGCCGCGGCCGGCCGCTTGGCCGCGACCCGGTACTCGGGCCGGTAGTCCGACACCTGCGGGCCGTGGTGGTCGTGGTCGCCGGCCAGCGCCTTCTCGCCGTACTCACCCTTCTTGACCGTCAGGTTGAGCGACACCGACGCGTCCTTGGTGGCGATGTCGAACGCCTTCCGGTACGCCTCGTTGACCGTGACGCCGACCGTGTACTTGCCGACCGGCAGATCGAACGGCTTGCCGGTCGGGGGAGCGTCCTCGGTCGAGGCGGCCCAGCCGGCCTGGATGCCCCACACCGACCCGAGCGTGAACGGGTTCTCCCCGCCGCAATTCATCGGGTACGGCGTCTGTGCCGGCGCCTCGGGCCGGGTACGGACGGAGTCGTACGTGTTGGGGCAGAAGTTGGTCGTGTAGAGCCGGATCACCTTGCCCTTGGCGTCCTTGACGGTGACGGTCGAGAAGCGCTTGAGCCCGGACATGTCGGTGACCGTCCCGGCCGGCAGGCGCTTGTTGCCCTTCTTGCTGATCACGTCGGCCACGATCGGGTCCGCGTACGACTTGCGCTTCGCCCGCACCTCGATCGCCTCCTGGCCGGCGACGACGTTGAGGCCGAGGTCGAGGCTCACGGCGTACTGGTTGCCGGCGTCGTACCGCTCGGCCGTGATGTTCTTGCCGGCCGCCATGAGCCGCGCCCCGGGCGGCGTCGCGGCGGCGTCCGCCACCTGAATTCCCACAATTGCCAGCGTCGCCGGCATCACGCCCGCCAGCGCGGCCAGTCCCCATCTCCGAGCCCGACTCACAACCGTTCCCCCCATAGTCCGCGCGAAATCACGTGCGCCTATGAGATCGGTTGACCTGTGAGGTAACTGTGAGCCGGAGCGCGATGTCCGTCGAATTGGCGATCCACTGTCGGGAAGCCGACCGTCCGCACCCGGCCCGGCCGGTGAGAGCGGACCGACAGCGGATCGAGACCCGATCCCCGGAACCGCCCGGTACGAATTGAAGAATCCCGCGACCGGCAAATGCCTCGCCGTTCCGGAAGAGGCGCACGAGGGCGGGGAACAGCTCTACGTCATGGCGTGCAACAAGAACCTGAAGAGCCAGCGCTGGCGGTTCCCGGTCGAGTGACCGCCGGCTCAGTGGGCCGTCCCGCCGTTCTTGGCGACGATGACCGGGGCGCCGCCTCGGCATCGTCCGGCCTACCGCTTACGCACGCGACTTCTCAGTGCCAGAACCGCGGCGAGCGCGACCCCGAGCAGGCCGGCCGCCCCGGCCACGACGGCGATGTAGTTGAACGGAGGCTGTTCGGGGGCGGAGACAGCCGTGGCCCGGGGGAGTGAGGCGTCCGGCGACGGCGAGGCGTCCGGCGACGGAGCGGCGGCCGACGGAGCGGCGGGGCGGCCGGGCAGGGGGTAGCGGAGGATCACCGGGCGGGCGCCGGCCTGTTCGCCGGAGGATTCCGAGACGGTCAGCAGGGAGCGACCGTCGGCGCTGTAGGTGAGGGATTCGCCCTGGGGCTCGTCGGGCAGGGGGATCCGGCGCGGGGTGGTGGAGGTCAGGGCTTTCACGACGTCGTTGCCGGGAACGTCGAACTCGAAGGCGTCGGCGTAGGTGCGCAGGGCTACGTGGCGGCCGTCGGGCGATGAGGCGGCGCCGGTGATGTAGGCGCGGCCGAGGAACGAGAACGGGTTGCTGGTGGTGGACGGCGGCAGGTCGACGGCGCCGGCCCTGGTCAGCGGGGTCGCGTTCCTGCGGCTCAGTGGGCTTGCCGGTGTGTAGAGGCCGGCGGCTCCGGCGTTCTTGGTCACGATGACGGGCGTGCCGTCGGGGGCGGCGAGCAGCGCCTCGGCGTCGTGCGGGCCGTCGGGGTAGGTCAGCCGGTACAGGATCGGGCTCCTGGCGCCGGGTGCGAGTTTCCACAGCGCGACAGTGGTGCGGCTGCTTCCGTTGTCGCCGATGTCGCCGATCCACAGCGTCCCGTCGGCGGCACGGGCCAGGTCCTCGGTGTCACGCGGACGCGACGGGTAGGACACGGCGCGGGTGACGCGGCACCGGCTGTCCAGGAAGAAGATCTTCCGGTGGGAGGCCTGATCGACGCCGTCGTTGACCACGACGTAGCCGCCGCCCGCGGCCACCATGCCGGAGAGCTCGTCGAGCCGCTTGTCGCCGATGGCGCACACCGTCGCGGGCGCAACTCGTCCGGCGAGAGCGCTGCCGGCCGCGAGCGCGGGAGCCGGGAAGGTCAGGGCGACGGCCGTGAGGGCGCTGACGAGTGGAATACGCACGACCCACTATGACGGGGACCAACCACCCCGTGGTCCGGCAGGGTGCGATAGCCGGTTGTCCGGAGGGCTGTCTTAGTGGGGAATACGGATTTAACATCCTCGACATGGGCCGCCCGACTATCTACGACGTGGCGCGCGAGGCGGGAGTTGCCGCCTCGACGGTGTCGCGGGCCTATGCGCGTCCGGGGCGGGTCAACGCGGACACCGCGCAGCGAATCTTCGCGGCGGCCGATCGGCTGGGCTATCGCACGGCCACCGCGGGGCAGCCGCCCGCGGGCACGGTGCGGAACGCGATCGCGCTGGTCGTCGCGGACGTGACGAATCCTTTCTACGGCGACATCATCAAGGGCGCGTACGAGGCGGCGCGCGAGGCCGGATACCAGCTGATCCTGTCGCACACCAACGAGTCGCCCCGGGTGGAGCGGCAGACCATCGAGCAGGAGCTGGCCCAGGTCGACGGGGTGGTGATCGCCAGTTCGCGGATGACCGACTCGGCGCTGCGGATGGTCGCCAAGCAGAAGGCCGTGGTGCTGCTCAACCGGATCATCCCGGAGGCCAACTGCGTGCTCAACGACGCCGAGCGCGGCATCCGTCGGGCCGTCGAGCATCTCGCGTCGCTGGGGCACGAGAAGATCACGTACGTGGCGGGGCCGGAGACCAGTTGGTCGGACGGTGTGCGGTGGCGGTCGTTGCGTCAGGCCGCGGCCGACCTCGGGCTGGAGGCGCGCCGGCTGGGGCCGTACGAGCCGACTGTGCTCGCCGGTCTCAGCGCCGCTCTGCGGGTCGCCGAATCCGACTCGACCGCCGTCCAGGCCTACAACGACCAGCTCGCCATCGGCATCATGAAGGGCCTCAGCCGGCTCGGCGTGGTCGTCCCCGAGCAGGTCAGCGTGGTCGGATTCGACAACATCATCTTTGACGAGCTGGTCGAGCCGCAGCTCACCACGATCGCTTCGCCGCTGTACCGGATGGGCTTCACCGGCATGCAGAACTGCATCGCGGTGGCGCAGGGGGCGAAACCGAGTGGGCGCCCGCTCGTGCTGCCCGTGCGACTGGTCGTACGCGGATCGACCGCTCTGGCCGCGGGCCGCCAGGTCGCGCTCAGACGGCGACTGCCAGGAACCCCGACCGAGGTTCCAGGCAGCCGCGAACGGGCGGTGGGGAGTTAGAGGATCCGCTTGAAGGCGTTCCAGCCCTGGCCGATGGCCTTCGGTGTCTGCTCGTGCGGTTTGCCCTCGTTGCGGATGATCGGCTTGAATCTGCATCTCTTGGTTCAGCGTCGGGAACGACCTTCGTTCCCGGATCGGACTGCGCCGATATCGTGCCGCCTCGTGGTCACCCCCATCGACACGACGGTGAGCGAAGCGTCGACGACATCCGCCGCATCACCACGACTTCGAGGACCTCGCGGTCCGCGAGCGGTTTGTACTCGCCGACGCCGCGCTTGCCGACATCCCGCTCGGCCTGCTCGACCCTCACCACCGGCCCGGGTTCGATTTCGCCGATTCGGTCGCCGGGTCAGGCCACAATCCTCGGCTCGCCATTGCCGTGCAGCGTCGTGGTCACCAGGCTTCTGTATGGCTCGCGCAGGTTGCGATGCAGACGGCCGGCAACCCTTCGAGCGCCCCGATCAGATGACCGCGCCGATAGTGGATACGGAACGCAAGTGGCCCAGCCGGCGGAGGGTGGTCACGATCGCGGTGACTGCCATCTGGGCATGTAGCCGAAGTTCGCCTGGGATCGGACGAATGTGCATCACCTCGTTGCGTGCTCGAATGACTGCCTCGCTGCGGCGTTGCCAGGCGCCCTTCGTTTCGCCGAGGATCGCCTCGAAAAGGTCCCATCGCACCACGATGATCTGGAAAAGGTCGTTCGGGTTCAGGTAGTCGATGGTGTCCAGCGAGCAGTCGACGACGGGTCCGTATCGACCTTGCCGGGATCGGGCGTCACTGATGATTTTACTGAAGGAAGCCGGCAGCAGGCCGAGACTGTCGCCATCTGGGGCGGCCTCTGAAAGGACCGATCGGATGAGCCGCCGCAAGCCCACTTCGCAGTCGAGCCACAGGCTGCGGAAGTCGCGGCCATCGGCGATCGACAGCAGATAACGGCCAAATTCGGGAGAGAAAGGTATCAGCGACTGGTCACCCGCCTCGACGACGAGACCGTAGCGGATCAGCGCGAGAGCGTCGTCGATGGAGACGTCGAGGCCGATACCGTCAACGACCTGGTAGAGCTTGTCGACACCCGAGCCACCTAGGTCAGCATCGATGATCCGGATGAGGCGAGCGAAGAAGTCGGCGTACGCAGAGCGCACATTCCGGTACGCCAAGTCGATCTCGCCCGAGCTTTCCACCAGCTCGTAGCAGAGAAGCTCCAGGAGGTACGGGTGACGACCGGCCACGCTCGTGATCCACTCGGTGTGCTGCTCCAGGTCGACTCCCACCTCGCCAGCCCGCCGCAGCATCGCATCTTGTTCGCCGGGCTCGAACAACTTGGTGTACGTGCGGACGGCCAACACCTGGTCGAGACAGGACCCGTTGGTCGAGCCGAGCTCCAGCGTCTTGACACGCTGACGGGAGACAGTGACGAGACCGGTCGACGACCAATCCTCGGTGCACAGGTCACGCAGTAACTGGAAATGCGCCGTCTGAATCCCCGCCAGGTTGATTCGATCAAACTCGTCGAGGACGATCAGCACCTTCAGGCCGCGTTGGTGGATGGTGCTGAACAGCTTGATGAACTGGCTCATGATGCCGTACCAACTGGACTCGGCCTCGAGTGCATCCAGGGTGACGGTAAGCCCGGCAAGGTCGCGCGCCGGCAGGCTGTCGAGCGCCTCCACGGTGGCGCGTCCGATCAGCCGGAAGACGTCCTCAATTCGTCCGACCTTGCCGATCCCGACCAGCACCACGACGAGATCTCGCCGGACCGCCGGGATGTCGATCAGACTGCGGTAGATCAGGCTGGTCTTGCCGGTCCGATGGTTGCCGATGATCGACATGTTCGACGGCCGATCGCCCTCGACGATACCGCGTACCCGGGCGACCAAGTCCTCGCGCCCGACGAAGCGGTCGCCTCGAGCCGGCTGGCCCACACTCTGGTAGGCGTTGCCGCTGGTCATCAGGCCACCCGCCGGCGGAGCCAGTCGTGGTAGAGGCGTACCAGGATCCGATAGGTGCCCGCTTCCTGGACGACAACCTCACGCGCCTCGAGGTCTTTGAGGATCGAGACCACGTTCGGTACGGAACACCTCCGTTCCACGTCTTCGATCGTCGCCCGGCCGTCGTTGGCCGCGACCGCTACCGCGGTGAGAACTTCGCGGACCGCCTCCGTCGCGATCGCTGTGGTGGAGGGCTCGCCGCTGGTCTCCAGGTTGTCGAAGTCGCCCGGCCCGAAGTCGTTGAGCAGCCACTCCCGGACGAGTTCGACATCGGCCTCAGTCACCAGCGGCGCCTTCGAGCTGTTCATATGTTCCACTAACTGATAGCAGAACCGCTGGATGTAGAAGGGGTTGCCACCGGTGAGACTCAGGATCTGCTCCTGCGCTCGC
Organism: Paractinoplanes polyasparticus; assembly: GCF_019710575.1. GTDB lineage: Bacteria > Actinomycetota > Actinomycetes > Mycobacteriales > Micromonosporaceae > Actinoplanes > Actinoplanes polyasparticus. Next base: position 256,638 of record NZ_JAHWFK010000001.1, on the reverse strand, counting down.
TCCCGGTACCGTGACTCGCCGTCGGGACCGCCGATCCGGATCGGTCGATCCATCAGCTCTAGGGCGTACCGTGGTTCGAGGTAGTTGACCCGGCGTTTGTCAAACACGCCGAACTCGTTGGCGTACTTGTCGATAAACGACTGCATGGCGTCGAGGCCAACCACCACAAGGTGGAACAACCGCTGCTCCAGGACCGCCTTGAGCGCCTGAACGAAGGTGGACGAGACTCGCCCCTCGGCGATCCAGGTTGCGATGAACTGGAACTCGTCCATCAGCACGATGAATGCACGATCACGCCACTCGCTACGGCGTGCGGCCTCGGCGTTGAAGCGCTCGAACACAGTGATGAAGTCGCCGACTGGGACTCTGCTCGCGAGGAATTCTTCCCGGGGCAGGTCAGCTGGCAGGAATTCGATTGGATCGCCCAGGGCGGCGGACCGTTGCCGAACGACGGCGTCGGCCTTGGCAAGAATCGTCCACAGCAGGATCTGCAGGGTGGCATTGGCCTCGCCGACACTGACCGGCGCCAGTTGTCCGATGTTCGCGACGTCGACTACCAGGAATCGGTCACTCTTCTCGAGCCGGCGGGACAAGTGCAGACGGATCGATGACTTACCAGCTCGCTTCTGTCCGTAGATCGCGACGCCGGCGCCGGGCCCGGTCGCGTCCACCAGCAGCGCCTCAATCTGATCGACGAGTTCCTCGCGTCCGAAGAACATATCCGGGTCGGTGACGGTGCGGCCGGCCGCACCGTCCTTGAACGGGTTGGGGCTGATCTTGGTGAAGTCGGCCTCGGACATCAGGCGTACGGCGAGCGTCGCACTGATCTGCCCCTTTTCGTTGGTGCGGGTGCGGTAGGTGACGTCGATCGGCAGGCTGAAGGCGCCCGATGCGACCAGTTCCTTGCTCAGCTCCACCTGGATCGACGATATCTTGGCGTCGCCGCCGCGCACGGTCGGTACGGATTTCACCACATCGAGTACCTTGATCCCATCGGCGGCGGCGGCGAGGTTCACGACCAACTCGGGCGACTCCACGGGCGCGCAACTGGGCTCGTTGTAGAGCTTCACCTGCACGGTGATCCGGTTGTGCAAGTCCGGGGTGTACTCGACGAGCGCGAGCGAGAGCGTCGGGTCGGGTTCACGGTCGGCGTAGAGCCGCTCCAACGTCCGATCCACCTGGGCCAAGGTGCGGGAGGCGATCGGCAACAAGTTCCTGACGGCCAGTCGGGTCGGTGCCGCCTTCACCTGTTCGGCGAAGTCCCTCATAGCGCCTTGCACCTGCAGATAGCGGAATTCGCGTTCCTCGAAACCGGGCTCCTTGAGCCCGTACTGCAGCAGCCGGAAGTTCGTCTGCAGCTTTCGGCACGCCTCTCGGTCTACCGCCAGCGCGACCGTCCGCTCGCTGTGCAGGTTGTCCAACACCGTGAAGGCGCGATCAAGACTGACCTCGCCGACTTCCAGGCCGTGCAGGAGCCGCAACTGCTGTTCGATCTCGTCACGATCGGACTGCCGACGCAGGCCTGCCTCTCGCCACGCCTCGATCACCCGTTCGGTCGTAACATCCGGGGACCGGAGATCCAGGAACTCGGCCAAGTGCCGACGGGCAGCTCGGGCCAGCGAAGGGACGTGCTCGATCGCACGAATGGCCGATTCGGAGGCGAATCTGGTCCGGGCCGCGAGCTCGTCGACCGCCTCGAACAGTTGCTGAACACTGTGCTCGGGAACATCCCGGAGGTCGTCGGCGAGGGCGACGCCCACCTCGGCCGCCGACAGACTGGTGTTGCCGCCCCGGTCGTGGGACACCGTGAGCGACTCCGGGCTGTCGAAGATTGACCGAAGGTAGCGTTGCAGCGCGTTCCAATACTCCTGCATGGTCGGTTGCCTGAGCTGGTCGGCCAATGCCAGAGCCTCGAAGTAGATCTCCCGGGCCACCTCGGTATTGGTCGACAGCATGGTGTCGCCGAGCGCGGTGAGCCCGCGTAACAGTAGGTCGAAGAAGGCCTGGGCGTTACGCTCAGCGCTCTCGGACCCGCCACCGTCAACGGTAGAGACCTCGAGCTCGATCTTCGCGGCGGAGATGTACGCGTCGTACCTTTCCCGGCTTCGCTTGTTGCGTGCCTCCTGGGCTCGGGTCCGGAGGTAGCGGATGTCGTTCGCGGCAAACTTGCGCTGCTGCCTGATGCCGTCCGCGGCCTCAGCGAAGTTGTCCAGGATGTACTGACCGAAGTCGGAGATCGCCTCGAACCTGATGTCGGACAGCCGGCGGACCAGCAAGTCCAGGTCTGCTGTACTGCCGCCCTCGCGCATCTGCCGGATCTTGTCGACGATTTCCAACGCCTGCGCGTCCTCCTTGCTGCGCAGCTCCTCGATCACCTCTTCTGCCTGGCCCAGGTCGCCCGGTTGGTCCCGGCGCATCAGAGCGATGGCGTATGTGCGGCGGGCCGATGCCTCCGACGGCGCGACCCGCAACAGCTCCTCGGCGTATGGCGTGGCGTCCTGCGACAGGCTGAGCTTGGCCTGGCAGATCCGTCGCAACACTACCTTGCGCTGCCCAGCCTCCAGATGTCCGGCGAGCATTGGTTCCAGCAGCCGTAACGCGTCCTCGTACCGCTGGGAACCCATGTAGAAGTCGATGAGGATCTGATCTAGGGAGGCACTCGGCGGCAACCGATCCGCGAACTCTTCCTCGATCACCCGTAGCGCGGCCTCCGGCCCATCGACCCTACGGGTCAGCCACGCCAGGTCCTTGATCGCGCTCTCCGCGTTGATGTTCTTTCGGATCGCGTCCCGGTACGCCCTTTTCGCCCGCTCCAAGTCCTTGGCCCGGTGCTCGAGATACTTGGCCTGGTCGTACTCGTTCCGCTCCGCCCGTCGCTGTGGAGTTGCCGGCTTGGCCGGCGGTGGTACCGGCCGCTGCCGGGGTGGTGCCGGCAACATCCGCGGCGTCATGCTCTTCAGCACGATCTGGGCCGGCATGTCCAGCGGGGGCAGAGTCGGCATCGGGGGGACGGCCGCTTCGGGGCCTTCCGTCAGCATCCTCGCGGCACGGGCCGCGAGTTCCAGATCACCCGCACTGCTGGCTAGGCTGTGGCACGCCTCAAGCACCGAACGTCGCACCTCGGGCGTGGCCTCGGCCTCCGGGCGGATCAGGTGGAGCAGACGAGTCGCGCCCAGCCGTTCGGACAACGCCAGCAACGCCCACCATGCGTCCGGGTCCTCCTGCGGCGTCGTGTCGTCGACATAGCGGATCAGCCCCTGCTGGGCGATGTCCACCCGGTTGGCGCGAAGCGCCGCGATCGCCGTGTCGAGCCACCAATAGGGCGCGACATCCGGGACGATGAGCGCCGCGCTCAGATAGCGGTCGCTGGCGATCTGCAGGTGGCTGGCCATGTAGTGCAGGTAGCCGGCCAGCCGGAAGGCCGAGCTCGAATGGGGCTCGCCGACCAGGATCTGGTCCATCTCGGTAGCCATGCTGGCGCACCGGCCGAAGCGCGGGTCGAGCTCCTTCACCCTTACGGCGTACTCGAACTGCTGCCGGACGCGGTCCAGCGCGGCCTTGTGGCTACGCAGGTTGAACAGTTTGTCGTTGGCATACGCGACGAAATCCGGCGCGGACAATGGGCGTTGCATGATGATTGTCGTTGCGCCCGACGGCACGATCAGGCGCGGAATGACCGGAGGCGCCTCCGGCGTGGGCGCGGCCGGTTCGGCCGGGGAAGGCACCGCGGGAGCGGGTGGGGCCGGTTCCGCCGCGGTGGCCTTCTGCGGCTGGCCGGTGGTCACGGTGATGATGCTGGCCAACGCGACCGCGTGCTTGGCCCCGGTGCCCTGCTCCTCCACGACGAGATGGCTCATGCTCAGCGTGGCCAGCGTGCCAGCGATCTGGTGGCCGGTGTTCTGGTGCACGTAAACGAAGTCGCCGACCTTAGCAACCGCCTGAACAAGGTCGAGATCCACCTTTGTCCTCATCGTTTTCGAGAGCGAATTACCGGCATGAGCATGAGCATGAGCGCCGCCCGGACGGCGTTCGGAAATCCGAGGTTACGCGTATGCCAGGGCCTCGGCCATCGCCGAACGGGCGATTCGATTCCGTCAATCGGACGCCCATCGGTCGCTGTGGACTCGCGAACGATTCAACCGATTGTGATGATCGATGACGAGGCTTACCGTATGTCGATGAAGTCGGCCGACTTGTCCTTGATCATTTCAGCGGTTGCGTTGTTGATCTCGGTGGGTGGCGTGGCAGTGGCGATCTGGCAGGCTCGCATTGCCCGGCACATGGCGGAGATTTCCGGCCGAGCGGCCGATGCGAGCTCCGCCCAGGCCATCGCCGCTACCCAGCAGGCAAACCTGCTGAGACGCCAGCTTTCCGCTGAGGCCGACGACCGCTCTCTGCGCGACGCCCCGGAATTCTCTGTTGAGTTCGCCGGTGAAGGCGAGTGGGGAACCTGGCGGACAGACCGCCGTGACGGCCGCCGATTCGCCGCGATCTCGCGGCAGAACAACCCGTCGGTCCACGACTGGGTGAAGCAGCGCCAGCTGATTCTCGGGCACCGACGCGGTCCCGAGGTCCGCACCTCGATCGCCGTCGACGGTCGGCAACCGCCGGACGCCGAACTGCTCGACCCTGGCCCGTTCGACATGGTCGAGGGTGCCAGTCGGCGGATTTCGGTCTTCACGGCGCACGTGCTCGAGGGTGCGGAGTTGACCGTGGTGGTCACCAGCGAGGAGTTGTCCGGGCAGGGCCGTCGCTGGGTCAGCCGTCGCGTATTGGCACTGTGACGTCACGAGATGCGTTCGCTTCAGGAGATCCGCTCCAGCCACGGCGTGCGCTTGAGGCGCACCATCGGCTCGCTGCCCCGGGGCCGTTCCAGCAGGCCGGAACGGCGCAGCACTCGCAGAATCCGCTGGCGGTCACGGTTGTCGTAACCGAAGAGCACCTGGGCGCCGGCGTGCTCGTCCCGTTCGCGCATCAGGGCGAGCACCTCGTGCTCGGGAACGGCCACGCCAACTTGGTCTGCCAGGAGATTCCCGAGCGTACGTAGGGAGCTGGCAACCGAGTGGGCCACGGGGTGAGACTCGATGACCGCCAGTGCATAGCCGTCCGATCCCGCTGGAATGGCATCGATGACGCCGATCCGGCGGGCATGGTCGATGACCTCGTGCGCGGCCTTGCCGCCCTTTCGGTCGATGTCGGCGGCGATCGGAGCCGACCGCAGATCCTGGAACAGCTGATCGCGGGACACGCCCTCGGTGTGGCTGGCGAACGCCCTACGGTTGATCTCGCAAATTACTCGCCACAGCGGCTCCAGCAGCCCGTCGGCCGACCACTCCAGACGCGACTCGAACCGGCCGTCCGACCGCTCCATCAGCCAGCCCACGTCCTTCATTGCGCCGATGATCCGAGCGAGGCGTCGGCCGTCGTCGGCGGCGAACCGGCCCACGCCGAGGTCGCCGATGGTCGGCAGCCGCGCGGCATTGCCCGTACGCCGAAGCACCCAGTCCGCGTCCTCGATGATGTCGAGGACGGTCGCCGACGTGAAGTTCAGGCAGGTGCGCCGCAGCACTGCGGGTCGGTTGCCGGTGTCCCGCTTCGCTGGCACGGCGACCTTGCGGGTATCGACCCGAGCGAACTGCTGCAGGCAGGCGGTGTGCTCAACCTCTTCGTCGCCCGACTGCAGCAGGCCCCAATCCGCAAGCATGCGGATGTTGCGGGTCTGGTCGCCGCCGAGGACACCGCCAGCCATACACACCCGGTAGAGGCCTAGCACCCGGGTAGCGGCCGCGTCGGCGTCGGATTCCGGCAGCGGCTTGATGTCCAGGACGTCGGTGAGCGACAGCAGCCTGACGTTCTGCTGCGCCGCGATGCGCCGATACTCCGGGGAGAGCGTGCGCGTCGAAGCGACGACGAGCACTACCTCGGCCCGGGCCTCGATCATGCGGTCGACCAGCGGAATGAAATCCTGGTCGCCGGTGGCCAGCAGAAACAGTGCGGGCCCGCCGCCTGGGGCGTGAATGTGATCCATCGCCAGTACCGCGAGCACAAGATCTGCCTGCTCCTTGGCGGTGCGGGTCTTGTGGAAGCGGGCGATAAAGGTGCTGGTGATCGCGTCTTCCACGCTGGGAGCAAACTGCTCACCAACGAAGTGGGCGCGCACCAGCTCTGTCGAGCCGTGCCGGGCACACTCATCACGTGCGATTTTGATCAGATCGCCGACCAGATCGGAGCCGAAGGACAGGCGTTGATTCTTCAGGTGAATGCTGAGGTTGAGCCAGTCGACCAGGAGGACCGCTTCGTTGAGTGTCATCAGCACACCATTCGAGTCGCTACGGAGGCAGCGCGCTTATCCTGAACCAGGACAACCGGAAATGAAACCCTACAATCGGCTGATTGGGATGAGATGGCTCGGTCAATTAAGAAAGGCCATCGGGTCCCGCCGGAGAGAAAAGTAAGCCTCGACGTAGATCGAGGCTTACTCGGGGTTCGTGGCTGGATCGTGCTTATTGGTGACCGACATCGTCGGTCGCAATCCACCAGCCGCCCTCAGTGACGCTAACAGTACGCCGCACCCGAGCCGATGGCAAACATCGGTCGACGTCCTCACAGGACAGCATACGGAAACCCCGGCAGGTAGGTCTCCCCCTGCGCCCCCGAGGTCCTGTTCCCGGCCGACGCGCACACTCGGCGGATGACCTTCCCGGGCGGTCGACAAAGTCGGCGTCCGTTGCATCCGTGCACCGCCAGCACCTTGCCGTCGGGGCTGAATGCGAGCACCCGCACGCGCGTGTTCGCCTCGAGGCTCCTGGCTGAAGGTCTTGGACGTACGTCCTAATCTCACTTGCCTGCGGCACCGTTGTAGAAGAACGGGGCTGCAGCTCTGCGGCCGAGTTGGGCCTTGGCCACGTCGGAGATTTCCTGGGGATGGTCCGGCGTTCATCTGCTCAACTGCAGGGGCGAACGGGTCAGCGCAGCCGGAACAGCACCTCGCCGGCCCGCGGCACGACCATCGTGTCCGGGTCGGCCGTGAACGCCGCCGGATCGATCGTGGCCGGGTCGCGATAGCCGAGGTTGACCGCGCGGCACACCTCTTCCGGGATGCCCGTGGCCAGTGTGACCCGCACCCGCAGCTGCTCCACCCCGGTCTCTGCGTCGTAGCTGCCGGCGCCGCGCAGGTGCGTCGAGTGGGCGAGCACGCCCCAATGGATGTGCTCGAACCGCTCCCACTGTTTCACGAAGTAGTCGCGGCAGTGGTAGCCGATCTCGTGGATCTGCGGGTGGCTGGTGGCGATCTCGGTGATGTGCGGCGCGTACAGGATGACCTCGCCGCCGTCGGCCACCACCGGCTCGACCTTGTAGAAGCCCTTGGCGCCGGTCCAGATCTCGTCGTACATCGCCGGAACGATCGACAGCACGCGGCGGACCGGCCGTTCCAGGTACGTCACGTGGGTAGCGGCGCTGATCTCGGCCGCGCTGGCCCACGACGCGACGCAGTCGCCGAACGAGACCGAGTGCAGCCGGCTCTCCTCACCGACGTCCGTCTCGGCCGTGACCACAGAGAAGGCGTAGGTCTCGGCCGGGATCAGAGCCGCCCCGTCGTTGATCAGAGCCCGGACGGGAGTGAGCCCGGTCGTCCCGATGATCTCGGCCGACGTGATCAGCGCCCCCAGCCAGTGCGAGACGTCGATGATCTGCTGCCCCGCCACGCCCGGGAAGAAGTACTTGTTCCCGCCCGACATGCCGACCACCTCGTGCGGCAGCACCGGCCCGACGACGATCGCGACGTCGTGCTCGACGACGGCCCGGTTGAGCAGCACCGGCACGTCGCCGCGCATCCGCCCGCCCGACAGCTCCTCGATCCGCGCGCTCGGAATCGTCCCCAGGTTCGCGAACGTCGACGGATCCCACCACTCGTGGTTGATCACCTGAGTGTCCGGATAGACGCCGACGTGGGCCTCCAGGGCCTCGGCCGACATCGCCCCGTGTGTGCCCAGGGCGATGAGCACGGTCAAGCGCGACACCCGCCCGTGCAGCGCCTGGTGCACAGCGCCCACCAGCAGCGGCAGCGGGCAGGTGCGCGTGGCGTCCGGCACGAGGACGCACACGCTGCGGCCGTCGAGGTCGAGCCCCGCCAGCTGCGCCGCGACGAACTCGCGTACCTCAGCCTCGCCGAGCACCCGCTCGGGGCCGCCCACCCGCGTGGCCCGCCCGATCACCGCCGACGTCATTCCTCGATCCTGCCACCCAGCGCCTGCCGCGCCCAGGCGAACGACATGCGGTGCGATTCGAGCTTGGACTCCACCGACGGCTCGTCCACCTCGATCATGAAGTCACCGTCGTAGTCCGGCGGGATCGCGTCGAGCACGGCGTCGAAGTCGACCACACCCAGCCCCGGCTCGGCCCACAGCCGCTTCGACGCTGTCTTCTCCCGGTACGAGCCCGAGCCGCCGGACAGGTGGTCGGGGAACACGTCCTTGATGTGGATGCCGCCGAGCCGGTCCGCGTAGCGGCGGATGAACGGGGCCGGGTCGATGCCGGCCCAGCGCAGGTGCCCGGTGTCGGGGCCGAATCCGATCACGTCGGCGCCCAGGTCGTCGAGCAGGCGGGTGATCTCGTGCTCGGTCTCGAAGACGCCCCCGACGTGCGAGTGGTGCAACGGCCGCAGGCCCTCGGCGGCCAGCGCACGGCACACCTCGCCGCACATGTCGATCGCCCGCGACAGCCGGCCCTCGTCGAACCCGGCGCCCACCGCCGGTTGCTCGATCCGCGCCGGCACCGCCATCGAGGACACCATCGTCCGGTCCAGGCCCAGCGCGACCTGTGTGCCCGCGAACTGCCTGGCCTTCTCCACCTCGTCGGCGACCTCGACCGTGTCGTCGAACGGGGAGTTGAACAGGCTCAGCGACGGCGCCAGCCCGTACCGCCCGATCCACGCGCGGTACTCGCCGGCCGTCATGTCGTCCGGGACGTCGGCCTTGACCGCCGTGAAGCCGATCGCGTGGAAGTCGCTGAACGCCTCGTCGAACACCTCGCGCGTCTTGCCGGCCGAGGCCCAGTACGGAATGGGGTTGGCCGCGATCCGGCTCATGCCAGCCTCACCGGCTTCCCCGTGCGGGCCGACTCGTACGCCCCGGTGATGACCGCGATCGACTGCCGGTTGGTCTCCAGGTCGACACGCAATTCGCCGTTCCCGGCCAGGGCGTCGAGGAAGTTCAGGTACTGCAGCCGGTGGGCGTCCGACAGCTGGCCCGGATTGGCGCTGGCCGTGTCGCCGCCGCCGCCCGAGGTGACCTGGGTCGTGCCCATCAGCCGCTCCTCGATGTCCTCGCCCACCGGCGTCGAGTGGAAGAACGCGAGCTGGTCGTTGTCGATGACCGCCGACCCGCGGTCGCCGTGCACCTGCAGGCGGGCGCTGAGCCCCGGGTACGCCGAGGTGGTCGCGTGCAGCACCCCCAGCGCTCCCGACTCGAACCGCACCACGCCGGTCGCCACGTCCTCGACCTCGATGCGCTCGTGGGCCAGCGTGCCCGTCCAGGCGAACACCTCGACCGGCCGCCCGAGCGCCGCCACCAGCAGGTCGACCGTGTGCACGCCCTGGTTCATCAGCGCGCCGCCGCCGTCGAGCTCCCACGTGCCCCGCCAGTCGCCGGAGTCGTAGTAGCGCTGCCCCCGCCACCAGTCGATGGCCGCGATCCCGGAGCTGACCCGCCCGAACTCGCCGGCCGCGATGGCGGCCAGGGTCTTCTCGGTGGAGGGGTCGAAGCGGTGCTGCGAGATGACGGTGACCAGCGTGCCCGCCTTGTCCCGGGCCTTGATGATCTCGTCGGTCCGCGCGACGGTCACCTCGGCCGGCTTCTCGATGATCACGTGCTTGCCCGCGTCGAGGGCCTCGACGGCGACGACGCCGTGCAGGCCGGTCGGCGTGCACACAACCACGACGTCGATCTGCTCAGCGGCGAGGGCGCCGGCCAGCGCCGTGTACGGGCGGCCACCGCGCTCGGCGGCCAGCGCGGCGGCCCGCTCTCCGACGACGTCGACGACCGCGACCAGTTCCAGGCGGTCGGTGAGCTGGCTGGTGACCAGCCCGTGCTGGCGCCCGATCACTCCCGCGCCGACGATGGCGAACTTCGGGACACTCATGCGTACTCGATCTCCTCGGTCTTGAGCAGGCCGGTGAAGGCGCTGTGGGCGGTGCGGAACAGGTCGGGTCCGGAGAATCCGCCGGTGGCGTGCCCGGCGGCCAGGTGCGGCTCCAGCGAGAAGAAGCCGTCGAAACCGTCGTGCCGCAGCGCCCGGAGGGTCTCGGCCACCTCGCCGTCGCCCTGCCCGGCCGGCACGACCGTGCCGTCGGCCAGCAGGGCGTCCTTGATCTGCACGTACTCGACGTGCGGCCGCAACTGGGCGTACCCGTCGGTGTAGGGACGCACGCCGACCTGCACGAAGTTGGCCGGGTCCCACGCCAGCCGCAGATACGGCGAGCCCACCGAGCGGATCAGGTCGAGGCAGCGGCTGGGCACGTCGCCGTAGATCTCCTTCTCGTTCTCGTGCAACAGGATCAGGTCGGCTTCCTCGGCGACACGCGTCAGGGCCCGCATCCGTTCGATGACCTCGTTGCGGTGCGCGGCCGGGTCGTCGCCGGCCGGGATGAAGAACGAGAAGATCCGGATGTAGGGCGCGTCGAGCAGGCGCGCCACCTCGGCCGCGTGCCTCATGCGTTCCAGGTGCGGCGCGAAGTCGTCGGTGACGGCGATCTTCCCGATCGGCGACCCGATCGAGGACACCTTCAGCGCGTACGCGGACAGGGTCTTCTTGACCTTCTCGAGCTGCTCGGGGGACAGGTCCAGGATGTTGACGTCCCAGGCGCTGCGCACCTCGACGTGCGTCATGCCCAGGCCGGTGACGACCTCGCACTGCTCGGTGAAGTCGGGGGAGATCTCGTCGGAGAAACCGGAGAGAGTCCACATCGGCGGTGCCCTTCAGCTGGTGGTTCGATAGATCTCGTCGATCAGGCGCTGGGCCGCCAGCGCCTCCTGCGGCCCGATCGGGAACGGCTCGGGGTCGCTCAGCGAGCGGTAGAAGTCGGCGATCAGCAGTTCGTGCGAGGCGCCCCAGTACGAGCGCCCGGCGCCGCCGGGGGCCAGCTCGGCGATCGTCTCGGTGCGGCCGTCGGCGTACGCGACGGTGAGGTCGCCCCGCAGCAGCAGGGTTCCCCGCTCGGCGACGATCTCGAGGGTCACCGGCGAGTCGACGGCGTTGGTGACCGTGGCGAAGAAGACGCTGCGCGCGCCGCCGGCGTGGTCGAGCATCAGGTGCGCGGTGTCCTCGACGTCGCCGGGCAGGCCGCCGTAGCGCCCGGCGTGCCCGGTCGCCGCGACGACGTCGCCGACCAGCCACTGCACGAGGTCGAGCGTGTGGATGGCCTGATTGATGAGCACGCCGCCGCCGGCCCGTTCGCGCACCGAACGCCACGGACGAGCGTCGTAGTACGCCGCGTCCCGGTGCCACAGCACACTGGCCGAGGCGCCGATCACCCTCCCGAGTTCGCCGCTCAGCAGGATCTCGCGGGCGGCCCGGCTGGTCGGGTTGTAGCGGTTCTGCAGGCAGACGCCGATCTTCACCGACGGGTGGTCCTTGGCTGCCGCGACGAGCAGCTCGGCCTGCTCGACCGTGTGCGCGACCGGCTTCTCGAGCAGAACATGCACGCCTCGCTCAAGGGCGTCCCGCGCGATCTGCACGTGCCGGTCATGCGGCGTGCAGATATGGACGACTTCCGGCCGCACCTCGTCCAGAAACGCGCGGTGGTCGCGCGACGAGTCGCACACGCCGGCGAGTTCGGCACCGAGCTTCTCGATCGCCGCCAGATGCACGACCGACACGGTGCCGGGCCCGATCAGAGCCACCCGCGGCGCCGTCATCGCCCGCACCCCGTGTTCCGCGGTCCGTCCGACCGGCGTCCGTTGCACGGCCCGTTCAGCCGGCGTCCGTTGCACGGTCCGCTCAGCCGGCGTCCGTTGCACGGCCCGTTCAGCCGGCGTCCGTTGCACGGCCCGTTCAGCCGGCGTCCGTTGCACGGTCCGCTCAGCCGGCGCTTGTTGCGTGGTTCGTTCGGTCGGCGTTCGTTGCGCGTTTCGCTCAGCTGGCGTTCGTTGCGCAGTCCGTTCGGCCTGCGCTCGTTGCGCGTTTCGCTCATTTGACGCTGCCCGCGGTCAGGCCACCCACCAGGTAGCGCTGGAAGGCCAGGTACAGCAGCACGACCGGGGCCGCACAGATCAGCGCCGCGGCCATCATCTGCGAATAGACCGGCAACGCGCCGCCCTCCTGCTGCGAACCGAAAATCTGCAGAGCGACAGCGGCTGTGTGCGTTTCCGGCCGAGTGAGCACGGAAGCGAACAACACGTCGTTCCACCCGAGCAGGAACGCGAAGATGCCGGACACGACGATCGCGGGCAGGCTCAGCGGGAAGATGATCTTCCATAGGATGACCAGCGTGGAGGCGCCCTCGGTGCGGGCGGCCTCCTCCAGTTCGCGCGGCAGCCCGCGCAGGTAGGTGACCATCACCCAGGTCGAGAACGGCAGGGCGAACGTCAGGTAGGCCACGAACAGACCCCACCGGGTGCCGATCACGGTAAGCCCCAGGTAGTTGCCGGCCGACGAGAACAGCACGAACACCGGCAGCAGCATCAGGGTGCCCGGGATGCTCTGCAGGCCGACCAGCCCGCGCAGGATCGTCAGCCGCCCGAGGAACGTGTAGCGGACCAGCACGTACGCCGTGGTCGTGCCCAGCAGGGCCGAGGCGACCGCGGTGAACGCGCAGACGATCAGGCTGTTCATGATGCCGGTGGACAGGTCGGCCGTGGTCCAGATCCGGGTGTAGCTGTCCAGGCTGAACGAACTCGGCCAGTACTCGCCGCTGGCCACGCCCACGTCGCTGTTGAGCGAGGCCAGCACGATGTAGAGCACCGGCACCAGCACCATCGTGACCAGCAGCGCGGTCATCGTGATGAGCAGCCAGCGCGGCAGCAACCGGGTGGCCTCGGTGGAAGCGGAGGTGCTCATTGCTGTACCTCCTGGACGTGCCCTCCTGGCCCTGCGACTGCTTCGCTCACTCCGGTGCAGTCGGTCATCGCCGAGCTCCTTCCTCGTGCACGTCCAGGCGCACGGCCCGCAGATAGACGAACAGCGGGATGGCGATCAGCACCAGGGACAGCACGGCCATGGCCGCGCTCAACCCGAACCGCAGGCTCTGGAAGCTGGTCACGTAGACGATCATGGGCATCACGTTGACGTCCTCCGGCGCGGGCGCCCCGAACAGGACGAACGGCAACGTGAAGTTGTTGATGTGGTTGAGCGTGGCCAGCAGGCAGGCCAGCAGCACCGGCCCGCGCAGGTAGGGCAGGATCACCCGGCGCAGCTTGGGCCACCACGGCGCCCCGTCGACGGCTGACGCCTCGTGCACCTCGTTGTCGACCGACTGCAGCGCGGCCAGCGCCATCAGATAGATGAACGGCCAGGCGGCCCAGATCTCGACCAGGATCAGCGCCCAGTACGAGCGGGGGCCGGTCAGCCACAGGCCGCCCTCGATGCCCACCTTCGACAGCCAGGCGTTGACGACCCCGTCCGGCTGCAGCATCGTGCGCCACACCGTCGCCACCACGAACGACGGCAACACGTACGGGATGAGGAACACCGCTCGCACCAGGCCGCGCCCCCGGTACTTGTTCTGGGTGACCAGCGCGGCCGCGATGCCGATGGGCACGGTCGCGATCGTGGAGAGCACCGCGAACGACACGCTGATCCAGATCGAGTTGAGCAGCCCCGAGCTGAACGACTCGACGAAGTTGTCCAGCCCGATGAACGGCGCCTCGACCCAGCGGCGCAGCGTGTACTGGTCCAGGTCGATCAGCGAGATCCACAGGGCCACGGCCAGCGGAATCAGGATGACCAGGACCATCAGGACCCCGCCCGGCGTGAGCAGCCACAGCGGACGCTGTCGCTCGGTCACGCCCCGGCGGCGCTGTTCCTTCTTGGCCGTCGTCTCCTCCGGCGGCCGGGCGAGGATGGTCATCTACTTGGCCCGATCCAGCGCGGTCTGGGCCGACTTCTGGGCGTCGGCGATCCGGGCGTCGATCTGCTGGGTGCTGATCGAGCCCTTGCCCAGGTCGGGCAGCGACTGCACGGCCACGTTGGTCAGCGCGAGCTGGATGTCACCCCAGGCGCCGGTGAACGGCGTGGCCACCGACTTCTTGGCCGCCTCGGTCACCGGGCCCAGCTGCGGGTCCGACGACAGTGTCTGCAGCGCGGCCGCGTTGGCCGGCAGGTTGCCGAACTTCTTGTAGTAGTCGAGCTGCGTCTCCTGGTCGGTCACCAGCTTGACGTACTCGAAGGCCAGGTCCTTGTTCTTGGAGTAGTCGGCCACCAGCAGGTTGTCGCCGGAGAGGATGCTGGCCGCCTCGACCCCGTTCGACGGGCGGCTGGTCGCGCCGGGCGGCACGGTCGGCAGCAGCGCGAACTTCCACTTGCCCTTGACCGCGCCCTGTTCCAGCGAGTTGATCGCGGTCGGCGTGGTCAGCATGAAGTAGCCGGTCTTGCCCTTGGCGAACGCGGCCACCGCCTGCGGGTTGGTCCAGCCCACGGCGGCCGGGTCGACCACCTTGTCGCGGGTCAGCCAGCCGAAGTAGGTGTCGTACGCCTTCTGCACCTTCGGGTCCTGCAGCTTGGCCGTCTTGCCGTCGACCAGCGGGTTGCCGGCCTGCACGGACATGCCCCAGACGAACTTCCACGGGTCGAAGTTGTCCTTGTAGGCGATCGCCAGCCCGTACTCGTCGCCCTTGGTCATCTGCTTGGCCTGCTGACCCAGCTCGTCCCAGGTGGTCGCCGGTTTGTCGATGCCGGCCGCCTTGAGCATGTCGGTGTTGTAGGCCATGACGAACGGCCGGCTGACCCACGGGATGCCGACCTGGTTCTGCTCGTCGGGTCCCGAGATGCCGAGCGTGGCCGGGTTGAACTTGTCCTTGCCGCCGATCTTGTTCCACTCCTCGTCGCCCAGCTTCACGAAGGCGCCGGTCGAGTAGGCGGTGGGGGTGAACGTCGTGCCGACCGCGTAGACGTCCGGGCCGGAGCCCGACACCACCGAGGTCTGGATCTTCGTCAGCTCGTCGTTGGCGCTGGCGAAGGTCTCGAACTTCACCTCGGCCCCGGTAGCCGCCTTGAACTTGGTGCTGATGTCCTTCTGCCACGCCGCGAATTCGTCGGGGTACTGGGTGTTGGCCGCGATCAGCACGTTCAGCGTCTTGCCGTCGCCGCCCCCGCCGCCTTCGTCGCCGCCACCGCAGGCGGCCGATGCCAGCGCCAGAGCCGTCACACCGGCCAGCGCCATAAGCTTCTTCGAGTTCATGAAAGGTCTCCTCTGAGCTGCTAGCCGGAGGCAGTGATCGGGGTCACTCTGTGCCGCCCGTTAACCTGCGCGCAACGAGTTGCCAGTTGTTGCCGCGCCGTGACGGCAACAACTGGCAACTCATTGCCAGCGCCGCGTCCGGCCGATGAGGCTCGGGCGCATGGCTGCCCTGACGTTGCACCCCGACCGGCTCCTACCTGCCGATCCCGGAGTCCGGTCGATCGCCCGCCGCCTCTACGCCGAGGTTCAGGGACTGCCGATCATCAGTCCGCACGGGCACGTCGATCCGCGCCTGATCCTGGACGACCGTCCCTTCGTCGACCCGGCTTCGCTGTTCATCCAGCCCGATCACTACGTGACGCGGCTGTTGCACTCGGGCGGAGTGTCGCTGACCGACCTCGGCGTGGGGGAGGGGCCGCTGCCGGAGCCGCGGGCGCGCGAGGCGTGGCGGTTGTTCTGCGCGAATTGGCAACTTCTGCGCGGCACGCCCGTCCGTTTCTGGTTCGAGTCGTCCTTGGCGGACGTCTTCGGGGTGAGCGAACGGCCAACGGCGCACAATGCCGATGCTCTTTACGATCAGATCGCCGAGCAGCTCGGCCGGGACAGCCACCGGCCGCGGGCGCTCCTCGAGCGTTTCGACATCGCGTTCCTGGCGACGACCGACGACCCGGCCGACGATCTGGCCACCCACCGCGCGCTGCGCGAGGACGAGTCGATCGCCACCCGCATCGCGCCGACGTTCCGGCCCGACCGCTACCTCGAAGCCGGCCGGCCGGGCTGGGCCGAGCTGGTCAAGGAGCTCGGCGGCGACGTCGGCGACTACGCGGGGTACATCGCGGCGCTCGAGGAGCGGCGGCGCTACTTCATCTCGCTCGGCGCGGTCTCGGCCGACCACGGGCACGTCGACGCCGGTACGGAA
Source organism: Paractinoplanes polyasparticus (assembly GCF_019710575.1). GTDB lineage: Bacteria > Actinomycetota > Actinomycetes > Mycobacteriales > Micromonosporaceae > Actinoplanes > Actinoplanes polyasparticus. The sequence continues at coordinate 240,325 of NZ_JAHWFK010000001.1, read as the reverse complement.
CCGCTCGACATCCGCGAGGCCGAGCGCATCTACCGCTCGGCGCTGGCCGGCACGGTCACCCCGCGCGAGGCCCTCGCGTTCCGCCGGCACATGACCTTCGAGATGGCCCGCATGTCCTGCGACGACGGCCTGGTGATGACACTGCACCCCGGCATCTGGCGCAACCACCACCCGGCCACGCTGGCCGCCCACGGTCCCGACACCGGCCACGACATCCCGGTCGCGCTCGAGCTGACCGCGGCGTTGCAGCCGCTGCTCGACCGCTTCGGCACCCACCCGAACCTGCATCTCGTGCTGTTCACCGTCGACCCGGACGTCTACAGCCGCGAGATCGCGCCGCTGGCCGGGTTCTACCCCTCGGTGTACGCCGGAGCGCCGTGGTGGTTTCTCGACAATCCGAGCGAGATCCGCCGCTACCAGCAGGCGGTCACCGAGATCGCCGGGTTCAGCCGGCTGTCCGGCTTCATCGACGACACCCGGGCGTTCTGCTCGATCCCGGCCCGCCACGACATGTCCCGTCGCCTCGACGCCGGTTTCCTGGCCGGTCTGGTCGCCGAGCACCGCCTCGACGAGGACGAGGCCCTGGACACCCTGACCGGCCTGGTCGTCACCCAGCCGCGCGAGGTGTTCAAGCTGTGAGAGCCGTCCGCATCGTCCACCTCGGGCTCGGCGGTTTCTTCCGCGCCCACCAGGCCTGGTACACCGGCTTCGACGACGAGTGGGGGATCGCCGCCTTCACCGGGCGCTCGGCCGGGCTGGCCGAGACGCTGACCCGGCAGGACGGGCGCTACACCCTCGTCGTACGGGGACCCGACTCCGACGATCTTCAGGTGCAGACCTCGGTGGTGGCCGCGTATCCCGGCAGCGACGCCGCCACGTGGCGTTCGCTGGTCGCCGATCCGGCCGTCGCGGTCGTGACGATCACCATGACCGAGGCCGCCTACGCTCCCGACGGCGTCGTCGCGGACCGCCTCGTCGCCGGGCTCTCCGCGCGCCGGCTGGCCGGTTCCGGCCCGATCGCCGTCGTCTCGTGCGACAACCTGCCCGGCAACGGCGAGGTGACCGCCCGCGTGGTCCACGACCTGGCCGCCCGCCTCGATCCGGCGCTCGACGAGTGGATCACCGGCAACGTCTCCTTCGTGGCCACGATGGTCGACCGCATCACCCCTCGGACGACACCCGCCGACGTACGCGAGGTGGGTGGCGCCGACGCCGTGCCGGTCATCACCGAGCCGTACACCGAGTGGATCCTCAGCGGCGAGTTCCCCGCGGGTCGCCCGGCCTGGGAGCGGGGCGGCGCCCGCTTCGTCGACGACGTGGTGCCGCACGAGACCCGCAAGCTGCTGCTGCTCAACGGCGGGCATTCCCTGCTGGCGTACGCCGGCAGCGCGCTCGGCCACGAGACGGTGGCCGCCGCCGTGGCCGACCCGCAGTGCCGCGCCTGGCTCGACGAGTGGTGGGACGAGGCGTGCCGGCACGTGCCCCTGCCCGCGGACGAGCTCACCGCCTACCGCGCGGCGCTGATCGAGCGCTTCGCCAACCCGCGCATCCGCCACACCCTGGCCCAGATCGCCGCCGACGGCTCGCAGAAGATCCCGATCCGGGTGCTTCCGGTGCTGCGCGCCGAACGGAAGGCCGGCCGCCGGGCGACCGGTTCCGCGCGGATCCTGGCGGCGTGGATCGACCACCTGCGTGGTTCCGGAGCGCCGGTCGCGGATGCGGGCGCGGCGCCGTACGTCTCCAGCGCGGGTTCGGTCCGTGACGTCCTCACCCTGCTGGCACCCGAGCTCGACGGCGACACCGAGCTGATCGCCGGGACCGAGAGCCTGCTACGAGGGTCGGAGGTGCACGGCTAGCTCGGCTCCCACGACCAGACCGGCGTCCAGCGCGGCGGCCAGGGCGTCCTGGAGGACGAGCCGCTCCGGCCTGTCCTGGCGGCGGGCCAGCGCGGCGACGTCCTCGAACTCGGGCATGACCTGCAGGATGACCCCGTCGCGGTGGGCGACCTTGACCACCACGCGGGTGTCGCCCACGGTCACGTCGGCGAAACCCCGGTCCAGAGCCACCTTCCCGTACGGGCTGTGGCGGATCCCGAGCGTGCTGGTGTCCCGGAAGATCTGCTCGCGCAGCGTGTCGGCCAGCGCCGGCGGGCAGAGCACGCTCAGCGTGTGGGCCGGGCGGCCCTTCTTCATCACGATCGGCACCAGCCACGCGTCCGACGCGCCCCGGTGCAGCAGCGCCGCCAGGATCCCCGGCCACAACCGCGGATCGAGATCGTCGACGTTGGCCTCGAGCAGCACCGCCGTCTGCTCCGTCTTCTCCGGCTCGGTGGCGGTGCCCCCTTCCGCGGCGCCGACCAGCACCCGGACGACATTGGCGTGCCCCGCCGGATCGCGGGCGCCGGCCCCGACCCCGACCAGGTCGAGCGTCATCGGCGGCAGCGGCTCGCAGGCGTGGGCGTAGGTGCGCAGCAGGGCGAGCCCGGTCGGCGTGGCCAGCTCGCCGTCGCCGCCGGCCGAGACCTGCCAGCCCTTGGCCAGCTCGGCCACGGCGGGCGCGGGCACCGGCAGGCGGCCGTGCCGGGATCGCACGGTGCCCGAGCCCAGCGCCACCGGCCCGGCCGAGACGGTGGTGACGCCCAGGTCGTCCAGGGCCGCGCAGCACCCGACCACGTCGGCGATGGCGTCCAGCGCGCCCACCTCGTGGAAGTGCACGTCGTCGGCCTCGATGCCGTGCACGCGGCCCTCGGCCTCGGCCAGGCGGCGGAAGACGGCGGCGGCCTTGTCCGCGTTCTTCAGCAGGCCGCGGATGTCGTGCCAGGTGCGGTGGGGCGGATCGCCGGCGAGGGGTTCCACCTCGGCCTTGAGCGCCCGCAGGCCGCCGCGGGTCACTTCCCGCGTACGGATCCGGACCGTCCCACCCGACACGGCATCCACCGCGGACTGCACCGCCCCGAGCGACGCGCCCGCATCGAGCAGCGCCCCCAGCAGCATGTCGCCCGCGATCCCGGCCGAAGCGTCGATCCACGCGTGCCGCGTCACGCCGGCGCCGCGATCTGAGCGGCGAGGTGCCCCGCCCCGTAGCCGTTGTCGATGTTGACCACGGCCACTCCCGGGGCGCACGCGTTGAGCATGGTCAGCAGGGCCGCCAGCCCCTCGAAGGCGGCGCCGTAGCCGACCGAGGTGGGCACGGCGACGACGGGCGCCGGGATCAGGCCGGCGACCACGCCGGGCAGGGCGCCGTCCATGCCGGCCACGACCACGACGGCCCGGGCGCTGCGCAGCAGGTCGACGTGCTTGAGGATGCGGTGCAGGCCGGCCACGCCGACGTCGACGATCAGCTCGGTGCGGCGGCCCAGATACTGCGCGGACAGGGCCGCCTCCCGGGCGACGGGCAGGTCGGACGTGCCGGCGGCGACCACGACGACCCGTCCACCGGTGGGCTCCGGGGGCTCAGGGGGCCACGCGAGCAGGCCCGCCACGGGGTCGTGCCGGGCGTCGGGCAGCACGCTTCGGACTGCTGCGGCGTGGCTGTCGGTGGCACGGGTGAAGAGGGTGACCACGTCGGGCCGGTCCTTCACGGCGGTCGCGATGCCGGCGACCTGTTCCGGGGTCTTGCCCGCGCAGAAGACGGCCTCCGGATAGCCGCGGCGTTGCGCCCGGTCCAGATCCAGGTCGGCGTAGGAGGCCAGGTCGGGTCGGGTGTCTGTCATCGAGCGGGCTCAGCCTCTGCTTCCGGTTCGGTCCGTGCCGGCTCTGCTTCCGGCCTCGTTTCCGGCGTTGCGTCCGGCTTCGTTTCCATCCTTGCGTCCGGCTCCGTTTCCGGCCTTCTGGTCGACTTCACCTCCGGCCCCGCGGTGGGCTTCGTTTCCGGCCTTGCGGTGGGCTTCGTCTCCGGCCCCGCGGTGGGCTTCGTTTCCGGCCTTGCGGTGGGCTTCGTCTCCGGCCCCGCGGTGGGCTTCGTCTCCGGCCTCGCGGTGGGTTTCGTTTCCGGCCTCGCGCTCGGCGACGGCTGGTCTTCGCGCAGGTAGGCGCCGGTGAACGCGCCGGACTGGATGCCGGCCAGATCGAGGGTGACGAAGCGGAAGCCGGCCTCGATGACGGCCCGGTGCACCAGCTCTCGCAGCGGCTCGCTCGCCGCCCGCACGAGATCGCCGGCCGGGAGCTCGATCCGGGCGATGTCCCCGTGATGGCGTACGCGAAGATCGCCGAACCCGAGCCGCCGCAGCGCCGCCTCGGCCCGCTCCACCTGGCCGAGCTTGCGAGGACTGACGATCTGGTGGTGCGGAATGCGCGAGGCCAGGCACGGCGCCGCCGGCTTGTCGGCACACGGCAGGTCGAGGGCACGCGCGATCCGACGGACGGCCGCCTTGTCGAGCCCCGCGACGGCGAGCGGAGTCAGCACCCGGTGCTCGGCGGCCGCCCGCGCCCCCGGCCGATCGGGCCGCCGCACGTCGTCGGCGTTCTCGCCGTACGCCACCGCGTCCAGCCGATGCCGCTGCGCCACGTCGGCCCCGATGCGCGTGAAGAGCTCGTCCTTGCAGTGGAAACACCGGTCGGGCCCGTTGGCGCGGTAGGCCTCCCGCTCACCCTCGCGCGTCTCGACCTCGACCACCACCGCCCCGATCCGCCGGGCCACTCGATGCGCGGCGGCCCGCTCGTCGGCGGCCAGGCTGGGCGAGACCCCGAGAACGGCCACCACGCGGTCGGCCCCCAGAGCGCCGACCGCGAGCGCCAGCAGAACCGACGAGTCGACCCCGCCCGAGAACGCCACCCCCAGCCGCCCGACCCCCCGCAGTTGCTCCGCCACGCGCTCAGTAGCCAGCGCAGTCTCGTCGGTACCCACAGACGTCACCCCGCAATTGCACGCTGCCGCCCCCGCCCACTGGCAAGCGGTTGCCATTTGTTGCGGCAGCCGCGGAGTCACGCAAGACCGGCAGCCGACCGCACCGTCCAGCACAGCATCCCCGGAGGCGCCGCCTTTCAGTCCAGCATCCGCGGAGGTGCCGCCTTTGAGTGCAGCGTCCCCGCAGGTGCCGTCTTTGAGTGCAGCGCCCCCGGAGGCGCCGCTTTCAGTGCAGCGCCCCCGCAGGTGCCGCCTTTCAGCGCAGATCCCCGCAGACGCCGCCGCTCGGCACAGCGCCGGCAGGCGCCGCTTTCAGTGCAGCATCCGCTCTGGCGGTGCCGTCTCGTGCAGCGTTCGCTGGCGGAGCGCTCATCGCAGCACCGGCAGGGGATACCGTTCTGCTGGCGGCGCGCTCAGCGCAGCACCGGCAGGGGATGCCGGTCTGCTGGTGGCGCCGTTCAGCGCAGCACCAGCAGGTCGAGGGCGTCGACGACCGGTCCGGCCTGGGTCCGCGCCGCCTCCCGCAGCCGCGCCACGCCGGCCTCGTAGGCGTGGTCGCTGATCAGCTGGAGCGGAGTGTGCGCTTCGCGTCGCAGCGAGGCCGCAGCGTGGGCCAAAGATGGGGCGGTGACTTGCGGGACCGGCTCACATCCCACGGTTGCCAGGCCGGTGATGGCGAACGCCGCCTCGACCTCGCTGACGGTGGGATAGCGGTCGAGCACGCCAATTGCCTCGGGAAACCAGTGGAACAGGCTGATCGCGTGGTGCCGGCCCCGGAACACCGATCGGATCATCACCGGTGCGTCGGGCTTCAGCACGCGACGGATCTCCCGGGCCGCCGCCGCGAGGTCGGGAACATGATGGATCACCGTGGAGAGCCAGACCCCGTCGAGGCCGGCGTCCGGGAACGGCAGGTTGTCGGCCGTGCCGGGCGCGATCGGCTGAAAGACCGCACGGTCGCGCATCGCCGGCGAGGGCTCGACCGCCAGGACGTCGACGCCCGGCCACCACGTCCGAAAGGCCCGGGCCCAAGTGCCGGTGCCGCACCCGAGGTCGAGAATCCGCGTTCCCGGCCGGGGGTCGAAGTGCCGGCCGATCGCGTCACGCCACCCGCCCAGGGCGTCAGCACTCAGATGCCGGTCGGCCTCGAACGCCGCCGCGTCCACACTGTCGTACGAGATCAGCGCCATGCCCCAGCCAAACCGCCCAGCCGGACGCCGGCAACAGCAAGTGCACGGTTTCACACCAGCCGGGCCGCCGCGCCCGGTCGCCGCTGGACATCGGCGACGCCGATCGGGCGGGCGGCCGGTCGCGTTGAAGGCGCCGGTTGTGTGGCGGTCGCGTTGAAGGCCGGTTCCCGGTCGTGGCTGGGCGTGTGCGACGCCGATCGTTTGGCGGGTCGCCCTCAGGGCCGGTCTGGTCGTCGTTTGACGGAAGCGACGCCGATCGGGCGGTCGGTTGCCCTACTGACCGGCAAGCAGGGCCCTGGCCGCGGCTCGGCGGAGTTTGCCGGAAGGGGTTTTCGGCAGGGAACCCGGTGGCAGGATGCGGACGGCGGCCGGGCGGGCGTCGATCTCGGAGACCACGCGGGCGGTGACCTCACGGGCCATCTGGGCCGCGGCGGCCTCGTCGCCTGCCTGACGGGACTCGGCCAGCACGGCGAACGACTCGCGGGCCACGCCGTCACCAGCCAGAATCCGGACGGCGGCCACGTTGCCCTCGCGGACGCCGGGGACCGTGGCGGCCGCGCGTTCGATGTCGGTGGGGTAGATGTTGCGTCCACCCATGATGATCACGTCTTTGCGGCGGCCGCAGACGACGATCTGCCCGTCGGCCACGTAGCCCTCGTCGCCGATGTCGAGCCAGCCGTCGGCGTCGCGCGCCGGCTCCCAGCCGTCGGGCGTGAGGTAGCCGTCGGTCACCGATTCCCCGCGCAGTTGCAGGCGGCCCACCTGCCTGTCGCCGAGCGGCTTGCCCTCGTCGTCGACCACCCGCACCTCGACACTGGGGAACGGCCGGCCCAGCATCGGGATCTCGCGCACCGCGCCCGTCGGATTCGCAGCCGCCGCCGTCGCCAGGTTGTCCCGCTCGAGGGCGGCGGCGTCGACGTGGTCGAGCTGCATCGGGTCGGCCACGCCGGACAGGGAGATGACGAGCGTGCTTTCGGCCGCGCCGTAGCAGCAGTTGACGGCGCCCGGGTCGAAGCCGAATCGCGCGGCGACCTGGACGAACGCGCGCATCGTGGCCGGGTCGATCGGCTCGGCGCCGTTGCACGCCACGCGCAGCTTCGACAGGTCGAGCTGGCCCGGCTCGACCCGGGCCAGCTGGCGAGCCAGCACGGCCCAGGCGAAGTTGGGGGCGGTGGTGATCGTGCCGCCGTAGCGGCTCAGCAACTCGGCCCAGAGCAGCGGCCGGCCCAGGAAGTCGGCCGGGGTCACGCTGACCAGCTCGAGCCCGCTCAGCATGGGCAGCGCCAGGCAGCCGATCATGCCCATGTCGTGGAACATGGGCAGCCACGACACCATCACGCCGTCTTCGCCGCAGCTCAGGTGCTCGCCGGCGTCGGTCAGGTTGGCGTACAGGTTGCGGTGGGTGATGCGCACGGCCTTGGGCTCGGCCGTGGAACCGCTGGTGAGCTGCAGCAGCGCCGGGCTGTCGTCGTCGATCGGCACCGGGTCGGCCGGCGGGGCCGCGCTGAGCTCGGCGGGGGAGAAGTGCCTGATGCCGTACGCGTCGAGGGCCGGCGCCATCTGTTCGAACGGCGCACCGACCACGACGGACTGGGCGTCGATCATCCGCAGCACGCGCAGCGTGTCGTCGCGCCAGACCGCGAGGTCGGTGCGCGGGGTGGGCTGGTGCAGCATCGTCATGCTGCCGCCGGCCAGCCACACGCCCTGCGCCACCGGGGCGATCTCGGCCGGCAGACCGGCCAGCACCGCCACTGCCCGGCCCGGACGCAGCCCGCTCGCGATCAGGCCGCCGGCGATGCGGCGGGCGTGGTCGTGCAGGTCGCTCCACGAACGACGGACGGGCTGACTGGGCTCGCCGGTGACCATGCCCGTGCGGGCACGACCGGCGTTGGCGACGACACCTTCGACGAAGCGGCTCACGTCCAGCACGCTACGCGGATCCGTTCATGATCGCGGGGTGGCGTCGCGGGCCTGTGGACAACGTCGGTCAGTCCTGCGGGTAGGTCGCCGGGTAGGGCTCGGCGAAGTCGGCGGAGCGGCCGACCGCGGCCCACTCGTCGACCTCGGCGATCTGCCGGGCCGAGTACGCCCGGGACATCTCGACCGCGTTGACGCCGATCGGCAGGTGGGTGGGCAGGTGCTCCCGCTTGACCACCCGCACCAGGATCTCGCCGGCCCGGGCCGGGTCACCCGCGACCAGGTTGGCCGACCGGCCCGCGCCGCCGCCCGCCACGAGGCCGACCGTGCCGGCGTACTCCGCCGGGATGTCGTGGACGCTCATCGACGAGCCCGCCCAGTCGGTGGCGAAGCCGCTCGGCTCGACCACGAGGGTGCGGATGCCCAGCGGCGCCGTCTCGGTCGCCAGCACCCGGGTGAAGCCGTCGACGGCGAACTTGGCCGCCTGGTACGAGCCGAGCCCCGGCGTTCCGCCGACCCGCCCGCCGACCGAGGAGAACTGCACGATCGTGCCCGAGCCCTGCTTCTTGAGCACCGGCAGCACGGCCCGGGTCACGTGATAGACACCCCAGAAGTTGGTGTCGAACTGCCGGCGGAAGTCGTCCTCGTCGGTGGTCTCGATCGGCCCCACGTTGGCGTAGCCGGCGTTGTTGACCACCACGTCGATGCGCCCGAACTGTTCGACGGCCTGCTCGACCGCGGCACGGGCCGCGTCCCGATCGGTCACGTCGAGAGCGACCGGCAAAACCCTTTTTCCGTACGCGGCGACGAGCTCGTCGAGGTCGGCGGGCTTCCGCGCCGTGGCGACGACCTGGTCGCCCGCCTCGAGGGCGGCGCGAGCGAGAGCGGCGCCGAAGCCCCGCGACGATCCGGTGATGAACCATGTCTGTGTCATGGCTTTAGTGAAACGCCGTTTCGTTAATACCGCAACGGCGTTGTGTAAGATGGAGATGTGATGTCCGCTACCCGTGCCCGCAGCGCCGAGGCCAAGCAGCAACGTGAACGGGCGATCCTCGACGCCGCCCGCACCCTGGCCACCGCCCGCAGCGTCCGCGAGGTGACGCTGACCGATGTGGCGGCCGAGGTCGGCATGCACAAGTCGGCGATGCTGCGCTACTTCGAGACGCGCGAGCAGATCTTCCTGGCGCTGGCCGCGGAGTGCTGGCGCGAGTGGACCGACGACGTCCGGTCGTCCTGGGAATCGGCCCCGCCCGAGGCTGTGCTGGCCCGGTCGTTCGTGTCCCGGCCGCTGTTCTGCGATCTGCTCGCGCACATCCCGCTCAACCTCGAGCGCAACGTGTCCTTCGAGTCCGTCCGGGTCTACAAGCTGGCGTCGCTGGCTGCTGTCCGGGCCGTCGCCGGTGATCTGAGCAGCCGCGAGGGCTTGACCGAGCAGCAGGCGTACGACGTCGTGGCGACGGCGGCGGGCCTGGCCGGAGCTTTCTGGCAGATGGCGGCGCCGGGCACGCGGTTGCGGGAGTTCTACAAGTCCCAGCCCGAGCTGGCCCACGCGGTCGTCGACGTCGAGCCCCGCCTGGCCCGCACGCTGGGCGCGCTGATCGCCGGGTTCAGATCTCCAACTGCCGCTCGATGATCCGTAGCCGGTGCCGCGCCATCGCCAGGTTGGCGCGATCCCGGTTGAGGGCGAGATAGAGGAACAGGCCGCCGCCGTCCGGAGCGGTGATCGGGCGGATCAGGTGATACTGCGAGTCGAGCGTCACCAGAATGTCCTCGACTCCCTCGCGAAGGCCGAGCATGTCGAGCGTACGCAATTTGGCCCGTAGCACTTCGGTGTTGGCCGCCGCCGCGACGGAGACGTCGAAGCCGAAGCCGCCGCCCGCCGTGGCGAGCGCCATTCCGCTGTTCCAGTCCACGATCGCCACCGCGAGTGCGCCGTCCAGCTGCAGCGCGTCCTTGAGTGCCACGTCCATGTCGGCCATTCCGCGTGTGCTCCTTCCGTGGTCGTGGAACGAGCATGGCCGATGGTGGTGAATATCGATCGGACACACTGTGCGTCATGGACGCGAGCCCGGCTCCGAAGATAAGAACGACTACGCCCGGAATTGAAGACTTCTGCAATTCGACACCTGGACAATTGTTTATTGGCAGGGCCCGTCCGGCGCCCCCTGAGGTGGTCGGCACGCGTTCGGAGTGGGGGAGATGTCGATGTCCGTGCCGCTCTATCAGGCCAAGGCCGAGATGTTTCGCACGCTGGGCCATCCCGTACGCATCCGCGTGCTCGAACTGCTGCAGTCCGGCCCGCGCCCGGTCCGCGACCTGCTCGCCGAGATCGACGTCGAGCCGTCCAACCTGTCCCAGCAACTGGCCGTCCTGCGCCGCACCGGCGTCGTCGTCTCCTTCCGCGACGCCGGCCTGGTCATGTACGCGCTGAGCACCCCCGACGTCGCCGACCTGCTGGCCGCGGGCCGTCGCATCCTCGGCGCCGTCCTGACCGACCGCGACGGACTCCTGGCTGAGCTCCGGGCCCACTCACCCTCCGAACAGCCCGCACGCCCCGCCGCCTCGATCGAGGGGAGCACCGCGGCCCGATAGGGTTTCGCGCATGAGAACTGCGTTGGTCACCGGCGCCTCGTCCGGCATCGGCCTGGCCACGGCGACTGCGCTCGCCGCCCGCGGCTACCGGGTGCTCGGCACCAGCCGGCACCCGGAAACCGTGGCGCCCCGGCCGGGTGTCGAATATCTGCCGCTGGATCTCACCGAGCCCGAGTCGATCGAGGCGCTGGCCGAGCGCGTCAAGACCGTCGACATCCTGGTCAACAACGCCGGCGAGAGCCAGTCCGGGCCGTTCGAGGAGCTGCCGGGCGACGCGCTGCGCCGGCTGTTCCAGGTCAACGTCCTGGGTCCCGTACGGCTGACGCAGTTGACCCTGCCCGGCATGCGGGAGCGGGGCTACGGGCGCGTCGTGATGGTCGGCTCGATGCTCGCCTCGTTCCCGTTGGCCTACCGCTCGTCGTACGTCGCCACCAAGGCCGCCATCAAGGGCTTCAGCAACGGGGCAAGGCACGAGTTCTCCCCGTACGGCGTGTGGTTCACGACGGTCGAGCCGGGCGCCATCAGCACGGGCATCAGCGAGCGCCGCACCAGCTACATCGAGCCCGACTCGCCGCATCGCCGCGACTACGAGCGCATGCTGGCCGCCCTCAACCGCAACGAGGCCGCCGGCGCCTCGGCCGGGCAGGTCGCCGCCACGATCGTCGCCGCGATCGAGAAGGACAAGCCCCGCCAGCGGTACGCCGTGGGCAGCAACGCCGCGCTGGTCTTCCCGGCCCGCCGCCTGCTGCCCGTCTGGCTGGCCGAGAAGCTCACCCACCGCCGCCACGACCTGGCCCGCTGACCCGGCCGGTTCGGCGGTTCACGCACCGCCGGCGTGGCCGGGCGTGCCGACCAGGTCGAAGGCGGGCGCCGGCTCGGCGAAGTAGTAGCCCTCCGCGCCGGAAAAGTGAGCGGGTTGCGCTATCCGGCCGGCGTGCGCAGGACCTCGATGATGCGGCCGGCCTCGTTCCCGTCGGTCGTCTCGCGTCCGGAACTGTCGGCGGTGCCCAGCGAAACGCCCACCGCGTCGCGGACGGTCCGCTTGGCCGAGGCGTGCACGGCCGGGACGCCGGTGGCCACGATCTTCTCGACCACGCCGGGGTGTACCCCGCCCCCGGCCATGATCTCGATGCGCCCGGCCGCGGCCGCCACCAGCGCGGCGAGCGCGGGCAGCGCGTCGGCGACCTGGGCGGCCCCGGCCGAAGTCAGGATTCGCCGCACGCCGAGCCGGACGAGTTCGTCCAACCCCGCGTACGGGTCGTCGACCGTGTCGAACGCGCGGTGGAACGTCACGTCAGCCCCACCGGCCGCTTCCACCACGCGGGCGGTGAGCTCGTTGTCGATCTTTCCCCCGCGTACGCCCCCCACGACCACCCCGGCCGCGCCGGCGCGCACGACATGGCGTACGTCGGAGAGGATCGTCGCCGCCTCGGCCGGGTCGTAGTCGAAACCGCCGGGCCGTGGCCGCACCAGCACGTGCACCGGCGGCATGCCCGGCGTGCCCACGGCCGCCTCGACGAACCCCAGCGACGGCGTCACCCCACCCAGCGGCAGCGCCGAACAGAGCTCGATCCGGTCCACCGGGAGCCGCGCCGCCACAGCCAGCCCGTGCGCATCCTGAACAGCCAGCTCAAAGGCAACCATCAGGCCGCGGTCCCCCGTTGTCTCAAGCGGTCACGAACCCCGGAAGTATCCCATCGACGCCGGTTCAACCGTGCAGCGGCTCGTTCTCCCGGGGGAGGCGACCGAGTTCTGCCGCGGCGAGGGCTGTCGGCCCCGGCGACGCCACGGAAAGCTTGGCCCCATGCCGAGACACGTGCTCACCGGCGCCCCGGGTTCGGGAAAAACGGCCGTTCTGCGCCGGCTCGAGACCGCCGGGTTCGCGGTCGTCGAGGAGGCCGCCACCGACGTCATCGCGCTGCAGCAGGCGCTGGGCGTCGAGGAACCGTGGCAGGCCCCGGCCTTCATCGAGCGCATAGTGGAACTCCAGCACCGGCGGCAGCTGAGGGCCGGCGACGGCATCACCTTCTTCGACCGATCACCGGTGTGCACGCTGGCGTTGAGCCGCTTCCTCGGTGTCGACCCGCCGCCGGAGCTGCTCGCCGAGCTCGACCGGATACGGGTGGAGCGCGTGTACGAGCCGGCCGTGTTCTTCGTCCGTAACCAGGGCTTCGTCCGGCCGACGGCGGCTCGTCGCATCACCTTCGAGGAGTCCCTGGCCTTCGAGCGGGTCCACGAACAGGCCTACCGGGAGGCGGGCTTCGCGATCGTCGACGTGCCCGCCGGGCCGCTGGAGGCTCGCGCGGCCACCATCTACGACGCCGTCACATGACGATCGAGAGCTTCTCCTCGAATGTCGGCCCCGACAACGAGGCGTAGCTGAATCGGACCCAGCCGGTGCCCAGCGGTGGATCGGCCGGGACGACGATCTCTTCGATGAAGGCGCCGTCGCCGTCCGTCTGAGCTTCGTTCGTAGCCGCAGGACGGGCGTTGGGCTTCCCGATCGGATAGAACGTGCCCAGGATCAGATCGAGCTTGAACGGCGCGTATCGGTCGAGGTGATAGCCCCGCACCACGACGGTCTGGCCCGCTTTCGCATGATCGCGATCGAGGTCGATCCGTGCTGTTCGGAACACCAGAATCAGGGCCCTCTGGGTGGTGCGATCAACGGAGTCCTGATGGATGAGGAGGAAGCCGCCGGCGATCATCCCGGTCAGGCCGGCGATCATCCACGGCCAGTTCCGAGTGCCCGTTCGTCCGGATGGCGGGGAGACACGCGCGGGGCCGGGGGTGCGGAGGAGTGGGCATGACCAGGGGCTCGGCGAGCCGCCCAGACGGCCACCGCCACGCCGACGACCGACACGAGCGCGCCGGCCCATTCACCGACGAGGCCCGCGATCTCGATACCGTCCGCAGCTTCGATCACCGCTGTCTCCCTCCTACCGCGCCACGGTGCAGTACGTCAGCCGGCCGTTGGCGGATCTGTCGGGTACCGGACTGTCGCCGGGTCAGCAAGCGTGTCAGTACGGTTGGTTGATGGGTGAACCCGCTTCCGTTCCGCAAGTGCCGATCATCGCTGTGGCCAGTGGCAAGGGTGGCGTCGGGAAGACGAGTGTCGCGGTGGCGCTCGGGCGGCAGCTGGCTCGCAGCGGGCGCAGAGCCGGGCTGGTCGATGCCGACATCGCTGGGCCCGATGTGCCGCGCATGCTGGGCATCCGGCGGGATGTGCCGGCCCGGTCGGTGACGTTGGCGCGGTGGACGCGGGACGGGCGCGACGCGGGGCTGGAAGCGGTCGAGGTGGACGGGCTCAAGGTCGCCTCGGCCGGGTTTCTGCTGGCCGGGAGTCAGGGGCTCGCGCTCGGCACGGATCTGAGCGATCTCCTGCTCGGCCGGCTTCTCCACGAGACGAACTGGGGCGACGTCGAGGTGCTGGTGGTGGATCTGCCGCCCGGCGCCAACTTCACGCAGCAGGGCGTGCTGTCCGGCGCCGGGCGGGTGACGACGATCCTGGTGGTGACGCCGGCCGAGGTCTCACATCTGGACACCGGGCGGACGCTCGAGGTGTTGCGTTCGGTCCGGACTCCGGTGCTGGGCGGGGTCGAGAACATGGCGTACTTCGCCTGTCCCGGTTGTGGCGAGCGGACCGAGCTGCACACGCCCGCGCCCGAGGAGCGCACCATCTGGGCCGCCGGCGTCGGACGGCTGGCGCGGTTGCCGTTCCGGCCCGACGGCGCGATCGGCGAGGCCGACCTGGCCCCCGTCGTCACGGCCGTGGAAGCGCACATCGGTTAGTCGTTGCGGGCGGCCTCCGGGCCGGTGATCTGGCGCAGCAGGGGCAGGGTCAGGCTGATGACGGCGAGGGAGGCCGCGATGCCGCCCAGCACGGTCGCGTAGAACGACAGGGCCGGTGGGTGCAGCGAGATCTCCTCCTGCGCGCGCAGGAACAGGTGCGCCGCGAGCAGACCGGCGCCCAGGGCCACCGCGGCCGCGGCAAGCAGGGGGGTCACGCTTTCCAGGGCCACCACGCGGCGCAGCGTGCGCAGCGGGACGCCGGCCAGGCGGAGCATGCTGAACGGGCGCTTGCGCTCGCTCAGGCCGGCGGCGACGCCCACCGCCAGGCTGCACCCGGCGATGGCCAGGCTGGCCAGCACGACCACGTCGGCCAGGCGCTGCCAGCCGGCGAAGGTGCGGGTGGACTCGGCGTTCCACTCGGCGTCGGTGTACGGCGAATACATCATGGGATGGGCGAGGGCGAGCGTGGTGCGGGCGCGCTCGATCGCGGCCCGCGTGCCGTCTGTGTACGTCACGATCGAGTCGACCGCGAGGCTGGGCAGGCGGTCGGCGGGGACGTCGGCCGTGGGCCAGACGCCGTTCCAGCCGTCGGGACCCTGCAGTCCGTTGTAGACCCACGCCGTCGTCGCGCCGGGAGCGCAACGGCCGTTGGTGGCCATGACGGCCAGGTCGGCGCAGGACGCGAGCGTCGTGGGCCAGCCCCACTCGCCGAGCGGCTCCCGCGGTGGCGGCTGGTCGGCCGGCGGGCGCCGGGTCACGGCGATTTCCCGTACGCCCGATTGGCTCCTCAAAGCGGCCGGCACCGGATCGCCGGTCGGGGCGGGCAGGCCGTCGCGGAAGATGGTGTGCAGCACCGAACTTTCGGCGCTGCCGGTGGCAGCCAGCTCTTTCGCCCTGTCCGCGTTCAGGGAGCCCATGATGCCGACCGCGACCGTCATGACGAACAGCGCGATCACCAGGCCACTGACCGAGCGGAAGCCGGCCTGGGGGTTGCCGGCCAGGCGGCGGGCCGCGATCAGCCCGGCCGTGCCGTTCGCGCGGCGGGCGGCGATGCGGGCGACGGCCATGGTCAGCCACGGCCCGGCCACCATCAGACCGATCATCACGATGAGGATGCCGGACAGGTAGGCCACGATCTGACCGTCCGTCGTGGACGGCCGGCGGCCCACGAAGTACGAGAGCTCGGCCAGACCGGCGAGCAGCGGCACGACGCGCCAGGCGCGCGGCGGACGGGCGGCGGCCCGGCGGGCTATGCCCAGCGGCGACACCCGTACGCGCCGAAGCGCGACCAGCGCGGCCACAGCGGCCAGCAGGGGGACGCCGAAGGCGACGCCGAGCGCCAGCGGCGGGCTGAGCGCCAGGTCGGCCGGGAACATGGGCGCGCCGGTGAACGGGAGCGCGGCCAGGGCGTCGCGGAAGGCGAGGAACAGGACGAGACCGGCGGCGGTGCCGGCGATCGCGGAGACCATTGCTTCCACCGCTGCGACGACGCCGACCTGCTGCGGTGTCGCGCCGACCAGGCGCATCGCCGCGAAACGCTGCTCGCGGCGGGTGGCGGCGAGGCGCGTGGTGGTGCCGACCAGGATGACCAGCGGGAAGATGAGCGCGGCGGCCACCACGCCCAGCACCAGCTGCAGCCCGGAGGTGGGTATGCCTGCCCAGCAACCGCCGGGGCAATCGGTCGGCGCGACCGTCGAGATGGTGCCGACCCGCCGCACGCCGGGGCGCTGGGACAGTTCGGTGGGGGAGTAGCCGACCACGGCGACCAGCGAGTCGGGCGAGGGCAGGGCCTCGTCGCCGACGGTGCCGGCGAGGCGGCCGGGGTAGCGGTCGGCCAGCTCGGCCGGGGGAGTGGCTGCGATCAGCTCGGCCAGGGCCGGGGACGCGAAGTATTCGCCGGGGCCGGGCAGCCGGGGCAGACCCGGCGGCACGGGCGATTGCGGGCCGGTGGCGGCCAGGTCGACCCGGCCGATCGTGCGCGCGTCGAAGCCGTCGATCCGCAGCTGCCACCACAGCGGGTCGGGGCCGGCCTCGACGGTCGAGTTGGCCCAGCCGTAGCGGTCGTTCTGGCTGGTGACCCCGCTCAGCCCGGCCAGCGCGGCCACCAGCATGCCGACCCCGAGCGCCATCGCGACCGCGATGACCGCCAGCCGTACCAGCGCCTCACGACCCCCCGCCAGCGTGAGACGCAGACCGAAGCGGATCATGCGACGGGCTCTGCGGTGAGCGCCAGCACCCGGCCGTCGCGCACGACGACCTCGCGGTCCGCGTACGCGGCCACGCGGGGCTCGTGCGTCACGAGCACCACCGCCGTGCCCGCCTCGCGCGCCGAGCCGACCAGCAGATCCATGACCTGCTCGCCGGTGAGCGAGTCGAGCGCGCCGGTGGGCTCGTCGGCGAACAGCACCCGCGGGCGGGCGACGAGACCGCGGGCCAGCGCAACGCGTTGGGCCTGGCCGCCGGAGAGCTCGCCCGAGGTGCGGCCGGCCAGCCCGTCGAGGCCCAGCCGGTCGAGCCAGACCCGGGCCTCGGCGGTCGCCTTCGATCGCCGCACGCCCGAGAGCAGGAGGGGAAGCGCGACGTTCTCTTCGGCGCTCAGCTCGGGCACCAATTGTCCGAACTGGAACACGAAGCCGAATCGGTCGCGGCGCAGGGCGCTGCGGCCGGTCTCGCCGAGCCGGTCGATGCGCTGCCCCTCGAAGTGGACCTCGCCGGAGTCGGGCACGAGAATGCCGGCCAGGCAGTGCAGCAGGGTGGACTTGCCGGAGCCGCTGGGCCCCATGACGGCGAGGATCTCGCCCTCGGCCAGCCGCAGATCGGCGCCGCGCAGGGCGGGTGTGCGGCCGAACGAGAGGTGGACGTCGCGGGCCTCGAGGATCGTCATTGCCGGACCTCCCGGGCGAGGGCGTCGAGGCGGGCCGCGGTCAGGTCGATCCAGCGCAGGTCGGCCTCGATGTGGAACATGGCGTGGTCGGCGAGCAGCGAGTCGACGAGGTTGCCGGAGCGCTTGACCGTGGTCAGCTCGCGCATGCGCTGCATGTGGGCGGCGCGCTGGGTGTCCAGGTAGTGCTCGGCCGGGCGGCCCAGCAGCAGCGACAGGGTCACCTTGGCGAACAGCACCGTCTGCAGGTGGGGCTCGGGGGCGACCGGTTCGGTGAGCCAGGCGTCGACCTCGGTCGCCCCGGAATCGGTGATGACGTAACGCTTGCGGTCGGGGCCGGCGCCCGCCTCGGGATCGCTGATCACGACCTTGCCGTCGCGGGCGAGCCGGCTCAGCGTCGAGTAGACCTGGCCGAAGGAAAGGGGCTTGTCGCGCCCGAAGAACGCGTCGTAGTCGCGCTTGAGGTCGTAGCCATGGCTGGGCTCACGTTCGAGAAGCCCCAGAAGAGTCAGCGGCACCGTCATGCGGCCGACTATACGCCGAGAGTATACGCTCAGAGAAGAGCTGCGGCCGACAGGTCTCAGCCGTGCTCCAGAGCCGGGCGGGGCAGGCGACGGGCCAGGCCGGCGGGGAGCCACCAGGCGCGGGCGCCGAACAGGTGCATGGCGGCCGGGAGCAGCAGGCAGCGAATGACAACGGCGTCGATGAGGACCGCGGTGGCCAGGCCCAGCCCGAACTGTTGCAGCATGCGATCGGGCGAGAGCAGGAAGGCGCCGAAGACGACGACCATGATGGCGGCCGCGGCGGTGACCACGCGAGCCGTCGTGGCCAGGCCCTCGCGGACGGCGGTGGCCGCGTCCCGGCTGCGCTCCCACTCCTCGTGCATGCGGGCCAGCAGGAAGACCTCGTAGTCCATGGACAGGCCGAAGACGATGGCGAAGATCATGACCGGCACGTACGCCTCGATCGGGCCGGGCGGCACCCCGAAGGCGCCGCGCTGGAAGACCAGCACCACGATGCCCATGGCCGCGCCGACGCTGAGCAGATTGAGCACCGCGGCCTTGAGCGGGATCAGCAACGACCGGAACAGGATCAGCAGCAACAGGGCCGACAGGCCGACCACGACGGCCACGAACACCGGCAGGCGCTCGGACAGGGCGGCCGAGACGTCGACGACAGCCGCGGTCGGGCCGCCGATCAGGGCGGCGCCGCCGAGCGACTCCCGCAGCGTGGCGACCAGGTCGGATGTCGCCTCGTCCTGGGGCGCCGACGCCGGAATGGCGATCAGCGTGGCGACGTCACTCCCCGGCGCCCGCATCGGCGCCGTCACCGACGCGACGCCGGGTGTACCCGCGACCGTCCGCCGGACGGACTGCGCCTGGGGATCGGCGCCCGGCACCACGATCACGAGCGGACCGTTGACGCCCGGCCCGAAGCCTTGCGCCAGCAGGTCGTAGGCCCGGGTGCTGGTCTTGCCCGGGTCGTCGGTCCCGGCGTCGGCGAAGCCCAGCCGCATGTCCAGCACGGGAACCGTCAGGGCGGCCAGCGCGAGGAACGGCAGCACGACGGCAGGCCAGGGCCGTCGGGCCACCGCGTCGCTCCAGCGGCGCCACCACTGTCCCTCCGTGCGGCGACGCCGGGTCGCAGTGCGTTCCAGCCGGGCGCCGAAGAGCCCGAGCAGGGCGGGCAGGAGCACCAGGGCGGCCAGCATCGTCACCAGCACCGTGACGGCCAGGGCGACCGCCACGCCCTGCAGCGCCCCCAGACCCAGCAGGACGAGGCCGAGCAGGGCGATGATGACGGTCGTGCCGGCGAAGAAGACCGTCCGTCCGGCCGTGTCCAGCGCGGTCCGCGCCGCCGTCGCCCGGTCGGCGCCGGCGGCCAGCTCGCCGCGGAACCGCGAGAAGATGAGCAGCGCGTAGTCGATGCCGACCCCGAGCCCGACCAGAACCAGCAGCGGCGTGGTGAAGTCGGCGACCGTGGCGACGTGGGAGGCGAGCGTGACCAGCCCGATGGCGGTGCCGACGGCGAACAGCGCGATGATGATCGGCAGGCCGGCGGCGAGCAGCGACCCGAACAGCAGGACGAGGATCACCAGCGCGGCCAGCAGCCCGGCGCCCTCGGCGGCGCCGCCCTCGGCCTCCTCGGCGGCCCGCGCGGCCTCGCCGCCGACCTCGACGGTACGGCCGGGGCTTCCTGCCGCGCGGGCAGTGTCGATGACGCGGCGGGTGGCCTCGACGGGCATGGACTCGGCCGGGACGTCCAGCGTGACCGTCACGTACGCGATGGCGCCGTCACGGGACACGGTCGGCTCCGTGACACCCGTGACGTGTGGAAGACCGCTCACCCCGGCCGGCGTCCCGAGGTCGGCGAGGCCGGCGGGGTCGCGGTACACGATCTGCAGGGTGCCGCCGGCGCGGTTGGGCGCCCGCTCGGCCAGCAGGTCCTGCGCCCGCTGGGACTCCGCGCCGGGCAGCGTGAAGTCGTTGCGGAAGTCGCTGCCGGCGAGGCGGGCGCCGGTGGTGACCCCGGCCAGGATCAGCACCCACAGCAGCAGCGCCGTCCAGCGGTGCCGGTCGGACCAGCCGGCCAGTCGTACGAACATCAGTTCCTCCCCGAAGGTGGCCACAGCAACGCCGAAGTGACGCTAGGCGGGCCGGTGACCGCGGCGAATCGCTCCGTGGTGGGGTTCCCGCGTACCCCCTCGGGGGGATCCGGCGCGCCGCCGGCCCTCGTACGCTGGCCGGGTGAGGGTCAGGACTGGGGCACGCGGCCGGGCCGTGGCCGACGCCGCCGTGGCGGTCGCCGCCGGCGTCTTCACGATCGGGATGCTGCGCCAGGGCGGCCTGGGCGCGGCCGAACCGGGCTATCGCGAGCTCGATGCCCTCGGTGTCGTGCTGGCCGTGGCGTCGGTGTCGCCGCTTCTTCTCGCGCGCCGGTTCCCGGGGGTCGCCTGGGCTGTGGTCGCGGCCGGCACGCTGGCACTGCTCGTGTTCGACTACGGGCTCGACGTGCCGCCCGGCGCGCTGATCGCGACCTACCTGCTGGCCGAGGCGGTGGGCGGTGAGCGGCGGCGAAGACTCGCGGCGGCCGTCGCGGTGGCGGCCTTCGTGCCGGCGGCCATGACGGTGATGGTCCTCGAACGCCAGCCGTTGCTGAGCATGTCGTCCGGACTGTTCGCCTGGGTGGCCATGTTCGCGCTGGTCTGGATCGCCGGCGACCGCAGCCACCTGCGCCGCCAGCGCATCGCCGAACTCGAGGAGCACGCCCGGCTGCGCGAGCAGGACATGGCGGCGCAGCGCCGCCTGGCCGCGAGCGAGGAGCGCACCCGGATCGCCCGCGAGCTGCACGACTCGGCCGGACACGCGATCAACGTGATCCTGGTGCAGGCCGGCGCGGCCCGGCTCCTGCACCGGCGGGACGCCGACCGATCGCTGCGTGCCATCGAGACGATCGAGGAAGTCGCGCACGGCACGGTCGCCGACATCGACCGTCTCGTCCGGGCCCTGCGCGAGGGGGACGAGCCGGCCGGTCCGGCGCCGGCCGACACGGTCGCACTGGAGGAGCTGGTCGACCGGCACCGGGCGAGCGGCCTGGACGTCTCGGCGACCTTCCACGGCGCCCGGCGGGGCCTGCCCAGCGGCGTGGCGTGGGCGGCCTACCGCATCCTGCAGGAGGCGTTGACCAACGCCGCCCGGCACGGCTCGGGCACGGCCGACGTCCGGATGTCGTACGGGCCGGCCGCCGTCGACATCGAGGTGAGCAATCCGGTCGGCGTGCGGCGACGGTCCGGGGGCGGCCTCGGGATCGTGGGCATGCGGGAACGGGCTGCCCTGCTGGACGGCACGCTGGAGGCGGCAACCGGTGAGGCGGGCACGTTCCGGCTGAGCGCCCGGTTGCCGTACGCGGCGGCGACATGACGACGGTCCTGATCGTCGACGACGACGACCTCATGCGGGCCGGGTTGCGGGCCGTGCTCTCCAGCGACGACAGCATCACGGTGGTCGGCGAGGCAGCCGACGGTCACGAGGCGGTGGCGCTGGCCCGCGAGTTCGTGCCGCAGGTCGTGCTCATGGACGTCCGGATGCCGCACCGCGACGGCATCGCCGCCACCGCCGAGCTGAGTGAGGCCGTCCCCGCGGCGCGGGTGCTGATGCTCACCACCTTCGAGGACGACGACTACGTCTTCGGCGCGCTGGCCGCGGGGGCGTCCGGCTTCATGCTCAAGCGCACCCGCCCCGAGCGGCTGATCGAGGCCGTGCACACGATTGCCGCCGGCGAGTCGCTGCTGTCCCCGTCGGTGACCCGCACGGTCATCGACCGGATTGCCGCCGCCGCGCCCCCGGACCCGGCCGTCGCCCGGCGCCTGCGCAGCCTCACCGCCCGCGAACGGGACGTCCTCGAGCTGGTCGCGCGGGGCCTCTCGAACGCCGAAGTCGCCGCGTCCCTGTTCGTCGAGGAGTCCACGGTCAAGACCCACATGAAACGCCTGCTCGGCAAGCTCGGCCTGCGGGACCGCGTCCAGGCCGTCATCGTCGCCTACGAGTCCGGCCTGCTCAGACCAGGGGCAGCCGGACCCGCACCGTCGACGGGCCGCGGGAGGCCCAGTCGTGGTACGGGCGAAGCGTGAACGACGCCTTCTCGAAGCGTGGGTCGGGGCGCTCGGAGGTGTACGGCCAGGCGTCGCCGGCGGGCGGGCGTCCCCGTACGCCGGCAGCAGCCGCCAGGCGAGCATGACCGACCCGGCACCGGCGCAGGTCTCCGAGTACGCACGATCGGGCCGGTGCCCTGAGGGTCAGCGCTGCTGCAGGATGGCGAGCTTGGTGTAGGCGACGCTGAGGATGTCGGGCTGGCCGTCGCCGGTGACGTCGCCGACGGCCAGGGCGTCGGGCTGGTTGCCGACGCCGTCGACCGGGTTGGTCGTGTAGGCGCCGAGGCGGCCGGTGGACAGCTGGAGGTAGACGCTCGCGGCCAGCCAGTTGAAGTGGGCGGCGACCAGGTCGGCCCGACCGTCGCCGGTCAGGTCGCCGATGGCCAGGCCGGCCGGGCTGTCGTAGGCCGGGTGGACCGTGGGGGTCGTGCTCAAGCCGCCGGTCTGCTGGGCGAACACGTTGATGGCAGCGTCCGGCTGGTTCTCCGTCACGCTCAACACGAGGTCGGCCTTCTTGTCCCCGGTGACATCGCCGACCGCCGCGGCCATACCTTGATACCCCGAGCCTTGATAGCCGGTGGCCGCCGCGTACGAGCCGTTGGCCTGGCGCGAACGAACCCACGCGCCGCTGCCGTACGACTGCGCCACGTCGAGCCGGCCGTCGGCGTTGAAGTCGGCCACGAAGACCTGGTCGAACGGGGTGACGTCGGGGACCGGGGCGCTGAGCGTCACCGAAGCCGGGAACGCCTTGGCCGTGGTCTGGTGGTGTACGCGGATCCTCCCGATGCCCGCGCTGACAACGAGATCGCGGCGGCCGTCGGCGTTGAGGTCGGCGATCGCGACGTCCTCGGCTGTGCCGGCCGCCGCCAGGACGGGGGCGGTCAGCTTGCCGCTGCGCTGGTAGAAGACGTCGACGCCCTTCGAGGTCGACATGGCCACGTCGGTGCGGCCGTCGCTGTCGAGGTCGCCGGTGGCCAGGCGTACGTCGTGATATGTGCCGTGCCCGGCGAGGCGCGTGGGCGTGCCGTAGGTGCGGTCGGCCCGCTGCGCGAACACGAGCAGCGCGCTGGTCCGGGTGTTGTCGGCCGGCCCTAGTCCGGCCAGGATGTCGGGCCGGCCGTCACCGGTCACGTCCGCCACCGCGACCGCGTTGGTCTCCGTCGACCCGGTGCTCAGGTAGCGCACCGGCAGAAAGGTTCCGCTGCTCGCCGCCGAGGCGGGCCCCGGCGTCAGCGCGACGATCAGCCCCACCGCGGCGAGGCAGGCCACACCAGTCTTCACCCGAATCCCCGTTCCCTGGTCCACCATGGACGCGCACCTGTTCCTGGCGGGCGGGAGCGCCAAACGCCGAGCTCATCGCGGCGTCCCGCCGGTTGTCCGCGAGAGGCGGCACCCTCAGCGACACGGGCGCCAGGTCAGCCGTCAGGCGTTGCCGGAATCGTTCTCTCGACCGTGGATCTCTCGGTTGGGAGCGCGGCCATCGCCGGAACGTTCGGTGATCGAATCAGTGCACGGCCGCCGCGATCGGCTCGGCCCGCGTGATCCGCTCGTACTCGGCGTCGTGCCGGCTCAGCGTGATGACCCGCCCGTTCGCGAGCACGACGATTCGATCGGCGAAGGGCCCCGGGCGGTCCGTGGCCGCCAGCACGGTGATGGCCGTGCCGGCCAGGTTCTCGAGGATCCCGGGGTCGATGCCGGGGGCGTCCAGCACCAGCAGGCGGGGCCGGCGCAGGACGGCCCGCGCGATGCCGACCTGAAGCCGGTGCCCGGCCGGGTCGTCCGCCGGGGCGAGAGCGGCGATCCGCAGGGCCTCGGCGAGGTCCGCTTCGTCGCCGGTCGCGCCCAGGGTGACGTTCTCCCGCAGCGACCCGGCGGTCACGAACGGGCGAGAAGTGACGACAGCCACGCTCGATGCCAGCACATCCTCGCCGAGCCGGCGCACGTCGACGCCGTCGAAACGCACGAAGCCCTCGGCCGGCGCGAGTCCGGCTGCCAGGTCGAGCAGCGTGGTCGCATCCGAGCCCACCACAGCGGTCAGCGTCCCCGGCTCCAGCACCAGGCTCGCGCCGCCGAGGATCCTGCGGCCCGCCCGGACGACGCCGGCCTCACGTATCTCCACCCGCACCAAGTGGATCATCCCCCACCCAAATTCCTCATTCACCTATCAAACTAGTAGGTCTTTGGGTGCGTGTCCATCCGCCGGCACCGCACCGCGGCACATGTCCGTGTGGCCCGGCTGTGGTGGCGGCGCGGCTTGTCGGTCGGCATCGGTGGCGCCGTCCGGTTGCCGCCGCGGCTGGCGACTTCGGGATGGGCGAGTGTCCCTGGGCTGCGAAGTCGGTCAGCCGGCCCGGACTTCTTCCTCCAGGCGGCCTGAGCGCAGCGGCAGCAGGGTGTCAGCCAGGTCGATGATGCGCTGGTCGTGGGTGGCCACCAGCACCAGCGTGCCGTTGGCCACGGCAGTCGTCAGCGCGGAGAGGACCAGCGCCACGTGTTCGTCGTCCTGGTGGGCGGTGGGCTCGTCGAGCAGGGCCACGGCCGGGCTCAGCACGAAGGTGCGAGCCAGAGCTGTGCGTTGCTGCTCGCCCAGGGATGTGTCGTGCGCGGGGCGGTTGGCCAGGGCGTCGAGGCCCAGGCGGGCCAGCAGCTCGGGGTCGGGGGTGCGGCCGCGCAGGCGGGCCGGCAGGTGGGCGTTCTCGGCGACCGTCAGCTCGGGGGCCAGGGCCGGCCGTTGGGGGAGCAGGGACACCTGCGCCCAGTCGTGCACCGAGGTGGCGGGCTTGCCGTCGACCGTGACCTCGCCCCGGGACGGCGCCATGATGCCGGCGACCAGGTGCAGCAGGGTTGATTTGCCCGACCCGGAGCGGCCCGCCAGCACGGCCAGCCGGGCCGGGGGCAGGGCCAGGCTGACCTCGCTGACCACGGCGGTCGCGCCGCGCAGGTGGGTCACCGCCTTCAGTCTGACGAGGTCTGTGGTCACCCACCCATCCTGCCCGACCGGGCGCGCCGGCACCCGCCCCCACCCGGCGCGCGTTTCGGGTGCGGGTGACGTTCGTGGTCAGCGGAGCGGCACGCGGCTCCAGTCGGTGTCGGAGGCCAGGTAGAAGCCGGGGTACGACGGCTGGTTGTAGGTGGTCTGCTGGCGGGCCACCTCGACGCGGTACTGAGGGTCGTCCATCAGGGTGTAGAGCTTGTGCCCGGTCAGTTCGGTGCTGAGGTGTACGCGGATGGCCGAGCTGTCGGCGGTGCGCAGCAGCAGCTCCTCACGCCAGTCGCCGAGGATGTCGGCGATCAGGCCGGCATTGCCCTTGGTGCCGTTGTTCGTCCGGGTGCCCACGGCGGTCAGCAGCGTGCCCCGGCGCCAGTCGTCGATGGTGGCTGCGCCGTACACGACCTCCTGCCGGCCGTCGCCGTCGACGTCGGCCGCGCTGAGCGAGTGGAAGCCCTGCGTGGTCAGCTTTCCGTACACGGGGTGGGTGCCGTCGCGGCCGTGCGGCTGTCGTTGAACGGGTTCGTCATGGGCACCCAGCCGCTGTCGACATACCAGTTCTCGACCAGATGGCGGCCGTTCCACCGGTACGCGACCAGCGTCGACCGGGTGTAGTAGCCGCGCGCGAACACGGCCGACGGGTGGCGCCCGTCGAGGTAGGCGACGCCCGCGAGGAAGCGGTCGACCCGGTTGGCCGGTTCGATCCGAGGCATCGCGTAGTCGCCCCAGCGAAGACCGTCGTCGTCGCGGCCGGGCTTGTAGCGCACCGTCTCCAGCTCGCGGCCGGTGGCGCCCTCGAACACGGTCAGATACTCGGGTCCGTCGACGGGCCCAGCCGAGGAACATCGCGACGAGGTGGTCGTAGTAGCCGGCCGCGCTGAGCCGGTAGTCGTCGGTGTTGCGGTAGCCGCGGGCCAGATCGGGCTTCGGCAGGGTGATGTGGCGACTCTGTCCATGGCGGATCGTCCGGGTGCCGGGCGCGGTCTTCATCAGGATCTCGGCCCGGCCGTCACCGTCGAAGTCGTGCACCAGGAACTGCGTGTAGTGGGCCCCGGCCCGGATGTTCACGCCGAGGTCGATCCGGTGCCGCAGGGTCCCGTCGAGCTCGTACGTGTCGACGTACACCGGCCCCGTGTAACCGACCTGGGAAACGTCCCTGGAGTTCGACGGATCCCACTTCACGACGTACTCGTTCTGCCCGTCGCCGTCCACGTCGCCCACGCTCATGTCGTTGGCCGAATACGTGTACGCCTCCCCGGCCGGCGTCACGCCGTCGGCCGGCTTGCGCAACGGCAGGTCGAAGTAGTTCGTGGCACTGGTCGCGGTGGGGTCGCTGCGCCTCCCGCCGACGGCTGCCACCTGGTAGCGGGAGGTCGTGCTGCCGCCCGCGTCCAGATAGTTGGTGCTGTCGGTGACGGTGGCGATCCGCCTGCCGTCCCGGAACACGTGGAAGTTCGTGCCGGTCAGTCCGGCGTTGTGGCAGCCAGAATCGATCGCACGGCAAGCCCTCCAGGCTGATGGATGTCCCGAGGTAAGCGCTTGCCTGAGTGTGCATCGATGGCTATGGATGGTCGATGGGCTGACGGCGGTGCATCGAATCGGACGCTGACAGGACAACAGGGGCCCGCCGCCGCAGCGATGCGACGGCGGGCAGCAGCGGGTCGGCGGCCGGCAGCGGATGGGCGCCCAGCAGCGAGGCGGGCGGCCGGCAGGGGGACGGTGGGGCGGCGGCCAGCAGGGAGTCAATGGGCGGCAGCGAGTCGGTGGGCCGGCAGCGGCGGGGTGGCGGCCGGCCGCCGGTCAGTAGGGCGACCGCGGGGTGGTGGGCGGAGGGCTGCGGCGTCAGCTTCCGGCGGGCGGCGGCGACACCGGGACCGAGGAGCCGGGGCGGGAGCGCCAAGCGCCCACGGCCATGTCGGCCAGCAGGAACGCCGCGAGGGGAATGCCGAACATCGGCACCACCCAGCCGAGGGCGATCACGGCCGGCACGCCGACGGCGATGGCCCACGGCGGCAGTTTCTGCCAGGCGCCGCGCTCGACCGGGGGAGCGCCCACCAGCGCGCGGCGGCCCGTGCGCGTCGGGCGGCGCTGCCACCACATGCGGTAGCCCCAGACGATGACGGTGAGGAGCCCGATTGCCAGCAGGGCCAGCAGAATCTGGTTGAAGACACCGAACAGCATGCCCATGTGGGCGCTCGTACCGAGGCTGGTCAGCTTGGCCAGCACGGGATAGTCGGCGAAGTCGCTGCGGTCGACCACGGTGCTGCTCGCGGCGTCGACGGCGATGCTGTCCTTGCGTACGGGGAACTCGGAGTCGTTCTGGGCCACCGTCCAGGCCGTAGCGGCATCGGCGGGCACGCTCAGCTCGATCGGCCCGTCGAGGCCGTTGTCGCGGGCGACCTCGACCACCGAGTCGACGGTGGCCGGGTCGAACGCCACGGCACCCGAGGCGCCGCCGTGGTGGTCGCCGCTGGGCGCGTCGACGCCGGTGGTGAGCGACGGCGTGCGCGAGTCGAGCGCGTCCAGGGCCGCGCTGAAGTTCTCGCCCGCGTAGCGCGACCAGGTCAGTCCGGTGGCGGCGAGGAACAACAGGCCAACGGTCAGCCACACGCCAGTGGCGGCGTGGAAGCTGCGGGTACGGCGAACGCCCTTGCGGGCCGAAAGGTCAGGGGCGAGAAGCTTCTTCGCCGTACGGTTGCCGCGCTGCCGCCGCCACCAGAGCGCCAGCCCGCCGAGCGCGATGATCGCCAGCCAGCTGGCCGCGAACTCGGAGTAGTGCCGGCCGAGGTCGCCCAGCTGCAGGTTGCGATGGAAGTCGTCGAACCACGTCTTCAGCGGCGTGTAGGTGAACCAGGTGGTGAGCTGCCCCTTCACCTCGGCCGTGTACGGGTCGACGTAGACCGTGTGCTGCCGGTCGTCGGTCAGCGACTCCACATTGAAGTCGACCTGCGTCGTGCCGTCCCCCTCGCCGGGCCGGATCGTCGCGATCTCGCCGTCGGGGTGGGCCTGCCGGGCCGCCGCCACCTGCTCGGCCAGCGGGCGCGGCGTGCCGTCGGTGCTCGCGACGGTCAGCTCGTTGCTGTAGACGAGGCTGTCGAGCTGCGGCGTCAGCGTGTAGGCGAGCCCGGTGAGGGCAGCCACGAACAGGAACGGCGCCACGAAGATGCCCGCGTAGAAGTGCAGGCGTAACAGCAGCGCACCGAAGCCGCTGGATTTCCGTTCCGGCCGGGGGGCGGGCGCGGGCTTGACCTGAGTTTCGGGGACGGCGGACATGGGCTCCTCGTTCCGGGGGTCCACGACGACATGGGGATGGTGCCGTAGGTGTGGTCGTCCCCCGGCCCGAGATAGTTCCCAGCGATTCCTCAGTTGTCGCGCACGGTCATGAAGGGGGCCGCTCGAAGGTGATGACCGGGCGGCCCGCGAAGGCGCGGAGGGCGCCGCGTCCGGCCCCGGCATCGACCAGGTGGCGCCCCGCCCTGGTCGAGACCCCCGTTCCCGTGCGCCGAGGACGCAGGCGCCCACGGTCGGGCACGCTGCGAGACCGAGAGGTACGGTTCGGGCGTGGTGTCTTCGCGGGATCCGGCGAGCTATGCCGACGGCACGCCGTGGGACGCCGCCGACCGGCACTTGGCGGCGGCCGATCCCGTTCTGCGCACCCTGATCCGGCGGATGGGCCCGGTCTCCCTGTTCGAGGGCGGGAGCGACCTGTTCGGCTCGCTCATCCTGGCGATCGTCAGTCAGCAGTTCTCGACCCGCGCGGCGCGAGTGATGTACGACCGCATCCTCGGCCAGTTCGGCGGCCGGGTGCCGTCGGCGGCTGCGGTGCTCGCCGCCGACCCGGACGAGTTGCGGGTCGCGGCGGGCCTGTCGCACGCCAAGACCCGAGCCGTCCGGGCACTGGCCGGGCACATCGAGTCGGGCGCGCTCGACCTCGCCGCCCTGCCGGCCCTGAGCGACGAGGAAGTGCGCGGGCGGCTGACCGCGGTGGCCGGCATCGGCGACTGGACGGCCGGGGTGTTCCTGCTGTTCACGCTGCGCCGGCCCGACGTGCTGCTCGCCAACGACCTGGGCATTCGCAAGGCCGTGCGCGACCAGTACGGCCTCGCCGCCCTTTCCGCGGCAGCCGAGGTGACGCGGCTCGGTGAATCTTGGCGCCCCTACCGGACCCGTGCCTGCGTGTACCTCTGGCGCAGCCTCGAAACAGCCCCCATTCCGGTCGCCGGCTGACCCGGCGCTCCCGGACGGCAGAGTTACGAAATGAGGTAGAAGACGGCGAGCGCGGCGGCGAGAATGCCGAGCAGCAGGCGCAGGGCGGTCTCGGGAATGTGGGGTTGCAGGCGTGCGCCGAGGAAGCCGCCGGTCAGCCCGCCCGCACCGCAGACCAGCCCGAGCGTCCATTGTGGGGCGACGTCACCGTTCGT
Source organism: Paractinoplanes polyasparticus (assembly GCF_019710575.1). Lineage (GTDB taxonomy): Bacteria > Actinomycetota > Actinomycetes > Mycobacteriales > Micromonosporaceae > Actinoplanes > Actinoplanes polyasparticus. Next base: position 211,047 of record NZ_JAHWFK010000001.1, on the reverse strand, counting down.
GGTCAGGGCCAGCAGGCCGTAGGTGAGGGCGCCGGCCACCGAGGTCACGAAGGTGGCGGCCAGCGCCGCGGGGGCGATGCGGGTCATGGGCGTACCCCGTCCGGCCAGCACCGGGCCGAGCAGGGAACCGCCGCCGATGCCGTAGACGCCGCCGACCGTGCCCGCGGCCAGGCCCAGGCCGATGATCGTGCGCGGCGCCGGCGGTGGACGGTCGGGCGCCTTCGGCCGCAGCGCCCGCACGGTGAGCCACAGCCCGAGCGGCAGCAGCACCAGCCCGGCGATGACGCGGAACGCGCCCGGGCCGGGCACGACGAAGACGCGTACGCAGGCGCCCAGCACCACCCCCGGCAGCGTGCCCACCAGGAGCAGGCGGACCAGCGTCCCCGTGAATTGGCCGTTGTGCCGGTAGCGCAGCAACGCGCCCGGGCCGGACACCACGTTGAACAGCAGGTTGGTCGGCGTCACGGCCGGGTTCGGCACATGCAGCAGGCTGAGCTGCACGGGCAGCAGGAAGACGGCGCCCGAGACCCCGACCGGGGTGGTGACGAGGGCGATCAGAAATCCGGCGGCGAACCCGCCCAGCAGATCCACGCCTCACAGGCCGAGGGTGATCGGGGCGGCGGGTATCCCGGACGTGAGCAGGCCGGTCAGCGGCGTGGCGAGGTCACGCGGCGAGAACAGGTCAGGTCCGGTGTAATCGATGATCTCGGAGAGTTGCCACCACCGGAAGGCGTCGAGGTGTTCGTCGGCGGCGAGCTGGTCGTCGGTGAACTCGCCTCGAGGCTCGAAGTGGGTCGCGCGGACGAGGAAGTAGTCGTTGACGATGCCGTCGAGGCCGGGCGGGTGATCCGCGCCCACGATCACCTGATGCCAGACGTGCGGCGGATCGACGGTGGTGACCAGGCCGGTCTCCTCTCGCAGCTCACGGCGCAGCGCGGACGGCCCGTCCTCGCCCGGTTCCACGCCGCCACCCGGAGCGGCCCAGACGGCGTGTGCTCCGTTCGGGACCGCCGGATGGGGAGGGACGAACCGGCACAGCAGGACGCGGTCGTCGTCGTCGAGGATGATCGCGCGGGCGGCGGTTCGGAGGTTCAGCGGCATGGCGGATTCCCGGGCATGATCGACACGAGACGCAGGGTAACGGGTGACACGCCCGGCACACCATGTGGTGTTGTGCGTGGGGGCCGTCGTCCATATATGGTGACTCCCGCAGCTGGTTCGATCATCGCCGGGCGGTGATCGAGGCAAGAGGGAACCCGGTGGAAATCCGGGACTGCCCCGCAGCGGTGAGTGGGAACGACCGCCGTCACACAGCACTGGGCGTCTTGAACGACGCCTGGGAAGCGACGGCCAGTAGGCCTGGTGCAGTGCGCCCACGAGTCCGAAGACCTGCCAGCGCACCGTACGCCACTGTGGCGTGCGGTGGACGAAGGCCGCGCGGGACGGCCGACGCCATTCGTACGGCCGCATCAGGCCGTCGGCGTCCCCTGCGTGCCTTCACCACGGGTGCAAGGGGGGAACGCGAGAATGACGGTCACGCAGGACACGACCGCGGTGCCGGAGCAACGGCGGCACGGCATGCAGGTGCGCAAGCGCAACGGCGACCTGGAGACGGTCGACGTCAACAAGATCGTCAAGGCCGTCGAGCGGTGGGTGGCCGACCTCGACGAGGTGGACCCGCTGCGGGTGGCGACCAAGACGATCAGCGGGCTCTACGACGGCGCGACGACCGCCGAGCTCGACAAGCTGTCCATCCAGACGTCGGCCGAGCTGATCGGCGAGGAGCCGCAGTACTCGAAGCTGGCCGCGCGGCTGCTCGCGGCGTACGTCGACAAGGAGGTCCGCCTCCAGGGCGTGCACAGTTTCAGTCAATCGATCAGAAACGCGCACTCGCTGGGGCTGATCGGCGACGAAACGGCCGGCTTCGTCGAGCGAAACGCGCGAAAGCTGGACGACGCGATCGACGTGGACGGCGACCTGCGGTTCGAGTACTTCGGGCTGCGTACGGTGGCCGACCGCTACCTGCTGCGCCACCCCCAGGAGCGCACGGTGGTCGAGACCCCGCAGTACTTCCTGCTGCGGGTGGCGTGCGGGCTGTCCGAGACGCCGTCCGAGGCCATCGGGTTCTACCGGCTGATGTCGTCGCTGGCGTATCTGCCCAGCTCGCCGACGCTGTTCAACTCGGGCACCCGGCACACCCAGATGTCGTCGTGCTTCCTCGTCGACTCGCCGCGCGACGAGCTCGACTCCATCTACGAGCGCTACCACCAGGTCGCGAAGCTGTCCAAGTTCTCGGGTGGCATCGGCATCGCCTGGTCGCGCGTCCGGGGTCGTGGCGCGCTCATCCGGGGCACGAACGGCAGGTCCAACGGCATCGTCCCGTTCCTCAAGACCCTCGACGCGGGTGTCGCCGCGGTCAACCAGGGCGGCCGGCGCAAGGGCGCGGCCTGCGTCTATCTCGAGCCGTGGCACCCGGACGTCGAGGAGTTCCTGGAGCTGCGCGACAACACCGGCGAGGAGTCGCGCCGCACCCACAACCTGAATCTGGCCAACTGGATCCCGGACGAGTTCATGCGCCGGGTCGAGGCCGACCGCGAGTGGTCGCTGATCGACCCGTCCGACGCGCCCGAGCTGCCCGACCTGTTCGGCGAGGCCTTCGACGAGGCCTACCGGGCGGCCGAGAAGAAGGCGGTCAAGAAGGTCAAGGCCCGCGACCTGTACGGGCGGATGATGCGCACACTCGCGCAGACCGGCAACGGCTGGATGACGTTCAAGGACCGCTCGAACGCGCTGTCCAACCAGACCGGCGCCCCGGGCAACACCATTCACCTGTCCAACCTGTGCACCGAGATCCTCGAGGTGAACAGCGACGACGAGACGGCGGTGTGCAACCTCGGCTCGATCAACCTCGGCACCCACGTGACCGGCGGCGGCGTCGACTGGGAGAAGCTGCGCGCCACGGTGCGGACCGCGGTGGTGTTCCTGGACCGGGTCATCGACATCAACTACTACCCGTCCGAGCAGGCCGCGACGTCGAACCCGCGCTGGCGGCCGATCGGGCTCGGGCTGATGGGGCTGCAGGACGCCTTCTTCAAGCTGCGCCTTCCGTTCGACTCGGCCCAGGCCCGGGAGCTGTCCACGCGCGTACAAGAAGAGATCTTTCTGACCGCGCTGGAAGTGTCGGCCGACCTGGCCGAGCAGTTCGGACCGCACCCGGCCTTCGCCGAGACCCGCGCCGCGGGCGGCCACCTGCACCCGGACCTGTGGGGAGCGACGCCTGCGCAGACCGAACGGTGGACGAACGTGCGCGAACGCGCACGAACGAGCGGTCTGCGCAACTCGCTGCTGGTGGCGATCGCGCCGACGGCCACCATCGCCTCGATCGCCGGGTGTTACGAGTGCATCGAGCCGCAGGTGTCCAACCTTTTCAAGCGCGAGACCATGTCGGGCGAGTTCCTGCAGATCAACACCTATCTCGTCCGGGAGTTGAAGGCCCGCGGCCTGTGGACGGCGTCGATCCGGGAGCAGATCAAGCGGGCCGAGGGTTCCGTCCAGGGCATCGCCGAACTGCCGGCCGAGGTGCGCGAACTGTTTCGTACGGCGTGGGAGCTGCCGCAGAAGGCCCTGATCGAGCTGGCCGCCGCGCGGGCGCCCTACATCGATCAGTCGCAGTCGCTCAACCTGTTCCTGAGCGCGCCGACCATCGGCAAGCTCTCCTCGATGTACCTGTACGCCTGGAAAGCCGGCCTGAAGACCAGCTATTACCTGCGCTCGCGGCCCGCGACACGCATCCAGCAGGCCACGGTGGCGGTTGCTCCGGCCACCAGGACCCCGGTCGTCACTGCTCCGGCCGCCATCGCTCCGGCCGCCATCGCTCCGGTCTCGGCAATGTCGGACGAGGAAGCCCTGGCCTGTTCCCTGGAAAACCCCGAGTCATGTGAGGCCTGCCAGTGACCACCGTCCCCGCTCCCCGCGCCGGAGCCGGCCCCCGTCAGCTGCTGCTCGACCCGGGCATGGATCTGACGCTGCGGCCGATGCGCTATCCCCACTTCTTCGATCGGTTCAAGGACGCCATCAAGAACACCTGGACCGTCGAGGAGGTCGACCTGCACGGCGACCTCGCCGACCTGCAGCGCCTCTCACCCGCCGAACAACACCTGGTGTCGCGGCTGGTCGCCTTCTTCGCCACCGGTGACACGATCGTGGCCAACAACCTCGTGCTCAACCTGTATCAGCACGTCAACTCGCCCGAGGGCCGGCTCTATCTCTCGCGGCAGCTGTTCGAGGAGGCCGTGCACGTTCAGTTCTACCTGAACCTGCTCGACACCTACGTGCCCGATCTCGACGAGCGCGCCGAGGCGTTCGCGGCCGTCGAGAACATCCCGTCGATCGCCCGCAAGGCCGAGTTCTGTTACCAGTGGATCGACTCGATCTACGAACTGCGCTCGCTGCAGTCGAAGGCGGACCGCCGCGCGTTCCTGCTCAACGTGATCTGCTTCGCCGCGTGCATCGAGGGCCTGTTCTTCTACGGCGCTTTCGCGTACGTGTATTTCCTCCGCTCCCGCGGCCTGCTGAACGGCTTGGCCTCCGGCACCAACTGGGTCTTCCGCGACGAGAGCATGCACATGGCGTTCGCGTTCGACGTGGTCGACCAGGTCCGGCAGGAGGAGCCGGATCTCTTCGACGCCGAGATGGAGCAGCAGGTCCGCGACATGCTGTCCGAGGCTGTCGAATGCGAGGTGCAGTTCGCCGAGGACCTGCTCACCCAGGGCGTCTCGGGCATGTCACTGGCCGACATGCGGGAGTACCTGCAACACGTCGCCGACCGCCGCCTGTCGGCGCTGGGCATCGAGCCGATGTACGGCAGCAAGAACCCGTTCGCCTTCATGGAGCTGCAGGACGTGCAGGAGCTCTCGAACTTCTTCGAGCGCCGTGTCTCGGCCTACCAGGTCGGTGTGACGGGCTCGGTCTCCTTCGACGACGAATTCTGAGCGACCGATGCCGATCCGCTCGCTAGAGTGGACGGCAGTGCTGGTTCGCCCCGGTCCGACGAGACCGGACCGGGGCGTCGTAAGAGGGAACCCGGTGGAAATCCGGGACTGCCCCGCAGCGGTGAGTGGGAACGACCGCCGTCATCAAGCACTGGGCCGCCAGGCCTGGGAAGCGACGGCCAGTAGGAATGTGCCAGGCGCCCGCAAGTCCGAAGACCTGCCCGCACCGCGCGCACCGACCGGTGTGCGCCGCCGGTGATCCCGCGGGAGGGTCAGGTGCCTCGTTTCAGCGTGCCTCCTCTCGTGGGCCACCGGCCTCTTCGAGGGAAGGAAAAACCTGTCGTGACAACGCCTTTCGGGCAGAGCACTGTGCTCGGCTACCCGCGTATCGGCGCCAACCGTGAGTTGAAGAAGGCCGTCGAGGCCTACTGGGCCGGCACGATCGACGCCGCCGCACTCGAGCGGACAGCCGCCGGGCTGCGGGCCGAGGTGTGGCAGACGCTGCGCAACGCCCGGCTCGACGCGATCCCGTCCAACACGTTCTCGTTCTACGACCACGTCCTGGACACCGCCGTCGCCGTCGGCGCCGTCCCGGACCGGTTCGACCGGCTGGGTCTGTCCGAACTGGACACCTATTTCGCCATGGCTCGCGGAGCCGACGCCGAGCCCGCGCTCGAGCTGACCAAGTGGTTCGACACCAACTACCACTACCTGGTCCCCGAGATCGCCGACGAGACCACCTTCCGGGCGCGGCCGGACAAGCCCCTGCGGGAGTACGCCGAAGCCGCCGCACTCGGCATCATCACCCGCCCGGTGCTGGTCGGACCGGCCACGTTCCTGCTTCTGGCCAAGCCCTCCGCGTCGAGCGGGCTGCCGTTCGACCGCCTCGGCGAGCTGACCGACACGTACGCGGAGATCCTGGGTCGCCTCGCCGACGCCGGCGTGCCGTGGGTGCAGCTGGACGAGCCGGCCTACGTCACCGACCGCACGCCGGCGGAGATCGACGCGCTGCGCGGGGTCTACCACCGCCTCGGCGGCCTCGAACGACGGCCGCAGATTCTCGTGGCCACCTACTTCGGCGAGCTCGGCGACGCCCTGCCCGCGCTGCTCGACACCCCGATCGAGGCGCTCGGCCTGGATCTGGTCGCCGGCCGGGGCAACCTGGCCCGGCTGGCCGCCGCCGGGCCCCTGCGCGGCAGGACGATCGTCGCCGGGTTGGTCGACGGGCACAACGTCTGGCGTACCGACCTGCGCGCCGCGGCCGCGATCGGAGCGACCGTCACCGGGCTGGCCGACCACGTCGCCGTCTCGGCGTCCTGCTCGCTGCTGCACGTCCCGGTGGACCTGTCGGTCGAGAAGCGCCTGGACGCGGACCTGGTCGCCCGGCTCGCGTTCGCGCGGCAGAAGGTGGACGAGATCGTGCTGCTCGGCCAGGCGCTGCGCGACGGCGCCGCCCACCTCCCCGAACCGCTGCCCGCGACCCCGACGTCGTGGCGGCACGACGGCGTACGGACCCGGGTCGCCGCGCTGAGCCCGGCCGACCGGCAGCGCGGCGCCTACGCTGAACGGGCCGCCGCCCAGCAGGCCCGGCTCGGCCTGCCGGATCTGCCCACCACGACCATCGGCTCGTTCCCGCAGACCGCTTCGCTGCGGCAGGCACGGGCCGCGCTGCGCGCCGGAACCCTGTCCGCCGCCGATTACGCCGCGCTCATGAAGAGAGAGGTCGAGCACGTCATCCGGTTGCAGGAGGAGCTGGGCCTGGACGTTCTCGTGCACGGCGAACCCGAGCGCAACGACATGGTGCAGTACTTCGGCGAGCAGCTCGACGGGTTCGCGGCCACCGACCTGGGCTGGGTGCAGTCGTACGGCTCCCGCTGCGTACGCCCGCCGATCATCTACGGCGACGTGGCCCGCCGCGGCCCGATGACCGTCGAATGGTCGACGTTCGCGCAGTCGCTCACCGACCGTCCGGTGAAGGGCATGCTCACCGGCCCGGTCACCATCCTGGCCTGGTCGTTCGTCCGCACCGACCAGCCCTGGGCGGACACCGCCGACCAGGTCGCCCTGGCCCTGCGCGACGAGACGGCCGACCTGGAACGAGCCGGCATCAAGGTGATCCAGGTCGACGAACCGGCCCTGCGGGAGGCCCTGCCGCTGCGCCGGGCGGATCAGAAGGCGTATCTGGACTGGGCGGTCGGTTCGTTCCGGCTCGCCACCAGCGGCGTCGCCGACGACACCCAGATCCACACTCACCTCTGCTATTCCGAGTTCGGCGAGGTCATCACGGCCATCGACGCCCTCGACGCCGACGTCACCAGCATCGAGGCGTCCCGGTCGAAGATGGAGGTGCTCGGCGACCTCGCCGCGATCGGCTACGCCCGTGGTGTCGGCCCCGGCGTCTGGGACATCCACTCGCCCCGGGTGCCGTCGCACGACGAGGTGGCCGAATCGCTGCGCCGGGCCGTCGCCGCGGTGCCGGCCCGCCGGGTCTGGGCCAACCCCGACTGCGGCCTCAAGACCCGTGGCTACCCTGAGGTCGAGGCGTCGCTGAAGCACCTCGTGGCAGCCGCCGCCGAGGTGCGGGGAGCGGTCAACGGCTGAGCAGGCGCTGCCAGTGCTGACGCCGGACCTCGTCCGGCGTCAGCACGCAGTCGCCGCAGAATCCGCCGCCGGGGATCCGGTAGTAGAGGCAGCAGTTGCGGCGCACCAGGAACCAGCGCGCCCGGTGCGGATCAGGCCGGTGCAGGGTGGCCATGCCGGCCAGGGGCGGCTCGGCGAGCAGGCCGGTGACGATCGTGGCCGCACGCTCGGCGGCGGCGGAATCGTGGGCATTGTCGGCGATCATGCCGGCCGCCCCGCCCAGAGCCGAGGCCACGTTGCCCCACAACACCTGCGGCGACAGGGCGAACCGGCGGCGGAAGACTTCCAGTACCGGGCCCACGAGGTGGTCGATCGCCATACCGCCTTCGGCGGCGCTCAGGCCGTCGTACGCGATCGGCATCGGACCGCCCTCGACGGGCCGCCACCACAGACGAGCCGGGTCGGCCAGCGGCACGAGGCCGGTGAGCGCGGCCGCCGCCAGTACGGGCGAGACGAGCCGCGAGGCCAGCCCGAGGAAGATCGTGGAGGCGACCACCCGCTCGCCGATCTCGTCGCGGCCCAGGCCGGACATGCGCAGAAGCACCCGCCGCCCGGCCTCGACCCGCTCGGCCACGACGGCCGGGTCGAGCAGCTCGGCGAAGGGCCGCCACCCGGGCTCGGCGTCGCGCGGCTGCCAGACGAAATACGGCCCGAGCCGGGCCGCCGCCCGCATGGCCGGACCGGCGTCGACCTCGGGTCTCGGCACGGCACTCACTCTACGACCGGCCCGGCCACGGCAGCGACCGCGCGGGGCGTCACCGGCCGGGGGCCGGGATGACGGAGAGGTCGAGCGCAGGCGGGGAGGCCGGCGACGCCCGGGCCGCCGGCCCGCACCCACGAGACCAGGTCGGCCTCGACCTCGGGGTTGAGCACCAGGCCGAACCAGACCATGGTGAGGGAACCATCGGGCTCCGCGCAGCGACTACCCGGCATGGAGTTCGGGGAGCACGGGCCGGCAGCGCCCACAACCGGCGCGCGGTACTGCCGTGCCCGGCGGCGGCGCGGTGCGGGGGCCGGAGGCGCGCTCACTGTGCGGCACGGGGTGGGCGGGCTGCTTTTCGGCCGTACCGCGGCGGTTGTCGTCCCGGCCGCGCCCGGTCGCTCGTGGCGGGGCGGGCTGGTTGTCGCTGCGGCCCTGGGGGTCGTCCTGACGGCGATGACGCTGCTGTGGACCGGTGCGTACATCGCGCCCGCCGAGGCGAAGGGGCCCTGCCCGGTCCGGAAGTCCGCGGTCGCGTACGCCGGAGGGCGGCACCTGCTGCTGCGGGCGGAACCGGTGCGCAGCGGAACAGCGCTGGTGCACCTCTGTGCGGACAGGGCGGCCGGTCGTATCCGTTCCTGGACCCTCGTGCCCGGCTCCGGTGAGCCGATCGCTGCGCAGGTGGTCGCGCCCGGCATGGCCCTGGCGACCGTGCCGCTCGCGGCGGGCCGGCGCACCGAGATCACCGTCGTCGCCCGTCCCGAGGCCGGCCCGCCACTCGTCTTCGCGACCCGGCTCACCGGCGCCAGCTGACCAGCTCGTCGATCGGCCGGCGCTGCTCGGCGAGCCGGGCGGTGGGGACGGCCGGGTCGTCGGCGGGGTGGCCGAGCGTGAGCACCCCGGCGACGGCGACGTCGCCGGGCAGGCCCACGGCGGCGGCCAGGGCGGCGAGCTCCTCGGGCGGCGCGGGGCTGTAGAAGCCGCTGGCGAGTCCTTCGTCGGCCGCGGCCAGTTGCAGCAGGGTGAACAGCGCGCCCGCGTCGAACCACCAGAACGGCACCGGCCAGGGAATCTCCTCGCCGTCCGCCTCCAGCTTGTCGGTCTCGGTGTAGCGCTCGTGGTACGACGCCTCGCGGATGCCCAGGACGATCTGCACCGGCGCCTGCGAGATCCACGGCTGGAAGCCCTGTTCGAGGTACCAGGGCTCGGCCACGGCGGCCAGCGCGGCGCGGGTGTCCGGATCGGTGACGACGACCAGGCGGTGACCCTGGCTGAAGCCGGCGCTCGGCGCGCGGTGCACGACCTTGACGATGCGGGCGATCACCTCCTCGGGAATCCGGTCGGTGCGATAGTTGCGGACGATCCGCCGGCCGCGCAGCGCTTCGCGGAACTCCATCAGATCCCTCCGGTGATCAGGTACTGCGTCTGCACATCGTGCCCGGGCGCCACGCCGTACTTCTGGTCGAGGTCGTAGATCGCGGTCAGGGGAGTGACCGTCACCCCGGTCAGGCCGGCCTCCTCGAGCACGGCGGCGGTCACCGCGTCGAAGCTCCCCGCCGGCAAGTCGGGTGCGACGGCGTCGCCGAGGCGGAAGTCGACGTCCTTCACCGTGGCTCGCGCCTGCTCCAGCATCCCCTCCGACAGGTCGATGCCGGTGACCCGGTGGCCGAGCCCGGCCAGCACCGACGCGACCCGGCCGCTACCGACGTCGAGCACGTCGAGGGGCGTGGCCGGCAGCGCGGACGACCAGACCTCCGACCAGGCGGCGGTGTCGTCGGCGAGCCGCTCGGGCCGCAACTGGTGCTCGGCGTAGCCCGGCGCGCGGCCGGTCCAGTAGTCGTTGATGCTGTCCTGCGCGGTCACGCGGCCTCCTCGGAGAACGGGTGGAACAGCAGGTGCGGATGGCCGTCGAGGTCGAGTCGCTTGATTCCGATGCCGTAGACGGGTTCGAGGACGGCTGGGTCGAGCACCTCGTCGACCGGCCCGGCCGCCACCACCTGGCCCCGGCCGAGCAGCACCAGGTCGTCACAGTAGCGAGCGGCCAGGTTGAGGTCGTGCAGCACCACGACCGAGCACGTGCCGAGCCCGCGGACCAGGCCCAGGACCTCGTGCTGGTAGCGGATGTCGAGGTGGTTGGTCGGCTCGTCGAGCAGCAGGTGGGTGGCCTGCTGGGCGAGCGCCCGGGCGATGAGCACCCGTTGGCGTTCGCCGCCGGACAGGCCGCTGAACGGGCGCGGCCCGAGGTGGGTGGCGCCGACGCGGGCCAGGCACCGGGCGGCGATCTCGTGGTCGTCACGGCCGGCGCGCTGAAACGTGGACAGGTGCGGGCTTCGGCCGAGCAGCACCATCTCGGCCACGGTCAGCGCCGTTTCGCCGCCGTTCTCCTGCACCACGACGGCCATGCGCCGCGCGGTCTCGCGGGGTGAGAGCGACGGCAGCCGGTCACCGTCCACAGTGATCCGACCGGTCGGGCTGCGCAGGGCGCCGTGGAGCAGTCGCAGCACCGTGGTCTTGCCCGAGCCGTTGGGTCCGATGAGTCCCAGCACCCGGCCGGGCAGTGCGGCCACGCTGACGCCGTCGATCACCGGCGTGGCGCCGTACCGCCACGACACCGCGGACGCCTGGATCACTGCCGGAACCGTTCGACGATCTTCTCGAGGCCGTCGACGGACAGCGGCGACGGCGGCTCGGTGAAGTTGAAAAGCTGGGTCATGACGGCCTTGTCCCGTACGGCCTTGAGTTTCCCGGCGCCCGGCAGCCTGGTGACGGCCTGCTCGACCTGCGCGGGGTCGCCGTCGCCGTGCAGGAGGATCAGCACGTCGGGATTGCGGCCCAGCAGTTCCTCGAGGGTCACCTCGAAGACGCGTTCCTTGTTGTCGCCGAAGACGTTCTCGAACCCGGCCGCCCGCAGCTGCGGGTCGGCCATGCTGGCGGCTCCATAGGCGTACGTCACTCCACCGCCGACCGTGGGGTAGAGCACAGCGGCCGTACGGCCGGTCGGCTCGCCCTTGAATTTGGCCATGCGCTCCTTGAGCGCCGTCACCGCGGCCGTCGCCTCGGCCGGCCGTTCGAAGATCTTCCCGTACGTGTCCAGCTGCCGGTAGATGTCGTCGAACGTCGGCGCGCTGGTGGTGCCCGGGCACATCGCCGGCTCCTCGAGCAGCGGGATGCCGACGGCGGAGAGGCTGTCGCGTGACAGGTTGTCGACCTCGCCGAGCACCAGATCGGGCGTCTGGCTGATCACCACCTCCTTCGAGATCTGCAGGTGGCCGCTGGTGTCGGTCTTGTCGGTGAGCAGCGGGATCCGGTCGAGTTCGGCCAGGGTGGCGGTGTCGTAGTACGCCTTCGGGTACTGCCCGGCGCGGGCGGTCACCTTGCCGAGCACGCCGAGGTCGTGCAGGTAGGGCACGGCCGCGCTCTTGAGCATCACCAGGCGTTCGGGCGCCTTCTCGAAGATGACGTCGGCGCCGCAGTTGCGGACCGTCAACGGGAACTCGTCGCCGGGCGCGGACATGGAGGAGTTCTCGGGGGCCTCGCAGCCGGCGGCGAGCAGGAGCACCGCGGAGAGGGTGGCGATCTTCTTCATGACTGGCCTCCGTGCAGTCGGCGGATGAGGACGAGCAGGAACGGGGCGCCGAGCAGCGCGGTGATGATGCCGATGGGGATCTCCTGCGGGGCCAGCAGCACCCGGGCGATGACGTCGGCCCAGACCAGCAGGATCGCGCCCAGCAGGGCGGCCACCGGCACCACACGGACGTGCGGGGCGCCGACCAGCCGGCGGGCCAGATGCGGCACCACGAGCCCGACGAAGCCGATGCTGCCGGCCGCGGAGACCAGCACGCCGACGCAGAGCGAGACCACGACGAGCAGACGCAGGCGGAACCGGTCGGGGTTCAGGCCGAGGGTGTGCGCGGTCTCGTCGCCGATGGCCAGGGCGTCGAGCCGGCGGCCGGTGACGGTCAGATAGACCGCTGTGCCGCCGATGACGACCGCCGCGAGGGCCAGCAGCGCGTCCCAGCGGGCCAGGCCGAGCGAGCCGAGCAGCCAGAAGATCACCGACCGGGCGCCCTCGGCCGACCCGGACGCGAAGATGAGGAAGCTGGTCGTCGCGTACAGGGCGTAGCCGACCGCGACGCCGGCCAGCAGCAACCGGATCGAGGTGACCCGGCCGCCGCTGCGGGCGACCAGGAAGACCAGCAGCGAAGCGGCCAGCGCGCCGAGGAAGGCGCTGGTCGACAGCGCGTACTGGCCGAAGCCCGCACCGGCGCCGAACAGGATGGCCGCGGCGGCGCCGCTGGAGGCGCCCGAGTTGATGCCCAGCAGGTAGGGGTCGGCGAGCACGTTGCGCACCATCGCCTGCAGCGCGACGCCGCAGACGGCCAGCCCGGCGCCGACCAGCAGGCCGAGCAGCACCCGGGGGAACCGCACCTGCCAGACGATCGCCTCCTGCGGCGGCGTCCAGGTCACCGCGCCCAGGCCGAACAGCTGGCGGCCGAGGATGCGGGCCACGGTGCCGGGGCTGATCGCGATCGCCCCCGTGCCGACCGCGGCCACCGCGGTGACCACCAGGAACGCGGTCAGGGCCAGCAGCCACAGCGTGGTGCGACGGCGCTGCGCGCGGAGCCCGAGCACGTCATGCACTACGGAGGTCAACGCCACCCCTTCGTTGTTGCCAATTACTTGCAACAACCTACCAAGGTGATCGTCGGTGGGCTATGCCCCGTTCTGCGGGCGGACGATGCCCGCGTCGTAGGCGTAGACGATGGCGGCGGCCCGGTCGCGGGCGCCGAGCTTGGTGAACAGGGTGCCGACGTGGGTCTTGACCGTGGTCTCGGCCAGCACCAGGCGGTCGGCGATCTCGCGGTTGGAGGCGCCGCGGGCCATCAGGCGCAGCACGTCGAGCTCGCGGTCGGTCAGGGCGCCCAGCCGGCGGTCCGGCCCGCTCGACGGGCGGGTCTGACGGCGGCACGAGTCGAGGATCGGGCCCAGCAGGGTGCCGTCGATCCAGGTGCCGCCGGCCGCCACCGTACGGATGGCCTCGATCAGGTTCTCCGGGGTGGCCGACTTGAGCTCGAAGCCGGCTGCGCCCGCGTCGACGGCCGACCACAGGACGTCGGTGTCGCCGAACGTGGTGAGCACGCAGACCGGGGGACCGCCGGCCGCGCGCACCCGGCGGGTCGCCTCGACGCCGTCGACCCCGGGCATCTTGACGTCCATGCAGACGACGTCGGCCACCCGCTCGGCCAGCGCCGGCACCACCGCGGCGCCGTCGCCGCACTCGGCCACCACCTCGAGGCCGGGCTGGCTGCGCAGGATCAGGGCGAGCCCGGCCCGGACCATCGGCTGATCGTCGACGAGGACCACCCGGATCACGCGGGCACCCCGGCCAGCCGGCGGGGCAGCACCGCCTCGACCACCCAGCGGCCCTCGGCGGGGTGGGCCTGGAAACTGCCGCCGATCGCCGCCACCCGGTGGTCGAGCCCGGCCAGCCCGACCCCGCGGCCGTGCGCGGGGCCCGGCTTCAGTTCGCTCGACACGCGGACGAGCAGGCCGTCGCGGTCGACCACGATGCCGATCGACGCGTCGGCCGTACGGGCGTGCTTGGCGACGTTGGTGAGCGACTCGCGCAGGACGTCGTGCAGCACTATGCGCGGGGCCGCGGCCACCGCTGTCATGTCGCCGCGCACCTCGACGTCGAGGCTCATGCCGGCCTGGCGGTAGGTGGCCAGCAACTGGTCGAGCTCGACCGGCGGGAGCGCGGGCGACCCGTGGTGCATGAGCGAGAGCGCCTGGCGCAACTCGTCCATGCCGGCCCGGCCGACCGCCTCGGCCTGGCGCAGCGCCTGCTCGGCCTCGGCGGGCGACGACGGAATCAGCAGACGGGCCCCGGACAGGTGCAGCAGCACCACGCTGAAGCTGTGCCCGACGAGGTCGTGCAGGTCGCGGGCGATGCGCTGGCGGTCCTCGGTGACCGCGATGTCGGCCAGCCGGTTCCTCGTGCGTTCCAGCTCGTCGATCAGGGCGAACTGCCGGGCCACCACGTGGCCGAAGCCCCAGCCGATCAGCAGGCCGCTGAACCACAGCCAGGCCCCGATGCCGCGGTGCCAGTTGCTGGTCTCGAGCGCCCAGATCAGGAACGGCGAGAAAAGGCAGGCCAGCATGGCGGTCAGATCGGCCCGCGTACGACGGTCGGCCGCGACCACAGCCATGCCGACGACCACCACCATGTACGCGCTGTGGGTGACCACGAAGGCGTCGCCGATCACCGTCGGCCCGGTCAGCCAGGCCAGCAGCAGCCACCCCGGCATCGACGGCCACCGGGCCCGCACGATCAGGGCCGGCAGCATCACCACCGCGACGATCCAGCCCCACCGCTCGGTGTAGACGAGGCTGAGCACGCCCAGCCCGGTGCCGAGGACAGCGGCCCCGCCCACGAACTCGCCGCGGTCGGTCAGCAGTGAAGGCATGGGAGGAATATAGGTACCCCAGTGCCGCGACGCCTCCTACTGCGGTAGGAACGCCCGCGCGGATTCGCACCACGGAACGACGACATCGACGGCCGCACTCCCGAGACTTTCCCTGGCAATGCCCACGTCGCCAGAGGAAGAGGCTGTCATGTTCACTGCGCTCGGGAGGTTCGTCGTCCGGCGGGCCCGGCTGACGCTGCTCGGTTCGTTGGTGGTGTTCGCGGTGACCGCGGTGCTCGGGGCCGGGGTCTTCGCCGGCCTGGCCAACGGCGGCTTCGACGACCCGGCCTCCGACTCGTCCCGGGCGGCCGCGATCCTCGAGGACGACTTCGGCGCCGGCCCGCCCAACATCGTGCTGGTCGTCACGGCCAACGGCGGCACCGTCGACGCGGCCGAGGCGGCGGCGGCCGGTCAGGCGCTCTCCACCGGGGTGGCCGCCCTGGAGGGCATCGAAGAGGTCACCTCGTACTGGACGGCCGGTCAACCGCCGGCCCTGCGCTCGGACGACGGCCGGGAAGCGCTCGTGCTGGTGCGGGCGGGCGGCGACGACACCGCGACGGAGGAGGCCGTGGCGCTCGTCCGCGACCGGTTCGGCGGGGAACGCGGGCCGATCACCACCGAGATCGGCGGTCAGGCCGCGTTCGGCGAGGCGCTCGGCCACGGCCTCGAGGAGGACCTGGTGCTCGCCGAGTCGATCGCGATCCCGTTGACGCTGCTGTTGCTCCTGTTCGTCTTCCGCGGTGTCGTCGCGGCGCTGCTGCCGCTGGTCGTCGGCGCCTCGGCCACGGTTGGCGCCTTCTTCGTGCTGTGGGCGATCTCGCAGGTCACCGACGTGTCCGTCTTCTCGATCAACCTGGTCACGGCGCTCGGGCTCGGCCTGGCCATCGACTATTCGCTGCTGATCGTCTCCCGCTTCCGCGAGGAGCTGACGGCCGGCCACGAGGTCGGCCTGGCGGTGATCCGCACGGTCGAGTCGGCCGGCCGCACGGTGCTGTTCTCCGGCGTGACCGTGGCCGTGGCGCTCCTCGCGCTGATCGCCTTCCCGCTGTTCTTCCTGCGGTCCTTCGCGTACGCCGGGGTGGGCGTCGTGCTGGTGGCCGTGCTCGCCGCCGTGATCACCCTGCCGGCGCTGCTGGCCGTGCTGGGTCACCGGGTCAACGCGGGCAAGCTGCCCGGCGTCGTGCGCTCCGACTCCCCGCGCTGGGCCGGGATCGCCGAGCGGGTGCTGCGCCGCCCCGGTCTGGTCACCGGCGGCGTGGTCGCGCTGCTGGTGCTGCTCAGCCTGCCCGTGCTCGGCACCAGTTTCGGCAACCCCGACGCCCGCGTGCTGCCGGCCGACGAGCCGGCCCGGGTGGCCACCGAGAAGGCGCAGCGCGAGTTCGGCTTCGCCGCCGAGGCCTTCCCGGTCGTGGTCGAGGGCGCGGCCGACCCGGCCCGGATCGACGCCTACGCCGCGGCCGCCTCGCGGCTTCCGAACGTGGCCGAGGTCGTGACCGCCCGGGGCGCCTGGGCCGGCGGTCAGCGGGCGGGCGAGCCGGCGCCCGACGCGCAGAAGTTCCGCGCCGCCGCGGGGGAATGGTTGGAGGTGGTGCCGTCGGTGGTGCCGATCTCGGCGGAGGCCGAGGATCTCGTCCGGGACCTGCGGGAACTCGACGGCGACGTGCTCGTCGGAGGCGGCGCCGCGCAGCTGGCCGACACCAAGGCGGCGATCCTGTCGGTGGCGCCGTGGGCCGCGCTGTGGATCGCGGTCGCGACGTTCGTGCTGCTGTTCCTGATGTTCGGCAGCTTCCTGGTGCCGCTGAAGGCGATCGTGCTCAACACCCTCAACCTGACGGCGATGCTCGGCATCGTGGTCTGGATCTTCCAGGACGGAAACCTGTCCGGCCTGCTGGACTTCACCGCGACCGGGTTCACCGACATCGCGATGCCGCTGCTGATGTTCGCCGTGGCGTTCGGATTGTCGATGGACTACGAGGTCTTCCTGCTGGCCCGCATGAAGGAGGAGTACGACCGCACCGGCGACAACCACGCCGCGATCGTCACCGGCACAGCCAAGACCGGCCGGATCGTGACCGCCGCCGCGCTGGTCCTCTCGATCACGTTCTTCGCGTTCGCCACCAGCGGCATCACGTTCATGAAGATGTTCGGCCTGGGGCTGGGCCTCGCCGTCCTGATCGACGCCTTCATCGTCCGGGCGACGCTGGTTCCCGCCCTGATGAAGCTGGCCGGCAAGGCGAACTGGTGGGCCCCCGGGTGGGCGCGGCGCCTGCACGCCCGAGCCGGCCTGGACGAATCGGGCGGCACGCTCTCGACCGAAGCCGACCGCCGGGAGGAGCGGTCGTTAGTCTGAACCGGATGTGACCAGCGGTGCGGAAGGATCAGGGCGAGCCATGCAGCAAGCGAAGGTCGGCCACGGTGTCGTCAGCGGCACGTTCAGCCTCGACGGGCAGACGTACGACGTCGACAACAACATCTGGGTGGTCGGCGACGACGCCGAGTGCGTGGTGATCGACGCGCCGCACGACGTCGACGCGATCCTGGCCGTGGTCGCCGGCCGCACGGTCCGCGCGATCGTCTGCACCCACGCCCACGACGACCACGTCCGGGTGGCGCCCGCGCTGCGCGAACGCACGGGCGCCCCGATCCTGCTGCACCCCGACGACCGGCCGCTGTGGGAACTGACCCACGGCGCGTCGGTCGCCTGGGACGCCGACCTGGCCGACGGCCAGAAGATCGAGGTGGGCGGCACGGCCCTGACCGTGCTGCACACCCCGGGCCACGCGCCCGGCGCGGTCTGCCTCCACGCCCCCGACCTGAACGCTGTCTTCACCGGCGACACCCTGTTCCAGGGCGGCCCGGGCGCCACCGGCCGCTCCTACTCCGACGCCGACGTCATCGTCGCCTCGATTCGCACCAAGCTGTTCGCCCTGCCCGGCGACACGGTCGTACACACCGGCCACGGCGACGACACCACGATCGAGCAGGAGCGCGCCACCCTCGGCGACGCCTAGCGGGCAGCCGCCGCACCCCCGGCGTCGAAGGGTGATGACTCCGGCGGCGCTGGTCGCGCCGACCGTCGGCCTGCCAATCGCCTGCCATTGCCAAGAAGTTGCAATAATTTCTAGGCTTCTTGGTGTGTCGCTCGTCCCCCCACCCGGGCCTCAGCGGGCACTCGCCGCCTCCAACTTCGTCTTCACCGTCGGCAGTGGCCTTTACCTGACCGCCGGCGTCCTGTACTTCACCGAGGCCGTCCACCTGCCGCCCGGCCAGGTCGGGTCGGCGTGACCTCCGGCGTCCCGGCCTGGGTCGCCGCCGTGTTGCTGGTGGCCGCGGTGGTCGTCCACACGCTGGGCGAGCTGTGGCACGCGGCCGGTGGGTTCGAGGTGTCGTTCGCGTTCGCGCCGCCCCACGCCACCGGGCAGTACCTCGGAGTCTTCGGGCTGGGCGCCGGGCTGGCCGAGGCGGTCGGGCCCGGCCTGCTCATCGGCCTCTGCATCACGTGGGGCCGGCCCGGCTGGTACGTGGTCGGCGCACTCCTCGCGGCGGCCGGCGCGCTCGTGCCGTGGGCCGTGCGTGACGCGGGTCGCATGTCACAGGCTGCGGGGCTGTCCGGTCGAAGCTGACAACCGAGACAGCTACACGAAGGAAGTGACGGACATGAAGATCGCCGTGCTGGGTGGGACCGGGCTCATCGGCTCGCAGGTCGTCACGCTGATGCGCGAGCACGGGCACGACGCTGAGCCGTTGTCGCCGGCCAACGGTGTCGACCTGCTCACGGGCGAGGGACTCGACGCGGGGCTCAAGGGCGCCGACGTGGTCGTCAACCTGACCAACTCGCCGACGTTCGACGACAAGTCGATCGATTTCTTCCGCACCACGATGGACAACATGCTCGCGGCGGCCGAGCGCCAGGGGGTCGGCCACGCTGTGATCCTGTCGATCGTCGGTGTCGACCAGGTGCCGGGCCTCGACTACTACAAGGCGAAGGTGCTGCAGGAGGAGATCCTGAAGGACGGGCCGGTCCCGTGGTCGATCGTGCGGGCGGGCCAGTTCTTCGAGTTCATGAAGTCGGTGCTGTCGTGGGTCGTCGAGGGCGACAAGGTCCACCTGCCCACGACGCCGGTGCAGCCGCTGGCGTCGGCCGAGATCTCCCGCAAGGTGGCTCAGGTGGCGGCGGGTCAGCCGCTGAACGGCATCGTGAACATCGTGGGCCCCGAGGTGTTCCCGCTCGACGAACTGGGCCGGATCGCCCTGGCCGCCAAGGGTGACCCGCGCACGGTCGTCACCGACGACACCGCGGGCATGTTCGCCGCCGTCCAGGGCGACGTGCTCACCGGCCCGGCCGACGCGGTCATCGCCAAGCAGACCTTCCGCGAGTTCCTGGCCGCCCAGAAATAGAGAGCGATTCAGAGGCGCTGGGCGCCGAGAACCGAGAGCAGTTCCAGCTTCTCGGCGCTCTCGGTGCCCGGCGTCGCCGTGTAGACCACCAGCTGCTGCGACTGGTCGGGGTCGATCAGCCGCTGGCAGAACAGGTCGATCGCGCCCACCTGCGGGTGGACGAGCCGCACCTGGCCGCAGTAGGGCCCGGCCACCGGATGCTCCCGCCAGAGGGCCGCGAACTCGGGACTCTCGCGCAACAGGGCCGCCACGAGCGTCCCGGCGCGGGAGTCCTTGCCGTCCCGGGTGTACGACGAGTGCAGGTCGGCCACGACCAGCCGGCTCTGCTCGTCGTGGTTGTCAGGCGGATACGCCGACCGCGCCGCCGGATCCGTGAACCAGCGGTAGTGCTTGCTGCGCGGCAGTCCGCTGTGGACACTGTCGTCGCCGATCAGCGCGACCGACAGCGGCGTCTGCAGCAGCGTCTCGCCGAGCGGGCTCACCACCTGCGCCGCCGCCCCCTGCAGGCCGTCGAATATGCGCCGCATGCCCGGGTTGATGTGGTCGGTGTCCGTGGCCCGGCGTCCGGTGGCGTACCCAGCCAGCCGGAACAGGTGCTCGCGCTCCTCCATCGAGAGTCGCAGCGCGCGGGCCAGCGCCTCCAGGATCTGCTCCGAGGGGTGCGGCCCGCGCGGCTGCTCCAGCCGCGTGTAGTAGTCGATCGACATGCCGGCCAGCACCGCGACCTCTTCCCGCCGCAGCCCCCGCGTCCGCCGCCGGCGGCCGCGGGGCAGCCCCACGTCCTCGGGCTGCAACGCCTCCCGGCGGGTGCGCAGACAGTCGGCGAGCAGAGCGCGGTCCATGGTCAGATCCTCGGTTCCCCGCCGGAGGCGGTGAGTTCGGTGCCGCCGCGACCCGCAACGAAGTCCACGCCGGCCAGTTCGGCCGACACGGCCCACAGCCGCCGGGCCGCGGTCAGGTCGCGGGCCGGGCGGTAGATCGCGAGCTCGGTCGGCTTCCCGGTGAACTGCCCGATCCCGTCGGGCCCGTAGAGCCGCCCGCCCCGCGCCGCCTCACTCGTGGCCGCGTACAGCGCGGGCTGAAGACCCTGCTCGACCCCCTGGACGAAGACGCCCCAGCGAGCCAGCCGCGACATGATCGCCTCGAGGCGGGCCGGCTTGTCGCGGCCCAGGTTCGGACCGGCGGAGTACAGGCCGGTCAGGGTCGTGCCCGGGTGCGCCGCGTTGCTGACGATGTCCCACCCCTCGGCCCGCGAGCGCCGGTCGAGTTCGAGCGCGAACAGGAGGTTCGCGAGCTTCGACTGCCCGTACGCCTTGATGGCCGCGTAGCCGTGCGCGCTCTCCAGATCGTCCCAGTTGGCCCTCGCGTTGCGGGCGGCGCTGCTCGTCATCGTCGTGACCCGGGCCCGCCCGGCGCGCAACTGCGGCAGCAGCCGAGCCGTGAGCGCGAAGTGCCCGATGTGGTTGGTGCCGAACTGCAGCTCCAGGCCGTCGGCGGTGGTGTGCCGGACGGGGGGCGCCATCACGCCGGCGTTGTTGATGAGCACATCGACGGGACGGTCGACGGTCTCGGCGAACGCGGCCACCGACGCCAGCGACGCCAGGTCGAGCGCGGCCAGGGTGACACGGGCCTTCGGCGCCTCGGCGCGGATGCGGGCGACGGCGGCCCCGCCCTTGGCCGGATCACGGACGGGCAGCAGCAGCTCGGCGCCCGCGACGGCCAGGCGGGTCGCCAGCCCCAGGCCCACGCCGCTGCTCGCCCCGGTCACCACAGCCAGCTTCGTACTCACGAGAAACTCCCAGGTCAGAGAAAGGATGTGACTTCACCTTGGCGCGGGTCGGCGGCGGTAACCATGGTCTACGAGTACAAGCTCCAGCGCCGCAGCTTGTCGGGGTTGAGCACGATCCAGAGCGAACCGATCTCGGCCGGGAAGCCGTTGGCCACCAGAACGGCCAGCGGTGACCCGTCGGCGCGGCGGGCGGCCAGGCCGGGCAGGCCGTTCACCGTCTCGCGGGTGAGCAGCGCGCCGGCGAGCAGGGTGAGCAACAACGAAGCGACCTCCGCCGCGCCTCGCACGGGCTCGCTCGGGGCGGACACCAGGCCACCGCCGTCGCAGACGGCCACGACGCCGGGGGCCAGCAGGGACTCGACCGTCGCGAGGTCAGCGGCTTCGCAGGCGCCGGCGAGCAGGTGTAACGGATGCATCGGCCGGGTGGCCCGGATCAGGCACGGGTGCCGGCGGTGGCGCGGACCGGCTCGCCGCCGGTCTCGAACGCCCGGCGCGGGTGCTGCACGGAGGCCAGCGAGACGATGTCGCGCCCGAAGAGGACGGCGGTCGCCCACACGGCGAGCACGCGAACCTTGCGCTCCCAGGTGGGCACGGCGAGCACGTGGTAGCCGCGGTGCATGACCCAGGCCGGGAAGCCCTTGATGACGATCCCGTGCCACTGGAAGATGCCGCGGCCCAGGCCGAGGGTCGCCACGACGCCGAGACTGGCGTGCTTGTACGGCTTGGCCCGGCGCCCCCGCAACGCGGCGATCACATTCCTGGCCACGAGCTTTCCCTGCCGTACGGCGTGCTGGGCGTTCGGCACGGTCGCGGCGCCCGGCTGGTCGATCGCCAGGTCGGGCACCGCCGCGTCGTCACCGGCCGCCCACGCGTCCTCGACCGGCTCGGCGTCCGTGCCCACCCTCAGGTCGGCCCGCACCACGACCCGGCCGCGGGCGTCGATCGGCAGGTCCGTGTGGTTGTGCACCAACGGGTTGGCGCCGTTGCCGGCCGTCCACACGATCAGCTCGGAGTCGAACTCCTCGCCGGTGGAGAGCACGACGCGCCTGCCGGCGGCCGAGCGCACCTGCGCGTTCAGATGCACGTGGCCGCCGCGCTGCTCGAGATGCCGCACCACCCAGCGGCCGGGCTCGTCGGTCACCTCGGGCAGGATGCGGTCGCGCGCCTCGACGAGATGAAAGCTGAGCTCCGACGGGTCGAGCTCGGGATACTTCTTCACGAGCGCCCGGCCCAGCGACATGAGCTCGCCGAAGCCCTCGACGCCCGAGAAGCCGCCGCCGACGAAGGTGGCGGTCAGCAGCCGCTGCCGCTGCGGGCCGCGGGGCAGCGTGGCCGCCTGGTCGAAGGCGGTCAGCAGCCGGTCGCGGATGGCCACGGCCTCCTCGACGTGCTTCATGCCGATCGCGTTCTCGGCGACGCCCGGGATGGCCAGTTTGCGGGTCACCGCCCCGGCGGTGACGACCAGGATGTCGTACGCCAGGGGAAAGCTCTCGCCGGCGGCCGGCTGCACCATGACCGTGCGGTGCGCGTGGTCGATCCGCGTGACGCTGCCGTTGACCAGGCGCGTGCTCTTCAGATGGCGGCGCAGCGCGACAGCCGCGTGCCGCGCTTCGACCGAACCGGCCAGCACCTCGGGCAGGAAGGGCTGGTAGGTCATGTAGGGACGCGGATCGACGACGACGACCCTCGCCTCGTCCCGGCGGAGCTTCTTCTCGAGCTTCCAGGCCGTGTAGAAGCCGGCATAGCCACCGCCGACCACCAGGATCGTCCGCATCGTGCCCTCTGTTTCTCCCGCCTGCGGCGGGCATGACGAGCTTGTCGCCCGCTAAGACCGGGGACGGCACGGATCTGTGACAGCCGCGGGTCAGCTCACCGCGGCGATCTTCTGCGGGTTCATCATCCACAGCACCTGCTCGATGCCGTCCTCCGACGCTTCGACGGTGAGCACCGCGAGAATCTCGTCGCCGCGCTGCAGCACAGCGCTGGGCCGGCCGTTGGCGGTGATGAACCGGACCTCGACGCCCTCCCACCACCAGGCCGAGAAGGCAGCGACGTACTTGGCCACACGGGCCGCGCCGACGACCGCGCGGCGCGAGACCTGCCGGGCGCCGTTGCCGTCGGAGATGCTGGCGACCTCGGCGGCGAACAGCTTCTCGAGCCCTTGCATGTCGCCGTTGCGGGCGGCCGTGATGAACGTGGCCAGAAGCTCGCGCTGGGCTGTGGTCGACACGGGCGCCTTGCGCTCGCCGGTGACGTGCTTGCGGGCCCGGCTCACCAGCTGGCGTACGGCCGGCTCGTTGCTCTGCAGGATGTCGGCGATCTGGCCGTACGGATAATCGAAGGCCTCGCGGAGCACGTAGGCCGCCCGTTCGTGGGGCGTCAGCTTCTCGAGCAGCATCAGCACCGCGAACTCGAGGGCGTTGCCCGTCTCCGCGCCCAGATAGGGGTCGGCGCTGGTGTCGACCGGCTCGGGCAGCCACGGGCCGATGTACGTCTCGCGCCGCACCCGCGCCGACTGCAGATTGTTGATCGCGAGCCGGGTCGTGGTGGTGGCCAGGAAGGCTCCGGGGTTCACCACGGTGTCGCGGTCGTAGGTCTGCCAGCGCAGCCAGACGTCCTGCACCAGGTCTTCGGCCTCGGTGGCGCTGCCGAGCATGCGATAGGCGATACCGAACAGCCGGGGCCGCGCCTCCGTGAACACCCGTGCTGCCTCGTTGAGATCACCCAGACCCATTCGCGCCCCCTCCCGGCACCTCATCCTGGCCCCCCGACCAGCCCGGATGCCAGGAACGAGACCAGTGACGATCGACTCCGTCACAGATCGGGGAGCTGTCCGGTCACCGCTGACGGACCGAGTTTCCACTCCCGAGGGGAAAGATCATGCCCGAGAACACCAAGCCCACCGTCCTGCTCGTGCACGGCGCCTTCGCCGAGGCCGCCAGCTGGAACGGCGTCATCGAGCGCCTGGCCGGCGAATCGCTCGACGTGGTCGCCGTCGCCAACCCGTTGCGCAGCCTGGCCGGTGACGCCCAGTACGTCAGCGACGTCATCGACGGGGTCGGCGGCCCGGTGCTGCTGGTCGCCCACTCGTACGGCGGCATGGTCGTCACCGAGGCGGCGGCCGGCAACGACGAGGTCAGGGGACTCGTCTACGTCGACGCGTTCGCCCCGGACACGGGGGAGTCGGCGTTCGCGCTGTCGCTGAAGTTCCCCGGCAGCACGCTCGGCGACGCGCTCGCCGCCTACCCCGTCTCCACGGGCGGCAACGAGTTCACCATCCGCCGCGACGTCTTCCGCCGCCAGTTCTGTGCCGACGTCCCGGAGGCCGAGGCGGCGCTGATGGCCGCGACCCAACGCCCGGTCACCGAGGCCGCCCTGTCCACGGGCCTGTCGGCCGACGAGCCGGCCTGGCGCTCGATCCCGTCCTGGTTCGTCTACAGCGACGCCGACCTCAACATCCCGGTGGAGCTGCACCGCTGGATGGCCGGCCGGGCCGGCGCCAAGACGGCCCGCGAGATCCCCGGCGCCTCGCACGCCCTGAGCGTCAGCCGGCCCCAGGCCGTCGCCGACGTCATCCTCGAAGCGATCGCCGCCGCCTGACCTCGCCGGTAGCCCGCGTCGCCGCCGGTTCGTCACCGGTAATCCGCGTCGCCGGCGGGGTGGCCGGGTGCCATCACCTCGGCGAAGTACCGGGGGAAGTCGGGCCGCGTGCCGTCGGCGTCGGTGACGCCGTAGGCGGCGGCGAGGTCCGCGCTCGACAACGTCTGCCCGCTGAACCGGGCGGCGCCGGGATCGGCGGCGAGCGCGGCCACGCCCCGGCCGACGTAGTGGGGGGACTCGCTCGCGCAGAAGTGCGGGTCCCTCGCCGTTCCGTCGCGCCAGTTGTGCTCGCTCACCCCGAACTCGTCGAGCATCCGTTCCGACCGCAGCCACCCCGGCGTGACCGCGACGGCCACGCCGCCGTGCGGGCGAAGCTCGACCGCCTGTGCCTGGGCGAGCCTGATCACCGAGGCCTTGACCAGGTCGTAGTAGACCGAGTCGCGATAGTCCCCGTCGATCGCCTTGCCGTCGGTCATCTCGACCACCACCCCGCCCGGTCGCCGGATCAGCAGCGGCAGGGCGTGGTGGCTGGTGATCAGGTGGGTGTCGACGCCCTGGTGCAGCAGGCGCAGCCCCCGGTCGAGGTCGTGCTCCCAGATCGTGCGGCCCCACTCGGTGAACATGTCACCGCCCCACACGCTGTCGACCAGCACGTCGAGCCGCCCCTGCTCGGCGTCGATCCGCCCGGCGAGCGCCGCCACCTCGGCCGGCACGCTATGGTCGACCCGGACCGCGATGCCGGCGCCGCCGGCCGAGTCGACCGCCGCGGCCGTCTGCTCGATCGTCTCGGGCCGGTCCATCTCGGAGCGTCCGGCCCGCGTGCTGCGCCCGGTGACGTAGACCGTGGCGCCGAGCGCGCCGAGCGCGACGGCGATGGCCCGGCCGGACGCCCGGGTCGCCCCGGCCACCAGCGCGACCTCGCCTTCCAGAACACCGGTCATTCAGCACCTCTCAGCGGGCCGGCGTCGGAACCTCGGCGGGCCCGGACCTCAGGGCGCCATGGCCGTGAACACGTTCCGGCTGAAAGACTTTCGAACCCCGACATGCGCCGCAGCCCACGTCGCACCGGTGACAGTGATCGTCCGGGACCTGACGTGGCCGAGGAGCGTTCTCATGCCCGAGAGCGTAGGCGGGGGGTCCGACAAGTTCAGGCGATGAGCACGAACGCCAGCGCGAGCACGGCCGGAGCCGTCTGGACGTAGAGGATGCGGCGGCTGGCGGTGGCGGCCCCGACGATGCCGGCGATCGCCACGCACGCGAGGAAGAACACCTTGGCGCCGAAGTTGTCCGCGACCAGCCCCCAGATCAGCCCGGCGGCCAGGAAACCGTTGTAGAGCCCCTGATTCAGCCCCAGCGTCTTCGTCTGCAGGGCAAATTCCGGGGTGAGTCCGAACGCGCGCTGCCCACGCGGGGTGGTCCAGAGAAACATCTCCAGGACCAGGATGTACGCGTGGATGAGCGCGACCAGCGCCACCAGCACGTTCGCAATGATGATCACCGCGACAGGCTACCGGCTCTTGACAGTGGGCCCCGTCACAGCGGATAACTAACGTACCAGTCCGTACATTAGCGAACCGCGGGAGCGACGAGCATGCGCTGTGGCTTGATCGGGGCCGGCATCGGCACCTCCCTGTCCCCGGCGCTGCACGAGGCCGAGGGCCGCAGCCACGGCCTCGACCTCACGTACGACCTGTTCGACACCGGATCCCCGGCTGCCCTGGGCGACCTGCTCACCCGGGCCGAGAGCGAGGGCTACGCCGGGCTCAACATCACCCATCCCTTCAAGCAGCAGGTCATCGGTCTGCTCGACGACCTGTCCCCGCAGGCCCGGGCGATCGGCGCGGTCAACACTGTCGTCCTCCGCGACGGCCGGCGGTCCGGGCACAACACCGATGCGTACGGGTTCACCGAGGCCTACCGCGACCTCGCCCGAGGCCGGGTCGTCCAGACCGGCGCCGGCGGGGCCGGCGCCGCCTGCGCCTATGCCCAGCTCACGCTGGGCGTCGAGCACCTGACCGTCGTCGACCCGGACGCGGGCCGGCGCGAGCAGCTCGCCGCCCGGTTCTCCGATCCCCGCCTCTCCGTCGCCGCGCCGGCCGATCTGCCGGCGGCGATCGCGAAGGCCGACGGGCTGGTCAACGCCAGCCCGGTCGGCATGCGCGCCCACCCGGGACTGCCCCTGCCCACCGAGCTCCTCCACCGCGGCCTGTGGGTGGCCGACATCGTCTACATGCCGGTCGTGACGCCGCTCCTGCGAGCGGCCCGCGACGCCGGGCTGCGGGCCGTCGGCGGGACGGCGATGTGCGCCTACCAGGCCGCCGCCGCCTTCGAGCTGTTCACCGGGCGAACCCCCGACACCGCGCGGATGCTGCGCCACCTCGATGCCGTACTCCACGACAACGGAGCCCGCCATGAATCCCTCCCGTACCCGGATCCCCGCTGAGACCCGTAACCTTCCCGAACCCCTGTCCCTGCGCCGGATGATCGGTCCCGGCGTGGTCGCCGTCGGCATCGGCATGGCCGCCGGCGAGATCATCCTGTGGCCCTACCTGACCGCGATCGGCGGTCTCGGCCTGCTCTGGCTGGCCTTCTGCACCCTCGCCGTCCAGTTCGTCATCAACATGGAGATCGAGCGCTACACGCTGGCCACCGGCCAGACCGTGGTGGCAGGCTTCTCCCGCTGGTGGAAGGGCTGGGGGATCATCATCTGCCTGGCCGGGGCCTTCCAGTACGCCTGGCCCGGCTGGGCCACGAGCGGCAGCACCGTGCTGACCTACCTGGTCGGCGGGGGCGACCCGGTCTGGATCACCGTCGTCACCCTGGTCGCCATCGGTGTGCTGCTCTCGGTGTCCAAGGTGGTCTACAACACCGTCGAGCGCGTCGAGATCGTCAAGGTCGGCCTCACGATCTTCTTCCTGATCGTGGTGATCGTCTTCGTGATCTCGCTCGGCACGTGGGGCGACGGCGCCCGGGCCACGGTGACCGAGTTCGGGCAGATCCCCGAGGGCATCACGTTCACCCTGCTGCTGAGCGCGATCGGGGCGGCCGGTGCGGGCGGCGTCCACAATCTGGTCCTCAGCAACTGGATCCGCGACAAGCGCTACGGCATGGGCGCGCACGTGCCGCGGCTGGTCTCGCCCATCACCGGACGCGAGGAGGCGGCCGGCACCGACCTCTACGCCTTCCCGGCGGACGAGCAGAACCTGGCCCGCTGGCAGGTCTGGTGGAAGCGGGCCAACGCCGAGCACCTGGTCACCTTCGTGGCGGTCTGCTTCGTGACCATCACGGTCATGTGCCTGCTGGCCTACCAGTTGCTGTTCGGCCGGGACGACATCAAGAACGACACCTCGTTCCTGCGCATCGAGGCCGACATCCTCTCGGACCAGGTCGGCGGCTGGCTCAAGCTGCTCTTCCTGGCCGTGGCGACCGTCTCGCTGTGGGCGGCCGCGATGGGCCTGCTCGACATCATCGGCCGGGTGGCCGGCGACTTCCTGCGCCGCAACTATCTGCAGACCTCGGCCCGCTGGACCGAGCCGCGGCTCTATCTGACCGTCGTCTGGGCCGAGATCGTGCTGGGCTCGTCCATCCTGCTGGCCGGCTTCACCCAGCCGCTGGGCCTGCTCATCGTGTCGACGTGCGCGGCCTCGGTGGTCACGCTGCTCTACTCGGTACTGCTGGTGCGTCTCAACCTCAAGGACCTTCCTTCCGCCGTACGGCTGGGCGGCTGGCGCCTCGGCGGGATGCTCGTGGCCATCGGGTTCTACGGCTTCTTCGCGGTGGCGATGGTGATCACCCAGTTGCAGCGGCTCTAGCCACCCAGCCGGTAGCCGACGCGCGGCACGGTGTGGATGACCGGCGGGTCGCCGAGCTTGCGGCGCAGCGTCATCACGGTGACCCGCACGGTCTGGGTGAACGGGTCGGCGTTCTCGTCCCAGGCCTGTTCCAGCAGGTCTTCGGCGCTGACGACCGCCCCGTCGGCCCGCAGCAGCACGTGCAGCACGGCGAATTCCTTGGGGGACAGTCGCAGCGGCAGCCCGTCGCGCGAGGCGGTGTGCCGGGGGATGTCGAGCGTGATGCCCTCGCGGTCGAGCACCGGGCCGTGCGCGGCGTTGGCCCGGCGGCCGAGGGCCTGCACCCGGGCGACCAGTTCGGCGAAGGCGAACGGCTTGGTCAGGTAGTCGTCGGCGCCCAGCCCGAGCCCCTCGACCCGGTCGCGGATGCCGGCGGCCGCGGTGAGCAGCAGCACCCGGGTGTCGAGCCCGGCCGCGATCATCTCGCGGCAGACCTCGTCGCCGGTGGCGCCGGGCATGTCCCGGTCGAGCACGGCGACGTCGTAGCGGTTGACGGTCACCCGCTCCCTGGCCGCCTCGCCGTCGTACACCACGTCGACGGCCATCGCGAAGTCCCGCAGCCCGTCGGCCACGGTGTCGGCGAGCACCCTCTCGTCATCGGCGACCAGAACACGCATGGACAGCACGATAGCCCGGTCGGGCGACCGCGATCGCGCTGACGGTGATCAGCTCCTCCAGGGCGGACGAGGCATGGCACTTGCCTCGGCCGCGATGCCGCCGATCTGAAAGGTCCGCTGTTTCGACCGACGCTCAATATCCGCGGCCCGCTAAAGTCGGGATGACCGGCGGAAGGGAAGCGGATGGCAACGGGAGCGGCGACGCCCGGCGAACGGGTGCGGGATGCCGAGCGCACCCGAGCGGAGATCATCGACGTCGCCACGCACGAGTTCGCCGACCAGGGCTACGCGGGCGCCCGGGTCGACGAGATCGCCGCCAAGACCCGTACCACCAAACGCATGATCTATTACTACTTCGGCGGCAAGGAGGGCCTCTACCTGGCCGTCCTCGAGCAGGCCTACCAGCACATCCGTGCGCTCGAGCAGAAGCTCGACGTCGACCACCTCGAACCGGTCGAGGCGCTGCGCAAGCTGGCCGAGCTCACCTTCGACCATCACGAGGAACACCAGGATTTCGTCCGCCTGGTCGCCATCGAGAACATCCACTACGCCCAGCACCTGCTGAAGTCCGAGGTGCGCGAAGGCCTGGCCGCCCCCGCGCTCGACGTGCTGACCCGCATCATGGCGCGGGGCGTGGCCGGGGGCCTCTTCCGCGACGATGTGGACGCCCTCGACGTCCACATGATCATCAGTGCCTTCTGCATCTTCCGCGGCGCCAACCGCTACACGTTCCGCGCCATCTTCGACCGCGACCTGCTCGACCCGGCCCTGCGGGCTCATCAGCGCCAGATGATCGGCGACCTGGTCGTGGCCCACGTGACCGCCGCTCCGCCGCGGTAGGACGCAATCGGTATGTCCGAGAAGCATCGATGAAGGTCTCTGCGTAGCTAGGGTCGGGGCCAGAACAACCCCCCGATCCCCCGCAGGAGGGTACTGATGCTTCTCCGCAGAATGGCGGCCGCGCTCATCTCGGCCGTCGCGTTCGCCGGCGTGCTGGTCGCCGGGTCCGCCCCGGCCTCGGCCGCGCCCCGCGTGCTCTACTACGACGCCAGCCAGGCGCAGGAGTTCGTGGCCGTGATCAACCAGGGCGCCCAGATCTGGAACAGCCGGGCCACCAATGTGCGCCTCGAACCGGTCACCGCCGGCCGCACGCCCAACATCCGCGTCTACGCCGACAACGGCTGGCCCCGCGCCCAGACCACCTCGCTCGGCAACGGCCGGGTCTGGATGGGCCGGCAGGCCGTCGACCAGGGCTACCACCCGCCGCGGATCGCCGCCCACGAGCTGGGCCACATCCTCGGCCTGCCCGACCGCCGCACCGGGCTGTGCGCCGACCTGATGTCCGGCAGCAGCGCCCCGATCGCGTGCACCAACTCCTATCCCAACTCCCGCGAGCTGGCCCAGGTGGAGGCGAACTTCCGGTCCTCCGTCGTCGCCCGGGTCACCCCGCAGACGTACGTCTGGCAGCCCGCCCTGGTCGGAGCGGCCGGCTGACCGAAGGCCCGCACGGCGGTCAGGACGCCCGGACCGGATGCGGCTCGAACAGGCGGGAGAGGGCCGGCCCGCCGTGGTGGTCCAGCTGGTCGAACAGTGTCTCGGCGGCCGTGCGGGCCATCGCGGCCACCGGGTGGGCTTGAGGTCGCGTACGAGCCCAACCAGCCTCACGGCGCCGCCTCCACGCTCAGCGTGCCCCGCGCCCTGCCCAGCTCGCGCCGGCCCGAACCGGAGCCGCAGCTCGTCCCGTGATCACAGGTTGGTCAGCCGCTCGGCCTGCTCCGAGTAGCGGTCGCCCCGGATGTCGATCTTCGCTGCGGCCGTGTCGAGCTCGTGCCGGTCGTCGTCGGTGAGGTCCACCGCGGCGCCGGCCAGGTTCTCCTCCAGCCGCGCGAGCCGGCGGGTGCCCGGGATGGGGACGATCCACGGCCGCTGGGCGAGCAGCCAGGCCAGCGCGATCTGGGCCGGGGTGGCCCCCTTGCTGTCGGCCTTGCGGCGCAGCAGGTCGACGACCGCCTGGTTGGCTTGCCGGGCCTCGGCGTCGAAGCGGGGGAGCGAGGCGCGCATGTCGCCCTCGCCGAACGTGGTGCCGGCCGTGATCGCACCGGTCAGGAAGCCCCGGCCCAGCGGGCTGAACGGCACGAAGCCGATGCCCAGCTCCTCGGCCAGCGGCAGGATCTCGGCCTCGGGGCGGCGCCACCACAGCGAGTACTCGTACTGCAGGGCCGTGACGGGCTGCACCGCGTGGGCCCGCCGCACGGTCGCCGCGGCCGCCTCGGACAGGCCGAAGTGCTGCACCTTGCCCGCCTCGATCAGCTCCCGGACCGCGCCCGCGACCTCCTCGATGGGCACCGCCGGGTCGACCCGGTGCTGATAGAACAGGTCGATCCGGTCGGTCCGCAACCGCCGCAGCGACGCGTCGGCCACCTCCCGGATGTGCTCGGGCCGGCTGTCCACCCCCTCGCCGCCGATATTGAAGCCGAACTTGGTGGCGATCACGACGTCGTCCCGCACGGGCTCCAGCGCCTCGCCCACCAACTCCTCGTTCACGTACGGCCCGTACACCTCGGCGGTGTCGAACAGAGTGACCCCGCGCTCCACCGCGGCCCGCAGCAGTGCGACGTGGTCGGCCCGCTCGGCCCCCGGCCCGTAGCCGGAACTCATGCCCATGGCCCCGAACCCGATCGCCGAGACCTCGAGCCCGTTCCCCAGGATCCGCTTGCGCATGCCGTGTCCTCCTGCCGTTCGCGCCCGCGAACGTCGTGGGCGGCGTTACCACCCTGCCCCAACAGCGGCCGCCCCGGCACCGTCACGGCAGCAGATCCGCGATCGCGCTGATCCCCGCCTCGATCTCGCGGCGTGACGTGTTGCCGAAGCCGAGGACGAGCTGCGGGCGGGAACCAGCGACGCCGTAGAGGCCGACGCCGCGGTGGGCGGCCCGGGCAATCAGCTGCTGCTCGTCGGCGCCGGCGGGCAGGTCGAGGACGGCGTGGAAGCCGGCGGCCAGGCCGGTGAGCGGCAGGTGCGGTGCGTGGCGCCTCAGGGCGGCGACCAGGGTGTCGCGGCGGGCGGCGTACTCGGTGCGCATGCGGCGCAGGTGGCGGTCGTAGCGTCCGGACTCGATCAGCACGGCCAGGGCGAACTGGTCGACGACGGGGCTGCCGCGGTCGGCCAGCCACTTGCGGTGGGCGATCGGCTCGCGCAGCCGGCCGGGGGCGATGACCCAGCCCAGGCGCAGGGCCGGTGCCAGGGATTTGCTCACCGTGCCGAGCGAGACGACATGGTCGGGGGCCAGGCCCTGCAGGGAGCCGACCGGCTCGCGGTCGTAGCGGAACTCGGCGTCGTAGTCGTCCTCGATGACGACGCCGTCGTGCTCACGGGCCCAGGCGATCAGCTCCTGGCGGCGGGCGCCGGTGAGCACGACGCCGGTCGGCCACTGGTGGGCCGGGGTGACCAGGACGGCGCGGGCGCCGGTGCGGCGCAGGGCGGTGACGTCGAGTCCGGCCCCGTCGACCGGCACGGGTACGCAGGTCATCCCGGCCGCCTCGGCGAGCGGGCCGAGGGTCCGGCCGCTGCCGGGGTGCTCGACGGCGATCGTGCCGACGCCGGCGGCGGCCAGCGCGCCGACGACCAGGCCGAGCGCTTGCTGCGTGCCGGTGCACACGATCAGGTCGGCCGCCGTGGCTGAGGCCGCCCGCACCCGTACGGCATAGGAAGCCAGCACCTCCCGCAGCCGCACCGGGCCGACGGGGTCGCCGTAGTCGAAGGCGGCGTCCGGCATCGTGCGGCAGGCCTCACGGACCGCCCACGCCCAGTCCTGTCGCGGCACGAGGCTGAGGTCGGGAACGCCGTGCCGGAAGTCGGCGACCGGGAACTGCTCGGCCGGCGCCGGGGGCCGGGGTGGCGCGCCGGTGGCCGGCATCGCGGCCGCGGCCACCCGCGTGGCTGAGCCGGGACGGCTCGTCAGGTAGCCCTCGGCCTGCAGCTGGGCATAGCAGTCCTGGACGAGACCGCGGGACAGGCTCAAGGCGCGGGCCAGCTCACGGGAGGACGGCAGCGGCTCGCCGGCGGCCAGGCGACCGGCCCGGATCGCGGCGCGCAGCTGGTCTTCGAGTTGTGTGCGCAATCCGGCGCCGCGGCCACGGTCGATCGTCACGAGCAGTTCGGGCCCCGAACCGGCCCACTCCACGGGCATGGAACTGGACCTTATCAGTGACCCGGTGGCGTCCTAGCGTCATCTCATGACCACCATGACGGTCCACAGCCGACTGATCACAGGCCCCCTGCTGCTGCGGTCCGTCTCCATCCTCGGGGCGTCCGTAGGCTTCTTCCTGCCGCTGTCGGTGGTGCCGATGCTGGCCGGTTCGGGCCGCGCCGCCGGGCTCGCCACGGTCGCCCTGCTGCTGGCCACGGTGGCCGGCGAGGTGGCTACGCCGCGCCTGGTGAACCGGGTCGGTTACCGCGCCGCGCTGGCCGGGGGACTCCTGCTGCTCGGCGCCCCGACGATCGCGCTCGCCGTCAGCGCCCACCCGGCCGTGATCCTTGCCGTCTGTGTGCTGCGCGGCCTCGGGTTCGCGATCTGCACGGTGGCCGGGGGAGCGCTGACCGCCAAGCTGATCCCGGCCGGCCGCCGGGGACAGGGCCTCGCCTTCGTCGGCCTCGTGAGTGGCGTGTCGAGCCTGCTCGCGCTGCCGGCCGGGGTGTGGGCCGCCCACCGCTGGGGCTTCGCGCCGGTCTTCGTCGCCACGACGATCTTCACGCTGCTCGCCCTGCTCTCGGTGCCCGGCCTGCCCCGCCGGTCCGCGGTGGCCGAGAGCAGCAGCGTGTTCCACCGCGCGCTGGCCCGCCCGGCCGCGATCTTCGCGGCCTCGACCTCGGCCGTGGGCGTCTTCGTGACCCTCCTGCCGTTGGCCGGCGACGACCGGTCGGCCGGAGTCGTCGCGGCCGCCTTGCTGGTGCAGCCCGCGGCGGCCACCGCTGCCCGGTGGGCCGCGGGCCGCCTGGGAGACCGCTACGGCCCCGGCCGCCTGCTCGGACCGGGCCTCGCGTTGACCGCGGCCGGCACAGCGGGACTGGCCCTCGCCCCGGTACCGGCGGCTCTGGTCTTCGGCGCCGGCTTCGGCCTGCTGCAGAACGCCACGCTGACCCTGATGTACGACAGCATGCCGCCCGGCGGCGAGAACACGGTCAGCGCGGCCTGGAACATCGCGTACGACCTCGGTATGGCCGCCGGCGCCCTGGTCGCCGGCCTGCTGGTCGCCCCGCTCGGCGTCGACGCGGTCTTCGTCCTGGCCGCGGTCGCGACGCTGCCCGCCTTCGCCCTGATCCCGGTCGCTACCTCGCGTAGAGGGTCGTGAGCTCGGCGCCGATGCGGGCCAGCTCCTCCCGTACGGCCGGCGGGTCGAGAACCTCGACGACCGAGCCCCAGCCGGACAGCGTGCGGGCGATGTCGCGCGGGGTGGGGGCGCCCACCTGCACCCGGACGCGGCCGTCGTCGAGCACGTCGCCGGGCCGGCAGTGGCGTCCGAAGTGGTCGCGCAGCACCCAGACGAAGCGTTCCGGGATGAGCAGGGTGGCCCAGGTGCGGGACCGCCGTTCCTCGATCGTGCCCACCACCTCGTCCCAGGCCGTGTCGAGGGTGAAGCCGGCGGGGCGTTCGAACGTCTCGGCGGTCACCTCGAGATCGGTCACCCGGTCGAGACGGAAGGTGCGCCGGCCTTTCGGGGTGCCGGCGATCAGGTACCACAGGCCGTCCTTGTCGATCAGGCCCCACGGGTCGGCCTCGCGCCGGGCGTCCTTGTAGCGGAACCGGACGCTGCGCCGGCGGACCACCGCCTGCTGCAACTGGTGCACCTCGGCGGGGTGGTCGCGGGGGAGTTCGCCCCACCGCGAGGGGTCGACGACGGTGGCGTCGGCCGCGGCCTGGGCCTCGGTGCGGTACGTCTCGGGCAGGGCGCGCATCAGCTTGCGCAGGGCCGCCTTGATTTCGCCGGAGGTCGACGCGGCCGGGCCGGCCAGCAGGAACAGCGCCTGGGCCTCGGCGTCGGTCAGGCCGCTGAGGTCGGTGCGGGCGCCGCCGACGAGTTGCCAGCCGCCGTGCCGGCCGGGCTGGGGATAGACGGGGATGCCGGCGGCCGACAGAGCTTCCAGATCGCGGCGGGCAGTGGCCACCGAGACCTCCAGTTCGGTGGCCAGTTCGGCGGCGGTGACCCGGCCCCGCGCCTGCATCAGCAGGAGGGCCGCGACGAGACGATCGGCGCGCATGCCGCAGATTCTGCCCGGAAAAGTGCTCAGAAGGTGAGCACTTTCCGGCCGATGATGGGGGTCATGACTTCTACAGCAGCGCTCCGCGGACTGACCACAGTGACCCTCTTCGCCGACGACCTCGACGCGGCCCGGGCCTGGTACACCGAGGTGTTCGAGGTCGAGCCGTACTTCGTGCGTGAGGGCGCCTACCTGGAATGGCGCATCGGCGACTACCAGCACGAGTTCGGCCTGCTCAACAGCAAGTTCGCGCCGCACCCGGCGACCGGCACGCCGGCCGGCGTGGTCGTCTACTGGGCCGTGGGCGACGTCGAGGCGGCCTACCAGCGGCTGCTCTCGCTGGGCGCCACGAAGCACGACGAGCCGACCGAGCGCGGCCCCGGCTACGTGACCGCGTCGGTGCTCGACCCGTTCGGCAACGTCCTCGGGGTCATGCGCAACCAGCACTACGACGACATCCTGGCGGCGCGTCTCACTCCAGCGGCAGGTCGATGATCTCGGTCTCGCCGTGTGGCGGCGGCAGGAGGCCCGACCGGAGGGCCTCCAGCCGATGCGCCAGCTGGTCGACGGCCTCGGCCGCGTTCGAGCCGACCCGGATCGGGGTCACTCCGGGCGCTATCCGCTCGGGCCGGGCCGCGCCGAAGACCACCGGGAAGATCTGGGGTTCGAGCGGGAAGTACGCCCGCCGGGCGGTGATCTCCCGCATCACCCAGTTGTCCTCCGGATCCCGGATCTGCACGTTCGAGGTGATCATCGGGACCAGGGCGAGCGAGTGCTTGAGCCCGTTGGCCACCGTCTCGCCGAACTCGGCCCCGCTCTGCGGCCGATCCATGAAGACCCGGAAGCCGCGCTCCTTCAGGGCCTGCTCCCAGGCTGCCGCATCGCCGACGTCATGCTCGGTGTACGAGATGAAGGCGTCGTAGACGAAGCAGGAGCGGGCGGCCGCGGCGAGCAGGGACCGGCGCAGCTTCTCGCGGACGGTCCGTTCGAGCTGCTCGATGCCACCGGCCGCGATGCGGAAGACCTTGACCTTGTCGCTGCCCCGGCCGAACTGGTGCCGGGGCAGGGTGAGGAAGCCCGGCAGGTCGATCCAGAGCATCGGGAAGGTGAGCCCGCCCAGCGTGAAACCCGGATCGGCCCGGCTCTGCAGGGTGCCGTCGGCCAGCACGTAGATGCCGTGCCGGGCGCCGGGGGTGCGGGCCGCGGCGACGGCGTCGTCGAAGGTGATCTGCCGCATGTTGTCGGGCAGCTCGATGCGCTCGGCGTAGTTGCTGAGCGTGGCGATCGGGTCGCCGCCCTGGGCCGAGGCCAGCGGGCCGGCGCCGTCACGGCCGTACAGGAAGTCGACGTCCTGACTGATGTACTCCAGGACGCGCCGGCTGATGAAGCCCTCGATCGCCTCGCGGGCCCAGCCGGCCGCCTGGTTGCCGGTGAGGCTCTCCAGGTGCTTCATGATGTCCTGGTAGTGGAACGAGAGCAGCACGACCGGTGTGAGGGCGACCAGATCGGCGGTGCGGTTGCGGCCCAGAGCCAGGGCGAGCTCACCGACGAC
Organism: Paractinoplanes polyasparticus; assembly: GCF_019710575.1. Taxonomy (GTDB): domain Bacteria; phylum Actinomycetota; class Actinomycetes; order Mycobacteriales; family Micromonosporaceae; genus Actinoplanes; species Actinoplanes polyasparticus. The sequence goes on along the minus strand of NZ_JAHWFK010000001.1, from coordinate 174,184 downwards.
ATCGCCCTCCTGGTGCGAGAAGTGCGGCTCGATCGGCCGTGAGTCGTGTTCGCCGTGTGTCTTGTAGACACCGACGCGGCCGCGCAGGATGACGAACATCGTGTCGCCTTCGTCGCCGCCACGGCAGATGACCTCGTTGTACTGGCGCTCGACGAGCTGGGCGGACAGCACGACCTCGCGAAGCATGGTGGGGTCGAGGTACTCGAAGAACGGATTGGTGTCCTCGTCGCCGTCGGGCGTCGTGTACATCAGCTGCAGCTTCTTGATCGTGCCGATGGCGTCCAGCGCTTCGCGGTCGCTCTTGTTGACCTGCAGGATCCGCTTGGCGAAGTACATGATCTCCCAGCCGCGGTGGCTCCAGGCCGGGTCGCTGCGCCGGAGAGCGAGCGCCGCGCGCAGCTGCTGACGGTCACCCTCGATCGGGGAGTACCACGCGGACGGCAGGTCCCGCACCGACATGCGCAGGAGCAGCTGATCGACGCCCCGTTTGTCGCGCAGGGTGCGCGGCTCGTGGAACGCTATGCCGTCCCACTCGCCGTGCCGCTCCAGTCGCCGGCGGAACGCCTCGGAGACGATGACGCCGTCGGGGCCGCCGCGGGCGAGCATCCACCCGGCCACGTTGATGCCGTTGCCGACCACCTGCACGCGGCCGTCGGCGCCCCGCACCAGGCTGACCCGGCCGGCGTGCGCGACGATCCGCAACCCGACACCGGCCGTGGCCGACCACGTGAGGAACCGGGTGACCAGATCGAGCGCGGCCTGCGCCGCCCCACGGTCGTCGCCCTCGGGGAAGACGACGTGCCCGCCGTCGCCGCCGGAGGCCCAGATGGCGTCGGAACGATCCTCGATCGTCTCCGACACCACGGTGTTGAGGCCGACGACCCGGCCGAGCTGCACATCGTGCACGAGCTCGGACGAGTGGCCGACGATGTCGCACGAGACCACGAGAACCTCATGAAGGTCCCCGGTGCGCCCGCCGGACACGGGTGCTCCCTTCGAAGAAGCGGGGCTGAGCGGCGATGGCCGCGTGAAGCCGGAGAACCGGGAGCGACGGGATCGTCGCCGCTCGACCAGCCCAAGATAGGTGGTCCACGCAATGGCGGACAAAAGGATCTAGAGCGCCCCGTCCCCCGGAACGGGGACGACCCGACGGTGGCCCGGTGGAGCTGCCGATATGATCTCCTGCGCGGGACAGGGGGTGGGTCGTGAACGAACCGTGGAAGGCGCTCGAGCAGAAGGTCCGGCCCGACTTCCGGAAGTCGGTGTTCTTCGGGCTGATCGCGCTGGCCGGGCTGGTCGTGGGCACGCGGCTGGGCGACATCGACGCGCCCGAGCTTCGGGAACGGCTGATCGCCTGGGGTTCCGCGCTGGTGGTCGCCGTGGCCGGCATCATCGCGACCCGTACCGCCTCGCGCGAGGTGCACCGGATCGCCTTCGCCCGGGGCGGGGACGCGGCCGCGACGCCGTTGCGGCTGCTCGTGCAGCTGGCCGGCTACCTGATCACCGTCTTCGTGGTGTGCGACCTGGTCGGCATCGGGCTGCGCAACCTGCTGGTCGGCGGCGCGGTCACCGGTGTCATTCTGGGCCTGGCCGCGCAGCCGGTGCTCAGCAACCTGTTCGCCGGCCTCGTGCTGCTGTTCGCCCGCCCGTACGTGCCGGGGCAGCGGGTCCGGGTGTTCTCCGGCGCGATCGGCGGGCCGCACTACGGCGCTATCGTCTCGGCCGGGCTGCTCTACACCGTGCTCGACACCGCCGACGGCCCGCTCAACATCCCCAACTCGGCGCTGCTGGCCTCCGCGGTCGGACCCTTCGACGGCGACCCGCCCGAGGAGACGCCGGACGTGCCGCCCGGTCCGGCCGACGACGACGAGGCGGCCGCCGTGGCCACCGCTGCCGCCCTGGCCGAGGTCACCGACGAGCCGGAGCGCAAGCAGAACGGCGACTGACCGGTGGCGCGGCCCGGGATCGCCCAGTGCGTGACCATCGTCGGCATCCCGTTCGGCATGGCCAACTGGACCGGCACGACCGTCGTGACGACCGACGCCGTCGACGTCGTCCGCGAGCTGCTGCTCGACTACGAGGTCCCGCGACCGTGACCAGCGACACCGGGGCGATCCCGCTGCGCACCCGGTGCCCGCTGGGTAACGAGGTTGTGACCCGGGACCGACCACGACCAGGGAGATTCCCTGGCTCGGCCCGCGGGGGCAGAGGGCCAGAGTGACGTCATGGACGACTCGATCGCGTACCCGTCGGGGGTCATCACCACCCGGGACCGGAGCCACACCCTGTTCGCCCAGACGATGGCGTTCGTCGCGGGCACCGCCGGCCTGTTCGCGCTCGGCGCCTACCTCGGCCGTGACTTCGGCGGGGGCGGGGCGATCATCGCGTACGTCGCCTCGTTCGCCGCCCTGATCGGCATGCAGTTCTCGGCCCGCCGCAGCCGTGAGCTGACCATCGGGCTGCTGGCCCTCTTCGGCCTCTTCATCGGACTGGCGGTGGCGCCCACGCTGTCCTACTACGCCGGCCAGGACCCCCAGGCGCTGTGGCAGTCGGGCGGCGCGACGGCCCTGTTCATCGCCGGCTCCGGCGCCGCCGGCTACGCCACCCGGCGCGATCTGTCGGCGCTGGCCCGCTACGCCTTCTGGGCCCTGGTGGCGCTGATCGTCTTCGGCATCGTGCTGATCTTCGTCAACATCCCGAACGGCGCCCTGATCTACGCCGTGCTCGGGCTGGTCATCTTCGCGGTGCTCACGATGGTGGACTTCCAGCGCCTGCGCCGCACCACCGACCTCAACTCGGCTCCGCTGATCGCCGCCTCGATCTTCCTCGACATCCTGAACGTCTTCCTGTTCTTCCTGCAGATCTTCGGGGGCCGCTCGAACGATCGCTGAGCTTGTAAGGTCGGGCCGATGGGATGGGACGCGCTCGCGCAGTGGGGTGACGACGTCGCCCGCATCGAAGCGCTCACCGGCGGGGTCGCCAACGATGTGTGGAGCGTGCGCCTCGACGGGCGCCTCGTGGTCGGTCGCCTCGGCCGCAGGAGCGACGCCGACCTCGCGTGGGAGACAGCGCTCCTGCGGCATCTCGACCGCGAGGGTCTGACCGTGCCGGTGCCGATCCCGACCACGGACGGGCGGCTGTTCGCCGACGGCCTGGTCGTGATGACCTTCCTGGACGGCGGACCGCCCGAGACGCGGGCCGACTGGCGCCGGGTGGCCGGTCCGCTGCGCGAGCTGCATCGTCTGACGCGGGGGTGGCCGCAGCGCCCCGGCTGGCGCTCGTCGACCGACCTTCTGCACGCCTCGACCGGCACGAAGATCGACCTGGGCGCGATGCCTCCCGAGGGCGTCGCCCGGTGCCGGGCCGCATGGGCGCGGCTGGCCGGCCGCCCGACGTGCGTGGTCCACGGCAATCCCGCCAACCCGGGCAACGTCCGCATGACCGCGACCTCGGTCGCGCTGATCGACTGGGACGAGGCCCACCTCGACGTCCCCGCCCTCGACCTCGTGCTGCCCGGCAACGCAGCCGGCCTCGAGGATGACGAGCACGACATCGCCGCCCAGGCCTCGGCCGCCTGGGAAGCCGCCGTCAGCTGGGACGACGACTACGCGGTCCGCCGGCTCGCCGAGGTCCGGCCGGTTCGTTCACCATGAGCGGGCGTCAGGACAGCGCCGGCGGCCAGCGGTGCTCGCGCCACTCGTCCCAGGTCGCGAAGCCTGCCGGTGGGTCGTCGACGGGCTCGCTGCCGTCGAGTTCGCCCGGCGTCGGGATCTCGATGAAGGCGGCCCATTCGGCGAGTTCCTCGTCGGACATGGGCCACGTCGTGCCGGGCGCTTCGGCCTGCCGCTGATCAACTCGTTTCCGCTGTTCGGCGGGGGTGAGTTCGAAATAGCGCAGCTCCACCGCGGCGCCGCGGTCGGCTGCGGCCCGGCGTAGCGCGGAGCGTTCGTCCCGGCTCCACAGACCGTAGTCGATCACGACGTTGGTGCCGAGCTCGAGGGCACGCAACCCGATCCCGATGAGCCGTCCTTCGATCACGTCCCCGGCCGACGGCGGGTTCTCGTGTCCGTAGAGGGCCTTCACCCACTCGTCCTTCGTGAGGCGGAGCGCGTCGTGCTCGATCTCGATACGCCGGGCGGCGGTGGTCTTTCCGGTGCACGGAAGTCCCACCGTCAGGAAAAGTGTCGGTCGCCTCATCCCTACCTGCTCCTCCGGCGGCTGAGAGATCGACACTACCGTCGGCCAGTCCGGATTTGACCCCGACGCGACGTCATGGTTTGCGATGAACGCATGAACCGCGTGTCGTCGGCGTATCTGGCCTCCTACGTCCTGTCCCTGCTGGGCAACTCCATCGCCGGAGTGGTGTTGCCCCTCCTGGTTCTGCAGACCACCGGCAGCGTGCTCGCCACCGGGGCCGTCGCCGTCGCCTCGGCACTGCCCGCGGCCGCTGCCGGGCTGGTGATGGGCGTGGTGATCGACCGGATCAACCGGCGTACGGCCTCGGTCCTCACCGATGTGGTCTCGGCGCTCTCGATCGCCGCGCTGCCGCTGGTCGACGCCACCGTCGGGCTGGCCCTGGGATGGTTCGTGCTGTTCGCGGTGATCGGCTCGTTCGGCGACGTGCCGGGGCTGACAGCGCGTGAGGCCATGATCCCGGGCATCACCCGGGCCGGGCGGATGGGGGCCGAGCGGCTGCTGGGGCTGCGCGAGGCGCTCGGCGCGATCGTCATGCTGATCGGGCCGGCGCTGGGGGCGGTGCTGATCGCGACGTTCGACGGCGTCACCGTGCTGTGGTTCACGGCGGCGACCTCCGCCGCGGCCGCGGCGGTCACGATGCTCATACCGCGCTCGGTAGGTGCTGTCCCGGCAGTCGCGGGCGGCCGGCAGCGGGTGGTGCTGCGCGACGGCTGGCACACACTGGTCCGCTCGCCGTTCCTGCTGACCACCACGCTGCTCAGCGTCGGCCTCGTCGTGGTTCTGGCCGGCTTCCAGGCGCTGGTCCTGCCGGTCTACTTCACCCTGCAGGAACGGCCGGAGATGCTCGGTCTGGTGCTCAGCGCGCTCGCCGTCGGGTTGCTGATCGGTGGGGGCACGTACGCCGCGGCGGGTGGCCGGGGCCGGCGGCGGAGCTGGTTCCTGACCGGGATGCTGATCACGATCGCCGGCTTCGGCGCGATGGCGACCCTGGCCGGTCCGTGGGTCGTGCTCGGCGCCGCCGTCCTGGTCGGGCTGGGCAACGGACTGTTCGGCAGCCTGATGGGCGTGCTCATGGTCGAACGGATCCCGGACGCGGTGCGGGGGCGCGTGATGGGCCTGCAGAACTCGATCCTCACCCTGGCCCCGGCCCTCGGCATGGGCGGGGCCGCGCTGCTGGTCGAGGGGTCCGGCCCGCGGACGGGGGCGGTCGTCCTGGCGGTCGTCTGGCTCGTCACCGGTGTCCTCGCGATCGGCGTGCGGGCGCTGCGCGACCTGGAACCACGGCCGGCGCCCGACGCCGAGCTCGTAGGCTGACCGGCGGGAGGCACGGATGAACAGCGGCGAGATCGCCCGCACGGCCGGGGTCAGCGTCCGCACCCTGCGGCACTACCACCAGGTCGGCGTGCTGCCCGAGCCGGCGCGGCGGTCCAACGGCTATCGCGAGTACACGGTGACCGACCTGGTGTTGCTGCTGCGCATCCGGCGGCTGGCCGAGCTCGGCATTCCGCTCCACGAGATCCCGCCTCTGCTCCGGTCCGAGGGCCGGGCCGACGCGGTCCTCGACGAGCTCGACCGGGAGCTGGCATCCCAGATCGAGCGGCTCACCGCCCGCCGCGAGGTGATCGCCCGGCTTCGCGCGGCCGGGGCCAGCCCGGACACGCCGCCGGAACTGGCCGGCCTGATCGTGATCCCGGCCGGCGGACCGGACCTGCCGCCGGCCATGCTCCGGCACGACCGCGAGGTCATGCTGTTGCTGCACCACGGGCTGGACGAGGACGGCCGGGCCGCGTTGACCGGGCTGCTCAACCAGGTCGCCGAGCCGGGGCTGCTGGCGGCCACCACCGCGTTGACCGTCCGCTTCGCCGCGCTCGGGCCGGACTCCACGGAGGAGGAGATCGAGCGGCTGGTCGCGGACTACCAGCTGGCGCTGGGCCACCTCAGTCATGACGGTCTGCAGGATGTCGATCCGCGGACCGGGGCGCTGCTCACGGCGTACCAGGAAACGGTTCTCAACGACGCCCAGCGCGAATTCCTCGCCCGGCTGGTCAGCGGGGCGGCCGAGTCACCGTGAGGCTCGTCCCATATGGGCGACGGGATCAGCTTTGGGTCAGGTGGCGGGCGAGCCAATCGGTGCGGGTCTCGCGGGCGGCCGCGGAGAGCGGCGCCGTCGGGAACAGGGCGTCGAAACCGTGGAAGCCGCCGGCCCAGATGTGCAGGTCGGCCTGGCCGCCGGTGGACCAGATGCGGAACGCGTAGGTGACGACCTCGTCGCGGAAGACCTCGGCTGAGCCGGCGTCCAGGTAGGCGGGTGGCAGGCCGGTAAGGTCGCCAGCCACCGCGGGGGAGACGTACGCCGGCGGGGCGTTTCCGGCCAGCACCGACTGCCAGCCGAAGGCGTTCATCTCGCGCGTCCAGACGCCGGGCTCGCCGGAGAACTGGCGGCTCGACGTGGTGGCGTTGCGGTAATCGAGCATCGGGCCGATGAGCACCTGCGCGGCGAGTGCCGGGCCGCCCTCGTCGCGGGCCTTCAACGCGACCCCGGCGGCCAGGCCGCCGCCCGCGCTGGCGCCGGCCACGACGATCTGTGACGGGTCGATTCCCAGTTCGGCGGCGTGCGCGGCGACCCAGAGGAGGCCTTGGTAGCAGTCGTCGACGAGCGCGGCGCCGTTGGCTTCGGGGGCCAGGCGGTAGTCCACCGAGACGACGACGGCGCCGAGACGTTCCAGCCACTCCAGCGGGATGTCGATCTGGGAGTAGCGATTGCCCATGACCATGCCGCCGCCGTGGATCCAGTAGATGCACGGCGCGGTGGTCGCGCCGGGGGGACTGAGGATGGTCAGCGGTAGCTCGCCGCCGTCGGGGCCGGGGATGGTGACCTCCTGGCGGGCGACGGCGCGGCCCTCGAGGATCGGTTCGATCGGGCCCGCCGCGTACGGGCGGATCTGCTCGAGGGTCTCCCGGTTGAGGAGCGGGAAGTCCGGCATGCCGGCGAGCAGCGTGCGGAGCTGCGGATCGAGTTCGGGTGGCTTCGGCATCAGAACGCCGCCTTGCCGCCGACGGGTACCTCGTCGGAGTAGCCGGACTCGCCGGTCAGCAGCGCCTGCAACGCGGCGACGAACGCCTGCGCCGGCTCACTGCCGAAGAACGCGCCATGGGCCTCCCGGCTCGTCCAACCCTCGGTCACATGTACGACGTCGGGGTTTCCAGCCGAGCGACCGACGAGGAACACGACACAGTCCGGGTGGGGCAGGGACGGCGCCTCGAGCAGCAGCGTGACGACCTCGTCGCCGCGCCCGGGCTGCGCGGTCATGGTGGCGTGGAATCCGTGGTTGACGGTCATTCGCGGTGGCCTCCTTCAAGACCACTCGATCGAATCATCCTGACCAGGGCATCCGAGAGAACGATCCTGCCGGATGCTTGCCCGATCCTCTCAACCGTTCCGCGGCAGGATCTGGAACGTGCGCTCGGACTGTCCGCCGCTGACGATCTGCTGCACCGCGGCGCGGGCCAGTTCCTGCGCCGCCCGCAATCGCTGCTGGGTGTCGTCAACGAGCCGTTCGCCGCAGCCACCATCTACCCCGCGGTGCTCGCCGCCTGGACCTACCTCGCCTTTTCCTGACTTCCGGTCTGCCGGCCACGCTCGCGAGCGTCACGGTGTTCGCCGTCGGTTTCGTTCTCATCCTGAGCTACGACCAATTGCTCAAGTACGGCGTGATCGACCACGTGGCACAGCGTTTCGCTCACTGGCGTGACCCCACCGAGCTGCCGCTGCCATCGGGACCGGACCCCGCACCTTCGGGCTCGGCTACCCCGTGCCGATCGGTGGGCGACGCGTAGCAGCTCTGGCGTCGTGGCGGAAACGGCCCGGCTGGGCAGCTCGACCCGAGCCGGTCACTTGCGGTTGTAGAGGCGCATCGTCAGGGTGCCGAAGACCAGGACGAGGACGGCGGCGGCCACGAAGGTCCACATGATCTCGGCCATGTCGGGGGCGCCGGCCATGATGGAGCGGATCGCGGACACCAGGTGGGTGACGGGGTTGACCTTCACGAAGGCCTGCAGCCAGCCGGGCATGGTGCCGGGGTCGACGAACACGTTGCTCAGGAAGGTCAGCGGGAACAGCACCAGCATGCTGACGCCCATCACGGACTTCTCGGAGCGCAGGAACAGCCCGAACATCGTCCAGATCCAGGAGAACGCGAACGAGAAGACGACCAGCAGGGCCATGCCGCCGACCACGCCCAGGAAGCCGCCCTCGGGGCGGAAGCCCAGGATCAGGCCGACGACCATGATGGTGGTCGCGGCCAGGATGTAGCGCAGGACGTCGCCGAAGATCATGCCGACCAGGGCCGCGGGACGCCACACGGGCAGGGTGCGGAACCGGTCGAAGACGCCCTTCTCGATGTCGGTGTTGAGGCCGACGCCGGTGTACATCGTGATCATGACGACGCTGGTGACCATGATGCCGGGCAGGAAGAACTGCAGGTATTCGCCCGTCGAGCCGGCCAGCGCGCCGCCGAACAGGTAGGTGAACATCAGCGTCATGATGATCGGGAACGCGGTCACGTCGAACAGCTGCTCGGGGACGTGCTTGATCTTCAGCACGGCCCGCCAGCCGAACGTCAGCGACGCGCCCCACGCGCTCGGGCGGGCCGGGCGATCGGCCCGTGCCAGCACCGCGCCCAGGGTCTCGCTGGAGGGCGCGTAGGTGGTGACGGCCTCGGCGGTCTCGGTGCTCATGCGGAAACCTCCTGCGGCGACGCGGGACGGTCGGTCAGGGCCAGGAACACCTCGTCGAGCGAGGGCTGGCCGAGCGAGAAGTCGTCGACCACGATGCCGGCCTCGGCCAGCCGGGCCAGCGCCTGCGAAGCCAGTTCGGCCGCCCCGCGATCGGAGCCACCCGCCTCGGCCCGCGCGGTGACCGCGAGCGGGTCGGAGCCCTGCTGCACGGTCGTGCCCAGCACCGTCGCCAGCAGGCGCTCGGCCTCGGGCCGCTGGGCCGCGTCGCGCAGCCGGACGTGGATCGTGCCGGCGCCGATCGAGGACTTGAGCTCGCCCGGGGTGCCCTCGGCGATCACCTGGCCGTGGTCGATCACCGCGATGCGGCCGGCCAGCTGGTCGGCCTCGTCGAGATACTGCGTCGTCAGCAGCACCGTCGTGCCCGCGGCGACCACGATGCGGATGATGTCCCACACCTGGTTGCGGCTGCGCGGGTCGAGACCCGTGGTCGGCTCGTCGAGGAACAGCAGGTCGGGGGTGTTGAGGATGCTGGCGGCGATGTCGATGCGCCGCCGCATGCCACCCGAGTACTTCTTGACCTGGCGGCCGGCCGCCTCGGTGAGCCCGAACGCGGCCAGCAACTGGGCCGCCCGGTCGCGGGCCTGCGGCTTGGAGTGGCCGAGCAGCCGGGCCAGGAGCACCAGATTCTCGCTGCCGGTGAGGTCTTCGTCGACCGACGCGTACTGGCCGGTCAGGCTGACCCGGCTGCGCACCGCGTCGGCCTCCCGTACCACGTCGTGGCCGAAGACCCGGGCCGTGCCGCCGTCGGGACGGAGCAGCGTGGCGAGTATGCGGACCACTGTGGTCTTGCCCGCGCCGTTGGGGCCGAGCAGTCCGTACACAGTGCCGGGCGGGACCGTGAGGTCGACGCCGGCGACGGCGGTGTTGTCCCCGAATCTCTTGATCAGACCGGTGGTCCGGATGGCCGGTTCGGTCATGGCTTGTCCCTCCGTTGGGCGTGGGCCACATCTTCGCGTGAGGGTATGACAAATTCGCGGGCCCGGGACGCCCGAAGGGGTGATCGCGGGGCTAGATTGCGACCATGTGCGTCGACAAAGTCACTCGCCGTTCACTGTTGTTGGGCGCGGCCGCCACGACCGCCGCGGTAGCGGTGCCCGCTCCCGCACAAGCAACCGTCCGGAAGTCCGGGCTGCAGGACCTCACCCATCCGGTGACGCCCTCGTTCCCCGCCTTCGTGCCGGGGGAGGAGCCGTCCCGCCGTACGGTCACCTCGATTCCGGCCGACGGCTATTACATGCAGGAATGGACGATTCTCGAGCATTTCGGCACCCACGTGGACGCGCCGGCGCACTTCACCGCCGGCGGCCGCACCTCGACCGAGCTGGCCCTGGCCGAGCTGATCAGCCCGGCCGTGGTCATCGACATCGCGCGCCGGGCCGCCCGCGAGCCCGACACCACGGTCACGGTGGCCGACCTCGTGGCGTACGAGCGCCGGTACGAAAGGATCCCGCGCGACGCCGCCGTGCTGCTGCACAGTGGCTGGGCCGCCAAGGCGGGCGACGCCGACGCCTACCGCGGCACCGATGCCCAGGGCGGGCTGCACTTCCCGGGCTTCAGCGTCGAGGCCTGCGAGTGGCTGCTCACCAAGCGCCGCATCCGCTGCCTGGGTGTCGACACCCTCAGCATCGACCCCGGCGTCTCGACCGGCTTCGAGACCCACCTGGCCCTCACGGGCGCCGACCGCTACGGGGTCGAGAACCTCGCCCACCTCGATCGGCTCCCGCCCCGTGGCGCGACGCTGACCGTGGGCCTGATCCCGTATCTGGACGGGTCCGGGGGACAGGCTCGTGTCTTCGCGAGGTGGTAGAAAGTGAAGATCTCTCGAACCGAACATCGCGTCTTCGACGTACAGTGCGGTGGGGAGCATGCGTGCTTCGACAAGGAGGTCGGGATGAGCACCGAGGACAAGCGCAGGGAGTTCGACGACATCGTCGCCCGCCTGACCACGGATTACCCCGCGCTGAGCCGCGCACCCTGGCCCCGGTGGCCCCGCCCGGTGCTGATCACCGTGCTGGTCACCGCGGGCGTGGTGTGGGGCCTGCTGTCGGTGGCCATGGTCGCGTGGGGCCTGCGGGGTGTCGCGTTGACCGCGGCAGTGGTCACCACCGCCGCGGTCGCTGCTGTCATGGACGCCCGAAAGTCTTAACGGAACGGGCCCGTCACGCAATACGTGATGCCCCCGGAGGACGCTCCGGAGGCGCCGCGCTGTGACGAGAAATAGAGCCGGTTGCCGGCCGGTGTGAAGGCCGGGCCGGTGATCTCCGATGCGCCCTGCCCGGTCACCCGCAGGAAGACCGAGATCTTGTCGTCCGGCGTGATCAGGCAGATGTCCATGCTGCCGCCGTCCTCGGCCACGTACAGGTCGCCCGACGCCGTCCCGGTCACGTTGTCGACGCCGCTCAGGGGAGCCGTGCCCGGGCTGACCAGATTGTCGTCGTACGCCAGTTCGTACGTATTGGTCGTGAGGTTGACCTGCCAGACCCGGTTGTCGCCCTTGGTGGTGAACCAGACCGTGTTCTCGGCGTAGTGGCAGCCCTCGCCGCCGTTGAACGACTTCGCCCCCGACACCTGATAGCGCGTCTGCGTCGGCGAGCCGTCCGGATCGGGCACGTCGGCCCAGGTGAACGAGCCCGAGGTGGCGCTGCCCGCGCGGAAGACCTGGAGCGTGCCCGCCGACAGGTTGCCCCAGGTGGCCGGGATGTACCGGTAGAACTTGCCGTCGCTCTCGTCCTCGGTGAGATAGATGACCTGCCGTACGGGATCGGCCGCGGCCGCCTCGTGCTTGAAACGCCCCATCGCGGGCCGCACGACGGCCGAGCCGCCCAGCGGATACGTCTCCCACACCCGGCCCAGGCCGACCTCCTCACAGGACAGCCAGGTGTTCCACGGTGTCTTGCCGCCCGCGCAGTTCTGGTTGGTGCCGCTCAGGATCCGCGACGCGCCGGTGACCTGACCGTTCGCGTTGAAGACGATCCGCGACGCGCCGCCCCCGGCCGACGAGGACACCTCCGAGTTCGAGACGTACACCCAGCCGCTGCCGTTGGGGATCACCGCGCCGCCGTCGGGGGCGTCGTGCCAGACGTACGACGTGCCGGGCACCGTCTGCCGCGAACGCGCCACCACCTGGCTGGTGAAGCCGGCCGGCAGCTGGATGCCGTTGGCGTCGGCCGCCCGCAGTGCTCCGTAGGGGCCGGTCGCGTTCTGCGCCGGCGCCGCGTACGCCGCCGGCCAGGCCGTGAACGGCAGAGCCAGCCCACCGGCTCCGGCGACGGTGGCGCGCAGCAGTGTTCGACGGTCCATGAGTCCTCCTCGAGGGTCGGTCCTTGAGAAGGCTGTCGGCCGTCGCTGGCCGAAGCGTTAACGCCGCGCATCCGATTGACGGCTGTCAATCGTCGTCATTGCCGCCGGACCGCTGCTCGCGCTGGGGCGCCCCGTCCAGGCAGTGGAACGTGAGTTCGACGCGGCCGTCCGAGCCCTCGAAGCGGACCTCCACGTCGTCGTCCGGCCCCCGGTCGTAATCGTGCACCAGGTAGCCCGGCGCCGGCGACCAGCTGTCCAGATACGCCTGGTCGCCGGCCTCGCAGCGCACCGTCACGGTGCCACCGGCGCTCGAGAAGACGGCCCCGGCCGGGCGTTCCGACGACGGCGAAGCGGACGGCCGCGGCGGTGCCGACGAAGCCGGGGCGGTCGTGGGCGTTGCCGCGGCCAGCCCGCGGGCCACGTCCTGCTCGGTGACCACCCCGCCCCGCGTACCGGTGAGGCTGTCGCCGACCAGGCGGATGCCGCCCAGCCCGGCCAGCGTGGCCACCAGGGCGGCGGCGAGCCACCCGGCGGCGACGACGACGGGGCGCGGCGGCTTGACGGACTGCATGGTCCGAACTATGCCGTACCAACGGCTAAGACTGTCCCGGCCGCACACTAAGGGAGGGTTAAGAGCGCAGGTGGACGCGGTCCGGCCGACTACCCTCGGGCCAATGGCCCGGCTGTTACTGATCGAGGACGACGCGACCATCCGCACGCCCCTGATGCGGGCGCTGAAGGAACGCGGCCACGCCGTCGCGTCCGTCGCCACCGCGATGGAGGGGGTCCAGGCGGCCCTGACCGATCGGCCCGACCTGGTCGTCCTCGACCTCGGCCTGCCCGACCTGGACGGCCGGGAGGTGCTGCGGATGCTGCGCGCGGTCAGTTCGGTGCCGGTGATCGTGGCGACCGCGCGCGACGACGAGACCGAGATCGTCCGTGTCCTCGACGCCGGGGCCGACGACTACCTGGTCAAGCCGTTCACCGCGGCCCAGCTCGAGTCGCGGATCCGGGCGGTGCTGCGGCGTGGCGCCACCCCGCAGGCCGACCCGACCATCACCGTGGGTGACCTGGTGATCGACCCGGCCGGGCGGCAGGTGCGGCTCGACGGGGCGACCGTCGAGCTGACGCCGCGCGAGTTCGACCTGCTGCACCACCTGGCCACCCGGGCCGGGCAGGTGGTCACCAAGCGCGAGCTGCTGACCGAGGTGTGGCAGATCCCGTACGGCGGGGCCGACAAGACCGTCGACGTGCATCTTTCGTGGCTCCGCCGAAAGTTGGGGGAGAGCGCGACCGCGCCGCGCTACCTGCACACGGTGCGGGGCGTCGGTGTGCGGCTGGGCGCCCCGTGAGGAGCCGGCTCACCCTGCTCGTGCTGGCCACGACCAGCCTCATGATGATCGCCTTCCTGGTGCCGCTGGCCCTGCTCGTGCGGCAGGTCGCGCAGGACAGGGCGACCGTGCGCGCGACGGCCGACATCCAGAGCATCGTCACCCAGGTCGGCACGGCGGATCCGGCCGACCTGCGGCTCACGGTCGAGCAGCTCGCGGCCACGACCGGTCGCCCCGTCACCGTCTTTCTGCCCGGCGACACCGTGCTGGGCACGGCTTCACCGCGTACGCCGGCAGTGCAGTTGGCTGCCCTCGGGCAGAGCCTCACGGTGGAGTCGGGCGGCGGGCGCGAGATCGTCCTGGCCGTGCAGGGCCGCCCGGACGGGCCGGCTGTGATCCGTACCTTGGTGTCGCCGACCGAGGCCGGGGCCGGAGTGACCCGGTCCTGGGTCGTGCTCTTCGGGCTGGGCGCGCTGCTGGTGGCGCTGGGCGTGTTCGTGGCCGACCGGCTGGCCCGGACGATCGTCCGGCCCATCACCGACCTCTCGGACGTGTCCCACCGGTTGGCCAACGCCGAGCTGTCCGCGCGGGCCTCGCCCGAAGGCCCCCGGGAGGTACGGGAGGTGGCCGGCGCCCTGAACCATCTGGCCGGCCGCATCCAGGAGCTGTTGCGGGCCGAACGGGAACAGGTGGCCGACCTCTCGCACCGGCTGCGCACGCCGTTGACCGCCCTGCGCCTGGAGGCGGAGGGCCTTCGGGACCGGGACGAAAGTGCCCGGCTGAGCGCCGCCGCCGATGCTTTGGAACGGGCCGTGAGCGGGCTGATCCAGCAGGCCCGGCGACGCACCGACGGCGACGCCGAGCCCGCCCGGTGCGACGCGGCGGCCGTGGTGGCCGACCGGGCGGCGTTCTGGGAGGTGCTGGCCGAGGACACCGGGCGCGCGCTGACGATCGACCTGGCGGCCGCGCCCCAGCCGGTCGCGGTCTCGGCCGACGAACTGGCCGCGGCGGTCGACGCGCTGCTGGGCAACGTCTTCGCCCACACCCCCGACGAAACCCCCTTCTCGGTACGGCTGGAGGAGGCGCCCGGCGGGGTCGTCCTCACGATCGCCGACCGCGGGCCGGGGATGCCGGCCGGCCTGATCAGGCGCGGCGTCAGCGGCGGCGACTCGACGGGCCTGGGGCTGGACATCGCCCGGCGGGCCGCCCAGGCCTCGGGCGGACAGCTCGAGATCACCGGCGGCGAGGACGGAGCAAGGGTGACGATGTTGCTCGGCCGGCCCTGAGGCCGGCTCCTCAGAACAACTCGATGATCGGCGTGTCGTCCGACACCGCCGCCGCGCCACCGGCGTGATCGCCGTGCGTGACCCGCTGCCGCGACATGACGTGCCGGGCGCGCAGGTCGTCGACCGAGATCGCCCGTTCCCGTACGGTCTCCTCCGGCAAGGACCCTTCGGCGTAGCCGATGACGTCCTCGGTCGCCTGTCGCACCTGGTCGACAGCGTCGCTGACGTGTTCGAGCAACTGGCGGGTGATGTCCTGGAACTGCACATGCCCGACCGCTCCGGTGGTCTCCGCGGTGAGCGCGCCGGTGCTCTGCTCGGCGTCCTGGAGCGCCTCCATCGTGTCGCGCAGAACTCCGGTCACGAGCTCGGACAGCTCGCGCTGGGCGTTCGCGATGCCGCTGAGCCGGCGCGTCATCGCGGTGTCGGCGGTCTCCAGCGCGACGCTCGTCGTGTCCTTCTCGAAGGACGAGTCGTCGGCGAGCACCGCGTCGAGCCGGCCGGTCAGGTCGGCGATGCTGCTGCCGATCCCGTGCGCGGCCTTGTTCGAGCGGTCGGCGAGCTTGCGCACCTCGTCGGCGACGACTGCGAAACCCTCGCCGGCGTCCCCGGCCCGCATCGCCTCGATCATGGCGTTCAACGCGAGGATGTTCGTGGCCCGGCTGACCTCCTCGATCTGGGCGACGTGCTGCCTGAGGCCGCGCATCTCGTCGACCAGCCCGCGGATCTGCTCGTCGCGATACAGGAAGTACCGCACCAGCCGATCCACGAGCTGGTCGTTCGACGAGGTGGCCTGACTCAGTTCCGCCTCCGTGCGCCCGAGCGTGCCGGCGAGCCGGGCGACGTTGGCCGCCGTCTCCTCGGCCAGCCCGTCGACCTTGATCATCTGCTCGACGATCGATGCGGCGGCCTCTCCGGTCTGCTCGATCACGTCGCTGATGTGTGCGCCGACGACCTCGCAGCAGGCCGGCACATCCTTCAGCCCGGTGGCCACAACGTCCGTCTGCACCCGGGAATCCGTGGGTGCGGACGACGCCGGCCGGCGGCGGAGAAGGCGGGACATCGGAACCTCCAGGAGGGCGCCGTCAGGCGCCGGGAACGACCTGCTTGATCACACCGAGGAGCTGGTCGGGCGCGACCGGCTTGACCAGCCAGCCGGTGGCGCCGGCGGTCTTGGCCTCGTTCCGCTTGGTCTGCTCGGACTCGGTGGTCAGCATGAGCATGGGGGTGAAACGCATCCCGGGCGCCTTGCGCGCCTCGCGGACGAACGTGATCCCGTCCATCTGCGGCATGTTGACGTCGCTGATGATCAGGTTGGGCTTGACGCCCTTGGACAGCTTGTCCATGGCTTCCTTGCCGTGCCCGGCGGTCTCGACGGTGTAGCCGGCCTTGGTCAGGATCGACTTCAGGCTCATGAGCATGGTGGCGGAGTCGTCGACGAGCATCACAGTGGTCATGGAGGTTCACTCTCTGGTAGAACGGGCCCCCCACTGCTCCCCCTGAGCAGTGGCAGCACCTGCGTAGCCAAGAAGGCGTCCGTTGGTGACGAGGTAATCCTCGGCTGGAAAAGCAGCAGGGCCTGGAGCGCGCCGGTGTGCAAATGGTTGCATCGCCGCAGATTCACCTTGGGCTTGCTGGTGATCCGCAGCCACGCGACCAGCGGCTCCACCTCGTCGACCGTCACGACGTCACTCAGGGTCGCTGTCGTCTCACTGAGCTCGAGCGGCAAGGCTGAGCACCTCCTTCATGTTGAGCACCAGAAGAACAAGTCCGTCGCCGAGCAGGGCCGTGCCGGAGAACTCGTCCGCGTAGGCGAGCAGCCCTTCCATCGGCTTGAGGATCACGTCGACCTCGCGGTGGAACTGCTCCACGAGCAGGCCGACGCGCTGGCCGTGCATGCTGACGATGAGGATCGCCCGGTCGGCGGCCGGGTCCGGGGTCCAGGGCATGTCGAGCGCCCGGGCCAGGTCGATGACCGGCACCACCTCGCCGCGGAGCACCACCACGTCCTGGTGCAGCACCCGGCCCAGCTCCGCGGACGGCACCCGGACCGTTTCCACGACGAGGTCGACGGGAATGCCGAAGCGCTGGCCGGCGACGCTGACCACCATCACCTGGGTCACCGCCATCGAGAGGGGCAACCGCAGCCGGGTGGAGGTCCCGCGGCCGAGCTGGGAGCGCATGGTGACGGCGCCGCCCAGCTTCTCGACGCTGGCCCGCACGGCGTCCATGCCGACGCCGCGGCCGGAGAGGTCGGACACCTGATCGGCCGTCGAGAAGCCGGGCCGGAACACCAGGTCGACGGCGTCCGAGTCGGTCAGGGTCTCCAGCTCCTCCTCGCTGATCAGACCCTTCTCGTACGCCTTGTGCTTGACCTTGGCGGGGTCGATGCCCCGCCCGTCGTCGGCGATCTCGACGATCACGGCGTCCCCGTCGGCCACCGCCGTCAGAGTGATCCTGGCGGCCGGCGGCTTACCGGCAACCTCCCTGTCGGCGGAGGTCTCGATCCCGTGGTCGAGACTGTTGCGCACCAGGTGGACCAGCGGATCGCCGAGTGCCTCGATCACGTCCTTGTCGGCCATCGTGTCCTCGCCCTCGGTGACCAGCTCGACGGTCTTGCCGAGCCGGCGGGAGAGGTCGCGGATCAGGCGGGGGAACCGGGAGAAAGCGACCGACAGGGGCAGCATCCGCACGTCCATCACGGCCGCCTGGAGCTCCTCGGCGATCCGGTGCAGGCCGGAGTACTGGTCCTTGATCCGGCGGCTGAGCACCCGGCTGCCGAACTCCTCCTCGGCCGCGTCGGCCAGGAAGGTCAAGCCGTTCTTGGCGACGTTGAGCTCGCCCACCAGCTCCATCAGGTGGTCGACCTTCTCCTGGTCGACCTTGAGGATGCGGGTGCCGACCTGGCCGCCGGGGTCGTCGGCGCGGCCGCGGTCGACGGGGGCCCGTTCGGCCGGCGGTGGCGGCGGCGGGGTGGGCGGAGCATCGGCCGGGGTGGGACGAACCTCGGTCAGCAGGTTCGCGACCTGAGCCTTCAGCGTTTCGACGTCCGGGTCGGCGGTATCGACCGGAACGCCGAGCGCGGCCGCCGCGGCCGCTACCGAACGGGCCACCGCACTGAGCCGGACGCCGGACACGGACCCCTCGAGGGCCAGCGAGCGCTGGGCGGCGGCGAGGATCGCGTGCGCGTCCCGGGCGAGCTCGAGGTTCTCCGTATGCGACTGCGCCACGGCCGCGACCACGGCTTCGTCGGCGCGAGGCTGGGGCGGTTCCTCCCCGGCGACGTAGCGGTGGATCGCGTCGCCGTTCAGTTCGACGATCTCGATCTGGTCGGGCACGTAACGGAAGAGGTAGTCGAGCTCGCCCCGCGCGGCTCGCGTCGCCAGCGCGAAGCCGATCAGGCACGCGTACTCGTCGTACTCCTCCGCGGGCGGCCATTCGAAGGGCTGGATCAGATCCAGCTTGGCCAGCGCCGGCACTTGGCTGACCAGGTGCAGCGGGTCCTCCGCCCGGAAGAAGCAGCCCTGGTCCGGGGTGAACCGCACGAAACGCATCGTCGCCGAGGTGGAGCTCAGCCAGGTCGCGGTCTTCTCCAGCCACTCCGGGTCGAACAGGGCCAGCCAATCCGGCGCCCGGTCGATCACCGGGCCGGCAAGCGCAGCAGCCACATCCGGGTTGACCGTCGCCTGCTCACCGCCGAGCGGACCGCGCAACTTGACGATCAGGCTCTGCCCGGCCGGCCCGGCGGTCGCGGGCAGCCGCTCGTGCGTGGTCACGTGCGCGAGCCAGCCGCGGATGAGGTCGAACGCGGCCAGCAGATCGTCGGTCATGCCCGAGTCGAGCGAGAGTTTCCCGGAGCGTACGGCGTCGAGAAGGTCCTCGGCGGCGTGCGTGAGCCGGGTCAGTTCGGGGAAGTCGAACAGGCCGGACGACCCCTTGAACGTGTGGGCCGCCCGGAACACCTCGTTGACCAGTTCCGGGTCGCTCGGGTCGCGTTCCAGTTCCAGCAGCCCCTCGTCGACCTGGCTCAGCAGGTCGGCGGCCTCGGCGAGGAACTGGGCGAGGAGCGGGTTCATGCGGCGATTCCGGCGGTGAGCATGCGGGCGACCCGGGCCAGGCGTTCCGCGTCGACCGGCTTGACCAGGTAGAGATTCGCCCCGGCGGCGTACGCCCGGTCGGCGTCGCCCGGGCGGTCCTCGGTGCTGATCATCAGGACCGGCGCCGGTGTGCCCACCGTCTCGGACCGCAGGGTCTCGACGCAGGCGTAGCCGTCCATCTTCGGCATGTTGACGTCGATGACGAACAGGTCGAACGCGGTGGACAGGGCTGCCTCGACCGCTTCGAGCCCGTTGGCTGCCTCGGCGACCTCGAAGCCGGCGTTGTCCAGCAGTGTCCTGTGATAGAGCCGCACCGTCGCGGCGTCGTCCACCACCAGCACCTTGGGACGCTTGTCGGTCATCGGTTGGCTCCGATCGGTCGTTGATAGACGATGCCCTCGGGCAGTCGCGTCGGCGTGAAGATCGGCGAGATGCGGCTCATCGACTCGGAGTGGCCGAGGAAGAGGTAGCCGCCGGGGCGCATGGCGCCGTACAGGTTCTCGGCCGCCCGCCGGCTGGACAGCTCGTCGAAGTAGATGAGCACGTTGCGGCAGAAGATCACGTCGAACTCGCGGAACGCCCGCATCGCGAGGGTGTCGCACACGTTGACCTGGTGCAGCGTGACAGCACCACGGATGCCCTCGTCGAGCTGATAGCGACCCGTGCCGACCGAGGTGAAGTACTTGGCGCGCCACTTCGCCGGCACGCGTTGCAGCGAGCGCTCGCCGTAGCTGGCGTGCCGGGCCCGGAGGAGAACCTCGCTGTCGATGTCCGCGCCGTGGATCTCCACGTCGACCCGGTCGATCAGGTCCCACTCCTCGAGCAGCCGCAGGCCGATCGAGTACGGCTCCTCGCCGGTCGAGCACGGCAAGGAGAGGATCTTGACCGGTCCGACGATGCGGTTCGGCCCGCCCCGCATCGCGAGCACGTCCGGCAGCACCGTCCGCAGCATCGAGTCGAACTGATAGTCCTCCCGCAGGAAGTACGTCTCGTTGACCGTGAGCTGGTTGATCAGTTCCTGCAGCAGTTCGGGCCGGTCGTTGAGCCGCAGCGCCGCGAACCAGGAGGTGAACGTGTCGTACGGCGAGTCGCGGATGCACGCGTCGATGCGCTTGTCGACGAAGTAGCGCTTGGCCGCGGTGAACTGGATCCCGGTGCGCTTGTAGAAGTACTCCCGGAATTTCTCGAAGTCCGCCTCGCTCAGCCCGGCTCCGGCCGTGGCCGCACTGGTCATCGCAGGGCCGCCTCGACCGTGAACCGCAGGAACGGGTCGTCCGGGAATCGCTGCACGGCGGCGCGCAACAGATCATGGTGCTCGGGGCCGAGGGACGGCAGCAACGCGTCGATGGCCGCGGTCACCACGTTCGGGTGGGCGTCCTCGGCGATCATTTGCGCCAGCCAGGCCTGGGACTCGGGATGTGGCAGGTCGGCCAGCACCATCGCGGTCATCACCCGGACGTCGTGGTCGGGATCGGTGAGCAGACCCGGGATGATCGCCGGCACCGAGACCGGCATGGTGGCCAGCGCCTCGGCCGCGGCCGTCCGCAAGCCGGCGTCATCGCTGGCCAGGTGCCCGCCGAGGCCGTCGGCCACCTTCGCGGTGTCGTGTGCCGCGAGCGTCGTCAGCACGGCGTCACGGACCAGGGGCTCGGTTTCGACGGCGATCCGGCGCAGGAGCGCCGGCACTGCCTCGGCGACACCGCCGAGACCGAGCGCCGCTTCCCGGCGGCAGTCCGGGTCGGCGTCGTCGAGCTGCCTCATCAAGGTTCCGGTGGTCGGCGGTGCGGCCGTCTCCTCAGGCGGTGGCGCGTCGCGGCGGACGAGTCCCACGATGTCTCCCCTCAGTTCTTCGGTCAGCGGACCCAGTCGGCGATGCGTTCCGCGATGTCGTACGACGGCAGGGTGACGGTGGCTCCGCCCCGCCGGTGCAGCTCGCCCGGCATGCCCCACACCACGGCCGTCTCCTCGGACTCGGCGATCGTCCGGCCGCCACCGGCGTGCACCTCGGCCATCTCGGCCGCGCCGTCGTCGCCCATGCCGGTCAGCAGGGTGCAGACCAGACGCTCGGCCGGCACGTGCCGGCGCGCCGAGCTGACCAGGCGATCCACGCTCGGGTGCCAGCGGTACTCGGCGCCGGCCGGCACACTCTTGACGATCAGGCCGTCCGTGCGCCGGGCCACGACCACGTCGTTGCTGCCCCGGCCCAGATAGATGTGACCCCGTTGCACGTTCATGATCCGGTCGACCTCGTGCACCCGCAGCTGGCAGAGGTCGTCCAGCCGGCGCGCGAGGGTCGCGGTGAACGACGCCGGGATGTGCTGCGCGACGACCACCGGGGCGCCGAAGGTGGCCGGCAGCCGCGGCAGCAGGTCGGCGAGCAGGTTGGGACCGCCGGTCGACGAACCGATCAGCACCAGGTCGACCGGGCCGCCCTGGCCGGGTCGGTTTGCGGCCGGCCGCGCGGGCGCGGACCTGAGGCGCTCGCGCAGGCCGTGCGCCCGGCTGATCCGCGCCGTCGCCGCGGCGCGGACCTTGCCGACGATCTCGGCGCCGACCTCGTCGATGTTGAGCGAGACCGTGCCGCCCGGCTTGGCCACGTAGTCCACGGCGCCGAGCTCGAGCGCCTCGAACGTGATCAGCGCGTTCTTCTCGGTCAGCGACGACAGCATGACGACCGGGGTGGGCTGCTCCGCCATGATCTTGGCAAGGCAGGTCATGCCGTCCATCTCCGGCATGTTGATGTCGAGGGTCACGACATCCGGTCGTACGCGGGTCAGCTGTTCCAGGGCATCGACGCCGTTGCGAGCCGTGTGGACCTCGAAGCCGGCCTCCTCGAGGATGCCCTTGACCGCGCGGCGCATCAACGCTGAGTCGTCGACCACCAGAACGGATGTGGTTGGCACTCGAACCCTCCGCTCAGACGGCGACAAGGTCGTCGCTGGGAACGGCTTCGATCAGCGTGGCCTCCTCCAGGGCCGCGGCCTGTTCGGCCGCGAGCAACTGGTCGACCTGGACGAGCAGCAGCATCCGCTTCTGCTCGGGCAGGTTCGCCACCCGCGAGACGAGGCGGGCCTGCTCGGCCGAGAGTTGCGGGGCCGGCTCCAGCACCTGCCGGCCGACCCGGGCCACCTCGGCCACCGAGTCCACGATGAAGCCGGTGCGCACCCCGCCGATGATCAGCACGACGATGCGCTGACGCTCGTCGCGCTCGCCGCGGGGCAGGCCCAGCCGGGTGCGCAGGTCGACCACCGGCAGGACCGTGCCGCGCAGATTGACCAGCCCTTCGACGAAGTCGAAGGACTTCGGCACCCGTATCAGCGCCTCCGGAACCCGGATGATCTCCTGAACGGTGTCGACGTCGACCGCGTACTCCTCGTTGTCGAGCCGGAACACGACGAACAACTCCTCGTCGCCCCTGCCGTCGTCGGCCATTCCCTGCTCCTCGTCCGTCTGTGGCGGGTCGTCGTGCCCCCGGTGCTCGGCGATCTCGTTGCGTACCTCCGGGGAGTCGAACATCCGGTTGACGCTGAGGACGGAGACCAGACGCTTGCCGTCCTCGAGCCGGCAGACCGACTCGACCTCACTCCTGCGGCCGTCTCCCGCCATGAACCCCGGCAGTGGAGCCACCAGCTGGTGCGGTACGCGGAGCACCTCGCGGACCGTGTCCATCACGACGCCGACAACGCCACCGTCGATCGAGACGACGACGATCCGGTTCTGTGGCTCCAGCGGCGTGACCTGCAGGCCGAACACCCGCCGCATGCTCACCACCGGGAGCAGCCGCCCCCGCAGGTCGATCACGCCGAGCACGCGGCTGCCGGCGTTCGGCACGTGGCTGATCGACTCGGGCGCCTGCACGATCTCCTGCACCTGGTCGATCGGCAGCGCGTACTCCTGACCCTGCACCGCGAAGCTGACCAGCTCGAGCGTGTCGTCCAGCTCGGCGTCCGCGTCGTCGCGTTCGCTCATCGGCCGGCTCACCGCCGCCTTGTCCGTGCTCCGGGCCTGGGACTCGAGGTGGTCGAACTGGCTGCCCACCAGACGGTCCACGTCGAGGATCGTCGTCATGTCGCCGCCGTCCGCCTTGATCACGCCGACCAGCACGTCGGAGCGCACGGTGGACTGCACCGACTCGCCCGACTCCATCGCGGCCGGGTCGACGCTGATCACACTGGCCACGCGGTCGACCACGAAGCCGAGCGGCACGCCGCCGTCCACCACGATCACCCGGGTGGTCTCGTCGTGAGCCGCCTGCTCCATGTTGCAGCAGTCCCGCAGGCTCACCACCGGCAGCACCCGGCCCCGCAGGTTGGCCAGGCCCTCCAGCGAGGGTGGGCCGAGCGGCACCTTCACCACGGCGGGCATCCGGATGATCTCCTGCACCCGGCTCATCGGGATGGCGTACCGCTCCCCGGCCATGTCGAACGTGACATAGCCGTTGTCGTCGTCGATGGTTTCGTCGTCGGCCGTCAGATCCTCGTCACTGCTCATCAGTGCGTCCCCTTGCCTAGGAGCCGACGTTCTGCAACTCGTCGGCGAGGGCTGCGATCTCCTCGACCGCGGCGGCCAGTTCCTCGGCCCCCTGCGCCTGCTCGCGGGCCGCGGTCGACGCCTGCGCGGCCAGTTGCTCGGCCTCACTGGCAGCCGTGGAGATCTGCTCGAGGCCGGTCTTCACCTCGCCGAGCACGTCGGCGATCTGCTGGGCCGACTCCTTGACCTCCGAGTTCCCGGCCCGGACCTGCTGCATGTCGCGCTCGATCTCCTCGAGCCGGGCGGTGGTGGCCTTGGCCGCCTCCGCCTCGGCAAGCGCCTGCCGGCTGGTCTCCTCGAGGTCACTGCGGACCTCGACGATACGGTCCTGCACCGCCTTGACCAGGTCCTTGATGCGGTCCGCGTTGTCCGCCGAGTCCCGGGCCAGGTTGCGGATGTCCGTGGAGACCACCGCGAAGCCCTTGCCGAACTCGCCGGCCCGCGCCGACTCGACCGACCCGTTGACCGCCAGCATGTTGGTCTGGATGGACACGTTCGCGATGGCGTCCACGATCTTGTCGATCCGGCGGGAGATCTGCTCCAACTCACTGACCCGGCGGACGTTCTCGATGCCGTCCCGGGCCGCCGTCCCGATCGCCTCGATCATCGAGTCGACCGCTGACTTGTTCTCGCCGAGCGACGTGAGAATGATGTCCGACCGCTCGACCGCCGAGCCGCCACGACTCGCGGAGAGCTGGGCGCCCTGCTCGATCTGGTTGACCGCCTCAGCGGTCTGCTGACCCTTCTCGGCGGCCGTGCGGGCGCCCGTGTTGATCTGGGTGATCGCCGTGTTGATCTGGGTGGCCGCGCGGTTGATCTCCTCGACGGCCGCCGACAGCTCCTCGGCCGCGGCCGCGACCTCCTCGGCGCTCTTGTTGATGTCAGTGCTGCTTCGCAGGCCCTCGGAGATCTCCGACAGCTCCTCCGCGGCCTGCTCGCTCTGCCGCAGGGCCTGGGTCTGCTGGCCGACCGTCTGCAGGGACTCCTCGCACGCCGCGGACTGCTGTTCCGCCGCCGCCGCGATCTGCTCGGACAGGCTCTTGGCCATGCCCGCGGACCGCCGCGACTCCTGCGCCGCGGTCGCCATCTCGGTGGCGCCCGTCATGATAGTGCCCATGTCGGCGCGGATGCTCTCGAGCTGCGAGGTGATGGTCTTACCCTTCTCCACCTCACCGCGGGATGTGTCGGCCGATTGCTGCACACCCGAGGCGATCGCGGTGACTCCCTCGCGAACCTCGTCGATGAGGTCCCGGATCTGCCGTGCGCTGCGCTCGCTGGTCTCGGCGAGAGTACGGACCTCGTCCGCCACCACGGCGAAGCCCTTGCCGTGCTGGCGCGCCCGAGCAGCCTCGATCGCGGCGTTCAGCGCCAGCAGATTCGTCTGGTCGGCGATGTGCGCGACCGTCTTGACGATCTCGCCGATCTCGTCGGCCTGCTTCTCCAGCTCGGTGATCGTCACGACCGAGGTGCTCTGGCGGGTGGCGGCGCTGTCCACGTTCGCCAGCAGGCCGTTGATCCCGGTGCGGGTCTCGTTGAGCAGATTCTGCAGCGCCTGGCTGAGCTGGGCGATCTCCTGGGTGGTCTGTTCCTGGCGCCCGACCCGTTCCTCGACCTGGTTCATCGCGGCGAGACTCTGCTGAGTCGCACCCGACGCCTCCTCGGCGCCGGCTGAGATCTGCTGCATCGACTCGGTGAGCTGGCGGGAGGCCTCGGCGGCCTCGGCGTTCTGGGCGGAGATCTCGGCGGTCGCGGCGGCGATCCGTTCGGCCGCCTGCTGTTGTTTCGCCACCGAACGGGCCTGGCGCCGGTTCGCGTCGGTGTCACCGCCGCGAACCGCCTTGGTCGCGACCGGCGCTGACACCGGCCGGGCGGTCCGCGCGTGATCGGTGGCCCGCCCGTTGGCGGAGCTCGTCGTCAAAGGCATGGGGTGGCATCCCCTCTCTTGTAACTGCCGTACGCATGTGCGTCATGGACCACTGGAGTCGGGGAAAACCGCTGGTGAACTGGCCTTCCTCACCTACCGGAATCCTGGCACCGGCAGCCCGCGGCCAGCGGAGAAATAGAGCTACTTCGACGGCGAAGGTTCCGCCCGGGTGCAGTATCGGGATATCCGTTTCGGAATTCGGATGGGCTCGGCTGCGTGTGCCGACCCGTCCGGAACGTTCCTTAACCGCGCCTTAGGGATCTTGTGGCGCGCCGCTATCCGAGAACGCGGGAGTCTCCTGGTGTCAGCGCAAACAACCGGGAGGAAACATCATGAAGCGCTCGTACGTCATCGCCGCCGCCGCCGGAGCCGCGGCCGTCATCGGCCTCACGAGCACTGCCCTCGCGGCCGGCGGGGACGACAGCTCGACCCCGTCGCCGTTCGCCTCGCCCAGCGCGTCCTCCTCACCGTCCTCACCGTCCGCACCCGCCTCGTCCGCCTCGGCCGCAGGGACCTTCCGTGGCGACGGCAGCCTCGACGACGACTCCACTCCGTCGCCGTTCGTCACCGCCGAGCCGGGGTCGGTCACGCCGAGCCCGCGGACCAGCAGCAGCTCGGCGTCGTCGGGCCTGGGCAGCGCGGCCGGCGCCGCGGCGGCCTCGATCTCGGCCGAGCAGGCCCGGGCCAAGGCGCTGTCCACCGTGGGCGGTGGCCGGGTGACCAAGGTGGAGGCGGAGACCGAGCACGGCCGGGCCGTCTGGGAGATCGAGGTCTACTTCCAGGGTGTCGAGCACGACCTCGACATCGACCGCAGGACCGGCGCCGTGACCGACCACGACCGCGACGACGACCGCGACCGCGACGACGACCGCGGCCGGGGCGGCGACGACGCCCGCGACGACAGCGGCCGCCACGGCAATGACGACCGCGACGACGACCACCACGGCCGCGGCGACGACGACCGACACGGCGACGACGACTGACGCTCAGCGCCGTACGGAAGGAATGTCAAGCCCCGCATGATCTTGCGTTGGCGGTGCGTTTCAGGTGAGGCTTACCTAAGACGTAGACCCGAAGGGCTGTGGGACATGAACGACTTCGCCGTCCGGATCCGCCGTGCCACCATGGCCGAGCACCGTGAAGCCGAGACCCGCAGCTTCATCGCGCGCCTGATGAAGGGCGAAGTCCCGTACGCCGGGTATGCCGCCCTGACCGCGCAGTACCTGCTCATCTACCGCGAGCTGGAGGCCGCCTCCGCGTCCATGCGGGCCGACGTCGTGGCAGCCGGCTTCGCCGATCCCGTACTGGCCCGGGTGCCCTCACTCAAGGCCGACGTGGCCCACCTCGGCGCGGCGGCGGTCGAACCCCTGGCGGCCACCACCCGCTACGTCGAGCGCCTCCGCGAGTACTGCCACACCTCGCCGGCGCACTTCATCGCCCACCACTACGTCCGCTACCTGGGCGATCTCAGCGGCGGCCTCATGGTGGGCCGGTCGGTCTCCCGTACGTACGGACTGGGCGCCGAAGGCGTGTCGTTCTACACCTTCGACGGGATCCCCGACGCCAAGGCCTACAAGACCGCGTACCGCGAGCGCCTCGACCTGTTGCCGTCCGTGCTGGCCCCGGCCGCGCTGGACGACCTGCTGGCCGAGTCGCAGTACGCGTTCAAGCTCAACGCCGCGCTCTTCGTCGAGATGGGAATGAGCTATCCGTCGGATGTCGCCTCGGCCGCCTGAGCGGAGATCGCCTCCTCATAACGGGCGACCGCTGCCCGGACCGCCTCCGCGGCTTCCTGATCGAGGGAGTTCGGCACCGAGAGAAAGTCGCGGAGCGGCTCGACCACCGAGGACAGCGTCGATCGGAACTCGTCCCGGGGTGTGGCCGCGATGGCGTCCTCGACCGCGGCCAGCCCGTCGGCTGTCCGGCCCCGCAACAGCAGAGTGTCGGCGAGGTCGTAGTGCTTCCAGTGCCGTTCGGGCGAGGACGACTGCACCTGATAGCGGGCCAGGAGCTCCAGCTTCGCCAGGCTGTCCAACGCTTCCGCTCGGAGACGGTCGTCGTTCGCTCCCAGCAGGAGCTTGATCCGAGCCTCGTTCATCAACGGGTAGGTGTCGTTCTCTCTGATCTTCGCCGCGTGGTGGTATGCGTTCATCGCCTCGGTCAGGCGCTCGCCGAGGAAAACACCCGGGGTCGAGGTGCGAGCGCGGCGCCGCTCCATCCCGCCGAGATTCGACCACGCCTCCCCGTCGGCCGGGTTCAACCGGACTGCCTCGTTCAGTGCGGCGCTCGCCCGATCGAGCTCGCCGTTCTTGCTGGCCGCCACGCCGAGTTCGCGCCAGCCGTCGGCGTCGTCCGGGTACAGGCGGACGAGCTCGTCGAGGGCTCCGATCGCTTCCGGGTAACGGCTCTGCCGGCGTAGCCGCGTCCCGAGCTCGTACCAGCCGTCCCGGTGCACCGGATTACGTGTCAGCGCTTCCCGCAGGTAATTGATCTGGTCGTCGGGGGACGTCGTCCGCAACGCGATCTCGATGAGGTCGTCCGCCCGCTGACTCCGGAGATCTTCAATCGCCTGATGGAGGCCGGCCAGTTCGGCTCGCGGGACCATCACCACGTCGAGCGACTCCCGGACCGGGTTGTCGACGACTCCCTTGGACGTCAGGCCCAGCAACGCGGCCTTGACGATCTTCTCGATCGCCGCACCCTTCTCGTCGATGTTCTGCCCGTAGATGACCATGCGGTTCGGCTGGGCGTTGAACAGGACGTCCCGCGGATCCTGCGCAATCGGGATCGTCACCGCGTCGCGCAACGCCCACCGCACGCCCAGTTCGAGGTAGACATTCGGGTTGGCGCCGGTCAGATCGGCGATGTAGACGTCGGCCACCAGCGCCTCGGTGAACATCGACTTGTGGATGGGGCCGATCTGGAACTTGTCCTTCTCGATGTAGAGCTCGACCTCGCGGCCGGTGTCGGCGGCCAGCCGGGCGCGTACCGGTTCCAGCAGCTCGGCCTTGATGCTGTCGATATGAGTCCACTTCGCCTTCGGGCCCATGTCGGATCCCGGCATCGCGACGAAGATCCGGATCGGATCGTGGGCCTGAACCATCGGGTCTCCTTGGGTGGTTGGCGAGGGCGGTCGTCGAGCGCGCGCCTAGAAGACCTGCGGCAGCTTCCACGTCGCGTCGGCGCCGGTGACCTTGTCGATCGAGGGGCCGAGCGTGGGCTGCACGATGGCCTTCTTGATCACCCAGTTGGTCGCCAGGAGCTGGTAGCCCTCCTTGGTGGCGTAGCGGGCGCCGACCCAGTTCTTGGCGCCCACGCTGCGGATCTTGGTGAGCTTGTAGGCCTTGGCGAACTCGCTCATCTTCTTGAGGAACGCGGCGACCTTGCGCAACAGGGTGGCCAGCTTCATGCCGACCGTGGCGGCGCGGGTGCCGGCCACGGCGGCCTCGATGCCGCCGGCTGCGGCGCCCGCCGCCAGGGACGCTCCGGCGGTGATGAACGAGGAGGCCAGCGCGACGATGATCGTCACGATGAGCCAGGCGATCAGCTCGCGGACGATCTGCTCGACCAGGTGCTGGGCCTGGGCGGCGGCCTCGGCCGAGCCGTCGAGCAGCTCGGCGGTCACCCGGAAGTGCTCGGCGATCTCGGCGAACGACTGGTTGACCTCGGTCAGCTCCTGGTTGAAGGCGGCGGCCGCGTCACCCTCCCAGTAGGACAACAGGTCCGTACGGGCGGCCAGCTCGGCCTCGGCGTGCTGCTCGAGCTGGGTGGCGGCGGCCCGCCAGGCCTCGGCCTTCGCGCGCAACTGATCGGGGTCGCCCGTCACGGAGTCGAGCGGGTCGGACAGGAACGCGACGATCGGCTTGATGACCGAGTAGGCCTCGCCGGCCGGGCCCAGCCACTGCTCGATGCGGTCGGCGCCGCTGGGGGCCCGGGTCACTTGCCCGCTCCGAGACGGTCGGCGGCGGCCTGGTCGGTGCGCTCGTAGTCCTCGCGCAGCTCGCGGAACGCGTCGCTCAGGTCGGCGAACGCGTCGGCGCCGTTGCGCAGCGTCTCGAGGCCGTCGGTGGTGCGCTGCTCGTAGACCTCGGCGCAGTCCCGCGAGTCGGGGAGCAGGCCGAAGCTGTCCTCCGTCACGTCGGCCTCGACCAGCAGGCGGCGGGTGGTGTCGAAGGACGCGCTCAGCTCGTCCATCGCGGCGGCGTACCTGGACAGCGAATCCAGATAGACCTGTACCGGCTGTCCCACGCTGCTATTCCCCCCTGGGTGCTCCGATCGCCTCGACCACCGCCGGCGCCAGGCTCGGCGGGGAACAGACCAGCATGCAGCCCGACCCGTCGCGGAAGCCGGCCAGCAGCCGTCCGCGGCGCAGAGCCCCGGCCGGGGCCGCGACGGCACCCAGGATAGCCACCTTGTCCACCCCGTACCTCTCCCGTGCGACCTGGTCGGACGGACCGAACCACTTTCCCGGGCCGCTCTGCGCCCGTGGAACCACATCGATCTCCACGATCAGCAGGCGCCGGTCGGTCACCGCCACGGCGGGGGAGGTCACAGCCCCGATGGCCGCGTGCAAGAGCCGCCCCTGGGTGCCCGGCGGGCCGATGACCGCGCGGCCCCAGACGGCCTGCTGCACCGCGTTGCCGGGGAAGGTGCCGAGTCCCACTAGGATGGTCGGGTCCAGCAGGTCGATCAGTTCGTCGCGCACCGAGGCGTCCTCGGTCGTGCCGGGGTCCTGCACCAGCGGCGCGGCGGCGAGCAGCCGTTCGCCGTCGGGCAGCAGGCCGTCGAACGCGGGCGCGACCTTCGTGGTGTAGTCCTTCACCGCCATCGCACCAGAATGGCATGTCCGCGGGAGGCCCTCGATGCCGCAGTTCCACGATTTCACCGACCTCGCGGCGTACGCCCAGGAACAGCTCGACCGGGTCAGCCGGATGCAGGCCGACATGGCCGCCGCGGCCGGCGAGGGCATGTCGCCGCAGCGTTACGCCCGGGCCCGCACCGGCCCCGGCGGCAAGGTGCTCGAGCTGCGCCTCGACCCCGACGCGGCGGGACTGCCGCTCGACGACCTCACCGACGAGATCGTGGCCGCGATCAGCGCCGCCCAGGCCGACTACGCCACGCAGACCGACGCCATCATGGCCCCGATCCTCGAGTCCCGCCCCACCGGCGACACGATCGACGACGGCATCCGCCGCCTGGACGCCCTGACCGACGACCTCGACCGGCTGATGCGCCGCCCCGACCTCCGCTAGGGTCAGGAGGACCTGCCCGGAGGCTGGTCCGGCGGTTCCGCCAGCCGCTCCGGACGGCTCCGGGTCCAGCTGGCCCAGCCGCGCTCCCGCATCAGGTCCAGCATCCGCTGGGCCCGCGGATCGGACTCGAAGGCGAGTGCGTCCAGAAGGCCGAACGGTAGATCGTCGTCCGCTTCCTCGCTGAGGTCGGCCTCGCCGGCGGCGTGCGCGTGCTCGGCCAGGCCGGCCATGATGTCGGCGGCTTCCTCCAGCCGCGGGTCGTCGTCGCCGGCGTCGCTTTCGCTGATCTCCGACAGAAGCCGATAGAGCCGGACGAGGTGCGGGTTGTCGAGCTGGGCGTGTTTCGCGGGCATGACTTCGTGGATGTGGTCGGGCCAGCGCGCCGCCAGCAGGATCCACCCGTCTCGCTCGCCGTCGACCATCCGGTCCGAGGCCCCGATCTGCCGGAGTCGATCGAGGTAGGAGGTCACCTCCGGTGGGAGCACCAGACTGTCCCCGGCAGTGAGCTGCGCGATCTGCTTGCGACTGGTCTCCAGCCGTTCGACCTCGTCGCGCAGGTCGGCATCGATCCGCCGGATCATTTCGGCAAAGGTCGAGGCGTCGGCTTCGAGCATCGGACCGATCCGCGACAGCGGCACGCCGGCGTGGGCCAGGGTGCGGATCTTGATAAGGGAAACGGCTGCCATGGCGCCGTACCGCCGGTAGCCCGAGGCATCTCGCTCCGGCTCGGGCAGAAGTCCGATCTGGTGGTAGTGCCGCACCGCTCGCACCGTGACGCCGGCATACGCCGCCAGTTGACCGATCCTCAGCATGCTGTAGATCCTGCCCTCGAACCTGCCCGGACCCGGTCGGCGCCGCTCAGGAGATCCGGCGACGGTAGACGATGGTGGCGACGACGTGGGCGACGACGAGGATGCCGGCGCACCAGGCGAGGGCGGTCCAGATGCCGTCGCCGACCGGCTGCTGGGTGAGCAGCCCACGGATCGTGTTGACGATCGACGTCACCGGCTGGTTCTCGGCGAAGGCGCGTACCGGGCCGGGCATGGTGTCGGTGGGTACGAACGCCGAGCTGATGAACGGCAGGAAGATGAGCGGGTAGGCGAACGCGCTCGCGCCGTCCACGGTCTTCGCGGTGATACCGGGAATCACGGCCGTCCACGTCAACGACAGGGTGAACAGGAGCAGGATGCCGGTGACCGCGAGCCAGGCCGGCACTCCGGCGCCCGAGCGGAAACCCATGAGCAGCGCGACGCCGACGACGACCACGAGCGAGATCACCGTGGCGACCAGCGAGGTCAGCACGTGCGCCCACAGCACGCCCGATCGGGCGATCGGCATGGACTGGAATCGCTCGAAGATTCCGCCCTGGATGTCGCCGAAGAGCCGGAAGGCGGTGTACGAGATGCCGGACGCGATGGTGATGAGCAGGATGCCGGGCAGCAGGTAGTTCACGTACGAGACCGTCCCGGTGTCGATCGCGCCGCCGAACACGTAGACGAACAGCAGCATCATGGCGATCGGTGTGATCGCGGTCGTGACGATGGTGTCCAGGCTGCGAGTGACGTGGCGCATGGTCCGTCCGGTGAGGACGGCGGTGTCGCTGAGGAAATGTGTGGCCATTGTCGTTCTTACTTCCTGTTCGACTCGGTCGTGGCCTCTTGGCCGGCGTTGCCGACGACCGCGAAGAAGACGTCTTCGAGGGAGGGCTGCTTCTCGACGTACTCGACCGTGGCCGGCGGCAGCATTTGCTTGAGCTCGGCCAGGGTGCCGTGGACGATGATCCGGCCCTGGTGGAGGATCGCGATCCGGTCGGCCAGCTGTTCGGCCTCCTCCAGGTACTGAGTGGTGAGCAGCACGGTCGTGCCGCTCTCGGCGAGTTCCCTGACGGCCTGCCACACCTCGACGCGCGCCTCCGGGTCCAGCCCGGCCGTCGGCTCGTCGAGGAAGATGACCGGCGGAGTCCCGATGAGACTCATCGCGATGTCCAGCCGGCGGCGCATGCCCCCGGAGTACGTCGCTACCCTCCGGGTGGCCGCCTCGGTCAGCGAGAAGCGCCTCAGCAGGCTGTCCGCGACCTGGCCCGGGTCCTTGAGATGCCTCAGCCGGGCGACCAGGACGAGGTTCTCCCGCCCGCTGAGGATCTCGTCGACCGCCGCGAACTGCCCGGTGAGACTGATGCACTCGCGGACGCCGGCGGCCTGTGTCGCGACATCGAAGCCGTTGACCCGGGCGGTTCCGGCGTCGGCCCGGAGCAACGTCGACAGGATCCTCACCACCGTGGTCTTGCCCGCGCCGTTCGAGCCGAGCAGAGCTAAGACGCTGCCCCGCGCCACATCGAGATCCACGCCGCGCAGAACCTTCAGCTGCTTGTACGACTTCTCCAGGCCTTGCACGTGGATCGCAGGCCCGTGAGCCCGGTCGCTTGCCGGAAGGATGCTCATGACAAGCAGCATGGAGGGTTGACGCCGCGTCATGGTCAAGCCTGCGGCAGCGGACGGATGATGTGAGCCTAGGTTCCTAGGATGATCTACGGGCTGCGATCATGGGCACGTGGAGACTCCTTACGTGGCCGTCGACGTCGATGTGATGGATCGGAACCTGCGCGCCATGGCGGCCGGCGCGGGGGAGCGCGGGCTGGCGCTGCGACCGCACGCCAAGACGCACAAGACGGTGGAGATCGCGCGGCGGCAGATCGAGCTCGGCGCCGTCGGACTGACCGTGGCGACCGTGCGGGAGGCCGAGATCTTCGCGGACGGCGGGGCGGGGGACATCTTCATCGCGTACCCGGTCTGGCCCTCGCCCGAGCGGGCCCGGCGCCTGCGGGCCCTGGCCGAGCGGGTCGCGCTGCGCGTCGGCATCGACTCCGTCGAGAGCGCGGAGGCCCTGGCCCGGGCTGTCGGTCCCCTCGACGTGCTGGTCGAGGTGGACAGCGGCCACCACCGCAGCGGCGTGCAGCCCGACGGCGCCGCGGCGCTCACCGAGGCTGCCGCGAAGGCCGGGCATCGGGTGCGCGGCATCTTCACCTTCCCCGGTCACGGGTACGGGCCCGGCCTTCGGGAGCAGGCGGCGTTCGACGAGGCCCGCGCGCTGGTCGACGCCGATCCGCACGCCGAGGTCCGCAGCGGCGGCTCCACGCCGACCGCGGCGCTGGCCGACATCGGGCCGCTCAACGAGATCCGGCCCGGCGTGTACGTCTTCAACGACGCGCAACAGGTCGAGCTGGGCACCTGCGACTTCGGCGCGGTGGCCCTGACCGTGGCGGCGACGGTCGTCAGCCGTACGGGAAACCGGGCCATCGTCGACGCCGGCAGCAAGATCCTCGGCGCCGACCGGCTGGCCTGGGCGACCGGCTTCGGCCGCCTTCCGGACTTCCCGTCGGCGCGCGTGGTCGCCCTCTCCGAGCACCACGCCACCATCGAGTTCACGGACGCTGTGCCCGCCCGCGGCGACGTGCTGCGCGTGGCCCCGAACCACGTCTGTGCGGCCGTCAACCTCGCCGACGAGCTGGTCGTCGTCTCCGGGGGCCGTGAGGTCGACCGGTGGCGCGTCGCCGCCCGCGGCGCCAACACCTGAGGAATACAGAACCGATCGCGGGCTGCCGGCGGCGGTCGCCGTCACCGGCTGGGCCCGGCGCAGTAATTTGTCGGGGTGACCACGCCGTACCGTTCCGAGATCCGCCTCCCGCTCGACGATCCCGCCGCACAGCGTGACGTGATCGCCCTGGGTTACCGCCGGGAGGGGATCGCCCGCGGCGCGGGGCCCGACAGGCAGGACATGACGGTCTGGGCGCGGCTGGCCGACGACCCCGAGGGGCCGGCGCCGCGGGTGCTGCCCGACCTGCCGGGCGGCGAGCTCACCGACGGGGTGATCCGGGTGCGGCCGCTGCGGCCGGAGGATCTGGAGGGCTGGTACCAGCTGCGCAGCCTGCCCGAGGTGGTGGCGACCTCGGTGCCGCCCGAGGCGCCGCCCCGGGCCGAGGTCGAGCGTCTGTTCGCGTACGCGGAAGGTCGCTGGCTGGCCGGTGAGGTGGCCGCCATGAGCATCGTCGACGCGCGCAGCGGGTCGTTCGCCGGGCAGATCGCGCTGTACTACTTCCAGCCGCACCACCGCGAGGGCATGCTCGGCTACGGAGTCCTGCCGGCGTTCCGCGGCCGCGGGTACGCGCGGCGGGCGGTCGAGCTGGTCACGCGGTGGGCGCTCAACGACGTACGGCTGCAGCGGGTGGTGGCGGGCACGGCGGCCGACAACATCGCCTCGCAGAGAACGCTGCAACGGGCCGGTTTCGAGGTGGAGGCGCGCCAGATCGGCATGTTGCCCGCTCCGGGCGGGGGCCGCGTCGACAGCGTGCTTTATGTCAGACGTCGCCTTTAGGGTCTAGCCATGATTGCGCATCCGGGGTTGCGTTTCGCCGACCACACCGTGACCGTGCCGCTCGACCACCGTGATCCGGGCGGCGAGACGATCGAGGTCTTCGCCCGCGAGGTCGTCGCGGCTGACAAATCCGGCGAGGGGCTGCCCTGGCTGGTGTTTCTGCAGGGCGGGCCGGGTGGCAAGTCGCCGCGTCCGCTGCGGGCCGAGGGGTGGCTGGCGCGGGCCGTGCGGAGCCACCGGGTGCTGCTGCTCGACCAGCGCGGCACCGGGCGCAGCACGCCGCTGACGGCCGGGTCGGTGGGCGACCGCTCGGCGAAGGAGCTGGCCGACTATCTGCGGCTGTTCCGGGCCGACAGCATCGTGGCCGACGCCGAGGTGCTGCGGGCGCGGCTCGCCGCCGGCGAGCGGTGGGACACGCTGGGCCAGAGCTACGGCGGCTTCGTGACGATGACCTACCTGTCGCAGGCGCCTTCGGCCTTGCGTACGTGCTATGTCACCGGCGGCTTGCCGGGGCTCACAGCCACGGCTGACGACGTCTACGCACGCACCTATCCGCGGGTGGCCGCCAAGAACGCCGCCTTCTATCGGCAGTTCCCCGGCGATGTGGCCGCCGTGCGCCGCATCGCCGACCACCTGACGGCGGAGGACGTGCGCCTGCCCGACGGCGATCGGCTGACCGCCGAGCGGTTCCGGTCGATCGGCAACGTCTTCGGCATGAGCTACGGCTACGCGCAGGTGCACTGGCTGCTCGACGAGGCCTGGCACGGCGACCGGTTGTCGGCGACGTTCCTGCACGAGGTGCTGGCGCTCACCGGCTTCGTCGACAAGCCGCTGTTCGCGCTGCAGGAATACTGCTACGGCGGCGCGGGCGGCTCGCCGACCGGCTGGGCGGCGGCCCGGGCGCTGGCGCAACGGCCCGAGTTCGCCGCCGACGCCGACCCGCTGCTGTTCACCGGCGAGATGATGTATCCCTGGATGTTCGAGCAGATCGCCGCCCTGCGCCCCTTCGCCGGCGCCGCCGATCTGCTGGCCGAGGCCGGGGACTGGCCGCCGCTCTACGATTCGGGTCGGCTCGCGGCCAACGAGGTTCCGGTCGTCGCCGCGGTCTACGCCGACGACATGTACGTGGACATGGGGCTCTCGCTCGAGACGGCGGCCGCGGTCGGCAACGTCCGCACGTGGATCACCAACGAGTACGAGCACGACGGCCTGCGCACCGGCGGCGAGGCGGTGCTGGGCCGCCTCATGGACATGGCCGCCGGCCTGACCTGAGCCTCAGTGGTCGCGCAGGTATTTGAACTCGGCCCACTCCGAGGCGGTCAGCAGGCTCACGATCGACAGCCGGGTCGGCGCGTGGATCAGCTCGTCGAAGCGAGGCTCGGCCGTCACCGGGCGTCGCCCAACGGCCGCGACAGCATGAGCCGGCGCAGGTGGGCCATGAGCGCGGGACCGCAAGTGGTTTCCGGCCGGATGGATTGGACTGGCGGGTCCATTTCTGTGCGGTCACAGTTGCCGGCATGAACCACTACTACCTTCTGGGCCGGTCCGGTCTGCGGGTCAGCCGTCTCGCCCTGGGCACCATGAACTTCGGCACCGGCGGATGGCACGCGGCGTACGGGAAGACGGAGGCGGAGTCCGAACCGATCTTCCGCCGGTACGTGGAGTCGGGCGGGAACTTCATCGACACTGCCGACTTCTACACGGCGGGCGAGAGCGAGCGGATACTCGGCCGGCTGATCGCCCGGGCCGGCAACCGGGATCGGCTGGTGCTGACCAGCAAATACACCAACAGCGTGGATCCGAGCGACCCCAACGCCAGCGGCAACGGGCGCAAGCACATGATCCGCGCGGTCGAGGCGTCGCTGAGACGGCTCGGCACCGACCACCTCGACCTCTACCTGCTGCACACCTGGGACCGGATCACCCCCGTCGAGGAGGTCGTGCGGACCTTCGACGACCTCGTCCGCGCCGGCAAGATCCGCTACGCCGGGCTGTCGGACGTTCCGGCCTGGTACGCCGCCCGCGCGCAGAGCTATGCCGAGGCGCACGCGCTGACGCCGATGGTCACCCTGCAACTTCCGTACGGGCTGACGATGCGCGACGTGGAGCACGAGTACGCGCCGATGGCCCAGAACCTGGGCATCGGCCTCACGGCGTGGAGCCCGCTCGGCGGCGGCATCCTCACCGGCAAGTACCAGCGGACCGGCCAGGGGGTGGTCGGCGAAGGCCGGTTGGGCGACCCCGGCGCCGCCGCTCCGAAGATCGACGACAACACGTGGCGGATCGTCGGAGCGCTCGAAGAGGTCGCCGAGGGGCTCGGGCGGCCCATGGCCCAGGTGGCGCTGAACTGGGTGGTCACCCAGCCCGGGGTCGCCTCGGCCGTGGCCGGGGCCAGCAGCGAGAAGCAGCTGGCGGGGAACCTGGCCGCTCTCGACTTCGAGATTCCGGCCGACGCCCGGCGCCGGCTCGACGAGGCCAGCGCGCCCCGGACGCCGCAGCTGTACTCGATGTTCACCCCGGAGTACCAGGCTATGGTGGTCAGTCCCGGGCTGAGCATCGGTGACAAGCCGGCCGGCTACGCGCCCCCGGTCCTCAACGGCGCCGGTTCCTGAGCACGGGCTCACCGATCTCGAGGAGGGCGTCCATGGCGGCGCGGACGCTGACCCGCAAGGGGGAGCAGACCCGCCGGCGGATCGTGCTCGGCGCCTCGGCCGAGATCCTCGAGAGCGGCGTCGAAGAGATGCGGCTCGAGGACATCATGGCGCGCACGGCCACCAGCAAGGGTCAGCTGTTCCACTACTTCCCCGGCGGACGCGAAGAGCTGGTGCTGGCCGTCGCGCGGCATGAGACCGTACAGGCGCTGCAGGAACAGACCGCGGCGTTCCGCCGGTTCGACTCGTGGGCGGGCTGGCAGCGCTGGCGCGACGACATGGTCGCCTGGTATCACGGCCGTGGCCTGCGGTGCCCACTGCTCGGGCTGCTCAACGCCGATGCGAGCCGCCGCATGCCCGAGGCGCAGGCCGTCATGGTCGCCTTCATGGCGGACTGGCAGGCGGTGCTGATCGAGGGCCTACGCCGCCTCCAGGCCGCCGGCTGCGTCGCCGCGCACGTCGACGTCGCGAAGGCCGGCGCCGCTCTGCTGGCCGGCATCCAGGGCGGCATCCTCCTGATGATCACGACGAAGCGGATCGACCACCTGGAGGCGGCCATCGATCAGGCGGCTGCCGCCCTCCGCGCCTGATCAGTGCGGGCTGACCTGTAGACGCGCGTCGGTCCAGGCGGCTTCGCGCAGGGTGGTCAGGATGCGTTCCTGGCCCTCGGCGTCCTGGCGGTCGATGAAGAGCACCCCGTCGAGATGGTCGGTCTCGTGCTGGATGCACCGGGCCAGCAGACCGGCGCCCACGATCTGCACCGGGTCGCCGTGCTTGGTCAGCCCGCGGGCGACCACGTTGAGCCGGCGCCTGGTGTCGAGATAGATGCCGGGGATCGACAGGCAGCCCTCGGGGCCGTACTGCTCCTCGTCGTCGGGGAACTCGAGGCCCGGGTTGATGAGGTGGTCGAGCCCCAGGTCGTTGCCCGGCAGGTCGGGGTTGATGGCGAACACCCGCAGCCCGACCCCGATCTGCGGAGCGGCCAGGCCGGCCCCGCGCGACTGGGCGAGGGTCTCGCCGAGGTCGTCGACGAGCCTGTGCAGCTCCGCGTCGAACACGGTGACCGGCTCGGCGACCTGACGCAGCACCGGGT
Source organism: Paractinoplanes polyasparticus (assembly GCF_019710575.1). Classification (GTDB taxonomy): domain Bacteria; phylum Actinomycetota; class Actinomycetes; order Mycobacteriales; family Micromonosporaceae; genus Actinoplanes; species Actinoplanes polyasparticus. The sequence continues at coordinate 135,358 of NZ_JAHWFK010000001.1, read as the reverse complement.
CGCCGACCTTCCGGATGTCAATCACGGTCATGTAGCACCTCCCCCTGACGACGGTAGCGAAGTCAGCCGTTGCGCCGGTTTTCGCCCCCACGTGTTCACCCTGTGAGATCCGCCGCCGCGGTCACCCCGTCACCCGGTCAACTTGCGTGTCCCCGTACGGAAGCAGGTGTACTGATGAACCCCCACGGGTGGCCGCCCCGCGACGCCCGTCGCCCGATCGCCACCGCCCGCTGTGCCCCGGACCTCCGCCACCGCCATTCGACCCCGCTGACGGCCCGCCGCTCCCCGCGCAGCCGCGAAGCCGCCCGCCGCCTCTTCCCCCGGGTGCCCCAGCCCTAGAGCGAATCTGACGGATCATTACGCACGGCCATGATCGATCGTTGTGGTGGCGTGGCTGGTGATCTGACCGACGCGGATTGGGAACGCCTGCAATCGTTGCTGCCGAGCATGGATCCGCAGCGTGGTGGTCGATGGCGTGATCACCGGCAAGTGATCAACGGGATCCTGTGGCGCACCGAGAACGGCGCGAAGTGGCATCAGGTTCCGGACCGCTACGGACCCTGGAAGACGGTGTATCACCGGTTCTCGCAGTGGGAACAGGACGGGACCTGGAGCCGCATTGAGCGGCGGTTGCAGGCCGAGGCGGACGCCGCTGGCGACTTGGAATGGCGGGCGCAGGCCGACGCGACGATCGTGCGTGCCCACCAGAACGCCGCCGGTGCCCGTAAAAGGGGCTGAGCCCGGCCGAATCGAGGGGCAGCTCAGGGGATCGGCCGCTCGCGTGGAGGCCTGACCACCAAACTGCATCTGCTTGCTGAAGGACGCGGCCGCAGTCTGGTCACCCGGATCACAGCGGGCCAGGCGGCTGACACTAAAGAACTGGTGGCGCTGCTCGACGCCGTCAGCGTCGCCCGGCCTACCGGCCAGGGCCGGCCCCGCAAACGTCTCGATCACCTGACGGCGGACAAGGCCTACGGCTCCCGCGCCAACCGCCGCTCACTGAGAGCACGCCGGATCCCTCACACCATCCCAGAACGCGATGACGTTCTGGCCGCACGAGCCCGCCGCGGTTCCCGCGGCGGGCGACCACCGGCATTCGATGCCGAGCGGTACAAGGACCGCAACCAGATCGAACGGGCCTTCAACCGGCTCAAACAGTTCCGGGCCGTCGCCACCCGCTACGACAAACTCCGCGCCCGCTACCACGCCACCGTGACCATTGCCTCGATCATGATCTGGCTCCGCGCACGACCCGACCGCCGCCATGATCCGTCAGATTCGCTCTAGCCTTACGCGCTCGTGCGACACAAGTCGTGGCGCTACGGAACCGGCCGGCCGGTGCGGCGGTCGGCGAGGGCGCGCAGGTGCAGCACGGCCCAGGTCCGGTAGGGCCGCCAAGCCGGGGAGACCTGCTCGGCGGTCGCCTGTGGCCCGTACCGGAAGGCAATTTCGGCCTCGAGGCGGGTCTCGTGGTGAGGCACGCCGTCCGGGTGGTTGGCGCCGCGCAGGACGACCAGTTCGGCGGCGAACGGGCCGAGGCCCTTCACGTGCCGCACCCGGGCGAAGGCGTCCTCGGCGGGGAGCTCGCGCAAGCCCTCGAAGACGCCGTCGAGCGCGGCCTCGGCCACGGCGCGCAGGTATTCGGCCTTGCGGCCCGGCAGGTCGGCGTCGAACGAGCGCAGCTGACGCGGCGGGGGAAAGGCGCCGTCGTCGCCGAGCAGATCGTTGCGCAGCCGCGCGGCCTGCGCCACGCGGAGGCGCTGCGACAGCACGGCCCAGGCAGCCGCCTCGTACGGGGAATGGAAACCGCACGGCCGCAACCCCGGCAACTCTGCCCGGGCCGCCGCGATGACCGGATCCCGCTCGCCGACCTCCGGCCAGCCGCGCCCGTCCACGTCCAGAGCGAGGAAACGGGCAGCCTGCTCGGCGGCCGCGTCCAGATCACCATCGCCGCGGACCGTGATGTGAGCCGCGGTACCCGCCTGCCGCACCGTTGCCGTGGCGGCAGACCAGTCCCGCTCGACGCGAAACACGGTGCGCAGGTCGTCACCACTCTGACCCTGCAGCGCCGCCGGCGCGAAACCCTCCCAGAACCTGCGGCTGGTGGCCAGCGACCAAGGTCCGACCACTTCCCGTACGACGGTGTGCTCGCCCATCACGTCCCCCGCTCACAGCCCGATGGCCGAGGCCGCCGCCGCGTAACGCCGCGCCTCGTCCTGCACGTCCGGCAGGTCGTCGCGCTCATTGGTGGTGGCCATCCGGAACAGTAGCGCCCGGGCCACGGCCGGCACGCTCACTCCGACCAGGCCGAGCAACGAGCCCTCGGCCCCGTGCCAGCACAACGCGTCCGCGACAACCACCCCTTCCGCGTACGCGACCGGCCGCCAGTACGGCGAGACGTCGATGACCGCCGGCGCCAGCCCCGGCGCGAACAGCACGTTCCGGGTGAGATCGGCGTGCACGAGCTGAGCTTCACCGAGAAGCCCGAGCGCCCTGCTCAGCCGGACAGCCACCCCCGCGAACTCCGCCCGGAACCGCGCATCCCGCTCGCCCCAGGCCACCCGGTCCCCTCGGGCCCACCAGTCCTGCCGCACATCGACGAACCCCGGCCGCGCGATGCCCGCCACCGCCCGGTGAAAGGCCCGCCCCGCAGCGATGACATCCCGCCAGGTCTCCGCCCGGGAGTAGTCAGGCTCAGCCCCCGCCACCCAACGGGTGGCCGACCAGCCTTCGCTGTCAAGAGCCCCGTCCCTCGTACGGCAGGAAGCCGCCAGCCGGAAGCCGTCCTCCCGCACCCCGTCGAGCCCCGGCACAACGGTCGCGGTCTCCGGCTTGAACACCAGCCCACCCGCCAGCCAGGACGTCCCCTGCCCACCCGCCAGGGCCCGCGGAACCTCCTCGACCCCGAAGTCGCGAAGCACAGTCACAGGCGGCCGGACAGACATGCCGCAGACGCTAAAGCCGGCCCCAACCTCCGTCGACCGGTTTAACCCTCAGCAGACGAGCCCACACACGCCCCGTCCCTGATTCCCTCGACCCCCGTCGACCGTAGGAAAGTCCCACCCACACGTCGTTGGTCCCGTGTTGTTGGTTCCGGGCCGTTCGTCCCGGGCCCTGCGGCCGACGCTGTTGGAGGTACGCCATCTGATCCGCGCCGTTGGGCTTACGCCGTTGGACCTGTTCGGGCTTGTTCTCGGCTCGACTCTGTGGGAATCAAGTCATGTCACGCCGCTTCGCCGTACCCCACGGGACCTCGTGAGCGTGCGGTGCGCATTGCCGCCGCAGCGCGGTCGAGACCGGTCCGCGCCGACGACCGCAACACCTGCGGCGCGCGAACCGTGACCGGCCCTGGACCGCGACGGCAACCCGATGTAGCTCGGCGCGGCGTCGAACGGCTTGTGCGCGTCGTCGGGGTTGCGCAGTGTCGTGCGCGGGCGGACCCGCCAGCCTGTGGTCGTCGGCCAACACGCCGCCCGGGCCCCGGATCTGGTCAGCGCCGATACCGCACGTCCATCAGCACATCAGCGGCGGCGTCACACGCCAGGTGAAGATACATCCCCGCCGCCACGACTGGACGCAGGCAACACATGGGCGGGCGGCAGCCGTCGGCATGACGTGGACGGTGCTTGAGTCGCGGGGCTCATCTCGGGCTGGTCCGGGAGCATTCGCAGCTTCGTCGCCCAGCCGGCGTTTCTTGCTGTCGCGTAACTCTTGAAAGCGGCGTGGGTCTGCGCAGCGCTCCCGGCCCGTCCAGTTCGCAGGCGAACAGCAGCAGCGCCGCGTGCCCACCCGCCGACGCCCGCCCACACCGCGTACCTCACGCCCGCCGCCGGGATGGACCTGCATGCCGGGCGATGACGCCGCAACGGTGTTGCGGGACGATCCGGCGTCGTGCGCGCGGGCTGCCTGAGCCACCGCTTGCCGGCTGGTCTTGTCGAAGCCGGCCAGCCACCCCCGGTTTCAGCCGCCGGGCGCGTCCGAGCGCCTGTCTCAGGCGCCGTCGAAGAGGGCGGCCACCTGATTGGGGTTCATCGCGGACGCTGGGCGGTCCTGGATGTTCCGCGTGTCGGTCGACTCGGCGGTGTCGGATGGCAGCACCCGCGCGGGAAGGCTTCCGAAACGCTTCTGGCTGGCCGCGCGGTCTCGTTCGTCCGGCGGCGGAAGCTCGTTGCTCTCCATTCCGCCATTGAACTCCCCAACGCCAGGCGCCGCCAGGAATCGGCGGTCTGGGGAAACGCCATGGTCCCGTGTGCCCGCCGTCGCCGTCGCCGTCGCCGTCGCTGTCGCCGTCGCAGGAAAGCTCCGAGACGAGACGAGATGTTTCGTCTCGCGAGACGAACCGTCTCGTCTCGGAAGGCGTCAGACGCGACCGAGGCGGCACGAGCGAGGCGGCACGAGCTAAAGCGAGGCGGCGGGCCCCGGGGGTTGGGGCGGCAGGTTGGGCGGGGACGGCGAGGCAGCGGCGAGGAGGCGGTGAGGCGGCGGACCCGAGGGGTTGCAGTGAGGGAGTTGCGGCGAGGGGGTTGGGAAGGGACGGCGAGGCGGGGTCCAGACGTTGGCACCAGGGGATTCATTCCGGCGTCGACCAGCACCTGCTTGATGCCGCCGCGGGTGCTGGGTGTCGATGCGCTGCTATCGGCCTACTCCAGGCACATCGCCGCGTCGCCCGGGCGGAGGGAGTGGTGAGGCGGGGGAGGGAGTGGCGAGGCGGGGAGGGAGCGGCGAGGCGGCGGGCCAGGTCGGTGGGCTTGGGGTTCGGAGACGACGGCGAGGCAGTGAGCGGTGGGGCGAGGTGGCGTGCCAGGCGGTTGGCTCGGGGAGGTTGGGAGGAAAAGCGAGCAGATGGGATGTTGCGGCGAGGCAGCTGAGACGAGGCGGTGAGCCGGACGACGAGGCGGTCGGTTGCGGTAGGCGGGCGAGATCGGTGGCGCCGAGGCCGGCGCGGTGCAGGACGCCTTGGATTGAGGGGTAGGCCGGGCGAGGCAGCTGAGACGAGCCGGTGCCGGACGACGAGGCGGTCCGTCGCGGAAGGCGAGCGGTTGCGGCACGACAGGTCAGGCGAGCCCGCTGCAGCGGACGACGAGTCGGGTCGGGCGAGGGCGCGGTGAGGCCGCCGCGCCAGGACGAATCGGGTGGGCGAGGGCGCGGTGAGGCCGCTGGGGTCGAGGACGAGTCGGGTCGAGCGCAAGGTGCTGCGGGGCCAAGGGGTGGAGAACGAGGCCGGTGGGACTCGAGGCGGTGGCGAGGCCGGTGGGTGGCAAGGCGGCAGCGGAAGTGGGCACCAACAGTGCCTGGTGTCGGGGACCACGGGGCGACCGGGTGTCAGGGCGGGAGCTGGGGGTCGATCATTGGGGGCATGCAGAGTTTTGACGTTGTTGTAGTCGGGGCCGGACCCGGTGGCGAGGTTGCGGCGGGGAAGCTGGCTGAGGCCGGGCTGAGCGTGGCGGTCGTGGAAGGGGACAAGGTCGGCGGGGAGTGTTCGTTCTACGCCTGCATCCCGTCGAAGGCGCTCCTTCGGCCGGGGGAGCTGCTCGAAGAGGTGCGGCACGTGCCGGGGGCGGCGGAGGCGGTCACCGGCGGGCTCGACGTTGCGGCTGTGCTGGGGCGCCGGGACGAGTTGATCGGGCACCTGGACGACTCGGGGCAGGTGCCGTGGCTCACCGACCGGGGCGTCACGCTGGTGCGGGGCTGGGGGCGGCTCGTGGGGGAGCGCCAGGTTGCGGTGGGTGACGAGGTGCTCGAGGCGCGCCGGGCGGTCATTCTGGCGGGGGGCACCCGGGCCGCGCTGCCGGCTATCGAGGGGATCGATGCCGTTGCGCCCTGGACCAACCGGGAAGCGACCACTGCGGAGCGGGTGCCGGACTCTCTGATCATTGTGGGGGCGGGCGTCGTGGGGTCGGAGATGGCTCAGGCGTACGTGTCCCTCGGCGCCCGGGTCACGCTGGTGGCCGGGCGGCGGGTGCTGCCCAAGGAGGAGGACTTCGCGGGCGAGCAGGTGGCGGCGCGGCTGGTCGAGCAGGGGGTCGACGTCCGGCTCGGGCAGCGGCCCACCGCCGCGCGGCGGGACGCCGCGGGGGTGACGGTGACGCTGGGCGACGGCAGCACGGTGAGCGCGGACGAGCTTCTGGTCGCCACCGGCCGTACGCCGCAAGCGGTTGACCTCGGCCTCGAGGTTGTGGGAGTCAAGCCGGAGGGGTACGTCGAGGTAGACGCGCACATGCGGGTGCCGGGGCAGGACTGGCTGTACGTGATCGGCGACCTCAACGGGCGGGCCCAGTTCACGCACATGGCGAAGTATCAGGCGGCGATCGCGTCCGGAGAGATCCTGGGCCGGCCGATGGTGGCCGAGCACCTTGCCGACGGGCCGGGCTCGCCGCGGGTCATCTTCACGTCGCCGCAGGTCGCCGCCGTCGGGCACACCACGGCGTCGGCCGGGCAGGCCGGTCTGCGGGTACGCGTGGTCGACGTCGGCACCGAGGCCAACGCGGGCGGGTCCTACTCGGGTGGCGGCGTCGGCACCGCCCGCTTCCTGGTCGACGAGGATCGCCAGGTGCTCGTCGGCGTCACCGTCACCGGCACCGCGGTGGCCGAGTTCCTGCAGGCCGCCACCGTCGCCATCGTGGGCGAGGTGCCGGTCACGCGGCTGCGGCACGCCATTCCGTCGTTCCCGACCCGCAGTGAGCTCTGGCTCTACTTCTTCAACGAGTACGGGATCTGACCGGCGGCTCGTCGGCGTACTGCCCGGACGGTCCCTGCCAGAGGGCGCCGTCCGGGTAGGGCCACGGGTTGATGGCGCAGCCGTGCATGCCGAGGGTCTGCTGCTGCATCACCGGAGCCGGGTCACCCTTCGCGGGGCAGCGTTCATGGCCGTGCCCCAGCCGGTGCCCGACCTCGTGGTTCACCATGTACTGCCGGTACGCCGCCAGTTCGCCCCGGTAGAACGGCACACCCCGGGCCCAGCGGGCCACGTTCAGCACGACCTTGTCGCCGTTGCGGCACGACGTGTAGCCCTCGGGCACGTCGTCGCAGAGCTTGTCGCGGGTGACCGGCGTGGCCAGGTAGAGCGTCATGTCGTACGGCTGGCCCGGTCCCACCCGGCGGAACCGCCACTGGTGGCCGCGGATCCAGCCGCGGGGATCGGCCAGGGTGGCCTCGGCGGCCGCGGCGAAGGTGACCGCGGGCACGCCGGTGATGCCCTGTTCGACGGCCACGCGGTAGCGCAGCAGTCGCCCGCCCCGGCCGGCCGTCGCCGTGCCGGCCGGGGCGAACCGCCACCGGCCGGCGCCCCGCTCGGGGTAGGCGATCGGCTTGGGCCGGGGCGCGGACCGGGAGGGCGCGACCACGCGAGCCGGGCCGGACGCCGCCGGCTGCTCCGTTGCGACCGGTGGCGGTTCGGCCGGGGCCGAGTCGCAGGCGGCGAGGGTGCCCGTCACGAGCACCGCCACGGCCCAGCGGTAAATGCGCATCATCAAGAGCCCTCCGCACCCCATGACGATGCGGCCTACGGTTCGCGTTGCACCTCTGAGGAGTTGATCACCAACCGCGGCCAGGTCGCGAGGTCGGCCAGCATCTGCCGATCGTGGGTTGCGACGACCACCGCCATCGGGGTGTCGCGTAACGCCGCGGTCAACTCGTCAACGACCGATGCCGACAGGTGGTTCGTCGGTTCGTCGAGAATCAGCACGTCGGGCCCCGTGGCCAGGATCTCCTCGAGCTGCCGCCGCCGCACCTGGCCGGGCGACATCCGGGCCCCCTCGGTGGGCGCCTCCTGCGGCAGGTAGCCGACCCGCACGCCGTCCACGGCCGCCAGCGCGGCGAGGAGCGTCGACTTGCCGGCCCCGTTCGGCCCGGTCACCAGCAGCCGGTCCCCACCGGCCAGCCGTACGGTCACCGGCGACCGCAACCGGCCCGGCACCATGACGTCCGGGGCGTCGATCAGGAGCGCTCCGGCCCGGGTGTCGCTCGCCGGGAAGCGGAGCGGCCGCGGTGGCGGCGGCAGCGTGATCCGGTGCGCGTCGAGGGCATCCTGACGGCGGCGCAGCGCCTGCACGATTCCCGGCGCCCGGCTCTGCCGCTTGTGCCTGCCGACGCCCTTGTCCGGCCGCCAGCCCGTGCTGAGCCGGTCCCGTGCCTCGTCGACCGCTTCGCTCAGCCGCCGGTGCTCGGCCACCTGGGCCTCGTACTCCTGCTCCCAGCGTTGCCGTTCCCGCGCCCGTCCCACCTGCCAGCCGCGATAACCGCCCGCATAGAGGCGGGGCCGCCCGTCCGGCGCCGGGTCGAGGTCGAGAAACTCCTCGGCGACGTCCCGCAGCAGCGCCCGGTCGTGCGTGACGACGAGCAGGCCGCCCGGATGCTGCCGGAGCCGCTCGGTGAGGAAGGCCAGGCCGCCCGCGTCCAGGTGGTTGGTCGGCTCGTCGAGAATCAGCAGGTCGGGCCGGGCGCCGAGCACACACGCCAGCCGCACGCGGTACCGCTGGCCCACCGACAGGGTGTCCAGGCGGCGTTCCCGGTCGGTGCACGCGTCCAGCGCCTCGAGCGCGATGTCGACGCGGCGCTCGGCATCCCAGGCGTCCAGCCGGGCGACTTCGTCCAAGGCTTTCTCGTACGCGGTGGGGTCCGCCTCGATCGTGCGGAGCGCACCGTCGAGGCGTTCCAGCGCGAGGTGCGCGGGCCGGATCGCCCGCGCGACCAGGGTGCCGACGGTTTCCCCGTCGCCCGCCTCGAGTTCCTGCTCGGCGACGCCGATCGTGCCGGCCCGGTGCACCGTGCCCCGGCCCGGTGCGATCCGGCCGGTCAGGACGTGCAGCAGTGTCGTCTTGCCGCTGCCGTTCGGCCCGACCACGGCCAGCCGCGATCGGGTCGAGACGGTCACGTCGACGCCGTCGAGGACGACGCGGTCGCCCCGCACGACGCGCAGGCCTTCGGCCCGTACATGGGATTGAAGAGTCTTCACGGTCTGCTCTCGGCTCGTCTGGGAGCCGGGCAGCGCGATGCGCACCGCCCGGTGAGGACACCAGGACGGCGGTGCAGAAGCTGGGTTTCAGTGAGCTCCGGCCGCCGTCAGCGGCCGGAACGCAACCTCATCGAGGCGGTCGACATGGCGGGAAGGCTACCCGGCCCGCGACGGACCCGCCGCCGATTTTCCGGTGTGCCCGGGATCACACCGTGCGGGCCGGGCGGTCGACGGCGGCCGCGCGAACTCGGCAGGAGACCCGGCCTGCGGAGTGCCTGAGAGTGTCGTCGCCGACGTGCCGGCCGTCATTCGTGCCTCCCTGAACGGAAGGCGGCCGACGGGCGCACCAGGGATCTGACGCCCCGGAAAGGCTGGTCGACTGGCGGTCCGGGCCTGGCTACCGTCGCCGCATGCCTGAACTGATCCTGCCGACCACCCGCCTGCACGACGCCTTCCTCGACTGCCACCGCGAGTGGGGGCCGGGCCTGCACGAGGACGGTTTCGGGCTGGGTCCCGACGACGACGTGGACTCCGCCGACGGATTCGCCGCGTGGGTGGGCGACCGGGTGCGGCACACCCATCCCGCCGGCACGCCCTGCCCGCCCGAGCGGCACGGCTCCCCACGCTGGATCGTCGAGGACGGCCGGGTGCTCGGCGGCATCGCGCTGCGGCACTGGGAATCCGACCTCGGGCACATCGGGTACGGGGTGCGGCCGTCGGCGCGTCGGCGCGGGCTCGCGAGCTGGGCCCTGGCCCTGATGCTCGTCGAAGCCCGCGCCGCCCTGGGCCTGGACCGGGTGCTCATCCCGTGCCTGGCCGGCAACGTGGCGTCGGCCCGGACGATCGAGCACTGCGGCGGCGTCCTCGAGAACATCATCGAGACCGGCAACGGCCCGGTCCGGCGGTACTGGATCACGGTGGGATGAGCGGGCGCGCAGGGATCGGCGGGCGGTACCGTCCGGTGTGGATCGGATCCGGCGGTGGTGGCTGCCCGTTCTCGCGCTCGTCCTGGCTGTGACGGGCGGTCTGCTGCTGGTCCGTGCCGAAGGCGACCTGGAACGAGAGCACGTGGTGGCCGGTGGCGTCCCGCTCGACGTGGTGCGCCCGGCCGGATCGCCGCCGGGACCGGGCGTGGTGGTGGCGCACGGCTACGCGGGGTCGGCCCGGCTGATGGCCCAGTTCGGCGACACGCTGGCCGCCCGGGGCTGGACGGTCGTGCTGCCCGACCTCGACGGGCACGGGGCGAACACGCGGTCGCCCACCGACCTGCAGTACGACCTCGACGTGGCGGTGACCCACCTGCGCGGGCTGCCGGGCGTCGACGGCAGCCGGATCGCGCTGGTCGGGCACTCGATGGGCGCGGGCGCGGTGACGGCGTACGCGGCCGGGCACCCGCAGATCGCGGCCACCGTGGCGATCTCGCTGCCCGGCGCGGCGCCCATCCCGAAGGACCGGCCGGCCCGCCTGCTCCTGCTGACCGGCGGACTGGAGTTTCCGGCCTTCCGGGCAGCCGCTGAGGAAGCGGTCGCGGGCGCCCGGCCCGACCGCCGAGCAGTCGTCGTGCCCGGCGTCGAACACATCTCCGTCCTGTACGCGCCGAAGACGCACCGCCTCACCGCGCACTGGCTCGGCCCCGGCGACGAGCCGCTGCCGTCCCCGGTGCGCCGGCTCGTCGCGTCCGGCCTGCTGCTGCTCGGTCTGCTGCTGGGCTTCCCCGCCGTGGCCCGGCTGGGGGTGGGGCCGCTGACCGTCGCGTACGCCGGGGCGGCGATCGCCGTGCCGCTGCATCTCGGCTTCACGCATGCGGTTCCTGTCGGGGTCCATTGGTGGGCGCTGCCGGCCCTCTGGGCCGGGTTCGCGGTGCTCGGCCATGCCGGCGGCTCCCTGCGCAACGACCTGATCGGCGCTGTCCTCGCCGTGGTCCTCCTGACCACGGCCGCGGTGGCCGGCGTCGCCCCCGGTTTCATCTTGCTGGTCGTGCCGCTGCTGGGCGTGCTGATGGTGATCCAGGCGGGCCTGTCGGCGGTGCTGCGGGCGCGCGCGGCGCCGGCCTGGGTGGTCGCGCTGACCGGCTCGCTGCTGGTCGCCTGGCCGATCGCCACGACCCTGCCGCTGGCCTGACCGTCCGGCCGCGACGAACGTCAGGCGGCCGTGAGCATCGTCCAGCCCGCGCGTGGCGTGAAGCCGAGCCGTTCGAAGAAGGGCACGGTGTCGTCGCTCGTTTGCAGGTAGGCGGTGTGCGCCCCGGCGGCCCGCCCGCGGCGCAGGATCGCCTCGGCGAGCACCCGGCCGTAGCCCTGCCCGCGGTGCCCGGGCAGGGTGCCGACGTTGGCGATGCCCAGATGACCCTGAGTCAGCAGCCCGGCGCCGGCCGCGACGACCAGGCCGGTGGTCGTCTCGGCCACGTACGCGCCGATCTGCGGATTGGCCATCGCCTCGGCCGTGTAGACGCGGGCCACGACCTCGTCCGGAACCGCGAAGGCCAGGCCGACGACCCGGGCGAACGTGCCGGCCTCGTCGCTGGCCAGCCGGCGCACCAGAGCCAGATCGTGCGGGACGGAGCCGGTCGAGGTGCGGCCCTCGAGCTCGGCCACCATGAAATGCTGCTCGTCGCCGCCGGTCACGCCGAGCCGGGTGGCGGCGGGGCGGCGGCCGCGGGGACGCCCGCCGCGCGACGTGGCCAGCATCTCGACGGCGGCCCGGAAGGCACGCGCGGATGATTCGGTCGAATTGTGGTGCTGCATGGGAACCTTCACGGGCCTTCCAGCGGGCGGAACAGATGGATCCGCCCTTCGTTCAAGCCGGAACAATAGCTCGCCCGCTCTCTCCCGGGGGTACGGCCCGTGCCCGGACCCGGGTCCAGCACGGGTCCCTGAACTCGGCGTCCTTGCCAGGGTGGTCCCAGGGGAACGGACAACCGGTGGGGGACAGAGAGATGAGAACGTTGCGGCGGGGATGGCATTTCGTCGACGTGTGCGGGATGGCGCTGCGGTACCACGTGCGCGGCCGGGGCGGCCCGGTCTGTGTGGTGCTGCCGGGCGGACCCGGACTGTCCTGGGACTACATGCGGATGCCGGCGCTCGAACAGGGCATGACGGTGGTCTACGTCGAGCCGCTGGGCACCGGCGGGTCGGCGCGGCTGCCGACCCATCCGTACGGCTACGACCGTGCCTTCCACGCCCGGGCCGTCGACCGCCTGCTCGACCACCTCGGCCAGGAGTCCGTGTATCTGCTGGGCCACGGCCACGGCGGCCGGGTCGCCCAGTACTACGCGTTGCGCCGGCCCGACCGCCTGACCGGCCTGATCCTGCACGGCAGCGCCCCGGTCGGCGGGGCCGAGCTGGAGGAGGAGAGCCGCCACCAGTTCGACCGCTTCATCCGGCGCAACCAGGCCAATCCGGCGCTGCCGGCGGTCATCGACGCCGCCCGGTCGCTGCCCACGCTCACCGACGAGCGCCTGCTCACGGCGGCCGCCCGGCGCGTCTTCCCGGCCCTGGTCGCGCACTACTGGGGCCGCCGCGAGGAGCTCTCGCCGCTGCGGGCGCGGATGCGGCTCTCGTACGTCTCCTCGCGCCGGGCCGACGGCACGGCCGACCCGGTCGACGACCGCCAGGCGTTGCGCAGCCTGCGCGTGCCCACCCTGATCACGGCGGGCAGCTACGACATCGCCGGCGGCCTGCGCTGGGGCCGCGAGCTCCAGTCGCTGATCCCCACCGCGCGCCTGCTGGTGCTCGCCTGGAGCGGCCACCTGGGCCACGTCGAGGAGCCGGAACGCTTCGCCGAGGGCGTGCAGGACTTCGTCGCCGCCACCCGCCCGGCCGCGGCGCTGCGCGAGAACCTGCTCGCTGCCTGACCGGAAGCCCCCGCTCGGCTGCGGAAGTCGGTCGTCGGCGGGAAGGCACGGCCCGCCACGGCGCCCGGTCGGTGGTGAATTGATTCACGTCAGATGGACACGTGCCTAACTCTTTCGGGGAGGCGACAGCAGCCCGTTACTCGGCGAGTGTGGAGGGTGCCGGGTCCCACGAGGAGCGGGGTGTCTGTGAGCGTCACCAACGAGACAGTGCTGCCGGAACTACGCAACGCCTGGTGGGAGCACGGCGTGCGCCGGCGGGCCGAGACCGGGGTGCTCGGCGTCTTCGCCGAGCTTCCCCAGTTCGTACGCCAGGCGATCGCTCTGGCCTGGCGGGCCGACAGGATGCGGACGACAGTGGTGGGCCTGGCCACGCTCGGCAGTGGCGCCATGGCCACGTTCGGGCTGTTGTCGACGCAGAAGCTGCTGGTCGCGCTGTTCGCCGGCGGGCCGACGCCCGACCGGGTGCGCGCTGCCCTGCCCGCACTGATCGCGCTGGCCGCGGCAACCGCGCTGCGGGGCGCGCTGGGCATCGCGATCGGGTACGCCCAGAACGGGCTCACCCCCCGGGTCAACCAGGCTGCCGAGCGCCGCCTGTTCGAGGCCACCACCGCCGTACGCCTGGACGCGTTCGACGCCGACGCCTTCGCCGACGACATGGAACGGGCGAGTCGCGGCAGCGACGCGGCCAACGGCCTGGTCCACGACACCTCGAACGTGCTCGCCGGCTTCGTCGGGCTGGCCGCCGTGGCGGTCGCGGTCGTCCTCATCAACCCGTTGCTGCTGCTGGCGCTGGTCGTCGCCACCGTTCCCAACGGGTACGCCGCCCTGCGCGCCGGCCACCTGCGGTACTCCAGCTACCTGGCCGGCTCGGTCCGCCGGCGCCGCCGCTTCGTGCTGGAACGCCAGATGGCCGACCGCGAGTCCGCTCCGGAGCTGCGGTCGTACGGCCTGCGCAGCTTCCTGCTCGGCCAGTACGACATGGTGATGGGCGCCCAGACCACCGAGGACCTGACCCTGGCCCGCCGGGTCACCACGACCACCAGCGTCGGCGCGGTGATCAGCGGCATCGGCCTGGGCGGGGTGTGGGTGCTGCTCGGCTTCCTGCTGGCCGGCGGGCACATCCCGCTCGCGGCCGCGGTGACCTGTGTGGTCGCCGTCCAGGCGGCCCAGCGGGCGCTGTCGACGGTCACGTTCCAGCTCGACGGCATGTTCACCGACGGCCAGTTCTTCAAGGAGTACGTCAACTTCCTCGAACGCGCCAAGCAGTACATGCCCGGCGCCGGCCGGGAGGACCAGCCGAAGCCGGCGGCCCTGGAACGCCTCGACATCCGGGCCGTCAGCCTGCGCTACCCGGATCGGGACAACCCGGCCGTCGACCAGGTCTCGCTCACCATCGAGGCCGGGCAGACCGTCGCCTTCGTCGGCGAGAACGGCTCGGGCAAGTCGACCCTGGCCGCGATGATCGCCGCCCTGCGCGCCCCGACCGACGGAGTGATCGAGTGGAACGGACGCCCGGTCGCCGACTGGGACCGCGACGCCTTGATCGCCCGCATCGCCGTCGTGCTGCAGGAGCACCACAAGTGGCCGTACACCGCGGCGACCAACATCGCGATGGGCGACCTGGCCGTCGACGCCGAGCAGGAGCGCATCGAGGGCGCGGCGCTGCGGGCGGCCGCCCACGAGACGATCCAGTCGCTGCCGCACGGCTACCGGACCCTGCTCGACCGCACGTTCAAGGAAGGGCACGACCTCTCCGGCGGCCAGTGGCAGCGGATCACCGCCGCCCGCGGCTTCTATCGCGACGCCGACCTGCTCATCATGGACGAGCCCTCGTCCGCGCTCGACCCGCGCGCGGAGGAAGCATTGTTCCAGGCCATCCGCAGCCGGCAGGGGCACCGCACGACGATCCTCATCACGCACCGGCTGGCCAACGTCAAGCACGCCGACCAGATCTTCGTGCTGCACGAGGGCCTGCTGGTCGAGCAGGGCAGCCACGCCGACCTGATGGCCCGCGGCGGCCGCTACGCCGGTCTGTTCACGTTGCAGGCGGCAGGCTATCGATAGCCTCGACGAATGGAGATCGAGCGGCGCCTGTGGTCGCCGGAGCCGGCCCGGGAGTGGCTCGAGGCGTACCCGCTCGGCAACGGGCGGCTGGGGGCGATGGTCTACGGCACGCCGGGCCGCGAACATCTGCAACTCAACGACGGCACGGCGTGGTCGGGCAGTCCGGCCAACGAGCCGGCCAACAGCCACATCGATGCCGTGGTCGCCGCCGAGGCCCTGGCCGGGGCCCGGGCGGCGCTGGCCGCCGGCGACGCCGCCGGGGCCGACCGGCGGCTGCTCGCGGTGCAGGGCGGGTGGTCGCAGGCCTATCTGCCCTTCGCCGACCTGCGCGTGGCGATTGGCGACGGCCGCGTCACGGACTACCACCGCGAGCTCGACCTGGGCACGGCGACCCACCGGGTCCGTTACCGCCTCGACGGCAATCCCGTCGTCCACCGGTGTTTCGTCTCGCATCCCGACGGTGTGCTGGTGCTCGTCATCGAGGCGGGGGAGCCGATGGACGTCTCGTGGTCGCTGTCGTCGCCGCTGCGGGTGCTCGGCGGCGGGGACGACTGGCTGACCGTGCGGCTGCCCAGCGACATGCCGCCGCCGCACGAGCCCGACCTGTCGCCGGTCTGGGGCTCGCCGTCCCTGCGGGGCGCGGTCGTGGGGCGGGCGCGGCACGACGGGCGGCGGTTCGAGCTCGTCGTCGCCACCGCGACCACCTTCGACGGCATCGGGCGCGAGCCGCGGGGCGACGAGCAGGACGCGCGGCGGCAGGCGCAGGAGCGCGTCGACCGGGCCCAGGAGCGCGGGGTGGCCGAGCTGACCGGGCGGCACGTTGTGGCGTACGGGAAGATCTTCGGTCGGACGACGCTGGAGCTGCCCACACATCCGGAGGCCGCGCTGCTCTTCCACTACGGCCGCTATCTGGCGATCAGCTCGTCGGCGGCCGGCGGCCTGCCCTCGACGCTGCAGGGGCTGTGGAACGACCGGATGCGGCCGCCGTGGAGCTCGAACTACACCCTCAACGTCAACACCGAGATGAACTACTGGGCGGCCACGACGGCCGACCTGGGCGAGACCCTCGAGCCGGTGCTCGACCTGCTGGCCACGCTGGCCGACAAGGGCCGGGCCACCGCCCGTACGGTGTACGGCGCGCGGGGCTGGGTCGCCCACCACAACACCGACGCCTGGGCGTTCACCTCGCCGGTCGGGCGCGGGCGGGCCGACCCGGCGTGGGCGTTCTGGCCGCTGGGCGGCGTATGGCTGTGCCGGCTGGTCCACGACTCGGCCGACCCCCGGGTGTGGCCGATCCTGCGCGGCGCCGCCGAGTTCTGCCTCGACTGGCTGCCGAAGGGACTGTCGACCTCCCCGGAGAACCACTACCTGTCCCCGTCCGGCGAGGCGGCGGCAGTGGCGTCATCGTCCACCATGGACAACGTTCTGATCGCCGAGCTCTTCGACACGGTGCTGGCGCGCGGGCCCGCCGGCGACCCGGTGGTCGCCGAGGTGCGCGCGGTCCGCCCGGCGATTCCCGCCCCGGCGGTGCGCGACGGGCTGATCGCGGAGTGGCCGGGTCATCCGCCGCCGGCCGAGCCGCACCACCGGCACGTCAGTCACCTGGCGTTCGCCTATCCCGGGGACACGCCGGCCGATCCCGAGCTGCGGGCCGCCGTCTCCCGCAGCCTGGACGCCCGCGGCGACGAGGCGACCGGCTGGTCGCTGGCCTGGAAGCTCGCGCTGCGGGCCCGGCTGCATCAGTCCGGGCACGTGTCCCGGCTGCTCGACCTGGTGCTGCGGCCCGCGACGGCCGAGCGCGCGGGGCTCTACCCCAACCTGTTCTCGGCCCACCCGCCGTTCCAGATCGACGGCAACCTCGGGTACGTCGCCGCGGTCGCCGAGATGCTCGTGCAGAGCCACTCCGGCATGATCGAGTTGTTGCCCGCCGTTCCGTCGCAGTGGCCCGAGGGCCGGGTGTCCGGCCTGATCGCCCGGCCCGGGGTCGCGGTCGACGTGGCCTGGACGACGGTCGACGGCCGGGTGCGGGTGACCGATTTCGCCCTGCGAGCGCGCCGCCCGCAGGCCCGGACCACGGTCACCGTCCTGGTGAACGGCGGCCGGGTGGCCGTGGACCTGACCTCGGGGGAGAGATGACGTCACAGTTCGAGATCGTCGAGCCGCCGGTGGGCGCGCTGCCGCCCCGGGCCCGGCTGCGCTCGACGGCGGGGGTTCTGCCGCTGGACGGCCGGTGGCAGTTCTCCTGGTCGCCCACCGCCGACACCGGCAAGGACCCGGCCGACCCGGGCCTGTCGTGGGACACGCTGCCGGTTCCGTCGCACTGGCAGTTGCACGGCTACGGCTCCCCGGCGTACACCAATGTCCGTTTCCCCTTCCCGGTCGATCCGCCGCACGTGCCCGCGGAGAACCCGACGGGGGAGTATCGGCGGATGGTTCGCCGGCCGGCGGATTGGCGCGGCGGCCGGGTGTTGCTGCGCTTCGACGGTGTCGACTCGTGGTTCCAGGTGTGGGTCAACGGCGCTGAGGTCGGACGGGCCTCGGGCAGCCGGCTGACCGTGGAGTTCGACGTGACCGGGCACCTGACCGGTGGCGACGACGTGCTGGCGGTCCGGGTCCACCAGTGGAGTTTCGGCAGCTACGTCGAGGACCAGGACCAGTGGTGGCTGTCCGGCATCTTCCGCTCGGTCGCGCTGCTGCACCGGCCCGAGGGCGGCATCGACGATCTGTGGGTGGTCGCCGAGGCGGACGGCTCGCTGGAGGTCACGGCGCCCGTGCCGGTGTCCTGGTCGCGACCCGACGACGTGCAACCGTGGTCGGCCGAGAAGCCCGCGCTGTACCGGCTGCTCGTGAGCACCGACGCCGAGACGGTCTCGCTCGACATCGGCTTCCGGACCGTGCGCGTCGACGGCGACCGGCTGCTGCTCAACGGGAAGCCACTGGTGTTCCGCGGCGTCAACCGGCACGACATCGACGCCCGTACGGGCCGGGCCGTCTCACGCGAACGCATGGAGCACGACGTCGCGCTGATGAAGCAGCACAACATCAACGCCGTGCGAACGAGCCACTACCCGCCCGACCCGTACTTCCTCTCGCTGTGCGACCGCCACGGGCTCTACGTGATCGACGAGTGCGACCTCGAGACGCACGGCTTCCAGCCGGTCGGGTGGCGCGGCAACCCGTCCGACGACCCGGCCTGGGCCGACGTCTACCTCGACCGCATGCGGCGGATGGTCGAACGAGACAAGAACGCCCCCAGCGTCGTGATGTGGTCGCTCGGCAACGAGGCCGGCTGGGGCCGCAACCTGGCCGCGAACGCCCGCTGGGCCCGGCAGCGCGACACGACCCGGCCGATTCATTACGAGGCCGACGAGGAATGCGAGAGCGTCGACGTCTACAGCTGGATGTATCCCACCTACGACAAGCTGGAGGCGATCGGCCGGCACGCGGAGCCCGCCCTGGCCGACCCGGCGCGCGACCACCGGCGCCGCGGGCTGCCGATGATCATGTGTGAGTACGGGCACGCCATGGGCAACGGGCCGGGCGGGCTGGCCGACTACGAGGCCGTGATCGACGCGTACCCGCGGCTGGCCGGCGGCTTCATCTGGGAGTGGGCCGATCACGCCCTGCTGCGCGACGGCTCCTACCGCTACGGCGGCGACTTCGGCGAGCCCATCCACGACGGCTCGTTCGTCGTCGACGGGCTGCTCTTCCCGGACCGTACGCCGTCGCCCGGCCTGCTCGAGTACGCCGCCGTGATCACCCCCGTACGCCTGGCTCTCGACGGCGCCGACCTGGTCATCGAGAACAGGTGGAGCTTCACCACCACCGAGGACGTCGTCTTCACCCACGCCTCCGGCAAGGTTCTCGACGTCCCCCCGATTGCTCCGCTGTCGTCGCACCGCATCCACCACCCCGCACAGCCCCTCGACGTCACCGCCACCCTGGACGGCCGTGTGCTGTCCCGGGTTCAGCGCACCTCCTCGGCCGTCGCCGCGGTGGTGGAGACCGGCCGGCCGACCGCCCGGCCCGGCCACCTGGGCCCGTTCCCGCTGGCCGAGCTCACCCTCGACACCTGGCGGGCGCCCACCGAGAACGACCGTTTCCCGGGCTGGGACGCCGAGGTGTCCCTGGAGAACCAGTGGCGGGCCGCCGGCCTCGACCGCCTCCTGCCGTCGGCCGACGGCCGTCGCCACGTCCCGGCCGGGCTCGACAGCGGCTTCGAGGTCGACTACCGCTGGTCCGAGTGCGGCAACGCGCTCCGCCTGGAGGTCGACATCGAACGCCTGGGGGAGTGGCGGCTCCCGCTGCCCCGACTCGGCGTGGCGCTGGCGTTGCGCACACCCGACCCCGGCTCGACGGTCTTCGAGTGGCTGGGCCTCGGGCCGGGCGAGTCCTACCCCGACTCGCGGGCCGCGGTCTGGCACGGGCAGCATCGCCTGACCGTCCTGGAGGCGCAAACCCCGTACGTGGTGCCGCAGGAGAACGGCAACCGTTCCGGCGTCTCGTGGTTGAGCCTGCGGAGCCCATCCGGAACCCTCCGCATCGACGGCGACGACCCGTTCCATGCCGCCGTCCGCCCGTGGTCGACCACCGCTCTGGAGACCGCACGGCACGCGGACGAACTGATGGAGGGCGACGTGCTCTGGGTGCACCTCGCGGCCGGGGTGACCGGCCTCGGTTCGGCCAGTTGCGGCCCCGCCGTGCGCCCGTCGGCCCAGTACCGGGCGGCCCACGTAAGGCTCGGATTCGTCTTCACCGTCGGCTGAACCAGGTCCGCCTCGCTCCCACCCCCGCTGCGAAACAGACCCTAGGGCCACAGGTCGGGGCCGGCCCAGGCGCCCGTGATGGCCAGGTCGGCGTTCTGGCCGCGCTGGCGGGCGAAACGCAGGGCCAGGCGTTGCAGCCGCACCGTCATCGGGATCTGGTCGAGCAGGGCCGAGCCGCTGCCGGCCTCGGTGCTGAACGTGGCGACCTGCATCCGTTCCAGCGCGGCGGCGTGGCGCAGGGCGGTGGTCAGCTCGTCGGCGTCGGCCGTGGGTTGCAGCACGAGCAGGGTGTCGGCCGCCGTGTAGCAGCCGGTCCGGATCGAAGCCCTCGCACAGGATGCGGGCGCCCTCGCGGATCTTCAGGGCGCCTTCGCGGGCAGTGACCGACCACGGGCCGGGGCCGACGATCGCCATCGCGCGGGCCGGCACGGGCACCTCGCCCGGTGCCTCGTCGAGCTGGCCGGCGATAGCTTCGACGGCCTTCGGGCCGCCGCCGGGGGCGCCGAGGTGGTGGGCGATCTGGGCGAGGACGGTCAGAGCCGCGGTGTAGCTGACCGTGTACGTCTCGGACGTCTCGGCCACCGGCGTGCGCACCGCCTCGGGCCAGTCGACCTGGGGCCCGGTCACCGACACCAGCGGAAGGCCCGCGTCGAGGACGATCCGGCGGCTGCGCCCGGCGTACGCGGTCTTGCCGGTGTGGGTGATGACGACAGCCGCGTCGCCGTCGCGGATCAGGCTGCCCGTGAAGGCGTTGGCAGCGATCCAGCGGGCGTCGTGACCGGCCGCGCCCAGCTCGGCGGCGCCCAGTTCGGCCGCGTGCAGGCTCGTGCCGGTGCCGATCAGCCAGATGCGCCGCGCCCCGGCCAGCCGGTCGGCGGCCGGCGCGGTCAGGGCCGGGTCGGCGAGGCTGCGGACCGCCGCCGGCTGCGCCGCGATCATCCGTTCCAGCTGTGCGGTCATGGGTGCATCCTCTCAGCCGGCGTCGTGGCCGTCCCGGTCGCTGTGGTGGTCGACCAGGATGGTCAGCAGATCGGTCAGCTGGGCGCGCTGGGCCGCGGTGAGCGGGGCCAGCACCTCGTCCTCGACGGCGGCCAGCACCCGGTCGAGCTTGCGCAGCGTACGGCGCCCGGCGCCGGTGATCCGGACGAGGTTGCAGCGCTTGTCGGCCGGGTCCGGCGCCCGTTCGACCTGTTCGCGCTCGGCCAGCTCGTTGAGGACGGCGACCAGGTCGCTGCGGTAGATGCGGGTGCGGTCGCTCAGCCGGGCCTGGCTGGCCGGGCCGAACTCGTCGAGGGTGGCCAGCACGGCGTAGTGCCACTTGCGGGCGCCGGCGCGGGCCAGCTCGTCGTTGACCCGCCGGTCGGAGTGCATGGCGGCCAGCGAGAGCAGGCGCGTACGCAGAGTCCGCAGCCGCTGGGCGCCCTCGTTCACCGGGCCACCGTAGCACTTGCGTTAGTCACACTAACGACCTACCGTCGGCGTTGGTCGGACTAACGAATCGGAGCCCATCATGACGACCATCCCGTTCGGCGCTCAGCTCGTCGGCCGCACCGAGAAGGCCCTCAACGCGCTGCTGGAACGCTCGCTGTCCGGCACCGGCCTGACCGAGCCGCAGTGGGTCGCTCTCACCCTGACCATGACGGCCGAGGGCGCCGACCCCGCCGCCCGTGTCGCCCACGCTCTGCGCGTCGACGAGCCCACGGCTCGCCGGCGCCTGGCCGAACTGGCCACCGCCGGCCTGGTGCAGCCGGCGCCCGGCGGCGTGCTCGAGCCCACCGCTCTCGGCCGCATCCTCTGGAACAACGTGCGCGCCGAGACGGCCACCATCGCTGACAGCCTGTGGGGCAACCTTCCCGAGGGCGACCGGGAAGCGGCGGCCCGGGTCCTCAACGCCGTCCTCGCCCGCGCCGACGCCGCCCTGGCCCCGTAGCCGGCGCCGGCGAGGCGTGAACCCACGCCGTCCTGGCTCCGTAGCCGGCGCCGGCGAGGCGTGACCCACGCCGCCCTGGCCCGTAGCCGGCGCCGGGCGAGGCGTGAACCGGCGCCGCCCCGGCCCAGAAGCCGGCGCCGACGCCGGCGTGAACCGACGCCGGCCGGTTTGTCGACCGGGTCGGTTACGATCCGCGGATGACCACGGTGACGACCCGCCTCCACGTGCCGACCGCCGGGCGCCGTCGCGCCGGTGGGTGGGTGCTGGTGGCGGCGGAGTTCGGCTTCGTCGTGGTGTACGCCGTCTGCGCCTGGCTCGCTCTGGCTCGCGCGGCCGAGCTCACCGGTCAGTGGTACGTGCCGGCGCAGGGCGACGTTCAGACGGCCGACCTCGACATCATCGGCGGCTGGCCCTGGGCCGCCCTGGTGATGGTGGTGGTGCCGAGCGGGTTCATGGTGGCCGTCCTGGCCTTCTTCGTCTCGTTGATCGTGCTGCTCAGCGGCTACGCCAAGGGGCATCGCCGGTTGACCGCGGCGCTGATCGCGTCGGCGGTCACGATGGTGCTGCTGCTTGTGGTGACCCTGACCCCGGCCGCTACCTCGGTGTCGGGCTGGTTGCTCGACTGACCGGCGCGCGCGTCGGCTGTGAACGATAACAAACTGGCCCATCGTACGAGTCCCGCCGGCCGTCCACAAGAGGCGCAACACAGATTGGGAGCGCTCCCAGATTTAACGAAACGTTGATTGACGTCTATGAATTGGGCCGGATAACGTGCGCGTCCCTGTTACGCACGTGTTTCCCAAGGCGGATAGATGTCTCCCACCCGTGGCACCCGGCGGCGAGCGGCCCTGGCCGGCGTCGCCGCCCTGCTGACCCTCCTCGGACTGTGGACCGCGACGGCCGCCGGCGCCGCCGCGGCCGGTTGCAAAGTCGTCTACACGGTCGGCTCGCAGTGGAGCGGCGGCTTCACGGCCACCGTCGCCGTCACCAACCTCGGCGACGCGATCCCGAGCTGGCGCCTGACGTGGGCGTTCCCCGCTGCCCAGAGCGTCACCCAGGCCTGGAACGCCACTGTCACGACCAGCGGCGCGGATGTCACGGCCACCAACGCCAGCTACAACGGCTCGATCGCCACCGGCGCGACCACGAGCTTCGGCTTCAACGGCACCTTCACCGGCAGCAACCCGGTGCCGACGACGTTCGCGCTCAACGGTGTGGTCTGCACCGGGGCGACCGCACCGCCGACGACGCCCCCGACCGCCGGCCCGGCCACACCACCGCCGGCCGGAGACGCGGAAGCGACGGTCGCGGCCATGCAGCCGGGCTGGAACCTGGGCAACTCGCTGGACGCCACCGGCGCCGACGAGACCTCGTGGGGCAACCCGCGCATCACCGAGGCGCTGCTCGACGGCGTCAAGGCGCAGGGCTTCAAGAGCATCCGGATCCCGGTCACCTGGGGCCGGCACCAGGGCGGCTCGCCGGGCTACACCATCGAGGCCGCGTACCTGGCCCGGGTCAAGGAGGTCGTCGACTGGGCGCTGGCCGACGGCTTCTACGTGATGATCAACGTCCACCACGACTCGTGGCAGTGGCTCAACAGCATGCCCGACGCCCAGGCCCGCTACGACGCCACGTGGACCCAGATCGCCGCCGCCTTCCGTGACGGCCCCGACCGGCTCGTCTTCGAGAGCGTCAACGAGCCCCAGTTCAGCGACGAGGGGCAGAGCGCGACCCACCTCAACGCGCTCAACACGTCCTTCCACCGCATCGTGCGCGGCTCCGGCGGCGGCAACGCGACCCGGTTGCTCGTGCTGCCCACCCTGCACACCTCGGCCGACCAGGTGCACCTGGACGCCCTGGCCACGACGATCGCCTCGCTCAACGACCGGAACATCGCCGCGACCGTGCACTACTACGGCTACTGGCCGTTCAGCGTGAACATCGCCGGCACCACGACGTTCGACGCCACCACCCAGGCCGACCTCGTCGGCTACCTCGACCGCTCGGCCGCCACGTTCACCGCCAAGGGCATCCCGGTCATCCTGGGTGAATGGGGCCTGCTCGGCTTCGACCGGTCGCTCGACGCGGTCGAACAGGGCGAGAAGCTCAAGTTCTTCGAGTACCTCGGCTGGTACGCGAAGCAGAAGAAGATCACCACGATGCTCTGGGACAACGGCCAGCACTTCGACCGCGCGGCGCTGGCCTGGCGCGACGCCGAGCTCTACGCGCACCTGAAGTCGGCCTGGACGACTCGCTCAGGAACGGCCGGCACCGATCAGGTCTTCCTGTCCAAGTCGACGGCCATCACCGCCAGGACGGTCACGCTCAACCCGAACGGCACGACGTTCACCGCGTTGCGCTTCAACAATGCCGATCTCGTACGGGGCACCGACTACACCGTTTCGGGCAACGAGCTCACCTTGAGCGCCGCGCTGCTGACCAGGCTGGCCGGCGATCGCGCGTACGGCGTCAACGCCCGCGTCACAGCGGTCTTCTCGGCCGGCGTGCCGTGGCGGATCGACCTCATCTCGTACGACACCCCGACCGTCGCCGCCCGCAGCGGAACCACCGCCGCCTTCACGGTCCCGGTGACGTTCCGCGGCGACCGGATCGCCACCATGGAAGCGAAGTACGCCGACGGCAGCAACGCCGGGCCGCAGAACTGGACGTCGTTCAAGGAGTTCGCGTACACGTTCCTGCCCGACTACACGGCGAACACGCTCGCGCTGACCCCGGAGTTCTTCGCCGAGGTCAACGACGGCGCAAGGGTGACGCTCACCCTGCATTTCCGGAGCGGCGCCAAGGTCACCTACTACGTCACGAAGTCCGGAAGCACGGTCACCGGTGCGACTGCGTGACGACCGGCTCCGGAGCCGGCCCACGGGGCCGGCTCCGGGACACCGCCACCCCGGCCAGGCACAGCGCCCCGCCGGCGATGGCCAGCGCGCGCGGCACCTCGTCGAGGATCGCCCACGACAACAGGATGACGACGACCGGGACGGCGTACGTCGTGGAGCCCATCTTGCCCGCGGTGGTGCGGGCCAAGGCGTACGCCCACGTGGTGAAGGCGACGGCGGTCGGGAACACGCCGAGATACACAACATTGAGCGTGGCGCTCATCGGCGCTGTGCGAATGTCGTCGATCAGTTGCCCGGCGAACGGCAAACACGCAACCGCGCCGATCAAACAGCCAAAAGTGGTCGCCTGCAACGCCGACGCGTACCGGAGCGCGGGCTTCTGCGCGACCACTCCCGCCGCATAGGTGATCGCGGCGACCAGACACAGCAGCACACCGAGCACCGACGCCCGCCCACCGCCGGACATCGACAACCCGACGACGACCGCGCCCGCGAACGAGACACCGATCCCGGCCATCAGCCGCGGTGGGAAACCCTCGTGCAGCAGCCATCCGGCGAGCAGAGCCATCAGCGCGGGCCCCACGTTGACGATCATCGCGGCCGTTCCCGCGTCGACCAGTTCCTCACCCCAGTTCAGCGCCACCATGTAGAGCCCGAACCACAGCAGTCCCGAGACGACGATGCCCGGCCAGGCCGCGCGCGGTGGCAGCCCCTGACGCCGGATCAGCAGGAAGAGCACGAGAACGACTGCCCCGGAGAGCAGCCGTCCCAGAGCGAGCGATCCGGGGGAGAAGTGCGGGGCAGCGGCCCGGATCCCGACGAACGCCGAGGCCCAGAACACCACCGTGACCGAAGCGGCGGCGACAGCCGCCCCCGGCACGCGTTGGTTTTCCATACCGCGAAGCCAACCGTGCGAACGCTTCGGTGGCTAGCGAAAAACGGACTGCACATTCTTTCGTCCAGTCCGGCGCCGGCCCGGAGGAGGAGCGATGAAACGTCGTGTTGTCTGGTTGGCCGCCTGTCTCATGACGGCGTTCTCGGTCGTGGCCGTGCTGCGTCCGGCCTACGCGGCAGTGGGCTGCCGCGTCACCTACACGGTCACCAATCAGTGGTCGGGAGGATTCGGCGCCGCGGTGACCGTGGCCAACCTGGGCGATCCGCTCACCGGGTGGTCGCTCACGTTCGCGTTCCCGGACGGCGGCCAGAAGATCGCCGACGGCTGGAACGGCACGTTCGCGCAGAGCGGGTCCGCCGTCACGGTCACCAACGCGGCCTGGAACGCCTCGGTCGCCGGCGGCGGCACGATCAGCCTCGGATTCAACGGCTCGTACACGTCCGCGAACCCGGCGCCCACCGCCTTCTCGGTGAACGGGACGGCGTGCACGGGCTCGGCGCCCGCCACGTCGCCGCCCACGCCCACTGCACCGCCCACGCCGACGACGCAGCCCACGCCGACCCCCACGGTTCCGCCGGCCGGTGACGCGTGGAACCCGCCGTCGACGCTCGTGCAACCGCTGGCCGCCGTCTGGACGCATCAGGAGCAGACCTACAGCAACGGGAACCTGTACGGCTTCCGGAACTACGGCTGGGACCAGTTGTTCGCGGCCGGCGGCGCCATCAACTACTGCGTCCGCTGGGACTCCACGGCGCGGGTGACCGCCGCCCAGCGCGATGCCGTCCACGCCGCGCTGCAGCGGCAGTACCAGAAGTGGATGGACCAGATGCTCGACAACGGCCAGGGCTGGAACAACTGGCCCTACCGGCAGGTGCCGGTGAAGGTCGTCGGCTGGGCCGTCCGCGACCGGGCCCAGCTCGAGTGGACCGACAACTCGGTGGACATCTACGTGGGCGATATCAACGAGAACGCCCCGCAGTGTGCCCCGGCCTGCGGCCGATTCTTCCACCAGGACAACGACTATTCGGGCTGCCCCGGCGGAGTTTCCCGCCACTACGACCACTCGCTGTGGCTGACCGCCGGCTTCGGCGGCGGCGCGGGTGGCGACTGGGGTCAGCGGATGGGCTCGGAGTACTTCGTGGGCAACCTGAACGCGGAGAACATCCACATCTTCCTGCACGAACTGGGCCACACGTACGGCCTGGACGACTTCTACGACTGGGACCCGACGCCCGGCCGCGGTTTCCTCATGCGGGCCGGCAGCGCCACCCAGATCACCGACTTCGACAAGTGGATGTTCCGCGACTGGTGGCGTCACCTGAAGTCGCGCTACGGCCGCTGAACGGACCGGGCCGAACGGCGCCGGGCGCCCCGTGGCCGCAGCCGGCGCCGGGGTGTCAGTCGTACCGTTCGTAGATCGCCGTCCGGGCCCGGGACGGGTCGAGGCGGTGCAGGACCGCGTCGAGAATCCCGGTCAGCTGGGCGACCTGCTCCGGCGTGAGCGCGTCGATCACGTTCTCGCGCACCGTGTCGACGTGGCCCGGCGCGGCCTCCTGCACCTTGGCCCAGCCGGCCTCGGTGAGCCGCGCGTTGGTGGCGCGTTTGTCCTCGGGGCAGGGGAACCGCTCGACCAGCCCCCGGGTCTCGAGCCGCTGCACGACGTGTGACAGGCGGGCCAGGGTGGCGGTGGTCAGCTCGGCCAGGGCGGTCATCCGCAGGGTGCGGTGGGGCGCCTCGGAGAGCATGGCCAGCACGAAGTAGTCGAAGTGCGTGATCCGGGCGTCGCGCCGCAACTGCGAGTCGAGGGCGCCGGGCAGCAGTTCGAGCACGGCCGCCAGGCGTACCCAGGCTGCCTTCTGCTCCTTGTCGAGCCATCGCGTGTCCACGGTCACCAGTTTCCCACGAGATTAGTTGTTGCTACAACTGGCCCGTCGTGCAATGGTTGTAGCAACAACCAAACAAGGTTCTGGAGGGCATCATGGCGAACATCAGCATCCTCGGCACCGGCAACATGGGTCAGGCCATCGGCGGTCTTGTCGCCAAGGGCGGCAACACCGTTCAGCAGCTCAACACCTCGAGCGCCGGCGAAGCGGTCACCGGTGACATCGTGGTCCTGGCCGTCCCGCACAGCGCCCTCGCCGACATCGTCGCCACCCGCGGCGACCAGCTGGCCGGCAAGATCGTCGTCGACCTCACCAACCCGGTCGACTTGGCCACCTTCGACAACCTGACCGTCCCGGCCGACGGCTCCGCCGCCGCCGAGCTGGCGAAGGAGCTGCCGCAGTCGAAGGTCGTCAAGGCCTTCAACACCAACTTCGCGGGCACCCTGGCCACCGGCTCGGTCGGCTCCGAGACCACCGCCGTGCTGATCGCCGGCGACGACGCCGACGCCAAGGCGGCCGTGGCCGAGTTCGTGTCGGCCGCCGGCCTGCGCGCCGTGGACGCCGGCTCGCTCAAGCGGGCGCGCGAACTCGAGTCGCTCGCCTTCCTGCAGATCAGCCTGGCCGCCGGCGAGAAGCTGTCCTGGAACGGTGGCTTCGCCGCCGTCGCCTGATCTTCGCCGCCGTCCTGATCCGAGACGCCGAACGGGGCGGTGACCGGTCTTCCGGTCACCGCCCCGGCGCGTTCAGTACTTCAGCGCGGCGCGGCCGCCGACCAGGGGCAGCTGGACCGTGCTGGTAGTGGGCCGCACCGACACCTGCGTGCCCGGCAGCGGCCGCAGCGTGTAGTCGTAGTCGGTCGAGAGCACGACGACGCCGATGCGGTGCCCGGCCGCGAAGATGTGCTCCATCGGCTGCATGTCCCAGCGCAGCCGGTAGAACCGGCCCGGCGTCACCGGCGTGGAATGCGTGAGCGACTTCCGGTTCCGCGGGTCGATCCAGCCGCGCGTCACGATCACCGGGTCGGCGCCGGTGGGCCCGTAGTCGACGAGCAACGCGGTCAGGTTGGCCGCCGTGCGATTGTCGACGCTGACGTCGACCGCGACCCGGGGCGTCCCGCTGAGGCGGGCCGGGGCGGTCAAGACCGGGGTCCGGTACGCCAGGGAGTGGCCGGCCGGTTCGAGCAGCTGTTCCGCCGGGGCGTTGCGGCCGTTGTCGACGAACGTGTCCCGCCGTGCCGGACCGACGGCCAGCGGCAGCGTGACCGGGGCCGAACCGGGCACCGGCCACGCCGTGCTGGTGCCGGTGACGGCGTAGTCGGCGTCCTCGAAGGTGACCGGCGCCTCGTTCCCGATGCCGCTGTCCACGTCGTAGATGTAGTGGTCGATCCAGCGCCGCATGGCCGGGAAGAACTGCGGGGCACTGGCCGAGCCGTGGTCGCCGTCGTAGAGCCACAGCTTGCGGTCGACGCCGTGGCCGCCGAGCGCCTCCCACAGCTGCACGCCCTGCTTGGTCTTGACGTTCCAGTCCCGTAGGCCCTGCACGATGAACACGCTCGCCTTGATCTTCGACGCCTTTGCCGCGTAATCGCGGGCGGCCCAGAACGGGGAGTAGTCGCCGGTCGCCCTGTCCTGCTCGCGTTCCAGCTTGTCCATCGCGGCCGCGCAGACCTCCGGGTTCCGGCGCGAGAGGACGATCCGGGCGTGGATATCGGCGTCCTCGCCCTGCCAGCCGTAGGGCGCGACGACCAGGCCGTTGGCGCGGTACTCGTCGTACCAGCTGGAAACCGCGGACATCGGAATGATCGTCCTCAGGGCGGACGCTCCGGTCACGGCGGCCGCCAGCGGCAGCGTGCCGTTGTACGAGACCCCGTACATGCCGACCTTGCGAGCCGACCAGTCGGCCGCGACCACCTGGCCGTCCGCGTCGTAGGCCCGCCCCGAGCCGCCCAGCCAGTCGATGACCGCGCGCGTCGCCGCCGCCTCGTGCGGCCCGCCCGCGTCGGGGCAGCCGGTCGATCCCGCGGTTCCCAGGCTCTCCATCGAGATCATGGCGTAGCCCCGCCGGACGAAGAACTCCCAGCTGCCCTCCTCGGGGTAGCCCTCGTCCCCGCCGCCCCGCGCCTGCCTTCTCAGCGAAGAGGGATCAACATCGTGGTACGGCACGTCGGGCCAGTTGTCCCCGAGGTAGGGCGACGCGATCATGAGCGACCCGACCTTGAGCCCCGCCGTCTCCGTCTCCCCGGGCCGCGTGATCTCCAGCCGTACGCGGTCCCGCATCCCGTCGCCGTCGGTGTCCAGCGGCACCTCGACGAAGACCGCCTCCGTGATCGCCTTGTCGTAGTCGAACACCGGCTGGGTCGCGCCGTCCCGCACCACGATCGTCGCCGCCGGCGCCCCCTCGGCGCTCGCCATGGGCGGCAGCCCCACGACGGCGATCATCACGACGGCGCCGGCGACCAGAATGGGATGTCGCATTGATCCTCCACGGAATCGGGACTGTTCCGTAAACAAGACGCGCCCCGGCCCCGGGCTGTGCATCTCTCCACTGTGAACGCCGTCCGGCCTACTGACCCAGCGCGGCCTCGGCGGGGACTCGGCGGGGGCCGACGCGCCAGGCGTAGGTGAGCAGGCCGGTGGCGAGCAGAACGGCGGCTGTCGTCGCTGCGACCTCGCTCTCGGCCGGCTCGACCAGCCAGAACAGCGACTCGCGCCAGCCCGGCGACGACGCGCCGCCGATGATGAGCTGGAGGACGGTCCAGCAGATGGGCAGTTGCCACGCCATCCTGGTGCCCAGCAGGGCCGCTCCGAGGCCGATCAGGCCGGTCAGGCCGGCCACGGCGCGGAGCATGTCCTCGGCTGAGCCGAACGACGCCCCGGTGGCGCGGCTGGCGAGCAGGGGGACCGCCGCGACGACGGCGATCGTGAGCAGGTGCAGCGCGCGGCGCGGCGGCCAGAGCAGGGCCGTGCCCGATTCGAGCGAGTCGTCGTCGCCGCCCAGGGTCGAGATCATGGGGGCCAGGGCGGCGAGGACAGTGAAGACGGCGAGACCTCGGTTGATCTCGGGGGCGTCGGAGAACATCGACCAGCCGGCCCAGCTCAGGACGACCGCGGTCAGGGAGAGCACGATCGCCACCGGCAGGCGCCGGGAGCGGACGTAGAGCCGCAACCAGGCCATCACGAGGACGCCCGGCCGGTCAGGATCGGCAGCAGGTCCTCCTGGCAGGCCAGGGACGCGTCGCGTACCGCGGCCACCCGCCGGACCTGCTCCTTCTCGGGCAGGGCGCGCAGGGCCCGTACGGTCGGGGCCACCTGTTGCTTCAGCTCGGGGAAGTAGCCGAGGCTGTCGTCGACGCCGGTCAGCTCCTCCCGGCCCATCAGCCAGGCGCCCACCGCGTGGGCCGCGACCAGATCCTGCCCGCCCGGGCAGCCGTTCCACATGGTCCCCGCGCCGAGGACGACGTACTCGGTCAGCGCCGGGCCGAGCTTGCCTCCCTCGAGACCCAGGTCGAAGTTGACCGTGCCGGGCGCGGGGCGGCTGGTGCCGGTGACCGACCAGTCCGAGTCGCCGGGCCGGTAGACCCGGTCGGACCGCCACTCCTCGGCCCGGGTCGGGGCGCCGGGCAGCTTGGCCAGCAACGTCAGCGCCGCACGCACCTGGGGTGCCGCCTCGTCCAGGAGCTTCGCGTGCGCCGCGGTGACGCAGACCTGCGGGACACCGTCGGCACAGACCAGCTTCTGGGCGGCCGCGTCCACGCGGTAGTGGGTGTCGGCCGCCTTGCCGGGGACCACGGCCGCGACCGTTCCGGCCACGCCCAGCAGGACCACGGCGGCCACCCGGGGCAGCCAGGAGCGGGCGGCGGCGAGCAGGAAACCGGTGCCGATCAGGCCCGCGCCGAGCACCGCGTACCCGAGCAACGCCCGTCCGGTGATCGCCTCCCAGGCATGGCTGGGCGGTTGCGCCAGCATCGACAGGTTCGCGAGGTACGTCGGCTCGCCGGGCGGGCGGAGCTCGGAGAACCCGAACTGCAGCAGCAGGCCCAGCACCGCGACCAGCGGCGGCACCAGCGGCGACGACCAGGCCCGGCCCGCGGCCAGGCCCGTCCAGGCGCCTCCGGCCAGCACCAGCACGCCGGTCAGCGGCAGCAACACGGTCACGGCGCTCGTGTAGGAGCCGGTCGCGAGGAACCAGATCGCGCCGCCGGCGAAGACGACCAGATGGGCCACGGCGACGGCCACGCCCAGCGCGAGCAGGCCGGGCAGCAACCGCTGGGCGTTCGGCCGGCCGGTGCTGGCGAAAAGCTCGGCGGCCCGGGTGCGCTTCTCGCGGCGGCCCAGCACCGCGCCGCCGGCCAGCGCCAGCGGAAGCAACAGGAAAAGGGCGGACGAATGCACGTACGCGAAGATGTGCCACTCCGTCAACCGGAGGTTGCCGCCGAGGGCGAGGCCCGCGACGCCGGCCGCGATGAGCAGCGCGGCCACGGCCGGCGCGTTGGAGCGGCGCAGCTCGATGCCGAAGATGCGTCTCACGAGGCGCTCCGGTGGGAGGTCAGGAACGAGGTGTAGCCGCGCTCGGCCGGGCTGTCGCCGGTGCCGCCGTGCTCGCCGCGCTCGATCAGCTCGGCGGGCAGGCCCTGCCAGACCAGCCGGCCCTCGTTGACGAGCACCACGTTCGAGCAGGCGGCGACCACGTCCTCGACGAGGTGGGTCGAGACCACCACGCAGCTCTCGGCGCCCAGTTCGCGCAGCAGCGCGCGGAACTCGACCCGCTGTTCCGGGTCGAGGCCGACGGTCGGCTCGTCGAGCAGCAGCAGATCCGGGTCGTTGACGATCGCCTGGGCGATGCCCACGCGTCGCAGCATGCCGCCGGACAGCGCCTTGAGCCGCGAGTCGGCGCGGCTGGTGAGCCCGACGCGTTCGACCGCGCGCTGCACCGCGCCCGGGATGGCAGTCTTGGGCATCTCGCGCAGCCAGGCCATGTACTCGACGTACTCGCGCACGGTGAACCGCGGGTAGAACCCGAAGTGCTGCGGCAGATAGCCGAGACGGCGCCGCAGCGGGCGCAGCACCCGACCGTTGGTGGCCTCTTCGCCGAGCAGCCGCAGCTGCCCGCCGGACGGGCGGTGGACGGTCGACAACGCCCGCATGAGCGTCGTCTTGCCGGCGCCGTTCGGGCCCAGCAGCCCGTGCACGCCATTGCCCAGCCGCAGGTCGAGGTCGTCGACGGCCAGGTGCCGTCCGGCCTTGACGCGCAGTCCCGCGATCTCCACCGGCCAGGCGTAGGTGGTCGGTTTGAGCTCGGCGGCGCTGACCATGCGTACCAAAGCAGGTCTCCTCAGTCGAAGGGGGATCGGGTGAAGCGTGGAATCAGGGTGAAGCGACGGGTCAGTTGAAGCGACGGATCAGTTGAAGCGACGGTGATCGCCGGCGCGGAGGACGGCGAGGACGGCGCCGATCAGGGCGGCGGCCGCCCAGACGGGAACGCTCGACGGCCGGACGACCACCGGAAGGTTCGAGGTCAGGACGGCGGGCAGGGCCACGGCCAGCAGCCAGCCGGCGCTGAGCAGCGTCGCCGCCCGGGCCACGCCGATCAGGCCGCCGAGCAACAGCGTGGCCGCGGTGAAGGCGAGGCTGGGCAGCAGCCAGAGCGCCGGGGACATCTCGAGCAGCCACCCGGCCCAGGCCAGTGGGGGCAGCACGGTGGCGAGGACGACGACCGTACGCCGGAGAAGCAGTTCCAGCCCGGCCCGTGAGGTGCCCACGGTGATCTCCCACGCCGGGTCGCTGCGCCGCGACCAGGCGATGGCCAGGCCCGCCAGCGGGGCCACCGGCGCCAGCAGCAGCACCAGAGACGGCCGCTGGGGGAACTCCCGGTCGAGCAGGAAGGCGGCCAGGACAGCGCTGAACACCAGCGTCAGCCAGGGGACCACCGACCAGACGGCCCACCGGTGTGCGAGGCGACGCCAGGTGCGTCGCCGGACCGGCCCGGGCCCGCTACGCACCCCCCTGTCGATCATCACCTGCACGTCGTCGAGCAGCGCCAGCACCGGGGGAGGGGCCAGGCCGGCCATCCTCGCCCGGCACTCGGCGCAGTTCTCCAGGTGGACCTCGACCGCCCAGACCGCGGCGTCGTCGAGTCCCGGTTCCCCGGCGGTGTAGGCGGCCAGCGAAGCCGACGGAATGTGGTCGGTCACGACAGTGCCTCCCGCAACACGCTGCGGGCGCGGCGCGCCCGGCTCTTGACGGTTCCCTCGGGCACGCCGAGGAGGATCGAGGTCTCCCGTACGGTGAGGCCGTCCAGCACCATGGCGTGCAGGACGTCCCGCAGTTCCGGCGCGAGCCGGGCCAGCGCGACCCCCACCTCGTCGCCGATCGAGCCGGCGAGCGCCTCGTCCTCGGCGGCGGGCGCGCTGCGTACGGGAAGCTCCGCGGACGGTGTCTCGGGGTGCCGGGCCCGCTTGCGCATGGCGTCGACGAGCCGGTGGGCGGCCACGGTCCACAGCCAGCCGGCCGCGCTGCCCCCGCCCTGCATGCCGGTGAACGAGCCGGCCGCCCGCCACACCGCCAGGTACGTGTCCTGCAGCACCTCGGCCACCATGCCGTCGTCCGAGCAGCGGCGGCGCAGGCGGACGGCGAGCCACGGCGACGTCCGCCGGTACAGCTCGTCGAACGCGGCCCGGTCGGCCCGGGCAACACGCCGCAGCAGTTGCCCGTCGTCCAGCTCGGTCACCTTCACATCAGGACAGACGACGGCGTCACCCGCCACGGATCATCGTCGCGAGTGACGCCGGTCACAATTCACCTATCGGGCGTGGTGCGACTCCTGCAGCCGGTAGACGGGGGTCGGCAGACCTTCGTACCGGGCCTTCAGTTGCAGCGCCAGATAGAGCGAGTAGTGCCGCGACTGGTGCAGGTTGCCGCCGTGGAACCAGAGGTTCTGCTGCTGGGTCGGCTTCCACATGTTGCGCTGCTCGCCCTCCCACGGGCCCGGGTCCTTCGGCGTGTCCGAGCCGAGGCCCCACACCTTGCCGACCTTCTCGGCGGTGGCCGCGTCGACCAGGTCGGCCACCCAGCCGTTCATCGAGCCGTAGCCGGTCGCGTAGACCACGAGGCCGGCCGGCAGCGTGGTGCCGTCCTCGAGCACCACGGCGTCCTCGGTGAGGTGGTCGACCTGACCGTGCGCGAGCTTGACCCGGCCGTCGGCGACCAGGTCGGCCGCGCCCACGTCGATGTAGTAGCCGGAGCCGCGTCGCAGGTACTTCATGAACAGGCCGGACCCGTCGGCGCCCCAGTCGTGCCGGAAGCCGGCCTTCTCCAGGCGCGCGTAGAACTCGGCGTCCCGCTCGGCCATCTGCTCGTACAGCGGGATCTGGAACTCGTGCATGATCCGGTACGGGATCGAGGCGAAGATCATGTCGGCCTTGTCGGTGCTCACGCCGCCCGCCACCGCCCGCTCGGAGTACAGGTCGCCGAGGCCGATGTCCATGAGCGAGGCCGACTTCACGATGTGGGTCGACGAGCGCTGCACCATGGTCACGTCGGCCCCGTGCTCCCACAACGCCCCGCAGATGTCGAACGCCGAGTTGTTCGACCCGACGACCACCACCCTCTTCCCCTCGTACGCCTCGGGGCCCGGATGCCGGCTCGAGTGGTGTTGCTCGCCGCGGAAGACGTCCTGACCGGGCAACTCGGGATAGTTGGGCTTGCCCGACATGCCGGTCGCGAAGACCACGTGGGCCGGCGTCAGCTCGACCGAGCCGCCCTCCCGGTCGACCACGACGCTCCACCGCCGGCTCGCCTCGTCGAAGGTCGCCGACCGCACGGTGGACGAGGCCCAGTACGGCACCTCCATGACCTTCGTGTACATCTCGAGCCAGTCGCCGATCTTGTCCTTGGGCGCGAACACCGGCCAGTTCGCCGGGAACGGCAGGTACGGCAGGTGGTCGTACCAGACCGGGTCGTGCAGGCAGAGGCTCTTGTAGCGGCCCCGCCACTGGTCGCCCGGCCGCGCGTTCCGGTCGATCACCACGGCCGGCACGCCGAGCTGGCGCAGCCGGGCACCGAGCGCGATGCCACCCTGCCCGCCGCCGATCACCACGACGTACGGCTGTTCGTCGCGGCCCAGCGCGGCCGCCTCCTGCTCGCGCCGCTCCTTCCACGACTGCCGTCCCCGAGCCAGCTCATGCTCGACGCCCTGCGGCCGGCGGTCGCCCAGCGCCTCCTCGTGCCCCTTGAGCTCGCGCAGCGTTGTCAGCAGCGTCCACGCACCCTCCGCCTTGAGCCGCAGCAGCCCGGTGCCGCGCCCGGTCGCCGTCTCGAACCGGATCCACGCCTCGATGACGCCGCCCGCCTCCGACGGCTCCTCGGTCACCTCGAACCCGGCGGGATCGGTGCTCTCCAGCGTGGTGGTGAGCAGGTCGGCGATGCCGTCGCGGCCCTCGACCGTCGTGATGTTCCAGGTGAAGGCGACCAGGTCGCGCCAGTAGCAGCCGGGGGCGAACAGGGCGGCCGCGGCCGGCGCGTCCCGGGCCCGCAGCGCGGCCTCGAAGGACGCGAGCCAGTCGTCCACGCGCTGCCGTACGGAGAGCTCGGTTGTCTGCGTCATGGCAGCCAATAGACGCGCCCGACTTCGCTCCGCAACAGGGTTGCAACACATTGCACGGGCGGGCCATGCTCAGCCATGGGCGATTTCAGCGCCGTGCGGCCGGGCACCGATCTGTCGCGGCACGCCCGTGAGCTGCGCCGGGTGCACGACGCCGTGCTGACCGGGGCCAGCCCGCCCCGCCGCCCACGGGCCCTGGTCGAACGCTCGTGGTCCCGCGTGATCGGGCTGGGCCTCGACCCGGGCCGGGCCAACGCCCGCGATCCCGTCCCGTTCGACGAGGTCGAGCGCCTGCGCCGGGACTCCCCGCTGGCGTCGATCGTCGACGACCTGCTGCGCCTGGCCGACGGGTTCCTGCTGGTCGTGACGGATGCAGGCGGCGTGATTCTCTGGCGGGCCGGCCCCAATGCGCTGCTCCATCGGGCCGACGTGCTCGGCTTCACCGAAGGCGCCCACTGGACGGAAGCGGCCGTGGGCACCAACGCGATCGGAACCGCCCTGGTCGAAGCGGCCCCGGTGCAGCTCTTCTCGGCCGAGCACTTCGAGCAGGCCCAGCACGCCTGGTACTGCACGGCCCACCCGATCCACGACCCGCGTACCGGCGAGTTGCTGGGCATCGTCGACGTCAGCGGTCCCGCACTCACCCTCCATCCCGCGATCGAGGCGCTGGTCTCGATGGGCGTACGCCTGGCCGAGGCGCAACTGTGGCGCCGTCACGCCGACCGCCTGGAGCGCCTGCGCCGCTCGGCTGCCCACGTCGTGGCCACCGTCCCGGGCCCGCACCTGATCGTCGACGAGCAGGGCTGGGTGGCCGCCGCGAACGGCGTGGCCGTCCGCGACCGGATCGGCGCCCCGCGCGAGGGCGCCGCGCTGGGCGTGCCCGGCCTGGGCCTGTGCCTGCCGGAACGCCTGGCCGAGGGCTGGCTGGTCCGCCCCGCGGGCCCGCACGCCGCCATCCACGGCACGCTCGACCTGCGCGCCGCGCCCGTCCTCGAAGTCCGCGGCGAGGCCGAGCCGTGGCGGACCCCGCTGACCCGCCGCCATGCCGAGATCCTCACCCTGCTGACGGCGTGCGGCCCCGACGGCCTGACCGCGGGCCGGATGAGCCAGCTGCTCTTCGGCGACGGCGACCACGTCATCACCGTCCGGGCCGAGGTGTCCCGTCTGCGTCGCGCGATCGGGGCCCTGGTCGCCACCAGCCCCTATCGCCTGGCCACCGGCGTGTCCCTCACCGTCGTGCGCGGGTGAATACGCTTCGATCATGACCACCGACTGGCCGCCGGAAGACCTGCGCCGAATCGACGACGCCGTCGAGCTCGAGATAGCCGTCCGCCGTTCCGACGGCAGCCTCGCACGCCGGGTGCCGATCTGGGTGGTGTGCGCCGGCGGGCGGGTGTTCGTGCGCACCTGGCACCGGCGGCAGACCGGGTGGTACGGCGGTGCTCTGCGTACCCGGCAGGCTCGCATCCGTGTGCCCGGCCTGGAGACCGAGGTCGTCATCGACGACCTGGGCTACGCCTCGGCCCCGGTCACCGCCGAGGTCGACGCCGCCTACCGCAGGAAGTACGGCCCCGGCGCCGAGTCCATGGTGACCGCCGACGCCACGGCGAGCACCCTGGAACTGATCCCCTATTGAGCCCGAAACGACCGTCCGGGCGCGCCGGGGCGACGTTCGATCTCGGCCACGTACGCCGACACCAACGGGTCGACGACGCGCGCGAGGAATCCCGGACCGCGTCCGCCCGGCATCACGTTGACCTCGCCCACCACCGGAGAGTCCGCGGGCCCGAAGATGTCGGTGCTGCCGTACCGGTTGCCGGTCGCCGTGACCGCGTCGACCGCCAGTCGCCGGATCTCGGTGGGAAGGGTGATCGGGTCCACGGCGGTCGACCGGCCTCCGTGGACGCTGTTGGTCGGCATGCCCTCGGCGGACTGGGCCCGCACGGTGGCGTGGATCGCGCGCCCGTCGAGCACGGTGACGGCGAAGTCGATCCGCCTGCCCTCGTCGTCGACGCCGCATACGTCCTCCTCGACGAGACACAGCCGACCGTCGGGGGTCGGCCGTAACGCTTGGCGTACGGCCGTATCGATCTCCCGGCCGCGCGGCACCCAGAAGACACCGTGGCTGTGGGTGTCGCCGGGCGCCTTCACCCACACGTCGACCGGGGCGGTCCGGCCGCACAGCTCCGCATCGGCGGTGACGACATCGGCGGTGACGACGGTGTGGCGCGGCTGCGGAAGAGGCGGTGAAGCGCCGGCCAGGATCCGGCGCGTGCGGTGCTTGTAGGTGGCGTTCAGTACGGATTCCCAGGAACCGGCCAGTGACGGGATGCGCTGCGCCGCGATCTCGCGGTAGAGGCTCTCGAACTCCAGGCGGCGGGTGATGTCGAGCGCGTCGGGCCAGACGGCGTCGACGGCGTACGGACCGATGACCGCACGAGCGGTGCCCGGCCGCGCCGATCCGCACAGCGGCGCCAGGCCGGAGCCGGTCAGCACGGTGATGCCGTCGACGGTGACCTGAGCGGTGGCGCCGTCCACGGTTCGATGCCGTCCCCGGATGCCGTCGACCACTACCTCGCCGAGCCTGCCTCGCGGGGAGGTGCCGGCGAAGATTTCGGCGTCGACCAGGACGGCGTGGTGCCCGGCGCGCTGGATGCCGTGGAGGAGCAGCGCGAGCTTGTCCCGCTCGGCCGAGTCGAACAGGCCCACCACCGCGATGCGGCGCATCAGGCCGGGGCGGCCTTCATGGCCGGTGACGAATAGACGCTGCCGACCCGGAAGCCGTCGAGCCAGGCGGTCAGGCGCTCGGCTTCGGCCGCCAGTAGCGAACGGCCTTGCGGCGGCACGTCTTCCAGCAGCCGCAGCCGGACCACGCCGGCGGCGTCCTGCACCCAGCAACCGACCGCGCGGCCGTTGAACCAGGCGGTGGTGCCGGCGTTGCCCCGATTGTCGAAGAGCTGGCCGCGATGGGGGCCCAGGTAGAAGTCGCGGCCCTTCCAGCCCATCACGGTCGGGTCGAGCACCGGCAGCAGCGCCGCCCAATCCGGCGGAGCAGGAACCTCGTCGAGGTCGTCGGGCAGCAGCCAGCCGGTCGCGCCGCCGTTCAGCGTGACGGGCGCAGCTTCCAGCGCGGCCAGGGCCGCGCGCACCACAGCCTTGGTGGAGCCCAGCCACCACACGATGTCGTCCTCGGTGCCCGGCCCGAACGAGTACAGCCACCGCCGTACGAGCTCGCGGTAGCCCTCTTCCGCCGTCATCAGCGGGGGAAGGGACGGGAGCCAGTGGCGCATCAGGGTCCACTTCGGCCGGGAGACGTGCCAGCCGCCGGTGTTCACGCCGCGGACGAGGTCGCCGGTCAGGCCGAGGTGGGTGAGCACCCGCCCGGCGGTCCACATCTCGCCCGCGCGGACGGCGACCTTGATGTCGATCAGCGGCACTGCCCGGCGCAGCTCGAGCGCCGTCCGGCCGTCGGGCACCGCTTCCAGAGCCTCGATCACCGCCGTACGGGCCCGGTCGAGCCACTCGTGGCCGTCCTCCGCGAAGCCGGCCGTCACCGCGTCCTGGGCCATGCGGGCGCGCTCGGTCGCCGCGACCCGGGCCGACGTGCTCGGCCAGGCGGCGGCCAGCAGCTCGACCGGGAACACGAAGAGCGTGCGCCGCATGGCCAGCTGCTTCGCCAGCGTACGGTCGACGTAGAGCGCCCGGTCGACATCGGCCACCGACAGCGATCGCACCCGCGCCCAGCACGACAGATACACCGTCGCCGGCTCGGTCGCGTGCAGCACCGTCATCGCTTCCGTGGCCGCCTCGGGCGAGCCGACCGGGACGGCGAGCGCGTGCCGCAGAGCCAGCCGGGCCCGCCGTTCGTCGTCGGTCACCAGGCGCATCGGGTCATGATCGCACGAGCGGTTTGATCTCCACCGGGATGCCGTTGAGCACGCTGTTGCCCGAGAGCGGGTCGATGACCGACTCGTCGGTGAGCACGTTCGAGTTGACGCCGGGGTGGGCCGCGGCGACCGTCTGGCGGGTGCCCGGCACGTCGTGGCCCCAGCCGTGCGGCAGGCTCACCACGCCGGGCATCACGGTGTCGGTGACCTCGACGCGGGCCGTGAGCGTGCCGACCCGCGAGGTCACCTGCGCGTCGTCGCCGTCGGTGAGGTCGAGCCGGGCGGCGTCGGCCGGGTGGAGCTGCAGCGTGCAGCGGTCGCGGCCCTTGACCAGGGCCGGCACGTTGTGCATCCAGCTGTTGTTGGAGCGCAGGTGGCGGCGGCCGATCAGCACCAGGCCGTCGGGTTCCCGGTCGAGCGCCCCGCGCAGCCGTTCGACGTCGGCCGCCAGCGGCTCGGGGCACAGCTCGACCCGACCGCTGGGCGTGCGCAGCACCTCGGGCAGGCGCGGCTCCAGCGGTCCGAGGTCGATGCCGTGCGGGCTGGCCACCAACTGCTCGAGCGTCAGCCCGTACGGCCCGGCGCGCAGCGCGGCGTCGAGCAGGCGTTCCGGCTCGGCGGGGGAGGACGGCTCACCCGAGACGATCGCGGTGAGCCGGGCCAGGATGTCGCACTCGTCCATCGAGCCCGGCAGCGGCGGCAGCACCGGTGGGTTGTACGCGGCGAAGTTGCGTACGGCGAGAGCGAGGAACGAGAAGTCGTAGTGCCCCTTGCGGACGGCGTCGGGCGGCGGGAGCACCACGTCGGCGTGCCGCGTCGTCTCGTTCAGATAGGGGTCGACGCTGACCATGAACGACAGACCGGACAGGGCCCGGTCGAGCCGCCCGCTGTTGGGCGTGGAGAGCGCCGGGTTCCCGGCGACGGTAACGAGCGCTCGAACCTGCTCGTCTCCGGCCGTTTCGATCTCGTCGGCCAAGGTGGCGACCGGCAGCTCGCCCTTGACCTCGGGCAGTCCGCGGACCCGGCTGTGCCAGCGCCCGACCCGGAAACCCTTGCCGGTGCCGGTTCCCCTCCGTACGTGCGGCGCCAGGGGGAACATGACGCCGCCGGGCCGGTCGAGGTTGCCGGTGAGCGCGTTGACGACGTCGACGAGCCAGCTGGTGAGCGTTCCGAACTCGACCGTGCAGGTTCCGATCCGGCCGTAGACCGCGGCCCGCGGCGAGGCGGCCAGTTCGTGCGCGAGCGACCGGATCCGATCAGCCGGAACTCCGCAGACCGGGGCGACCACGGACGGGGCGAAGTCCTCGGCCAGCCGGCCCACGGCGGACACCCCGTCGACGTATGGGGAAGGATCGAGAAGGTCGTCGGCGAACAGCGTGTGGACGATGCCGAACAGCAGGAAGGCGTCCGTGCCGGGCCGAATGAAAAGATGCTCGTTCGCGTGCGCGGCCGTGCGCGTTCTGCGCGGATCGACGACGATGAACCGGCCGCCCCGTTCCTGGATCGCCTTCAACCGTCCCGGGAAGTCGGCCGCCGTGGCGAGGCTGCCGTTGGACTCCCACGGGTTGGCCCCGAGCATCAGCAGCAGGTCGGTGCGGTCGAGATCCGGCACCGGGATGGTGAGCGGACTGCCGAACAGGTAGCCGCAGGAGACGTGCTTCGGCATCTGGTCGACCGTGCTCGCCGAGAACACGTTCCGCGTGCCCAGCGCCTTGACCAGCGGGCTCAGATACAGCCCACCGGCCATCGTGTGCACGTTCGGGTTGCCGAGGTAGATCGCGACGGCATGCGGACCGTACGTCTCCAGAACCGGTCGCAGACCGGCCGCGACCACGTCGAAAGCCTCGTCCCAGTCCACCTCGACGTGCGTGCCACCGCGCCGCACGAGCGGGCGTCGCAGCCGGTCCGGGTCGTCGGTGACCTGCCCGAACGTGGCGCCCTTGGGGCAGACGAACCCGTGGCTGAACACGTGGTCCCGGTCGCCGCGGGCCGTCACCACCCGTTCGTCGGCGATCGTCAGCTCGAGGCCGCAGGCGGCCTCACAGAACGGACACGTCCGATACGCGGTACGCGAGTCGGCCACGGTGCCACCACCCTCTCCGGCTGGTTACTCGCGAGTATCGTGCCATGTCCGCTCCGTGCAGGAAACCGTCACTTGCGCAGGCGCAGCTCTGCACGCCGCCGTCACTTGCGCAGGCGCAGCTCTGCACGCCGCCGTTACTTGCGCGGGCGGAGCCCCCTGCACGCCGCCGTTACTTGCGCAGGCGGAGCCCCTGCATGCCGCCGTCCACGGCCAGCGCTACGCCCGTGGTGGCCGAGGCGCCCGGCCCGGCCAGGTAGGCGATCGCTTCCGCGACCTCGTCCGCCGTCACCAGCCGGCCCGAGGGTTGCCGGGCCGCGAGGGCGGCCCGCTCGGCGTCCGGGTTGTCGGCCTGGTCGAGCAGCCGGCGCACCCACGGGGTGTCCGCGGTGCCCGGGTTCACGCAGTTGACGCGGATGCCCTCGCCCAGATGGTCGGCCGCCATGGCCAGGGTCAGCGACTGCACCGCACCCTTGGTCGCGCTGTAGAGGGCCCGGCTCGGCAGGCCCGCGGTGGCCGCGACCGAGCACGTGTTGACGATCGCCGCGTGCGGCGACTCGCGCAGGTAGGGGAGCGCGGCCCGGCTCACCCGCACCATGCCCTGCACGTTGACGTCGAACACCCGGGCCCACTCGGCGTCGTCGTTGTCCTCGATCGTGCCCTGGGCGCCGATCCCGGCGTTGTTGACCACCACGTCGAGGCCGCCGAACTCGGCCGCGGCCTCGGCGACCGCGGCCCGCACGGAGGCGTCGTCGGTGACGTCGCACCGGATGCCCAGCAGCGGCTCGGGCACCTTGGGGTTGAGGTCGAGCGCCGCGACGCGGTAGCCGCGCCGGGCCAGCAGCGTGGCGGTGGCCAGGCCGATGCCCGAGGCGCCGCCGGTGACGACGGCCCGCAGGCCGGTCATCGCGGTCCCACCACCTGCTGGCGGGCGTCACCGAGGTGCTCGATGCCCAGCGTCATGACATCCCCGGCCTTCAGGTAGACCGGCGGTTTCATGCCCAGCCCGACGCCCGGCGGGGTGCCGGTGTTGATGAGATCGCCCGGCTCGAGCACCAGGAACTGGCTGAGGTAGTGCACGATGACGTACGGGTCGAAGATCATTGTCCGGGTGTTGCCGGTCTGCCGGCGCTCGCCGTTGACGTCGAGCCACATGCCGAGGTCGTTGACGTCCGGGATCTCGTCCGGCGTGACCAGCCACGGACCGGCCGGGTTGAACGTCTCGGCCGACTTGCCCTTGGTCCACTGTCCGCCGCGCTCAGTCTGGAATGCACGTTCGCTCACGTCGTTGACCAGCACGTAGCCGGCGATGGCGTCCCGCGCCTGGTCGACGGAGTCCAGGTAGGACGTGCGGCGGCCGATGACGATGCCGAGCTCGACCTCCCAGTCGGTCTTGGTCGAGCCGCGCGGTATCCGCACATCGTCGTTCGGGCCGACCAGCGTGTTGGGCGACTTCGTGAACAGGATCGGCTCGGCCGGCGGGGCCTGCCCGGTCTCGGCGGCGTGGTCGCTGTAGTTGAGGCCGATGCACAGGATCTGGTGGGGTCGCGCGATCGGGGCGCCGATCCGCTGGTCGCCCAGGGTTTGCGTCCGCCCGGCGGCGATCCGCTCGGCGACCGGCCCGGCGAGCCGGTCGAGACCGCCCGAGCCGAAGAACTCCTCATCGAAGTCCGTCACCAGGTCGGAGACGTCGACGTAGGCGTTCTCGCCGGCGCGGACGGCGGGCTTTTCGGCGCCGGCGGCGCCAATTCGCAGGAGTTGCAAGGGTGTTGCTCCGTTCTCAGGGGTTGCCAACTGCAGCCATTCGAATGCTCTGGGGCGATCGACCGGCGTGCCTTGATCGTGAGGTCGGCCTACGGTTGCGGAGTGCGGTGGCGCCGTGGTGGGGTGAGGTGTCGAAAGAGGCGTTCGACACTGGCCTGGACGCTTTGGCCCGCGGGTTGAAGAACTGGACAGGCTCTCGAGCCGGTGAGCGGGCCGGCTCGTCGGATCGAGGCGGGCACGGCCCGGGATCATGCCGGCGACGATTCGTCGTGACGGTGGCCGGTGGCACGTGTCGTTCACCGTCGAGATCGACCGCACCGAACGGACACCGGCCCGGCCGCGGTCTGTGGTCGGCGTGGATGTCGGGATCAAACACGTTGCTGTGTTGTCCACCGGTGAAGTGATCCCGATCCCGAGCATCTGCAGACGGCGCTGGCCCGGCTGCGTGCCCTTGGCCGGCCGATGGCTCGCAAGCAAGGACCCGATCGTCGGACCGGGCGGAGGGCATCGAAACGCCGGC
This sequence comes from Paractinoplanes polyasparticus, assembly GCF_019710575.1. Lineage (GTDB taxonomy): Bacteria > Actinomycetota > Actinomycetes > Mycobacteriales > Micromonosporaceae > Actinoplanes > Actinoplanes polyasparticus. The sequence continues at coordinate 91,307 of NZ_JAHWFK010000001.1, read as the reverse complement.
TGTGCGCCCGTGCTCGACCGGGCCGAGCTCATGCCCGGGTGGCCAACTTGCGCCGTGATGGTCTGCACCAGCTCACCACCTACCTGGCCCGTGAGCATGGCACATTGGTCTTGGGACACCTCAACGTAGCTGGGATGCCGGCTAACCGGCGGCTGGCCCGCCATATCGCGGATGCCGGGTTCGGCGAGATCCGCTGGCAACTCACCTATAAAACCACCTGGAACGGTGGCCGCTCGGTGGTGGCCGACCGCTGGTATCCCTCCTCGAAAACCTGTTCGGCCTGCGGGGCGGTGAAAACCAAACTGTCCCTCGCCGAACGTACCTATGAATGCACTGCTTGTGGGTTGATCCTGGATCGGGATCTGAACGCCGCTCGCAACCTCGCCGCCCTCGCGGCAGGGACGATTTCCGCCGGGAGTGGCCCGGTGGCAGGATGTGGAGCCATCCGTAAGACCCGCTCCGGCGGGCAGGAGGCTGGGAAACGTCAACCCGGCACCACGATGAACGTCGTGGGTCAGACCGGGACCGTTGCTTCGCAAGGAGCGACTGCCGCATGAGGGCTCGACAGCACTCAACGGTAACGGTTCCAGTACGGCGTACGGAGTCCGGTGGCGCCCACGGCGGCCGTGAACAGGCGGCCTGAGGCGGGCTGGCGGGTCAGCTCGGCCGGGGTCATGCCCTCGGTGGCGGTCGTGATGACCAGGATGTCGAGCTCCGGCCCGGCGAAGGCGCAGCTGGTCGGATGGGCCGCATCCACCTCGACCACGGCCAGCAGCTGCCCGGAGGGGGTGCGGCCCTCGACCCGCCCGAGGCCGTGGTTGGCTATCCACAGGTTGCCGATGGCGTCCACGCACAGGCCGTCGGGCAGCCCGTCGGTGATCCGGAACAGCTCCCGGCGCTCGCCGTCCGGGTAGTCCCGCCCGTAGATGACTCCGGGGATCGAGTCGACGCTGTAGAGCGTGCCGCCGTCGGGGCTCCAGGCGAGCCCGTTCGAGAGCGTCAGGTCGTCGTCGAGCACGGTCACCGCGTCGCCGTCGAGCCGCACGAGCGTCTGGGTGCCGCGCGAGTCGTCGAGGGCCATGCCGCCGACCAGGAACCGGCCCTGGGGGTCGACCCCGCCGTCGTTGAGGCGGCTCCCGGCCCGGCTGAGGTCGGCCCGGGGCGTACGGGCGCCGTCGAGGCCGATCTCGACGACCTCACCGCGCTGAGCCACCAGCAGCTCGCCCGCGGCCGAGACGGCGACCACGCAGGCCAGATCGTCGAACTCCCAGGTGTCGGTCACGTGGATCCGGCCCGGCGCGACGGAGCCGGCGTGCACCGTGCCGCCCTGGATGTCGACCCACAGCAGGCGGTTGCGGTCGGGGTCCCAGACGGGGCCTTCGCCGAGGGTGTAAGCCTCCGCGCCGGCCGGCCGGGCGACGAAGCGCGCAGTCATGTTCCGAAGCGTATGCAAAACTTCCGCTCAGAAGAAGGATCTTCCCGCGAGGACCGGCGCGGCGTTACGGTCAGATCATGGCTGACCGGCGGAGCGCACAGTGGTACGGCGGGGACGACCGGAACAGCTACATCCATCGAGCCTGGATGAGGCGCGGTTTCCCGGCCGACGCGTTCGACGGCGAGCGCCCGCACATCGCCATCGCCAACACCGCCTCGGATCTCACCCCGTGCAACGCCCACCTCAACGAGGTGGGCCGCAGCGTCGCCGACGGCATCCACCGGGCCGGCGGCATCGCGCTCAACCTGCCGGTCGTCTCCCTGGGCGAGACACAGGTCAAGCCCACGGCCATGCTGTGGCGCAACATGGCCGCGATGGCGATGGAGGAGATGTTCCGGGCCAACCCGATCGACGGGGTGGTGCTGCTCGGCGGCTGTGACAAGACGATCCCCGCCCTGCTCATGGCCGCGGCCTCGGTCGACCTGCCGGCCGTCGTGGTACCGGGCGGTCCGATGCTGACGGGCACCTTCCGGGGTACGCCGCTGGGCTGCGGCACCGACGTGTGGAAGCTGTCGGAGGAGGTCCGGGCGGGCACGCTGAGCTCGGCCGAGTTCCAGCGCTCGGAGTCCTCGATGATCCGCAGCCGGGGTCACTGCAACACCATGGGCACCGCGTCGACGATGGGCCTGCTGGCCGAGGTGCTGGGCATGACCCTGCCCGGCATCGCCGGGACGCCGGCCGCGGACAGCCGACTGCTCGAGGCGGCCCACGCCACCGGTGTGCTGGCCGTCGACCTGGTCGACCAGGAGCGGCGGCCGAGCGCGGTGATGACCCGGGCCTCGTTCCACAACGCGATCGTGGCGCTGGCCGCGCTGGGCGGCTCGACGAACGCCGTGGTGCACCTGCTGGCCATCGCCGGGCGCCTGGGCGTCGAGCTGACCCAGGACGACTTCGACCGGATCGGGGCCGGCGTGCCGCTGCTGGTCGACCTGCAGCCGGCGGGCCGCTTCCTGATGGACGACCTCTATCGGGCCGGTGGGCTGCACGCGGTGCTGGCCGAGGTGCAGGACCTGCTCGACCCCTCGGCGATCACGGTCATCGGGGAGCCCCTGGTGTCGGCGCTGGGTGTAGCCCAGGTGTACGACCGGGAGGTGATCCGCCCCCGGCAGGACCCGCTGCAGATGGAGGCCGGGATCGCGGTGCTCTACGGCAACCTGGCCCCCGACGGCGCCCTGGTCAAGCCGGCCGCGGCCACGCCCGCCCTGCTGCAGCACCGCGGCCCGGCGGTCGTCTTCGACTCGGTGGAGGACCTGCACGCCCGCCTGGACGACCCGTCGCTGGAGGTCACCGCCGACTCGGTGCTGATCCTGCGCGGTTGCGGCCCCAAGGGCTATCCCGGCATGCCCGAGGTCTCCAACATGCCCCTGCCGGCCAAGCTGCTGGCCGAGGGCGTACGCGACATGGTCCGCATCTGCGACGGCCGGATGAGCGGCACGGCGTACGGAACCGTGGTGCTGCACGTGGCGCCCGAGGCGGCCGCCGGCGGACCGCTGGCCAAGGTCCGCACCGGCGACTCCATCGTCCTCGACCTCGAGAACCGCCGCCTGGACGTGGACGTCCCGGCCGGCGAATGGGCCGCCCGGGAGCCGTCAGCCGAGGCCGCGAAGGCCTACGCCACTCCGTCGCGGGGCTGGGAGAAGCTCTACGTCGACACCGTCAAACAGGCCAACACCGGCGCCGACCTGGACTTCCTGCTCGGCTCCAGCGGCGACAAGGTGGCCCGCGAGTCGCACTGACCGGCTACGCTGCCCGCACATGATCGAGGGGACGGGCGTGAGACGGACGGCCGGACGCCGTCGTCACCATCGCCACCGGCACTAGCTGGTGCAGCGCCGAATTCGGAGCCCGGCGGCGGGTGCGGCGTTACATCGGCACCCGGACGGTCCGGGCTGTCACCCGCACGCTCGGCTACTGGCCCGGCCACATCTTCGGCTTCGCCGGCCGCCAGCCCAGCACGGTGATGCGGGACTGGGTCTACGAGGCCAGCCACGGCCGGTTCCGGCTGCACCGCGACCCGTTCGACTACGAGGCCGCCCTGTCCCGGCTGAGGACACCGCGTCTGATGCTCGGCATCGACGGCGACAACCTGATCAACCCGCGCGCGGTCGCGTTGCTGGCCAAACGAGCCGCCAACGCCGCCCGTCTGCAGGTGCGGGTGGCCGGCAACGCTCCTGTGGACCACTTCTCGTGGGCCCGCCGCGCCCCGGCCGAGGTGGCCGCGCCCATCGACCGGTGGCTGACCACACTCAGCTCCCATTGACCGTAGCCAATTCGCCCGCACCGCTGTGATAATCGTCGGACTTTCAACAGTCCGAAGTGGAGACACGCATGCGGGTACGGGGACGATGGGCGGTGGCCGCAGTCCTGGCGGCGGCCGTGTCGGGTTGGCCGACGCCGGCTTCGGCCGGGACGTCAGGTACGACGCCGAGCCGGCCAGGTGAGCCCGGGTCGAACGGGCGAGCCTGCGCGGCCGGGGCCGATCGGCCTTACGTAACGACCAGGACGCCGGTTCTGGCGGTCCGGCAGTCCGCCCCGGGCGGCGGGCAGAACCTGACCACCACGTTCGCCTGGTGGCCGATCGACGGGACCTCCGGCGGCGCCGGTCGGGCGAGCCGGTCGGCCGGGAACCCCGCCGTGGTCGCGGTCGACGTCCCGGAGGGGCTGCTGGCCGACGGAGGAACGTACGCCTGGCGGGCGCGGACCTTCGACGGCACCCGGCACGGTCCCTGGTCGGACCGGTGCGAGTTCGCCGTGGATGCCACGCCGCCACAACAGCCGGCGGGGGTCACGTCCACGGACTACCCGGCCGACGCGCCTGCCGGTGGCGTAGGGGTGCCGGGACAGTTCGTCGTCAGTCCACCCGAACTCCGGCCGGAGGAGGTCGTCGCGTACGCCTGGACCCTGGACAGCGGAGTCGGGCCGGCCGGCGCTGCCACGGTCCCGGCCGACGCGGGCACTCACGGGGCGACCCTGACGATCGCGCCGAGCCGCGACGGAATTCTCACCCTGCGCGTGTGGTCCAAGGACCGGGCCGGCCTGTTCTCCACGCCGGCCACCTGGACGTTCCACGTCAAGGCAGCCGGCAACCCGCAGCCCGCGCGGCCGCTCACGCCGACGATCTCGTTCCCGGACGGCAACACCGTGGAACAGGGCGGCACCCTGTCCGTGCGGCTGGATGCCGGGGGCGACAAGAGCGTCACGCAGTTCCGCTACAGCGTCGGCGCGCCGACGCTGAACCTGACCGCTGCTCCGAACGAACCGGGTGGGTACGCCGTGGTTCAGGTCCCGGTCGGCAACGTCCCCGGGTCGCGAAGTGTGTACGCGGTGGCCAATGACGGCGCCGTCGACAGCCTGTTGACGGCGGCCGGCATTCAGGTCCGGAACCTCACCGTCCTGAACGGGCGGGTGCTCGACATCACGACATTCCTGCCGGTGCCCGATGCCACGGTCCGGCTGGAGCCGGGCGGCTACCGGACCACGACCAGCGTCGAGGGTGAGTTCTCGTTCCGGACGTCCGAGGTGCCGCCCGGCCTGTACACGGTCATCACCTCGCACGGCGGCTGCTCACGGGAAGAGGGACCGTACGAGGTCGACGGCCAAGGCCTCACCATCGACCTGCTTCTCTTCCCGGATCAATGCGGCCAGGCCACGATCAGATAGACCGGCGCCCTCGCTCGCGCGGCGACCGTGGACTTCCGGGCGCCGCGCGAGCGAAGCGGTCAGTCGGTGTCGCGGCCGTACTTGTCGAAGGGGACGTTCCAGTCGCCGAGGCCGTTCCAGATCGGCAGCTCGCGTGGGGTGTTCCGGACGTCGACGATGTCGCCGACCAGGAACGTGTTGTAGACCCACTTGGCGTCGGCCGTGCTGAGGTTGATGCAGCCGTGCGACAGGTTGGCCCGGCCCAGCGACTTGTTCCACGGAGCGGCGTGCAGGTATTCGCCCGAGTAGCTGATCCGGGTGCAGAACTCGATGTTCTCGGAGACGTAGTAGTTCGGGTCCTTCGGGTCGGTGACGCCGTAGCTGGCCGAGCTCATGGTGTGCTTGCGCTTCTTGCCCAGCACGACGTGGGGGCCACCGGCCGTCCAGTAGTTGATGCGCTCGCCGTTCGCGCCGGTTGTGCCGCCGCCCTTGCCCAGGCTGCTCTTCATCGTGCGGACGAGCTTGCCGTCGATGTAGACCTTCGTCATGTGGGTCCGGTTGTCGCTGATCGCGATCAGCTGCCGGCCGATCCGGAAGTTGGTCGAGACGTTCTTGGCGCCGTAGGTCGTCTTGCCGAGCTTGACGCCGAACATGTTGACGGTCACGTCGACCTTCGTGCCGGCGGTCCAGTACTTCGCCGGCCGCCAGTGCACGGTCCGGTCGTCCCGCCAGTAGAACTTGCCCGGCACGGCGGGCGAGGTCTTGATCTCGATGGCCTTCTCGGCCGCGTTCTTGTTGACGGCGCGGCTGAACCGGACGATCACCGGCTGCCCGGCGCCGTACGTCCGGCCCTCCTTGAGGACGAGCATGGCGTTGGCCTGGAAGGTGACCGTGGCCGTCTTCGCCGGCTTGAGCGTGGTGAAGGTGGTGTCCTCAGTGGTCTTCACGCCCGCGCTGTCGGTGGCCGTGACGGTCACCGTGTACTTCCGGCCGTACGCGAGGTCCCCGGTCGAACGCCAGGTGCCGTCGTCCTGCATCGCGCCGGCGACCTTCGTCTTGCCCGCCGTGACGACGACCGACTCCAGCTTGCCGCCCGCGGCGCTGACCACCACCGGCTTGACCGGCGACACTCCGGTGTCCCCGCTCGCCGGCGTGACGCTCAGCTCGACCGGCGCGACCACCGTGTCAGCCGCCGTGCCGACCCACGAGCCGGCGGCGTCGCCACCCTTGCCGCCCGTGGAGCACCCGGCCACGGTGGCGGCAGCAGCCGCGCCGATGGCACCAATGATCACCTTGCGTCGCTGAATCATCACTCTCGCATTCCAGGATGCCCACCGCGCCGTCCATGGCCCAGTAGAAGAGACGCGAGCGGGCCCTGAAACGTTGCACCGGTTTCGAAGGGAGATCATCGTGACAGATCATCGCCGCGGTCGATACCCCGTCCGGCTTGTCCCCGTCGGCGGCGCCTCCGCGGAGCACACTTCTTCCCCACGGAGGCGCCGGTAGGCACCGGATGAGGTCAGTCGGGCGGCTCGGGGGCTTCGTCGGTCTCACCCTCGTTGAGGTTGGCCCGGTGCTCGTTGATGCCTTTGTTGCTGCTGCCGTCGGACGGCGTGTCGGCCGACGGCGGCTTGTCGGTGGGGAACGGGTCGGTCTCGGGGGAGCCGGTGATGTGCTGCTCGGTGCCGGCTCCGACGTTCGTCGGCTCAGTCATGCACGGCGATTACCCGATGCCGGCGGCCCGGAACTTTCCCGTGCGATCCGGGCCGCACTTCGGCAGACTGCGGCCATGGCTGACGGGGAAGTTGTGCCCAACGAGACCACCGTGCCGCTTCGGCCCGGTGTGCCGGGCGACGAGACCCTGGAATTCCGGCGGACGCTGGGGTCGGCGGAGGACCGCCGGCAGGTCGAAGCGGCCGTCATGGAACTCGGTCCCCTCGAGGGCCGGCTGTCATGATGCGCGTCGGCGTCTGCCAGACACCGGAGATACTCGGCGATGTCGAGGCCGCGCTCACCGTCGTCAGGGACTTCGCCGAGCAGGCCGAGGGTGTGGACCTGCTGGTCTTCCCGGAGTGCTTCCTGCAGGGCTATGCGGTGACGCCCGAACACGTGCGCGAGTTCGCGCGACCGGCCGACCTGCGGCTGGCGGTGCGCCCGACCGTCGTGCTCGGCATGATCGAGCGGAAGGACGACCGCTACTACAACACGGCGGCGGTTCTGCGGGACGGGCGCACGGTCGGCGCGTACCGGAAAACGTTCCTGACGCGTGGCGAGCACGTCTTCACGGCGGGCGGCGACTATCCGGTCTTCGACTGCGCGGGCGTGCGGTTCGGCATCAACATCTGCTTCGACGGCCAGTACCCCCACGCCGCCGCGGCCGTGCGAAGGCAGAACGCCCAGTTGCTGGTGTTGCCCGCGCAGAACATGATGCGGCGGGACAAGGCCCCGTGGTGGCAGCGCCGCCACAACGAGCTGCGCCGCAAGCGCGTTCGGGAGACGGGGATGTGGCTGGCCTCGGCCGACGTGACGGGCTCGCGCGGCGACTCGCACGTGGGGCTGGGCCCGACCTGCGTGATCAGCCCCACCGGGGAGATCGTGGCGGCGGTGCCGACCGGAACGGTGGGCATGGCAGTCGCCACGATCCCGTGAGACGGCCTTTGTGGCCGGGTCAGGACGTGGCTCGGGCGGCCGGGTCGCCGACGAGGGTGAGGGCGGCCTGGCGCAGGGCGTCGCTCCGCGCGTACACGGAGGCGCCCGGGCCCGGCTGCAGGCGCCCGTCGACGCTGCTGAAGCTGCCGCCCGCCTCCCGCACGATCAGCGAGGTGGCCGCGAAGTCCCAGATCTGGCCGCCGGTCTGGACGGCCAGGTCGAGATCGCCGCGCGCCACCATCAGGGCGGGATGAATCGGCCAGGGGAGGGCGGGCGTGACCTCTTTGAGCGGGGCGACGAGCTCACGCCCCCAGTCCTCCGGCACCACTGCGAGGCGGCTGCCCGTCACCGAGTCGGCGCCCGACGAGACATGCACGGGGGTCTCGGCGACGACGCGCCCGCCGACCACGCGACCCTCGAACGCCCCGCCACCGCGAGTGGCCCACCACAGGCTGCCCTGCGCGGGATGCGCCGCCACGGCCGCGACGATCTCGCCGTCCTCCTCGAGGCCGATCAGCACCAGCCAACGGTTGTCGCCGGCCACGAACAGGGCCGTTCCGTCGATCGGGTCGATGATCCAGCGCCGTCCGGACGCGCCGGTCTGCCCCTCTTCCTCACCCAGGATGGCGTCCCCGGGCCGCGCCGCGGTCAGCACCTCGCGAACAGCCGACTCGACAGCCCGGTCAGCCGCGGTCACCACCGAACCGTCCGCCTTGAGCTCACGCGGCAGTTCGGCCAGCGCCTCGAAGTGCGGCAGCGCCACCGCGGCCCCGGTCAGTGCGGCCCGCTGCGCAAGCTGAAGATCCGTCTCCACGGTAACCATCCTGCCTCCGATCGCCCGCCGCCCGAGGCGACTCGCGGGCCATGTCACCCACCTCACCCCACCGGGTTGAACATCGGACCAACCACCGATGACGACATCCACCACCCGCGCCACAGCCGGTCCGGCCCGCGATCGAAGCAGACGGGCTTCGCGTCAAGATCCTCAGGTCATCCGGCCGGAGGTTGATGTGGGCGCAGGTGCGTGCCGTGGTCGCGGGCCGAAGCGGCCAGGGTCGGCGCGGATCGGCTACGTGCCGAGGTCGCGGGCCATCCAGCCCGCGGCGTCGAAACGGACGGGCTGCTCGCCGACCAGCGCGGCCAGCTCGTCCTCGAGGGCTTCCAGGCGTTCGGGGCCGATCTGCTCGGCCCAGCGCCGGCGCCGGGCGTCGAGAATGGCCTCGCCCTTGTGCAGCGCATCGAACCCGAGCGCGGTGACCTGCAGGCGCTTGCGGCGGGCGTCGCGCGGGTCGGGCCCGCTCATGACGTAGCCCCGCTCCTGCAGGACGGCGATGGTGCGCGCCGCCGACTGTTTGGTGATCGAGAGGCTGCGGCCCAGGTCGGAGGCGCTCTCGGCGCCGTTCGCAATCGCCCGCAGGGCGAAATCGTGCACGGGACGCACATTGTCGTGGCCCAGCTCGGCCAGCCCGGTGATCGCCTCGTCGACCAGGACGCGGAAGCCCGCCAGCAGCAGCAGGGCCAGTTCGGGCCCGGATCGGTTCATGCGACGAGCCTAGACAAACGACAGCCTGACTGTCTATATTTCGACAGCATGACTGTCGAACACCATCACGCCGACCTGAACGGCACCACGCTGCACTACGTCTCGGCCGGCGCCGAAGGCGAGCCGATCCTGCTGGTCCACGGCTTCCCCGAGACCTGGTACGCCTTCCACAAGCTCATCCCGCTGCTGGCCACCAGCCACCGCGTCTACGCGGTCGACCTGCGCGGCTTCGGCGATTCCGCACCAGCCGTCGACGACCACGACAGCGCCACCGCCGCCGTCGACCTGCACCATCTGATCGCCCACCTCGGCGTCGGCCCCGTCCACCTGACCGGCCAGGACATCGCCGGCGCCACCGTCTTCCGCCTGGCCACCACCCACCCGGAGGACGTCCGCAGCCTCACCGCCATCGAGATGGGCCTGCCCGGCTACGGCCTCGAGGCCCTGGCCGACGTCACCCACGGCGGCGCCTGGCACATCGGCGTGCTGGCGGCTCCCGGCATCCCGGATCTGCTGCTGACCGGCCGCGAACGCGAATTCCTGGCCTCGTACGCCTTCCCCTCGATGACCGCCACGCCCGGAGCGATCTCCGACGCCGACCTCGACGAGTTCGCCCGCACCTATGCGCGCCCCGGCGGCTGGCGCGGGGCGGCCGGCCTCTACCGCTCGATGCTCCGCGAGGGCGACGAGATCAAGCAGCTCCCACCCCTGAAGGCCCCCGTCCTGGCCGTCGGCGCAGGGGGCGGCCCTTTCACTGCGGTCACGATGGCGCAGGCCACCAGCGCCCCCATCCGCTCGATCCAGCTGGACGGCGTAGGCCACTACGCAGCCATGGAGGCGCCGGACGAACTCGCGAAGGCAATCCTCGACTTCGTCGCGCGTCAGGAAACCGGCCTGCTCCGAACAGCCCGGTAAGAACGGCTACCTGGCTATCACCACCGGGCAGGAAGAGCGGCGAAGCAGGCGGCTGCCGATCGAACCCAGCATCAAGCCCTCATAGCCGTGCGTGCGCGGACCGACGACGACCATGCGAGCCGCGCGGGAGCGCTGCACCAACACCCGGTCGGCGCGCCCGCCGACGAACTCGCGGCTGGCCCGGACACCGGGGTACTTCTCGCGCCAGGGGTCGAGGTCGGCGTCCAGATCCGCCCCCAGCGGGTCCTCACCCCGCCCCCGCTCGCCGACGGTCACCGCCTGCAGGTCGGTGTGATGCAGCGACGCCTCTTCGAAAGCCCGGCTCATGACGGCCGACGAGGAGCCGTCAACCCCGGCGACGACCGGCCCGGTCTCCGGGTCGTGGTGCCCGCGCACAACAACCACGCAACAACGGGCCTGGGTCGCGACCTGGCTGCTGACCGAGCCGAACGGCAACACCGGCAGCCCGCCCTCGTGCCGGCTGCCGACGACCACCATGGCCGCCTCCTCGGCCGCGTGGACCAGCATGGGCACGGCGTAGCCGGGCAGGGCCAGGCAGCGCACCTCGATGCCGGGGGCGGCCGCGTGGGCCTGGGCGACCGCGCGGCGCAGGGTCTCGGCGGCGTGTTCCTCGGCCGTGCGGGTCGAGGACCGGCCGGGTGTGGATCGTTCGCGGTAATAGGCTGCCAGCACACGGAGCTCGGCTCCGCGGCGTGCTGCCTCGGCGGCGGCCCAGCCGACCGCCGCGACGGCGTGGTCCGAGCCGTCCACGCCTACCACGATCCGGGATTTGATCATGTCCGCCTCCTCGTCACAGGCGGTCGCCGGGGACCGGCGGCTCAGTCCCAGAGTCGTCCTGCGGGAGCGCTGTTGACAAGGGGTGAGACATGGTGCGTCGAAAGGGGGAACGAGGACAGATCGTCCGTCCGGACACCTCTGCTGTCCAGCCTCCGGATGCGGATGGTCGTCGATGTCGGCAGACTAGCCCGAATGGACGGACCGATCTCCGCCGGCGCGGACCTCGCGGGCCGGGTGCTGGGCGGCCGGTACGAGTTGCTGGCCCCGATCGGCACGGGCGGCATGGCCGTCGTGTGGCAGGCCCGCGACGACGTGCTGGCCCGGACAGTCGCGGTCAAAATCGTGGCGACGGAGCCCGGCGATCACCGCATCCGCCGGGAGGCCCAGGCCGCGGCCGCGCTGTCCCACCCCAACATCGCCCAGGTCCACGACTACGGTGAGTTCCGCACGGCCGGGCACATTTGTTCGTACGTGGTGATGGAACTCGTCGAGGGCGGCACTCTCGCCGAACGGCTGGCGTCCGGGCCGCTCAACCCGCGATCCGCGATGCGCGTGTGCGCCGAGATCGCGGGCGCGCTGGCCGCGGCCCACGCCGCCGGTCTGGTCCACCGCGACATCAAGCCCGCCAATGTCATGCTCGGCGCCACCGGCGCCAAGGTGGTCGACTTCGGCATCGCCGCCGTCACCGCGCCCAGCGGCACCGGCGACCTCGACCCCGAGGTGCTCGGCACCCCCGCCTATCTGGCTCCGGAGCGGCTGACAGACGACGCCGTGGAGCCGGCGTCGGATGTCTACGCGCTGGGCGTCGTCCTCTACCGGTTGCTGTCCGGCCAATCGCCGTGGACCACCGAGAACACCACCCAGATGCTGAGCAACCACATCTACGTCGAGCCCGCTCCGCTGCCGCCCGTCCCCGGCGTCCCCGACTTCGTCACCGACCTGTGCGAACGCTGCCTGCGCAAGGATCCGTCCGACCGCCCGAGTGCCCGCGAGGCCGCGATCCTGCTCGGCCTGGGCGCCGAGGCTGCTCCACCGGCCACCGAGCCGCAGCGCCGCCCTCGTTGGGGGCTGGTCCTGGCCGCCGCCGCATCCGTCATCGCCGCCGGCGCGACGGGTTGGCTGCTGCTTCCCGGCGACGCCGAGGCGCCGGCGGCGCTGGACAGTTCTTCCGGGCCGCCGACGACGACAGCCGGACCGGCCGCGGTATCCGGCTCGGCGCAGCCGTCCCGCCCGGCCCCGGTCAGCCGCCGGACGGCGCCGCCCGCGGCCGCACCGGGTGTCACGGCGGTCCGCACCACAACGGCGATTCCGGCCACGACCACGGCCACGGCCACCACCACAGCCGCGCCCGGCGGCCCGGTGGCGGTGCCGACCACACCGGCGAGTCCGCCCGCGACGGTGGCGCCCGAGCCGGTGACGAGATCGTTCTCGTCCACCGCCGGAACGATCGACGCGACCTGCCCGTCGCCGCGGACAGCCGAGATCGTCTCCTACGAGCCGCGCAAGCCGTTCCGGGTGGAGTCCGCCTCCGGCGTGGCTGTCACCTTCAAACACGGCAAGGAGACCGTCACGATGACCGTGACCTGCGAAGCCGGGGAGCCGGCCCTGTCGACCACCTGAGTCAGGCGGCGGAGTCGGGGGAGTTCAGGGTGAGCGTGGTCCAGGCGCCCACGTGGACGCGGTCGCCGCTGGTCAGCGACCGGGATTCGCCCGCCGTCAGCGGCTGCTGGTCGTCGTTGATGTAGGTGCCGTTGGTCGAGCCGAGGTCGGAGACCAGCCACACGCCGTCGACGCTCAGGGTGAGCAGGGCGTGGGAGTGCGAGACGCCCGGGTCGTCCTCGGCCAGGTCGATCTCGGGGTGGGTGCCCTTGGAGTTGCTCTTGCGGCCGATCCGCACCTGCGGCGGGCGGAGCGGGACCGTGCGCGAGGCGGGCGACGCGGGGAACTCGATGCCGTCGATCGCGTTCTCGGCGAAGTAGACCGGGTCGGGCGCGATCGTGACCGTCCAGCCCGCGACGGGGCCGGCCGGGGCCGCGGCCGATGTCACGAGGGCGGGGACGCGGCCGGTGTCGTGGTCGAAGCCGCAGTCCTCGCAGAAGCGGGCCGTACCGGAGCGGGGTGTGCCGCAGTTCGGGCAGGGCGGGCTGGCCGTGGGCAGGTCGATGGTGCCACTGTCGGCGAGCGGCGCGGCGGACGAGGAGATCTTCGCGCCGCACGTGTCGCAGAAGTCGCTCTCCTCCGAGGCGTGGCCCTTGGGGCAGGCGTACGTGGTCACTGGCCGCGCCCCACCCGCACGGTCTTCGTCGAGCGGGTGTCGAGCGCCATCTCGTCGGCCGCCGCCACCTTGCGCCGCAGCCGCACCGTGCCGGTCGCCGCGTCCTCGATGTCGACCACGGTGGCCAGCAGCTCGGACGTCGCCTTGTTGCCGCTCTCGTGGGCCAGCTGCGCCGCCCGCCCGAACTTGATCGTGGCCGTGTGGTCGTCGCCGGCCTTGCGGGCCTCGATGCCGGCCTGGATCGTGTCGGCCAGCTCGGCCTGCCCGGTGTAGTGGGCCACCTGCCGGTTGATCCGGGTCGACAGGGCCGCGTCGTCCGTCCACACCGCGCGCACCAGCGCCTGCGTGTGCACGGTGTCACCCTCGACGACGGAGATCCGGGCGGCCAGCATCTCGTCGCCGGCGGCGCCCGGTGGCACGTCCACGCAGACGTGGTAGTCGCGGCTCTCGGCGCCCCACGCGCCCAGCGGATAGCGCCCGGCCCGCGCGCCGTCGGCCACCCGCTTGCCGGTCAGGTCGGCCACCTGCGGCTCGACCTGCTTCACGAAGCGCACGGTGGCGTTCACCGGCGTCCACACCTTCAGCTGCACGTCGGCCGTCGTCTTGCCCATCGCAGCCGTCATCATCTGCTCGAAGGCGGCCGTGAGGTCGGCCGGCCGGGCGACGATGTCGACCGTGCCCAGCATGGCGTCGGCGATCTTGCGGAGCTCCGACACCTTCCAGTTCGTGCCGACGCCGCGGGAGTCGACGGTGAACTTGCCGGCGATGCTGTCGAGCACGCTCTGCAGGTAGCCCTCGCGCTCGCCGTTGTCGCCGTCGGTGAGCATGATGGCGTGCGCGATGTCGCCCGGCCGCTGGGCGAACAGCTGGGCCGCGAGCAGCAGCCAGGCGCCCATCGCGGTGCCGCCGCTGGCGTGCAGCCGGTCGATGGCCCAGGTCGCCTCGGACCGGGTCTGCGCCGACGCCACGGCCAGCTGGCCCGGCGCCGGGAACAACTGCTGGGCGGTGCCCACCCCGGCGACGAGGGCGAAGTGGACGCCGTCGTCGAGGCACGCGACGGCCGCCTTGGCCGCCTGCCGGGCGGCGGCGATGCGGCCCTCCGCCTGCATCGAGCCCGAGGCGTCGACGATGATGATCTCGGTGGCGCCGGACGTGCGCAGCCCGCCCGTGCCGCCGGACGAGGTGACCGTGACGATCGCGTTGACCTCGGTCGCCCCCAGGGCGAGGAACTCGTTCTGGAAGGCCTCGGCGGAATAGGTCATCCCAGCTCCTTAGGAAGCGGCGGCCGGTGATACGGGTATCAGAGCCACAGTGATGTTGTCGGCGCCGCCGGCGGTGTTCGCGTAGTCGGCCAGCCACCGGGCGGCAGAGATCAGCGTGCCCTGTTCGCGCAACCCCTCGCGCACGGCCGCGGCGAAGGCGGCCGCGTCGGTCAGGTAGTTCCACAACCCGTCACTGCACAGCACCAGGTGTCCGGGGTCCCCGACCACGAACTCGCCCGTACGCGGGGTGATCTTGCCGGCGTCGGCGCCGAGCCAGGCCGTGATCGCATGGGCCTTGGGGTCGCGCATGGCCTGTTCGGGGTCGGCGCCCAGGGCGATCACGTGGGTGGCCCACGAGTCGTCCTCGGTGAGCTGCTCGGCCGGGCCGACGTCGGGCACCCAGTAGGCGCGGCTGTCACCGATCCAGCCGACGGTCACCGCGTCACCGCGGACGGTGGCCGCGACGATCGTGCACGCCGGGTTGGAGGCCTGCCGCCGCGGGTCGCCCGAGGCGGCCAGCTCGGCCACCGCGACCTGGGCGGCCTGGATGGCCGCGGAGACGTCACCCGAGACCAGCAACTCGCCCGCCGCCTGGACGGCGGTCAGCGAGGCCACGTCGGGGTCGAAGGAGGACGAGACGCCGTCGCTGACGACGACGTCGACCTCGGCGCCGCGGGTCGTGAGCCACATCGCGTCCTCGTTGCGATGGTGCCGCAGCCCGCGGTCGGTCACGGAAGCGGCGACCTCGCCGCAGTCGGTTTCGAGATGATCGCGTTCCCGCCCGGCCAGCATCCCGCAATGCTCGCAGTACCCGTCGTCGCCCACTCCGCCGGGTGTCCCGCAATGAGGGCAGGCGGGTTCGGGCGCCAGGGACTGTCCGCAGACCTCGCAGAAGGCTGCTCCGGCGGTGCGCTCATCGGCGCACGACGCGCAGTCGGTCATCGTCATCGGGCCTCGCTCTTAAAAACGATCATGTACGCGTCCGGGGGCGGGAAGCGTTCGCCAGGTCTACCAGGCGGATCTTCTCGTCGCCGTGCGCCGCGCGGGCCATCTCGCGGTACGCGTCCTCGAGCGCGAACCTGATGTCGCGTTCCCGGACGTTGCCGTTGCGGTCGGGCCCCAGCACCGCAGCGGGCAGCGTAGCCTTGCCGGCCACGTTTCGCAGCGCCTGTTCGAGCAGCTCCGCGCGCAGAGCGGCCAATTGTGCCGCCTCCACCTCGAGCCGCTCGATGAGCGCGGCCGCCGTGGCCAGGGCGTCGACGTCGGGCGCCGCCGAGGGGTGCGCCCGCACCAGCGCCCGCACCGCCCCCACCTGCGAGCTGCGGTAGGCCGACGACGTGCCGGGCACCCGGTTGTACGCCTCGACGGCCCCGCTGCGGTCGCCGGCGCCCAGGCGGCACCGGGCCAGGCCGCCCGCCGCGACCGTGTACGACGGATCGGTGCGGCTCACCACGTCGTAGTAGCCGGCGGCCGCCGGGTCCCCGGCCAGCTCGAGCGTGAGCCCCAGCGCCAGCTGCGGCGCCAGTTCGCCGGGCAGCGCCGAGTAGACGGCGTCGAACCGCTGCCGCGCCGCGGAGAACGATCCCTCGGCGAGGGACAGCAACCCGTCGTACCAGGCCACCCGCCAATCGCCGCCGTAGGTGACCGTCATCCGGTCGCACTCCTGCCGCGCGCCCGCGAACGACCCGTTCCGCACGCCGAGGTCGATCAGCGCCCGCAGCCCGCGCAGCGCCACCTCGAGCGTCTCGGCCGGCGCCGAGCGCAGCAGGGTGAGCACCTCGGCCGGGTCGGTCACCGTGACCGAGGCCAGGAACGCCGCCGCCGGGTCGGTCAGGTCGACCAGCGGAGTCGGCAGATCCTGCCAGCGCGGGGTCTCGGAGCGCAGGTCGGTGCGAAGCTCCCCGGTGAACAGCCGGGACGCCGCGGGCTGAGGCGTGCCGTCGGCCGCCAGCACCTGGCGCAGCACGCCCATCATCTGCTCGGCCATCTCGGCGCTGTCGACGAACCGCTCGCCCGGGTTGGTCGCCGTGGCCCGCCGCAGCAGCCGGTAGAACGACTCGAACCGCTGGTAGACCTCGAACTCGCCGGGGTCGGGCAGGGCGTCGGCGAACGTCGTCTGGTAGCCCCGGAAGTCGGTGGTGAGCACGGCCAGCGTACGGCCGATGGTGTAGAGATCCGAGGCGATCGACGGGCCGAGCGTTGCCATCTCGGGCGCCTGGAAACCCACCGTGCCGTAGAGGGCGGCGTCGTGGTCGTCGATGTGCACCACGCCGCCGAGGTCGATCAGCTTCATCTGGTCGCCGGCCTGGATCACGTTGTCCGGCTTGAAGTCGCAGTAGATCAGACCCCGGTCGTGCAGGTAGCCGAACGCGGGCATGATCTCGAGCACGTACGCCAGGGCCTGGTCGACCGGCAGTGGGTCGTGCCGGCCGCCGTTGGCGGTGCGGCGCTCCTTGAGGATGCCCTTGAGCGACTCGCCGCCGACGTACTCCATGACGATGTAGCCGGCGCCGTCGTGCTCGACGAAGTTGTAGATCTTGACGATGTTGGGGTGCTCGACCTCGGCCAGGAAGCGCCGCTCGGCCACCGCCGCCGCCAGCGCGTCCTCGTCGCCCGAGTTGAGCAGGCCCTTGAGCACCACCCAGCGGTCCGAGACGTTCTTGTCGACGGCCAGATGGATCCAGCCCAGGCCGCCGTGCGCGAGCGCGCCGACCACCTCGTACTGGCCGCCGATGAGGTCGCCCTTGACGAGCTTGGGCGTGAAGTTGAACGGGTCGCCGCAGCTGGGGCAGAATCCCGACGTGCGCCCGGGCCGGTCACCGCGGGTGCGGCCGACCGCGTTGCCGCACTTGGCGCAGTACCGCTTGGACTCGGGCACCTCGGCCGTGGCCATGACGGCCGTCGCCGGGTCGGCCTGGGTGATCGGCGCGATGTCGACCAGGCCGCCGCCGAACCGGCGCCGCGATCCGGTGCGGGTGCTGCCTGTGCGGGCCGATCCCGACGTACGGGTGGAGACCGCGGACGTCCGGACCGAGGGACCCGTCGCCTCCCGCGGTGCCGGCACCTTGGCCAGGCGCGGCGCCAGCCCGCAGGTGTCGCAGTACCCGTCCTCGATGGTTCCCGGGCAGTTGCGTTCGCACTTCATCGGCTGTTCCTTGCGATCGTGGCGGTGAGCGCGTCCTGATAGGCGTTGACGGCCCGGCGGGCCGCGGTCAGCTCGCACGGCGCGACGTAGAGCGCCTCACGGGCGGCCGTCGCCAGCGGGCTCAGGTCGGTGTGTTCGGCCAGCCCGTGCCGCAAGGCCTTGGCCTGGTAGGCGTCGAGGCGCCCGCGCAGCTCGTTGCGGGTGGCGAGCAGGCCGGCGTTGCGGGCGGCGCCCCCGCGCAGGAGGGCCAGCCGTTCGCGGGCCCGCCGGGTCCACTCGGCCAGCCGGGAGCTGATCAGCGGCCAGTGTCCGGCCGCGGCCAGCGCGTCGACCGCGACCAGGTCGGGACGCAGGGAGCCGAGCGGAACGGGCGTTATCTCGTGGGACGGGAAGCGGTCGGCGGCCTTCTCGGCGGCGGCGTTCGCCTCCTCGGTGGCTGCGTCGAGCTCGGCCGCCAGCTTGTGGGCGTCGGCCAGCCGCTGGGTCAGCGCCTCGCGCAGCTCGCCGGCCGAGGTGCGCTCGGCGTCGGCCCGCTGGATCAGGGTGCGTACGGCGGCCAGGTCGCGCTCCTCGACGCCCAGGGGATCGGTGGCGAGCACCGCCGTGAACCGGCCGAGCCTTCGGTCGGCCTCGTCGACCGCGACGGTGCTGCCGCCCGACTCGCGCGTCAACCGCCGTACGGTCTCGAGGGAGCTCGCCGCCTCGGCCGCGGCCGGCAGCAGTCTGTCCCACGCCTCGCCGGCCCGGGTCGCGACGCCGACCGCGGTGGCGAACGCGGCCTCCATCGCCGACAGCAGCTGCCCCGGCGTGCACGTCGTGCGCACCTGGCCCGGGCCGAGCAGCCCGCGCTGGGCCAGCGGCACAACCTTGGTCGACAGGGTGACCGACGAGCCGAGCACCTCGTGCGCGAACTTCGTGCGGTCGCTGTCGCTGGGCCGGCGCTTGTCCCGCATCGTCGCGGCGCGCGCGATCACCTCGGTGAGCAGCCGGTAGCCCTCCCACAACTCGTCGAGCGCCTCGGTCGCGTCGGCCCACAGGGTCGCGGTACGACCGGTCAGCGCCGAGCGGTCGAGCTCCTTGCGGGCCGGATTGTCGTCGAGCTCGACCAGGTTGGCCGAGATCGCCGACATCGCGGTCTCCAGGCGCAGCAGTTCGGCCTCGGCCTGCCGGGTCATCGGTACTGGGCCTTCGGTGGCGTGGGCGCCGGACCGAAGTCGCCGAGCCACTTGTCGTACGTCCTCTTCCAGGTGCCGTTCGCGCGGTTGCGCTCGAGCACGGCGTTGACGAAGCGCGCGAACTCGGGGTGCTTCTTGTCCATCGCGATCGCGTACGGCTCCTCGGTGAAACGCGGACCGATGACCTTGGCGTACGGATCCTGCGCGGCCATCCCGGCCAGGATGGTGTCGTCGGTCGAGATGCCCTCGACCTCGTTGCGCTGGAACGCCACCAGGCAGTCGCCGAACGCCGGCTTGGCCACGGCCACCGGCTTGGCCTTGACCTTGCCGATGTTCTCGAACGACGTGGAACCAGCGGCCGAGCAGATCCTCTTGCCGCCGAGGTCGTTGATGCTCTTCGCCTTGGAGGCCTTGGCGACGAGCACCTTCTGCCCGGCTTCGTAATAGACGCTGGAGAAGTTGACGTCCGCCCAGCGCTCGCAGTTCGCCGTCATGGTGTCCGCCACGATGTCCACACTGCCGTCGGCGGCGGAGCTGACGCGTTTGTCGTACCCGATGACCTTGATCTGGATCTTGTCGGGGTCGCCGAAGATGGCCTCGGCGATCTGCCGGCCCATGTCCACGTCGAAGCCCTCGATCTCGCCCGAGAACGGATTGCGCGAGCTGAACAGCAGCGTGTCCTGGCTGGTGCCCAGCACCAGGCGGCCGCGCTGAAGAATCGTGGCCATGTAACTGCCCGCGGGCATCTCGCCGGGCGGCGGCAGCGATCCGGCGGGGCGCAGGCTCGCGCGCGGGTTGCAGGCCGGCGGGGCCGGCTTGTCCCCGCCGGGGGCGGGGGTGGTGGCGATGGCCCGCGGGCGATCGGGCGTCACGGGCAGGGGAGAGGTGTCGCCGGAGCAGCCGGCCAGGGCGGTGGTGGCGGCGAGCACGGTGACGACCAGTGCGGCACGGACGCGCATCAGCGGTACTCCTCCAGTCGCGTGCGGAGCCCGATGAAGGCGAGGACGCAGGCGGCCAGGGCCAGCAGCGGGCCGCCCACGGTGAGCAGGCCCAGGCCGTCGCCGGCGGCGCTGATCTCCTGGGTGAAGAACTCCTTGCGGTTCTCGAGGGCCCGGTCGAGCTCGGTGCGGACCTCTTCGAACGTCTTGGTCGTCTCGGCGCCGACTGCCAGTTTGACCGCGCCCTCGTAGTCGCCGCTGTCGTCCAGCGCGCGGACGTCGCTGTGGGCGGTGACGTAACGCTCGAACCCCTCCGCGGCCCGGGTCATGGTGCGGCCCAGGGCCGGGTCGAGCCGGCCGTACCCGTTGACCATCGGCCCCCCGGGCCGGCGGAGTTGCTCGGCGACAGCGTCGAAGTCCTGCTCGTACGGGCCGGAGCCGGCCCGCGCGGCCAGGGTGAGCGCCTCGTCGCCCCGCGCCTGCAGTGCGAGCAGACGGCTCTCGGCGATCGAGGCCACCGGGCCCGAGCCTTGGTTGGCCGCGCGGTCGAGCCGGGTCTGCTGGCTGATGAGGATCGTGAGGGTGCCGATCGTGAGCACGAGCGTCACGGCGGTGGCGCCCAGCAACGGCAGGTTGAAGGTGCGTCGCGTACGGCGGCTCAGATAGCGCTGGGTGAGGGCCAGCGCGATGACCAGGCCCGCCAGCGACAGCACCAGCAGCGTCATCCAGCCCAGCGCGCCGGCTTTGCCGTAGCCGTCCTCGACCTCCTGCTGGGCGCCCTCGAACAGCTCGCGGGCCTGCGGCTGCAACGTGTCGCGGTTGAGACGGGACGCCTCGGACAGGTAGGACGAGCCGATCGGCAGTCCCTGGCGGTTGTTGGCGCGGGCCGTGGCCACCAGAGCCGAGTACTCGGAGACACCCGCCGACAACGTGCGTACGGCGGTGGCCGCGCGGCCGTCCTCGGGAGTGCGCCGTGCCGCGGAGGTGAGCGCGGTGGTCGCCCGGGCCAGGTCGTCGTCATAGCGGCGGGTCAGCGCGGCCGGCTCGAGCCCGCCGGCCAGGAAAGCCTGGGCAGCGGTGGTGTCGGCGTCGGCCAGGGCCGAATAGATCGTCTCGGCCTCGATCAGCAACGGCTGGGCCCGGTCACCGAGGTCGTTCGTGCCGGCGCGGGCCGAGGAGCCCGCGACACCGGCCAGCAGGCCGCTGATCAGCCCGAGGCCGACCAGCAAGGCGATCAGCAGCTGCAAGCGCCCCGGCGAATGGTGTCTGAGTCCGCCGACGCGCCGAAGCACGCCGGGCCGGGTAGCCAGCGCTGTGCTCAAGCTTTCCTCCCCCGCTGTTCTGGGCCCTCAACTGTGCGCCATCAACGCAAGCGCCCGGCGCGTGGAAAGCCGCCGGGCGCCTATTAAAGATGATCAGCTCAGTTCGCGCTTCAGCAGCTTGCCCGTGGCGGTCATCGGCAGTGACTCGACAATGCTCACGACGCGCGGGTACTTGTAGGCGGCCATCTGCTCCTTGCCCCACTCGACCAGCTCGTCGCCGGTCACGGTGGCGCCCGGCTTGAGGATCACGAACGCCTTGACCTCCTCCCCGAGGCTGGGGTGGGGAACGCCGATCACGGCCGCCAGCGAGACCGCCTCGTGGGTGATCAGAACCTCTTCGATCTCGCGCGGGTACACGTTGAAGCCGCCGCGGATGATCATGTCTTTGGCCCGGTCGACGATGTAGTAGTAACCGTCCTTGTCGCGCCGGCCCAGGTCGCCGCTGCGGAACCAGCCGTCCCGCATGACCTCGGCCGTGGCTTCGGGCCGGTTGTAGTAGCCGCGCATGATGTTGTGCCCGCGGATCGCGATCTCGCCGATCTCGTCGGCGCTCTCGACCGTGTTCCACTCCGGGTCGATCAGCTTCACCTCGACACCCCAGATGGGCACGCCGATCGAGCCCGGCCGCGGCTCGGCGCCCGGCTTGCTGAACGTGGCCACGGGCGACGTCTCCGACAGGCCGTACCCCTCGAGAATGGTCACCCCGAGGCGCTCCCGGACCTCTTTGATGATCTCGACGGGCAGGCTGGAGCCGCCGGACACGGCGACCCGCATGTTGGCGGCGATGCGCTCGACGTCGACGCCCTCGGTGAGCGCGTTGAGCAGCCCCCAGTACATGGTCGGGACGCCGGCGAAGAAGGTGACGTTCTCGGTCTCGAGCAGCTTGACCGCGGCCGCCGCGTCGAAGCGGGGGAGCAGCACCAGGGTGGCGGCAGTGGCGAAGCCCGCGTTCATGTTCACCGTGGAGCCGAACGAGTGGAACAACGGCAGCACCAGCAGGTGGGTGTCGCTGGCGGGCGGGCTGCCGAACAGCCGGTTGCAGGTGAGGGCGTTCAGCAGCAGGTTCGAGTGCGACAGTTCGGCGCCCTTGGCCTGCCCGGTCGTGCCGCTGGTGTAGAGGATGACCGCCGGGTCGGTCTCGGGCAGCAGCACCGCCTCGAAGACGGGCGACTGGCCGGCCAGCCCCGAACCGAGCGTCTCGGCCCCCTCGATCGGCGACGGCGCCGCCGGATCGGCCGTGATCAACAGGAACGTCTCGCACTCGTCGACCTGGTTGAAGCCGGCGAAACCCTCGTCGCCCATCGGCAGCTCCGGCGTGCCCTGGAAGCAGAGGTAGGCCGACGCCTGCGAGTCTCGCAGGTGGTAGGCGATCTCGCGTCCCTTGAGCAGCACGTTCAGCGGCACGACGACCGCGCCGGCCTTGAGGATGCCGTAGTAGACGATCGGGAAGTACGGCAGGTTGGGGCAGGAGAGCGCGACCTTGTCACCGGGCCGGATGCCCCGCTCGACCAGCAGATTGGCCACCTGATTGGCGGCCGCGTCGATCTGGGCGTAGGTCAGGCGCCGGTCACCGAGGACGACCGCCGCCCGCTCCGGATGGTTGCGGGCGCTGTCCTCGAGCAGAATCGAGAGGTTGAGCATGCGGTCGGTCCCCTTCACGGTGCTGATGTGACTGCCGTCTCATCCCACCATTACTCGCCAACCTGAGAAACCCTCCGTTTCGGTCTTGTTTCATCGCGCCGTCATCGCCGGAAAGCAGCCGCCACGGTGCTCATCGCCCGAGGTGCAGCCGCGACGGTTCATGGCGCGAGGAGCAACCGCCTCGGTTCTCATCGCCCGAGGTGCAGTCGCCACGGTTCCTATCGCCCGAGGTGCAGTCGCCACGGTTCTCATCGCCCGAGGAGCAATCGCCACGGTGATGTCCGCAGCTGGCGCGGCATCCACGCCGCAGTCCGCCGCGCCGCGTCCGCCTCGCCGAGCCGGGCCTGAAGCCGCTCCGGCACCCACGGATCTCCTGCATACACTTCGGTACCGGTCTTTTTCGCGTACGAAGGTCCGAACCAGCACCAAACCGGAGGATCCGGGGGAAGTCCGAGCCACTGGCCGAGCGGCGCCAGATACGGCTCCTCCGGTCGTTCGGCCGGACCCCAGAGCGTCTTCCGATCAAGCGTCAACCCGCCGGCCGTCGACACGGACACGTAGAAGGTGTCGGCGCCGGCCACCGCCAGCGCGAACTTCCGCACCCGCTCGTCGCCCGGATCGAGCTCGGCCTGCATCGAATGCGCCACGACCGTCCCGAGCCGCGGCCCGCCGCCGGCACCGAACGAGATGTGATGAACCGGCGCCTTCCCGGCCAGGAACAGCAACGAAGTCGCCCCGGCCCAGGCCGCCTCGACCTCCGCGCGCCCGCCTCGCTCCCGCAGCGGCTCACTCTCGCCGAACCGCACCGGCACAGCCTCCGGCAGCAACCCGGCGGCCGCGTCGAACCACCGCCCCACGATGCCCGCCGCCGGCAGGCGCTCATACCACCGCACCACGAGTACGTCGATCTTGCGCTCGGCCACCGGCCGAGCCTACGGGCCGCAACAGAACAGCCGTCAACACCGAGGCAACCAGCACCAACGCGCTCAGCAGCAGAGGCGCCCCAGCGGCGCCGGCCAGGGCCGCGCCCGCCAGCGCCCCGACGACAGCAGCGGCCGCATCGCTCGTCTGAAAGGTGGCCGCGACCCGCCCGCGGGCGTGGTCAGGCGTGGCGCTCTGCAAATGGTGGCTGGTAGCCACAGCGGCGACGGCGCCGGGGACACCGGCCGCCGTGATCGCGATGACCGCGACCGGAGTGCTCGCGCTTCCGAACAGCACCAGAAAGCACACGCCGACCGCCCCGTAGGAGCCCGCGAGAAGGGTCCGCGCCGCCCACCGAACCAGCAGCGTCCGGCTCAGGAACGAGCCGCCCAGATAGCCGGCGCCCAGTCCCATCGCCAGCTGACCGACGACGACGCCGTCGCCGTGCAGCCGGTGCGCCACGAACGGGACGAGCATCGCGGTGAGCGCCGCGTTGGCCGCCCAGAAAATGAACGACCCGGCCAACATGCCGCCCAGCAACCTGCTGTTCATCACGATCAGCCAGCCGTCCCACACCCCCACGGCCGCCCGCGACCCACCGCTCGCGCGGTTTGGTGGCTCGCCTCCGTCCGCGTGGTGCGGTGGTGCGTTTCGGTCAGTCCGTTCGCGCGTCGGCCGTTGTCGGTCGGTCGCATCGTCCGTTTGCGCGTCTCGGTTGGTCGTGTTGTGTGTCGGCGGCTTGCTTTCGGCCGGATGGTGCGTGGGCGGCTTTCGATCAGTCTGGTTGCGCGCCGGCGGTGGTTGGTCGGTCGCATCGCCCGTTTGCGCGTTTCGGTTGGTCGTGTTGTGTGTCGGCGGTTCGCTTTCGGCCGGATGGTGCGTGGGCGGCTTTCGATCAGTCTGGTTGCGCGCCGGCGGCGGTTGGTCGGTCGCGTCGCGCGTTTGCATGGCTCGGCCGGTCGTGTTGTGCGTTGGCGTCTCGTTCTCGCTCGCGTGGTGTGTCGTTTGTGCTCGAGCAGTGAGTGAGCGCGTCGGTCGCTGTCGGTCGGTCGCATTGCGCGTTTGTGGGTCCCGGTCAGCCGTGTTGTGCGTTGGTTGCTCTTGTTCGAGCGCATCCTGCGTCGTTCGCCCGCGAGCAGTGGGTGTGCGGCGCATCGGGCGCGGTTGGTCGGTCGTGTGCTGCGCTTCTGGATCTCGATTGGTGGTGTTGTGCGTTGGCGGTGGATCTTCGCGCACGACGTGGGTCGTTCGCTCTCGAGCAGTGACTGTGCGCGTCGCGCGTTGTTGAGCGTTCGCGCGCTGCGTTCGTGGGTCTAGGTCGGTCGTTTTGCACGTTTGTTGCTGTGGGAGACGGTGTCGGCGCTGGCGGGCCGGTGGAGTGGCTGTACGCGCTGTGTGCCTTCGCTCAGTTGCGGTGTGCGTTTGGCCGGCCCGCTCGGTGACGTTGCACGACAGGCTCGTCAGCATCAGCGCGGCGATGAGGTAGCTCGCCG
This sequence comes from Paractinoplanes polyasparticus, assembly GCF_019710575.1. Classification (GTDB taxonomy): domain Bacteria; phylum Actinomycetota; class Actinomycetes; order Mycobacteriales; family Micromonosporaceae; genus Actinoplanes; species Actinoplanes polyasparticus. The sequence continues at coordinate 66,096 of NZ_JAHWFK010000001.1, read as the reverse complement.
CGTCGATGGCGACGACAACGGTGAACCAGCCGGCTGCCGTCAGCGCTGTGCCGGCCAGTGGCGCGCCGATGCGGAGGACGCTGTGCGAGACAGCGAGCAGGGCGTTCGCCGCTGCGCGGGCCTCGCGGCCGGGGACAACTTGGGGAACAGTGGCTTGGAGGGCGGGCCGCAGGAAGCAGGCCGCGGCGCTTTCGGCGACCAGGCCCGCGTAGATCAGCTCGACCGGTCCGGTTGCGATCAGGCCTACGCCCGCCGCGGCGAGCACGTTCGCCGCGATGAAGACTGAGCGCCGCGACCACCGGTCGACGAGCGCACCCGCCCAGGGGCCGATCACCAGCGCGGGCACGGCCTGCACGGCCAGCGCGACCGCGGTGGACGTCTCCGACCCGGTCACCGCGTAGATCTGCACCGGAACCGCCATGACGAGCAGCCAGGTGCCCAGCGCGTCGACCGTCGCGGCCGCCCACAGCCGGCGGAACACGCGATGCTCGGACAGCAATGCCCACATGACCGCAAGCTATCCTGACAAGAGAATTGATGGCAAGATGTGTTCTGTGGAGATAGTTGAACTGGGGGCGGTCCTGCGAAGCCACCGGATAGCGGCCGGCCGGACGATCGCTTCGGTCGCGGCCGACGCCGGTCTGTCGGTGCCGTACATCGCCAACCTGGAGAACGGCCGGGGCAATCCGACACTGGCCGCCATCAGCAGCCTCGCCGCCGCGCTCGGAGTTTCGCTCGAGGTGCGCCTCGACGGTGCCGCCGCACCAGCCTCGACCAGCCTGCCCGATTCGCTGGTGCAGTTCTCGCGCGGCGCCCGCTTCCGGGCCGAGGCTGCCCGGCTCCCCGGCGACGCCGCCCGGTCCCGCCTGCTCGAGGCCATGGCGGCCATGGGGGCGGTGGCTACGCGGCCGTTGCAGGAGCTCGACTGGCATCGGATGCTCGACGTGATGGTCCTCGTCACCCGCGAGGCCTGAACAGGGCACAATTACCCCAAAAGGGGGGTGCTGTGGTGCGACGGCAGAGGGATACCCGGAGCGAAAACCTGCTCTACACGCTGACCGTGCGGTATGACCGATGGCGGCGGGAGCACGCTGGGCCGGCTTCCCGGCGCGAGCCCCGAACGCGCGCGATTCTCTTCGGGGCCGGCAGCGCGGCGAGCACGCTGCTGCACAGCATGATCTTTGACCCGCGGAGCCGGTACGAGCCGGTCGGGGTGCTCGACGACGATCCCGCGCGACGGGGGGAGCGGCTGGCCGGCATCGCCGTCATCGGCAGCCGGGCCGACCTGGCGACCGCCGTCGAGCGCACCCGCGCCACCGCTGTCATCTTCACGATCGGCAACGCCGAGGGGTCGCTCGTCCGCGAGATCCGGGCCCTCGCCCTCGCCGCGGGAGCCCGGTTCCTGGTCGTGCCCGAGACCAGCGAACTGCTCGACCACGACCTCGGCGCGCCGGACATCCGCGACGTGCGGATCACCGACCTGGTCGGGCGGCACCGCATCGCCACCGACGCCACGGCCATCGCAGGGCGCGTGAGCGGGAAGCGGGTGCTGGTCACCGGCGCGGGCGGAGAGATCGGCTCCGAGCTGTGCCGGCAGATCCACCGGTTCGGGCCGGCTGAGCTGATCATGTTGGACCACGACGAGAAGGCGCTCCAGGCGGTGCAGCTCAGCGTCGATCCGCGGGCCGAGGTGCACGACCCGTCCGTGGTGCTGGCTGATGTGCGTGATGCCGGCCGGGTGCGCGAGGTCTTCCGTGCGCGGGAACCCGAAGTTGTGTTCCACGCGGCCGCCCTGCAACACCAGCCGCTGCTGGAACGCCACCCCGGCGAGGCCGTGAAGACGAACGTACTAGGAACTTTGGCCGTCCTCGAGGCCGCCGAGGACGTGGAGCTGTTCGTGAACGTGTCCACCGCCAAGGCGGCCGACCCGGTGAGCGTGCTCGGCTACACGAGACGCATCGCCGAACGACTGACGGCGGGCTTCACCGACGAGAGGACCGGCACTTTCGTCAGCGTCCGCTTCGGCAACGTGCTCGGCCGTCACGGGTCGGTGCTGGCCACGTTCGGCGCGCAGATCGCCGACGGCGGCCCCATCACGGTCACCCATCCGGAGGCCACTCGCTACCTGATGACGACCGAGGAGGCGGTCACCCTGGTCCTGCAGGCAGCGGCGGTGGGCAGAAGCGGCGAGGCGCTGGTCCTGCAGCTGGGCGAGCCGGTGCGCATCGACGACGTCGCCCGCGACATGATCGAGCTGGCCAAGGAGCCGATCGACATCGTCTACACCGGCCTGCGTCCAGGCGAAAAGCTCGGCGAGACGCTCTTCGCCCCCGGCGAGACAGACCGCCGGCCACACCACCCACTGATAGCCCACGTAACCGTGCCGCCCCTGACGCCTTCCCACGTAAGCGAGGCCGCCACTCTGTCGGACACCCGGACGCTCGCCGACTTGTGCACCACGCCGTCACTCGAAAACCGAGCTGCCTGACCCGAGCCGCCTGACCCGGGCCGTGTGGGCTGCGGCGCTTGAGCCGGGCCTGCGCCGCCGTCCGCGTGGCGGTGCGGTGTGTGGCTACTCGTGGAGGGCGCCGCCGGACCTGAGGTGCTTCAGCACCAGGGGGTCGATGTGGCCGGGTACGATGCGCATCTCGAGGTTTTCGATGCCGGCCCACGAGGCCAGCGAGTCGTCGAGGTCGGGTCCGACGTGGCCGGCCTCGACCAGCCGTTCCGCCACCTCGTCGGCGAGGGCTCCGGTCAGCGGCAGCAGTGTCGCCGGGTCGGGGAACTCGAAGTAGAGGCTGTGCATGGCGAGCAGCCGGGCCAGCTCGGCCACCGGGCCGGTGTGGTCGTCGACGCGCAGGTCGGCCCACACGTCGCTGGTGCCGCCGTAGCCGCGGCCCTTCGACACGACCAGCAGCGCCGCGCTCTGCCGGCCGCGCCGGTCGCCGCCGGCCAGATCGCCTGCGGTGAGCGCCTCGAGCAGGCGGTAGGGCAGCGGCTGGGCGGCGTCCCCGCTCAGCCAGGCCGCCTCCATGTCGCCGACCACCGCCGGTCCGGCCAGCATGTTGCCCTGGATCGCGTAGTCGGCGCCGGCGGCGCCGCCGGCCCAGTCGTGGCACTCCTTGCCGGTGAACGTGGCGCCCGGTCCTTCCGGGCCGACCACGCCGACCTGGCGGTGCTCGATCGGCCCGGCATCGCCCGCGATGAGCGCCTTGACCGTCTCGGCCGCGGCCACGCCGGTGCCCAGCAGCGCGAGCGCCTGCGGGCGGTAGGCCAGGTTCGCGTACGACTGGGTCGCGACCGCGCCGACATCGGCCAGCGCGGCCGGAACGGCCGCGCCGACCCCCAGGAACTTGCTGGCCACGGCCACTCCGAGGGCCCGGCCGTCGGCCGAGCGGGCCACGATCGAAAACGTCATGTCGCGACCCTATCCGCGGTACTGGACCCCGTCCTCACCCGGCCGTTCGACCAGCCCGGCGTCAGCCCCACCCCCGGGCAGTCCCGCTTCGGCCCATCCGCCGAACGATCCGGTGGCGACCGTACTCAGGTCGCGGTCGTGACGCCGCTTCCGGTCGTCCGGCACCCGGCGAATGATCTGGTGGCGACCGTGCCGGCCCGTACTCAGGTCGCGATCGAGACGTGTCTCCCGGCACCCGGCGAATGATCTGGTGGCGACCCTGCCGGCTGGCCCTCGGGTCGTGATCGTGACGTCGCTCCCGGTCGTCCGGCTACTCGGCGAAGGATCCGGTGGTCACCTTGCCGGCCGGTTCGTAGGTCGCCATCGTGACGCCCTTGGCGGTCGTCCGGCTGTCGATGAGGCGTAGCGCGCCGGCGGGGGAGTCCTCAGCGAACAGCCGTTTGCCGTTGCCCAGCACGATCGGGGCGATGACGAGGCGGAGGCGGTCGATCAGCCCGGCTTGCCACAGAGTCCGGACCAGATTGCCGCTGCCGTGCACCTGCAACTCGGGGCCGTCGTCGCGCTTCAGCTCCGCCACTGCTTCGGCCGCGTCGCCGCGCAGCAGCACCGATCGCTGCCATGGCAGGTCAGGCGCTGCCGAGCGGGAGGCCACGTATTTGGTCGCGCCGTTCAGCGGCTCGGCGCCGGACTCGGCGGGGGCGGTCGGCCAGTAGGCGGCGAGAATGTCGTACGTACGGCGCCCGAGCACCATGTCGAACGGCTTGCCCATCGTCTCGCCCATGAAGGCGCCGAGCTCGTCGTCGAAGAACGGTGGAAGCCATCCGCCGTGCTCGAAGCCGCCGCTGCCGTCCTCGTCCGGCGTGCCGGGCGCCTGCATCACCCCGTCGAGGCTGATCGAGCCGACCACGACCAGCTCCCTCACGACCGGGCCCCGAGCACCTCGTCGATCTGGCCCACGGCCAGGCGCAGACCTTCCTCCATGCCCATCTTCGCCATCTCCTGCAGTTGGTCGAGGCTGGTGAACTGGGAAAGCACGGTCATACGGGTCCGGTCGCCCCGTGCCTCGAAGGTGACCGTCCCGTGGGTCGGTTCCATCGTCGTGACCGGCTCGCCGGCCGCGTCGGCGAACCCGTCGTTGAACTCCAGGCGCTGCGGGGCCTCGACCAGCGTGAACTCGAAGTAGCCGTGCGCCTTGGTGCCGTCCGGGCCGGTCATGTAGTAGGCCGAGCGGCCGCCGGGGCGGAACTCGTGCCGGTCGAAGGTGGCCGGCCAGGTCGGCGGGCCCCACCAGCGCTCGAGCTGACGCGGGTCCTCCCAGACCTGCCAGACCCGGGCCGGCGGGGCGTCGAACTCGGCGACGAGCGTGAAGGTCAGGGCCTGTTCGTCGCGGCGTACGTCGAGCACAGTCATGTCTCTCTCCTCAGAACGTCTTCAATGCCGCGGACCCGGTGCCGCCAGACCTGCTCCAGGTCGGCCAGCAGTCCGGCGGCCCGGCGCAGGGCGCCGACCTCGCCGTGCACGACCTGCTCCCGGCCGCGGCGTTCCTTGGTGACGAGCCCGGCCTGCTCCAGCACCGCCACGTGCTTCTGCACCGCGGCGAAGCTCATCGGGTAGAGCCGGGCCAGCGCCGAGACGGACTGGCCGTCGTGGATGACCCGGGCGAGGATGTCCCGCCGCGTGCCGTCCGCCAGCGCGTGGAACACGCGGTCGGCGCTGTCACCTACAACCATGTGGTTGTACGTTACGCCGATCTCAGGAGAAGCGGAAGCGGGTCTGGGAGAAAGGTTCGCCCTTGCCGAAGGCCAGGATCTTGGCCGGCGTCACCGCGAAGACCAGAGCGTCGTGCTCGCTGTCCTGCTGGAAGACGCCGTCACCGACGGTGAAGTCCCAGCCGTGGCGGTCCTTCCAGAGGCCGGCCAGCTCGGTGAGGCGCGGCCCGTCGGTCACCCGGACGGCGACGCCCTCCACGACCACGTCGAGCCCCGCGTGCTGCTCCGCCGTGCCGGTGGTCAGGGCGACGTTCGGGTTGCCGTCGAGGTTCTTGCCCTTCTGCTCGCCGGCGCCGGTGCAGAAGTGCAATGCTCCGTGCGCCCAGACGGCCGGGAGCGGCGTGACATGCGGGCGCCCGTCACCGCGTACGGTCGAAAGCCAGAAGATTTTCCCGTACGTCAGGACGTTGTCCACATCGGACCAGGGCCGGGCCGTGGCTTTCGGATCGCTGAAGCGCGCGTCAAGTTCGCCGACAGGTTCACTCATCTCACGGATGGTAATGACGAGCCCGGCGTCCGGCCCGCTGCGGCGGGGTTCTCAGTAGCGGTAGTGACGGGCGGCGGCCGGCTCAGCCGTCGTCGGCGTGCCGGACGACCAGCGGCTGCGGGCCGCGTTGGCCACCGAGCGGGCCCCCGTGCGGCGGCGCGAGGACGGCTTGGGCGCGATCTCGACACCCGGCTGTGGCTCCGGGTGCTCGGCTGACGACACCACGACCACGGACGCCTTGCCCTCCCGCAGCATGCGCATGGCAGCATCCCAGTCGCCCGGGATCAATCCGACCACGTCGTAGCGACGGGCGGAGCAGTAGTCGAGGCACCGGGCAGCGCTCGCGCTGTAGTTCTCCGGCCGCATGTAAATCACTGCGTCAACCACCGGGTTGATCCCTTCGCCTCTTATGTAGCTCGATGTCCCCGAGCGAGATCCACCTAATCGCGCCGGTCACCTTCTGCATATCCGCTGTTATGGATGAGTGACCGGACTGATCCACCCGCATCGACCGCGATCGGTCCCATCCCGTCACCCGACCGGCCAATTTCCCGGTTTGGTGTTGCTTTCAACTTTCCCGCCGTGAAGACTGCCCCATCCCATCGATGCACACCCTGCTCCTGACCGGAAGCCGACAGTCACCATTGCGGACGCTCCATGCCGCGCCGGCATGCGGTCAGACATGACCCCGCGCTCGACGGAGCCGTCGGACCCGCCCTCTTTGTGGAGGGTCGTCAGCCTGCCACGCGCCTGGCCCAGCGGACTTCGCCGTCGTCGTCGACCTTGATCAGGGCCACGATGACCTCGCCGGCAGCGTCCCTCAACGGGACCGGGGCGGTGCCGATCGGGCGGAACCACGCGGTTACCGAGCCGGAGTCCGCGGCGGGTGCGCCTACTGCGGCGGTGGGCATGGAGTTCATGCCGTTGGCGTCCGTGTAGTTCGCTGCGGCTACGCCCCGCAGCCAGTGGTAGCGGGACGCCAACTCCTCGTAGGCGCTGGACCAGTTCGAACCGGTTGCGCCGTTGGAGGCCCAGCCGCCGTCCGCGGCCAGGATCCGGGGTGGGTCCACCCGGGCGTCGAGGGCGACCACCTGGAAGCTGCCGGTCGGCGTCGCTCCGGACCAGGTCACCCGTACGACGAAGACCTGCTCGGCCGTCATCAGGGTGGTTGCCTCGCCCGGGGGCGCGCCCCAACGCTCGGTCACCTGGGCGAGTGTCGCCGGGGTGGCCAGCTCGGAGCTGACGGCGACCGTCACGTCGTCGCCGCCGTGGGCCCACTCCTGCTCGCGGCGCAGATGGACTGCTGCCGGCGTTGCTGCCAGGACAACTGCGGTGGTTGCCCCCGCGATCACCGCACGCTTCACATGCGGCAGTGTGGCATGGCGCTACACCCGGGGGAGCAGCGTTTCGGCCACCCTCGCCGCGGTCGCCTTGTTCTCAGGTTCCTCGGCGCCGTGGGTGTAGACGTCGATCTGGACTGTGCCGGCCAGCCGGTAGAGGTGGCTGTCGAGCCAATAGGCGTCGCCCAGCGGTTCGGCCTCGGCTACCGCTGTGTCGAAGTCGGCCCGGGTGGTGCGGGAGAGAAAGACCGCCAGCTGGCCGTCGGTCTGTTGCCACTGGCAGAAGCGGGCCGGGTCGGCGGGGGCGGCGTCGTCCTCGTCGATCTGGGTCACGGGGCGGCCGGTCAGGTCGGCCACCTCGGTGCGGTCGAGGAGCGTACAGGGGTCGGGGATGTCGCCGTTGCTCTTGACCGGGCCGAAACCGCTGCGGGCTGCGGCCGAGGTGGTGGGGGCGGGCGTGCCGCCGGCCGCCTGGTCGAGGAAGCCACAACCGGCGGTCAGGGCGACGGCCAGTGCGGCGGCTGTCGCGGCCAGGCTGCGCTTCACAAATGCCTCCTCGGGGTGTGGTCCGACCAGGTTCCAGGCCCCGGGCGGCGGCGTCGAGGGAGGCGGGGCCAACTTCAGCCGTACGAGGCGGATAAACACTTCGACAGGTGATCAGGCTGTGGGTTGTGATGAGTGGGTGGAGATGGGCAGCGCGCTCGTGCGGGGCTGGGCGATGGCCACGGGGTGCAAGGCCAATTGCGCGTACGCCGGCAAGCACGCGTCGGTTGCCGAGCAGACCATCCGTCCGAGCTGCGCGGCGCCGGCCGGATGACGCGTCCACGGTTGTCCGAGGCGCCGGCTGCCGTGCGCGACACGGTTGCCGAGCTGCTCGGCACGGCGGTGCTGACCGAGCGGCCGGCCCAGGGCGGTTTCACTCCCTCGATCGCCTCCGTCGTCGCCGGACGAGCGGGCGTGAGGCGGTTCGTGAAGGCGGCGCCCGTGGGTGCGGGTCTGGGTGAGGCGGTGGAGGCTGGGGTCGTCCTGGCCGACGTCGTGGGGGACATCGGGCCGCGGCTGGTCGGCTCGGCCTCGATCGGAGAATGGCGGGTGGCCGTCTACGAAGTCATCGAGGGGGTGACCGTCGAGAGGTGGGAGCCGAGCGACATCCGGCCCCTGCTCACGCTCCTCGGCCGTCTGCGTGAGCGTGCTGAGCCCTGCCCGGTGGCGGGCACGTCACCGTACGCCGAGGCGTTTGTTCCACTGCTCGGCACGTGGCAGTCCCTGACCGCACCGTCGTCGCCCGATCGATCGGGGCCGTGCGTGTTGCCCACGGTCGATCATGTGCGGGACCTGGCCCTTCCGGTTGACGTTCCGCTGCCGCTGCTCGCCGAGCTGGAGAGCCGTTGGTCTTCGGTGTTGCGGCCCGGTCGCGCGCTGCACCACGGCGATCTGCGCCGCGACAACGTCATCCGCGAACCGGACGGTCGGCTCCGCATCGTGGACTGGACGCACCTGTGGACCGCGCCGGGCTGGATGGACCTGGTACGACTGGCCCCCGACGTCGCCGCCTGCGGCCACGACCCGGAGGCCCTTCTGCGGAACTCCCCGTGGGCCGGCGCTCGTGACGATCACGTGAATGTGGCGCTGGCCGGTCTGGCCGGGCGCGCGTGGCGTGAAGGCCACCTCCCCGACCTGCCCGCTGTGCCCGGCCTCCGCGACATGCAGCGAGTTCAAGCGTTCCACCTGCTCCGCTGGCTGGATTTCCGCCAACCGTGAGCCGTCGTCGTCGCAGCGCCCGGGTCAACCGCACCCGAAGGTGGATGACAACGGAGAGATTTGCTGGGCTGGAGGAGCGCAACCACTCACGCAGGTCGCCGTGGTGGGGTGAGCGTTCTGGGCGCGCCAGCGCCCTGCTCGCCCCGCCGCGGCCCTCGACGGGAGTTGCGGTCCGTACCACCCACCCCGCTACGACAGCCTGATCTTGAATCTTGCGTTCGTGAACGCCGGTCGGAGCGATGAACCACCCACTCGGTTGATGCGTACCTCCGTGCGACAACTGTCGGCTGTGGGGGCTTGATAGTGAAAGGCCAGTCGGGCGCCACCCTGCAGAACGTCATTCTCGGCAGCCCGGCTGCCGACGGCGTCCACTGCGCAGGCAGTTGCACGCTCAGCAACGTGCACTGGGAGGACGTCGGCGAGGACGCGGCCACCTTCCGCGGCGCGAACGCGACCGTCGTCATCGCGGGCGGCAGCGCGGCGGCGGCCGACGACAAGGTGTTCCAGGACAATCGGGGTGCCGGGGGGTCGGTGACGATCCGTGACTTCGAGGTGTCCGACTTCGGGAAGTTGTATCGGTCGTGCGGTAACTGTTCGACGCAGGCGGCCCGGACTGTGCGGATGGAGAACATCACGGCGAACACACCGGGTGACACGCTGGCCGGCATCAACGTGAACCTGGGCGACCGGCTCACCATCGACGGCGTGCGGCTGGTCGGCGGCGAGATCGGGCTGTGCGACCTGTTCGAGGGCAACGACACGGGCGACGAGCCGACCAAGATCGGCGAGGGGCCGGACGGCACGAGCTGCGTGGCGACCGGCGTCGAAGGTTCCTAGGCGGGATGGCCCGGATGGGTGATCACCAGCACCGGCTTCGGTGATTGTTTGATCAGGTCGAGCGGCACGCTGCCCAGCAGCCGCTCGGCCACCTTCGGGCGGGTGCTCGAGCCGACCACGACGAGGTCGGCGTTGTGCTGCTTCGCGAACTCGAGCACCGCCGGGACCGGGCGGCCCGACAGCACCGTCACACTGGCCTCGACCCCGGCCTCGGCCAGGCGGCGGGCGAAGGAGGCGGCCGACGCGTACGCGTTGTCGGCGAAGACCTTGCGGGGCAGGGCGGCCAGCCGTTCGAGCTCGACCTCGTCGGCGGCGACGACCGCGACCGTGGCTCCGGTCTGTTTGGCCAGGCCGATCACGGCGTCGGCGAGCCACGGCTGGTCGGCTTCGGGCTTGGCGGCGACGACGATGCGCATCACCTGACGTTACCGGCTTATCGCGACTCGTCGATAGTTCTGACTCGACAGAACCCGAGTTGTGTACCAGCCTTGCCGTTATGGCGGACGTCACAACGCACGAGCAACCCGCGCTCAAGCGCGTCATGGGCCCGGGGCTGCTGCTGCTCTTCGTGGTCGGCGACATTCTCGGCACGGGGGTCTACGCGCTCACCGGCCGGGTCGCGGCGGACGTCGGCGGTGCGGTGTGGCTGCCGTTCCTCTGCGCGTTCGTCGTCGCGCTGCTGACCGCGTTCAGCTACCTCGAACTCGTCACCAAGTACCCACGGGCGGCCGGCGCCGCGCTCTACACGCACAAGGCGTTCGGCATCCACTTCCTGACGTTCATCGTCACCTTCGCCGTGATGTGCTCCGGCCTGACCTCGGCCTCCAGCGCGTCCAAGGCGTTCGCGTCGAACTTCGACGAGGCGTTCGACCTGTCGCTGGGCGACGGCGCCGCGCTGACCGGCATCGCGCTCGGCTTCATGCTGCTGATCGCCCTGGTCAACTTCCGTGGCGTCGGCGAGAGCGTGAAGCTCAACGTGCTGCTCACCTGCGTCGAGCTGACCGGTCTGCTGATCGTCATCTGCATCGGCGCGTGGGCGCTGGGCGGGGGCAACGGCGACCTGTCGCGGCTCACCGACTTCACCGCGGCCGAGGGCGAGTCGGCGTTCTTCTCGGTCACCGCGGCCACGGCGCTGGCGTTCTTCGCCATGGTCGGCTTCGAGGACTCGGTCAACATGGCCGAGGAGACCAAGGATCCCGTACGGATCTTCCCGAAGGTGATGCTGACCGGGCTCTGCATCACCGGTGTCATCTACGTACTGGTCTCGATCTCGTCGGTCGCCCTGGTGTCGCCGGAGGAACTCGGCGAGGGCGACGCACCCCTGCTCAAGGTCGTCGAGGCGGGCGCGGCGGGCTTCCCGCTGTGGATCTTCGCGTTCATCACGATGTTCGCCGTGGCCAACTCGGCCCTGATCAACATGCTGATGGCGAGCCGGCTGCTGTACGGCATGGCCAACGAGCGCGTGCTGCCGCGCGTCCTGGGCAGGGTCCACCCCGGCCGCCGTACGCCATGGGTCGGCATCGTCTTCACCACGCTGATCGCCTTCGGGCTGATCTGGTTCGCCGATCTGTCGGCGCTGGGCGGCACCACGTCGCTGCTGCTGCTCTGCGTGTTCACCGTGGTCAACATCGCCGTCCTGGTGCTGCGCCGCGACCCCGTCGACCACGACCACTTCAAGGCGCCCACGGTCATCCCGGTGATCGGCGCCGTCGCCTGTGCCTACCTGGCCAGCCCGCTCTCCGGCCGGGCGGCGGGCGACTACCGCATCGCCGGCATCCTGCTCGTCATCGGCGTCGTCCTGTGGCTCATCACCTGGCTCTACAACCGCAACGTCCGCCACGAGGACACGACGATCGACCCCACTAATCTGCGCGAGTGAGGCGGGCGACGCTCGGAGCCAGGGCGTGCTTGAGGGCCACGTACACCATGTCGCGGAAGAGCGGGGCCCGGCTGATGCGCATGGCCTCCGACTCGAGCCAGACGAACGTGGGCCGCCACCCGTCGTCGTAGCGGATCAGAGCCTGCAAGCGGGACCGTAGCATCGGATTCTTGATCTTCGGATCTGGTCGATAGCGCGGGATCCGCGCACCGCCCGCCCGCCGGAACTTCTCGTACGCGTCGGCTTCGAGCGGCACGAGCAGGACCAGCCGGCTCGGGGGCAGCAGGCGCATGCACTCGCGCAGCTCCCACAGGGTGCCCTCGCTCGTCCCGGCCGACAGCACCACCAGCCGCGCCTTACGGATCAGGTCGCTGACCGGCTTCTGCCAGTCGTCGAGCGGCAGGTAGACCCGGTCGGCTCCGGCGTAGGGCAGGCGCTCGCCCGGCTCGCCGACCGCGACCAGCGGCCCGATCCGCCGTACGGCCCGGGCGATCTGCTCCTCCTCGCTGCGGCCGGAAACCAGGAACTGGGTGAGCGCCGGCATGGACGGGCGCTCCTGCGGCGCGTCGAGCAGCGCATCGTCGACGAAGCTGCGTAGGTAGAGCACGAAGGGCTCGTCACCGATCGCGGTCGGCGAGTCGAGCACCCGGGCCAGATGGCGGCGCCCGTGGCGGCGCAAATTCAACCCCATCACGTACGCCGGCGCCGAGAGCGCGACGACGGCCGGAGTCAGCACCATCACCGCACCCTCGGTGTCACCCGTCATCAGACGCACGGTCAGAAAGACGCAGAGCCCCGCCACCAGAAGGCACCAAAGGGTTCCACAGAGAATCCACAACCTTCCGATACGCCGTGACTGTCCCTTCGAGAAGGGCGTCCAGGAGCTCAATCGGGGCGGCTCGGGCCGGCGCTCCCGGAACAGGAAGGCCGAGTTCTGCTGCACGAAGAGGGCGAGCATGAGCAGGGTGAACATCTCGGCCGCGTCCAGCCACAGGTGTGACGACGGCGAGAACAGCCGAACCTGGTAGGCCCCGATCGTCATCCGGTCGTCGCGCACCAGCCACAGCGCCCCGGCCACAGCCACCAGGCCGAACAGCAGAACCTGAAGGCTCCCGCCGGCGATCAGCCGGGCTCCCCATTCCCGGTTGACCAGCCGCGTGCCCCGCGTGGTGAGCCCCATCCGCAGCGGCAGCGGATGTCCGTCCCGGAATCGGGACCCCCACCAGACGTCGAACATTCCCGTCGCCGCGAACTGCGCGCCCACGGCGATCATCAGCACCTTGATGATGAGCATCGATGCTCACGGTAGCGGCCCCGCGCCCGCCTGCCCCCGATCCGCGCGGTCGACCCGGTAGGGTCAGCGCGTGACTGACGCGACGGGCGGCAACGACAACTCCACAGTCGACACCTCGACCGCTCATCCGGCGCGCCGCTACAACTACTGGCTGGGCGGCAAGGACAACTTCGCCGCCGACCGCGAGTCGGCCGACGCGATCGAGGCGGTCTTCCCCCACATCCGCACGGCCGCGGTCGAGAATCGTCGCTTCCTGCAGCGCGCCGTCCGCGTGCTCACCCAGGAGCACGGCATCCGGCAGTTCCTCGATGTGGGCACCGGCCTGCCGACGGCCGACAACACCCATCAGGTCGCCCAGCGCATCGAGCCGTCCAGCCGAGTCGTCTACGTCGACAACGACCCGCTCGTGCTCACCCACGCCCGCGCGCTGCTCACCAGCGCCCCCGAGGGCCGCACGGCGTACATCTCGGCCGACCTGCGAGACCCGGAAAGCATCCTGAGCCACGCCGACCTGGTCGCCACCCTCGACCTGAGCCGGCCGGTCGCGGTGATGCTGATCGCGGTGCTGCACTTCGTGCACGACGACGACCAGGCGGACAAGGCGATCGCCACCCTCGTGCGGGCGCTGCCGCCGGGCAGCTTCCTGGCCCTGACCCACGCCACGGCCGACTTCCTGCCGCCCGAGATCGCGGCCGCGCTCACCAGCGGCAAGGTGCGGGGCGCGAGCAGCTTCGAGGGCCGCTCCGGCGCGCAGGTCGCCCGCCTGCTCGACGACAACGGCCTCGAACTGATCGAGCCGGGCCTCACCGTGGTCAGCCAATGGCGTCCCGACCCGGGCGTCACCCCGCCCCCGGCCGAGCACGTCTCCGTCTACGGCGCGGTTGCCCGCAAACTCTGACCCGCGCTCTCCCGTTGGCGTCAACGCGACGGCGTTTTTGTCGGGCGCGGCACGGCTGTGAGGCCTTCCGTGCCAACGCTGAAGTCGCCGGGAACAGGCACGCTGTTGCCCCGGCCGAGCGAGGCGCACCGCGGTCGGGCTCGAGTGGCATGGAGAGACGCATGTCGCCTTTTGGCACGTCTATGGCGTCGACGTGGGAAGCGCAGTCCAATCGCCCTTGTGGAGCGCTACGACTGCTTCCTCTCGTACAGCCACGCGGCCGACGGACGGCTCGCGTCGGCTTTGCGTACGGGCCTGCACGGCTTCGCAAAGCCGTGGTATCGAGTCCGGGCGCTCCGCGTATTTCGTGACGACTCGAGCCTGTCCGCAAGTCCGCACCTGTGGGGGTCTATCGAGCAGGCGCTTCGGTCATCGAGGTGGTTCGTTCTGCTCGCCTCTCCGCGAGCAGCAGCGTCGTCCTGGGTGAACCGTGAGGTCAGCACATGGTGTGAACTCGGCGGCAAAGACCGGCTTCTGATCGTGCTCACCAATGGCGATCTGTGTTGGGATGCAGTGGCCGAGGAGATCGACTGGACGCAAACGACAGCGTTGCCGCCGGCTCTACGCGGATGGTTGACCGAGGAGCCCAGGCACGTCGACGCGCGCTGGGCCACCACCATGGCCGATGTCTCTGTACGCAATCCTCACTTCCGTGAGCTCGTAGCCGATCTGGCCGCGAGCGTTCACGAGCGGCCCAAGGACGACCTCATTGGTGAGGATGTACGTCAGTACCGCCGCACTCGGCGCTTGTTCCACTCGCTTGTCGCGGCGCTCGTCGCTTTCTCGTTGACGGTGTCGGTCACGGCATGGGCTGCGGTGATTCAGCGCGACCGCGCACGGGAAGAGCGCGACATCGCGCTGTCCCGCATGCTTGCCGCCCGTTCGGTAGCCGACCGGCCCGTCCGGCTCGATCGATCGTTGTTGCTCAGCATGGCGGCACTGGACGTGAGGGACACTGCCGAGGCCCGTAGTGCACTGCTGGGCGGAGTGGAGTATCTACCCGAGCTCATCGACTTCCTCCCTTACGGCGACCTTCCGGCGGAAGCCGTGGCCGCTCGCCTCCACATCGTGGCCACCGCTCACGACGGCGATGTGGTGCTGTGGGACAAGCGGACCGCTCGGCCGACCGGCAAGCTTGCCGGCCGTGGGGCGAAGGTGATCAGCATGAGTTTCAGCCTCGATGCGTCGGTCATCACCTCGGTCGATGCGCGAGGCGAGATCACCCGGTGGAGCGTGCGGGATCGCGCTGTCATACGGCGATCGAAGGCCACCTCGTTGCCGATCGATCATGCCGCAATCAATGCCGATGGGTCCCGTGTGGCTCTCTTTGGCGAAGGGGTGGCGACGCTGTGGAACGGCAGGACGTCAACGCCGCTTTCCCTGCCGGGTGGAGAAGTCCACAGCATCGCGATCACCCCCGATGGGCGAACCCTTGCGTACGGCCTGGAAGCGGGCGTCCGGTTCTTTGACCTTCGCCGCAAACGGCCGGTCGGTCCGAATATCGAAGTACCGGTTGGCGACTACAGCCAGCAGGTGAGCGTGCTGGCATTCAGCCCGGACGGAGAGTTCCTCGCCTCCGGTGGCGCAGGCGGCGGAGGGGTTGGCCTCTGGCGGACATCCGACCACGAACCGTTAGCAGGGTTGGGAGACATCGCCGGTGTGCGGCCGCCGGTAACCGCTCTTGAGTTCGTCGATGGAACTTGGGGCCCTGAGTTGGTCGCGGCTGACAGCGAGGGCAGGTTGACCCGGTGGGATGTCACTGACCACCATCAGATCGGCGAGTTGCTGCCGAGCCAGGGCGTGGTTGTCGATCTAGCCGCCGGATCCGATGGTATCGAAATGGTCTCCGCCACAACGGAGGGCGCTGCAGCGCGCTGGGACTTCAGCCGATCGATGCGGCTGGGACGTGGCCTCCTCGAAGGAGCGAGCGAGTTTGCCGGCGCAATAGTCCATGCCCCGAACGGCCATGTCTTGGCGGCTGTCATGGACCGCATCGAGGTGCTCGATCCGCGGACCCGACGGACCGCCAGAAATCCGATCACGGTGGGTGAGGACCTGTTCTTCGAAAGCCTGGCGTTCACCGCCAACGGTGCGGTTCTGGCGGCTGGGATGAGCGACGGACACGTCCGACTGTGGGACGCACGCACTTGGCGCCGGATGGCACCCGACTTGGCAGGTCACACGGGGAGTGTCACCGGTGTGGCCTTCGACGCGCGAGGTGATCTGCTCGCGTCGAGCGGATCAGACGGCAGAATCCTCGCCTGGGACGCGAGCACGTTCAAGCGGTCAGAGTCCGCTCTCATCCGTCACAAGGGGGCGGTGACGGGACTGGCCTTCCAGCCGAACGGCACCCTCCTGGCATCCGCTGGTGAGGACGGCCGGATCCTTCTTCAAGACCCGGATGCGCCCAAACCGACAGCACTATCACTCGCCGCGCATCCCGGCGGCGTCAGCGACCTCGCATTCAGCCCGGACGGAAAGGTGCTGGCCTCAAGCGGCGTCGACGGTCGGGTCGTTCTGTGGGATGTGCGGCGCGGAGCACGGTCAGGGGAGCCGCTCGCTCGAGGTAAGGCCGATCTCGGAGCGGTGGCATTTTCAACCGATGCCACGATGCTGGCGGTTGCTGCCGGCCGGACCGTGGAAATTTGGGACGTAGCGGACCGGCAGATGCTCGGCCATGTGTTGACCGGAACGCTGGACGGACTGTCGAGTCTGGCATTCAGTCCCGACAACACGCTCGCCTGGGGCAGCTTCGCTATCGCACCAACATCCGAGTTGGTGGCCGTCTGGGACGCTCGACCTGCCGCGTGGCGGATGCACGCCTGCGCGATCACACACCGGCAGCTCACCACGCAGGAATGGAACACCCATGTCGGTCCGAACCGGTCGCGTGAGTCGACATGCCGATGAGGGAAGCGTTACGGGGCGGCGTCCGGCCCCGCGAAGCTCCCTCGGAACGAAGTGCTCCGCAGCTGGGACTGGATCGCGTGGCGGTCGATGAGGGACGTGACGGCGGCTATGCGGTGGTCGACGAAGTCGTAGAAGACGTGTTCGGCGAAGGTCAGGCGGACGCCGGCGGCGGGGTACCCGAGGAAGTCGCTCTGCGGGGTGGTGACGAACAGGATGCGACAGGCGATCCGCGTGTCGGTGGCGACGATGATCCTGGCGTCGTAGAACAGGTCGGGGGCGGCGGCCAGATCGTGGGCGATCAGGGCGGCGTACTCGGCTCGGGTGATCGGTTTGTCGTTGTAGGTCAGCCGGTCGTGCACGAACTCGGCCAAGTCGTCGAGACGGCGGTCGTTGAGGGCCCGCAGGTACGCGCGGTAGGTGTCTTCGAGGGTCATGGGGTGATCATGCCTGGCCACAGGATTCTGCCAGTTCGCCCGTGAGTCAATGTCGGGCATGGATGCGGAGAGCAGGCGCCCCACGCGGGCCTCGGCGGGGTTCTGGTTCTTCTCGGCGGCGCTCTACTCGGTGGCGGTCAGCATCGCGTTGCTGGTGCCGCCGGCCGGCCTGCTCCGGCAGGAGGGCGCCTGGGTCGTCGGGCTTCTCGCGGTTCCGGTCCTGCTCAGCTTTCTGGCGGTGCTGGCCCGGGCGCAGCGCATCCTGGTGTGGGGGAGCATCGCTCTTCTGGCCGGGTTCGTGCTCTTCAGCATCGCCTCGGTCGGCCTCGTCTATCTGCCCGCCCTGGTGATGCTGGGCGTGGCGGCGGTCCGGCAGGGCCGCTGACAGCGCCTGTTAGTGGACCGGCGGAAGGGCGAGGGCCGCGCCCGGACGTGGACGCGGCCCTGGTGAGAGCGGGTGGCTAGCCCTTGACGCTGCCGGACATCAGGCCGCGCACGAAGTAGCGCTGCAGCAGCAGGAACACCGTCACGGGCACGATGATGGAGACGAAGGCGCCGGCCGAGAGCAGTTGCCAGGCCGTGCCTCTCGTGCCGCTCAGGTTGGCCAGCTGCAGGGTGATCGGGGCGACTTCGTCACCACCGCCGGCGAACACCAGCGCGACCAGCAGGTCGTTCCAGACCCAGAGGAACTGGAAGATGCCGAACGCGGCCAGCGCGGGAGTGAGCAGCGGCAGCATGACCTTGAAGAAGATCGAGACGTGGCCGGCGCCGTCGACCCGGGCGGCTTCGATCAAGCTGGCCGGGACCTCCCGCATGAAGTTGTGCAGGAGATAGATGGCCAGGGGGAGCGCGAAGGTGGAGTGCGACAGCCACAGCGTCCAGAACGTGCCGCTCAGGTTCACGTTCACGAAGATCTCGAGCAGCGGGATCAGCGTGACCTGCAGGGGAACGATCTGCAGCGCGAAGACGACCAGGAACAGCACGTTGCGGCCCGGGAAGTTGATCCAGGCGAACGAGTACGCCGCCAGGGCCGCCAGCGACATCGGGATGAGCACCGACGGGATGCAGATGATCAGCGAGTTCACGAAGAAGGCGGCCAGGTTGACGCCACCGTCCTCGCCGAAGACCCCGCGGTAGTTGTCCAGCGTGAGCGTCGGATTGCTGAAGAACGTCCACCAGCCGGTCGTCTTGATCGCCCGCTCCGGACGGAACGAGGAGACCAGCAGGCCGAAGGTGGGCAGGGTCCACAGCACGGCCAGGACGATCGCCGCGAGGGACGCCCACGGCGAGCTGAGGCGCTTCTTGGCGATCTGGGACGCGGACAGCTTGTCGGCGGCGAGCGGGGGAGTCGTCGTCACCGGAGTGGCGGTGGTCATCGTGCCTCCGATTGACGCAGCGAGCGGATGTTGTACCAGACGATCGGGATGACCAGCAGGAACAGCAGCGTCGCGAGCGCGGCGCCCAGGCCCTGGTTGTCGGCGTTGAACGTCTGGCGGTAGAACTCGTTCGCCACGACGCTGGTGTTGAAGTTGCCGCCGGTCATCGTCCGCACGATGTCGAAGACCTTCAGCGTTCCGATGCCGATCGTGGTGAGCACCACGACGACGGTCGGCTGCACGCTCGGCAGCGTGATCTTGCGGAACATGCTCCACGCGTTCACGCCGTCGAGGCGGGCCGCCTCGATGATGTCGTCCGGGATGGCCTTGATGGCCGCGGACAGGATGGTCATGGCGAAGCCGGCCTGGATCCAGATCATCACGACGATGAGCAGGAACGAGTTGAGCGGCGACTCGATGAGCAGCTGCACCGGCTTGCCGCCGAACCACACGATGAACTGGTTGATCAGGCCGATCTGCTTCACGTTGCCCTGGTCGGGGCGGTACTCGTACATGAACTTCCAGATCACGCTCGCGGCCACGAACGAGATCGACATGGGCAGGAAGATCAGGGTCTTGGCGAACGACTCGAACCGCGACTTGTCGACCAGGATCGCGTAGACCAGGCCGATCGCGGTGGCCACGAACGGGGTGAGCACCACCCAGAACACCGTGTTCCGCAGCACGGTGAGCTGGTCGGGGTCGGTGAAGATCGTGCTGTAGTTGTCGAATCCGATGAACGCGTCGCCCGCGGCATCGAAGAACGACTGGTAGATGGTGCGAAGGCCGGGATAGATGAGGCCGACCGCCAGCAGCAGGATGACGGGCAGCAGGTAGAGGTAGGCGACCACCCGGTCGCCCTTCCTGCCGCCGAACCGGCCGGCGATGAAGAGGATGACACCCATGACAGCCGCGAACAGCAGAAGCGCCGCGAGCATCTGAAGGATTTTCTCGGGGGTGGTGGAGGCGGTGTTGAACACGCGACCCGGACCTCCTTTGTGCGCTGGAAAAGGAGAGAGAGGTTCGGGGCCGGTCGGAAATGCTCCGACCGGCCCCGGCAGTGCTGGGGAACTACTTCGGCCACGCCTTTTCGATGTTGTTCAGCGTGGTCGCCGTGTCCTGTCCGGTGATCCACTGCGTCGACTGCTTCCAGAACGCGTCCGAGCCCACGGCGGCCGGCATCTGGTCCGAGCCGTCGAAGCGGAAGGTCGCCTTCGGGTCGAGCAGGATGGTGCCGGCGAGCTTGTCGATCGGGTTCGTCAGGTTGTTGGGGTCGAGGCCCTTGTTGGCGCTGACCCAGCCGGACGAGAGCTTCGCCTTGGTGTTGGCCCACACGTCCGACGAGAGGTAGGTCTGGAAGGCCTGAACCTCGGGACGGTCGGCGAAGGCCACCACGAACTCACCAGCGCCGAGAACCGGCTTGGTGGCGGCGTCCTTGCCGGGCAGGTAGAACGCGAAGACGTCGCCGTCCTCGGCCACCTTGGTGCCCTTGGGGAAGTTGGCCGCGTAGAAGCTGGCCTGGCGGTGCAGCGAGCAGGTGCCGTCCAGGATCGGCAGACCCGCGTCCTGGAAGGTGGTGGTGGCGATGCTCTTGACGTCGCCCAGACCGCCGTTGACGTACTGGTCGTTCTTCAGGTAACCGCCGACAGCGTCGAGCGCGGCCGTCGCCTCGGGGCCGTTGAACGGGATCTCGTGGCTGACCCACTTGTCGTACGTCTCCGGGTCGCTGGTCCGGAGCATGAAGTCTTCCATCCAGTCGGTGACCGGCCAACCGGTCGCGTCACCACTGCCGATGCCGGCGCACCACGGCTTCTTCTTGTCCGCCACCATCTTGTCGGACAGAGCCTTCAGCTCGTCCAGCGTGGTCGGAACGGTGTAGCCCGAGTCCTTGAACTCGGAGGGCGAATACCACACCAGCGACTTGACGCTGGCGCCCAGCGGGGCGCCGTAGAACTTGCCGTCGATCGTGGTGTAGGCCTTCCAGGCCTTGTCCCAGTTCTTGTCCACGTTGGCGGCGGTGTCCGCCGGCGCGGCCACGGCCTTGCCGGTGGCCACCAGCTGCTTGACCAGACCCGGCTGGGGCACGATCGCGAGGTCCGGCGGGTTGCCGGCGCGGGCCCGCACCAGAATCTGCGTCTCGAACGACTTGTCGCCCTCGTACTTGATCGTGGCGCCGGTGCAATTCTCGAAGGGCTTGTACGACTCGATGTGCGGAGTGTCCTCCGGAGTCACAATGCCCGTGTAGATCGTGACCGTCTTGCCCTTGAGGTCGCCGAATTTGGTGTATGGCGCACAGTCGATTGCCGACGCCGAAGCGTCGGTGCTCGCGCTGTCGTCGTCGCTGCCACCGCCGCAAGCTGCGAGGCCGAAGACCAGCCCCGCGCTCAGCGTGCCGGCGAGCGCGGCCCGAATGCGCGGGCTCGTAGGTTGACCGAACATACCGCTCCCTATGTCAAATCGCGCTTCCGACGTCCGGAGACGTCGCCGTCCGAAGCGCTACTTGGATCACAGTCAAGAGGTAACCGGCACGTTGCGCAATGATTTCCGCTTGATCGACTCGGTAACGATACGGCGTCGCTGCTCCGATGACCTTAACCGGTTAAGGTGGAGCCCCTGCTCAGGCCGCGAAAAGCGCCTCATCTGGACCCTAGCCTCAGACAGAACACCCCGCCTCGGATATCGACGAATCTCCGAGGCGGGGTGGTCTGATCGGTGGATGCGGCGGCGCGTCAGCCCGCCATCGCGATGTACTTGTAGCCCAGCCGCTCCATGCGCTCCTGGTCGAGCACGTTGCGGCCGTCGAGGACGATCGGCGTCCGCATGAGACCGACGAACTTGCCCCAGTCGAGTTCGAGATATTGCGCCCATTTGGTCACCAGGACGATGGCGTCGCAGTCGTCGAAGACGCCGTCGAGCGTGTCGCTCAGGTGCGGGGCCATTTCCGGGTATTCGCGGCGGAAACGGTCGCCGGCGATCGGGTCGTGCAGCTTGACCCGGGCGCCCCGGGCGACCAGCAGGCTCGCGATGTCGAGGGCGGGCGAGTCGCGCAGGTCGTCGGTGTTGGGCTTGAACGCGACGCCCAGCAGGCCGATCTTGCGGCCCTTGAGGATGCGCAGCTCGCTCTGCAGCCGCTCGACCGCGATCTCGCGCTGACGCTGGTTGACGTCGCGCGCCGCCTGCACGATCGGCATGTCGTACTTGTACTCGGACGCGGTCGCGATCAGGGCCTTGGTGTCCTTGCCGAAGCAGGAGCCGCCCCAGCCGACGCCGGGCTCGAGGAAGCGCGAGCCGATGCGCTGGTCGAGGCCGATGCCGCGGGCGACCTCGGTGATGTCGGCGCCGACCTTGCCGGCCAGCTGGCCGATCTCGTTCACGTAGCTGATCTTGAGCGCCAGGAACGCGTTGGCCGCGTACTTGATCAGCTCGGCCGACGCGAGGTCGGTCGACACCAGCGGGACGGCCGTGGTGTCGTCCGGCCGGGGCTGGAACGAGGGCGGGGTGAAGGTCTGGTTGATCAGCGGGCGGTAGAGCTGGTTGAGCACCTCGAGCGCGCGCGGGTTGTCCGAGCCGATGACGATGCGGTCGGGGAACAGCGTGTCGTGGATGGCGTTGCCCTCACGCAGGAACTCCGGATTCGACGCGACCGAGAATTCGCAGTTCTCGGGGCGGTCGGTGCGGGTGGCGAACGAATCGCGCAGAATCGCGTCGACCCAGTTGCCGCTGCCGATCGGAACGGTCGACTTGTTGACCACGACGGTGAACTCGTGGTCGAGGCTCTGAGCCACGCTCTCGGCGGCCGAGCGCAGGTAGCGCAGGTCGGGGCTGCCGTCGGGGGCGGACGGGGTCTGCACGGCGACGAAGACGACGTCGGCGCCGGGGACGCCCTCGGCGTAGCTGGTGGTGAAGGTCAGGTTCTGCGCGGCCTCGGCCAGCAGCTCCTCCATGCCGGGCTCGTAGATCGGGCAGCGCCCGCCCCGCAGCATGTCGACCTTCTCCTGGTCGAGGTCGACGCAGGTCACCTCGTGTCCCAGGAAGGCCAGACTCACTCCGGTGGTGAGACCGACGTAGCCCGTGCCCACAACACAAACCTTCATCAAATGCTCCTCCGCTGCGGGCTCCGCTGGGGGACGCGGGTCCGCTCCCGTAATCACGGCCAGATGATACACAGCGTAGAAAAACGTCGCGCAAATCCCTGACGTACCGTTATCGGTTCATTCCTTAGAGTTGCCGCGTGTTGTTCCGATTCATTTAGCTATTGAGAAACCCGAATGCCCGCCGCGGTTTGCCGCGCCTGTGCGGGGCCGGTACCCGCCCCGCGCGTGATCATGCCGCCGGCGGACAGCAGGCCGGCCAAGATATGCACGATTGTCAACTCCTGGTTTCCAGGGCTTGACAGAAAGATGTCGGGCCCACGACGCTGCTGGGAGCGCTCCCATGTGGAAGCTCGTCGATGGAAGGCTCTTGGATGCGTCGATCCACCATTGCCGCGGTCGTCACCGCCGTGCTGCTCAGCTCGGCCGCTGTCGCCCTGGCGCGGCCGCTCGGCGCGTCCGCGGCAGCGTCCGACCCGTACGTCTGGAGGAACGTCCGCATCGACGGCGGAGGCTTCGTGCCGGGGGTCGTCTTCAACCCCGGTGAGCGCGATCTCATCTACGCCCGCACCGACATCGGCGGCGCCTATCGCTGGAACCAGAGCGGCCAGAGCTGGACGCCGCTGCTCGACTGGGTGGGACAGGACGACTGGGGCTACAACGGCGTGCTCAGCATCGCGCCCGACCCGGTCGACACGAACCGGGTGTACGCGGCGGTCGGCATGTACACGAACAGCTGGGACCCGGACAACGGGGCGATCCTGCGCTCGTCCGACAAGGGAAACACCTGGCAGACGGCCGTCCTGCCGTTCAAGAACGGCGGCAACATGCCGGGCCGGGGCATGGGGGAGCGGCTCGCGGTCGATCCGCACGACAACCGGAAGGTCTATTTCGCCGCGGAGGGTGGAAACGGGCTGTGGCGGAGCACCGATCACGGCGCGACCTGGGCGAAGGTGACGAACTTCCCGAACGCCGGCAACTACGTGCAGGACCCGGCCGACCCCAACGGCTATCTGAGCCAGAACCAGGGCCTGACCTGGGTGACCTTTGGCGCCGCGAACCAGATCTACGTCGGCGTGGCGGACAAGCAGAACCCCGTTTACCGTTCGCTCGACGGCGGCGCGACCTGGGAGCGCATCCCCGGCCAGCCCACCGGCTACCTCGCACACAAGGGCGTCGTCGCCGGCAACCATCTGTTCATCGCCACCAGCGACACCGGCGGTCCGTACGACGGCGGCGCGGGTCAGGTGCAGCGGTTCGACACGACCACCGGCGCCTGGACGGACATCTCGCCCACGCCGGCCTCGGCCTCGCCGTACTACGGATATTCGGGCCTGACCGTCGACCGGCAGAAACCGGGCACGCTCATGGTCGCCACGCAGATCTCGTGGTGGCCCGACGCGATCTTCTTCCGCAGCACCGACAACGGCGCCACCTGGACCCGGATCTGGGACTTCGACGGCTACCCGTCGGTGTCGAAGCGCTACTCCATGGACATCTCGGCCAACCCGTGGCTCGACTTCAACACCAACCCGCAGCCGCCGGAGTCGACGCCGAAGCTCGGCTGGATGAACGAGTCGCTCGAGATCGACCCGTTCGACTCCGACCGCATGCTCTACGGCACCGGCGCGACGATCTACGGCACCACCGAGCTGACCAACTGGGACAGGAACACCACGTTCACCATCAAGCCGATGGCCCGGGGCCTCGAGGAGACGGCCGTCCTCGACCTGGCCAGTCCACCCTCGGGGGCGCCACTGGTGAGCGCGCTGGGCGACATCGGCGGCTTCCATCACGCGTCGCTCGACACGGTGCAGCCGAACTTCCACGACACGCCGGCGCTGGGCAGCAACACGTCGCTGGACTTCGCCGAGCTCAGCCCGGCGGTCTTCGCCCGGGTCGGCAACGCGGACGTGGCCCCGCACATCGGCATCTCGTCCGACGGCGGCAAGAACTGGTACCAGGGCCAGGAACCGTCCGGAGTGACCGGGGGCGGGACCATCGCCGTCGGCGCCGACGCCACCGCGATGGTGTGGTCGCCGCAGGGGGTGGGCGTCCACCACTCGACCACGCGGGGCAGCTCGTGGACGGCCTCGAGCGGCATCCCGGCCGGCGCGATCGTCGAGAGCGACCGCGTCGACCCCAGAACCTTCTATGCGTACGCGGCGGGAAAGTTCTACACCAGCAAGGACGGCGGGGCCTCGTTCACGGCTTCGGCGGCCACCCTCCCGGGGGCCGGCCGGCTGCACTTCAAGGCGGTGCCCGGCGCGCAGGGTGAGGTCTGGTTCGCGGGGGAGAGCGGACTGTTGCGCTCGACCGACTCCGGAGCGTCGTTCACCCGGATCGCTTCGGTGACCGCCGGTATCAACGTCGCGTTCGGCAAGGCGGCGCCGGGCTCCACCCGCCCGACGGTCTTCCTGGTCGGCACGGTCGACGGGGTGACCGGCGTCTTCCGCTCCGGCGACAGCGGCACGAGCTGGGTGCGGATCAACGACGACGAGCACCAGTACGGCAACGCCGGTGACGCCCTGGCCGGCGATCCCCGCGTCTACGGCCGGGTCTACCTCGGCACCAACGGGCGCGGAATCCTTTACGCCGACCCGGTATCGACCCCCACCACGCCGCCCACGGTGTCGCCACCGACTTCCACCCCGCCGCCGACCACCCCGCCGCCGACCACCCCGCCGCCGACCTCGACGCCGCCTCCCTCGGGTGGTTGCGAGGCAACGTACAAAGTGACCGGCCTTTGGAGCGGCGGCTTCCAAGGCGAGGTGACCGTCAAGAACACGGGATCGTCCCCGACCGCCGCGTGGACCGTCGGCTGGACCTACGGCGGCGGCCAGACCATCTCCCAGCTGTGGGGCGGCGCCCACACGCAGACCGGCACCGCGGTCAGCGTGCGCAACGCCTCCTGGAACGGCGCCCTGGCCGCGGGCGCGAGCACCACCTTCGGCTTCCTCGGAGGCCTCAGCGGCAGCGCCAATCCCGTCCCCTCCCCGGTCACCTGCGCCCCGGCGTAGCGCGCCTCCCCACGGAAAGGAACTCCCCGTGCAAGTAAGAGCCCCCATCAGACGCC
The DNA here is from genome assembly GCF_019710575.1 of Paractinoplanes polyasparticus. Taxonomy (GTDB): domain Bacteria; phylum Actinomycetota; class Actinomycetes; order Mycobacteriales; family Micromonosporaceae; genus Actinoplanes; species Actinoplanes polyasparticus. The sequence continues at coordinate 40,487 of NZ_JAHWFK010000001.1, read as the reverse complement.
GTTTGCGTCGCGGGATGGCCGTCACCGGCGCCGCCGTCCTCGGCGCCGGCGCGGCCCTCGTGGCCGGCGTCCCCGCCCTGGCCGCACCGAGCTGCACCGTCGTCTACAAGGTGCAGAGCCAGTGGACCGGCGGCTTCACCGGCGACATCGCCATCACCAACACCGGCGACCCGGTGTCCACCTGGAAGCTCGACTACGACTTCCCGGACGCCGCCCAGCGGGTCACCCAGGGCTGGAGCGGCGTCTACAGCCAGAGCGGCCAGCGCGTCACCGTGAACAACGCGGCCTGGAACGGCAGCCTGGGCACCAACGGCACGGTCAGCACGGGCTTCAACGGCACGTTCGGGTCGGCCAACCCGGTGCCGACGGCGTTCACGCTCAACGGCACCCGCTGCAACGGCCCGGCCAACGCGCCGACGGTCGAGATCAGCAGCCCAGCGGCGAACACCCGCTACACCGCGCCGGCCTCGATCCCGATCACGGCGGTGCCGACCGTGCCGTCCGGCGGCTCGATCAGCAAGGTCGAGTTCTACCACGACGGGCTGCTGCTCAACACGGACACGGCCGCGCCGTACACGTACACCTGGACCGGGGTTCCGGCCCAGACCGCGGCCTATCAGCTGCAGGCCATCGCGTACGACGCCACCGGCGGTAAGAGCAACACCGCGGCGGTGCCCGTGTTCGTGGACGCGGCCACCACCCCGGCGGTCGTCACCGATGCCACCTCGGTGAGCGTCTCGCCCGGCGGCAGCGCGATGTTCAAGCTGGCGCTCTCCAAGGCTCCGACGGCCGACGTGACCGTGGCGGTCGCCCGCAGCACCGGCGCCACCACCGTCTCGGCCGCGCCGGCGTCGCTCACCTTCACCCCGTCGAACTGGAACACCGGTCAGACCGTCACGGTCGCGGCCACCAGCGCGGCGGCGATCGGCGCGACGGCCGCGTTCTCGGCCACCGCGAGCGGGCACACCGCCGCGACGGTCAACGCGACGGTCGTCCGGGAAGGGGCAGCCGACGCCCGGTTCACCCAGATGTACAACGACATCAAGAACCCGGCCAACGGCTACTTCAGCCCCGACGGCGTGCCCTACCACTCGATCGAGACGCTGATCGACGAGGCGCCCGACCACGGCCACGAGACCACCTCCGAGGCGTTCAGCTACTGGCTGTGGCTCGAGGCGGAGTACGGGCACACGTCGGGTGACTGGGCGCCGTTCAACAGCGCCTGGGCGACGATGGAGAAGTACATCATCCCGTCGCACGCCGACCAGCCGACCAACGACAAGTACGACGCGTCCAAGCCGGCGACCTACGCGGCCGAGTACCCGCTGCCTTCGCAGTACCCGTCGCAGCTCGACCCGAGCGTCTCGGTGGGCAACGACCCGCTGGCGTCGGAGCTGAAGAGCGCGTACGGCACCTCCGACATCTACGGCATGCACTGGCTGCTCGACGTGGACAACACGTACGGTTTCGGCCGCTGCGGCGACGGCACCACGCGCAACGTCTACATCAACACGTTCCAGCGCGGCCCGCAGGAGTCGACGTTCGAGACCGTGCCCCAGCCCAGCTGTGACACGTTCAAGCACGGCGGCCCCAACGGCTACCTCGACCTGTTCACCAAGGACACCAGCTACGCCAAGCAATGGAAGTACACCAACGCCCCGGACGCGGACTCGCGCGCGGTGCAGGCGGCGTACTGGGCGTTGACCTGGGCCACCGAGCAGGGCAAGCAGTCGCAGCTGACCGCGGCCGTGGCCAACGCGGCCAAGATGGGCGACTACCTGCGCTACTCCTTCTACGACAAGTACTTCAAGCAGCCGGGCTGCGCCTCGACCTCGTGCGCGGCGGGCAACGGCAAGAACTCCTCCAGCAACCTGATGTCCTGGTACTACGCCTGGGGTGGCGCGACCGACACCAACGCCGGCTGGGCGTGGCGGATCGGCTCGAGCACCAGCCACTTCGGCTACCAGAACCCGATGGCCGCCTACGTCCTGTCCAACGTCAGCGCCTTCGCTCCGAAGTCGCCGACGGCCAAGGCGGACTGGCAGGCCAGCCTGAACCGGCAGCTCGAGTTCTACCAGTGGCTGCAGTCGTCCGAGGGCGCGATCGCCGGCGGCGCGACGAACAGCTGGAACGGCAGCTACCAGGCCCGGCCGGCCGGCACGCCGACGTTCTACGGACTCGCGTACGTGGAAGCCCCGGTCTACGAGGACCCGCCGTCGAACCGCTGGTTCGGCATGCAGACCTGGTCGCTGGAGCGGCTGGCCGAGTACTACTACCTGACCAACGACGCCAAGGCCAAGTCGGTGCTCGACAAGTGGGTGCCGTGGGCGCTGGAGAACAGCACCATCAGCGCCACCGACTTCTCGATCCCGTCCGACATGGCGTGGTCGGGCGCCCCGGCCACCTGGAACGCGTCGTCGCCGGCGCCCAACACCAACCTGCACGTCACGGTGACCAGCCACGGCCAGGACCTCGGCGTGGCGGGCTCGTTCGCCAAGCTGCTGACCTACTACGCGGCCAAGTCGGGCAGCGCCTCGGCCAAGACGGCGGCCAAGAACCTGCTCGACGCGATCTGGACCAAGAAGGACTCGAAGGGCGTGTCCGTCACCGAGACCCGCGCCGACTACAACCGGATGGACGACACCTACAACGCGTCGACCGGTCAGGGCATCTACATCCCGCCGGGCTGGACCGGCAAGATGCCGAACGGCGACGAGATCAAGCCGGGCGTGTCCTTCCTGGACATCCGGTCCTTCTACAAGAACGACCCGGACTACCCGAAGGTCGACGCCTACCTGAAGGGCGGCCCGGCGCCGACGTTCAACTACCACCGCTTCTGGGCCCAGGTCGACGTGGCCACCGGCTACGCCGACTTCGCCCGGCTCTTCCCCAACGGATAGGAGGTCTCGTCAATGCGAAAAAAGCTTCTTGCGTACGCGCTCGCAGGGCTGCTTGCCGCCGGTGTCGGCGCGGTGGTCTCACCGGTCGCCGCCCAGGCCCACGGCGCGATGATGGTGCCGGGCAGCCGCACATGGCTCTGCTACAAGGACGGCCGCAACCCGCAGACGGGTGCAATCGAGCCGAAGAACGCCGCGTGCGCGGCCGCCGTGGCGCAGAGCGGGACGACCTCGCTCTACAACTGGTTCGCGGTGCTGCGCTCGGACGGGGCGGGCCGGACCTCCGGGTTCATCCCCGACGGTCAGCTGTGCTCGGGCGGCACCGGTGGCCCGTACAACTTCACGGGCTTCAACCTGCCGCGCAACGACTGGCCGCTCACCCACCTGACCGCCGGCCGGCAGATCGGGGTCCAGTACAACAACTGGGCCAAGCACCCCGGCACGTTCCGCATGTACATCACCAAGGACAGCTGGAGCCCGACCCGGGCCCTGGCCTGGAGCGACCTGGAGTCGGCCCCGTTCGACTCGGTGACCAACCCGCCGTCCAACGGTGGTCCCGGGTCCGATGACGGGCACTACTACTGGAACGCGACGCTGCCGTCCGGCAAGAGCGGCCGCCACCTGATCTACTCGGTGTGGCAGCGCTCGGACAGCAACGAGACGTTCTACGGCTGCTCCGACGTGACCTTCGACGGCGGCAACGGCGAGGTGACCGGCGTCGGTGGCGGCGGCACCACGACGCCTCCGCCCACCACGCCTCCGCCCACGACCCCGCCGCCGACCACACCGCCGCCCTCCACGCCTCCGCCTACGACCCCGCCGCCTGCGGGATCCGGCGACTGCACCGCGATGTTCAACATCACGGGCACCTGGAACGGCGGATTCCAGGCCGAGGTGATGGTCCACGCGGGCACCGCGGCGATCAACAACTGGTCGGTCAACTGGACCTGGCCCGGGTCGCAGACCCTGGCCCAGGCCTGGAGCGGCACGGCCACCAGCAGCGGCTCGCTCGTGACGGTCAAGAACGTCAACTGGAACGGCACGGTCGCCGCCGGCAAGTACGTGACGTTCGGGCTGATCGGCTCGGGCACGGCGCCACCATCGGTCAACAACCTGGCCTGCGCCACCACCTGACCTGACCCGCTCCGAAATGGAACCCGGCGGCGGCGCGACCCCATCGCGCCGCCGCCGGCCCCTTTGACACCGGATCCGCCCGGCTGCCAAGCTGCCTCATGGGCTTTCGCGCGCCCTCGGCGGACAAGATCTACCGGTACGCTCTGCGCCTGGACAGCACCGGAGGCCTGGTCGACCGGTTCGGCTGGTCCATAGTGGTGCTGAACGACAGCTCGGCCGCGTCCCGGCAATTCCTCTCGCGCTACTGCGTCGACCTCTGCGTCCGTACGGCCGACCGGGTGCGGTTCGTCTTCTTCTCCGACTTGTCGGTGGGCGCTTTCACGGCCGCCATGTGGGAGGGGCACGACGGCCCGCTTCGTGGATCGAAGCTCGGAGTCATCGGGCCGGTGCTCGACAGCATCGCCCGCCTGGACTTCGAACGGGATCCGTGGCGGCAGCTGCGGCCGGCCGCGCTGCGGCCCTTCGTCGACCTCGGCGAGATCGACGAGCAGATCGGCTGGGAGTGTTCGGAGAAGGCAGCGATGCCGGGTTCGGGCGAGGCGTTGCGATTCGCCCAGCGGCTCGGCATCGGCGCCCAGGTCCCGTGCATCCTCGTCTTCACGGACATCGGCGCGCTCACCGTGCATGTGTTGCCGTTCGAGGGTGCCTCCCCGGATCAGATCTTCGAGCGCGTACGGGGCTGGATCGACGACTTCTACGCGGAGAACCGTGCCGCGCTGGCCCGGTGGCAGTCGGTCGAGGACGACATCGCCCGGCTCGCCGAGCAGTCCCGGTCGACGCTCAGGGCCGTTCGGGGCTGGCAGCATTCGCGGCGGAACGCGTGGAACGACCTCAGGAACGCGCTCGGGGCCAAGCGCGCACTCGCCGACGGCCCGGAGGCGGGTCTGGCGGAACTGCAGCGGATCGTGACGGACTATCACATTCCCTGGCGCTTCCGTAACCGCGTCATCGAGCTCGCCGCGGACTTCGAGGCCGTCGTGCGGCCCTCGGCCGCGGTCCTGGAGTTGCGCCGCCGAGCGGTGAAGCTGCCCGCTCACACCGAACCGAAGCGGATCCGGGCGCAACTGCGAGAGATCGAACGCCGGTCGGAGCTACTGGGACCGGTCTCCCGGGCGGCGGTCGCCGAGGCGTCGGCGGCGCTGCGGAACTCACGATCGGCGCACCCGCCGCGCGATCGCCTGTTCCGGTGGTGGCGAGGCACGGTGCTCACCTTGCTGTCCAACAGGCAGTTTCGTCGGCAGCGCCTGCAGTGGACTCCGTCGGAACCGACGGACGCCCACGCACAACTGCGCACGCGGGACAGACTGCGAATCGAGTACGGCGTTTTTCGCGAAGCTGTCGGCGGCTGCCGGGTAACCGCCGGCGCCGAGACGATCGCCGACTGCGCCTTCTCCGCGCTGGCCGCGTTCCATGAGATCCCGGAGGGCTCGTCGGCCTGGATCGCCGCCACGTCGGGTCACCGGCAGAACCTCGTCGCAAGTCTCGGAAGACTGCGATGGGGCGTGCCGCGCTGGCTCGAAGGGCTGCCGATCGGTGAATGCGTGCCGCTCGGACGTCCGGCCGACCCGGATTCGTTCGAGGCGTTCATCCGGTCCCAGCCCCGGTTGCTCGCCGTGGTGGAGTCGGAGGCGGCGCGGTGGAGTGAGGCTGAGGAAACCCACGCGCGGCATCGCGACCGGGTCGCCGAGGCGCTACGAATGGAGCTGACGCCGCCGACCCCGGCCGCGGCGGTCGAGAAGCTCCGCCAGGCTCTGGCGGAGGTTCACGCCGAGATGCTCGCCGACGCGCGTGCCCGGGCCCTCGCCGACGATTCAGCCGACCTGCCGGAAACGGATCTCGCGTCGGTGCCGCTGCTGGCGGAGTCGCTCGACGAGTACGACGCCGCCGTGGCCCGGATAAGCTTCCCGCACCTGCGTGACCCCCTGCTCGTGCCGGTGCCGACCGAGCTGTCCCCGGCGGAGGCGGCTGGGGCCGAGCGGCACCCGCCCCGCCCCGGCCCGTCAGAACGGCTGGCGGAGGCGGTCGCCACCACCCGCCAGGCGTACGACATGATGACGAGGGCCGAGGCGGATCGCTCGCGTCGGGCCGCGGTCCTGTCCGGCGTGGTCGGACCGGCCCGGCTGCCCGCCCTGTTAACCGCCGGCGGCGATCAGGCCCCGTTCGAGACGCTGGTCGAACGCCTCGACGCCGACGAGCTGAACGCCCTGCGGCAGGCCCTCGACGGCCGGAATCACGTCGCCGCACGTGTCTCCGCGGCGTCGCCGACCCGGTTCGACGTCTTCATGGCCCACAACAGCGCCGACAAGCCGGCGGTCCTGGACCTGTGCCGCCGCCTGCGGGACCGCGGGCTGAAGCCGTGGATCGACGTCGAGCAGATCCCGCCCGGCCGCTGGTTCTCCGACGTCATTCAGTCTGCCGTCCTGAAATCTGACGCCGCCGCGGTCTGCATCGGTCCGGCGAGCGTCGGCCGCTGGCAGGCCCTGGAGATCCGTACCTTCCTGGAACAGTGCGTGGAGCGGCAGGTGCCGGTGATCCCGGTGCTGCTGCCCGGCGCCGACCGCATCCCGGCCGAGCTCGTCTTCCTGCGCAACCTCCACCATGTCCGCTTCACCGACCACCTCGACGAACCGGCCGCCCTGAACGACCTCGTCTGGGGCATCCGCGGCCACAAGCCATGATCCACCTTGGCGGTGGATCCTACGATGCGGTTATCGATCGGCGATGGGCGGACGGATGCCTTCGAGAAGCCGGGGTCACGGCGGGAACGGTGATGTCGGACCGTCACGCTCGCGCACCGGCGGGACCGAATCGGTCCGAGCCGAGCAACAAATGGTTACCGAGGTCTCGGCGACCGGGCGCTCGGTGGAGAACGGCGGCACCGGCAGTCGGCCCGAGTCGACGGACACGCAGCGGCAGCACGCCGACGACCGGCTCACCCGACGATCCGGTCGACCCGGCGACGCCCCGTACGGCCCGCCCAAGGACATCAAGCCGGGCGAGGACTCCGAGGTCCGCCGTTCGCTGGAGATGGAGAACTCGGGCGCCGTCGTGCTCGCTGATCGGGGCTATCACGTCCAGCAGAACCCGTCCAAGGCCGACGTCGCCCAGGCGCGGATGAACGCCGGCGATCTGGGAGATCCGGGCAAGGACCCCGATTATCTTGTCGAAGGGCGGGTGTTCGACTGCTACTCGCCGGTCAAGCCCACGAAGGCTGTGCGAGGCATCTGGTCCGAGGCCCAGGAGAAGGTTGAGGACGGTCAGACCCAGCGGGTGGTGGTGAATTTGGAGGATTGGCGCGGAGACATGTCCGCACTGAGGAAGCAGTTCGCGGACTGGCCCGTTCCAGGGCTCAAGGAGGTCAAAGCGATCACCCCTGAGGGCGACATCGTGCAGATCGACCTCCCGCCGTATCGACCGATGGAAGAGCACCCATGGCTACCCAGTACAAGCTGACACTGGCCGGCGACACCCCGGTGAATCAGGTCGCCGAGCGGGCCTTTCCGGCGTCCGACGAGCGCCCGACCGGTGTCGCGCCGCGTCTTGTCGCGGATCTGAAAGGGCGGTACGGATTCGACGTGACGATTGCGGCCGGGCGCGACGGCTACCTCGACCTGGAAACTGACGAGGGATCATTCGAGTGGGAACCCGAGTCGTATGTCCGGATCGTCTTTCGTCTGGACCGGCTGGCTGATCCGCTGTGGGCGGTGGGGAATCTGCTGACCGCGGTTCGCCGGGTGCTGGACACCGGGTCGGAGGACGCCATCTTCGATTTCAACGGGGACATTCTGTTGTTCGCCCGTCATGGCGGCGTGGTGACGAAACATCGACGGGGCACGTGGTGGGAGCGGTACTCCGACGGGGGTCAGCTGATTCCTGACTGAGCGTTCCGGTCTTGGCGGGCGTGCGAGAGACTCGATTGCACGCCTACGAGGGGGCACACATGCCGTACCTCAATGTAGTTGATCCGGGCTTCGACTTCACGGCGCCGGAGGTGTTCGCCGCCCAGGCGGCCGGGTGGTGGGCCGAGAGTCCGCTCGGGCCGCTGGTGTTGCGGTATGCCGAGACTCAGGAGCTGTTGCGGGACAGGCGGCTCGACCATGGCGGCGACGGGTATCTGATTCAGCACGGCGTCACGTCGGGGCCGATCCACGACTGGTGGGCTCCGATGATCGTCAACCATGACGGGGCGGACCATCGGCGGCTGCGGGGGCTGGTCGGCCGGGCGTTCACGCCGCGCATGGTCGAGCAGGTGCGGCCGTTCATCCGGGAGACGGTGGAGGCGCTGGCCGACGAGGTCGAGGCGGCCGGGGACGTCGAATTCGTCGAGGCGTTCGCGAGCCGGCTGCCGCTGGCGGTCATGGGGGAGCTGCTCGGCGTTCCCGCTGACGACCACGACCTGTTCAGCGTCTGGTCGAGCGACATCGGGCTGATCTTCGCGCTGGCCGCCGGCGGTGACACGGTGTCCCGGGTGGAACGGGCTGTGGCCGGGCTGGACGGGTACGTCGAGTCGCTGATCGACGTCAAGATGGCTCGTCCGGCCGATGACCTGATCTCCCGGATGGTCGCCGTGTGGCGGGACGAGCGGACGGTGAGCCGGGCAGAACTTCGGAACCTCGTCGTCACGCTCGTTTTCGGGGCGCACGACAACACACTCCACCAGTTGTCGAACGCGATGGTGACGTTCGCCGAGCATCCGGCGCAGTGGGGGCTGCTGCGGGAGCGGCCCGAGCTGGCCGATCGGGCCGTCACCGAGGTTATGCGGTGGCGTCCGTCGGCGGCCAGTGTGTTCCGGCGGGCGACCGAGGATATCGACTACCGCGGCCTGGCCGTCGCGGCCGGCACGTTCGTGACGATGGCGGTGCAGGCGGCCCAGAGGGATCCGCTCGCCTATCCGGGCGGCGACGCCTTCGACATCACGGCTGTCCGCGATGCGCCCCTGCTGCAGTTCGGGGCCGGCCCGCACTACTGCCTCGGCTCGGCGCTGGCCCACGCCCAGTTGAGCGAGGCGCTGCCGATCCTGGCCCGCCGGTTCTCACCGCCGGTCGTCACCGGCCAGGTCACCTGGCGTCCGGCGATCGGCACTCACGGGCCGAACGCGTTGCCGTTGTGCTTCACGAGGCCGGGCTGAAGGGACTGCTGGCGGGCCAGCAGGCGGGAGACGCCGTCGGCGGTCATCGGCTCGGCCAGGTGGAAGCCCTGGCCCAGGGTGTAGCCGAGCTCGCGCAGCGCGGCCACCTGCTCGGGGCTCTCGATCCCCTCGGCCACGGTGTCGAGGCCCAGGGCGTGCGCGAGCTGGATCACCGCCCGGGCCACCGCCTGGCGGGCGTCGGCCGCGGCCGGCTGACCGTCGTCGATCTCGATGCCGTCGACGAAGGACTTGTCCAGTTTGACGATGGCGGCGGGGAAGGCCCGCAGCAGGCTCAGTGACGACTCGCCGGTGCCGAAGTCGTCGAGGGCGAGCCGGATGCCCATGCGGTCGAGTTCGTGCAGCGCCCGGGAGACCTGGGGGCCGCGCAGGACCGCCGATTCGGTCACCTCCAGCACCAGGCGCTCGCAGGGCAGGCCGCTGTCGGCCAGCGTCTTGGCGACCTCGGACACGAAGTCGGGGTCGTGCAGCTGCCGGGCGGAGACGTTGAGGGCGGCTTCCTTCAGCGCGTCGGGGCCGAACTCGTCGAGCCACGCCGCGGCCTGACGGCATGTCTCGCGCAGCACGAAGCGGCCCAGCGGCACGATCAGGCCGGTCCGTTCGGCGGCCGGGATGAAATCGCCCGGGCCGACCAGGCCGCGGCCCGGGTGGTGCCAGCGGACCAGGGCCTCGACGCCGATCACCCGGTTGCCGTCGAGCCGCACGATCGGCTGGTAGACCACCCGGAACTCGTCGTTGTCGAGAGCGCGGCGCAGTTCGGCGCCGAGTTGCATGTGCGCCAGCACCGGCTCGCCCATGCCGTCCACATAGCGTACGAACCCCGCCTTGCCCCGCTGTTTGGCCGTCTACATCGCGACGTCGGCGTCCCGCAGCACCGAGTCGACGGTCGCCTCCGGCGCCGCGGTGGCGATGCCGATGCTCGCCTGCACCAGCAGCCGGTGCTCACTGATCGGATGTGACAGCGCGGTCAGCAGCCGCTCGGCCAGGTGCTCGGCGTCCAGCCCGTTCCCGTTCAGCACCACGGCGAACTCGTCGCCGCCGACGCGGGCCGGCAGCCCCCGGCCGCCCACCTCGGTGTGCAGCAGCAGCGACACCGAGACCAGCAGCCGGTCGCCGACCCCGTGCCCGAGCAGGTCGTTGACGGCCTTGAAGTCGTCCAGGTCGAGCAGCAGCACGGTGGTCGGGCCGCCGGTGGCCAGCTCGGTGGTGAGCCGGTCGCGGAACAGCGCCCGGTTGGCCAGCCCGGTCAGACCGTCGTGGCTGACCTCGTACTGAAGCCGTTCCTCCTGAAAGCGCGCGTTCCGCAGCAGGCGGGAGTTCTCCCGGTACGCGAGATATTGCCGGACCATGACCAGCGCGGTCACTACGACGGCGGCGATCAGCACCACCCGCACGGGCGGGCGCAACGGCGCGCCGAACGCCACGGCGATCAGCGGCACGTCGACCAGCACCATGGCCAGGTAGGGCAGCAGCACCCCGACCCGGGCCGGCGGCCGGCGTAGCCCGCGTTCGGCCCGTTCCTGCGCGGCCACGCCCAGGGCGATCGCCACTGGGGCCAGGGGCAGGACGATCGAGCCGGCCGGGACGCTGGCGAGATAGCCGAACTGGACCGCGAGCACCGCGCAGGCGGCGGCCGGAACACCGCCGGCGGCCGCGACGAGACGCATCGCCACCCGGTCGACCGGGCCGCCGGCGATGTACGACACCTTGGTCGCGGACCCGACGGCGACCAGGAACCCGAGTCCGACCAGAGCTGTCGCCTGAGGGCTCCACGGCTCGCGGGCGGCCAGCATCGGGGCCAGCCCGAGATACCAGAGCACGGCCGCGCAGCCGAGGAACGCGATCATCCGGTCCAGGGTCATCCGCCACCGCTCGGCGCCGTGCGCCGCGCCCACCGGCACGCGAGCCAACGCCCAGATGGCGATCAGGAAGCCGAGGATCGCGAGGGCCGCCGCCGGCGCCGGCATGCTGCGCGTGCGGACCTCGTCGGGGTGGGCGAACATGTCCACCGCCAGCCACGCGTAGCCGATCGTGTTCAGGCCGACGGCGAGCAGGATGGCCCGCCAGAATCGCCGCGCCACGGGATCGAGCCCGCTCGCGACGCGGGTCAGCCGGTGGACGGACGCGGTCGCCAGGGCCGCGTTGACCGGGACGAACAGGTACGCGATCGTCTCCGGTCCGGCGCCGGTCCGCAGATAGACCACGCACCAGAGCGTTCCGATTGCGGCGACGGCGGCGGTGGCCAGCACATACCGGCGAGCTGTCGGCTCGAGCACATCCCGCGTCACGGGCCCGACCCTAACGGCTCCGATGTAGAGCTGATCTCCCCCGAACGTTCACGTTCACCCGGCGGCGAGTTTCTCGCGGACCCGGGCCGGCTGCCACCCACCGCCGATTCGGGCATAGATAACGATCACTGGAAGCGGCCAGAATCGGGCCATGAGGGAATACGACCTGTTCGCCCCCGAGGCGATGGCTGACCCCGACGCCTTCCTGCACAGAGTCCGCGCCGAGAGCCCGATCGCCTGGCTGCCGCGGCTCGACGCCTACCTGCTGACCCGGTACGCCGACGTCGACGCGGCGCTGCGGAACAAGCGCCTCGACACCGCCAACATGTTGCGGGTCCTCCAGCGCCTCAGCCCGGCCGAGCAGGAGGAGCTGGAGCCGGTCCGCCGATCCATCGAGATGTGGATGGGGCACACCGTCCCGGCCGACCATGTCCGCTTCCAGCAACTGCTCAAGCGTTACTTCACCCCGGCGATGGTCGACCAGTTGCGTCCGCGGGTGCGCGAGTTCACGCACGAGCTGATCGACGCGGTCGCGTCCAAGGGGCAGATGGATGTGGTCCGCGACCTGGCGTACCCGCTGCCCGCGAACGTGATCGCCGAGCTGCTCGGCATGCCGGTCAGCGATCGTGAGCAGTTGCAGGCGTGGTCCCGGGACATCGTGCCGATCTTCGGCCTGGGCGACCGCCGGCAGTTGCTGCAGGCCCAGCGCAGCATGCTCGAGATGCACGACTACCTGCGACTGCTCGCGGCCGACCGCCGCCGCGAGCCTCGCGACGACGTGCTGAGCACGTTCATGGCGGCCGAGGCCGAGGGCGTCCTCACCGAGGACGAGGCGGTGGCCAACTGCGTGCTGCTGCTCTTCGCCGGCCACGAGACCACGGCCAACCTGATCGCCAACGGCCTCGTCCTGCTCTTCGACAACCCCGGCCAGTTGGCGCTGCTGCGCGAGGACCCGGCCCGGATGCCGCTCGCCGTCGAGGAGATGTTGCGATGCGACGGCCCGGCCGGCGTCATCGGCCGGGTGACCACCGAGCCCGTCGAGCTGGCCGGGACGAGCGTGCCGGCCGGCAAGCATGTCTATCTGGCCCTCATGGCGGCGAACCGCGACCCGGAGGTCTTCGCCGACCCGGACCGCTTCGACGTCACCCGCCGGGGCAGCCGGCATCTCAGCTTCGGCATGGGCACCTACTACTGCCTGGGCGCGGCGCTGGCCCGCATGGAGACGGACGAGTGCCTGCGGATCCTGCTCGACCGCTGCCCGGACCTCCGCCCCGCCTACGCGACGCCGGACTGGACGCCGAGCCTGCCGATCGGCCACCGCCTGGCTTCGCTGCCGGTCACTTTCTGACGGCGCGCAGGCCTCGCAGGACGAAGTCGAGGCGGCGGCGGTAGTCGTCCCGGGTCTGCTGGTCGCAGGCCCGCACGATGACACCGCGCTCGAGGATCAGGTAGGCCAGGTCGTCGGGGGTGATGTCGGCGCGGACCACGCCGGCGGCCTGGGCCTCGTGCAGCAGGCGGCCGCCGAAGTGGCAGGCGCGATCGAACAGGGTGGTCAGCGGCTCGGAATCGGGGAGGACCCGCATCAGGACGTCGTTGGCCGCGGGCTCGTCGAACTGCAGCAGCCATGTGCGCAGCAGGTATTCCTCGAAGCGGAGCAGCGGGCCGTCGAGGGCGTCGACCGCCTCGATGATGCCGGCGATGCGTTCGGCCACCAGCTCTTCCACCACCGCGTCGATCAGGCCGGTGCGGCTGCCGAAGCGGTGGTAGATGGTGCCCTTGCTGACCCCGGCGGCCCGGGCCACCTCGTCGAGCGGGGTGGTGAGGCCGCCGGCGCGGAACACGTCGAGGGCAGCGCGGCGGATGCCCTCGACGTTGCGCCGGGCGTCGGCTCTCATGCGGGGGAGGCTGCCCTGTCCTGCCAGGTCACGTCGAGCGCCTGGCGGAACAGCTCGATCGGCTGGGCGCCGGAGACGGCCCGCTTGTTGTCGAAGACGAAGAACGGGACGCCGCTGATGCCCAGTTCGCGGGCGCGGGCCAGGTCGGCCCGGATGTCCTGCTCGTAGGCCTTGGTCTCGAGCGCCTTCAGCGCCTCGGCACGGTCGAGCCCGAGCTCGGCCGCCAGGTCGGCCAGCACGCCGTGGTCGGCCAGGTTGAGGCCGTCGGTGAACTCGGCCCGGAACAGGCGGTCGACCATGGCCGGCTCGGCGTCGTGGGCCTTGGCCAGGTGGATCATGCGGTGGGCGTCGAGCGTGTTGATCATCATCGTGGCCGGGAACCGGTAGTCGAGGCCGGACTGGGCGCCCCGGGCCGCCAGCTGGGCGTGCGAGGCCTCGATCTGAGCCTTGGGCATGCCGTACTGCTGGGCGAGGTAGTCGTCGGCCAGGACGGCCTCACCGACCGGGAAGCCGGGGTTGAGCTGGAAGCTGTGATAGCGGACCTGCACCGCGCTGCCGTGCGGGAACTGGTCCACCGCCTCTTTGAGGACGGCGTTGCCCAGGTAGCAGAACGGGCAGACGACGTCGCTCCAGACGTCGATGACGATCGGCTCGGCCGCGGGGCCGAAGACGCTGCCGCTCATCAGTCGCACCACCCGTCGACGGCGCAGACACCGGAGTCGTCCGGCGTCTCCAGCATGATCAGTGGCGCGGGAGCCGGCTCGGCCGCCTCCGCCTCGACCTGGGTGTCGTCCTCGACGACGTTACTTGACTGCATAGTCAAGAAGTTACCAGCAACTTGACCGCGCCGCCAAGATAGTGACTTTCGACATGGTGGCCGAAAGTTCCGACGTATTGCGAATATCAAAACGCGACGAAAGTGCTTCTGATCAAGGAAAGTAATCTTGACGACATAGACGGTCGCCTTTACGTTACGAAGGTCCGCCCGATGTGTTTCCGAAACTTCCGGCCACCGCGGGAGTTTCGGCGCTTGCTGACCCCGGCGGCCGAGAAGGAGCTCCCCCATGCCCACTCGACGCGAGTTACTCGCTCTGACCTCCGGCGCAGCAGTCACCGCCGCGGCCGGATTGCCCGCCCCCGCCCAGGCCCACGCCTCCCGTACGGACGGCTGGACCGCCACGTGGGCGGCCGCCCCCACCACCGTCCCGCCCACCCCGTCCACCGTCCTCGCCAATCAGACCGTCCGACAGATCGTCCACACCAGCCTCGGCGGCGACGAGATCCGCATCCGGGTCACCAACGAGTTCGGCAACGGTCCGCTGCGCCTCGGCGCGGCCCGCGTCGCCCTGCGTTCCGGCGAGGGCGCGAGCACGGCGATCGTTCCCGGCTCGGATCGCCGCGTGACCTTCGGCAACCGCGCCGCGGTGACCATCCCGGCCGGCTCGCCGCTGGTCAGCGACCCGGTCCGCCTGCGGGTGACACCGGGCGCCGACCTGGCGATCAGCCTCTACCTGCCGGCCCGGACGCCGGTGACGACGCTGGCCGCGTTCGCGTTCCAGGACAACGTCATCGCCGACGGCGACGTCACCGCGGCCCGCACGGTGAGCCCGGTCGCCACCATCGGGCAGTACCTGTTCCTGTCCGGGGTGGCCGTCCGCCGCGAGGCCCGGGCCGTCGTCACCCTGGGCGACTCGATCACCAACGGCGCCAACACGGCCAGCAACCTCAACCACCGCTGGCCCGACCTGCTCGCCGCCCGGCTGCGCCACATCGGCGTGGCCAACGTCGGCATCTCGGGCAACCGACTGCTGCACGATCCGAACCCGGCGCCCGGAAGTGACGCCGAGGGCTTCGCGGCGTACTTCGGGCACAGTGGCCTCCGCCGTTTCGACCGGGACGTCATCGCCCAGCCCGGCGCTGCCTACCTGGTCGTGCTGCTGGGCGTCAACGACCTCGGCCACCCGGGCACGGTCGCTCCCGCCTCCGAGGTGGTCAGCGCCGACGACCTGATCGGCGGTCACCGCCAACTGATCGCCCGCGCGCACTCGGCCGGCCTGGTCGCGATCGGCGCCACGGTCCTGCCGTTCAAGGGTGACACCCTCGGCTTCTACAGCGAGGCCAACGAGCGCAAGCGCGACGTGCTCAACCGCTGGATCCGGTCCGGTGGCGAGTACGACGGGGTCATCGACTTCGACCGGGCCCTGCGCGACCCGGCCGACCCGCTGCGGCTCAACCCGGACTACGACAGCGGCGACGGCCTTCATCCCAACGACGCCGGCATGGCCGCGATGGCGGACGCCGTGCCGCTGAGGCTCTTCTCATGAGGGCCGCGATCGCTTCTCTGACGGCCGCGAGCCTCCTGGTGCTCGCGCCGGTGCCCGCAGCGGCCGGCCACGCTTCGGTCGGTGGGAAGACCCAGTCGTACGTCTCCACGGAGAACGGCCCGGGCCGCTTCCCCCTGCGGGGGGCGCCCATCGTGGTCAGCAAGGACGACTTCGCGGGCGTCATCCGCGTCGCCGACGACCTGCAGACCGACCTCGGGAAGGTCACCGGCGTCAAGCCCGTCGTCGGGCACGACACGATTCCGGCCGGGCGCGACCCGGTCATCGTCGGCACCATCGGCAAGAGCCCGCTCATCGACCGGATCATCGCGCGCGGCAAGCTCGACGTGCGGGGGATTCAGGGCAAGTGGGAGACCACGGTCGAACAGGTCGTCCGGGATCCGCTCCCCGGCGTACGGCGTGCCTTCGTCATCGCCGGAAGCGACCAGCGGGGCAGCATCTACGGCGCCTACGACCTGTCGCGGAAGATCGGTGTCTCGCCCTGGCACTTCTGGGACGACGTGCCCGTGCAGAAGAAGGCCGAGCTCTATGTGCTGCCCGGCCGGCACACCCAGGGCACCCCGAAGGTGAAGTACCGCGGGTTCTTCATCAACGACGAGAACCCGGCCACCGGCACGTGGGCGCCCGGCTACTTCGGGCCGGGCAAGGCGCCCGGTCATCCCGGCGGGCTCAACAGCGAGTACTTCTCCCAGGTCTTCGAGACCATGCTGCGGCTGAAGGCCAATTACCTGTGGCCGGCCGTGTGGGGGCGCGCCTTCGCCGAGGACGACCCGCTCAACCATGCCACCGCCAGCTTCTACGGCGTCGTCATGGGCACCTCGCACGAGGCGCCGATGATGCGCGGCATCGAGGAGTGGAACCGGCACCCGACCGGGACTGGGGAGTGGAGCTTCCGCCGGAACGCGGACGCCATCAAGGCGTACTGGCGGGACGGCGCCGAACGGATGCGCGACCAGAACATCGAGGGCGTCATCACGCTCGGCATGCGCGGCAACGGCGATGTCAGCCTGCCCGACGGCGACGGCATCGACCTGATGTCGTCCATCATCGACAGTCAGCGGCAGATCCTGCGCGAGACCGGGCTGATCGACCGGCCGCAGGTGCAGACCCTCTACAAAGAGGTGCAGCGGTACTGGGACAACGGCTATCGGCCGCCGGACGACGTCACGGTCGTTTTCTGCGACGACAACTGGGGCAACATGCGGAAGCTGCCCGACGCGTCGTTGCCTGCCCGCAGCGGGGGCTACGGCATGTACTACCACTTCGACTACGTGGGCGACGGCCGCAACTACAAATGGGCCGACACCATCAATCTCACCAACACGTGGGAGCAGCTGAACCTCGCGTACCGCAAGGGTGTCGACCGGCTCTGGGTCGTGAACGTGGGCGACCTGAAGAACGAGGAGCTGCCCACCCAGTTCTTCCTCGACTACGCGTGGAACCCGGATTCGGTGCCGCTGCACGGGATCGACGAATGGACCACGTCGTTCGCCGCCGAGAACTTCGGGAAATCGCTCGCGCCGGCCGTCGCGGAACTGCTCGACGAGTACTCATTCCTGCAGTCGCGCCGCAAGCCGGAGTTGCTGAACCGGCGCATCACCGTCGACCCGGCCAAGGACATCACCACCGACCCGACGGCCGTCGTCTACAACGACCAGGCCACCCCGTTCAGCCTCACCGACTACGGCGAGATGGACCGCGTGACCGAGGACTGGATCGATCTCGCCCGGCGGGCCGAACGGCTGCGAGCGAAGGTGCCCCCGGCCTGGCAGGACGCGTTCTATCAACTGGTCTACTACCAGATCAAGGACACGGCTGTCATCTATGAGCTGCGGCGCGCGCAATTCACCAACATCGCCTACGCGGCGCAGGGCCGAGCGGCCACGAACAAGCTCGCCGACACCGCCGAACGGCTCTTCGCCGAGGACCAGGCGATGAGCGACTACTACAACACCGTCCTGGCCGGCGGGAAGTGGAAGAACTGGCAACTGCAACCCAAGATCGGGTACGGCAACGTCGAGCGCTACGGCCCGAACGCGCCCTGGCAGCAGCCGGAGCTGAACAACGTGGCCCTGCCGGACGAGATCTACCCGCACCTCCAGCGGATCGACGTGCCCGCGGGCAGTGAGCTGGGAGTCGGGCTCGACGGCGGTGACCCGGAGACGCTGCCGGCGTTCAGCCCGTGGCAGGCGCAGCGTCCGCAGTACATCGACGTCTACAACAAGGGCGCGACGCCGTTCCGGTACCGGATCACCACGGGCGCTTCGTGGGTGCGCGTGGCGCCGGCGTCCGGCATCGTGGACGACCAGGTGCGGGCGACGGTCAAGGTCGACTGGCGGCGCGCGCCGAAGGGCACGACCACCGTGCCGATCACCGTCACCGGCGCCGGGACATCCGTCGTCGTGCGGGCGCCGATCGCGAATCCCACGGTCAAGCCGGTCGGCTTCCTCGAGGCCAACGGGTACGTGGCCATGGAGGCGGACCACTACACCGGCCGGACCGGGAAGTGGCAGCTGCTGCCGGGCATCGGCAAGACCGGCAACGGGCTGACGCCGGTGGACACCTCGGACGCCCGCCTCGACTACAAGATGACGCTCACCACCAGTGGTCCGGTGCGTGTCACCGCGTACCTGTCGCCGCGCAACAACGTGCTGCCGGGGGACGGCCTGAAGTACGCGGTGTCCATCGACGGGCAGACGCCGCAGGTGGTGAACGTGACCAAGGCGACCGGCGCCAACGACACCACCATGAACCGGCAGTGGGCGCGCAACACGTCCGACAACATCAACCGCACGACGACGACCCACCAGATCTCCGGGCCGGGCGTGCACACGCTGACGTTCCGGGCGATCGACCCCACGGTGATCGTGCAGCGTCTGGTCGTGGACACCGGCGGGGTCAAGGACAGCTACTTCGGGCCGCCCGAGAGCCGGAGGCGCTGACATGCGGCGAAGGACATTGCTGAGCCTCGGCGGGGCGGCGGTGCTGCCCGTGCCGCTGTCCGGCGCGGCGGCAGCCGGCGGCCGGAAGCGGTGGATCCACACCTGGACCGCGATGCCGCAGCTGACCGAGCCCCACAATCTGCCACCGGCGCCGTTCACCGGGGAGAGCGCGGTGCTGGTCGACACCACCCTGCGTCAGACCGTGCACGTGACGGTCGGTGGTTCCCGCGTACGGATCCGCTTCTCCAACGCTTTCGGCGGAGCGGCCCTGCCGCTGACGGCGGCGGCGGTGGCCCGGCCGGTCGGCGGCCAGGCCGGAGTGCCGGCGATCGTGCCCGGGTCGAGCCGCCCGCTCACGTTCGGCGGGCGGCGGTCGGTCACGGTGCCGGTCGGGGCGCAGATCGTCTCCGACCCGGTGCCGCTCCCGGCCGGGCGGGGCGAGAACCTGACCGTCACCGTGTACCTGGCGACGGGACAGGCCACGCTCAACCTCACCTCCCATCCCGGGTCGCGGACCACCTCGTACCTCGTCGGCGGTGACCAGCACGCCGCGCCCGACCTGCCCGGCGCCGTCGGCGTCGCGCACTGGTATCTGCTCAGCGGCGTCGAGGTGGAATCGGACGCGCCGGCGCTGGCGGTCGTCGGCGACTCCCTCACCGACGGGCGGGGCTCGACGACCGACGGAAACGACCGCTGGCCCGACCAGCTGTTCGCCCGGGGGGCCCGCGCGGCCGTGCTCAACCAGGCGGCGGGCGGCAACCGGGTGCTCAACGACGGGCTCGGGCCGAGCGTGCTGGCCCGGCTCGACCGGGACGTGCTCGCCACCAGCGGCGTCGACCGGATGCTGCTGTTCGAGGGCGTCAACGACATCGGCACGGCGCCGGCCACGGTCGCCGATCAGAAGGCGGTGACCGACGATCTGCTGGTCGCCTACGAGCAGATCGTGCTGCGCGCCCACGCCGCCGACCTCAGGGTGTACGGCGCGACGATCACCCCGTTCGGCGGCAACACCGGCTACGACGATCCCGGTGGTCTGCGAGAGGCTTCGCGGACGGCGGTCAACGCGGCCGTCCGGCGGCGCGGCCTGTTCGACGGGGTGGCCGACTTCGACGCCGCCGTGCGGGACCCGGCCGTGCCACGGCAGCTTCTCCCGGCGTACGACACGGGGGACCACCTGCACCTGAACCCGGCCGGCTACCGGGCGATCGCGCAGGCAGTGCCGTTGCGCTGGCTGAACTGACGTCGCAGCCGGCGGTGGCCTTCGGGCGACCTACTATCGGGCGGTGACGTTCCGCGGCTGGCCCAGCGAGGCCCTCGAGTTCTACGAGGGCCTCGAGGCCGACAACTCGAAGACGTACTGGACCGCGCACCTCGACTTCTACGAGAAGCAGGTGCGCGATCCCATGCGGGAGCTGCTGGCCGAACTCGAGCCCGAGTTCGGCCCCGGCAAGATCTTCCGGCCGTACCGGGATGTGCGGTTCAGCAAGGACAAGTCGCCCTACAAGACGCACCTCGGGGCGTGGCTCGACATGGGCGGCTACCTCCAGCTTTCGGCCGAGGGGCTGGCAGCGGGCTGCGGCGTCTACCAGATGGACAAGGAGCAGCTCGACCGCTACCGGCGGGCGGTGGTCGACGATCGCGCCGGCGCGGAGCTGGCCGCCATCGCCGGCCAGGTCGGCGTACACGGCCACGGATCGTTGAAAACGGCGCCCCGGGGCTACGACAAGGAGCATCCGCGCGCCGACCTGTTGCGGCACAAGGGCCTGACCACGTGGCAGCAGTGGGAGCCGGCAGCCTGGCTCGGGACCGCGGCCGCCAAGAAGCGGATCGTCGACTTCCTGCGCGCGAGCCGGCCGCTCAAGGACTGGCTGGACACCAACGTCCGCTGAGGGCCTTGCTAGCGGCCGATCGCCTCGTCTTTCGTGCTCTGGTCGATCAGGGGACGGCCGCCCAGTGGGGCGGTGAGCTTGATCGGATAGAGGCGGACGGGTGGCACCGGCGACGTACGGTCGGAGTCGCAGAGTATCTTCGCCTGCGTGCACGTTCCCGTGAGCGTGATGGTGACCGATTCGGGGGACTCCTGCACGCTGAGGCCGTCCACGCGGAACGCGCCGTCGACGGCGACGAGCAGGTTGGTTCCGGCCGGAAGGTCGAGGTCGAAGGGATTGGCGTTCTCGACGGTCGTGTATCGCCACACGGCGAGCAGGCCGTCAGTGCCCGTGCCGGTCGTTCCGGATGACGGGGTCGCAGCGGCCGAGGTCCTGGTGGTCGAGGGGAAGGCCGACGGGGTGGCGGGGGCCGGCGGTGGCGCGAGCTCGACGTGGGTGGTTCCGAACCGTTGCTCGCGGGCCTTACGAACGGCGGCGGCGTCGCCCTGGACCGAGTCGGCGCGGATGAGATAGCCGCCCAGGATCACCACGAGCAGGATCGTGCCGACGCCGGCGGCCCGCCCCAGGTTGTAGGAGAGGTCGCTGGGCTCGTTCGCGTCCGGATCCCGATAGCGCCAGGCGTTGAGCGTCAGCCACTGGTGGCGCGGCGCGATCACGGTCCACAGCGCGAAGGCGATCAGCAGAACGCCGCCGATGATCAATCCCACGAGGCTCAGTCTGGCAAAGCGGATCCAGGCCGCCGCGGGAGGCGCCCGGGAGCGAGGGGCGGCCCGGCAGCGGATCGGGATCTACGCTGCCCGGCATGGCCTTGCGACCGGACGAGTTCTACGCCCATGCCCTCGAAGCCGCGGACGGCCAGCGGCGGCTGCCGCTGGCCCGGATGACCGGCTGGGACATCAGCCCGTTCACGCCGGACGGGCTGAGCGTCTCGCCGCTGCGCGAGCCCGTGCTGCCCGAGCCGCCCCGGCACGGCGAGGACCCGGCCGACTGCCGGTCGTGCGACCGCCGCGACGAGGGCCTCTGGCTGAACGACAGCTGGCGGCTGACCCGCATCCCCAAGGCGGGCGTGCCGCTGATCCTGATGCTGCATCCGCGCGACCACCACGACCTGGCCGACCTGCCCGACGAGCTCGCGGCCGAACTGGGCGTGCTGACCAAACACCTCGCCCGGCACATCCAGGCGTTGCCGAACATCTCGCGGGCCCACGTCTACCGCATCGGCGACGGCGGCGCCCACCTGCACGTCTGGTTCTTCGCCCGGCCCGAGGGCCAGTCCCAGCTGTACGGCTCGTGGCTCGTCGTCTGGGACGACCTGCTGCCCGAATACCCCGACGACGTGGCCGCGGCCGACGCGTCCGTGGTCGTCGACGCCCTGATCGACTCGTACGGCGGCCGCCGCCCCTGAGCCGGTGTGTCAGATCGTGGCGGCTGTCCGGCCGGCGAGGGGCGCCGCCAACGGGTACGGCCTCTCGCGCGGCAGGAGCTCGGCCGCGCCCGCCTCGTCGCCGGCCGAGAGCCGCGCCCGGATGGCGTGCGCCTGCTCGGTCACCTCGGTGAGCCGGGTGACCCAGTCGTCCACATAGCGCTCGACGGCCTCGCCGCCGAGACCGACCTGCAGCGAGCGGTACGGCAGCGGCTGCAGACGCACGGAACGCTCTGATGATGGCCGAGGGCGGGCCGGGCCCGACAGCGGATTTCAGAGCACGGCGTGACCGTAGCGGAGGGCCGGCCCGGCGAGGTCGGGCAGGCCGTACTGCGCCGTCAGGGCCGCGAACCGGGCCGTCGCGCCCGGCCCGAAACGAGCGAGCGAGGCCGCGTACGCCGAAGGGGTGTTGAAACGGGGCGGCGAGGTCTTGCTGTGGAACTTGTCGGCGTACATCACGAGGGTTTCCTCGGGGGTCTCGGCCAGATAGTCCACGGGCGGCAGGGGCAGCCGCTGGCGCAGGACGTCGTCGCGGCTGATGCCGACGCCCGTGTGGTGGGAGCAGATGCGGGCGAGCGGCTCCGGCAGGTCGAGCGCGCGCAGCATTTCGTGGCCCAGAAGGCCATGTCTGACGTACGACTCGCCCGGCGCCAGCCGATAGACGCCGATGTCATGGAGCAGGGCGCCGGCCCGGACGAGGTCCCCGTCCTCATCGGTCAGCAACTGCCCGGCGATGTCGCCGATGATCCGGCAGTGGGTCCAGACCAGCTCGAACGCCTCGCGGTCGGGGGCGAAGCGCTCGTGCAGGGCGCGGATCTCGTCGTCGCTCGGCAGGTCCACGGCGTCAGCCGGCCTCTGTCGTCTGCGGGTCCGACACCTGGCTCCCCACGAGTAAGGCGGCGAGCGGGTCGGCATCCACGATGTCCAGCCTACGGGTCCTCGACCCGCCGGTCAGGGCGGAGCGCCGATCGCTGGGCAACCCGATCGTGGTCGGCGTTGTCCGGAGCATCCCCCGCTGTCCTACAGTGTCGGTTGCGTCAACCCCGGATGTCTTGGAGCACGAAGCGTGAAGCGAGTTCTCATCAGCTTTTCCCAGGAGAGGAGCCGCGAACTCGCCCTCGTCCTGCGGAGCTGGCTGCCCGATGTCATCCAGCAGGTGCAGCCCTGGGTGTCGCATGAGGACATCGAGAAGGGGCAGCGCTGGGCGGCCGAGATCTCCCGGCATCTCGACGGCTCGACCGAGGGCCTGATCTGCGTCACGCCCGAGAACCAGGCGAAACCCTGGCTCAACTTCGAAGCCGGCGCGCTGGCGGTTCGAGACCGGCGACTGAGCCTCAGGTCGCGAGCAGGGCGGACAGACCGGTGGGGTAGAGCGGAGCTTCGGGGGTGAAGCTGCTCAGCGGCCGCCAAAGCACGCGGGTGCCCGCGTCGTCGAGCACTTCGCCGACGACGTCGCGTTCGTAGAGAGCCGGGTCGGCCAGGCGGCAGCCGAACACGAAGACGATTTCGTGGCCGTCCCGTCCGTACGCGTGAAACAGGTTCTCCAGTACGCCGATGCGGTGCACATCGTCGAGCTCGGCGGCCAGCTCCTCCCGCAGCTCGCGGCGCAGGGCAGCCTCGGCGGTCTCGCCGAACTCGATGCCGCCGCCGAGAGGGCGGTAGAACGTCTGGTCATTCGTCGGATCGTGCGCCTCGAAGACCAGGATGTCGGGGCCGCGGCGCGGGACGGCCAGGGCGATCGGGCGGATCACCGGGTGGCGGCCGCGGCCGGGTCGAAGCCGAACGGGAGTTCCAGGCGGTGGGCCCGCAGCAGGGCCTCGTCGGTGAGGACGGCGGGGGTGGGGGCGTCGGCCACGATGCGGCCGTTGTCCAGGATCACGGCGCGGGGGCACAGCTGCAGCGCGTACGGAAGGTCGTGGGTCACCATCAGGATCGTGATCGGCAGCGGGGCCAGGATCTCGGCCAGCTCGCGCCGGCTGGCCGGGTCGAGGTTGGAGGAGGGCTCGTCGAGCACCAGGATCTCGGGGCGCATGGCCAGGACGGTGGCGACGGCCACCCGGCGGCGCTGGCCGAACGACAGGTGGTGGGGGACCTGGCCGCGGTGGTCGCTCATGCCGACCGCGGCCAGGGCCTCGTCGACCCGGGTCTTCAGCTCGGCACCCCGTACGCCCAGGTTCTGCGGGCCGAAGGCCACGTCCTCGGCGACCGTGGGCATGAAGAGCTGGTCGTCCGGGTCCTGGAAGACGATGCCGACCCGGCGGCGGATCTCGGCCAGGGCGGTGCGGTCGGCCGGGTTCACCCGGGCGCCGGCGATGTCGATCGTGCCTGGGCCGCCGTTCAGGATGCCGTTGAGGTGCAGGACGAGCGTGGTCTTGCCGGCGCCGTTCGGGCCGAGCAGGGCGACCCGCTCACCGGCGGCCACGGTGAGGTCGACGCCGTGCAGCACCGGTGTGCCGTCGGGGTAGGCGAAATGCAGCCCGGCGACGCGCAGGGCCGGGGTCTCGGAGCTGCTCATGGTCGTCATGATCCCAGGGCGGCGGCCAGCGCGATGCCGCCGGTGGCGATCGGCAGCACGGCCGCCGCCATCCACTGCCCGACCGGCGCCCGGGCGGCCTCGTCGTGAGGCAGCCGTCCGGCGTACCCCCGCGAGACCATCGCCAGATAGACCCGCTCGCCCCGCTCGTACGCCCGCAGGAACAACGCCCCGACGCTGACCGCGAACGCCTTCACCTGCCACAGGAAGCGCGGATCGTAGCCGCGGGCCAGCCGCGCGATCCGCATCCGCCGGGCGTCGTCGGCCAGCACGTCCAGATACCGCAGCATGAACGTGGCGATCTGAGTGAACACGGTGGGGCAGCGGAGCCGGTCGAGGCCCAGGATCAGGTCGCGCATCGTGGTGGTCGCGGCCAGCAGCAGCGACGCCAGCACGCCGAGGGTGCCCTTGGCGAAGATGTTCCACGCGCCGTGCAGGCCGTCGACCGACAGGGACAGCCCGAGCCAGTCGACCCGCTCGCCCTGCCCGGCGAAGGGCAGCGCGACCGCCAGCAGCACGAACGGCAACTCGATCGTGGCCCGCCGGGCCAGCCACAACGCGGGCACGCGAGCCACCACCGCGACGACGGCCAGCAGCACGGCATAGCCGCCGAAGGCCCAGAACTCCGTCCGCGGGGTGACCACCACGATGATCGTGAAGAGCAGGACCGCGGCGATCTTCACCTCGGGGGCGAGGCGGTGCACCGGGCTGACCCGATCGAGGTGCAGCACGGCGTGCCCGGCGCCCACCTCAGGCGTCCTGCTTGCGGCGCCGCGCCACCCGGAACAGCCCGGCGCCGATGCCGAACGTGATCAGCACGCCCGCCGCACCGGCGAGGGCCGTCGACAGGAAGCTGTTCTCGATGCCCCGGATGCCGTAGTCGGCCAGCGGCGAGTCCGCGAGCTGATGCGAACCCTCCTGCTGGGCGATGCACGTGCCGCCGGTGATCTCGCCCTCGGCGTTGAACGTGCAGCCCTCGCGCGCCGTCGCGTCCAGCCCGTCCGGGCTCGACGACGCGAAGTTGCTCACCACGCCGGCCAGCAGCAGCGCCACCAGCAGGCCACCGGCCAGGAACCAGCCCAGTCGCCTGGTCATGCGTTCACCTTCGTTCCGACGACGATCGGCTGGCGGAACCGTCGCAGCGCGTACACCAGGTCGGGCCGGACCCTGGCCACGGTGGCGACGGTCGTGGCGGCGATCAGCCCCTCACCGATGCCGATCAGCGCGTGGACGCCGGCCAAGGTGCCCGAGACCCAGGGCAGCGACAGCTCGGTGGTGCCGCCCAGCGCGTACTCGAGAACGAAGCCCTGCGAAGCGACGACCACCGACACCACCGAGGCGATGAAGGCGGTCGCGGCCAGCCCTCGGGCGTTCCGGGGCAGGACGCGCAGCAGCCCCGCCACCAGCAGGTATCCGGCCGCGGTGCCCAGCAGGGCCATGTTGGTGATGTTGAGGCCGAGCGCCGTCAGCCCACCGTCGGCGAACAACAGGCACTGCACGATCAGGACGGTCGAGACGCACAGCGCGCCGACCCACGGCCCGACCAGGATGACCGCCAGCGTGCCGCCCAGCAGGTGCCCCGAGACGCCCGGCAGCACCTGGAAGTTCAGCATCTGCACCGCGAAGATGAACGCCGCGACCAGCCCGGCCATCGGGGCGAGACGCTCGTCGAGGTCGTTACGGGCCTTCCGCACACAGAAGGCCAGCGCAGCGACAGCCAGGACCGCAAAGACAGCCGACACCGGTCCGTCGACGATCCCGTTGGCGATGTGCATCGCCGTGGTCTCCATGGGGCCTCCTCGTAGGCAGTAAGACATACCTACCGCTATTGCGAAGTCTTGGCAATTGAACAGCGGATGGCAACTAGGAGTTCGCTGCATCACTGAATCCGGATGGGCAACGCCCACGATCAAGAGCGGGATGTCGTAGCGGGGTGGTGGGCACAGACCGCTGCTCACGCCGAGGGCGCGGGTGGGCCGAGCTGGCCGCGGGCGCGTCCAGAACGCTCGGCCCACCCGCGCGACCTGCGTAAATGGTCACGCTCCGAACCGCCGGGCCGCTCCCAGCCGTCTGGTGCTGTCCGGCCTGCCGACCGTGACCAAGTGGTGGGTGGAGCAGCAAGTTGCTGATCGCGGTCGCGTGCTCGTGGTGGTGGCGGATCAGAAGAGGGAGAGCTGGCCCGGGGTGGGCTCGCGGCGGGCGGTCAGGCTGCCCCGGAAGACCCACGGGCGGAACTCGGGCGTGGGGTCGGCGTCGGGGGCGGTCGGCGGGTCGCCGCCGGTGAGGGCCCACAGCGATGGGCCGAGGTTGATGCCCCGGGCACGCAGGGCGCGGCGCATGACAGCCGTGCTGAGCGGGAGGCGGGCGCCCGACAGGTCGGGGATCGGCAGGTCGTGACGCATGCTCATGAGGCGGCGGTTGCGGTCGACGATGTCTCGGGCGTCGGGGGCGGTGAAGCAACTGGCGGCGTGGGCGCCCACCGTGTCGCGCACCAGAGCGGCGCCTGCCTCCCAGGCTGCTTCGAGGGTGCCGAACGCGGTCAGGAGCTTGGCTGCCGTGGTGGCGCCGAAGCGGCGTACGCCGTGGAGGTTGTCGGACGGGTCGCCGCGAAGCGCGGCGAAGTCGCGGTATTGCCACGGGTGGACGCCGTAGAGCGCGGGCAACGCGGCCGCGTCGATCAGCACCGCCTCGTCGAAGCCGCCGTTGCGGACGCGCAGCACCGTGGTGGACTCGTCGATCAGGGCGAAAGCGTCGCGGTCGCTGGTCATGAGTACCGAGCGCCAGCCGCCGGCCCGGGCCGTGGCCGCCGCGCTGGCCAGCACGTCGTCGGCCTCGTAGGCGGGGGGAACCACGACGCAGACCCCGGCGTCGCGCAGCAGGGCCGGCGCGGCCAGCAACTGGGCGGTCAGGTCTTCGGCCTTGTCGGGGCGATGGGCCTTGTAGGCCGGATAGTCGGTGCGCCGGGCCGAGTCGACGGGGCAGTCGAAGCCGACCACCACCGCGTCGGGCCGCAGGTGGGCCGCCGCCCGGGCCAGATAGCCGACCAGGCCCCGCAGCGCCCAGATGGGATTGCCGTCGTCGTCGACCCAGCCGTCGCCGGCGCCGGCGTGGTAGGCGCGGTGGAGCAGGCTGTTGCCGTCGAGAACGAGGAGCAGGGGGTCGGGGCGCGGCACCTGACAGAGACTACGCCGGGGGTGCGACGCTTTCCGGTGCCGCGGCCGCGGCGGCTATTGCGGGGGTGCCACGCTGTCCCGTTGCACGAGGGTGGGGGCGATGATGCGTCGCGCGCCCTCGGTGGTGCCCGACTCGATCTGGGCCAGCAAGAGCTCGAGGCTGGCGGTGGCGACCGCGTCGAAGTCGGGGCGGATCGTGGTCAGCGGCGGCGTGTAGAAGCCGGCCTCGGGCACGTCGTCGAAGCCGACCACGCTGACGTCGGCCGGCACCCGGCGCCCGTGCTCGTTGAGCGCGCGCAGCAGCCCGAGAGCGATGTGGTCGTTGGCCGCGAACACCGCCGTCGCTTCGGGCAGGCGAGCCAGCAGCTGGCCGTTGCGGTAGCCCGAGGCGGCGCTCCAGTCGCCGGTGAGCAACGGTGGCACCTCGCGGCCGGCTTCGCGCAGCGCGGCCTCCCAGCCCCGCACGCGTCCGGCGGCGTCGAACCAGTCGGCCGGGCCCGAGATGTGCCAGACGGTGCGGTGCCCGAGGCTGAGCAGGTGTTCGGTGGCGGCCTTGGCCCCGGCGAACTGGTCGACCGTGACCAGGGACGCCGCGTGCTCCGGGTCGCCGTCGATGGTGACCAGCGGGATGTCGCCGGGCAGCTTGGCCAGGGCGGGCGCGGCCGAGGTGACCGGGGCGATCACGACCAGCCCGGCCACGCGCTGGTCGAGGTGGCGTTCCACGGCCTCGGCGATGGACTGCTCGTCGAGGTTGCGCACGCTGCCCACGTTGACCGCGAAACCGGTGGCCTGCGCGGCCTCCTCGAACGCGGTGAGCATCGACGCCGGCCCGTACAGCGAGGAGTTCTGGGCGACGACCCCGAGCACCTTGGACGTGCCGGTGACCAGCGCCCGGGCCGCCCGGTCGGGCCGGTAGCCGAGCTCGGCGATGGCGGCGCGCACCTTGAGGCGGGTGGGTTCGCTCACGTTGGGGTGCTCGTTGAGCACCCGCGACACGGTCTGGTGCGACACGCCGGCCAGCCGGGCGACGTCCATCATTCCGGGCGGCCGCCCACGCTTCACACTCATCCGCGGCAGCATAAACCGAGCGGGCCCGGGTGCGGTGACCGCCGAACGGCCGGCGGGCGCGTTCTAGTGCGGGTCCTGCCGGTCGGCGAAGGCTGCCCATGGGTCCTCGCGCGGCGGCGCGGAGCGCGCCGGCCCGGCCGCAACCGCTCGCGCAGGCGAGGAAGTACGAGCGGCGGCGTACGCCGCCAGGGCGGTGGTGATGGGCACGGCCGTGATCAGCCCGATCGTGCCGACCGCGCTGCGCACAAGCTCCTGCGCGATCAGCTGACCGGTCAGCAGCTCGCCCACCGGCGTCTCGCCCGCCGCGAACAGCAGCATCAACGGCAGCGAGGCCCCCGCGTAGGCGAGCACGATCGTGTTGATGACCGACGCGATGTGCGCCCGCCCGATGCGGGTTGCCGCGCCGTAGAGCTGGCGGAACCCGTACGCCGGATTGGCCTGCGCCAGCTCGGCCACCGTGGCCGACTGGGTCACGGTGACGTCGTCGAGCACGCCGAGCGACCCGATCACGATGCCGGCCAGCAGCAGGCCGCGCATGTTGATCTCACCCTGGGTGATGCTGAGGAAGTTGGCCGTCTCGTCCGCGACCCCGTTGAGATGGGTGCCCGCCGTCGCCGCGGCCGACAGCAGCGCCGTGATGGTCAGGCTGGCCAGCGTGCCGGCCACGGCTATCGACGTCGTGATCGAGAACCCGTGCGTCAGGTACAGCACGGTCAGCATGATCGCGGCCGCCCCGACCACGGCCACCAGGACGGGTGACCTGCCGTCGAGGATGGCCGGCACCACGAAGAGCAACAGCACGACGAAGGTGAGCCCCAGCCCGGCCAGCGCGGTCAGCCCGCGCCAGCGCCCGAACGCGATCACCGCCAGCGCGAACGCCGCTCCGAGCAGCCACAGCTCGGCGCCGCGCTGGTGGTCGACGATCGAGTAGCTCTCACTCTCGCCGCCCTCACCGTCGAGCAGCCGCAGCAGTACGACGTCGTCGCCCGGAGCCACCTCGACGGCCCCGGGACCGTTCGGGATATCGGCCGTGACCTCCTGGCCGCCGGACAGCCGTACGGTGACCGTTCCGCAGTTCTGCCCGGGCGCCGGATCGCCGTCCGGCACCTCGGCACAGGGCAGGGGCGTGACCGCGCGCACCTCACCCATGACGCGGGTCAGTCCCTCGGCGTCCCTGGCTCCGGGGAGCGACTCGCTCGGCCACAGCAGCAGCATGCCGAGAACGGTCAGCAACGCCGCCGGGACCAGGAACAACAACGTCAGCCGGCGGGTGCCCGGAGAGCCCGCGAACGAAGGGTGATGGTGGCCCGGCATGGCGACCAGGGTAGGGCAGCGCGCGGCGGCTCCGAGCGGCAAGGCACCATGGGCCGCTATGAACCGGAGGTCGTCAGTTTCCGTACGGAAGGCCGTGGGGAACGTTTGGCACCGCCGGCTCGTGTCCTGGCTGCTCGCGACCGGCCTTGCCGTGATCGTCCCGGCGCTGGGCTGGCCCGCGCAGCCCGCCGAGGCCCACGCCATCCTCACCCAGGCCTCGCCGCAGCAGGGCTCGGTGGTCAAGGCCGCGCCCGAGCAGGTGATGCTGCGCTTCAACGAGGCGATCCAGGTGATCCCGGGCCGCACCCAGGTGATCGGCCCCGACGGCAAGCGGGTCAACGTCGGCGACCCGGTGCCGCAGCAGAACGGCATGACGATCAAGTTGCGCCCGGCCGACCGCCCGCTCGGCACGTACCTGGTCAGCTACCGCATCGTCTCGGCCGACAGCCATCCCATCTCGGGCGCCTTCACGTTCTCGGTGGGCGCCCCGTCGGCGAGCGCCCCGTCCGCCCCCGACGAGGGCGTCGACCCGGCCGTGCAGACCGCCACGGCCGTCTCCAAGTTCTTCGGGTACGGCGGTCTCACGCTCGCCGTCGGCCCGGTGCTCTTCCTCGCGCTGTGGTTCCGGCGCCGCTCCCTGGTCACGATGGCCCGGGCCGGCCTGGGCGTGGTCGCCGCGAGCACGCTGGCCGCGATCTGGCTGCAGGCGCCGGCGTCGTCCGGCGCCGGCCCGTTCGACGTCTCGGCGGGTGAGCTGGGCCAGGTGCTGACCAGCTCGTTCGGGATCATCCTGGCCGTCCGCCTGATCCTGCTGGGCGTGGCCGCCTGGCTGGTGCCGCGGGTGCGCCGGCACGCCGGCCGGGGCCCGACCGCCGTACTCGTGGCCCTGGTCGTGGCCATTCTGGTGACCTGGCCGTTGACCGGTCACCCGGCGGCCTCGCCGTTCGCCTGGCTGCTGGTCGTGGCCGACACCGTCCACCTCGCCGGCATGGCCGTGTGGCTCGGCGGTCTGGTGGTGCTGACCACCGTCGTCCTGCGCCGGGCCGAGACCCGGCAGCTGCGGCTGATCCTGCCGTCCTGGTCGCGCTGGGCCGCCATCTCGGTCTACTGGCTGGTCGCGGCCGGGGTGCTGCAGGCCGTCGTGCAGACGGGCAGCGTCGAGGCCCTGTTCGACTCCGGCTACGGCCGGCTGCTGCTGATCAAAACCGGTCTGCTGGCCGTCGTGCTGGGCGTGGCGGCCTGGTCGCGCCGGCTGGTGCAGCGCGGCGCCTCGGTCGCCACCACCAGCCGGCTGCGCCGGGCGACCGCGGCCGAGGTCGGCATCACCGCTCTGGTGCTGGCGGCCACCGCCGTGCTCGTGCAGACGAACCCGGGCCGGGCCGTCGACGTCGAGGCGGTCGCGGCGGCCAAGGCGCGGGGCTTCGTGACCACGCTGAACAGCAAGCTGTACTCGGTGCAGTTCGACGTCTTCCCGGCCTCGGTCGGCGAATACAACACGATCCACGCCTTCGTCTACACGCCCGAGGGCAAGCCGCTGAAGGTGCTCGAGTGGAAGGTGACGCTGGCCCTGCCCGAGAAGGGCGTGGAGCCGATCGACAACCCGGTCTCGTCCATTCTGGAGAACCAGGGCCTGGGCAACCTCACGTTCCCGTTCCCCGGCGAGTGGCAGCTGTCGATGACGTTGCGCACGACCGAGATCGATCAGGCGACGGTGACCACCACGATCCCGGTGCGGTAAGTACGCTCGGGCGCATGAGTGCGACCGACAAGGCGCGCCAGGTGTGGGACAGGGCGGCGCCCGCGTACGACCGGCAGATCGTGTTCCTGGAACGCGTCTGGTTCACCGGCGGCCGCGAGTGGATCGGCCGGCGTGCCCGCGGCCGGGTGCTCGACGTGGCCGTCGGCACCGGGCGCAACCTGCCGTTCTATCCGGCTGACGCCACGATCAGCGGCATCGAGCTGAGCCCGGTCATGCTGGCCCACGCCCGTCGGCGGGCGGCCGAACTGGGTCGTCCGGCCGATCTGCGCGAGGGTGACGCCGAAAATCTGCCGTACGACGACGACAGCTTCGACACCGTGGTCTGCGCGCTGTCCCTGTGCACGATTCCCGACCCGCGCGCCGCGGTCGCCGAGATGCACCGCGTGCTCGTGCCGGGCGGCCGCCTGCTGCTCGTCGACCACATCGGCAGCTCGTGGCCCCCGATCCGGGCCGCCCAGTGGCTGCTGGAACGCGTGACCATCGCGACCGCGGGCGAGCACTTCACCCGGCGTCAGCGTTCCGTCGTCGAGGCCGCCGGGTTCGGGATCGTCGAGAGCGAGCGGCTCAAGGCCGGCAGCATCGAACGGATCCACGCCGTCAGGATCAGAGAAAGGGGCTGACGTGCGCCGCCCGGCGCACGTCAGCCTCGATCCTCAGGCGAGCGGGCAGGTGTTGCGGTAGTCGGAGACCGAGACGCTGGACGGTCCCGGGCAGATGAACTGGTCGTAGCGGGTGTCGTTGTCGACGAACCGCTTGAGCCAGGCCACCGCGAGCCGCGCGGTGAACGTGTTGGTCGTCTGCGGGAAGAAGTGGCTCGCGTTGTTCAGCTCGAGGTACGCCTTCTCGGTGGCCGACGGGATGGTGTTGTAGAACGGGATCGAGTGCGAGCTGACCGGGGCGATGGAGTCGCTCTCGCCGCCGACGATCAGGGTCGGGACCCGCAGGCTCGACCAGCTCTTGGTGGTGTTCCAGGGCGCCAGCGGCACGGCCGCCTGCAACGAGGGCCGGGTGCGGGCGGCCTCGAGGCTGCCGCCGCCACCCATCGAGTGCCCGGACACGGCCAGGCGGGTCGTGTCGATGCGGGAGCGCACCGAGCTCGACCGGGTCAGGTAGTCGAGCGCGGCCAGCAGCTGCGAGCCGCGCGAGTCGGGCTGGTCGAGCAGCGTGTTGGTCTCGATCCCGATCACGACGAAGCCGTGCGACGCGATGCGCGGGCCCAGCCAGGCCAGGGTCGACCAGGTGGCGGTGAAGCCGGGCGAGATGGCGACCGCGCCGAAGGTGCCCTGCGTGGTGCTGGTCGGGTAGTAGATGGTGCCGCCACCGAAGCCGGAGACGAGCGATGACACGTTCTCGGTGCCGACTGCGAAGGGGCCACGGCTGGCGTCGAGCGCGGCGACCGTCGGGTCCGGTCCTCGTTCGTACGGGTTGTCGGCGGCCTGGGCCGGCGCCGGGGCGAGGCCGACGGCGAGAGCCGACGCGGTGGCCATCGCCAGGACGATCCGGCGGAGTTTGCGAACCTGCTGCACCTGACACGCTCCCGGGGGATAGGGAATTGATGGCGGTCAGTGTTTGCGCGGCTCCGACGAGTGCGCATCGGCGAAACCACCGGCCATCCGTAATGGCCTGTTAACACCGCTGAAATTTCACCAGCCGAAAAGTCGGCGTCGATGTCTTCCGGCCCGCGACGGGCGCCGACAGACTCTCGACATGGAAGATGCACCCACAGTGCAAGAAGTTCCGGACGCCGTGCGCGCCGTGCTCGATGCCGCCGGGGCCGGCCGCGGCGGTGTGCTGGTTCTGCACGCAGGCATCGGCGAGGGCCGTACGACGATGCTGCGCGCCGCCGCCACCGGACGGACCGGGTGGACGGTGCTGGCCGCACCCGGTCACGCCGACGAGTCCGCCGTGCCCGGCGCGGGCCTCCAACGCCTGCTCGCGCCGCTGGCGGAGCTCTGCCGGCACGACGAGCCACTGTCCGCGCTGATCGCCGGCCACGAGCCCCGCTGCGCCCCGCTCGTGCTCGCCCTGAGCCTGCGGGCGCTCGTGGCGGAGGCGGCCCGCCGCGGTCCGGTGCTCCTCCTGCTCGACGACGCCGACCAGTTCGACCCACTGTCCTGGCAGCAGATCCGGATGCTCGCCCGGCGGGTCCACGAGCTCCCGGTGGCGATCCTGGCCTCCGTCACCTCCGCCTCCGCCGCGGCCGGCCTCCCGGCGTACCGCCTCGCACCCCTCGACGAACAGGCGAGCCACGCCCTCGTGCGGCGGCACGCCCCCGACACGACCGGCGAGGTCGCCGCGGCCCTGATCACCCTGGCCGGCGGCCATCCCGGCGCGCTGACCGAGCTGGCCGGCGCCCTGACCCGGCAGCAGCAGCGCGGCCTCGCACCGCTGCCCGTCTCGCTGCCGCCGGAGAGCCCGTTGCGGCTGCGCTTCCGAACGGCCCTGGCCGCGCTGCCCGACGCGACCCGTGACCTGCTTCTGCTCGCCGCCACCGACCCGGGCGCGCACCCGTCCGACCTCCTCGCCGCCGCGGGACCCGGCCGCGGCCTGGCCGACCTCGAACCGGCCGAACGGGCGGGGCTGATCGTCGCCCACGCCGACGGCGTGCGCTTCCGCCCGTCCGTGCTGCGCCTGATCGCGTACGACGACGAACCGATCGGCCGCCGCCGAGCCGCCCACCTCGCCCTGGCCGAGGTCCTGGCCGGCCGTGGCCGTCGGCTGGCGGCGCTGCTGCACCGCGCCGTCGTGGCCGTCGCACCCGACGACGCCCTGGCCCACGACCTGCTGCTGGCCGCCGGGGACGCGTCCCCGCCCGAAGCGTTCGCCGCACAGCGCCATGCCGCCGGCCTGAGCAGCAGTCCGGCCGGCGAGGCTCGGGCCCTGCTGGCGGCGGCCCGCTCGGCGATGGCCGCGGGCCGTCCGCACGACGCCCGCCCGTTGCTGCGCCGCGCGTCCCGGCTGCGGGGAAATGCTGCGGTCCGCGCCCGGGCCCGCGGCCTCATCGCCGAGATGCGCCTGCGGCGGGCTCCGGCCGAGGCCCGCGAGGCCCTGCTCGACGTGGCCGGCGAGCTGATGACGACCGACCCGTCCGGTGCCGTCGACGCCCTGCTGCTGGCGGGCGAGGCGTGCGGGCGGACCGGTGACCCGGGCCGCTACCCCCGGCTCGCCCGGCAGGCCGCCGTCCGGTGCCGTGACGGCCGCCCGGCCACCGACATGGCTCTGCACCAGGTCGTCGGCGTCGCGGACCTGATGACGGGCGACGAGGACACCGCGTTCCGCCACCTGCGCGAGGTGCTGCGGCTCGCGGATCACACCACCGACCCCTCGGCCCTGACCTGGGCGGCCGGCACCGGCCTGCTGCTCGGCCAGGACCGGCGTGCCGCCCGGCTCGCGTGGCGCGCGGTGTCGCTGGCCCGCGAGGCCGGTAACGCGCCGCTCGTGCCGGAGGCCCTGGAGGTGGCGGCCTTCGCCGAGCTGGCCGCGGGCCGCCACGACGCTGCCACCGAGGCCGCTCTCGACGGTGCGGCGGTCGCCCGGGCCGCGGGCCGCCCCGACCTGGCCGACGCCCACTGGGACCTGCTCGGCCTGCTGGCCGCGTTCCGGGGCGACGCCGAGACGAGCCGTGAGCGGCCCGCCGCGGGCGATCTCGGAGACTGGTCGGAGGCACTGCTCGATCTGGTGGCCGGGCGGCCGGAGCCCGCGGCGGAGCGGCTCGCGCGGATCGCCCGTACGGGCTCGATGATCTTGCGGGTGGCGATCGCGCCGCACCTGGTCGAGGCGTCCGGCGGGGGCGGCGAGGTCTTCGACCGCTGGGCTGCCCGCACCGGACAGCCGGGCTGGCTCGCCCTGCGCAGCCGGTGCCGGGCCCTGCGCGGGGAGGAGTCCGCCGACGACTACTTCCGCGAGGCGCTGGCCTGGCACGAACGGGACGAGGACGCGGGCTTCGCCCGGGCCCACACCGAGCTTCTGTACGGCCGGCACCTGCGCCGCCGCCGGCGGCCGGCCGAGGCCCGCGACCACCTGCGCCGCGCCGCCGAACGGTTCCGCCGCTTCGACGCCCAGCCGTGGGCCGAGCAGGCCGCCCGCGAGCTACGGGCGGCGGGGGAGCGGATCGGTCCGGTCGGCCGGGCCCCGCTGACCGCCCAGCAGGAGCGGATCGCGGGCCTGGTCGCCGAGGGCGCCACCAACCGCGAGGTGGCCCAGCAACTGCACCTGAGCCCCCGCACGATCGACCATCACCTGCGCAATGTCTTCGCCCGCCTCGGCGTGCGGAGCCGGACCGAGCTGGCCCGGCTCCTCGCCGGCTGAATCGTCACCTCAGATCTTCTCGACCGTGACCGGGGTGACCAGGCGGCGGTCGCGGTCCTCGACGACGCGCACGTCGCCGGTCAGCGTCACCCGGCCGGTGCACGGCAGGTCGGTGGCCGACGTGCCGACCAGCACGTCGAGGTCGCCCGGCTCGACCACGCGCGAGTAGTCGCGGCCGGTGAACGCGGTGCGGTCGGCGTGCACGGTGAACGTCACGTCCTTGGCCTCGCCCGGCTCGAGCGGCACCCGGGCGAACCCGGTCAGCTGCTTCACCGGCCGGGTCACCTGGGCCACCAGGTCCTTCAGATAGAGCTGCACGACCTCGTCACCCGGCCGCGAGCCCGTGTTGCGAACCCGCACAGTCACCGTGAACTCGCCGTCGACCGGCACCGGTCCCTCGCTGATCCGCAGGTCGTCGAGCTCGAACGACGTGTACGAGCGGCCGTGGCCGAACGGGAACAGCGGGGCCGGGTCAAGGTTGCTGACCCCGGTGTTCTCGGCCCCCAGTGCCGGCTGCAGGTAGGTGCCGGGCTGCCCGCCGGCGTGCCGCGGGATCTGCACCGGCAGCTTCGCTCCGGGATTGACCCGGCCGGTGAGCACGCCCGCGATCGCGGCGCCGCCCTCCTCGCCCGGCATGAACGCCTGGACCAGCCCGGCCGCCCGGCCGGCGAAGGCGCCGAGGGCGTACGGGCGTCCGGAGACCACGACGATGACGACCGGCCGGCCGGTGGCGAGCAGCTCCTCGAGCAGGTCGGCCTGCACGCCGGGCAGGGTCAGGTCCGCCGCGTCGCAGCCCTCGCCCGAGGTGCCGTGCCCGAACAGGCCGGCCAGGTCGCCGACCATCGCGACGGTCACGTCGGCGCCCCGGGCTGCCTCGACGGCCGCCGCGAAGCCGGACCGGTCGTCCCCGATGACCGCGCAGCCCTGTTCGTACACGATCTCGCTGCCCTTAAGTGCAGATCCGAGCGCTTCGACGGCGGTTGGCACCTCGATGCCCAGACCGGCGTCGGGATAGCGCGGCAGCACGTGGTTGGGGAAGGCGTAGCAGCCCATGAACGTCCGCGGATCGGCTGCCGCCGGGCCGACCACCGCGACCCGCTTGACGTCGGTGGCCAGCGGCAGCGCCGATCCGGCGTCGAGCAGCACGATCGACCGCTCGGCCAGCTCGCGGGCCAGCTCGCGGTTCCCGGCCGAGTCGAGATCGACCTCGTCCGCGCCGGCGACCGACTTCTCCGGAGTCCAGTCCGCGTCGAGAAGTCCCAGCTCGACCTTCTGGGTGAGCAGGCGGCGGACGGCGCGGTCGATCAGCTCCTCGGGCACCCGGCCGATCAGCTCGGGACCGAAGCCCAGCGTGTCGGGCAGTTCGACGTCGATGCCGGCGGTCAGCGACTGGACGCCGGCGTCGACCATGTCGGTCGCGACGTGATGGGTGCTGGCCAGGAACGGCACGGCCCAGTAGTCGGAGACGACGGTGCCGGTGAAGCCCCAGCGGTCGCGCAGCAGTTCGGTGAACAGCCAGGGATCGGCCACGGCGGGCAGGCCGTCGATGTCCGAGTAGGAGTTCATGACCGAACCGGCGCCGGCCTCGCGGATCGCCGTCTCGAAGGTCGGCAGGATGACGTCGAGCAGCTCCCGGCGGCCCATCGGCACCGGCCCGTGGTTGCGGGCGCCGCGCGAGGCCGAGTAGCCGGCGAAGTGCTTGAGGGTGGCGATGACGCCGGCGCTCTGCAGGCCGCGGACGTATCCGGCGCCGAGCAGAGCAACCAGGTACGGGTCCTCGCCGATGGTCTCCTCGACCCGGCCCCAGCGGTAATCGCGGACGACGTCGAGCACGGGGGAGAGGCCCTGGTGCACGCCGACGGCCGCCATGTCGCGGCCGATCGCGGCGGCCATCCGCTCGACCAGATCGGGGTCGAAGGTGGCGCCCCACGCGATCGCGGCCGGGTAGACGGTGGCGCCGAAGGTGGTGAAGCCGGTCAGGCACTCCTCGTGCACGATGGCCGGAATGCTCAAGCGGGAGTTGGCCAGGACGATGTGCTGCTGACGGATCACCTCGGCTGCGCCCTGAGCGGGGGTGAGCGGGTAGCTTCCGAAGACACGCGTGAGATGGCCCAGTCCGTTCCGGCTGGCCTCATCGAGGGGTATGGTGCCCGATGCGGCGAAAACGTCCTGCATGGGTGCGACGTTGAGGGTCTCCTCCGGGGATTCCACTTCTTCGGTCTGCATGTCGTTTCCGACCCAACGGCTGCCGAGTTGGCCTACCTTCTCTTCGAGGGTCATCTCGGCGAGCAGAGCGTCGACGCGCTCGGCAACGGGTAGCGCCGGGTCCTGCCATGGCTTGCGTGCCGGTTCTGTGGTCACGGCGCACTCCTCAGTTGTTGCTCAGACGTTCCGAAACTTTCAGTGTTTGCACAGCGGGTTCTTCCGGTGCCCGATGATCTTAAGCAGGGTCTTGCGCGCAGGTCGGGACAGCGTCCACTCTTGCCGTGGGAGCGCGACCACAGCAAGACTCTTGACATGATCACAGCGAAACCCTACGTTAACGAAACCTCGTGTTAATTTGCGGTTGTCAAGCGAAAGTTGCAGCTCTTGTGACGCGGACGACCACTGACCACGGCGGATCCTCTCGCCGCCACCGAGGCGGCATTCGAGTTCGGAGATCAGCGTGACCAATAGCCCTCTCTCCCGGCGGAACTTCATGGGCCTCGCCGCGGGTGCCGCCGGCGCCGCGGCGCTCGCGGCCTGTGGCAGTGACGGCCCCAGCGAAAGCGGCGGCGGCAACAGCGGCGGCAGCAGCGGCGGCGGTGCGGCCTCCTACTGGTCGCTGAGCGGCCCGCCCGGCGAGCCCGTCCGCAAGGCGTCCATCAAGCGGTTCAACGACGCCAACCCGGACACCAAGCTCAGCGAGCTGTACTTCCAGAACGACGCGTACAAGCAGAAGATCAAGACGTCGCTGGGCGCGAACCAGGGCCCGACGATGATCTGGGGCTGGGGCGGTGGCGGTCTCAAGGAGTACGTCAACTCCAACCTGGTGGAGGACCTGACCGACTTCTTCGGTCAGAACGCCGCGGTGAAGGACAAGATCCTGCCCAGCTCGTTCGGTGCGGCCACGGTCAACGGCAAGATCTACGCGATGCCGATCGAGACGGTCCAGCCGATCGTGCTGTTCTACAACAAGAAGGTTTTCGAGCGCGTCGGTGTGCAGCCCCCGAAGTCGTGGGGCGAGATCATGGCGCTGGTGCCGAAGTTCAACGCGGCCAAGGTTGCCCCGTTCTCGCTGGCCGGGCAGTCGCGCTGGACGAACATGATGTGGCTGGAGTTCCTGCTCGACCGCACCGCGGGTTCGGAGGTCTTCGACCGGGTGTTCGCCGGCGAGAAGGGCGCGTGGAGCGACCCGGCCGTGCTGGACATGCTGACCAAGATCCAGGATCTGGTGAAGGCCAACGGCTTCCAGAAGGGCTTCTCGTCGACCACGGCCGACTCGAACGCCGACCAGGCGCTGCTCTACACGGGCAAGGCCGCCATGATGGTCCACGGCTCCTGGTCGTACGGCATCCAGACCGCTCAGGGCGGCAACTTCGTCAAGGACGACGGCCTGGGCTGGATGAACTTCCCGCCGGTCGAGGGCGGCAAGGGCGACCCCAGCAACACCGTCGGCAACCCGGGCCAGTACCTCTCGATCTCGTCCAAGGCGAGTGCCGAGGCCAAGGAGACGGCGAAGAAGTTCATGTCGACGACCCTGGTCGACGACGCCGAGAAGGAAGCCTGGGTCAAGTCCGGCGGTGTGCCGGTGCTGAAGAACAGTGACAGCCTCTTCACCGGCGGCGACGCGCAGTTCCTCAAGGACATGGCGGCGATCGCGAACGGCGCCAAGACGTTTGCGCAGTCGTGGGACCAGGCGTTGAGCCCGACCGCGGCCGAGACGCTGCTGGACAACATCGCCAAGCTGTTCCAGCTCCAGGTCAGCCCGCAGCAGTGGGTCGACGCCATGAACGGGGTCATCGGCAAGTGACGACGATCGCTCCGCCTGTCGTACGGACGAATCAGTCCACCCGGTCCAGCGGCGGGCGGAGCGGTTCCGTCGTCTGGATGGCACTACCGGCGCTCTTCTGGTTCCTGGCCTTCGGTGTGGTTCCCCTGCTGGGCGTGCTCTGGCTCAGCTTCACCACCTGGAACGGCATCGGCGAGATCCAGCAGTCCGGCTTCACCAGCTGGAAAGCCACGCTCTCCGATCCCGGTCTGCCCAACGCCCTCTGGGTCACGTTCCTGATCATGGCGTTGTCGTGGGCGGTGCAGACCCCGTTGTCGATCCTGATCGGGGTGTTCATCGCGGCTCGTAAGCGTTATCGCGAGTTCCTGGCGGTGTTGTTCTTCAT